>NZ_CP058335.1:0-1248858 GCF_013391105.1 Natronomonas salina
GAGTCGCAGTTCTCCTCGTGCTGTCGGGCGTCGGACTGGTCGTCGAACAGCAGGCCACACTTTTCGCACTCGTACCACGTCGACCCGTCCCGATCTGTGGTCGCGACCATGGTGTGTATGGGCCGTCCCGCCGTATATTCGTTTCTCCGGGCCCGGCCGCGACCGGCGGAACGGTAAAGCGGGAGGCGGCCGGAGGCCCGTACATGGAACGGCGGGTCACGCTCACTGTGCAGGGGGCCGAGAAGCGGGACGCGGGACGGGGGGTCGCCCGGCTCCCGGAGTCGGCCCGGCAGTCCCTCGGCGTCCTCAGCGGCGACACCGTCGTCGTCGAGGGCGAGCGGCCGACCGTCACGAAGGTGTGGCCGGCCGGCGACGGCGACGGGACGGTCCGCATCGACGCCGAGACCCGCGCCAACGCCGGGGTGAACATCGGCGAGACGGTGACGGTCCGCCCGGTCTCCGTCGAGGACGCCGACGAGGTCGTCGTCGAGTTGCCCGTGACCGTCGACGACGAACTGCTGGACGCGGTCGCCTCGGAGCTCCGCGACCGACCGCTGCAGGTCGGCGAGCAGCTCCGGCTCGAACCGCCGGGCGTCCGCGCGACCGTCGTGGAGACCTCCCCCGACGGCACCGTCCGCGTCACCGGACGGACGACCGTGCGGGTCCGGGAGGCGTCGGCCGGCGAGCCGGAGACGCGGACCGAATCGTCGGCGTCCGGGCCGACCGCGACGGGCGAGGACCGGTCGGCTCCCGAGCCCGCGGCGGACGTCACCTACGAGGACATCGGCGGCCTCGACGAGGAACTGGAGCAGGTCCGCGAGATGATCGAGCTGCCGCTGTCGGAGCCGGAGCTGTTCCGGAAGCTCGGCATCGACCCGCCGTCGGGGGTGCTGCTGTACGGCCCCCCCGGCACCGGTAAGACGCTCATCGCGAAGGCGGTCGCCAACGAGGTCGACGCCCACTTCGAGGTCGTCGATGGCCCGGAAATCGTCTCGAAGTACAAGGGCGAGAGCGAGGAGCGGCTCCGGGAGGTGTTCGACCGCGCCGTCGAGAACTCCCCCGCCGTCATCTTCGTCGACGAGATCGACTCCATCGCGGGCGCCCGCGACGAGGACGCGGACATGGAGAACCGCGTCGTCGCCCAGTTGCTCACCCTGATGGACGGCCTGGAGGACCGCGGGCAGGTCATCGTCATCGGCGCGACGAACCGCGTCGACGTCGTCGACCCGGCGCTGCGCCGCGGCGGGCGCTTCGACCGCGAGATCGAGATCGGCGCGCCCGACGAGGACGGCCGTCGGGAGATCCTGGAGGTCCACGCACGCGGGATGCCGCTGGCCGACGACGTCGACCTCGACCAGCTGGCGGCCCGGACCCACGGCTTCGTCGGCGCCGACGTCCACTCGCTGGTCACGGAGGCCGCGATGCGCGCGCTGCGAGACCGCGACGAGCGCGAGGACCTCGAGGTGACGAAGGCAGACTTCGAGGCCGCCCTCGCGGCGGTCGACCCCTCGGCGATGCGGGAGTACGTCGCGGAGACGCCCCACGTCACCTTCGAGGACGTCGGCGGCCTCGAGGAGGCCAAGCAGGTGCTCACCGAGGCCGTCGAGTGGCCCCTCTCCTACGGCCGGCTGTTCGACGTGACCAACACCGACCCGCCGTCGGGCGTGCTGCTGTACGGGCCCCCCGGAACCGGCAAGACGCTGCTCGCGCGGGCCCTCGCCGGCGAGAGCGACGTCAACTTCGTCAGCGTCGCCGGCCCCGAACTGCTCGACAAGTACGTCGGCGAGTCCGAGAAGGCCGTCCGCGAGGTGTTCGACCGCGCGCGGCAGTCGGCGCCCGCCATCGTCTTCTTCGACGAGATCGACGCCGTCGCCGGGGTCCGGGGGGAGTCCTCGGAGGCCTCCGAGCGCGTCGTCTCCCAGCTGTTGACCGAACTCGACGGGCTGACCGACAATCCCAACCTCGTCGTGCTGGCGGCGACGAACCGCCGGGACGCTCTCGACCCCGCCCTGCTCCGGCCGGGGCGCCTCGAGACCCACGTCGAGGTCCCGGATCCCGACGAGGCGGCCCGCCGCGAGATTCTGGCGGTCCACGCCCGCGGCAAGCCGCTCGGCGACGACGTCGACCTCGACGAACTGGCCGCCGAGACAGAGGGCTTCTCGGGAGCGGAGCTGGCGGCGCTCCTCCGGGAGTCGTCGATGCGGGCCATCAGGGAGCTGGCGACCGAACTCGGTCCCGAGGCCGCCAACGAGCGCGCCGACGAGATCGTCATCGGCAACGAGCACGTGACGGCGGCGATGGAGCAGGTCAGGAAGTGACGGCTATCCGCCGGCCCGTATGAGGCAGACGAGGACGCCCTCCTCGCAGTAGGACAGTGCGTGGTCGACCGGGATCGTCGAGCCGTCCGCCCGGAGGTAGACGTGCTCGCCCTCCCACTCGCCGTCCTGTCGGACCGCGGGGAGGACCTCGTCGTAGACGTCC
Source organism: Natronomonas salina (assembly GCF_013391105.1). Classification (NCBI taxonomy): domain Archaea; kingdom Methanobacteriati; phylum Methanobacteriota; class Halobacteria; order Halobacteriales; family Natronomonadaceae; genus Natronomonas; species Natronomonas salina. Next base: position 2,482 of record NZ_CP058335.1, read on the forward strand.
TCGAGGTCGGCGTCCTGGTAGAGCTCCTCCCAGTGCCGGCCGACGAGGTCCTCGCGGTCGTACCCGACGAAGTCGGCGTAGGCGCGGTTGACGTAGACGAACCGGCCGTCGACGTCGATGAGACTGATGCCTTCGCGGGCGGTCTCCATCGCCCGGAAGCTGTACTCGGCGAGCCGCTCCGAGCGACGCCGCTCGACGAGGTTCTCCACGCGGTTGGCGAGGACGCGCCACTGCTCGGTGCCGGTCTCCTTCTGGAGGTAGTCGGTGACGCCGGCGCTGATGGCCTCGCTGGCGACCTCCTCGCTTCCCTTCCCGGTGAAGAGGACGAAGGGCAGGTTCGGGCGGTCCGCCCGGACGGACTCGAGGAACTCGACGCCGTTCTCCTCCGGCATGTCGTAATCGCAGACGATGCAGTCGACGGCCGACGACGCCAGCCGCTCCCGGGCCTCGGTCGTGCTCTCGGCCGTCGAGGCGATCAGCCCGTGGCGGGACAGGAACGTCTCGGCCAGCTCGAGGAAGGCGCGGTCGTCGTCGACGTGGAGGACGTGGGGCACCTCGTCGGCGATCGACCTCGCGAGCGCCGACGCGTCCGCGCGCGGTGACCCCTTTTCGGTCATACATCAGGGACGTGTACCGGCCGGCAAATACTCGTCGTCCGTTATAGAATCCAATTGCGCGGCGACCAGAATAAGAAATAGGAGAAATACAAGCGGTATAAATGGCATACGCCGGTGATTGAGTCGTGTAACCGCCGATTCGTGTCGACTATGAGGCCCGTCCGCCCCCCGTCGCTATCACTCGCTCGGTGAATACTGTGGGCGCGGTCAGTCCCAGAACGACTTCGTCTTCGCGTAGTTCCGCTCGCGGGCGAGGATGTCGCGGTAGAAGTCCTCCTCGTCCTCGCGGTGGTTGTTGATGACGTAGGCGGCGTTCCGGGGGCCGACGCCGCGGGCCGCCAGCGCGATGACGGCCCGCTTGCCGTGGCTCTGGACGAGGCTGGCGGCCTTGTATGCGCGCTCGGTCATCTTCTCCTGCTCGCCGTCCTTCTCGCCGGCGCGGACGGCTTCCAGGACCTCGTCGGCCCAGGGGTTCAGCGCCGCGACGCGGGTCGACCCGCAGTTCGGACACTCCGGCTGCTCGGGCACTCGGCTCACCTGCTGGCGGCGGTCCCACTCCTGGCAGTGGAGGCAGGCAAGCAGCACCCGGTCGCCCTGGATGCGCTCCTTGACGGTCTCGATGACCGAGGCGTCGGCGTTCTCCGGCGAGAGCAGCTCCTGGCCCGACGACCGCCCGCCGCGGCCCATCGGCGTCCGCTCGCCGACGGTCGCCAGTTCGAGGTCGCCGTCCTGGAGCCGGCGGAGCACCTCGCCGGCGCCGTCGACGTGCAGTTGCTCGTGGAGGACGACGCGGATGGCCTCGTCGTAGACGGGGGTGTCCTCGAGGGCCTTCAGCAGGCGGTCCTTCCCGAAGCGGTTCTGGCTCGACCCCTTGCCCTTCCAGCGCTTGATGGCGCCGAACTTCGCGGCGACCTGCGCGAGCGTGAACTTCAGCGAGTCGGAGTTCTTCAGGCTCAACTCGATGAGGCCGGCGACGTGGTCGGGGTCTGTCTCCTCCAGGACCTCGACGACGTCGCCGATGGTGACGCCGCCCGGCACCTCCAGTTCGATGCGGTAGGGGTCGGCCTCCATCGCCACCGAGGAGCCGGTCCGCTGGCCGATGAGCGCCGACAGCAGCCGGCCGAGCGTCTCGTTGACGGTGTGGCCGAAGGCCGCGTTGACGACGATCTCGCGGCCGTACGCCTCGACGACGACCCGGTCGTCGCTCGGCATCGGCGCCTCGTGGCGCTCGACCGGGTCCAGCGCCCGGCTCGCGGTGTACTCGTCGGTCGGGAAGCGGTCGGCGAGCCCGCGCGCGACCAGCTCCCTGCTCGCGCCGTCGTCGAACCGCTGTCGGGCCTCGTCGCGGGTGCGGCCGACGTGCTGGGCGACGTCGTACGGGACCGGGATCTCCTGGCCGACCCACGACGGCACCTCGCCGGTGGGGTCCTCGATGGGGCTGACGAGGACCTCCTCCTCTTCGTCGTCGATCTCGGTGATGCGCCACATCTCGCCGCCCTGGACGAACGTCTCGCCGGGCTGGGTGAACGTGACGACGAACCGCTCGGCGAGCGTCCCAACGACGTTGCCGGAGGCCATGTCCTTCACGCGGTAGTTGGCCTCGTCGGGGATCATCGAGAGGTTCGCGTAGAAGTACTGCCAGGTCCCGCCGGACTTCTCGATGCGGTCGGCCTCCTCGTCGAGCCAGAGCACGCGGTTCGATGAGAGCTCCCGGACGACTGCCCGGAAGTCGTCCTCCGAGAGGTTCCGGAACGGGTACGCGCGGGTGACGATGTCGTAGGCCCGTGCGGCCGACAGTTCGCCGAAGCCCATCAGCAGGCCGGGGATCTGGTTGGCGACCGTGTCGAGGCTGGCGTGGTGGATGCCGGCGGCCTCGACCTCCCCGCGCTCGGCGCGGTCGACGATGGCCAGCGCCTCGAAGGTGTCGTCCGGCCGGGTCGTGAGGACCGTCCCCGACGACGTCTCGGCGCGGCGGTGGCCGGCGCGGCCGACCCGCTGGAGGAGCCGGCGGACCTCCCGCGGGCTGGAGTACTGGACGACGTGGTCGATGCGGCCGACGTCGATGCCCAGCTCCATCGAGGAGGTGCACATCAGCGCGTCGATCTCGCCGGCCTTGAACCGGTCCTCGACGTCGATGCGGGCCTCCTTCGACAGCGAGCCGTGGTGGATTCCGATGTCGGTGCCGTAGGCCTTCAGCCGCGACCCGAGCCCCTCGGCCGTCTGTCGGGTGTTCACGAAGACGAGCGTCGACTCGTTGGCCGAGACGAGCTCGTCGATGGCGCGGACGTGGCTGGCGACCGACGCGTCGGTCATCAGCTCGCCGGCGGCCTGCTGGTCCTCGCCGGTGATCTCGGGTTCGCGGACCTCGACGTCGATGTTCGAGCCGGCGTCGACCTCGACGACCCGACAGCCGCGGTCGCCGGTGAGGAACCGCCCGACCTCGCCTGGGTCCCCGACGGTCGCCGACAGGCCGATACGCTGGAAGGTGCCGGCGTGCTCCCGGAGGTGTTCCAGCCCGATGGTGAGCTGGGCGCCGCGCTTCGACGCCGCCAGCTCGTGGACCTCGTCGACGACGACGTGCTCGACGTCCTCGAGGGCCCGCCGGAGCTTCTCGCCGGTGAACATCGCCTGCAGCGTCTCCGGCGTCGTCACGAGGACGTCCGGGGGGTTCTCGGCCTGCTTCTGCCGCTGGTAGTCCGTCGTGTCGCCGTGGCGGACGCCGACGTCGACGTCGAGGGTCTCGCCCCACCAGTCGAGCCGCTCGCGCATGTCGCGGTTCAGCGCCCGCAACGGCGTGACGTACAGCGCCTGCACCCCGTGGCGGTGGTCCCGCCCGCAGATGGCCGAGAGGACGGGCAGCATCGCGGTCTCCGTCTTCCCCGACCCCGTCGGCGCGACGACCAGCCCGTGTTCGCCCGCGGCCAGCGGCGGGATGGCCTCCCGCTGGGGTTCGGTCGGCGTCGAGAAGCCGCGCTCGGAGAGCGCCGCGCGCACCTCGCGGTGGAGGTGCGAGAAGGCGTCCATCCCGTCCAGCGCGGCGTCGCTCATCGACTACGTTTGTGCCCGCAGGGAATTAAGCGAACCGCTCGAGGGGAGGCGAATCCACGCGAGACCGACATAAAGGACCGCTTCTATCCCGCGTCAGGCACTTGCCACCCCGTCCCCAGGTGGCGTCCGCAGGGGATGCACCCGCCGTTCGCCGCGCCGGTGGCGGGCGTCGTTCTTTCGCGGTTCAGACATGCCGGTAGTCGCCGAGCCGCGTCCCGTCCAGCAGGTACGCGTCGGCGTCGGCGAGGCCGTCGGGGAGGAACGGCGAGAGGAAGTCCGGCGCCTCGTTGACGACCGTCCCGCCCGAGAGGTCGTTGAACGCCGGGCAGACGACCATCCGGTCGCCCACCGCCTCGTACTCGGGGAACCCCTCGGCGTCGACGCGGCCGCGCAGCCACGTCCGCTCGGTCCGGCTGCCGCCGACCTCGTCCTCCAGCCGGACGAGCGGGTGCTCGTGGGCGGTACAGAGCGTCGGCGCCCTGAGGACCGCCTCGTCGGGCCAGGTGTGGCCGTGGCAGAACCCGACGTCGCCGACCCGGACGCCCGGGCCGTCGGCCACCTCGACGCCGGCGAACATGTCGGTGACCGTCTCGATGCCGCCGTCGTGGTTGCCCTTCGTGACGGTCACGGGGACGCGCTGGCTGACGGCGCCGAACAGTGCCTCTATCTCGGCGCGTTCCGTCCCGGTCGGTTCGCCGATGCCGTCGCCGACGTCGCCGAGGAGGACCAGTCGGTCGGCGCCGGTGTCCTCCAGCAACCCCAGGAGCTTCTCGCGGCGCTCGGCCTCGCGGCTCCGGATCTCGACGCCGTCGCGGCGCAGCCCGACCTCCAGGCCGGCGTGGTAGTCGGCGACGACGAGCGCGCGCTCGGGGCCGCAGTCGGCGACCGCGACCGGCTCGTCGGGCACCGGCTCCAGCATTCAGATGGACTTCAGCACGCCGTCGGAGGGCTCGTAGCACCGCCCGCTCATCAGCGCGTCCTGGATGGCGTCTTCCACGGCGTCGGGGTCGGCGCCGTACTCGTCGGTCACCGTCGCGACCAGTTCCTCGCGGTCCGCGCCGTCGCCCTCGTCGATGGACTCCATCGTCTGCATGACCGCGTCTTCAAGGTCGACGTCCTCGGCGGACTCTGCCGACGCTTCGTCGGTCTCCGGTTCCCCGACGTCCGAGCCGGGCTCGGAGTCGGTCTCTGCGTCCGGTTCCGGTTCGGGCTCGGCCGCCGGTTCCGTCTCAGTGTCCGCTTCGGTCTCCTCGGTCGGCGCCTCCTCGGCCAGTTCGGCCTCGGTGGGCGTCTCGGCGTCCTCCTCGCCCACGTCCGGGGTCGCGTCGGGCGACCCCACCTCGTCGGCCGTCGAGAACTCGGTGCCGTACTCCTCCTCGACCTCGCGGCGCTCCTCCTCGTCGAGTTCGAACTCGCCGGGGTCGAAGTCGTCGTCGAGTTCGACGTCCTCCGGGTCCGGCTCCTGGCCGGCGCCCTCGACGGACTCGGCGGTCGGCTCGGTCTCGGCCGCGTCCGGCGTCACGTCGGGTTCGGGCTCGGCCGCCGCCTCGGTGGCCGACTCCGGTTCGAGTTCGTCCGTCGGGCCTTCGGTTCCGGATCCTAGGTCAGTGTCGGTCTTTGTCTCTGTCTCTGTCTCAGCCCCCGTCTCGACTCCGGAATCAGCGTCCGGTTCGTCGGCCTCCTCCGGTACCGGGTCCGTCCCCGAAACCGCGCCCGCGTCGGGGTCGGCGTCGGTCTCGGTCGTCGCGTCCGGTTCGGCGCCGGCCGCGGCGGACGTCCCGGTCTCGGCGTCGGCCTCCGTCTCGACGTCGGGGTCCGAGGTGGTCGGTGACTCCGTCGTGGCGCCGGCCGAAGCCTGTTGGGGCTCGGCGTCCGCCGACCCGGCCTCGCCGCCCGGTTCCGCGTCGGCCAGTTCGTCGTCGGACGGTTCCTCGCCCAGCGGCTCCTCGGGTCCGTCCGCCGGTGCTCCGGTGTCGGGTGCCGACAGTTCGAGGGTCGCCAGCGGTCCGGCGTCGCCCATCCCCTCGTCGGGGGCGACGTCGAGGCGGTCGACCTCGTCCTTCTCGCCGGCGACGACCCGGGCCGCGTCGAGGGCGGTCTCCCGGAGGGCCTCCAGGTACGCCGGCGTCGTGCCGTAGTAGTCCAGCGCCAGCGCGACGCCGTCGGCGAGGCGCTCGTCGACGTCCTCGGCCTCCAGGGCGGCGCGGAGCCGGTCGCCGGTCAGCCCGGACTCGATGGCCGAGGCCATGATGCCGACGCGTTCGAGGGTGCGCTCGGCCGCGGTGACGACCCAGCGGTCCCGCGTCTCGGCGTCGACCTCGCTGACCGACTCCGGTCGGACGGAGGTGTAGATGCGGTCGCCGTCGTCCGGTTCGAACGTGCGGGCCTTCCCGGAGAGCGCGAGGAACGTCGGCGGGTCGACCCGCTCGAGGAAGGCCAGTTCGTCGGGCTGGTACTGGCCGGCGTAGGTGACGAACGCGCCGGTGGGGTCGACGACCCGGCCGCGGACCATCTCGGGGTTGACGTCCTCGACCTCGGTGAGGACGCCCACCGCGAACAGGCGGTTGACGCGCGCGCCGGTCGGCGTGACGACGAAGTTCGGCGCGCGCTCCTCGTCGGACTCGCTGTAGGAGAACTCTGCGTCGTCGAACTCCGCGGCGAACAGCCGGTAGGCGACCTCGCGGCGCCCGGGGCCGGAGTCGCTCATCGGCCCACCTCCGCGAGCAGGTCGCTGGCACGCTCGGCCGGCTCGTCGTCGCTCTCGGCGAACTCGCTGGCGTCGAGGTTGGCGCCGTACTCGTCGACCGACAGCGCCCCGCGGACGCGGTACTCCTTGCCGACGAGTTCGGCGGCGATCTCCTCGGAGACGACCTCGCGGTCCATCGCGTCGCGGGCGTGGTCGAGGGCCTCCTCGAGGGTGCCGCCGTAGATCTCCTCGGTCAGGTCGCGGCCGAGGACGACAGTCACCGTGTCGGTGCCGTCGTCGAGGATGGCCTTTACGCGCATGTCGTCCTCGGGGTCGACGGCGCCGTGGCTGCGGCACTGGTCGTTCTGGACGACGCGGCCGCACTCGGGACAGCGCTGGATGAGGCCGGAGCCGTCCCGGACCTCGATGACGTTGCCCACGAGCTCGACGTCGAAGACGCCGCCGGCGTCGACGGCCTCGGCGACGGTCATCTCCGTCGCCGAGTCGCTGACGTCGACCTCGCCGATGGGTTCGACCGTCGAGAACTCCGTGACGTTCACCGACGGGACGCCGCGGAACTCACGGACGTAGACGTCCTCGATACGGACGGACTCGCCCTCGGCGATCTCCGCGTGGGGGTCCCAGTCGGTGAAGGGCAGCCGCGCCGTCTCGTCGCCGACGACGCCCGAGAGAATCTCGGTCTCGCCGTCGCGGCCGTCGATGGTCTTCCGCTCGACCTCGACGGCCTTCACCTCGACCGTCCGGCCGCGGTCGCCGGGCCGGAGGTCGATGAGGTCGCGCTCGCCGCCGACCTCGTAGGGCACGTCGAGGGGCTCGTCGTTCATCGTCACGGTGGTCGACTCGCCGAGGTTGAGCTCGGGTTCTCCCTCCCACTCCCGGACCCCCGCGTTGCCCGCCGTGATGGTGTCGCCGGGCGACAGCGAGAAGTCGGTCCAGGCGGTGTAGGAGATGGTCCCCGTCCCGTCGGCGAGTTCGCCCTCGAAGATGACCTGGTCTTCGCCCTCGTAACGGATGGACCGCTTGCCGACGGTCAGCACGCGCGCGGTCACGGTCACGTTGCCCGAGTCGGGGTCGATGTCGCCGACGTCCGTCGCCGGCGGCTCGCCGCCGCCACCGCCGTCGCCGCCGCCGTACTTCCGCCGCAGGCTCTGCTTCGCCTCGTCCATCGGCACCGAGTACGAGACGAGCTTCTCTAAGTCCTCTTTGACCTCCGATTTGTCAACGCCGAGGGTGGAGGCGAGCTCCTCGGCAGCGTCGTCGAGACTCATCGAACGGGGGTTGGACTCGGGGGGTGAAAAGCGTTCTCGCGTCGGCCCGCGCGGCCGGGACAGGCGGGGGTCCGGACGGCGCGTTCGTCGTCCTCGTCGGCCGACGCGCCGTCTCGCTTTTGTAGCCCGACGACCTACCGGCGGCCGTGAAGCGAGTGACGGACCGGGTGTCGAACCCCTTCGGGATGCGGGCGCCGGGGGAGCCGGCGGTGTACGGCTACGGCGACGCCAACGCCGACTTCCACGTCCTCGGCGCCGACGCCGACACCCACGGCGGCGCCGAGACCGGCGTCCCGTTCACCGGGTCGACGGCCGGCGAACGGCTCCAGGCCGTCCTCCACGCGGTCGGATTCGCCGCGGAACCGTACAGCGACGCCCCCGACCTGTCGAACTGCTACCTCTCGTATCTCCGGCTGTCGCCCGGCGACCCCGCGGTCCTCGAACCCTTCGCCGACGCCGAACTCCGGGCGATCAACGCGCACATCCTGTTGCCCGTCGGCGACGACGCGCTGTCGTACGTCCTCGAGGAGTTCACGACGCAGGCGCGGGCGCTGCCGCACGACGCGGCGGAACTGCACGCCTCGGAGGTCCGGGGTCGCGGCTTCTTGGTCGTCCCGGTGAAGGACCCCGCCGACTGGGAGGTGGGCGACCGCGAGGCGCTGGTCGAGCGACTGGCGGCGCTACTGGCCAGCGACTACCGGCAGACGAAGGGCGTCGCGACGACCGTCGGCTGATCGCGACCCCTCAGGTCCGCTCGACGAACGCCGCGATCTCCTCGGCGATCTCCTCGCCGGCGTCTTCCTGCAGGAAGTGCATCGCGCCCTCGATCCAGGTGTCGGGCTGCTCGGAGGCGGTCGGGATGAGGTCGCGGATCGGGTCGCGGGCGTTGCCGGTGATCGGATCGGAGTCGGAGAACAGCACGAACGCCGGCTTCTCCCACTCGCTCAATCGCTCCTTGGCCTCCCGCATCGTGTCGGCGCCCTCGTCGTCGGGCGACTGCGGGATGAGGAAGGGGAGCTTGCGCGCGCAGGCCTTCGATTCCTCGGTGTGGAACGGCGCCTCGTAGGCGGCGACGACGTCGTCGTCGAGGTCCGTCGCCGTCGCGTTCTCGATGAGCATCCCGATGGGGAGCTCGTCGACGGTCTTCACGAAGTTCGCGAAGTCGTGCCAGGCGTCGGACATCTCCTGGGTGCCGTCCGGGACGCCGGTGTTCATCGGGACGAGGCGGGCGAACCGCTCGGGGTGGTGGCCAGCCAGCGCGAGTCCGAGGATGCCGCCCCAGTCCTGGCAGACGAGCGTGACGTCCTCGAGGTCGAGTTCGTCGAACAGTAGTGTCTCGAAGCTCTCGTAGTGGAGGTCGAAGCTGTAGGCGTCGGGGTCGGTATACTTGTCGGAGCGGCCCAGTCCGAGGAAGTCCGGCACGACGACGCGGCCGTGCTCGGAGAGCGTCGGGATCAGCTTCCGGTAGAGGAACCCCCAGGTCGGCTCGCCGTGCATGAGAAGGAACGTCTCGTCGCCGTCCCCCTCAACGTCCTCAGAACGCGAAGCGTTCTGATGGGCTGCGGAAGACGACTCCGTCGTCTTCCGAACGTCGACGTAGGCCATCTCCGCGCCGTCGTCGGTGACGGGGACCTTCTCGTAAGGGTAATCGTAGTCCGGGACGTCCTCGAAGCGCTCCTCGGGCGTGGTGGTAAGTGTCACGGTCGGAACTCCGGTGGGCGGACCAAAACGGTTCGGGTGAGCGAGGCCGCTGCTGGTGACACGAGTGTAACCAGGTGGCGACGGGGTGAGAGCGATTACTTGAGGGCGGGGCCCCTAACGGAGGTATGGAGCACACACCGGAACACGACGTCACCGCCGAGCGGCCCGACAGCCCCGTCCACACGATCGGAACCGACCACATGACCGTCATGGGCGGTGACGCCGCCAGCACCATCGCCTTCTACCGCGACCTGCTCGGCATGCCGCTCGTCCTCGAGCAGCCGAACCTCGACGCGCCCGAGTTGACCCACCTGTTCTTCGACACCGGCGACGGCCGCATCCTCACGTTCTTCGTCGGCGAGGACCGCCCCGTCCGCCCGTACCGCGGCCCCGGCAACGTCCACCACCTCGCCTTCTCCATCGCCCCCGAGGAGTTCGGGGACACCCAGGACGCCCTATCGGCGGCGGGTTACAACTTCAACGAGTTCGACCGCGGAGCCTTCCACTCGCTGTACACCCAGGACCCCGCCGGCCTCGTCGTCGAGTTGGTCGTCGAGAAGTACGACTTCCCTGCGGAGCGACGCGGCGACGTGCTCGCGCTCGCCCACGAGAAGCGCGTCGAGGCCGGCGCCGGCTTCGTCGACGACGAGCACATGCAGGAAGCCCTCGAGGAACTCGGCCTCGACCCCGAACCCCGGTTCGAGGGCGAGGCGCCAACCGGGACCGGCGTCTGAGGCCGGACGGTGTGCGCCGACGGTCCGCGCCGACTTCCGGCAGGGAAAGGCTTTCGCGTCGGGCCGCCGGATTCCGTGTATGCGCGTCGAGTTCGAGTTCTACGGGACGCTGCGCGAGGCGGTCGGGGAGAAGACGGTCTCTCGGGAGATCGAATCCGGGACGACCGCCCTCGAGGCGACGCGGGCCGTCGCCGACGAGCACGAGAAAGTCGGGTCGCTGCTCTTCCGCTCGAACGGCGAGGTCCGACCGAACGTCACCGTCTCGGTGAACGGCGACCCGGTCCTCGACGAGAGCGGCGACGTGGCCCTCGAGGAGGGCGACGAACTGGTGCTGGCACCGGGCGTCTCCGGCGGGTCGACGGAGGTGGATCGTTGATGACCGACCCCGAACTCGACTTCGAACTCGGGATCGTCACTCTGGGCAACCACGCCTTCGAGGGCAACAACAACGCCTACGTCGTCGGCCTCGAGGACGGCGCGACCACGACGCTGGTCGACACCGGCGTCGCCGACTCGGCGACCCGCGAGCAGTTACAGGACGGCCTCGCACGGTACGACCTGGCGTTCGCCGACGTCGAGCGGATCTTCCTCACCCACCACCACGCCGACCACGTCGGCCTCGCGGGCGAGATCCAGACCGAGAGCGACTGCGAGGTGTTCGTCCACGAGGCCGACGCGCCGCTCGTCGAGCAGCGTCCCGACGCGGTCGAGGCGAACGAGGACCGCCTCCGCCGATATATCGAGTCGTGGGGGATGCCCGACGGGAAGCAGGCGGAGCTCCTCTCGTTCCTCGACGGGTCCGCCGGCATGGACGGCAACCCGCCCGAGGTGACCACCTTCGAGGGCGGCGAGACGTTCGACCTCGGCAGCGTCGAACTGGAGGCCGTCCACATGCCGGGCCACGCCGCCGGCCTGGCCGGCTACGTCTTCGACGGCCGGGACGGCGAGGAGGTGTTCAGCGGCGACGCCCTGCTCCCGTACTACACGCCGAACGTCGGCGGGGCGGACACCCGCGTCGAGGGCGCGCTCGCGAAGTACCTCGAGACCCTCGCCGGCGTCGTCGAGCGCGACTACGCCCGCGCCTGGCCCGGCCACCGCGGCCCCATCGTCGACCCCGCCGGCCGGGCGGCCGACATCGTCGTCCACCACCGCGAGCGCACCGAGCGCGTCCTCGGCGTCCTGGAGGACGGTCCCGCGACGCCCTGGGAGGTCAGCGCCGAACTGTTCGGCTCCCTCGAGTACATCCACATCCTCCACGGGCCCGGCGAGGCGTACGCCCACCTCGAACACCTCGAGGAGGCCGGCGTCGTCGCCCGGGACGGCCGCGCCTTCGAGCTCGTCGACGAGGACCCCGACCTCGAGGCGCTGTTCCCCGACGTCGCCGCGGCGCTGACGCCGGACCGCCAGCCAGGCCCCTGATCCGTCGATCGCCAGAGGACGCTTCTGCGAGTGTGCACAGCCTGCACCAGAGCGACCGACAGTTAAGCGACAAGCGCCCCACCTTCCGATACATGACCGACACCGACTCGGAAGTCGCGTCCCTGCCGCCGAGCGCGAAGCTCGTCTACAAGACGCTCGAGTACGAGGGCCCTCTGACCCAGTCGCAGCTCGCCGAGGAGTCGCTCCTCCCGCAGCGGACGGTCCGCCACGCCCTCGGGAAGCTGGAAGACGCCGACGTCGTCGAGGAGTCCGTCTACCTCATGGACGCTCGCAAGTCGAACTACAAGATCCGCTCCGCCGACGAGGACGACGGCATCGACGCCGTCACCGCCTGACGACTCACTTCTCTACGGTCTCGACGCGTTTCACGCGCCCGACCAGAGTCTCCCCGTCCGCACCGCGGAAAGCCCGGACGACGCCGTCGCGTTCCCGCTCGCGGAGCACCACGGTCGCGTGGTCGCCGCTCGCCGCCTCGACGGCCAGCGTCACCGCCGGGCCGTCGCACTCGACGACGCCGACCAGCCGCTGGTCCTCGCGGGGCTTCGGGACGGTCACGCGGACGCGCTCGCCGTCAAGTTCCCCGAACTCGTCGAGCGTCGGGCCTGACATGTCGGTTCCTTCGGTGGCCGGACGGTAAAGCCCTCCCGGCCGACGGCCCCGAGTTTTTCCGCCGCGGAGCCCTACCGCGACGTGATGTCGGAAGACCCGGACGGCAGTCGGTCGGAGGACGACCCCCTCGAAGCGGACGAGCGGTTGGACGAGGACCAGTCCGACGAGGCGGTCGTCGACGAGTTCATGGAACGGCACGACCTCGACGACGACGAGGGGTGGATCGAGGACGGCGAGAAGTACCGCTGCCCCGAGTGCGAGGCGGTCCACGAGGAGCGCGCCGCCGAGTGCCGGGTCTGCGGGTGGTCCGCCGAGTGACGCGCTGATCGGGGTTCTGTTCCGTGCTCGTTGGTATCGGGACAGAACAGCGGGCGTGGCGGGACTGAGGGAACGCGGAGCGTTCGCGAAGGTTGCCGTGGAGGTGACCGAACGGCGTGGGGGAGCAGGCGTGGCGGGACTGAGGGAACGCGGAGCGTTCGCGAAGGTCGCCGCGGCCGTGACCGAACGGCGTGAGGGAACGGCCGCGGCGGGAGTCGAACCGGAGCCAGACGTGCTCGCTCACTGCGTTCGCTGCGCGCGACTGGCAGGGTTCGATTCCCTTACGGTCAGCTGTCCGTCCTCGCTGCCGCTCGGACAGAACAGCGGGCGTGGCGGGAGTCGAACCCGCGCTCTAGAGGTTAGGAACCTCTCGCCGTAGTCCACTAGGCCACACGCCCTGCCGGAGATGCGTCTCCCTGCCCGATAAGAATGACTGAAAAGCTCGCGACCTCAGTTGGTCTCTTCTTCGGTCTCCGCGTCCGCGATGTCGAACTCCTCGTCGCCGCCCTCGGTGGTGGTCGACTCCGCCGCGGTGGTCTCGGGATTTCCGACGTCGGTCCCCGTCGTCTCGGCCGCCGTGTCGGTCGTGGTGCCGGTCTCGGTGTCGTCGCCCGGCGTGGCGCCCTCGCGCATCTCCTGGAGCTCCTGTTCGACCTCCTCGCGGCCCTTCTGGAACTCGCCCATCGCCTCGCCGGTCGAGCGAGCGAGCTTCGGGATCTTGTTCGCGCCGAACAGCAGTACAGCGATCAACAGGATAACGAGCAGCTCCGGACCGCCGGGAATCCCGAGCTGCAGGGGGAGTGTTTGTATCATCGTGTGGGTGGGATTAACCGAGTAGCGATTATAGGCTTTTTCCTCGTGCTCAGTCGGGTTTTCTTCAGGCGTTGGTCGGTTCGGCGTCGGGTTCCGGCTCTGCAGCGACGGTTTCCGCCTCCGCCGTCTCCTGAACGCTCTGCAGTTCCTCATCGACCTGCTGGCGGCCCTTCTTGAACTCGCCGGTCGCAGACCCCATCGACCGCGCGAGGGTCGGGAGCTTGCTTGCGCCGAACAGCAGTATCATGACGCCCGCGATCAGCCCGAGTTCCATGGGCCCGAGCCCACCGACGAACAGTAGTGTTGTCATGGCTTCGAGTTCGCGGGTCGACTTGTAGGCCTTTCGGCGATTCCTCGGAACAAGTTCCATGCAACCGAATAGCAAGTGGCCGGTTCGGCGAGCGGGGGCAGCGAGCAGAAGTCAAACGTTTACGGGTTGCAGGCCGAACGCAGGGGTATGGTATCCGAAGGCGACGACGCACCCGAGTTCACCGCACCGATGGCCACCGCCGACGGCGACATCGAGGAGGTCGGCCTCGATGACCTCGTCGACGACGGCCCGGCCGTGCTGGCGTTCTTCCCCGGCGCCTTCACGAGCGTCTGCACCCACGAGATGGTCACGTTCCGTGACCGCCTCGACAACCTCACCGAGGAGGGCGCGTCCCTCTACGGCGTCAGCGTCGACTCGCCGTTCTCGCTGCAGGAGTTCGCCGAGCAGAACGACCTGGAGTTCCCGCTGGTCAGCGACACCAACAAGGAGCTCATCGACGCCTACGACGTCTCGATGGACTTCGCGGACCTCGGCTTCGAGGGCGTCGCCAAGCGCGCCGTCTTCGTCGTCGACGACTCGGGGACCGTCACCTACGCGTGGGTCGCCGACGACCCCGGCGTCGAGCCGGACTACGAGGACGTCGAGGCGGCCGCCGCCGAGGCCTGAGCGACCGACGTTTTTTCCGCTCGCCCGTCCTCGGTCGGCACATGAGCGACGACCTCGACGAGGCCGACCCGGACGGGAGCGTCCGGGTGTACGACCCCGACGACGACCACGACTTCCCCGACGAGCGGCTCAACGCCGTCCTCGAGGTGGTCGAGAACGACCCCGAGATCGTCGCGTACCTCGAGGCCCAGAACGTCAACCCCGTGATGCGGAAGGGGTACAACGACCACGGACGCAAGCACATCGAGATCGTCCGGAACCGCGCGCTCTGCCTGTACGAACTGCTCAAGGCGGGCGGCGTCCAGTTCAACGGCGCCGGCGACCAGGGGCTCCAGGAGGCCGACGAGGGCGTCATCGTCGCGCTCGCGGCGACGCTGCACGACATCGGCCACGTCGTCCACCGCGACGACCACCCCTACTACTCGATTCCGCTGGCAGCCGACGTCCTCGACCGCGTCCTCCGGGAACTGGAGTTCTACGACGTCGGGGAGGCGGTCCGCGTGAAGGGCGAGGTGCTGCACGCCATCCTCTGTCACCACACCGAGGAGGAGCCGCTGACCAACGAGGCCGGCATCGTCCGCGTCGCCGACGCCCTCGACATGGAACGGGGCCGCTCGCGCATCCCCTACGAGGAGGGCGGCCGCGGCATCAACACCATCTCCAGTCAGGCGATCCGGAAGGTGACCCTCCAGCCCGGCGACACGGCGCCCGTCATGGTCGAGATCGAGATGGTCGACGCCGCCGGCGTGTTCCAGGTCGACGAACTGCTGAAGGCGAAGCTCAAGGGCTCTCGTATCGATGAGCACGTCCGCATCGTCGCCATCAACACCCACAGCGACGACGGCGACCTCGTCGAGCGCATCGAACTCTGAGACGGTTCCCGCCGTCCGGCGCCGCTCCCGTCGCTCGCCGTGGCTGGTCGACGAAGCTCTGCGACGCGAAAATCGTTATTCGAAGCCGGTGCCCCGGAGCTCCAGGCCGTCCTCGTCGACGGTCGCCTCGCAGTCGAACACCGCCCGGATGGTGTTGTGCGCCTGCTCCTCGTGCATCGCCGGGTCCATCGTGAACACGCCGAACATGTCCCCAGAGCGGACCCGGGCGGTGAAGACGTGGAGGAACCGGAACACCGTCCGCAGTTCGGCGTACATCAGCGCCGTCGAGACCGAGGAGAAGCCGACGCGGACCGGCACCGACTCGTCGCCGCCGTCGAGCAACTTCGCGAACTCCAGGCTGATTCCCGTCAGGTCCCCCGGCGAGTTCAGCCGTCGGACGGCGACGCCGTCGACGTCGTCGTCGTGGTTCGTGCAGTCGATGACGCCGATCTGGTCGCGGTCGGCGCCGCGCTCCTCGAGTTCGTCGACCACCCGCTCGGCGCCGAGGTTCATCGTGATGACGATCACCCGTTCGCCCGCCTCGGGCGTCAGCGCGTCGAACAGTCGCCGGTCGGTGTGCGTCGAGTTCCCCGTCACGAGCAGGCTCGTCCCGTCCTCGACGCTCGTAGCTTCACCGAGTCCGTCGACGCCGTAGCTCATTCACCGCCACCCCCGTCCCCGGGACGGTCCGCCGTGGACGCGCCGTCGGGGTACTCCTCGTCGGGGAACTCGTCTTCGCCCTCGATGTCCCGGACCATCGCCACGAACTCGTCGCTCTCCATCCCGGGCAGCGCGGCGTCCAGTTCCGTCCGGAGGTCGGCGATGCGGGACTCCAGCTCCGCGAACTCCTCGCTCTCCCGGAGTTCCTCCTCGGGCTTCGAGGAACGCAGCGCCGCCTGCTTGGACGCCAGCGCGTAGAGCTCCTGTTCGAGGCCGGCGAACTCCGTCCGCGAGAGCAGGCGCTGGACCGTCTCGAGGAGTTCGTCGCGCTCGACGGGCTTCGTCAGGTAGTCGTCGAAGCCCATGGTGATCACGTCGAAGTCGGGTTCGACGGCGGTGACCATCGCCACCTTGCAGTCGGTGGTCCGCTCCCGCAGCTCCGAGAGCACCTCGTCGCCGCTCATCCCCGGCATCAGCCGGTCGAGCAGCACGACGTCGACGTCCTCGTCGAGTTCCTCGAGCGCTTGCTCGCCGCCCTCCGCCGTGCGGACGTCGTAGTCGCCCTCGAGCCACCGCACGTACAGTTCGATGAGGGCTCGCTCGTCCTCTACGACGAGGATCGTCGGTTTCTCGTCTCCCTCGTCCATTTCTTGATTCATGTGTTAGGTGGTGGGGTGTTATGTATTCCGGCGAGTATCAGGGAGTGATAATGGGGTAGACCGTTCGATACGATTGCTATTAGGAAAAAATCATTCGCTAATCATTACTCGGGGAGGCGAAGTAGATAGCCTGGTCACCGTTCGATAATATGACGGTGATGACCACGTAGTCGTCTACTTCGACGTCGAAGGAATCTCCACCGGTAGTGAACCCAGCGTGGATATCGTTCTGCGGATTAAGAGGGCCGCCTGTATTGAAGCCGCCCGAGACCTCTCCAGTGATAGATTCCGACCCGTCCGTCATCTCCCACCGGTCGGGTGGTGAGGATTTGCTGCCGGTACTGTAGTAGTTCACTCTCACAGCCTCGAAATTAAGCTCCGATGGAGCGGAGAAGTTGAATGTCATCCCGTGGCCTGTATCATCATCGGGGTCAAGGAAGTTCGCGAGATCACCCCAGAAACTGGTATTCAGGGTGGTTTCCTGTAATCGAACCCCGCCACTCGGGTTGATTACTCCACCCGGAGCGATGACGTTCACGTCGAATTGGGCTTTACACCGCGCCTCACTGGTACAATCGTTGACGATGGTCGCGTTAGCCATTCCACTCGTCGAAGGTGAGACGGACATCGCTGCACGCCCCTCAGTACTAGTATTCACAGTTTTCTGTTCGCCTCCGATCTCTATCTCTACCTCCTCACCCGCGACAGGATTGTTGTACTTGTCACGAACCTCGAAGATAACACTCGTTCTCCCTCCGGAATCGACGTCAGTGACGCCCGGGTCAGCCGGAACGATGTAGTGAGCATCAGGTTTCTCGACTCCCTGTTCGAGCCCGAGGCCCGCCATCCGCATCGTGTATCGTTTCTCCCCGTTCAGGTCAATTTTCACCGTACCGTTCCGAGGGCCTTCACTGATACCGAGAACAGTGTCCTGATCTCCGTAGAGTTCGTTCCACTTCTCCACCGACATCTCGGTTGGGAGTACGAGCGTGAGGTTATCATCATCCTTTCCGGTGACCGTCACCGGCCGTGAGGGGGCACTCACGGGTCGGATGTCGAGGGATTGTGCAGTCCCAGAGCTCCGCGAGTAGTCGCCAGTCATGAAGACGAGATTGATGTCGGTATCGTCTATCACTGACCCCGTGTTCTTGACGATGGTCGTATCTCTGTGTTCGTCGTAGAGGATACCGTATTCGTACCGGGTCTCCGGTGCTTCCTGAAACTCGTTGTAATTGACGCTGTACTCGAAAGCTCGACTCGTGACGTTGACGTCGTCAGTGCCGTTCAGATAATCAAAGACCTCTGGATCCACTGCCTCGACGTTCTTCAGAGTCGCGTTTTGAGGCTCGGTAGTAGATATCGTCCCTGTCGCTCGCGGCGGATTGAAGAACAACATCCGAGACGGATACCCGGTACCTGCCTTGATGCTGACCGACTCACCAGAACCGGTGAGCGACACGCGTGACGCTCGCTCGTGGAACTTCGCCAGGTCGCCCTGTACCTCCTGGTTGTGGTCGAACTCCACCTGCTGGTTCGCCGCCGGGACCGCCTGCGTCTGGATGATCGCCAGCAGCGCGATCAGCAGTCCGAACACCAGGATGGCCCCGATGACCTCCGAAACACCTCTGTTGTCGTTTGTGAATTGCATTTTCATTGTTAGATGAGTGCGAATACGGTGAGGGTGATCGCCACCAGCCCGATGCTGTACTTGACGCCCGAGAGGACGTCGTTCTCGGCGAGCTTGCCCGCCAGCAGCCCGCTGCCGATGCCCTGGATGAGCGCCGAGTGGAAGAACACCATCCGGTAGGTGTCCACCGGCACGTTGCCGACGCCCATCAGGCCGGCTGCGCCACCGCCACCGGTAGCCTGCTGGGCGACGTTGTCGGCGGTCTCCGTCGACAGCTGGCTGATGGGCGTCAGGTAGCTGGCGTCCAGCATCACGATGACCGCGAGGTACACCAGGAAGCCGATGACGACGATGGCGGTGTAGGCGCCCATCTCGCTGCGCCGCTTCCGCTCGATCTGGTAGCGGTTGCGGGTGTCCTCCGCCGCGATGGAGATGATCTTCGCGAGGTCGCTGGAGGAGTGGTTGCCCTTCGCGATGAGCTTCATCGTCCGGGTGACCTGCGGGACGCGGAGCCGGTTGGCGAACTCCAGGAGCGCCCGCTCGACGTCGTGGTTCCACTGGATGTCGTTGCGGACCTTCCGCAGCTCCTCGGAGAGGACGCCGTCGGACCACCGGGCCACGAGGTTCAGCGCGTCGACGAGCCGGATGCCCATCTGGTTGGCGCTGGAGAGGATGTTCAGCGTGTCGGGGAACCGCGAGGCGATGCGCTTCTCGCGGCGGTGCTCGGACTCGTACAGCAGCGTCAGCGGCACGCTGGCGATGAGGAACGGGATCACGAACACCCCGATGGTCGACCAGATGGGCGTCTCGAGCATCCCGCCGAGCGACCGCGGGACCGCGCCCGTGACGACCATGACGACGGCGAACAGCAGCGCGGCCGGGACCGTCAGCGCCAGGGAGACGAGGGGGTTCTGCTCGCGGAGGTACCGGATCGGCTTCTCCAGCATCTCCTGGCGGGCCTGCTGGTCCTTCTGCTCCTCGTACTGCTCGTAGGCGGGGTGCTCGGTCACCTTCGAGCTCCATTCGGTGCGGACGTGGGGGTCGTCGATCTCGAGCTGGTCGGTGTGCTCGGCGTAGGGCTTCGAGAGGATGTCGACGGCCACGAGGAAGCCGACCATGCCCAGCGGCAGGCCGACGTAGACGAGGAAGTACGTCTGCAGCATCGCCTCGCCGCCGAGGAGGCTGATCACGAGGAGGGTGACGATGAGGAACAGCGGCGCCGCGACGAACGCGACGACGAAGATCTCCGAGAGGATCGACAGCGTCCCGAGGAAGCTGTCCTGCTCGTCGCGGGCCTCGTCCATGTAGGTCTCGGCCTCGTCCTCGAGGAACGTCGCGAAGTCCGACCCGGAGTCCAGCACCGAGATCATGTCGTCGATGAACTGCTCGAGGTTCTCGCTGGGCGTCAGGTTGCGGGCGTCCCGCAAGGCCGTGAACACGTCGTTGCCGAACAGCTCGACGTCGCGGACGACCATGTCGAACTCGTTTGCGACCTCGCCGTAGACCTCGTCGGCCTCGGCGAGTTCCTTGATGACTTCGAAGGTGTTCATCCCGCCGTGGCTCAGCGCGTACATGTAGACGATGGCGTGCGGCAGCAGGATGTCGATGTTCCGCTCGCGCGTGCTCACCTGCATCCGGGGGTAGTAGTAGCCAGTCCCGAAGGCGCCGCCGGCGAACAGCCCCACCGACAGGACGACGACCAGCAGGCTCAGCGGCGCGGCCACGAACGGACTCTCGACGCCCAGGGCCGCCCAGCCGCCGAAGGCCGCCAGCTGGACGCCGAGCAGCGCGCCGAGGAACAGCCCGACGGCCGCGGCCATGACCGTGTACCCGACCACGCGGCTGAGGTAGACGTCGTAGGTGTACCCCATCCGCGCCTGGTTGAGCCACCGCTGCAGCTGGCGGAACCGGTCGGGGTTCATCAGGAACCAGGTTCTGACGTAGCCGTGCTGTTCGCGGAGCCGCTCCTCGTCGTCCTCCGAGAGGTCGTGCCGTTCCGGGAAGTACTGTTCGAGCTCGTAGTCCGGGATCGGCGTCGTGTCCTCGGCGTTGGCCTGGCTCATCTCAATCCTCTTGGACCAGGTCCTCGGGGGTCAGCGTGCCCGATTCGACCTGCTTCATCAGTTCCGCCTGGTCGTTCCCGAACATGTGGATGGCCGAGGTGACGTCGTGGTAGCCGGAGATGTCCTCGTCGACGAGGTACTGGAGGAACTCGCGGCGCTTCCGCAGCTCCTCGGCGAGTTCCTTGCCGCTCCACCCCCGGTCGTCGGCGATGTCCTGGAGGACCTGGGAGTTGTTCACCCGCTGGATGGTGTCGGCCTCGGCGTCGCGGGCGAAGATGTCGATGGCGCGGACGGAGTCGTCGGCGTCGCCGCCGGGGAGGATCTCCGTGACGCCGTCGTTCCGCCGGACGCGGTTGCCGTCCATGAACGTCTGCTTCTGGATGGAGATGATGTCGAGTTCGAGGACCATCTGCGCGGGGACGTTCAGCGGCTTGTTCTCCAGGCGGTTGAGGACGCCCTCGACGCTCTCGGCGTGGATGGTCGTGTAGGCGGTGTGGCCCGTCCCGATGGCCTGGAAGAACGTGAACGCGACGTTCTGCTCGGTCCGGACCTCGCCGACGAGGAGGTACTCGGGGCGCTGCCGGAGGGCGGCCTGCAGGAGCTCGTACATCGAGACTTGGCCGCGACCCTCGGAGGTGATCGACTCCCGCGTGAGCGACTGGATCCAGTTGTCGTGCGGGAGCGTGATCTCGCGGGTGTCCTCGATGGAGACGACCTTCGCGTCCTCCGGGATGAACATCGAAACCGCGTTCATCGACGTCGTCTTCCCGGAGCCGGTGCCGCCGGCGAAGATGAGCGAGCGGTTGTTCTCGATGGCCAGCCAGAAGTACGCCATCTGCTCGACGCTGAACGTGCCGCGCTCGATGAGGTCGACCGGCGTGAACGGGATGTTCGCGAACTTCCGGATGGTGAAGTTCGACCCGCGCGTCGCGACGTCGGAGCCGAAGGTCAGCTGCACCCGTGAGCCGTCCGGGAGCGTCCCGTCCATCAGCGGCTCGGAGACGGAGACCTGCTCGCCGGCGCGCTGGGCGAGCCGGAGCGCAAAGGAGGAGAGCCGCTGCTTGTCGAAGGTGATGTTCGAGGGGAGGTCGCGGTGCTCGAAGTGGTAGACGTAGACGGGGATGTCGATCCCGTCACAGGAGATGTCCTCGATGTTCGGGTCCCGCATGATGGGGTCGATGGGCCCGAGGTGGACGAAGTCCCGCAGGAGGTAGTACTTCAGCTTCAGCAGCGAGCCGTCATCGATGGTCGCCGCGGCGTGGTCGGAGATGATCTCCTTGGCCTTCTGCTCGAAGATGACCTCGCGGTCGTCCTCGTCCTCGAGGTCCTGGTACATCAGGCTGTTCCGCAGGATCTTCACGAGGTCCTCGCGGACGTACTCCTCGAACTCCGTGAGGTGGGGCTCGTGGACGTGGTAGCGGAGCTTCTCCTCGCCGTCGCGGCGCAGGATCGACACGTACGCGTACGGCTTGTTCACCCACAGCCGCTCGACCTCCTCGTGGTTGTCGAGGTAGGAGAAGTCGAAGAACTGCGACTTGATGAACTCCGGGTCCGGCCGGTCGGCGAACGACCGGTCGAGGCTGGCCTCCTCGAAGTGCTCGTCGACCTCCCGGAGAATCTCGCCCTTGATCGGGTGGTCCGAGACCAGGCTCCGGTCGTCGCCGGTCTGCTGTGCGGCCGGAGTCGGTCCGTCGACCACCTCGACGCCGTCGGGACGGTCGTCGTCCGAAAGCGCTAGCTCTTCGACCTCGTCGTCCGAGGCGTCGCGATCACCGCTCACCGCACCGCCGTCGGGCGCCGTCGCCCCCTCCCTGTCCGGTTCGTCGTCCATGCTATTCGAAGTTACCACTTGAGTTTGTTTGCGTAGACATTACACTTGACCCGTGCTGCTTCGGCTTTCCTTATAGGATCTCCCGCCGCTGGAGAGACGGCGCGTAGCGCCGCCGGAGCGCTCTTCGATATGTGAAACGAGGACATGACTGCTGGCTCAGAGTCGTCGTCCGCCTTATTATTGCTGAGGTGCGACACAGCGGCTGAACTGACGGTGGTATATATACGGCCGGGCGTGAGGTCCGGTCGCGGCCGCACGTGGTCGGTAGAAGGATCGTGATCGTTCGACTGCCGACTCGTCTCCGGCGAATCTCGAGGACTACCCGCCCGTCAGGACCTCGTCGGGGCGGATGCGCAGGATGATCCGTTCGGACTCGATCGGCTGGGGGTACTCGTCCTCGCCCATGTACCGCCGGGCGAGTTCGTCGATGTGCTCGCGGGCGCCCTCGGTGGTGACCTCGTCGACCTCGCCGGTCACCGACAGGAACCGGTAGGGGTTCTCCGGGTCGGTCATGCTGACGGCCACGGTCGGGTCGCGCTCCACGTTCTGGGCCTTCCGGCGGTGCCGTTCGGTGTTGACGAGGATCCGGTCGTCGTCGGCGTCGTAGTCGACCCACACCGGCGTCGAGTGGGGCTTGTCCTCCGGACTCATCGTCACCACGTGGGCGAACGTCTCCTTCTCGAACAGGTCCTGGTATTCGCCTGGAATCTCCGACATGCTTCGTCGTTGTACCGCTCGACAGATAGACCTGTCCGCGAACGGGCATTCGGAATCCGGCACATCGCGACGTGATAGCTCGCCGGATGGATTCGGTCAGCAGCGGTCTCCCCGCCTCCCCGGAACGAACGCCTTTTGAGCGACGCGGGGCAATCCGGGGCCATGCAACTGCTGGTCGTCGGCGCGGGTGAGATGGGGCGGTGGTTCGCCCGGTCCAGCGGCGCCGACGAGGTCGCCTTCGCCGACCGCGACCGGGCCGTCGCCGAAGCGGCCGCCGACGCACTCGCCGAGACCACACCATCCCGTGCGGTGCCGCTGGACGGGGACGAGCGGTTCGACGCGGTCTGTCTCGCGGTGCCGATGAATACTATCCCCGGTGCCGTCGCCGAGCACGCCGACCGGGCGACCGAGGCGGTCGTCGACGTCTCCGGGGAGATGCGCGACTCCGTCGCCGCGTTGCGCGAACACGCCGAGGGTCGGGAGCGAGCGAGCTTCCACCCGCTGTTCTCGGCGTCGAACGCCCCGGGGAACGTCCCAGTCGTCGTCGACGAGGACGGTCCCGTGGTGGCGTCCATCCGCGAGACGCTGTCGGCGGCCGGCAACGAGGTCTTCGAGACGACGCCCGCGGAACACGACCGGGCGATGGAGACCGTCCAGGCGAAGGCCCACACCGCCGTGCTGGCGTACGCGCTCGCGGGCGACGACGTCGACCCGCGGTTCCACACGACGCTGTCGGCGCCGCTCGGCGACCTCGTCGCACAGGTCGTCGACGGCACCCCCGAGGTCTACGCCGACATCCAGGACCGGTACGACGGCAGCGAGGCGGTCGCCGAGGCCGCCCGGACGCTCGCCGACGCGGACCGCGAGGCGTTCGTCGACCTCTACGAGGACGCCGGCCGATGACCGACACCGACGCCATCCTCGACAACGCGCGGTACCTCCGGAACGTCCGCCCGATCGACCCCGAGGAGATCTACGAGTACGTCGACGGCCAGCCCCACCCGGCGGTCGTCCGGCAGACCCTCCGCGAGCACGTCTTCGAACTCGGCCTCCGCGAGCGCGAGGACGGCACCTTCGTCCCCGTCGAGGAGGGACCGGTCTCGTCGACGTTCGCCGGCGTCGAACGCTTCCCGGAGGAGCACGCCCGCCGGCTGGAGGACCTGCTCGTCGAACGGTACGGTCCCGGCTGGCCCGACGGCGACAGCGGCGACGACCTCCGCGAGCGCATCGACCGCATGAAGGAGGCGTACTTCGCCGACGCGGCCGTCACGTACGACGCCGACACGGCGCTGGCCTACGCCATCTACCACCTCCCGGACTACTACGCGGCGATCCAGTACCTCCTCGACGACCTCGCCCGCGACGGCCTGCTCGCCCGGAAGCTCCGCGTCCTCGACGTCGGCGCCGGGACGGGCGGCCCCGCGCTCGGTCTCCACGACTTCCTGCCCGACGACGCGCTCGTCGACTACGACGCCGTCGAGCCGAGCGAGGCCGCCGACGTCCTCGAGGAGATGCTCGCGGCGACCCGGCCGGGCTTCGACGAGACGGTCCACCGGGAGACCGCCGAGGCGTTCGACCCCGAGACGGAGTACGACCTCGTGGTGTTCGGCAACGTCCTCTCGGAACTCGAGGCGCCCGCCGACGCCGTCGAGCGGTACCTCGACGCGCTGGCCGACGACGGGACGATCGTCGCGCTGTCGCCAGCCGAGGAGCGGACCGCGACCCGCCTGCGGGAGATCGAACGCGACCTCGTCGACCGTCGACGGGCTGCTACGGTCTACGCCCCGACGCTCCGGCTTTGGCCGAGCGAGACGCCGGACGACTACGGCTGGACGTTCCGGCGG
Organism: Natronomonas salina; assembly: GCF_013391105.1. Classification (NCBI taxonomy): domain Archaea; kingdom Methanobacteriati; phylum Methanobacteriota; class Halobacteria; order Halobacteriales; family Natronomonadaceae; genus Natronomonas; species Natronomonas salina. Next base: position 26,947 of record NZ_CP058335.1, read on the forward strand.
GAGCGCGACCTCGAGGTACCGTCCTTCCAGCGGCGCCTCGACGAGGCCGCCGCCGGCGACGGCACCTACGTCAACGTCGACGTGCAGTTCGCCTACCTCCTGCTGCGGACCGACGGCCGCCGGGCCGTCGAGTACGAGCCCGACCCCGACGAGGTGGCGAAGATGGCCGAGATGGAGCGGCACGTCACCGACCGGATCGACCTCGACGCGCTGAAGCTCTCGCCGAACCTCGCCGACGAGGGGAACCCGCTGTTCAAGGTCAGCGACGGCTCCGAGCAGGTCGACCACTACGCCGTGTTGACCCGGGAGTCGGCGCTCAACGAGGACCTCCAGCGGGCGCCCTACGGCGCGCTCCTGCGCTTCGAGAACGTCCTCGCGCTGTGGAACGACGACGAGGAGGCGTACAACCTGGTCGTCGACGCCGAGACCGTCGTCGACCGGCTGGCCTGAACGCGGCACCGACTGTCGACCGCCGAGCGGCCCACCTCCCGACGCGCTTTTGCGACGGGCCGACGCAGGCCGGGTATGGACATCCTGCTGACGAACGACGACGGCATCGAGGCCGTCGGGATCCGGGCGCTGTACGAGGCCCTCGAGCCGGTCGCCGACGTGACGGTGGTGGCGCCGGCCGACGACCAGAGCGCCGTCGGACGGCAGCTCTCGCACAACGTCGAACTCCACGACCACGAACTCGGCTACGCGGTCGACGGCACGCCGACCGACTGCGTCGTCGCCGCCGTCGGCGCCCTCGACTTCGACCCGGACCTCGTCGTCGCCGGCTGCAACGAGGGCGCCAACCTCGGCGAGTACGTCCTGGGGCGCTCCGGGACCGTCTCCGCCGCCGTGGAGGCCGCCTTCTTCGGCGTCCCGGCCATCGCCGCCTCCGTCTACTTCCCGGTCGGCGACGTCACCTACGAGGAGCTCGAGCCCGATCGCGACGACTTCGCCGAGGCCGCCCGCGCGGTCCGGTACCTCGTCGAACACGGTCCCGGCGTCGACGTCTTCGAGGGCGTCGACTACCTGAACGTCAACGCGCCGCTGCCGCCGGAGTCGGGCCACGCCGAGATGGAGATCACCCGCCCCTCGCACGTCTACGAGATGGACGCCGAACGCGAGGGCGACACCATCCGCATCCGCGACGGCATCTGGCAGCAGATGGCCGAGGGCGACATCTCCGACCCGCTCGGCAGCGACCGCCGGGCCGTCGTCGAGGGCCGTGTCAGCGTCTCGCCGCTCACCGCGCCGCACACGACAGAGGACCACGAGGCGCTGGACGGGCTCGCGGAGACGTACGGCGAGTGACCGCGAGTCCGCGGCGCCTCACCCGGAGAAGCCGAAGGCCTCCTGGTCGATCTCCGTCTCGACGTAGTCCGAACCGCGGTCGGACACCTCGTAGTACTCGCCCTCGCGGTCCAGTTGCCTGACGAGGCCCGCGTCCTCCAGTCCCGACAGCGCCTCGTTCACGGCGGTCGAGCCGTGGGACTCGTCGGCGTAGGCGTCGAGGTTGGCGACGATGCTGTCCGGCGAGAGCGCGACGCCCGCCTGGTAGAGGACGCGCATCACCGGCTCGGTCGCTTCGGTCTGTTGGTCGGATGACAGCTCCATATCGAGACGCACACATCGAAGCCTGTTAACTGGTCTGCCGGCGGACCGACCCGGGTACCCACGCTGGCCGGCCGGCGAGTAATCGCGCCGACCGAAAATACTGTCAATGAAGTGAACGAACCCGGACGTATGAGCGACGGACCATCCCGTCGACGGCGAACAGTCCTGACAGCCTGTGCGGCCGGCCTGGCGTCGCTGGCCGGCTGTGGGAATCCGCTCTCGGACTCCGGCGACGACGGCCAGAACGGCACGTCGGGTGACGAGCCGAACGGGACGTCGGGGAACGAGACGACCGGAAATGGGACGAACGGGACGTCGGGGAACGAGACGAACGGCGGTACGGGCGGGGGTATCGACGCAGGATCGACGATCCGCCTCGGCGGCGAGAGCCAGGGCTGGGTCGGCGAGGAACCGGAGTCCATCGCCGGCGAGACGAACCCGCCGCTCCAGCTCCAGGCGGGCGAGACCTACGAGATCGTCTGGGAGAACCTCGACGGCGCGGAGCACGAGCTCATCTTCGTCGACGAGAACGGTGAGGAGGTGGCGGCCTCCGAGTCCTCGGAGTCGGAGGGCGAGACCGTCTCCATGGAGGTCACGGCCAGCGAGGAGTTCGCGGAGTACTTCTGCGAGTACCACCCCGAGGCGATGCGCGGCAGCGTCGAGGTCGCCGCCGGCGAGTAGGGCCGACAGTCGGCCCCGGACGACGGCCGTCGGCGTTAGCGGATCGGGAAACTGCCCCGAATATCGTCGTGTAGGTGGGGTTCATCTGTACGTTCTACCGGTACAGCGATCGGCAGAATCGGCTCTCTCCGAACCTCAGTCCCTGGGATCTGCTGGTGCAGGGAACTCGCATATGGGCCTAACTAGTCCCGTACCGTCTCAGATGAGGAATATCAGCTAACTGAAAATATCATACTGTTTCTATATACCGAATAATTAATTAGAGCCTGTTGAAGTATAATCTATATGCACCTAGCCCTGATTGGACCGATAGTAGATTCACCGGCTGCACCGGATCGGACGGCCCCAAGTCGGTATTCTCCCCGGTAGCACCTCTCTTATCAACAATGAATATCGACCACCGATGGTTTCGCGTGTTCTTCGTGGTGTTACTCGTCGTCCTCCTGCTGCCGTTCCCCTACTCGTATCTCACTGCGGCCGATTCGTACACGTACGATTCGAGCGTCGGGGAGCAGGTCGCACCGGAACGAAACGCTACGACCGTCATCGTGGCAGACAGCCACGGGGGTGGGTCCGTCGCCTCGGTCGCACCCGATGGGACACTACAGTACTACAACACCACGTACGACGCGTATCACGACGTCGATCAAGTTACAGGGCAACCCTCCACCGTCGAGTACATCGCCCACGAGATCATCCCCGCGAGTCAGTGTGCTGGCGGGACAGCCGGGAACGGGGACTGCTATCGAACTGTCATCGAACGGTTGGACGTGGAAACGGGCGAAACCACGCAGCTCTACAGTCGAATCCGACCGAAGCGAGGCTCCACGGCCGCCCACGACTTCGACCGCATCGACGAGAACCGGGTCGCGATCGCGGAGATCGGAGAGCCCGACCGCGTCTCTATCGTGAACACCGAGACCGGCATCATCACGTGGACCTGGGACCCCCAGTCGGATCTCCCTGTCACGAGCGGCGGGATATTCCCCGACGACTGGACGCACCTCAACGACGTCGAGGTGCTGAACGATAGCCGGATCATGGTGAGTCTCCGCAACCAGGACCAGGTAGTGTTCGTGAACCGCTCGACCGGTATGAACGACTCCTGGACGTTGGGCGAGGACGACGACCACGACACCCTCTACGAACAGCACAATCCCGACTACATCGACGCCAGTCGTGGGGGACCAGCGGTACTCGTCGCCGACTCCGAAAACAGCCGTATCGTCGAGTATCAACGCGAGGGAGAGTCGTGGACCCGATCGTGGGAGTGGAGCGACGACCGGTTACAGTGGGCGCGCGACGCAGATCGGCTCCCGAATGGCAATACACTGATTACTGATACGAACGGCGGACGGGTACTCGAAGTAGACCGTCAGGGGGAGATCGTGTGGTCGATGGATTACGCCGGCCCGTACGAGGCGGAACGGCTGACGACACAACCCGAGAGCAAAGATGGGGAATCCGCGCAGTCGAACGAGCTGGTGTCACGAAGTGAGGGGGGAGGACAGACCAGCAGTGAGGGCGGAACGAGTATCACGCGGGCGGTGGTCGATCTGTTCCCACCCCTGCTCATCAACGGCGCACTGTACATGCTCCCGGTCTGGGTCACTCCGATAAGCGTCGTCTGTCTGTTCGGCGCAATCGCCGTCGTTATCGGATGGGCCGGATTCGAACTGTACCACTCTCCGTACCGAATATCGGTCACGACCGAATAGTACGTCAAATGTGAGTGGGCTCCTTCCGTCCCTCTGATATTCTGTATCGGGCGGTCTCCGCCTACCGTGTCTCCCGCTGCTCGACCTTGTTCAGCTCGATGAGCAGCCGGAAGATGGCCTTCACGAGGTTCGCGTCGACGTCGAACTGCTCGGCGTTGTCGCCGGCGCGCTCCATGACGGCCTCCTCCTGGGACTCGTCGGTCGTCGGCAGCCCCTTCTCGCGCTTGACGGCCGCGATGCCCTCGGCGACGTAGGTCCGCTGGGCGATGAGCTCGACGATCTCGCGGTCGATGGTCTGGATCTCCTCGCGGAGTTCGTCGAGATCCATCTCTGCCGGGTCGCCTCGCTCTGGTTGGTCGTTCATCTCGTCGTCGCTCCGGTCTGTTGTGTCGTCGTGAGCCATGTGTGTCCCTCTCGTTCGCTCCAGGTGCCCTCGAGTTCCTCCAGCGCCGCGCGGTCGCCGACGGCGGTGTAGCTCGGTCCCGTCCCGGACAGCGACGCCGCGCAGTCGGGCATCGCCTCGACGACGGGCTCGCTCGGGAACCCGAGCGCCGCGCAGAACGCGAAGCCGTTGACGCCCATCGCCCGCTCGTAGTCGCCGTCCAGCGCCAGGTCCCGGACCACGTCGGCGGTCGGCGCGACGCGCTCGCAGCGCGAGACGTCGGCGTCCGCCGAGAACGATCGCTCCTCGGGCGTGTAGACGAGGACGTCCCAGTCGGGTTCGTCCCGGCGGAGCAGTTCGTCCTCGGCGTTGTCGGTGACGGTGACGCCGCCGAGCATGGAAGCGGAGGCGTCGTCGAAGGCGCCGGTCACGGTCACGCCGGCGTCGCGGGCTGCCTCGACGCCGAGGCGACAGGCGTCCTCGCGGTCAATCGCCTCGAGCGCGTCGAGCGCGTCGAGGGTCGCAAGCACTGTCGCGTTCGCAGCGGCGCTGGAGGACTTGAGTCCGGAGGCCATCGGCACGTCGCTCTCGGTGCGGACGTGGCCGCCCTCGCCGTCGCCGAACCGGTCGACGACCATCTCGACGCAGCGCTCGACGAGCCGGGTGTCGGCGTCGGGCGCTCCGGCGACCTTGCCGGTCACGGGCCCGGACGCGTCGAGTTCCACCGTCGCCTCCGTGTAGGCGTCGATGGCGAACGCCGACCCGTAGCCGTTCGCGAGGGCGTTCAGCACCGTGCCCGCCGCCGGGGCGGCCGCGCGACCGTTCATCACCTCTCTCTCGCCGTGGCGGCTACAAAGCGGTGGCGGTTAGCGCAAGGCCGAACCCGGAGCGCTCCGGCGTTCCATCCCCGATCAGGCTTCCAGCAGTTCGACCAGGTGTCCGTCCGGGTCCCGTATGAACACGAGGCGCGTGCCGCTGGCGGTGGTCTGCGGCTCGCTCACGCGCTCGACGGCCGCCGGCAGGTCGTCGACGAACGCGTCCACGTCGTCGACGGCCAGTCCGAGGTGGGCGGCGCCCGGCTGATTCAGTTCGGCGCCGGTGTGGTCGTCGCCAGCGGGTTCGTACTCGACGAGTTCGACGCGGACGCCGTCGGCGTCGAGGTGGGCGAACGACCCGGACGCCCCCGGGACATCGACCGCCGTCGCGAACGCGTCGCCGGCGACCTCGAACCGGTCGCGGACGTCCAGTCCGAGGCCGTCGCGGTAGAACTCGACCGACCGCTCGAGGTCGGTCACGGTCAGTCCGACGTGGTGTGCGGAGAGGTTCGGCACGTTCGACGGGTCGCTCGCACGCGGAGAAGAGCTTTCGAAATCGGCGCCTCGCCGGGAGAGTCGCGGTTAGACTGGGGTCAGCGCTCCAGGTACGTCACGTCGCGTTCGACCTCGTAGCCCTTCGGCACCCCGACGATCTCGAGACAACCCTCGCAGAGCGGTTTCTCCATGTCCTTGTTGTTCTGGCGTTCGAGCACCACGGCGTCGGCGAGCGGGACGACCGCGTCGCAGCGACTGCAGACCGTCTTGTTCCCGTCGATGATCTCCATACCGATTCCAGGTCTGTCGACGAGTAAGCGTTCTGTCCCGTTTCGAGGACCGATATCAGTCGGTTCGGGACGTGTGCGACGAAATAAATCGCTTCCGGGGGTCGCGTGCCAATCGCCTCCCTTTTGACCGTACCCGTCCAACGGCCGGCAATGAGCTACCGAAGCGACGTCGCTCCGGAGACGCTCCAGATCTCGCTGGAACCGGAGGGGATCGAGGTGGAGTACCTGGACGGCCGGTCGGTGTTCTACCACGGCGTGCCGGCCGTCCGCGAGGGGTCGGTCGTCTGCGGGCCCGGCAAGGACGTCCACGTCCTCGTCACGTCGCCGGACGAGCGCGAGGGCGTGATGGTCTACGTGAACGACCGGGACACCCACGACGAGATCCTCGAGACGACGGGCGTCGGCCGGGTCCTCCTCGAGCGGGACGAGGAGACGTCGCTGTTCCCCGGCGTCGACGCGACGAACCACGGCTACCGGATCGAGGTGACGGCCGACCCCGAGGCCGCCCGCGGGCGCGTGTTCGTCTTCGCGGAGGACGGCCGCGGTGAGTCCTCCTACGAGATCGTCGCCCCCGAAAACGGCGGGGACGCCGAGGGCGAGAGGACCGGAACCGAGTGATGCCACTGAAGAAGGCCTGGGAACCGCTCGAGCGAGCGACCGTCGGCAAGGCCCCGGACCGGTACGGTATCTACGAGCTCGGGGACGCCGACGGGACCGTCCTCGCGGTCGAGCACGGCCCGCTCCGGGACAGTCTCAAGGAGGCGCTCGCCTACGGCGACGGCGAGCGGGTGCGCTGGAAGGCGACGCAGAACCGCGAGCAGGCCGAGCGACTGGTCGAGGAACACAGAGAACGACTGTAGCGGCCAGAAGCGAGGCCGGCCTCAGATCTCGACGCCGCTGGGGATGAGGCTCCGGCTGCGGAGGAGCTCCCCCTCGGCGTCGTAGACGAGCAGCGTCGACTTGTCGTAGGTCGCGAGACGGTCGCCGTCGGCCTCCACGACGATTCGGTAACGGTCCTCGGAGTCGCTCGTGTCTCCGAACTCGCGGGCGGCGTCGATGAACGCGAAGACGTCGTCGGCGTCGGCGTTGAGCTCGAAGGCGTACTCGCCGGTGACGCGGTCGGCGATCGCCACCACGCCGGTCGGGTCGTCGTCCTCCAGGGCGTCCTGGAGCCGGTAGGCGACGTCGATCTCCTCGTCGTCGAGGATCGAGTCGCCCTTGCTGAGCTGGGTCTCCAGCTGGTCGGTGGGCCCCTCGTAGGCGATGGTGACGACCGGTCGCTCGGCTCCGGCCCCGGCGACACCGTCGACGGTCAGAGTGAAGTAGTCACGCCGCATCCCTTAGTGGAGGGTCGTACGGTATCCGTGGGCATGAACGTAACGCCCCCGTCAGACGCGGCCGGCTCGTCGGAGCCGTGCCACGACTATCGGCGTGAGCCCGGCGATATCTTTTACCGCCTGGGGAGTCCCCGACGCTGTATGTGGGTCCGCTCGGAGTACGCCGGTGAACTCGCGGTGCTGTCCGCGTGGCTGTGTGCGCTGCTGCCCTGGAGCATCTCCTACGGCAGCGGCCAGGGGATACGCCTGATCCGCGTCCACTTCCTCTACGTCTACTTCCAGTTCGCCCCGGGTTCGGGGCTCTCGAACCTCCTGGACACGACCGTGTTCGTCCACGAGGCGGCCGGCTTCGCCGACAACACGTCGGTCGTCTTCGGCTACCGGCTCTGGCTGCTCGGCATGGCCATCGTGACGCTGGCGCTCGCACTCAGCGTCGCCTACTACCGCCTCGACGAGGACCTCGAGGCGCGCTCGCCGATCGACCCGGTGCGGCTGATGGGCGGACTCCTGGTCGCCGCCGCCGCGCCGCTGGCCGCCGCGACCTACTTCCTGCACGCCGGCCTCGTCGGGTTCACGGTCCCCGTCGGCGTCCTGTTCATGCTCGTCCTCGGCGGGCTGTTGCTCCTCGTCGAGCGGACCGACGACGTCGCCGACGCGACGGGCGCCGTCCCAGAGGGGCCGAACAGCCCCGTCGAGGACGACGTTAGCGACTGAGCCAGCCGCGCTATTTATCTGGGAGGGCCGCACACGTAACTGGAAAGTGTTGGGGGAAGGTGTGACAGATGGCGAGTGACCGTCGCGGCGGCACGGTGGACGGCGTCCGCGAACAGCTCGTCCGCACGATCGAGATGCTCCGCGGCTCCCGGGTCCCCGGGGAGCCGTTCCGCCCCGGCGAGCACGGGCTGGTCGTCGAGGACCGCTCGTTCGACGACCGGGAGATCGAACGCTACTGGCTCAACGCCCCCTTCTCGTACGCCGTCGTCACCTACAGCGACGACGACAACAAGCACCTCTACCGGGTCGTCGAGCCCGAACTGGACCGCTTCGAGTCGGACCTCCTCGAGACGCTGTACGACGACGTCAGGACGCCGCTGCTCTACAAGACCGAGGAGGGGACCCCCGAGGACATGCTGCGCAGCGAGCTGCGGAGCCGCCTGGAGAAGTACGCCGTCGACGTCGACGTCGCGGGATTCTACCGGCTGTACTACTACCTCTACCGTCGCTTCCAGGGGTTCGGCCGGCTCGACCCCCTGATGCACGACCCGAACATCGAGGACGTCTCCTGCGACGGCTACGAGATCCCACTGTACGCCTACCACGACGGGTACCAGGACATCGAGACGAACGTCTCCTTCCACGAGGAGGAGCTGGACAGCTACATCGTCCGGATGGCCCAGCAGGCCGGCCGGCACATCTCCGTTGGGAACCCGGTCGTCGAGACGACGCTCCAGGACGGCTCGCGGGCCGAACTCGCCCTCGGGGAGGAGGTGACCCCCCGCGGGTCGGCGTTCACCATCCGGAAGTACTCCGACGAGCCGCTGACGCCCATCGACCTCCTGGAGTTCGGCACCTACTCGCTCCAACAGATGGCCTACCTCTGGCTGGCCATCGAGCACAACCGCAACATCATCTTCGCGGGCGGGACGGCCTCGGGGAAGACGACGTCGATGAACGCCATCTCGATGTTTATCCCGCCGCGGTCGAAGCTCATCACCATCGAGGACACCCGCGAGCTGGCGTTACACCACGACAACTGGCTGTCCTGCGTCACCCGCGAGCGCCTCGACGAGGGGTCGAACGTCACGATGTACGACCTGCTGCGGTCGGCGCTCCGGCACCGCCCCGAGTACATCCTCGTCGGCGAGGTCCGCGGCGAGGAGGCGATGACGCTGTTCCAGGCGATGAATACCGGCCACACGACGCTGTCGACGATGCACGCCGACTCGGTGCAGACCGTCATCAACCGCTTAGAGAACGAGCCCATCAACGTCCCGCGGCCGATGGTCCAGTCGCTGGACGTCCTCTGCGTGCAGACGCTGGCGCGGTTCGGCGGCGAGCGGGTCCGGCGGGCCGACGCCATCGCCGAGATCGAGGGCATCGACCAGCGGACCGGCGAACTCGACTACACCTCCGCCTACAGGTGGGACTCCGGCGCCGACACGTTCAGCGAGGGGAACAAGAAGCTCCTCGAGGAGATCCGCGAGGAGCGCGGCTGGTCGCAGTCGACGCTGCTGCAGGAGCTCCGGCACCGCCAGCGGTTCCTCAAGTACCTCTGGGACCGGGACATCACCCAGTACCAGCAGTTCACCGCGATGGTGAACCGCTACTACGCCGTCCCCGACCAGGTGATCGCACAGATCGAGGACGTCGACCTCGACGCCGACGGCCGCGAGGCGCCGAGCCCGTAGATGTGGCGCTACGTCCCGCTGCTGGCGGTCCTGCTCGTCGGCTGGACGTTCCTCCTGGCGGCCTACAGCGACTGGATCGACGCGATGCTGTCGCGGCTGGCCTTCTGGCTGTTCCGCGGCGAACGCGTCCAGCCGGCACCGAAACGCGAACGGCTCCTCCGGACGGCCGCCATCGGAACGCCCTACCGCGAGTACGTCACGAAGACCTACCTCTACGTCCTCGGGCTGGGGACCGCCGGCGCGATTCTCGGCGTCTACGTCGGGATCGGACTCCTCGTCCTCGGACGGTCGCTCGGCATCGAATCGCGACCCTCGCTCCCCTCTCCCGGCATCTTCACCAACGCGCCGGACGTCTCGTGGCTCGGGCCGCTCCTCGCGCGCGTCGCCGACTTCGACGGCATCGTCTTCCTGTGGTTGCTCGCCGCCAGCGCGACCGCGGCCGTCTTCGGCGCCGTCGGCACGTACCTCGTCCGCTGGAAGGTCCCGTCGCTGCGGGCCGACACCCGACGGCGCCAGATCGACGCCGGCATGCCCCAGATGGTGGCGTTCGTCTACGCGCTCACCCGCGGCGGGATGGCGTTCCCGGACGTGCTGCGGGCGCTCTCCCGGAACCAGGGGATCTTCGGCGAGGGGGCCACCGAGTTCGGCGTCGCGGTGCGCAACATCGACCTCTTCGGCGTCGACCTCGTGACGGCGGTCCAGGACCTCTCGAAGCGGACACCCTCCGAGCAGTTCGAGAAGTTTACCGAGAACCTCGCGAGCGTCCTCCAGAGCGGACGGAACCTCTCGGCGTTCCTCCACGAGCAGTACGAGCGCTACCGCGAGGAGGCCGAGGAGCAGCAGGAGGAGATCCTCGAACTGCTGGCGACCACCGCCGAGGTGTACGTCACCGTCGTCGTCGCCGGGATACTCTTCCTCGTCACCATCCTGCTCATCATCGGGCTGACCGCCGGCGACACGCTGTTGCTCATCCAGCTCATCGCCTACGTCGTCCTGCCGCTGGCGAACCTGCTGTTCCTCGCGTACCTCGCGGAGGTTACCGGACCGCTTCGTGCGACCCGCGACGACGACCGCACCGTCCTCGAGGACTCGACCGTCAGAGGCACCCGCGGACCGTCCCGGACCGACGGCGGCTACACCCGCCAGGGATCGCGGGCCAACCACGACCGGCTCCGCGCCTACGAGCGTGTCCGGTCGCTCGCAGGGACGGTCGCCTCCCCGGTCAAATCGGCCATCGATCGGCCGATGCTCGTCCTCTACGTGACGGTCCCGATCGCCGTGGCCGTCACCGCCTACCGACTCCCGGCGGCGTTCGTCGCCGGGAGCCTCGCCGTCGAGGTCCTCGACGATATCGTCGTCCAGGCAGTCCTCTTCGTGATGGGCACCTTCGCGGCGTTCTACGAGGTGAACAAGCGGCGCTCGCGGCGCCTCGAGGAGTCCATCCCGGACCTCCTCGAGCGGCTGGCCAGCCTCAACGAGGCCGGCATCGCCGTGGTCTCGTCGTTCGAACGGGTCCGCGGCAGCGACATCGGCGCCCTCGACCAGGAGGTCGAGCGCATCTGGCGGGACGTCCAGTGGGGCGCGACCGTCGCGCAGGCGCTGGACCGCTTCGAACGCCGCGTCCGGACGCCGTCGATCACCCGCGTCGTGACGCTGATCACGAACGCGATGCGGGCGTCCAACGAGATCGGCCCGGTGCTCCGCATCGCCGCCGAGCAGGCCCGCGCCGACCGCCGGCTCCGCCGGCAGCGCCGCCAGGAGATGCTCACCTACCTGGTCGTCATCTACGTCTCCTTCGTCGTCTTCCTCATCGTCATCGCGGCGCTGGACTACGTGCTCATCCCGAACCTGCCCGACACCAGCGGCATCAGCGTCCAGAACGGGCCGAGCATCCTCGGGAGCTTCTCCGGCGGCGACGAGGACGCCTACCGGCGGGCGTTCTTCCACACCGCCCTCATCCAGTCGACGCTCTCCGGGCTCGTCGGTGGCATGATGGGCGGCGGCTCCATCAAGGACGGCGTCAAGCACGCCACGGTCATGCTGGCGATCACCTACGCCGTCCTGACGCTGCTTGGGTGAGACGGCTGTCCGGGCGGTGGAAGCCGCCGAGATTCCTGGACCGTACCGCCGCGTTCATGGTCACACCGCCTGCAGAACCCGCATGGCCGACCCGGACCGGCGGGACGTGCGCGCGACGTACGAGCGCATCGCCGAGCACTTCGCGACGACGCGGGAGTACGCCTGGCCGGAGGTCGTCGAGTTCTGCGAGGGTCGACGGGCGAGGACGGCCCTCGACGTCGGCTGCGGGAACGGGCGGCACGCCGAACTGCTTACCGAACACGCCGACAGGGTCGTCGGCGTCGACGCGAGTCGAGGGCTACTGTCGGTCGCCAGGGAGCGGGTTCCCGACGCCCATCTCCTGCAGGGCGACGCCGCCGAGTTGCCGCTGACCGACGGTTCCGTCGACCTGGCGGTGTACGTCGCGACGCTCCACCACCTGCCCACCCGCGGACTCCGTCGGCAGAGTCTGGACGAACTGGCGCGAGTCCTCGCTCCCGGCGGGACGGCGCTGGTCAGCGCCTGGAGTACGGCGCACGACCGTTTCGACGCCTCGGCGGACGACTCGGAGGGGTTCGACGCCGACGTCGACTGGACGCTCCCCGGCGGCGAGACGGTCCCCCGATTCTACCACGTCTACGCGCCCGCGGAGTTCGACGCGGACCTCGCCGCGAGCGCGCTCACGGTCGTCGACAAGCGGGTCTCAAGCGGGAACTGCTACGCCGTCGTGGAACCGGTCTGACGAGGGTCTCGAGTCAGTCCTGCTCTCGATCCATCGACTGGTCCGAGTCCGCGTCCCCGGACTGCAGGTACGCTCGCATCCTGTCGTCGTCGAGGTGTTCGAGGAGGCGCTCGTCGTCGAGATGCTCGAGGAGTCTGTCGTGGGCTCGGTCGCGGCGGAGCTCGATCTCCGCGTCGCTGAGGTAGACGTCGGCGCGGCGTTCGACGTCGGCCTCCCGGAGCGCTTCGAGGTGCCCGGCGTCGCCGTCGTAGTCGTCGGGGACGCGGTCGTCGAACCACTCGCGCCAGCGATCGCGCCACTCCGGGTCGCGTTCGGCGTCCCGGCGGAGCCAGTCCCAGTGGTCGGCGAGGGTATCCGGGTACCCCTGCTCGCGCCGCCGGTCGGCGATGAGCGCGCGGGCTACCCGTGCGCCGCGGGCGGCGGAGAGTATGGCCTGCGCGTTCTGCTCGCCGGCCGGCGCCGCGACGTAGAGGCCGTCCACGGGCGTCCGACCCTCGGCGTCGGCATAGTCGAGGTCGAAGCGCTCGTCGACCGCACCGTCCTCGCCCTCGACGGTCCGGAACATCGCGTCGCCGTCGAGCGGCCGGAGGTAGTCGCCGCCGTAGCGCGTGGCGGCGACGACGCGGTTGGCCGTGACTCGGCGGCCGGACTGGGTCTCCAGTTCGAACGCCGAACCGTCCGGCCGCTCGACCCGTTGGACCAGCTCCCGGACGACGTCGCAGCCGGCTTCCGTCGCGTGGTCGTACATCAGGTCGTAGAACGTCTCCACGTCGATACCGGCGGGGAAGCCGAGGAAGTTCTCCAGGTGGGCACACTGGCGGAGCGAGGCGTTCCCGCGGTCGAAGACGACGGTGTCGAGGCCGTATCGGGCGGCGAAGACGCCCGCGGAACACCCCGCCGGCCCGCCGCCGACGATCGCGACGTCGCGGTCGACGGGGTCGCTCCGGCCGCCGGCCATCAGAAGTCGCCGTTGACGATGTCTGCGACCTGCTGGCGGTCGAACAGCTCCTCGTCGACACCGTAGACCTGGCCGGCGGCGCGCTCGGTCAGCACGAGGTTCGTGATGGGGCCCTGGTAGAGCGGGCCGCCGCGGTAGACGTCGCCGCTCTGGACGGCCGCCAGGTCGCTGGCGACGTCGTGGTCCTCCATGAACGCGACGACGGTGTCCTGGAACTCCTCGCGGGTCTTGGCCTCGTGGCCTCGGAACAGGAGGACGTCCGGATCGATCTCCAGGAGGGTCTCGTAGTCGACGCTCCCCCGAGAGCTGTGGAAGTCCCGGACGTCGGTCTCGGCGAAGGCGTCGCGGACGCCGAGGTCGCGCCACTGCTTGAAGCTGGTCCCCTCGCCGATCAGGTACGGGGAGAACTCCTCGGGTTCGTCGCTGCCGGCCCACATGATCGCGACCGTGGGACGCTCGGACTCGTCCTCGGGGACGATCTCGTCGAGCGACGCCTGGAACTCGTCGTGGAGGTCGACGAAGGCGTCGTAGCGGTCCGTCGCCTGGAAGACCTCGGCCAGCTTGCCGAAGGCCTCGTACAGCGAGAGGTACGGGTAGTCCTGGTGCCACTCGTAGCCCGTCGAGAAGATGCTGTTGCCGAAGAAGGGAGCGATGCGGTCGCCGACCTCCTCGATGTCGCTTTCGTCCCACCCCTTGAAGCGGTTCATCAGGAAGTTCGGATCGATAACGTGGACGTCGGCGTTCAGCTCGTAGAACCGCTCCTTGTCGACGCCGTCCTGGTAGAGGGCGACCACGTCCTCGGTGTCGACCTCGACGTCGGGGATCTCGTCGTAGTACCGGGTGTGGTAGCGGGAGGTCATCCAGACGGCTGCCGGCGGCTCCCGGCCGAGCGCGGTCCCCATGTCCGCCCAGCTGGCGTTGTTCGCGACCCAGGTCTCGGGGACGCCGTCGAACTCGACGGTTCCGACCGGCTCCATCGTCACGGAGTAACTGTCGCCGCCCGAATCGCCCCCGGCCTCGTTCGACCCGTCGTCGGAGCCCGGAATCGACGTACAGCCGGCGAGAGCGCCTCCGCCCGCCACGGCCGCGCTCACTCGCAGTACGCTCCGCCTCGTCGGTCGCGTCTGATCGGTCATCGTGTTTTAGGCTCGCCTAAAAGTGTATAAGCGTTCTGGAACTCGGCGAGGCGGGGCGGAACGGTCAGCGGTCGTCGTCCGCGAGCGCCCGCTTCGGGAGGATCTGGAGCTGCGGCTCGTACTCGACGGTCGCCTCGACCTGGAAGACGTCGGCGAGCAGCTGTTCGGTCACGACGTCCTCGGGCGGTCCCCAGTCGTACAGCTGGCCGTCGCGCATCGCGACGAGGTAGTCGGCGAACCGCGCCGCCTGGGAGATGTCGTGGAGGACGATCGCGACGGTCACCCCCTTCCGCTCGTTGAGCTGGCGGACGGTCTCCAGGACCCGGAACTGGTGGTAGAGGTCGAGGAACGTCGTCGGCTCGTCGAGCAGGAGGACGTCGGTGTCCTGGGCGAGCACCATCGCGATCCAGGCGAGCTGCTTCTGGCCGCCGCTGAGCTGGCCGAGTTCGGCGTGCCGGAGGTCCTCGACGCCGGCCAGCTCGAGTGCGCGGTCGACGGCCTCGCGGTCCTCGGCGGTGACGCTGTCGAAGAAGCCGCGGTGGGGGTACCGGCCATGGTAGGCGAGGTCCTCGACGGTGATGCTCCCGAGGGACTCGTTCTCCTGTGAGAGGATGCCGAGTTCCCGGGCGAGCTCCTTCTGGCCGAACGAGTCCAGGTCGTCGCCGCGGAGCCGCACCACGCCCTCGTCGGGGTCGAGGTGGTTGGAGAGGGCCTTCAGCATCGTGCTCTTCCCGCTGCCGTTCGGCCCGACCAGCGCCGTCACCTCGCCTTCGGGGATGTCCAGGCGTGCGCAGTCGACGACCGTCTCCTCGCTCGTCGGGTAGCTCAGCGCGAGGTCCTCTCCGACCAGTGCGCTCTGGACGACGTTGCCGTTCCCGTCGGTGATCCGGTTCGTCTCCGCCGTCTCGGTCTCGGTCTCCGTCTGTGTTCCGTCCATCAGAGTTCACCCATGGAGTCCTGCTTGCGCATCAGGTAGAGGAAGTACGGCCCGCCGAGCAGTCCCGTGACGACGCCGACCGGCATCTGCTGGCCGCTCAGCGCCAGTCGGGCGCCGACGTCGGCGGCGACCATCAGCGCCGGCCCGGCGAACAGGCAGCCGACCATCAGCTGCCGGTAGTCGCTCCCGACGACGTTCCGGACGATGTGCGGGACGACGAGCCCGAAGAAGCTCACGATGCCCGCCACGGAGATGGCGACGCTGGCCGCCAGGATGGCGACGCCGGACAGCAGGAACCGGACGCGCTCGACGCGCATCCCCAGCGACTGGGCCGTCCGCTCGCCGAGCAGCAGGAGGTTCAGCTGCCGGGCGCCGGCCAGCGCGATCAGGATCGCGATTGCGGCCGGGATGATGGAGAACCGGACCTGCTCCCAGCCGGTGCCCGTCAGCGAGCCGGTGATCCAGGCGATGCCGGTCTGGACGACGCCGAGGTCGTCGGCCATGAAGAACAGCCCGCGCTGCAGGGAGTGGAACACCATGTTGACGATGACCCCGGCGAGGACGAGCCGGACGGGACTGGTCCCGCCCTTCCAGGCGATGGCGTAGACGATCAGGAACGCGACGGTGCCGCCGGCGGCGGCGATGAAGGGGAGGAACGGCGCGAGCCCGCTGAAGACGACGAGCGTCGCCAGCACCGCGAAGCCCGCCCCGGAGCTGACCCCCAGCACGAACGGGCTGGCGAGCTCGTTGCGGGTCACGGCCTGGAAGACCGCCCCCGAGACCGCCAGCGTCGCGCCGGCGATCATCGCGACGAAGACCCGCGGCAGCCGGATGTTCCAGACGATGAGGCTTCGGCGGTCCATCTCCGGCATCTCGCCGCCGAGCAGGAAGGCGTTCCAGGCGGCGGGGTCGAACACTACCTCGGGGTCGAAGACGGCCGCCCAGGCCTCGAACAGCGTCATCGAGAACGACCCGAAGCTGACCTGGACGAGTCCCCCGAGGACCGTGATCACCGCGCTCCCGAGGCAGAACAGCACGAGAGAGCTTGTGACCCACCCGTCGTGCTCCCGGGCGGAACGGTCGGCGGCAGCGGAGTGAGAGCTCGCCATCTGGTTTTAGGGAGGCCTAAAGGACGCTTATGGATTTCGGTCCGTGGTCGGGGATAGCGAGGAGACGAACCGCGGGGAACGGAAAGGTCCTTAGGGGGAGGCGTATTAGCCTCGATTGCGAGACGGGTCGGCGATTGCGGTGCGCGGCGAGCGAAGTGAGTGAGCGCCGATGGTCTAGTGGTAGGACCTGAGCCTTCCAAGCTCATGGCCCGGGTTCAAATCCCGGTCGGCGCATCTCGTGACGACCGGACTACTTACCGAATAGCGGCGTCTTCCGCTACCTCACCGCGGCTCGGAGAACTCCTCGGGGTCGACCACGCCCTCGTCGAGCATCTCGAGCCGGCGGCCTCTCGTCCGGTAGATCTCGGCGATCATCTGTTCGAAGGACTCGAGCAGTTCGTCGAACGACTCCGCCTCGAGTGCGACCTCCACCGGCGGTTCGATGAGGAGCTTGAGCTCGGAGTCGAACTCGCAGTGCAGCGCGTACCCGTCTTCGTCCAGTTCGATCTCGGCGAGGAGGAACGGTGGATTGGTCAGCGTGAGCAGCCCGTCCTCGAGTTCGACGTACTCGGGGGCCGCCTCGGGCGGGTCGCTGTCACCGAGGGAGTACGCGCCGAGGTCCCTGGCGACGTCCTGGTCGCCGACTGGCGAGACGTCCTGGACGAGCGTCTCCAGGGCGACGGCGAGGAAGCGCTCGGTGCGGGGGCCGTCGAAGACCTGTCCCTCCTCGGGGAACGACGGCGGAACGTCCGTCATCGTGTGGTGGTTTCGCGCAGAGCGACTTAACCGGACGGGACGCGACGTCGCCGTGGCTCCGGGAGTAGAATCGAACGGCGGCTCAGGAGTGGTCGTCGTCACACGGGGCTCGGAGCGGGGGTAGGAGCCTCATCATCGCCGCCGGCGGTCGGTAGGCGGCGGGGGCTATTGTACCTTGCCGGACCGGCCGAGCCTCACCCCTCGAGCAGCCGGAACTCGTTGCTCCCGCAGCGACAGCTGGGGTTCCCCACGGTCCGGATCTCGCCGCTGGGGTCGACCTCGACGGGCTGGACCGACTCGCACTCCTCGCAGACGGCGAGACCGTGTCTCGGATCGTCGCTGCTGGCCATGTCACGTGGTCGGTGCGGGCGCGCTAAGAGGTACGCCGTCGAACGGCGGTCGAAAGGGACTGAACACTTTTACCCACTCGCAGAAGTCGAGAACGTTACGCCACCCGCAGGGACTTCTCGTAGTCCGTGAGGTTCTCGTAGCCGTCCTCGGTGACGACGACGAGGTCCTCGATGCGGACGCCGCCGACGTTGGGGTCGTAGAGGCCCGGCTCGACGGTGACGACGTGACCGGCCCGGAGTTCGTTGTCCTGCTCGGAGAGCCGTGGCGACTCGTGGATGTCGAGGCCGACCCCGTGGCCGGTGGTGTGGATGAACCCCGTCTCGGTGGTCTCGTCGGCCCGGAGCGTCGGCTGTCCGGCGTCCTCGTAGACGTCGCAGACCGCGCCGTGGACCTCGCTGCCGGAGACGCCCGCCGCGATGGCGTCGAGGGCGGCCGTCTGTGCCTCGAGGGTGAGGTCGTACCACTCCGCGATGGTCTCGGAGGGCTCGCCGACGCAGAAGGTGCGGGTCATGTCCGCGTAGTAGCCGGTCTCCTTCGACCGCGGGAAGATGTCGACGATGATGGCCTGGTCGGCCGACAGCGGGCCGGAGCCGCGGTCGTGGGGGTCGGCCGCGTCCGCGCCGCAGGCGACGATGGTCTCGTCGAGCGCGCAGCCGTGCCGGAGCAGTTCGATCTCGATCTCCTGTTTGACGCGCTCGGCGGTCAGCGCCTCGCCGTCGTGGACGAGCGTGCCGTCGTCGACCGTCGCGGCGGCGAGGAGCTCCTCAGCGCGGGCCATCGCCGACTCGTTGGCCTTCTGGGCGGCGCGGACGTGCTCGACCTCCTCGTCGGTCTTCGTCGCGCGGATGTCTCCGACGACGCCGTCGTGGTCGGCCCGCACCTCGACGCCCAGGTCGCGGAGGCCGTCGGCCGTCCCCAGCGGGAAGTCGGTCGGCGCCGAGACGGATTCGACGTCGTGGGCGTCGAGGAACGCCGCCAGGGTGCGGTGGCCGCCCTCGGTGGGGCCGTACTCCTCGACCTTCGCGCGGTGGTCGTAGTCGGAGTGCCGCTCGACGCCGTCGGCGCGGGCGTTCCGCTTCGCGCGGCCGTACTCCAGCGCCGAGACGAGCAGGTGCACCTCGCCGGTGTAGAGGGTGACGAACGGGTCGGGCGCGGTGAACCCCGAGAGGTACCGCTGGTCGGGGGCCTCCCCGTCCGCCTCGATCAGGTAGCCGTCGACGCCCGAGTCGCGGAGGTGGGCGTCGAGCTTCGAGAGGTCCGGTTCCATACCGGACCGCGGGGCGGCGAGACCATATGGATTGCCGTCCCGGAAGCCCCACAGTCCGCAGTCGGTAGCCTCTTTTCCGGGGGCCGCAAGCGGGGGATATGGACGTTCGCATCTCGCCGTCCCGCGTCCGGGGGACGGCCCGCGCGCCGCCGTCGAAGAGCTACACCCACCGGGCCATCCTCGCGGCCGGGTACGCCGACGGCGCGGTGGTCCGGAACCCGCTGTTCAGCGCCGACACCCGCGCGACGGCCCGCGCGGTGGAGGCCTACGGCGGCGCGACCGAACGGACGGACGACGACCTCGAGGTGGAGGGATTCGAGGGCGACCCGGCGACGCCCGAGGACGTCATCGACTGCGCGAACAGCGGGACGACGATGCGGCTGACGACGGCCACCGGGGCACTCGTCGACGGGCTGGCGGTCCTGACGGGCGACGACTCGCTGCGCTCGCGGCCGCAGGGCCCGCTGCTGGAGGCGCTCGAACAGCTCGACGCGAGTGCCGACTCGACGAGGGCGAACGGACAGGCCCCGCTCGTCGTCGGCGGCGGGATCGGCGGCGGGTCGGTGCGCATCCCAGGAGACGTCTCCTCGCAGTACATCACCGGGTTGCTGATGGCCGGGGCGGTCACCGAGGGGGGCGTCGAGATCGACCTGACCACGGCGCTCAAATCGGCGCCGTACGTCGACATCACCCTCGAGGTCCTGGACGACTTCGGCGTCGAGGCGGCGGTCCTGGGCGGGGACGACAGCGACATCCGCTCGTCCGGCGCGGACGGCTTCCGCGTCGAGGGGGGCCAGACCTACGCCCCCGAGGGCGGCGAGTACCACGTCCCCGGCGACTTCTCCTCGATGTCGTACCTGCTCGCCGCGGGCGCGCTGGCCGCCGAGGACGAACTGGTCGTCGAGGGCGCCCACCCGAGCGCGCAGGGGGACTCGGCGATCGTCGACGTCCTCGAACGGATGGGCGCCGACGTCGAGTGGGACCGCGAGGCGGGCCGGATCACCGTCGGCCGCTCCGACCTGGAGGGGATCGAGGTCGGCGTCGCGGACACGCCCGACCTCCTGCCGACGATCGCGGTGCTGGGCGCCGCGGCGGAAGGGACGACCAGAATCACCGACTGCGAGCACGTCCGGCTGAAGGAGACCGACCGCGTGGCGGCGATGGCGTCGGAACTCTCGAAACTGGGCGTGGACGTTGACGAGTACGAGGACGAACTCGTGGTCCACGGCGGCGACATCGACGGGGCGACCGTCGAGGGCTACGACGACCACCGCATCGTCATGTCGCTGGCCGTCGCCGCCCTGGTGGCCGACGGCGAGACGAGGATCGAGGGCGCCGAGCACGTCGACGTCTCCTTCCCCGACTTCTTCGACGTCCTCGCGGACCTGGGGGTCGCCCTCGAGGGGACGGATACCTAATTACCAAGGCATAATATTGACCCTTGTACCGTCGAAAGCAGGAGATGCGTTGGGTCGATGACCCTCGACCGGCGCACTGCAGTGGTCCACCTGCACGGATCGGGTATCCCCACCCCCACATCCCGTTCTGGCTTTTCACACCGGCGAGCCGCCGCACCCGGTAACCGTCAGTCCTTCCGCGCGAACCCGTGAGCGCCGTTGCGGCCCTTCGTCGTCTCGTTGACCTCCATGAACTCCGCGTTCTCGCGTGCGGTCTCGAGGTCGTGGGCGCCCGCGTAGGAGAACCCCGAGCGGAGGCCGGCGGCGAACTCCTCGAGTCTGGGCCCGACGGGGCCGGTGTACTCGGTGACCGCCTCGACGCCCTCGTCGGCGTCGACGTCGCCGTTCTTGTCGTCGCGGTCCTCGGCGGCCGCCGCCGTCGACATACCCCGGGAGCGCTTGTACCGCTGGCCGTCGAGCTCGACGATCTCGCCGGGCGACTCGTCGCAGCCCGCGAAGAAGCCGCCCATCATGACCGCGTCGGCGCCGGCCAGCAGCGCCTTCACGGCGTCGCCGGACGTCCTGATTCCCCCGTCCGCGACCGTCGTCACGCCCCGCTCGCGGGCCTCCGCGGCGCATCGCTCGACGGCCGTGAACTGCGGGACGCCGAAGCCCGTCACCTCGCGGGTAGTGCAGTGTGAGCCGGGGCCGACGCCGACTTTCACGCAGTCGGCGCCCGCCGCGGCGAGGTCGGCGACCCCCTCGCGGGTGGCGACGTTGCCGGCGCAGAGCGGCGTCTCGGGGAACCGCTCGGCGAGTTCGGCGGTCGCGTCGAGTGTCCGCTCCATGTGGCCGTGGGCGACGTCGACGACGAGTATCGCGGCGCCGGCGTCGACGAGCGCCTCTGCCCGGTCGAGGTGGTCCTCGGCGATGCCGACGGCGCCCGTCGCCGCCAGTCCGTCCTCGGCGACCGACCGGACCATCGCGGCCTGCTCCTCGACAGTCAGGAACCGGTGGACGACGCCGAGCCCGCCGACCTCGGCGACGGCCCGGGCCATCTCGGCCTCGGTCACGGTGTCCATCGCCGCGGTCAGGACCGGCACCGACAGCTCGAGGCCGTCTGCCAGCTCGGTCGAGAGGTCGACGTCGTCCCGCGAGTCGACCGGCGACCGCTGCGGCACGAGCAACACGTCGTCGTACGAGAGTCCCGTTTCGTAGGGCATACGCAAACCTTCACCGGATAACGTACCGGGCGTTATAAGCCCGTCGGAGTGACTCACCGACCGACGCGGAGGGCCCCGGGGTTGCGCGAATGTAAAGGCTAAACCCGCGGCGACCCGAGAGGCCGGTAATGAACGGAAACCGCTTCGGTCGGCTCTTCCAGGTCACCACCTTTGGGGAGAGCCACGGCGAGGCGATGGGCGTCACCGTCTCGGGGTGTCCCGCCGGCGTCGAACTCGACGAGGAGGCCATCCAGTACGAGCTGGACCGCCGGAAACCGGGCCAGTCGCAGATCACCACCTCGCGGGGCGAACCCGACGAGGTGACCATCAACTCCGGGACGCAGGACGGCTACACCACCGGCACGCCGATCGGGATGGTCATCCAGAACAAGGACGCCCGCTCGGGCAAGTACGAGCCCTTCATCACCGCGCCTCGGCCCTCCCACGGCGACTTCACGTACTCGGCGAAGTTCGGCACCCGCAACTGGGGCGGCGGCGGCCGCTCGTCGGCCCGCGAGACGGTCAACTGGGTCGCCGCCGGCGCCGTCGCCAAGCAGGTCCTCGAGCAGTCCGACCACGACGTCCGTATCAAAGCGCACGTCAACCAGATCGGCGACGTCGAGGCGCCCGACGTGACCTTCGAGGAGATGCTCGAGCACAGCGAGGACAACGAGGTCCGCTGCGCCCACCCGGAGACCGCCGCGGAGATGCGCGAGCGCATCGACGAGTACCAGGAGGCCGGCGACTCAATCGGCGGCTCCATCGAGTTCGAGGTCCGCGGCGTCCCGCGCGGCCTCGGCGCACCCCGGTTCGACGCCTTCGAGGCCCGCCTCGGCCAGGCGATGATGGCTGTCCCCGCCACGACGGCCTTCGAGTTCGGCCTCGGGAAGGAGGCCCGCACCCTCACCGGCAAGGAGCGAAACGACGACTGGACGTTCCACGACGGTGACGACGACTCGATCGTCGCCGAGGAAGGCGACCCCGTCCCCGTCGAGAACGACCACGGCGGCCTCCAGGGCGGCATCACGACCGGCCTGCCGATCTACGGTGAGGTGACGCTGCACGCGCCGACGTCCATCCCGAAGGAACAGCAGACCGCCGACTGGGAGTCGGAGGAGATCGTCGACGACGCGAAGGTCATCGGTCGGCACGACCCCGTCCTCCCGCCGCGCGGTGTCCCGGTCGTCGAGGCGATGCTCTACCTCACCGTCCTCGACTTCATGCTGCTGGGCGGTCGAATCAACCCCGAACGCATCGACGACCGCCCCGGCGAGTACGACACCGACTACCACCCCTCGAGTCCGCGCAACGAGTAGGAGAGAATCTGATTCTGCCGTTTGGCGATCCCGTCGCTCGCGGTTCGCTCGCGACAGGAATGCGGTGGGACTGGGATTTGAACCCAGGAGGCTTGCGCCACCTGCTTTCAAGGCAGGCGCAATGGGCCGCTCTGCCATCCCACCAGTCCGAGCCCCCGTAACGGCGCCGAACGGGCGCCTCGGGGTGTACTCGTAACCGAGTGTCGGCCGCAAGTTCAAGGTGTCGCTCTCCGCGCCGTCCGGCGAACCGTCCAGGTGGTTGCCGGATGTCGTCCCGTTCGTTTCACTCGTCCGAACAGTTTTGCACGTTGTCATCCTATCTCCACGTGAGGTCACCCATGAGTTCTACCCAGACCGAAATCCACGAGATCGAGGAACAGCTCGTCTACGAGCTCGAGGCCGTCTACGACATGGAGCTGAAGCTCGTCGACGCCCTCGACGAGATGTCGCGGAACGCATCCAACGACAACATCAGCGAGGGGTTCGCCAAGCACCGCGAGGAGACCGAACGGCACGTCCAGCGCGTCGAGGAGGCCTTCGAGGAGCTCGGCCGGCAGCCGAACCAGCGGACCAACGCCGTCGTCGACGCGCTCATCGAGGAGACCGAGCAGTTCGAGCGGCGGGTCTCCGACGACACCCTCCGTGACCTCCACTACCTCAACGCCGGGATGAAGACCGAGCGCATCGAGATGACCGCCTACGAGGGGCTCATCATGCTCGCGAAGAAGGCCGACGTCGACGACGACGTCGTCGACCCCCTCGAGGAGAACCTCGACGAGGAGGAGAAGACCTTCAAGAAGCTGAAGGGTCTCTCGACGGGCTCGGAGCTGAAGAGCCTCTGGAACAAGCTCACCGGCTGAGCACGGACACCCCGCGACCCTCGATCTTTCTTCGCCGCCTCAGCGCGTCAGCGACAGTTCGCCGCCATCTGCGTGGACGACCAGATCGCTCTCCGCGGCCCACTCGGCGAGGTGCGGCGGCACGATGGCCTCGCTCTTCCGGCGGGCCCGGAGCTGGACGAGGACGTCCGCGAGGTCGGCGCCGGTCTCCAGCAGCGGACCGTTCGCGATGAAGTCGACGCCGAAGCCGGCGTCGATGGCCCGGTCGGTCAGCGTCTCGACGGCCGGCGGCGCGTAGGCGTCCTCGAAGTCGATCGCTTCGGCGAAGGCGGCGTAGTACACCCGGCCGCCCTGGGCGGGGCCCAGCACGACCTCGCTGCTGCGGAGCTTCATCGCGGCCTCGTCGATCTGTGTGCGGGCGAGGAACGCCGCCTCGGGGCTGACGGCGGCGACCGAGCCCGTGTCCTCGGTCTCCAGCAGGTGGGTCACGGTGTTGCCGACGCGGCCGGCGTACGTCTCGCCGACCTGCACCTCGAACCGGGCGTCCCCGGGGTCGACGGCCTCGGCGACGACCTCCCGGACAGCGTCCTCAGCGTCCTCGTCGCGGTAGTTCACCAGCAGGTCCCCGCCGCTCCGGGCGACCGAGAGGGCGGTGTCCTTCAGCAGCGCGGCGTAGAGCGACTCGGTCTCCGACGCCGAGAGCGGCGAGGTCTCCGCGAGTCCCTGGAGGACGCGCTCGGACCCCGGCGCGTCGCAGAGCACGGCGACTGTGGTCATACAGGGAGTCTCCGGGCCGGGCGTATATATCCCCGCAGGTTCGTGTCGCGGGCCGCCGGAAGTACTCAGATTTTATTGCCCCCGGCGTCGTGAGGTCGCGTATGGAGTGGACGAGACCTCTCTCGCTGGTACTGGTCGCCCTCGTCGCCGTCCTCGCGCTCGGCGCCGCGGTCGAGATCGGACGGACGACGCTCGCGAGCGCCGACTACGCGGTCGTCTCAGGCGCGGCCCTGGCGTTCGTCGTCCTGGTCGTCGCCGGCGTTACCGCGTTCGGCGCCAAGAACCGCCAGTGGCTGCAGAACCCCGACTCGTACTGGTAGCGACCCGATTCTGCGGTCCGATCGCTGTAGTGGATAGCTGATAGAAATATATGCTTTTGGACGGTGGATCTCGCCAGGAGTACCGGCGTGAAACCTAACAGCCCTCCTCGTCCTTCTTCTCCTTCTCCTTGTCCGTCGGCGTCTCGGTTTCGGTCGGCGTCTCGGTCTCCGAGTCGTCCGGCGTGTCTGTTGGCGTCTCCGGGTCGTCCGGCGTGTCTGTCGGTGTCTCCGAATCGTCCGGAGTGTCAGTCTCGGTTTCGGTCTCCGTCTCGGTCGGCGTTTCCGTCTCGGTCGGTGTGCCCGACTCGTGGCGGTCCTCGTCGCTCCGGGCGATGACCGACTCCTGATCCTCGGTTTCGACGGTGTAGGTGTCGGATTCGTCGTTGTTCATCACTGCCGCGCCGCGCTCGAAGTCGACGTCGGCATCCTCGACGTTCTCGGCCCCCGTGGCGACCGTGATGGACCCGTTCGCGGGGATGCTAGTTGCGCCGTACTCGGAGTCGAACTGGTTGGTCTGGTCTTCCTGTTGCCCGTATTCCCAGTTCATCCAGAGACCGTCGATGTCGACTTCGCTGCTCCCCTCGTTGTGGAGTACTACGTACTCCCCCTCGTGGTTTATCTCGCCGAAGGTGATTTCGGGAAGATCGCTTCCCTCCTGTTGACCGCTGACACTTGCTGCAGCCCCAATACCTGTTATCGTTACTCCTGCCCCGAGGATGTACTGTCGTCGTGTCGTGACCATACAGAACGTCCGTCGAGCGGGTTGGATTTAGTAGTGTAGATTCTTGGGATAAACACTACCAAATTGAAATATACGTGGTTAATTGCAGGCTCTTCTGTCTCCGGAAACTCTTCGAGAAAAAGGCTCGACGAATCTCTCCGTGGGCCATCGTGATTCCGCAGATGATGGAAGTCGACGGACGAACTGAAGCCGTCGGCCCCCTGGGTGAAGTGAGGACAGCGTCGGAGCACTCACCCCTGGGCATCCGCCCGAACCGGCCCCGCCACCGGGATTCGGAAACGTTCGTTCCGTTACTCCAGTTCCTCGGCGATCTCGTCGGCGTCGATGTCGGCCTCCTCGAGGGCCTCCTCGATGTCGACGTCGCCCTCGCCGCCGGCGCCGCCCATGCCGCCCATCATGCCGCCCATGCCCATCCCCATGCCCTGGCCGTCCAGGACCTCCTGGATGAGGATGCGGTCGATGTTGGTCTGGTCGATGACCTGCTGGGCGATCTGCTGCTTCTGCATCATCCACTGCTGGTTCATCGACAGCTGCGGGTTGGACTCGACGTAGAGGGTGCGCTTCTCGACGGTCTCGGTGATCGTCTCGGGTTCGGCGTCCTCCTCGTCCTCGTCGGGCTCCTCGACGCGGGTCTCCTCGACCTCGTCGTCCTCGACCCACATCTCGAGGTCGAGGTCCAGGAACATCCCGAGCAGCCCCTCGGCCTGCTCGACGTCGTCCTCGACGACCTCGAGGATCTCGTAGTCGTACTGGATGTCGTCGCCGGCCAGCGGGTGGTTGAAGTCCACGCGGGCGCGGCCGCCGATGATTGTCTCGAGGACGCCCTGCTCGCCGTCGATCTGGACGCGGGCGCCGGGGTAGCGGTCGTCCTCGTCGATCTTGTCGGCGGAGACGGTGCGGACCTGCTCCTCGTCGTACTCGCCGAAGGCCTCCTCGGAGGTGACGGTGACGCTGCCCTCGTCGCCGACCTCCTTGCCGCGGATGTCGTCCTCGACCTCGGGGAAGAGGTGGCCCTCGCCGAGCACGATGACGCGGGGCTCGAAGGTGCCCTGGTCGGCGACGCCCTCCTCCTCGGCGACCTCCTCGTCGGTCGTGTCGACGAGCTGGTCGTCCTCGGCGGTGCGGGCGGTGTAGGCCAGCCGGATGAAGTCCCCGTCCTGCAGCCCCTCGGCGCTCTCCTCGGCGTCCTGCTCCTCGGTCTCGGCGTCGGTCACTTCGTCGTCGGCCGCGTCCGACGCGGCGTCGGTCTCCTCGACCTCATCGGGTTCGTCACTCATACCTCGAACGTCAGCCGTCGCTCCCTTAACAATCACGTTTCGGCGCCGTGGCGAGTCAGCGCCGAGCCGCGGCGTTTTTCCGCCGTCGGGGCGACCGCCCGTCCATGTACGAGGTGGAGGTGAAGGTCCGCGCCGACCACGACGCGGTCCGGGACCGATTGCCGGACCTCGACGCCGAGTCGCTGGGCACCGTCGAGCAGGCGGACACCTACTACGGCCACCCGGTGCGCGACTTCGCCGAGACCGACGAGGCGCTCCGGGTCCGCCGGGAGACCCGCGACGGAGAGTCCGACGCGGAGGCGCGGGTCACCTACAAGGGTCCGCTCGTCGAGGAGGCGTCGAAGACGCGCGAGGAGTTCGAGACCGGCGTCGGCGACGGCGACACGATGGCCGCGATTCTCGAGGAACTCGACTTCGAGGCCGTCGAGACCGTCGAGAAGACCCGCGAGCGGTTCCGGGTCGGCGAGTACACCGTGACGCTCGATACGATCGACGGCCTGGGAGAGTTCGTCGAGGTGGAGACCGAGTCCGAGACCGTTGAGCCGGCGCGGGAAGGCGCCCAGGCGGTCCTCCGAGACCTTGGCCTGGACCCCGACGAGCAGATCCGGACGTCGTACCTCGGGCTGCTGCTGGACGGATAGATATGCCTGTGGGTAATCAGAACTCGGACTGAGGTTTCCGTAAGTTATAGAACCGCAGGCGGGGTAGGTGGGCGTAATGAGCGAGCGAAACATCCGCGTCGAGCCGGTGGACGGCCGCGCGGTCGAGGACCAGGAAGTCGAGATCGTCGAGCGGAAGGGGCTAGGCCACCCCGACTCCATCTGCGACGGCATCGCCGAGCACGTCTCGCAGGCCCTCGCCAGCGAGTACATCGACCGCGTCGGCAAGGTCCTCCACTACAACACCGACGAGACGCAACTGGTCGCCGGCACCTCCGCGCCCGCCTTCGGCGGCGGCGAGGTCGTCGACCCCATCTACCTCCTGATCGTCGGCCGGGCGACCAAGGAGTACCAGGGGACGAAGATCCCCGCCGAGACCATCGCGCTCCGGGCCGCCCGCGAGTACTTCGAGGAGCACTTCCCGCTCATCGAGTTCGGCACCGACGTCGTCGTCGACGTCAAGCTCGGCGAGGGCTCCGGCGACCTCCAGGAGGTCTTCGGCGAGGAGGGCCGGCAAGTCCCGATGGCCAACGACACCTCCTACGGCGTCGGCCACGCCCCGCTCAGCGAGACCGAGCGGATCGTCCTCCAGACCGAACGGCGGCTCAACGGCGACTACAGCGACGAGAACCCCGTCGTCGGCCAGGACGTGAAGGTCATGGGCAAGCGCGAGGGCGACGCCATCGACGTCACCGTCGCGGTCGCGATGGTCGACCGGTACGTCGACGACGTCGACGACTACGACGACGCCGTCCGCGGCGTCCGCGAGTTCGTCACCGACCTCGCCGGCGACGTCACCGACCGCGAGGTGAACGTCCACGTCAACACCGCCGACGACTACGAGGAGGGGTCCATCTACCTCACGACCACCGGCACCTCCGCCGAGCAGGGCGACGACGGCTCGGTCGGCCGGGGCAACCGCGCCAACGGCCTCATCACGCCCAACCGCTCGATGTCGATGGAGGCCACGTCGGGGAAGAACCCCGTCAACCACATCGGGAAGATCTACAACCTCCTGTCGACGGAGATCGCCAAGAGCGTCGTCGAGGAGGTCGACGGCATCCGCGAGATCCGCATCCGGCTGCTCAGCCAGATCGGCCAGCCCATCGACAACCCCCACGTCGCCGACGCCAGCCTCGTCACCGAGGAGGGCGTCGAGGTCGGCGACATCGAGGCGGAGGTCTCCGAGATCATCGACCGGGACCTCGCCGACGTCACGTCGATCACCGAGCAGGTCATCGACGGCGAGCTGACCACCTTCTAACCGCGCGACGGAGCTGCGACCGCCTCGTCGCGTCGGACGATTCCGTATCCGCCGACGAGGAAGAGCAGACCCCAGACCAGAAACGCGACGTCCCAGATGAGGACGCTCCCGGGGCCGGCGGGCCAGACGTGGTGGATGCCGAGGAGCTGGTGGTTCACGAGTCCCTCGACCAGGTTGAACAGCCCCCAGCCCGCGACGATAGCTCCGAGGAGGGTCCGCCCCGACGCGGGGACGTCGGAGCGCCGCCGCGCCCGCCACAGCAGCCCGATCCCGATCACCGTGAAGACGTAGGTGGCGGCGTGGAAGAGCCCGTCCGCGAGGACGTTCAGCCGGAGGTCCTCCGCGACGGTCGGGTCTGGATGCGAGGAGAGCATGTGGTGGAACTGCAGGATCTGGTGGAGGACGATCCCGTCGAAGAAGCCGCCCAGGCCGAGTCCCAGGAGGACGCCCGCCTGCACGAGCGGCTTCGCCCGACGCTGGAGTCCGAGCCACGTCTCCGTCGTGTCGCTCACGCGCCGAGTACGGGCCGGTTCGGGGAATGCGTGAGGCTTGCAAGCGTCGGCTCCTTCCGGGCGCGGACCATCGGAGGAGGACTCTGGGGAACGGAATCGCTTTTTGCCGGGCCCCCGCATCACCGACCATGACCCGGGTCTGTCTCGTCGGCAAGGAGGACGTCGAGTTGCGCTACGAGCTGGTCAGCCGCGAGACGTCCCGCGAGGCGCTGGCGACCTACGAGCTCCGCGAGCCCTACCAGAACACGGTCGCCCTGGAGACCGTCTCGCTCGGCGCCGCCGTCGCGCTGATGAACGACCTGAACTGGTACCTCGTCCGGTTCGTCGACGAGGCGCTCGTCCTCGAGCCCTCCATCGACGACGAGGAGTGGCTCTCGCGGACGCTCGCGAAGGCGATCCGCGACAACGAGGTCGCGCCGGCGGAGACCGACCGGTTCCTGAAGGTCTTCGGCGTCGCCGACGGCGAGCTGCTCGAGCCGATGTTCGTCACCCGGACCGGCCGGGACCTCCCGGAGTACGACCTCCACGACGTCGACGAGACGCTGGTCGTCCGCGTCACCGAATCGGAGTTCGGCGCCTGACCGCCGGCCCACGCTATTTACCCGTCGAGGACGAACAGTACGTATGAGCGAACTTGCCGGCGAAGTGCGTGACGTCGACGTCGACGGGTTGAACGTTCGCTGCCACGTGGACGGCCCCGAGGAGGCCCCGCCCATCGTGCTGGTTCACGGCGCAGGGCCGGACGCTGCCGGGATGTCCTGGAAGAAGGTCTACCCGGCCCTGGCCGACTCCTACCGCGTCTACGCGATGGACCTGCCGGGGTACGGAGAGAGCGACCGTGTCCCGCAGCACGTCACCCCCACCATCGACTTCTACGTCGGGATGCTCGACGGCCTGCTCGAGGAACTGGGCGTCGTCGACGCGACGCTGGCAGGCATCTCGAAGGGCGGCGGCATCTCGCTGGGCTACGCCCTCGAACACCCGGAGCGGATCTCACAACTCGTCCTCGTCGACAGCTACGGCCTCGGCGACCAGGTGCCGGGCGGCCGGAAGACCGGCGTGATGGTCAAGATCCCGAAGCTGATGGAGGGGTCGTGGTGGGCGATGAAGAAGAGCCGCAAACTGCTGAAGGCGAACCTCGCGAACATCCTCCACCCGGACAACCTCACCGACGAGATCGTCGAGGACGCCCACCGGCAGATCCGCCGTCCGCACTCCGGGGACGCGTACATCCGGTTCGGGCGCGCGGAGATGCACGTCTCGGGGCCCCGGACGAACTACTTCGACCGGATCGGCGACCTCCAGGTCCCGACGCTGTTCGTCCACGGCGAGGACGACCCACTCATCCCGGCGAAGCTCTCGAAGCGGGCCGCCGACCGGGCGCCCGTCGCGGACCTGTTCACCCTCGACAAGTGCGGCCACTGGACGACCCGCGAGCACCCGGACGTGTTCGTCTCGCGGCTCGAGGCGTGGCTGGACAAGTAACAGCGCCAGTCGCGAAGCGACGGGCTCGCCCTAGTCGAACATCCCGGTCGACATGTAGCGTTCGCCGGAGTCCCAGAAGACGGTGACGACGAGCGGCGCGTCCTCCGGGATGGACTCGTGGGCGACGGGGTCGTCCGAGAGGATGCCCACGTCGTTGCTCGGGCCGGGGACAGCGTCGGGGTCGACGCCGCGCTCCTCGGCGAGGCGCTCGGCGACCCGCTTGGCGGCGAGCAGCGAGGCGCCGGAGGACTGCCCGACGAGGATGCCCTCCTCGCTGGCGAGGCGGCGGCACTCCGCCTCGGCGTCGTCGATGTCGACGATCTCGACGTCGTCGAGCATCTCGCGGTCGAGGTTCGGCGAGACGAAGCCGGGACCCATCCCCTGGAAGTCGTCGTCGCCGGGCGATTCGCCGGAGAGGACGGCGTTGCCCGCCGGCTCGACGCCGACGACGGTCATCTCGGGGAACGCCTCCTTCAGCCGCCGCCCCGTGCCGGTGATGGTCCCGCCGGTGCCGATGCCGGCGACCAGCGCGTCGACGGTGCGGTCGCCGACCTGCTCGAGGATCTCCTTGCCCGTCGTCCGGTAGTGGGACTCGGGATTCGAGGGGTTGTCGAACTGCCGTATCTGGACCATCCCCTCCTGTTCCTCGAGTTCGTCGGCTCGGTCCTTCGCCGCCGAGATCGTCCCCTCCACCAGCTCGAGGTCGGCGCCGTAGGCTTTCATGATCTGCCGGCGCTCCGGGGACTTCGAGCCGGGCATCACGACCGTGACGTCGTAGCCCTTCGCGGCGGCGACCATCGAGAGGCCGATACCGGTGTTCCCGGAGGTGGGCTCGACGATGCGGTCGCCCGGCTGGAGTTCGCCGGCCGCCTCCGCGGCCTCGATCATCGCCAGCGCCGGGCGGTCCTTCGCCGAGCCGCCGGGGTTCTTCGATTCGACCTTCGCCGCGATCACGGCGCCGGGCGGGGATTCGACCTGCACCAGCGGCGAACCGACGGTTCCGAGGATTCCCCGTTGCATTTGCTCGCCGGTTCGGCTGGCGGGTATAAAACCCCCGTGAAGGCGGGAGCGGATGCCGCCGTCGGTGACCGGGCGGTCCGGGACGACCTCTCGAAGAGACGCTCCGCAGGAGTCAAGACTACCGCCGCCGGACGGACGGCCATGTCGCACCCGCCGGCGGACGTCGACCCGCTCTTCGAGGCCGTCGCCGCGGAGATGGCCGCGTGGCTCGGCGACGACGCGACGGGCCACGACCTCGCGCACGGCTGGCGGGTCTTCCACACCGCGATGGAGCTGGCCGATTCGTACCCGGAGGCCGACCGCGAGGTGCTCGGGGCCGCCGCGCTCGTCCACGACGTCCACCGCGCGATGGGTGCCGGAAGGGACGCGTACGTCCACCCGGAGGACTCCCTCGAAGAGGTCGCGGCGGTGCTCGACGACGCGGGGTTCCCCGACGCGAAGCGCGACGCGGTACTGCACTGCGTCGCGCTCCACGAGGAGTACGAGTACCGGGGCGACCGCCGTGACGGCGACCGCATCGAGGTCGACCTGCTTCGGGACGCCGACAACCTCGACGCGATGGGCGCCGTCGGCGTCGCGCGCTGCTTCGCGTACTCCGGCGCCCACGACCGCCCGATGTGGACGCCCGACTCGGACGACCCCTCCGCCGTCGACCACTTCCACGAGAAGCTGCTGCACCTCCGCGAGGAGATGCACACCGACGCCGCCCGCGAGGTGGCCGAGTCGCGCCACGACTTCCTCGTGGCGTTCCTCGAGCGGTTCGAGGCGGAGTGGTACGGGCGGGCCTGAGGAGTCGGACGGCCCGCCGCAGGCGTCCGGCGGATAGACTTTTGCTCGCCGGGCCGTTACCCACCCCCGTGACCGGAACCGTCGGGGAGACCTACGTCGCCGCCATCCAGCACGACCTCGTGGACCTCGAGGGAGCCACGGCCGTCGGGGTCGTCCGGCGCCCGACCGGCTGGTTCCACGGCGTCGTCGACGAGAACGTCCCGGAGCTGGGGCCGCCCCAGGAGCTTTTGGACGAGGTCAAGGAGCGCCAGGAGGACCTCGCGATGGCCGGCATGTGCGACAGCGGCGCCCACAACGCCGCCTGGGAGGAGACCGACTTCGAGGCGCGCTACCGGGAGCACGTCGACTCCGACCCCGAGGCGCAGGCGGCCCTGGCAGAGCTCCGCGACCGGGTCCGCGACGGCGAGGACGTCGCGCTCGTCTGCTTCGAGGGCGACGACAAGCGGTGTCACCGCCACACCCTGCTCGAGTACATCGACGTCGGGTGACCCGGCAGGCGATGGGCGACGCGGTCGAGAGCAAACTGGACGGGACCCGTCCCCGAGCGGCGTCCTTATGAACCGCGCGCCGAATCGGTAGGTATGGAACTGGAGACGATGCGCCCCAACCCCGTCTTCGACGAGAACGTCTACGACGACGAGATAGAGGTCTTCGAAGCACTCGCCGGCGACGTCGTCGTGAAGGTCTGGGGCGGCGACTGGTGCAAGGACTGCCGCTCGCAGCTACCCGACTTCGGCGCCGCGCTGGACGCCGCCGGCGTCGAGAACGTCGAGCACTATCCCGTCGAGAAGGAAGACGACGGCTCGAAGGTCGGCCCGCAGGTCGAGGAGTACGGTATCGAACTCATCCCGACCGTCGTCGTGGAGCGCGCACCGCGAAGCGGCGCGGACGGGGCGAGCGGGGAGCGTAGCGACCCGCTCGCCGACGCCGAGACGGGCGAGGAACTCGCCCGCTTCGTCGAGGAGGAGGACCGCCCCATCGCGGTCTACCTCGCCGAGCGGCTCGAGCAGTACGCGGACTGATTCTCAGCGGCCCGAGTCGGCCCACGCGAGGGCCTCGCGCATGTCGTGTTTCGGCGGCGAGCAGGTGAACGACCGGCAGGCGTACACCGTCGGCTCGCCGTCGAGGGCCTCACGGTCGGCCCAGATCGGCGGGACGCCGTCGAGGCCGAGTTCGTCGGCCCACACCTCGACGCCGGCCTCGTCCGGCGGGCGGACGGTGAGGAACCGCGACGGCACGTAGGTCTCCGCGAGGGCGTCCCGCCACTCGTCGGGCAGCCCGTCGGCGGCGACGGTCAGCTCCAGGGCGCCGACGGCGAGGTCGTCCGCGGCCAGGGCGAGTGCGGCGTGGGACAGCGGGTCGGACTCCAGCTTCGAGGCGTGCGTCTCGACGACGGTCTCGGCGACGTCGCCGAAGCCCTCCTCGGGCGCGACGTGCTCCAGGGCGCCGAGCAGCTGGACGGCGACGCCCGTGCTGGAGGGCGTCGAGGCGTCAGTCACCTCCTGGGGTCGCGCGACAAGCGACTCCCCGCCCGTCGGCGTGAAGTACAGCGTCGCCTCGTCCTCGTCGTAGAAGGCCTCGCGAATCACGCGGCCGAGTTCGACCGCGAAGACGAGGTGCTCGACGTCGCCGGTCGCCTGGTAGGTGTCCAGGGCGCCGCGGCCCAGGAAGGCGTAGTCCTCGAGGTACCCCGGGATGCCGACCTCCCGGTCCTTGAACCGACGGTTCAGGCGTCGCTCGTCCTCGTCCCAGAGGTACTCCCGCGCGAAGTCGATGGCTTCGGCCGCGACGTCGCCGTACTCAGGGTCGAGCGTGATGGCACCCTCGGCGAACGCCGAGGCCATCAGACCGTTCCAGCCGGCGAGGACCTTCTCGTCGCGCGGCGGCCGGGGACGCTCCTCGCGGGCCTCGAAGACCTGCTGGCGGGCGCGTTCGACCCGGTCGGCCACCGTCTCCGCGTCGAGGTCGTACTCGTCGGCGAGGGCCTCGACCGACGCGGACTCGGTGAGGACGGTCTGCCCGTCCTCGAAGTTCCCGGCCTCGGTGACGCCGTAGCGGTCGCAGAAGAGGTCGGCGTCGGTGCCGTCGTCGACCGCATCGTGGACTGCTCCGGGCGTCCAGACGTAGAAGGCGCCCTCCTCCCGCTCGCCGGCCTCGTCCTCACTCTGGGCATCCAGCGTCGAGTAGAAGCCGCCGTCCGGGTGGGTGAGCTCCCGCTCGACGAACGCGAAGGTCTCCCGCGACACCTCGGCGTACCGTTCGTCGCCGGTCAGCTGGTAGCCGGCGAGGAACGCCCGGGGGAGCTCCGCGTTGTCGTACAGCATCTTCTCGAAGTGCGGGACCGTCCAGTCGCGGTCGACGCAGTAGCGGTGGAAGCCGCCGCCGACGTGGTCGTAGAGCCCGCCGGCGGCCATCGCGTCGAGCGTCTCGACGGCGACCTCGCGGTACTCCTCGCGGCCGGTGCGGTCGTAGGCCCGCAGGAGCAGGTGGAGCCGGCCGGGTTGGGGGAACTTCTGGCCGCGGCCCCAGCCGCCGTGCTCGCGGTCGGCGCCCCGGACCGCCGCGCTCGCGGCGGCGTCGACGAACTCGGCGTCGGGGGCGTCGCCGGGGGCGTCGGGGGTGTCCTCGAGTTCGCCGGCGACGGCGTCGGTCCACTGGTCGGCGCGGTGCTCCATCTCCTCGCGGTCCTGCGGGCGCTGCCAGGACTCGGCGATGTCCTCGAGCAGGTCGCCGAAGGCGGGCATCCCGCGCTTCGACTCCGGCGGGAAGTACGTCCCGACGTGGAAGGGCCGGCCGTCGGGGGTCAGCCACACCGACAGCGGCCAGCCGCCCTGGCCGCGGACGAGCTGGCAGACGGTCATGTAGACGCTGTCGACGTCCGGTCGCTCCTCGCGGTCGACCTTGATCGGGACGAAGTGCTCGTTGAGCACCTCCGCGACCTCCGGGTCGGAGAAGCTCTCCTCCTCCATCACGTGACACCAGTGGCAGGCCGAGTAGCCGATCGAGAGGAAGATCGGGACGTCCCGTTCGCGGGCGAGTTCGCGGGCCTCCTCGTCCCAGGGCTGCCAGGCGACCGGGTTGTCGGCGTGCTGGCGGAGGTACGGCGACGACGCCTCGTCGAGGCGGTTGTCCATGCGCTAGCTCGGGTCGCCACGTTACTAAACGTCAGGACTCGGGCCCGGTCGAGCGGCCGCCGATAGCCGCCGTTCGGGCGTCGAAACGCTGTGTACCTTATTACCCGGTAGTCACCTAGCCGAGGCGTGAGCGTCCCCGTGGAGTTCGACCCGACCGAGACCTGGCTGCTCGAGGACCGCCTGGAGGACCTCCTCGAGGCCGTCCGGTACGAGACCGACCACGTCGCCATCACCCGTTCGGGCGACGAGGCGCTGCTGGAGAGCACGCAGGCGTCAGGCACGTACGCCCACATCGCGGTGCTGCACCACCGCGAGGCGGTCGGCGAGGCGTCGACGACGGCCGGCGATACCGAGGGCGACGGGCTCGTCCGGGCGAGCTACCAGCACGAGGACTCCCCGCGGACCGACAGCGTCCAGCGGGCGCTGGAACCGTTCCGCCGAGCGACCCTCGACCACGCCTCCGGTCGGCGTCGATAGCGGCTTATTTCAACGACCCGCCTGAGGGTCCGTACATGAGACTCTCGCGCAGAGACGCCCTCCGGGTCGGCGGCGGTCTGCTGGCGACCGCCGGGGCCGCGGGCTGCGTCGAACGGCGGATCACGAGCCGGGAGACGCGGGTCCAGGACAGTTCGTCGTGGGCGCTGTCGCCCGCTGTCGACGCGTCGCTCGGCGAATCGGCCTTCCAGGAGTACGTCGACGAGATGGCCGACACGTACGACGACAGCGGGGTCTGGGGGCTGGACGCCGAGCCCGCCGACTCGTTCGAGGGGGCGTACGTCCAGCGACTCGGCATCCCGGAGGACGAGCCCGGGGAGTCGTCGCTCGACCCGGACTCCCTCGACCTCGAGTCACCGCTGCTGGTCGCAGACGCCGCCGTCGCCGTCTACGAGGTCGACGACGGCGTGTACCGCTACTGGCTGTGGGCCGCGGCCGACGGCACCGATGACCGGCTCGTCCGGAACGTCGACGTCTCCGTCCTCTCGGCGCGGGTCGTCTTCCGGAACGGCACGCTCTCGGGCGCGGCGGACGTCGAACGCGACGGCGACGAGGCGACCGTCTCCCTCGGCGGCGCTCCCGAGGGGAGCTTCCCGCTCAAGGAGACGACGGGGAGCGTCGAATCGACGAGCCAACAGGAGCAGGAAGACGACCCCAGTTACGGCGTCGACTGGAGCGGCGGCGTCGAGGGCGCCCAGTCCGTCAACGGGGTCTGCGAGGAGGAGCGCGACGGCGCCCACGACTTCTTCTGGCGCATCGCGGCCGGCTACACCTACACCGAGCAGAGCTGAGGTCTTCGGTATCCACGGATCTGCACACTCCACGCTGCAGGAACAGCAAGGCTTACACTTCCGTGCGTCCCGGTTCCGCCCATGACAGAGACGGTCCTCCTCGTCGGCGGCGGCGGTCGCGAACACGCCATCGCCCGCGCGGTCGCCGGCGCGGCCGACGCGGAACTGTACGCCTGCGCGTCGAACCGCAACCCCGGCATCGCGTCGCTGGCCGAGGGGTTCGAGCAGGTCGAGGAGACCGACGCCGGCGCGGTCGTCGACTACGCCGAGTCGGTCGGCGCGACGCTGGCCGCCATCGGCCCGGAGTCGGCGCTGAACGCCGGCGTCGCCGACGCGCTCGACGACGCGGGAGTGTACGCCTTCGGCCCCCGCGAGGCCGAGGCCCGCATCGAGACCGACAAGGCGTTCCAGCGGGAGTTCATGGCCGAGCACGACGTCCCCGGCTGCCCGGACTTCGAGGTCTTCGAGGACGCCGAGGCCGCCGCCGACTACATCCGCGAGTACGACGGCGACCTCGCCATCAAGCCGCGCGGGCTCACCGGCGGCAAGGGCGTCCGCGTCATCGGCGACCAGATCACCGCCGAGGAGGGCGTCGACTACGTCCTCGAGAGCGACTACGACGCGTTCGTCCTCGAGGAGCGCCTCGTCGGCGAGGAGTTCACCGTCCAGGCGTTCGTCGCGAACGGCGAGTACCGCGTCTCGCCGGCGGTCCAGGACCACAAGCGCGCCTACGAGGGCGACGAGGGACCCAACACCGGCGGCATGGGCTCCTACAGCGACGCCGCGTTCGCGCTGCCGTTCATGACCGAGGACGACTACGCCGCCGCCGTCGAGGTCATCGACGCCGTCGTCGAGGCGATGCCCGACTACAAGGGCATCCTCTACGGCCAGTTCATGCTCACCGCCGAGGGCCCGAAGGTCGTGGAGTTCAACGCCCGCTTCGGCGACCCCGAGGCGATGAACACCCTGCCCGTCATGGAGACCGACTTCGTCGAACTGCTCGTGGCCGCCCGCGAGGGCGACGAGCTGCCCGAACTGGAGTTTGCCGGCCAGGCGACCGTCTGCAAGTACGCCGTCCCCGAGGGCTACCCGACCGACCCCGAGGCGGGCGCGAAGGTGCAGATCGACGAGGAGAGCGCCGGCGACGCGCTCCTCTTCTACGCCAGCGTCGACGCCCGCGATGACGGCGTCTACACGACGACGTCCCGGTCGTTCGCCGTCGTCGGACTGGCCGACACCGTCTCCGAGGCCGAGGCGATCGCCGAGGACGCCCTGCAGCGTGCCGGCGAGGAGGGCCTCCGCGTCCGCCACGACATCGGCACGTCCGACCTCGTCCAGCGGCGGATCGACCACATGCGAGAGATCCGCGGGAACTGAAGCGACCGAGGCCGCCACACCGTGGACCCGCGTCACCGCGATGGTCTGCTCGCGCTTGCCGGTCTGGGCGTCCTCCTCGCCGGGTCGCTGGCGACCGTCGGTGCCGGACCGCTCCTCGACCCCGCGGCCGCCGCGGTCGGCGTGGCCGGCGCCGGCCTCCTCGAGGTGGCCTTCCTGCGGTATCCGGGTGTACTGCTCGCCGCGTGGGAACGCCGCTACGTCCCCCTCGTCGGCCTCCTCGTGGTCCTCGGACTGGGCTCCCTCGCGGTCCTGTTCGCGCCGGTGCTGGTGGGCGCGCTCGCCTGGGGACTCGTCACGTACCTCGCGTTGCTGGCCTGCGTGCTGGCGGGCCTCGGCAACCCCCTCTCTGCTGTCTCGAGGCGGAGTGATGGTGAGTGAGACCGACCGTCCACGTCCCGACCGGCCGGAAGCACGCTGCACCCGGTCGGCGCGGCCGTCGCTCCCCGCCTATACGAGGCAGTGGGGATATGCGGCGGTCGGTCCTCCGGCCCGATAGCAGCCATGACGATGGACAGGAACGAGCGAGGTGACGCGGCCGACGGTGGCGGGCAGTACTTCCCGACGGAGGGGTGGCTGGAGGCGTACGGTCGACTGCTCGACGAGAGCGAGGCCTTCTCGGAGTTCGGCGAGGGCTGGGGCGACGGCTTCGACGGCGACGTGTGCTACGTCGTCGAGGACCTGCCGCTCGCGGAGACGAGGCTCGGCGACCTGCCGGTGGGCGTCCTCTCCGACCTCCCGGAACACGTCCGGGAGCGGGTCGCGGAGGTCCCTCTCGCCGAGGCCCCGGAGACGTTCGCGCCCATCCGCGAGGGGTTGCCCGCCTCGGTCGAGGAGAAGCTCGACCAGCTCGAGACCTACGTCCACGATGACGCGGTGTACGCGCGGATCGGCCTGGAGGACGGCGCCTGCACCGGCGTCGAGGTCCTCGACGACCCCGACGCCGCGGACGTCGGCTTCGTGCTCAGGGGCGAATACGGGACCTGGCGCTCCGTCGTCGACGGGCGCCCCTCGACGGCGGCCGTCCTGACCGGGGAGCTGGCGTTCGAGGGGAGCACCGTCCGGCGGGTGCAGTACGCTCCCATGTTCCAGCTCCTGGGCGAACTCGCCGCCGAGGTCGAGACCGTCCACCTCTTCGAGGGACGCGCGTCGTCGACGCCGGTCCTCGACACCGCCGTGAGGGGCCACGCGCGGGTCCAGCGGCAGACCCGCCGACACCTGAAACGGACGTTCGACCTGTTCTGACCGGCCGGGCCGACCCGGAGCCGCTCCGGAGCGGTCGAGCTACGACCTCGTCTCCTCGCCCTCGCATCGACGCAGGAACGCCCGGAGGAACGTCCCTCGGTCGACCTCGCCGGCGCCGGCCGCCACCTCGTCGGCGCGGACCACCACCGCCGGGGCGTTCAGGTGGTCGTCGGTGTCGACGGCGTACTCCCGGAGGGCGTCGGGGAGGCGGTCGGACTTGGGCGGCTGTCGCGCCACGGCGTCGCTCGACATACGCGGGGATTCGGGCGCGAATCCGGTCTGAATGTCGCCGAAGGACCTAGGGAATTTATACCCAGCAGGTCACCAGCATCGACGATGAAGTCGATGCGCTGTACCCTCCGGTTCGAGGAGTCGGCGATGCACCCGGTCCACCGCCGCATCGCCGAGGACGACGCCTTCGTCCGCGACCAGCTCCTCTTCGGCCACCGGTCGGAGGCGGGCCCCGACACGATGCTGTTCTACGCCGAGGGGGACTGCGAGGCGTTCGCCGACGCCCTGGCGGCCACCGACCGCATCGTCGACCACGAGGTGAGGCCGCTGGACGAGTCGTCCTGCTACGCGTACGTCCGCGAGGACATGTCGGAGTTCGACGTCCGGCTGCAGGAGGCCTTCGAGGGGCCGGGGCTGCTCGTGGTGCCGCCGGTCGAGTTCCGCAGCGACGGCACCGCCCGGCTGACCGTCGTGGGCGAACCGGCGGCGCTGCAGGCGGCCCTCGAGGACGTCCCCGCCGAGGCCAGCGTGGACGTCGAGCGGATCGGCGAGTACGACGGGTCGCCGCCCGGGACCGGCGCCGACCTCACCGACCGGCAGCGCGAGGCCGCGGCCGCGGCGCTCGAGGTGGGGTACTACGACGTGCCGCGGTCCGGGTCGCTGGAGGCGGTCGCCGACGAACTGGGCTGTGCGCCGGGCACGGCGTCGGAACACCTCAGGAAAGCCGAACGGGCCGCGCTGGCAGCGGCGGTAGACCCGGAGCCCTGACTACGCGTCGGCGTCGCGGTCGGCGCCCGGCGTCTCGTCGGCCAGCCCCGCGAGTGCCTCCTCGGCGGTCTCGAGGGCTCGCTCCTTCTTGGCAGGGTAGGCCTCGACCTTCCCGCGGAGCATGAGCCCGGAGCCGAGTTCGACGTCGCCGTGGAAGGCTGCCTGCTTGTCGAGCTGGATGTAGAAGGCGCAGTTCTCGTCGATGCGGTCCTCGAGTTCGTCCATCAGGCCCGCGAAGTTCTCGAGGCCGGCGAGCGTCGAGAGGACGTACCGGACCTCGTCGGCCCGCTCGAGGCGGACGGAGAGCACGAGGATGCGGTCGCCGTGGTGGCCCTCCGTCACCTCGCGTTCGATCTCGGTGTCCTCGGGGAGGAACGTCCGCAGCGCCGCCTCCACCCGCTTCTCGTCCTCCGTGGCGTAGCAGAACGTCCGGAGGTCGACGTAGTGGAAGGGGACGCTGCTCATCCGCTCACTCCTCGTCTTCGTCGGCAGCGTCCAGGGCGTCCTCGGGGGATGCCGGCCTCCTGGCCCTCCTCGAACTGGACGATGTAGGTGTTGTCGCCGAACATGGTCTCGGAGACCTGCGTCACCTCGCCGACCTCGCCGTCGTACTCGCTGTGCTTGTCGTTGAAGACAACGGTGTCTCCCTTCTCGAATGCCATATCCGCGCTTCTCGCCGCCGGGGAAAAAGCCCGTCGCTTCCCCGTTCGAACGCTTTTTGCAGCCGCCGGTCGAACGGACGGATATGACCCCGACCTCCACCAACGCCCTGGATCGACCGCCGACCGACGCGACGGAGCGGGGGCGGCCATGACCGCGGTCGACGGGCTCTGGTACCTCGCCGACGAGGCCGCCCAGCGCGCCGCGCAGGCCTACCACCGGACGGCCGACGTCCACGGCGACGCCCCCCTGGAACGGACCTACGAGAAGTACGTCTCCCGGGGCCGCTTCCGGACGCTCGCCGAGCGCATCCAGTGCAGCGGCGCCCCCTACGGCGCCCATACGCTCGTCTACCGGGACGGCGGCGACCTCCTCCTGGTCCGCCACGAGGGCGTCGACATGTGGGTGCTCCCCCGGCGGCGGCGTCGACGGCTCGGAGTCCTACCGCGAGGCCGCCGAACGCGAACTCGGCGAGGAGGCCGGCATCGCCGCCGACTACGAGGGGCTTGCGATGCTCAACCGCGTCGAGATCACCTGCGGGAGCTGCGAGACCTGGGGCGTCCTCCCGGTGTTCTGCGCCCGCGCCGAGACGACCGACCCGTCCGTCGCGGATCCGGACGACGAGATCAGCAGCGCCCGCTGGTTCGACCCGACGGCGCTCCCCGAGGACACTCGGGACCGCGAGGACGTACTGGCCGCCGCGCGGGCGGTGGCGTAGTCACTCCGCGACGAGCACGCCGTCGCGGAGCCGCGGGACCGTCTCCGAGGAGTCGAACGCCAGGAGGTCCTCGACCTCGTTCTCGAAGCCGAGGTCGCAGAGCCACGCCGCGGTGCCGCAGTTCTCGATGTCGTCGGCGAGCCGCGACCGGACGTCGTCGGTGCACTCCCCGCGGAGGTGCGATTCGATCAGTTCCACGCCCGCGAGGTCCTCTGCGACTGGCTCGCCCCGACGCCCCGCGGCGACGAGCCACGCCTCGCGGTCGCGCCCGGCGAGGGTCTCCGCCACAGCGCGGGCGTTGACGGTGCTGCCGACGAAGATGGAGCGGTCGTGGCCGATGCGGTCCATCGCGCGCGTCCCGTTGGAGGTGAGGATGCCGACGGGTTCGCCGTCGAGGTCGCGCTGGCGGACCAGCGACGGCAGCGGCGACCCGTCGAACCCCTCGACGGGCTGGCCGTGCTCCTCGCCGACGAGGACGGCGCCCGTCTCCGCCTTGAACGCCAGCGCGCGGTCGACGTCCGCGAACGGCCGGACGTACTCTGCGCCGGCCTCCAGCAGGCGGACGATGCTCGTCGAGGAGATGATGACGTCGACGACGACGAAGTCGGCGTCCTCGGGCAGCGGCTCGGGGAGGTCCTCCAGTCGGTCGACGGTCCGGAGGTCGGTCATCGGCGGCTCACAGCGGCTGCTCGCCTTCCATTATCTCGACGGCCTGCTCGGCCAGCGCCGGGACGCCGTCCTCCATCATCGCGTAGAAGGTGCTGTCGCTGTTGCCCATCAGGTAGCGCGCGTAGAACATCTCGCCGAGGGCGGCCATCTTGTACACGGCGAGCACGCGGTAGAACCGCTGGTTCGTCACCTCGACGCCGGTGGCCTCCTCGTAGCGCTCGATCAGCTCCGCGCGGGAGTGGTAGTCGTCGTTCGCCAGGAACACCGGCGCGACGGTCTGCATGATGGTCGGGATGGAGTCCGACCGGTCGGGCCAGAAGAACAGCAGCCAGCCGAGGTCGCAGAGGGGGTCGCCGAGCGTCGACATCTCCCAGTCGAGGACGCCGGTGAGCTCCGGCGGCGTCCCCGGTCCGAAGACGACGTTGTCGAGCTTGTAGTCGCCGTGGACGAGCGCGTAGGCGTGCTCGTCGGGGGCGTTCTCGGCGAGCCAGTCGCCGACCTCGCGGAGCTGCGGCACCTCCCGCCGCTCGGTCGTCTCCTCGAAGGCCCACTCGATCTGGTCGGTCCAGCGCTCGACCTGTCGCTGGGTGAACCCCTCGGGGTTGCCGAAGTCGCCCAGCCCCACCGCCTCGTGGTCGACGGTGTGGATGGCGGCGAGCGTGTCGACCATCTCCGCGCCGATAGCGCGGCGGTGGTCGGGCGTCCCGAAGCGGTCCGGCTCACTGAACCGGAGGACGTCTCCGGGGAGCCGCGCCATCACGTAGAA
This sequence comes from Natronomonas salina, assembly GCF_013391105.1. NCBI lineage: Archaea > Methanobacteriati > Methanobacteriota > Halobacteria > Halobacteriales > Natronomonadaceae > Natronomonas > Natronomonas salina. Next base: position 70,484 of record NZ_CP058335.1, read on the forward strand.
CTCACAGCCCATCACGTCGGTGTCCTCGCAGGCGGCAATCGTCTCGGGTACCGGCACGTCGGTCCCCTGGAGGGCGTCGACGACGCGGTACTCGCGCATGACGTCGTGGGCGGTGTCGGCGGTTTCGCCCGGCGGCGGCCGCCGCACGACGAGGTCGCGGTCGCCCCACTCGACGAACAGCGTCTCGTTGGAGAACCCCTGGTCGTGGCGCTCTACGTCGAAGGAGTCGGCCTCGTCGAGGTACCCGGCGAGGAACTCCCGCAGGCGCTCGGGGTCGACGAGGTCGGATTCGCTCGGCATGGCGTGGACGCCGGCGGCCGCGAGGTAAAGGCTTGCACCTTCTTTGCGTGGCACTATTTTTAAACGACTCCCGGGCGGCTCGACGGCATGGACATCGGCTACCAGGACTCCGAGCGCGCCCGCGAGGTCGCGGAGCGCACCCGGGAGTTCGTCGACGACGTCGTCCTGCCGAAGGAGCGGGAACTGCTCGGCCAGCGCGACGAGCGCGACGCCGCCGATCGGCAGGAGGAGGCCCGCGATATCATCGACGACCTCCGCGAGGAGGCCAGAGACCGCGAGGTCTACGGCCCCCAGATTCCGGAGGAGTACGGCGGGCTGGGGATGGCGTTCGACGACCTGCTGCCCGTCTTCGAGGAGGCCGGGAGGAGCATCCTCGCGATGCGGGCCCTGCAGGTCGCCGCGCCCGACGAGGGGAACATCCACGTCCTCGACGCCGCCGGCACCGAGGCGCAGAAGGAGGAGTATCTCCGGCCGCTGGCGAACGCCGAGGTGAACTCCGGGTTCTCGATGACGGAGCCGATGGACGGCTCCGGGTCGGACCCCAAGCAGATCCGCACCACCGCCGAGAAGGACGGCGACGAGTGGGTCATCGACGGTCACAAGTGGTGGACCACGCAGGGCAGCGACGCCGACTTCCTCATCGTCGTCGCCCGGACCGACCAGGAGGCCCACCCCTACACCGGCACCTCGCTGTTCGTCGTCGACGCAGACGCCGACGGCGTCGAGATCGTCCGGGACGTCCCGCACATGGGCGAGGCCGGGCTGGCCCACTCCGAGATATTCTACGACGGCGTCCGCGTCCCCGAGGAGAACCTGCTGGGCACCGAGAACGCCGGCTTCGCCATCGCCCAGCAGCGACTCGGCCCCGCCCGCCTCACCCACTGCATGCGGTTCGTCGGGATGGCCGACCGCTCGCTCGACGTCGCGAAGGCCTACATGGACGAGCGGAACGCCTTCGGCGACCCGCTGATCGAGAAGCAGGCGCTGCGGTTCGATATCGCCGACGCGGAGACGCGGCTCCACGCCATCCGGTCGATGGTCCGCCACGCCGCCCGGCAGATCGCTGCCGGCGAGCAGGCCCGCACCGAGGTCGCGATGACGAAGGTGTTCGCCGCCGAGACCGTCCAGGAGGTCATCGACGACTGCGTGCAGATATGCGGCGGCAACGGCATCGGGAAGGACCTCCCGCTGGCGGACTTCTACGAGAACGTCCGCTGCTTCCGCATCATCGACGGCGCCGACGAGGTCCACAAGCGCTCCATCGCGCGGTCGGCGCTCGACGACGCGGAGATCGTCCCCGAGGAGATCGAACACGTCACCCGCTTCGGCGAGCGCTGAACCTCACCACTCGACGCCGTCGCGCGCGTCGGCGTCCATCCGCCGGAGGGCCGCCCGGGCGTTCGAGGCGTCGTAGCCGAACAGCACGGACTCGCCGTACTCGCCGGCCACCTCGGCGGCGTGGATGAGGTCGTCGACGTCGACCTCCACGGCGTACAGCTCGATGCTGACGGGCGTCTCCAGGCGGTCGACGAAGCCACTGGCGATGGACTCCAGCCAGTAGGTCGTTCCGTAATGGGTGTCGTACAGCGGGACGACGAACTCGTCGACGTACGGCTCGACGGCGTCGAGGTCGATGCCGGCCCGCTCGTAGAGGTGGCCCTCGTAGGGGTCGGGGTAGAGCGTCATGTACGTCTGCCCCGGGATGCGGTCGGCGGCGTCGGCGACGAACTCCGTGATGACGTCCGCGCGCCACTCGTGGCGGTCGTCGACCGTGGTCTCCTCGGGCGGCGGACCCTCGCCGTCCTCGTGGCGGGCGTCGACCCAGGCCTCGAAGCGCTCGTTGCACCGCTCGCAGTAGCAGTACTCGGGCCGGGGGAAGCCGACGTCGTCGAGGCGGACGTCGGGGTTGACCGCGGCGCAGTCCTCGACGATCTCCAGGAGACCGGCGCGGTAGTCGTCGTGGGTCGGGCAGACGTACGCCCAGTCGAAGTAGGTGCTGTCGCGGGTCGCCCGCTGGCCCTCCGGGTCGACGGGGACGAGGTCGGGGTCGGACTCGGCGGCGGCGTTGTCGCCGAAGCAGGAGACCATGCTCACCGCCGACTCGAGGGGTTCGGCGGAGCGGCCGGAGACGTCCTTGACCTCGTAGAAGGCGCGGTCGAACTCCGGCCACCGCGTCTCCTCCTCGTTCCGCGTCACGACGCCGTACATACCTGGGGTCGTCGCTCGCGGTGGGTAAGTCGTTCGGAAGAGTGGTCGGGAGGCGATACGGCCGGGCGTCCGGGTCTGGTTATCGCTTCCGTGCGTACAGCAGGACTGCGGTGGCGACGAGGACCAGAGCGAGGGTCTTCTTCGACATGCGGTGCCACTGTATGACGGGCACTACCATAGGTTTTCTCCCCGTTCCGGCGGAATCGTTTTGCGTTCGGCCTCGCCGGGAGTTCAGGCAACGCTGATGTGTGCGGCCAGCGACTCGCGGATGATGGTGTCGCAGTAGGCGCAGCGGACGCCGTCGTCGAGTACCTCGAAGCGCGATTCGACGGGTTCGTCGCCCGTCGAGATGCAGTTCGCGTTCGGACAGGAGAGGACGCCGGAGACCTCGGTCGGCCGCGAGACGCGGTGCTTCTCTACGACGTCGAAGTCCCGGACGATGTTGATGGTCGCGGCGGGCGCGATGAGCGAGAGCACGTCCACCTCGTTCTGGCTGAGCTCCCGGCCCTCGACCTTCACGATGTCCTTGCGGCCGAGCCGGTCGGAGGGAACGTTCATCCCGACGGAGACCTCCTCGCCGGAGGCGCCGTCGATGCCGAGGATGGCGAGGACGTTCAGCGCCTGCCCGCCCGCGATGTGGTCGATGACGGTGCCGTTCTCGATCTTGGAGACGCGGAGTTCGGTGTCGGTGTCTGTCATAGCATCTCGTCCAGCAGGGCCATCCGTACCGGGACGCCGTTGTGTGCCTGTTCGAAGTAGGTCGCGTGGGTCGTCTCGTCGACGTCCGGCGCGATCTCGTCGACCCGCGGCAGCGGGTGCATCACCGTCAGGTCCTCCTTCGCCCGCTCCAGCAGTTCGGCGTCGATGCGGTACTCGCCGGCGACCTGGCGGTACTCGTTCTCGTCGGGGAACCGCTCGCGCTGGATGCGGGTGACGTAGAGGACGTCCAGCGTCTCGAGGACGTCCTCGATCTCGGTGTGCTCGCGGACCTGCGCGCCGGCCTCGTGGAGGTCGTAGCGGACGCTCCGGGGCAGCCGCAGGCTCTCCGGGCTGATGAAGTGCTGGCTGGCGTCGAAGTTCGTCAGCGCGTGGGCCAGCGAGTGGACCGTCCGGCCGTACTTCAGGTCGCCCATGATCCCCACCGTGAGGTCATCGAAGCCCGCGTTCTCGCGGATGGTGTAGAGGTCGAGCAGGGTCTGGGTGGGGTGCTGGCCGGCCCCGTCGCCGGCGTTGATGATGGGGACGTCGACGAACTCGCTGGCGAGTTTCGCCGACCCCTCGGAGGGGTGGCGCAGCACCATCGCGTCGACGTACCCCTCGATGACGCGGGCGGTGTCCGCGAGGCTCTCGCCCTTCTTGACGGACGAGGAGTCGACGCTCCCCATGTCGATGGTGTCGCCTCCGAGGCGCTTCATCGCGGTGTCGAACGACATCTTCGTCCGCGTGCTCGGTTCGAAGAAGCACAGCCCGAGCAGCGCGCCGTCGCGCGCGTCGGCGACCGCGCCTGGGTCGTCGGCGATCTCGGCGGCCCGGTCGAGCACCGCCTCGATGTCGCCACGCGACAACTGTTTGGCGCTGATGAGGTGGTCGTGGCGCATTACCGGTACCCCGGAACGCACGCTCTTGAATCTCCCGACCGCCCCCGGGTTCGCGAATCGCTCCCGCGGGAGGGGCTACCGTCGTCACGCCGGCCTTCGTGCCCCGAATCCGGTCTCGGTGGCACCGGCTGCGTTTGCCAGAAAGTTTAATCACCTGGACAACAAACGGGTGGTCAGCGATGAGTGGGCGCCTCAACACCGGGATCGACGTGCTCGACCGCAAGCTCGAGGGCGGCATCCCCGGTGGCAGCATCGTGGCGCTCACGGCACAGCCCGCGAGCCAGGCAGAACTGTTCCTCTACGAGCTGACGGCCACCCGCGGCACGCTCTACATCTCGCTTGACCGGACGGGCGACTCCGTCTCGAACAGCATCGCCTCCGCGCCGACGCGGACCGGCGACCCCACCGTCCGCGACGTCACCGGGGACGCGCCGCTGGACAACGCCTCGAAGCTCGTCTCGGCGCTCCCCGAGGAGTCGAACCTCATCATCGACCCCGCGGACGTCCTGGAGCGACAGGAACCGACGCGGTACCGCAACTTCCTCAACGAGCTCCAGAACCACATCTACAACACGGACGGTCTCGCCATCCTCCACTGCCTCGACGGCCAGAACGTCCCGGAGATGCGGGACACCACCGAGCACATGGCCGACATCGTCTTCCAGCTGGAGACGACGGTCAAGGGCGACCGCATCGAGAACCGGCTGGCCGTCCCGAAGTTCCGCGGCGGCCAGGCGCTCACCGACATCATCAAGCTCGAACTGGCCGACGAAGTCGAGATCGACACCAGCCGGGACATTGCCTGATCGCCTCCGCTGCGTTCCAGGTCCTCACCGCCCCGACTTTGCCCGCACTCCCCCAGCCGAAGGTTCAAATACGGGACCGCGGCCAGGCGACCCGTGTTCTGACCCACCACCGGCAGTCCGCCTGGGCGTTCGTACGGCGCGAGGACTGCCGCGCGGAGTGACCCGGCCGGGCGTCGGCCGCGAGCGCAGCGCCGTCGGTTCGCCAACGGTCAAGTAGTCGGCACCCACAGGTCCGTGTATGCAACTGTTCGGAACCGCCGGCATCCGGGGGGACGCCCGGTCGGAGGTGACGCCCTCGCTCGCGCTCGCGGTCGGTCGGGCCGCGGCGGACGACGGCGCCGAGTTCGTGGTCGGACGGGACGGCAGGGAGACGGGGCCCGCCCTCGCCGCCGCCGTCGAAGCGGGACTGGAGAGCGGCGGTGCCGACGTGGCGCGCGTCGGGCAGGTCCCGACGCCGGCCCTCGCGTTCGCCTCGCGGGGGCGGCGCGGCGTCATGGTCACCGCGAGCCACAACCCGCCGGCCGACAACGGGCTGAAGCTGTTCGTCGACGGGACCGAGTACGATCGCGAGGCCGAGAGCGCCGTCGAGGCGCGCGTCGCCGACGACCAGTCCCCCGCGGAGTGGGACGCCTGGGGCGCCGGGAGCCGGGAGGCCGTCCTCGACGATTACCGCAGTGCGGTCGTCGAGTACGTTCGCGGCACCGTCGGCGACTGCGAAGGGATCAACGTCGCCGTCGACTGCGGCAACGGCGTCGCCAGCGTCGCGACCCCGCAGGTCCTCCGTGAACTCGGCGCCCGGGTCGTCGCGCTGAACGCCAACGTCGACGGCCACTTCCCCGGCCGGGAGTCGAAGCCGACGCCGGAGAGCCTCGCGGACCTCCGGGCGTTCGTCGCCGACGGCCACTTCGACCTCGGGATCGGCCACGACGGCGACGCCGACCGTCTCGTCGTCCTCGACGGCGACGGCGAGGTCGTCCACGAGGACACCGTCGTCGCCATCGCCGCCTCCTTCTACACGGCATCGAGCGACGCCGCCGACCCGGTCGTCGTCACGACGCCGAACGCCTCCGCCCGCATCGACGACCGCGTCGATGCCGCCGGCGGTCGCGTCGAGCGCGTCCGCCTCGGTGCGCTGCACGAGGGCATCGCCGCGCTCCAGGGCCGCGGCGATGCCGGGACCGAGGTCGTCTTCGCCGCGGAACCGTGGAAGCACGTCCACCCCGCCTTCGGCCCGTGGATCGACGGCGTCGCCAGCGCCGCGGTCGTCTCTGCCCTCGCCGCACGCGACGGACTCCCGGAGCTTCGAGCCCCCATCACGGAGCGGCCGTACCGGAAGGTGAGCGTCGAGTGCGCCGACCAGCGGAAGAGCGCCGCGATGGCGATGCTGGAGCGACGCCTCCCCGAGGCGTTCCCGGACGCCGAGGTCGACACCGAGTACGGCGTGCGGCTGGCGTTCGACGACGCCTCGTGGGCGCTCGTCCGCCCGAGCGGCACGGAGCCGTACGTCCGCGTCTACGCCGAGAGCGACGACGTCGACGGCCTCGTCGGTGAGGTCGTCACCGCCGTCGAGGGTGCGATCACCGACGCCGGATAGGGTCGGGCAGGGCCAGGTATTTGCGACCGGCTCCCGAGGAGCCGGTATGGACGACACCGAGCTCCTCGATGTCGCACGCGACGCCGTCGAGCGCTCCTACGCGCCGTACTCGGAGTACCGCGTCGGCGCCGCCCTGGAGACCGGCGACGGGACGGTGTACACGGGCTGTAACGTCGAGAACGCCAACTACTCGAACAGCATCCACGCCGAGGAACTGGCCCTCTCGAAGGCCGTCGCGGAGGGCCACCGCTCGTTCGACCGCGTCGCCGTCAGTTCGAACCGCCGGGACGGCGTGACGCCCTGCGGGATGTGCCGGCAATCGCTGGCGGAGTTCTGCGACGGGGCCTTCCGCGTCGTCTGCGAGGGCGACGACGAGCCGGAGAGCTATACCCTCGGGGAACTGCTGCCGAACACCATCACCCGGGAGCACCTCGAATGACGGGCGACAGCGAGGACCCGAACGACGAGGTGCAGTACCACGTCGAACTCGGGGAGGGCGACGTCGACGGGCCAGTACTGCTCCCGGGCGACCCCGACCGCGTGGAAGTGATCGCGGAGTGCTGGGACGACTACGAGGAGCGCGCCCGCCACCGCGAGTACCGGACGCTCGCCGGCAGCTACGACGGCGAGCCGGTGTCGGTCACCTCGACCGGCATCGGCGCGCCCTCGGCGGCCATCGCCGTCGAGGAACTGGCCCGGGTCGGCGCCGACTCGTTCATCCGAGTCGGGTCCTGCGGTGCGATCCAGGAGGAGGTCGCAGTCGGCGACCTGGTCATCACGACCGCCGCCGTCCGCCAGGAGGGCACCAGCGAGGAGTACGTCCGTGAGGACTACCCCGCGGCGGCCCACGACGAGGTCGTCACCGCCCTGGTGACGGCCGCCGAGCGGCTGGGCTACGATTACCACCTTGGCGTCACCTGTTCGACGGACTCCTTCTACGCGGGGCAGTCCCGCCCGGGCCTGGATGGGTTCCAGCGTGCCCGCGCCGAGGAACGCCTCGAGGAGCTCCAGGAGGCGGGCGTCCTCAACTTCGAGATGGAGGCCAGCGCCATCATGACGCTCGCCGGCCTGTACGGGCTCCGCGCCGGCGCGGTCTGCACCGTCTATGCCAACCGCGTCACCGGCGAGTTCCGGACGGAGGGAGAGGAGAAGGCCGCGGAGACCGCCTCGATGGCGGCCGCGCTGCTGGCGAAGATGGACCGGACGAAGGCGGAGGCCGGCGCCGACCGCTGGCACGCAGGCCTGTCCCTCGACGACTGGTAGGATAAAGAGAAGCATCCGCGCGAGCGGAGGTCCCGTGAGCGGAGTGAACGGGAGCGTTGGAAGACGAGCGGAGCGAGTCTTCCTGAGCGAGCGCGGTTCGCGGCGACGAGGCGCGAAGCGTCGAGTCGCCGTAGCGTTCGGAAATCGCCCTTGGCGATTTTCGCAGCCCATCAGAAGTGCTTCGCACTTCTGAGGACGCCCGACGACTACCGCGCGGCCGAACGCAGTGAGGCCGCGCGACAGGAGGAGGGCGCGCATATTTTCCCCAAGTTTTTGCCGCGGAGCGCGGCCCTGCCGCGCTCCGCGTGCAAAAAGTGGGGTTACATGTCCGGGAACGCTTTCGCGGCGTCGGCGAAGCCGTTGACCCGGCGGATCCAGCGGGCCGCGACGGTCTTCTTCAGCGCCTTGGCGGCGGGGCCGCCGAAGGTGTCGATCGGCAGGCCCTTGACGTTGTGCGCGACGGCCTTCTCGCCGACGGAGATGAGCGTCCCCTTGTCGTCGTAGGTCCACTCCTCGAGGGGCTGGCCGCGGATGCTGCGGGCGATGTTCTCGCCGGCGACGTCGGCGGCCTGCCAGGCGGCCTGGGCGGTCGGCGGCGCCGGGTTGTCGCCGGGCTGGTCGACGATGGCGGCGTCGCCGATGGCGAAGACGCGCTCGTCGGAGGTCTGGAAGTCCGTGGCGGCCTCGATGCGGTTGCTCCGCTCGTCCTTGTCGACGTCGGCGGTCTCGGCGGCCGCCTGGCCGGTGATGCCGCCGGTCCACAGCAGGACGTCGTAGTCGAGTTCCTTCTCGTCGCCGACGTAGACGGTCTCCTCGTCGACCTCGCCGATGAACTCACCGGTGTGGATCTCGACGTCCTTCTCCTCGAGGAGCTTCCGGAGCTTCGCCTGGACGACGGGGTCGTTGTTCGGGAAGACGTTGTCGAGGCCCTCGACCAGGTGGATCTCGATGGGGGCGCGGTGGTTGTCGCGGAACTCGGCGATCTCGCCGGCCGACTGGATGCCGGAGAGGCCGGCGCCGCCGACGACGACCTGCGCGGGGTCGCTGCGGGAGGCCTCGCGGGCGGCCCGGCCGACCTCGTCGTGGATCTCGAGGGCGTCCTCGAGGGTCTTGAGGGTGAGGGAGTGCTCCTCCAGGCCGTCGATGCCGAAGAAGGCGGTCCGGGAGCCGAAGCCGACGAGGAGGTAGTCGTACTCGATGGTGGAGTCGTCGGCCAGCGTGACGCGGCGGTCGTCGGTGTCGATGGACTCGACGCGGCCCTCGACGAAGCGCGTGGCGGGGGACTTGATCTCGTTGACGTCGAAGGTGATCTTCTCCTTGACGTCGGGGTCGCGGATGCAGCGGTGGGACTCGTGGAGGACGAGGTGGTGGTCGACGTCAGAGACCCAGGTGACGTCTGCCTCGCCGTCGAGTTCCGATTCGAGTTTCTTGACCGCGCCCGTGCCGGCGTAACCCGACCCGAGCACGACGACGTCGTCCGTCATACAAAAAGCTGGCACGGCCTGCGATACAAAGCTGTTGGAACTGTCCGGGCGGCGAAACTTGCCGAATCGGCCGCAATCCGGCGATCTCGGCGGTCAGTGGAGCGGGTCTTCGTCGCCGGCCGGCGCCCGCATCTCGTCGATGGTGAGGATGAGGCTGTTGGTGGTGTCGTCCTTCCCCTCGAGGGCCCCCCGGATGAGGAGCTTCGAGAGCGGCGTCGGGCCGACGCTGATGTCGTCGCCCTCGCTGAAGTCGGCGATGGAGCCCTGGAGCTTGATCTCGGCCCGGCACAGCTCCGGGTGGTGGACGCTCGTGAGGTCGATCTCCTGGACGTTGGCGCCCTCGATCAGGTCGCCGTTGTGCTGGAAGGGGACGTCGGCGGCCTGGTCCATCTCCTGGATCTTCAGTGCGTCGTACGCCGTCGCGGTCGGTTTGTAGCCGCCCTTCGGCCCGGGTACGCCCTCGACCAGCTGCAGGGCCTTGAGGCTCTGCATCTGGTTGCGGATGGTCCCCGGGTTGCGGTCGACCTTCTCGGCGATGTCCTCGCCCTTCACTGCGCTCTCGGACTCCCGGTAGAGGTTGATGAGCTCCTGCAGAATCGTCTTCTGACTGGGAGTGAGCTCTATCGATGACATGAACTATCATTTGGTAGTTCCGTCCTTAAACCCGACGGTGACCCGTCGCGGCGGTTCCGCCGGCACAGACCGTAGTCTGCGGCCGTCTCGTCCGTTCGCGCGCGGGGTGGGCTCCGGAGGGGAGGAGACCGGTCGCGGCAACGATTGCATTAAGGGGGCGGCACGAAAAGCGGGGGCATGGAACTGCGAGCGATCGGCGCGCCGATGGACCTCGGCGCGGACCGGCGGGGCGTCGACATGGGTCCCTCCGCGCTGCGGTACGCGGGCCTCTCCGACGCGGTCCGCTCGGTCGGCGTGTCCTACGACGACGCCGGCGACCTGCCGGTCCCCCGGCCGGAGGGCCGCGACCCGAACGTCGAGCGGCCGGCCGAGGGCAGCGCGAAGTACCTCCGGGAGACCCGGTGGGTCTGCCGCCGCGTCGAGAGCGCGGTCGCGGACGCCATCGAGGACGGCGCGGTCCCGCTCGTGCTGGGCGGGGACCACTCCATCGCCATCGGGAGCGTCAACGGCGCCAGCGCCGCCGACGACGTCGGGGTGCTGTGGCTGGACGCCCACGGCGACTTCAACACGCCGGCGACGTCGCCGAGCGGCAACGTCCACGGGATGCCCGTCGCGGCGTTCCTCGGCCGCGGGGTCTTCGGGGACATGAGCTGGGCGACGGCGGACGTCGACGAGGAGAACGTCGCCATGGTCGGGCTGCGGTCCATCGACGGCGAGGAGCGGACGGCACTCCGGAACAGCGACGTGACGGCGTACACGATGAGCGACGTCGACACGAGGGGGCTCGTCCCGGTCGTCGAGGAGGCCATCGAGGCCGCCCTCGATGGGGTCGACACGCTGCACGTCAGCCTCGACATGGACTTCCTCGACCCCGACGAGGCGCCGGGCGTCGGGACGCCGGTCCGCGGCGGCGTCAGCTACCGTGAGGCCCACGCGGCCATGGAACTCGTCGCGGAGACGGGCGCCCTCGGGTCGATGGAGGTCGTCGAGGTCAACCCCATCCTCGACTCCCACAACCGGACCGCCGACCTCGCGGTGGAACTCGTCTCGAGCTGTCTCGGCAAGCGCATCCTCTGACGTAGCACGGCGCCCCGCTCGGTAGGGCTCGGTCGACAAACGGTCCGCCGTGGACCATGCTGTTTGCCAATATATATTTCAGCTCTTGTAACATATCCCGTGTAGTGACCGACGTCGAGTACGAGCCGGGGCCGAAGGCCGCCTGGACCGCAGCCGCGGTGCTGCTGGTCGCGGCGCTGACCGGCGCGGTCGTCCTCTCGGAATGGCCGCTGTGGGGAGTCGGGGGTGGCGGCCCCAGCGAACCCAACATCGTCCAGCCCGAGGAGAACGGCTCGGAGCTGTGGCCGTACACCTCTCGCGGGACCTCGTACAGCCAGCGGACGCTCGGCATCAACGTCGTCATCGTCGGCGACACCGAGAACGTCCACCAGGCGATGGTCGAGCGCTCGGAACTCGAGTGGCGGGACCCGGACGACCCCGAGACCGGCAGCGAGGAGACCCAGAACCGCTCGAATCCGGACCGAGAACAGCTCGGCGAGTCGATAGACTGGGGTCGGGCCCGCGGGGCGGTCCGGTACACGCAGGTGATCGTCGAGGGCCAGCGCCGGTGGGTCGACGAGTCCTACCAGCTGCACTCCGGGACCTACCTCGGCCAGCGGATGCACGTCCGGGCCTACGAGGACCCGAAGGGCGAGTGGACGGCGATGCAGGCCCACACCGAGCACTGGGACTGGTTCCGGCTCCGCCACACCGTCACCGGCATCTCCGACGCCCAGCGGGACGTCGAGCAGGACTTCATGGACGCGCCGTTCGTCGAGGAGGTCTCCCGGAAGCCCTACGAGAACGGGTCGGCCGACAGCGAGGGCTGGGTGACCGTCATCCGCCTGTGGGCGTTCCTGTTCGCCGGGCTCGGGCTTGCGCTCTCGGGTCGCTCCGAACGGGCGTTCCGGACCGCCGAGCAGCTCGTCAGACGGCACCGCCGGGAGGTGACGCTCGGGGCCACGCTGTTCGCCCTCTACCTCGGAGTCCGGGCGGCCGGAATCGGGCTGGAGACCGCACTCCCCTGGGTCAACCCGAAGATCATCGCGGCGCCGCTGTACGTCGCGCTCGTCGTCGGGCTCCCCGGGCTCGCCTACCACTTCGGGCGGGGGACGAACCGCGTCTGGGCGTTCACCCACGCGGTCGGGGCGCTCGGGACCGCCTTCATCGTCGACTTCGCCGTCATGGGCGTCTCGGTCGTCCCGATGCCGGTCGTCCTCCACCGGGTCGCCGTGCTCAGTTCGATCGGCCTCATCGCGGTCGGGAGCACGTTCCTCGCGGAGGACGACGACCGGTTGCCGCTGGTCATCGGCCTGATCGGCTGGATCGCGGCGCTCGCGCTGCCCGCCTTCGGCTACATCTGAACGGCTGCAGAAGGGACGCGGCGGGCTTACCCGAGGTCTAGCATCTCGGCGACCTGCTGCATGTCCTTGTCGCCGCGGCCGGAGAGGTTGACGACGATGGTGTCGTGGTCGCCCTCGTCGGCCAGCTGGCCGGCGAGCGCGACGGCGTGGGCCGACTCCAGGGCCGGGATGATGCCCTCGAGTTCCGAGAGGTCGCGGAACGCGGTCATCGCCTCGTCGTCGGTGATGCCGCGGTACTCGCAGCGACCGACCGCCCGGAACATAGCGTGCTCGGGGCCGACGCCCGGGTAGTCCAGTCCCGCGCTCACGCTGTGGACGTCGACGTCGTCGCCGATGACGCGGGTTCGCATCCCGTGGATGACGTCCTCGTCGCCGGCGGCAAGCGGCGCGGCGTGTCGCTTCGAGTCGGCGCCCTCGCCGCCCCCCTCGCCGCCGTAGAAGGCGACGTCGTCGTCGCGGAAGGCGTCGAAGAGGCCGATGGCGTTCGAACCGCCGCCCACGCAGGCGACGCAGGCGTCCGGCAGACCGCCGATCCGCTCCTGGATCTGTTCGCGGGCCTCCTCGCCGATGACGGACTGGAACTCCCGGACCATCCGCGGGAACGGGTCCGGGCCGACGACGCTGCCGACCAGGTAGTGGGTGTCCTCGACGTTCCCGGCGAAGTCCTCGAGGGCGGCGTCGACGGCGTCGGCCAGCCCCTTGTCACCCCGAGTGACCTCGTTGACCTCCGCGCCCATCAACCGCATGCGGAAGACGTTCATCTGCTGGCGGCGGACGTCCTTCTCGCCCATGTAGATCTCCGTGTCGAGGCCGAGGAGCGCGCCGACCATCGCCGTCGCGGTGCCGTGCTGGCCCGCGCCCGTCTCGGCGATGAGCCGCTCCTTGCCGGCCTCCTTGGCGAGCAGCGCCTGCCCCAGCGTGTTGTTGATCTTGTGGGCGCCGCCGTGGAGGAGGTCCTCGCGCTTGAGGTAGATGTCCGCGCCGTAGGCGTCGCTGAGGTTCTCGGCGTGGAACAGCGGCGTCGGCCGGCCGGCGTACTCCTCGCTGAGGCGGCGCAGTTCCGACTGGAACTCCTCGGTCGGGACGATCTCCTCGAAGGCGCCCGCCAGCTGGTCGAGCGGCTCCTGCAGCGGTTCCGGGACGTACCGGCCGCCGAACTCTCCGAACTCGTGGTCTCCGGTGTCGGCCATGGTTCGGATACGGACACAGATGGCCAAAACTGTTCGGGACCGGCCGGGAGTGACCCGATATCCAGTTGCTACCGACCGTTTGTCGGCTACTAAACCGCCTGAAACGGTGTTTAGCGCCGTCATAAACAAGTACCGGAGGTGTGTGGACACGGTCGACCGTGTCGACCGAACGTCGCCTTGAGCGGGACCAGACGTCACCGGACAATGAGTGAACGAACGACGACGATCAGGGAGGAGTACCGCGCGGTCCGCGGGTGGCTGCCGTGGCTCTTCGCGGCCGTCTACTTCCCGGTGTACGTCGTCCTGGACTACCTCGTCGGGGGACCGCTGGCGGCCCGGTTCGGCCTCCCCCGGAGCGTCAGCGTCGCCCTGGTCGGCCTCTCCGTCGCCATGGTGCTCACGACGGCCATCGTCGTGGCTCGCATGGACAGCGTCTCGGTGGTCGGGGCGCTCGACGAGGCGAACCCGCTCTCGCGGGTCCGCACCGGCCGGCGATCGACGGTCGGGCCGGGCGGCGCCGTGAACCGTCGGACGGTCGGGACCGACCGTTCCGTGAAGACGGGCGACGGCGGGGACGATCCGTCGGGACCGGAGGCTCGGCTCGCGAGCGAGGCGGACGACGAAGAAGACTGGCCCAACGAGTGGATTCCCGGCGACCAGCTCTGAGGATTACGCCGCGGTCTCGTCGGATTCGCTCCCGTCGGATTCGGCTTCTCCCTCGGCACCCTCGGCGTCCGTGACCTGGTCCTCCTCGTCGGAGTTGTCGACGACGTCAACGCCGGCGACGTAGTCGTCGTCGTCCAGCTTCATCACGACGACGCCCTTGGTGTTGCGGCCGACCGTCGAGACCTCGTCGACGTGGCTGCGCATGATCTGGCCGGCCTCGCTCATGATGACGAGACCGTCGCCCTCGGAGACGGCGTTTATCGCACAGACCTCGCCGTTGCGCTCGTCGGTCTTGATGTCGATGAGGCCCTTCCCGTAGCGGGACTGCTGGCGGTACTCCGAGAGCGGCGTCCGCTTGCCGTAGCCGTTCCGCGTGACCGTCAGCAGGTCGCGGTCGTCGTCGCTCTCGGCGGCCACGAGGCCGGCGACCCGGTCGTCGCCCTCGAGTTCGATGCCGTTGACGCCGCGGGCCGACCGGCCCATCGGGCGGGCGTCCGCCTCGGCGAACCGGATCGTCATCCCCTGGCGGGTGCCGACGAGCAGGTCGCCGTCGCCGGAGGTGACCTCCACGTCGACGAGGGCGTCGTCGTCCTCCAGTCGGACCGCGCGGATGCCGCCGGAGTGGACGTTCTCGAACTCGGAGACTGCCGTCCGCTTGACGTAGCCGCCGCGGGTCGCCATCGCCAGGTAGCCCGAGTCGATGTCGTCGGTGTTGACGACGGCGGTGATCTCCTCGCCGTCGTCGAGGTCGACGATGTTGACGGCGGAGGTGCCTCGGGCCGTCCGCCCCATCTCCGGCAACTCGAAGACCTTCAGCCGGTAGACCTGCCCCTGGTCGGTGAAGCAGAGGAGGTAGTCGTGCGTCGAGGCGGTGAACACCGTCGAGACGCGGTCGCCCTCCTTGGGGCGCGTCCCGATGATGCCCTTCCCGCCGCGGTGCTGGGGGTCGAAGTCCGAGAGGGTCATCCGCTTGACGTAGTCGTCCTCGGTGACGACGACGACCGTTTCCTCTTCGGCGATGAGGTCCTCGCGGGTGACGGAGCCGGCGTCCTCGATGACGTGCGTCCGGCGCTCGTCGGCGTACTCCTCCTTGATCTCGCGGAGCTCGTCCTTGATGACCTCCAGCAGCACGGACTCGTCCTCGAGGATGGTCACAAGCCGCTCGATCTCGGCCTCGACGTCCTCGTACTCCTCGATGACCTCCTCGGCCTCCATCGACGTCAGCGAGCCCAGCTGCATCCGGACGATGTGCTCGGCCTGGTCCTTCGAGAGGTCGAACTCCGTGCGGAGCCCCTCGATGGCCTCCGTGCGGTCCGCGCTGTTCCGGATGAGTTCGACCATCTCGTCGACGTTGTCGAGGGCGACGAGCCGCCCCTCGAGGATGTGGACGCGGTCCTGGGCCTCGTCGAGTTCGTGCTGGGTCCGGCGGCGGACGACCTCCCGGCGGTGGTCGACGAACTGCTCGAGCAGTTCCTTCAGGTTCAGCACGCGCGGCTGGCCGTCGACCAGCGCCAGCGAGATGACCGAGAAGGTGTTCTCGAGGTGTCGCTCGAGCAGCTGGTTCTTCACGACGTCGACGTTCGCGCCGCGCTTGCAGTCGATGACGATCCGGACGCCGTCGCGGTCGGACTCGTCGCGGATGTCCGAGATGCCCTCGATCTTGCCGTCCTGGACGTCCTCGGCGATACGCTCGATGCGCCGGGCCTTGTTCTCCTGGTAGGGCAGCTCGTTGACGATGATCCGGTCGCCGCCCGTGTCGGCGTACTCGACGTCCATGTCGGCCCGCACGCGGAGGCGGCCGCGGCCCTCGGTGTAGGCGTCCCACAGTCCCTCGCGGTTGACGATGTTGGCGGCCGTCGGGAAGTCCGGCCCCTTGATGTAGCCGTCCGTCTCCGGCGTGTCGATGAGGTCGCGCACCGAGCAGTCCGGGTCGTCGATGAGGTGGATCGCGGCGTCGACGACCTCTCCGAGGTTGTGCGGCGGGATGTTCGTCGACATCCCGACGGCGATGCCGGAGGCGCCGTTCACGAGGAGGTTCGGCACCTTCGACGGCAGCACCGCGGGCTCGGTGAGCCGGTCGTCGTAGTTCGGCTCGAAGTCGACGGTGTCCTTCTCGATGTCGGCCAGCAGCTCCTCGGCCAGCGGCGCCATCCGGGCCTCCGTGTACCGCATCGCCGCCGGCGGGTCGCCGTCGACGGAGCCGAAGTTCCCCTGGCCGTCCACGAGCGGGTAGCGCAGCGAGAAGTCCTGGGCCATCCGCGCGAGGGCGTCGTAGATCGCGCTGTCCCCGTGGGGGTGGTAGTTACCCATCGTCTCGCCGACGATCGACGAGGACTTCCGGTGGCCGGTGTTCGACGTGATCCCCATCTCGTGCATCGCGTAGAGGATGCGCCGCTGGACCGGCTTCATGCCGTCGCGGGCATCGGGCAGCGCGCGCCCGACGATGACGCTCATCGCGTAGTCGATGTACGACTGCTCCATCTCGTCCTCGATACGGACGGGCGTTACCTCCTCTGCCGGGACGTCCGGCGTGTCGGGTAGATCTGAACTCATAGATGAACTCGTGTCTCGGCGTCCGTCAGATGTCGACCCACTCGGCGTCCTCGGCGTGCTCCTTGATGAACTGCTTTCTGGGCTCGACGGCGTCGCCCATGAGCACGGAGAACATGCGGTCGGCCGCCGCGGCGTCCTCGATCGTGATCTGCTTGAGGATGCGGTTCTCGGGGTGCATCGTCGTCTCCCACAGCTGCTCGGGGTTCATCTCGCCGAGGCCCTTGAACCGCTGGACCTGGCTCGGATTGCCGTCGCACTTCTCCTCGATGATCCGCTCGCGTTCGGCCTCCGTCATCGCGTCGTAGGTCTGGCCGCCCTTGCGGATGCGGTACAGCGGCGGCTGGGCGGCGTAGACGTAGCCCGCCTCGATGAGCGGCGTCATGTGCCGGTAGAGGAACGTCAACAGCAGCGTCCGGATGTGGGCGCCGTCGACGTCGGCGTCCGTCATCACGATGATCTTCTTGTAGCGGGCCTCGTCCATGTCGAACTCGTCGCCGATGCCGGTGCCGATGGCGGTGATGAGGTTCCGGATCTCGTTGTTCTCCAGGATGCGGTCGAGCCGGTGTTTCTCGACGTTGAGGATCTTCCCCTTCAGCGGGAGGATGGCCTGGAAGTCGGGGTTGCGGCCCTGCTTGGCCGAACCGCCGGCGGAGTCGCCCTCCACGACGAACAGCTCCGCCTCGTCGGGGTCGCGTGTCTGGCAGTCGGCGAGTTTCCCCGGGAGGCTGGTCGACTCGAGGGCGGACTTCCGGCGGGTGAGCTCCTCGGCCTTCTGGGCGGCCATCCGGGCCTTGGCGGCCTCGACGGCCTTCGAGATGATGGCCTCGGCGTCGTCGGGGTGCTCCTCGAGGTACGTCGAGAGCTCTTCGTGCATGGCGCCCTCGACGATGCCGCGGACCTCGCTGTTGCCGAGCTTGGTCTTCGTCTGGCCCTCGAACTGCGGGTCGGGGTGCTTCACCGAGATGACGGCTGTCAGCCCCTCGCGGATGTCCTCGCCCTTGAGGTTGCCGTCGAGGTCCGACAGCATGCCGTTGTCGGCGGCGTAGTCGTTGACGACGCGCGTCAGCGCGGTCTTGAAGCCCGTGAGGTGGGTGCCGCCCTCGCGCGTGTTGATGTTGTTCGCGAAGGCGTGAATGGAGCCCTGGACGCCGGCGGTCGCCTGGATGGCGACCTCGACCTGGATGTCGTTCTCCTCGGTGGAGAAGTAGACGACGTCCTCGTGGAGGACGTCGCGGGTCTCGTTGAGGTAGTGGACGAACTCGCGGATGCCGCCCTCGTACTCGAAGGTGGACTCCTGGGGGTCCTCCGGGCGGTCGTCGCGGATGGTGATGGCGACGCCGGGGTTGAGGAAGGCCAGTTCCCGGAGGCGGGACTCCAGCGTCGAGAAGTTGAACTCGCCGGTCTCGAAGATGTCGACGTTGGGCCAGAAGGTGACCTCGGTGCCGGTCTCCTCGTCGGGCTCCATGTCGCGGACCCGCTCGATGTCGCCCTGCGGTTCGCCGTGGTCGAAGCGGTGGCGCCAGACGGCGCCGTCCCGCTTGACCTCGACCGCCAGTTCCCTCGAGAGGGCGTTGACGACGGAGACGCCGACGCCGTGGAGGCCGCCGGAGACCTGGTAGGACTTGCTGTCGAACTTGCCCCCGGCGTGCAGGACGGTCATGATGACCTCCACCGCGGGGCGGTCGTACTCCTCGTGGGTGTCGACGGGGATGCCGCGACCGTCGTCGCTGACGGTCACGGAGCCGTCGTCGTTGATGACGACCTCGATGGTGTCACAGTAGCCGGCGAGGGCCTCGTCGATGGCGTTGTCCACGACCTCGTAGACGAGGTGGTGGAGGCCGCGTCCGTCCGTCGACCCGATGTACATCGCCGGGCGCTTCTGGACGGCCTCGAGCCCCTCGAGGACCTGTATCTGACCGGCACTGTAGTCGCTATCCTGAGACATCTGGGTACCTGTCCGCCCTTTGCCACTGGGCGGCTATAAATCCCCCGCACGCGCGGGCGCGTGTTCCATGTTTCGCGCCCCTCCAGGGGTGGTCGTGGATGCCTGCAGGATCCCTGTAACCGGGAGACGGCGCACAGATAGCCGTACCCTGCCGCGGTCGGGCTCCTACGGCTCTCCCCGCTTCGTCCAGCGGGACTCGACGTCCCGGTTGGCGACGACGGTCGTGTCGCCGTCGTCGAGCTTGAACCGGCTCTTCCGGAGCTCGATGGCGGCGATCCGCCCCTCGACGCCGTCGACCTCGACGCGGTCGCCGATCTCGAAGTCGGGGTCCCGGAGGAGGTACACGCCGGCGACGGTGTCTTCGATCATCTCCGAGAGGGCGTATGAGACCCCCAGCGCGATGAAGCCGGTCGCGGTGCCGAGGCTGGCGGCGATCTGACCCATGCCGACGACCTTCAGGAAGCCCAGCGCCGCGCCGAACCAGAGGAAGAGCCCGGCGATGGTGACCAGCAGCTGGACGACGAGCGCCTGCCGCTCCTCGTACATCCGGTCGAGCAGCCGGCGCAGGACGGCCAGGACGACCCTGATGGCGACGTAAGCGATGGCGGCGAAGACGAGGCCGGCGACGGCCCGGGGGATCGCCGCCTCGACCCCCTGGATCAGTTCCCGCAGCGTCAACTCGACCACGCGAACCAGGAATCCGACGGCCATGCGGGTACGCCACCCGGCGCGGCCAAAAGGGTTCGGTCAGCCGTCGGCAGCCGAGCCGGACCGCCCGCACCGGATGGCCTTTTACCTCCCCGTGTGTGGTCTCCGGGACGATGGAGCTGGACCCGTTCGCGACCATGCTGCTGGTGACGTCCGTGGCCGGACTGGCGACGGGCCTCGGGGCGGTCCCGACGCTCCTCGGGACCCGCGTCAGCCACCGCGTCTACGACGCTGCGCTCGGCCTGGCGGCCGGTATCATGGTCGCGGCGTCGGTGTTCGGGCTCATCATCCCCGGTCTGGACCAGGGGACCATCTGGCAGGTGTCGGCCGGCGTCTTCGTCGGCGGGTTCGGCCTCCTGGTCGGCAACCGCCTCATCCCGCACCTGCACGTCGAGTACGCCCGCTGGAAGGGCCACGGCGGCGCCGACGACGAGGACGACCACCGGCCCATCGACGACCGGCTCCGGCGGGCGGTCCTCGTCGGCGGCGCCATCACGCTGCACAACGCGCCGGAGGGGCTGGCGATGGGCATCGCCTTCGCCTCGGGCCTGGAGGAGGTGGCCTACGTCCTCGCCATCGTCATCGGCCTCCAGAACGTCCCGGATGGCTTCGCCTTCGCCGTCCCGGTCCACCAGGCGGGCGTCTCCACGCGGAAGGTCGTCGCCTACACGACGCTGTCGGGCGCCGTCCCCCAGGTCCTCGCCTCGACCGTCGGGTACGGGCTCGTCGCGGTCGCGGAGGGGGTCTTCCCCGTCGCCGCGGGGTTCGCGGCCGGCGCCATGCTCGGCGTCGTCTTCCGAGAGATGATTCCGTCGAGCCACGGTCACGGCTACGCCGACGCCGCGACCGCCGCCTTCCTCGTCGGGTTCGTGCTGCTGGTCGTCGTCGACGCGGTGGTGGCGGTCTGACCGCCGGGGTCCGACCGTCGAACACCCCCGATCGGCCGCGTCAGACGCGCGTCATCGGCGCTGCGCCGTCTGCGTCTTTCACTTTCACCCTGCTGCCGACGAGGTTTTACGTCCCCGGGGGATTACCTCAGAGTGAATGACCTCGTATCAGTCGCAACTCGCGGAGGGCGGCGGCAGCGAGCCCATCGCGGAGGAGCTCGCCGCCAGCCAGCGCTCCATCTCTATCGCCGAGTTCTTCGAGAAGAACAAGCAGATGCTCGGCTTCGACAGCGGGGCCAAGGCGCTGGTCACCGCCGTCAAGGAGGCCGTCGACAACGCCCTCGACGCCACCGAGGAGGCCGGCATCCTGCCGGACATCTACGTCGAGATCGAGGAGGCCGGCAGCTACTACCGGCTCGTCGTCGAGGACAACGGCCCCGGCATCACGAAGGAGCAGGTCCCGAAGGTCTTCGGGAAGCTCCTCTACGGGTCGCGCTTCCACGCCCGCGAGCAGTCCCGCGGCCAGCAGGGTATCGGTATCTCCGCCGCCGTCCTCTACTCGCAGCTCACCTCCGGTAAGCCCGCCAAGATCACCTCGAAGACCGAGAGCGGCGGCGCCCGGTACTTCGAGCTGACCATCGACACCGACACCAACGAGCCGGAGATCGAGGTCGCCGAGGACACCACGTGGGGGCCCTCCCACGGCACCCGCATCGAACTGGAGATGGAGGCGAACATGCGCGCCCGCCAGCAGCTCCACGACTACATCAAGTACACGGCTGTCGTCAACCCCCACGCGCGCATCGAGTTCCACGAGCCGAAGGAGTCCAAGAAGTTCGAGCGAGCGACCGACGAGCTCCCGCCGGAGACCGAGGAGATCCGCCCGCATCCCCACGGCGTCGAACTCGGGACGCTGCTGAAGATGCTGGACGCGACCGACTCCTACTCCGTCTCCGGCTTCCTCCAGGAGGAGTTCACCCGCGTCGGCAGCAAGACGGCCGGGAGCGTCATCGAGAACCTCCGGGACCGCCACTTCGGCCGCGAGGTCGCCTGGAAGCCCCCGCAGTCCCACGAGGAGGCGGACGTGGCCGCGGCGGTCCGGGGCGCCGTCGCGAACAAGAGCGCCGACGCGACGAAGGCTTTCGCCGAGCGCGTCGCCGACGTCGTCGAGGGGCGCACGCGGGTCGCCTACTCCGAGGTCGACGAGATCGTCGGCAACGTCGCCGACGGCGTCGAGGACGACTTCGACGAGACGCTCGGGACGACCGTCCGGGAGAACGCCGTCGACGCCGCCTGGGAGGCGGTCATCGACGAGCGGACCGCCGACTGCTACGAACTGGTCGACGAGGCCACCACGAGCCGGAAGGACGACGCCGTCGTCGAGGGGCTGGCGAGCCGCCTCTCGGACAAGTTCGAGAGCCAGGACGACTGGCGCAACCGGGTCACCCGCGAGAAGCTCCGCGACTACGTCGACCGCGCGGCCGACGCCACCGAGGAGTACGACGACGCCACGTTCGGCGACACCGCCCGCGAGAAGGTCACCGACGCCGTCTGGTCGCGGGCCGTCTCCGTCCCCGACGACGTGCCGAAGGTCAGCGCCGTCGCCGACGACCGCGACGCGGCCGCCCGGCTCCTCGAGGCGATGCGCGAGACGGACATCCTCGCGCCGCCGACCGGGTGTCTGGCCCCCATCTCCGAGGAGCTCGTCCACGCCGGCCTCGAGAAGGAGTACGAGGCCGACTTCTACGCCGCTTCGACCCGCGACGCCGAGGTCCACGGCGGCGACCCCTTCGTCGTCGAGGCCGGCGTCGCCTACGGCGGCGACCTCAAGGAGGACGGCCAGGTGGAGGTCCTCCGGTTCGCCAACCGCGTCCCGCTGGTCTACCAGCGCGGCGCCTGTTCGACCGTCGACGTCGTCAAGGACATCAACTGGCGGAACTACGGCCTCGACCAGCCCGGCGGCACCGGGATGCCGAACGGTCCCGCCGTCCTGATGATCCACATCGCGTCGACGAACGTCCCGTTCACCAGCGAGTCGAAGGACGCCGTCGCGAACATCCCGGAGATCGAAGACGAGATCGAACTCGCCCTCCGGGAGGCGGCCCGAGAGCTGAAGTCCTACCTGAACAAGCGGCGCTCCCTCGAGAAGCGCCGCCGCAAGCAGAACGTCATCGCCGAGATCCTCCCGCAGATGGCCGAGAAGCTCTCGGAGGTCACCGGCCGCGAGCCGCTCGACATCGACGACTCGCTGGCCCGCATCATGAACAACGTGCTGGTCGAGCGCAGCGTGGAAGGGTCGACCGTCGAACTGACGATCCACAACTTCGGGGACGCGAACGTCTCCCCGGACGTCACCGAGATCGTCTCCGCCGACCCGGGCGACCACGAGGACGCCACCGTCGTCGAGATGGACGGCGAGTGGTTCCTGAAGTGGTCGCCGACCGTCGAGGGCGGCGAGAAGGCCACCCTCGCCTACGAGATCGACGGCGACGCCGACTTCGACGTCTCCGTCGAGGGTATCGAAGCCGAGAAACTGACAGTCAACGCCTGACATGAGCACAGAATCAGACCCGGAAGTCAAGGACGAACTCGCCCGCGAGCGACTCATCGACCTCGCGGCGGAGTTCTACGACCAGTTCGCCGGGGGGAGCGTCCCGCAGATGGAGATCCCCACCCGGACGAAGAGCAACATCGTCTTCGACGAGGACGAGAACGTGTGGGTGTACGGCGATCGCCACTCCACCCGCTCGGCCAACAGCGTCCGCGGCGCCCAGAAGCTGCTGAAGGCCGTCTACACCATCGAGTTCCTCGCCGACCAGCTCGACGAGGACCGCTCGTCGACCCTGCGTGAACTCTACTACCTCTCGGAGTCCTGGGAGGAGGAGCGCGCGCAGTTCAACAGCCAGGACGAGTCCAACCAGCTCGTCGAGGACCTCGAAATCGTCAGCGAGGTCACCCGCGAGGACTTCCACATGCGGCCCGAGGAGTCCGGCGCGACCATCATGGGGCCGCTGTACCTCCGCGAGCAGACCCGCCGCGGCGAGCGGGAGATCCACTGCCAGAAGGACGTCGGCGAGGGCGGCTATCAGATCCCGAACAACCCCGACACCATCGAGTTCCTCGAGAACGACGCCGACTTCGTCCTCTGCGTGGAGACCGGCGGGATGCGTGACCGCCTCGTCGAGAACGGCTTCGACGAGGAGTACAACGTCATCATCGTCCACCTGAAGGGCCAGCCGGCCCGCGCCACCCGGCGCATCACCCGGCGGCTCCACGACGAACTCGACCTCCCGGTCGTGGTCTTCACCGACGGCGACCCGTGGTCGTACCGGATCTACGCGTCGGTCTCGTACGGCTCCATCAAGTCCGCGCACCTCTCGGAGTACCTCGCGACGCCGCCGGCGGAGTTCGTCGGCATCCAGCCCGAGGACATCGTCGAGTACGACCTGCCGACCGACCCGCTCTCGGACTCCGACGTCAACGCCCTCGAGAGCGAGCTCGACGACCCGCGGTTCCAGGACGACTACTGGACCGAGCAGATCGAACTCCAGCTCGACATCGAGAAGAAGGCCGAACAGCAGGCACTGGCCTCCCGCGGCCTGGACTTCGTCACGGATACCTACCTCCCCGAGCGGCTCGGCGACATGGGCGTGCTGTAGGCGGTCGAGCGACCGACTTCCGGGAGCGCGGTCCTGGGAGACAAGTCGACTCGGATTACTGGGGGTTCACCGGCTGAAACACGGGGCCCCTTTTTATCGTCTGACGGTGTCCGTCGACACCAATGCCTCCCGCTCGCGTCCTCTGGGTCGCCGCTCCCAACCACCGACCGGACGACGTCCGGTCCGTGTGGCTCCGGACGGCGAACACGCAGGCGGCCGCCCTCGAGACCATCGAGTCGCTCGCCGAGGAGGGCGAGCAGGCGGACGCGGTCGTCGCCGCGCCCGCACTCCCCGACGGCGACGGCAGCGCCGTCCTCCGGGCGGCCAGGGACCGCTGGCCCGACGTCGCCTGCTTCCTCCACGGGAACCTCTGGGCCATCCCCGAGGGCAGCACCCTCCCGGTCTGTGAGTTCCACCCGACCGGCCAGACGCCGTCGGCCGTCGCCGACGCCGTCGCCGACGCGGTCCGCGGCCGGTACCACCGGCCGTACCCCGTCTCTGACGACGAAGACCGGCGCCTCGAGACCGTCGAGGCGACCGACTTCGCGGCGGCCCGGGCGGACCTGGAGGGACTCACCACGGAGACAGAGTCCGAGACCGGCGTGCACACCGCCGTCGTCTCTGTCGTCGACGACCACACCGTCTGGCTCGCAGCCGGAGGGGACGACGCCGGGCGTCGGATGCTCCGCCGCGGCGACTCGCCCTGCACGTACGCCATCGAGGAGCCGGGAGAGACCGTCATCGAGGACGTCGGCACCGACGAGCGCCTCGCACACGTCGAGCAGGACTGCTACCGCGCCTACGCCGCTCGTCCGCTGTCTGTCGACGGCGTCCCGGTGGGCACCCTGGCGCTGCTCCGCGACGACGCCGGCGCCTTCACCGACCTCCAGCTCGACGGCCTCGCCCGCTACGCCGACGAGGCCGAGCGAATCCTCACCGACGCCCGCTGAGGGACGCCAACCGTTTTACTCGGCCTGTCCGTAGCACCGGCATGGAGTGGCGCTGCCGGCAGTGTGGGCGACGTTACGACCGACCCCCGGAGACCTGCGCGTGCGGGTCGGCCGACGTCGACCCCGACGACCCGGGCGACCGCCGCTCGCGGTTCTCGCTGCTCGCGCTCCGTGAGCGCCTGGTCGACCCGATGAACGCCGACCGGAGCCTCGTGCGCGAGGAGTCCGCCGTCTCGCTCGCGTTCCGCGTCCTGCTCGCGGCGTCCGTCCTCGGGATCGCGCTCCTGGCGCTGGTGTTACTCGTCTAGCTCGACGGCGACGCCCCGCTCCCGGAGGTCGGCGGCGAACGCCTCGGCGTCGGTCTCGATGGCCTCGAAGGTGTCGTAGTGGACCGGGACGACGAGCTCCGGGTCCATCCGCGATGCGAGGTCGGCGGCCTCGTGGCGGTCCATCGTGTAGGTCCCGCCGATGGGCGGACAGAACACGTCGACGTCGAGGTGCTCGTGGCCCGCGAGGACGTCCGTGTCGCCGGGCCAGTAGACGGACGTGCCGTCGAGGGTGACGTGGAAGCCACAGCCCAGCCCCTTCGGGTGGTACGGTTCGCCGTTCTCGCGGACGTGCGGGCCGTCGGGCTCGTTGTATGCGGCCGTGGTCCGGATGATGGCACCGTCGACGGCGATATCCGACTCTGCGTCCACGTCGCGGACCTCGTACGGAAGGTCCGCCGGCCGCTCGACGTTTCGCTCGATGCGGTGGGAGTTGATGCCCTCGAAGAGGACCACCGTGGCGTCGTCGCCGGCGACGGTCCGGATGCCGTCGGTGTCGTAGTGGTGGTCGTGGGTGACGCAGACGACGTCCGCGTCATTCCCTTCGTAGCCGTCGAGGACGCCGTAGCGGCCGGGGTCGAGGTAGACGACCGTCCCGTCGTCGTCGGCAATCCGCAGGGTCGCGTAGCCGAGCCAGGAGAGCTCGAGCCCGTCGTGTTCGATCACGGTCGACGGTAGGCGGGCCGCGGCCTCCAGTGTGGCGATTTTTCACTGGCTGAAACTACTTGCCCCCATTTATGGGCAAACGGCGCCTGCCTGGGGGTATGGCGAGTGACGAGGAGATCGCACGTCACGTCGCTCAAGTCGAGGACGTCCGTCGGGGCCCCACGGGAACGGCCGTGCAGGCGGAGCTCGACGAGTACAAGGCGACCGCGGGGGAGATCCACGACGAGCTCGCCCGCCGGATCGAGGCCGTCGACGACAGTTCCGCCGACGAGGCGTCCCTGGACGACGTGCTCGACCGGCTCGACAGCCTGGAGTCCCGCATCGCGGACCTCGAGACCCGAATTTAGGCGTCGGCCAGTCGCTCGACCCGCTCGAGGGAGTCGGCGTCCTCCGGGTCCTTGTCCTCCCGGACCGTCACGAACCGGGGGAACCGGAGGGCGTACCCCGACGAGTACGTCGGCGACCGCTGTATCTCCTCGTAGCCCACCTCGAAGACCACCGCCGGCTCGAGGTCGACCTCCGTCCCGGACTCGGAGAGCACGTACGGCTCCAGGCGCTCGTGGAGGTCCTCGAGTTCCTCGTCGGTGATCCCCGTCGCGACCTTCCCGATGGTTTCGTAGCCCTCGCCGTCGGTCACCCGGGCCGACAGGAGGAACGTGCCCAGGAGGTTGGCGCGCCGTCCCTCGCCCCACTCGGCGCCGGTGACGACGAGGTCGAGGGTCTCCACGTCGGGCTTCCGCTTCAGCCAGTTCTTCCCGCGGTTGCCCGGCGTGTACGCCGAAGCGGGGTTCTTGAGCATGATGCCCTCGTGGCCGGCTTCCAGCGCGCGCTCCTCCTTGGCCGCGATGGCGTCGGGGTCGTCGGTGACGACGAGTTCCGAGACGCCCGCCGACAGCAGGTCGGTCAGTCTGTCGTGGCGCTCGACCAGGGGGACGTCGAGGAGGTCCTCGCCGTCTGCGTGGAGGCAGTCGAACGCCTGCAACTCCACGGCGACGTCCTCGCGGGCGGCCGCGACGTCGTGCTTCCGGCGGAAGCGCCGGAGGATCTCCTGGAACGGCAGGGGGTCGCCATCGTCGTCGACGGCGACGACCTCGCCGTCGAGGATTGCGGGGACGTCGAGTTCCGACTCGACGAACTCGACGACCTCGGGGAGCGGGTCGGTGACGTCCTCGAGGTTCCGGGAGAACAGCCGCGCGGACTCGCCGTCGTAGTGGACCTGCACCCGGGCGCCGTCGTACTTGGTCTCGACGGCGGCCTCGTCCCACTCCTCGAGGGCGTCGACGGCGGTGCCGGCCTGCGCCAGCATCGCCTTCACCGGGCGACCGACATCGAGGTGGACCTCCTCGAGTCCCGCCTCGCCGTCGTCGCGGGCGATCTCGGCGACGAGCCCGCAGTCGTTGGAGACCTGCAGCGCCCGCTCGACGGCCGCGCCCGGGACGTCGAAGGCCTCGCCGATGGCGTCCCGGACGGTCCCCTCGCCGACGCCGACGCGCATCTCGCCGAGGACGAGCCGCGCGAGGAAGCGGGCCTCGAGCGGCTCCGCGCGGTTGAACAGCCCGAACAGCGTATCGACCTTCGTGTCAGTGCTGCCGGAGCCCTCGGCGGCAGCGAGGTTCCGGAGCTCCGAGTCCACGTCCGAGACGGACAGTCCGTCGTCGCCGGCGTCCTCGCCGAAGGCCGCGAGTCCCTGCTGGCCGCCGAGGTCCAGTCCCTCGGTGACGGCGCCGATCTCCCCGACGTCGGCGAGGCGGTCCTCGACGTCGTCTGCGGTGACGTTCGGTCCGGCAGCCCTGGCCAGCGCCTCGTAGCAGAGCGACGGCCCGATGTCGAGCTTCGTGCCGTCGTGGGCGGGGAAGATCCGGCCCTGGACGAACCGCGCGACGACGTCGAGGTCGCCGCCGGCGTCAGCGAAGAGCTCACCCACGAGCCCGACGGTCTCGAGGTCGGCCGGCTCCTCCTCCATCTCGGCGGCCCGCTCGGCGAACTCGGCGAACTCCATCTTGGACGGGCTATGCGGGAGGTGCGATTAAACGGTTCGAATCGAAGAAGAAAACAGGACACCAGCATCCGCGAGCGAACGGAGTGAGCGAGCGGTTCACCGGCGACGAGGCCGCAGGCCGAGTCGCCGGCAGCGTTTTTCCCCAAGTTTTTGCGACGAGTGGTGCCCGCAGCGAGCGTAGCGAGCGAGGACACCCGAGGAGTAAAAAGTGGGGTCGTTACAGAACCTCGTCGAAGTCCTTGTGGCCGTTGATCTCGACGCCCTCGTCGGTGATCTCCGCGAGGAAGATACCGTTACCGGAGCCGGT
Source organism: Natronomonas salina (assembly GCF_013391105.1). NCBI lineage: Archaea > Methanobacteriati > Methanobacteriota > Halobacteria > Halobacteriales > Natronomonadaceae > Natronomonas > Natronomonas salina. Next base: position 98,646 of record NZ_CP058335.1, read on the forward strand.
GTCGCGCTCGACGGCCGCCTTGATGCTGGCTGCGGCGATGGACTTGGCCTCCTCCATCGAGAGGCCCTCCTCGTAGAGGCGCTCCAGCGTCCCGTAGGCGACCTGCATGCCGCTGCCGGTGACGGTGTAGTCGTCCCTGACGACGCCGCCGGCGGGGTCGATCGAGTAGACGTGGCTGCCCTCCTCGTCGACGCCGCCGAGGATCGGGTGGATGGCGAAGAAGGGGCCACCGCGAGCGAAGTTCCCGGCCAGCGTCGCGAGCGCGTCGATGGAGATGTTCTCGCCGCGACGGGCTTCGTAGAGGTTGACCTCGGCGCGGAGCGAGCGGATGAACGACTGGGCGCCGCCGACGCTACCGACGAGGGTGAGGGCGGCGGTGGGGTGGATCTGTTCGACCTTCTGGACGTCCTTGTTGGAGACGAAGCGGCCGCCCAGCGAGGCGCGCATGTCGGTGGCGATGACGACGCCGTCGTCGGTCGCGATGCCGATCGTCGTCGTCCCCGTCTTGTTGACGTTCTCGAGGTCTTCCTGGGAGATATCGTTGGAGGGAGTCTCGCCGAGTTCGGGTTCGTACGGCGAGAGGGTGTGGTCCTGGCCGGTCCGTGGAAGCGGAGAATCTGGCTGTCGCATTGCCATCTCGTACAGACCGACCGCTGTTGAATGTTTCCCTAGGGCGGGGAATCCGCTACCTCACGGGCACGGAGTTCCTGTTTCTATGACGTGACTTGCAGACACTTCGGAGAACTCCTCGGTATCCGTAGCGGCCACAGTCTCCACAGGCGTTGATTCGGGCCATCCCAACCCTAATTCTGAAAATCCTCGCTGGAGGACGTTCATCGCCGCATTAGCATCTCTGTGTATCTCGAATCCACACGCTGGACACGAGTGTTCCCGAACCCAGATGGGTTTCGTTGTCTCCACACCACACCGAGTGCATTCCTTGGTCGTCCCAGCGGCTTCCACCTGCACGATGTGTGTCCCGTACAGGTCACCTTTGTACTCCAGGAGCGTAAGGAACTGACGCCACGCCGCATCCTGCTTCTTCCGGGCGTTACCATCACTCTGAAGCATTCCAACAACGTCGAGGTCTTCAACGAACACGGCATCATACTCGTTGACGAGCCACGTCGTGAGTTTGTGCTGGAAATCCAGCACCTTACGCCGAATCCGACGCTTAATGGAGGCTACCTTCCGGCGTTGCTTCTCGTAGTTGTGACTCCCATAGTCTTTACGCGACAACTCGCGTTTATCGCGAGACAAACGCTCGTATTCGTCTTCGAGGTCAAGCCAATTCACAATCGTTCCATCTGAAGTGTGGATATAGTTCAGAATGCCAAGGTCGATCCCCACACTGTTGCTCGAGTCAAGCGAGTCCACGTCAGGTTTCTCTGGAAGGTGTTCGTCATCGGTTTTGAGGCTAAATGTGACGAACCACTCGCCCGTGCGTTCTTTTTTGAACGTTGCCTCTTGAATGGAGGCGTGTTCGGGGAGTGGGCGGGAGTAACGGATTTTGAGCCACCCGACCTTGCTGAAGCGGACGTACGCATACCCGTCTTGGCCCCTCTTGTCATCGAGGTCGAAGCCAGACTGGTTGTACGTCACGCTCCGGTAGTCGCTGGGCGCTTGTCGTTTGAGTCGACCGACGGCGTATCCCTTTTCTTTCTTTTTGCGAAGGTTTGAGAGGTTTCGATGGAAGCGGGCGACGGTGGCTTGTGCGGCTTTAGAGTAGGTGTCAGCGAACAACGACCATTTCTGTTTCCAGTCGGGAAGTTTGTTGTTCTGGTCGTACTCACTCGGTTTGTTGTCCTCTGGATTGTTTTCGTAATCCCATCGGACGTGGTTGTAGAGTTGGCGATGGACGTCGAGTTGATGTTCCAGTCGCTCCGCTACTTCCTCGCTTGGATAAGCACGGTACCGGTGACTGTATTCCACCGCTGTCTATTATTTAACAATGTATTCACTTAGTGATTTGTGTCACTAAGTACCGACTTCATCGACGTCGGTGGTGGGCGGAATATCCCTCTCAGTAACTAGGATAAATCCTTCCGGTCAGGCCGCCGATTCCGCTTCCGCGTCCGCCTGTTCCACCCGTTCGTAGGCGCGGCCGAGCCGTTCGACGACGCTGCCGAGGGGGACCGGGACGCCGGCTCGCTTCGCCACCAGAGCGACGGGGAGTAGCGTGATGCCGAGGACGATGCTGAACTGGTACAGGGCGAACACGAACGCCCGGTACAGGCGGGTTACCATCTTGGTCCAGGTCAAGCCGATGGGGTTACATAAGCTTTCTTCTCGAATCGAGGGGCTGGATGATAAATCGTCCAGAATAACCCCGGCGCCCTCTTGCGATTCAGTCTCCGTTGTCTCCAGTGTCGGTGGAGTTGTACCCGGCGGTGCCGGAACGGATACGACCGGTATGTCGCGGCGGCCATAGCCATAACTTATGCCGATGATGGGGGTGACGTGCGCACGCTCGCGGCCGAAACAATACTGGTATCCGTGATGCGCCGCTGCAGTCGGATATGAGCAACTACCTCGTCGCGATGGAGGCCGCGTGGCTGGTTCGTGACGTCGAGGAGATCGACGACGCCATCGGCGTCGCCGTCAGCGAGGCCGGCAAGCGCCTCAACAACGCGGACATGGACTACGTGGAACTCGAGGTGGGGGCGACGCCCTGTCCGGCCTGCGGCGAGGCGTTCGACTCGGCGTTCATCGCCGCCGACACGGCGCTGGTCGGCCTGCTCCTGGAGATGAAAGTGTTCAACGCCGACAGCACCCAGCACGCCTCCCGCATCGCCAAGAGCGAGGTCGGCGGCGCTCTCCGCGACGTCCCGCTGAAGGTCATCGACACGATGGAGATGGAAGACGAAGACGAGGACTGACGTCAGGAGATGTGGGCCGCGACGTCGGCCTCGGTGATGATGCCCTTCAGCTGACCGTCCGCGACGACCATCACGGCGTCCTGGTGGTTCAGGTGCGCGTTCACTTCGTCGAGCGTCGCGCTCGGCTCGACCGTGGTGATGGCCTCGCGCATCGCGTCGGCGACCGGTAGCTCCCCCGCGTTCTCGGAGTCCAGTTGCCGGATGTCGGAGTTCGAGATGATACCCTGCGGCCGGCCGTCGCGGACGACCGGAAGTTGCGAGTAGCCCTCCTTCACCATCACGTCGATGGCGGTGCGGACGCTGTCGTCCGGGGCCACGGTGACGACCCCCTCGTGCATGATATCCTCGGCGTGCATCACGGCGCTCTCGGCCTCGTCGAGCGCGTTGACGATGCGCCGGAGCGTCGAGAGCCGCGGGTCGACGTCGCCGCCCTCGATGCGTGCGATGAGTGGCTGTGAGACGTCGGCCTGCTCGGCGAGTTCGCTCTGGGTCAGCTCCAGGTTCGTCCGCCGTTCCCGCAGGTCCGCCGGGGTCGGCAGGTCCATGCCCATGCAGGGTAATAACTATCGGTTATTAAAAATGCTTCCCTCGTCCGGGGCTTGAAGGAGGAGGACGGGACCACCGCCGTCGTGATCTGACGAATCGTGGCCGTCCCCCGAGGCGGGAGCGCGGGGCGAGGGACGGTCGAGACCCGAAAGTTCAGCAGCGCTGCGAGCTCCGCCTGTCAGAGACTCAGTCCGCGAACCTCGACGCTGCCGCCCGCTTCGACGCGACCGATCACTCGCGCGTCGTCCAGTTCGTCGGCGACGGCTTCGGCGTCGCTCTCGGGGAGCGCGGCGACGAAGCCGGTACCCATGTTGAACGTGCGGTGCATCTCCTCGTCACTCACGTCGCCTTCCGTCTGGACGAACTCGAAGACCGGCTGGGCGTCGAAGGGGTCCTCGACCACGTACCTGAACTCGCCCATCCGCGAGAGGTTGGTCCAGCCGCCGCCGGTGACGTGCGCCGCGGCGTGCGTCTCGGCGGCGTGGAGCGGCCCGAGGACCTCCCGGTAGATGCGGGTCGGCTCCAGGAGCACCTCGCCGATGGTCCGGTCCTCGTCATACGGGAACGGGTCGGTGTACTCGTGGTTCCGCGTCACCGCCTCCCGGGCGAGCGTCAGCCCGTTCGAGTGGATTCCCGAGGAGGGCAGTCCGACGAGCAGGTCGCCTTCCTCGGCCTCGCCGTCGAACAGTTCGTCCTCGGTCGCGAGTCCGGCGCAGGCGCCGGCGAGGTCCAGTCCCCGGATGACGTCGGGCATGACGGCCGTCTCGCCGCCGACGAGCGCGATCTCCGCCCGCTCGGCGCCCGCCGAGAGCCCGTCGCCGACCTGCTCGGCGGTCGCGTCGTCCGGCGTCTCCACAGCGAGGTAGTCGACGAAGGCCACCGGCGTCACGCCGGTCGCGACGAGGTCGTTGACGTTCATCGCGATGCAGTCGATGCCGATGGTGGAGTAGTCCTCAAGGGCTTCGGCGACGAGCAGTTTCGTGCCGACGCCGTCGGTCGCGAGCGCGAGGTAGCGGTCGCCGATCTCGACGAGGCCGGCGTAGTCGCCCTCGAACTCGCCGACGGCGCCGATCAGCGCCGCGGTCGCGGCCTCGCTGGCCTCGATGTCGACGCCCGTCTCGGCGTAGGTGAGCCCCTCCTCGGAGTCGTCTCCGTCCTCGGTCATACGCCAACCGGTGGCCGAACGGAGCAAAAGCGCGTCGGTTCCTGCGGCCGCCCGCTCAGAACGAGGGGAGGCCGACGAACAGGAACGCGCCGACCGCCAGCGCGGCCGTCCCGGCGAATGTGAGCAGGAAGACGATCTTGCTCCAGGCGACCACCTTCCGGCCGTCGAGGGGGCCGAAGGGGATCATGTTGAACGCCGCCAGGAAGGCGTTGATGATGACGCCGAGCTGGCCGGCCTGGCCGACGAGCCCGTCGAAGGAGACCAGCGGCAAGAACACCGCCACGAGCAGGACGTTCGTCACCGGGCCGGCCACGGAGATGAGGCCGTTCTCGCGTTCGGTGATGTAGCCCTGGTGGTGGACGGCGCCCGGGGCCGCGAAGATGAAGCCCGCGAAGGCGGCGCCGACGGCCAGCGCCAGCATCGGGTAGTCCGCCCGGAACGCCGCGACCTGGCCGAACCGGACGGCCACGACCTTGTGTGCGAGTTCGTGCAGGAGGAACCCGACGCCGACGGTCGTCAGGCTGATGAGGAACAGCCGGACGAACAGCGGCGAGGAGAGCACGTCGGCCGGGTACGGGAAGATGGGGACCCCGAGGTACCGGAGGAAGAAGACGCTGAAGGCGATCCCGAGGGCGATCCAGGCGACGGTCAGGTCGCGCAGTTCGCTGGCGTAGAACCGGATGCCGCCGAGCTGGAGGCCGCTCATGCGAGCGCCCCCACGATGAGGTCGATGCTGTTCTGCGCGCCCTCGATCATCAGTCGGGCGACGCCGCCGGCGCCGTCGATGTTCGCCTCGGCGAAGAGGTACGGGAGCAGGACGGTCGCGAACAGCACGCTCCCGACGAAGCTTCCGACGTTCGTCAGCGCGACGATCATGATGAGGCGGAACAACGGCACCGCCCGGAGGTCGTTCCAGATCTGGCGGATCGGCGCCTCCTCGTCGGAGATGATCTCGTTGAGCGTCGCGATGTCGCCGACGTTGACGTCGAGGTAGCGGAGCTCGACGTAGCCGGCGAACCAGCCCGGGGCGAGGAGGGGGTTGACGCTGGTCAGCCAGGCGACGCCGCCGCCGACGCCGGCGGAGCTCCAGTGGGCGCCGGCGACCTTCGCGAGGCCGAACGCCAGCAGACCGTTGACGAGGAACCATGCCGCGAACAGCCGGAACAGCAGCTCGCTGGAGGCGCCCTCGACGCCGGTGTACGTCGCGATGGCCAGCAGCAGGAAGAACGCGAAGAAGCCGAGCGTGAACAGGTAGCCGAGGAGCTTGTACACCGAGAACCGGCTGCCCTCGTTGCGGCCGGAGATGGACTCGATGTCGGGCAGCAGCGACGGCGTCTCCAGGTAGCGCTCGATGCCCTCGCGGTGACCGGCGCCGACGACGGCGACGACGTCGTGGCCCTGGTCGCGTAGCGAGACGAGCTTGTGGGCGATGTAGGCGTCGCGCTCGTCGATGAGCGCCTCGGCGCCGCCGGGGGAGAACCGCCGGAACTCCTCCATCATCGCGCTGACGACGTCGGTGTCGGTCATCCGCTCGATGTCGAACTCCTCGAGTTCGCCGTCCTCGGGGGCCAACCGTTCGAGAAACAGGATGAGGAGGCTGCCGATGAGGAGGCCGAGGCCGAGGGTGAGTATCAGCGTGTCGGCGATGCCGACGAGGAACCCGGGTGCGATCCCCGCCGGGACGACGAACGGGCCGCCGACGGCGCCGGCGAGGATCGAGAAAACGAGCGCGATGCCGAGGCCGACGCCCATCCCGATCTCGCGGGGGTTGCCCATCCCGACGGCGAGGCTGCCGATGAGTTTGATCTTCTCGAGGACGGAGAGCCGCGACCAGAACCGCTGGATCGTCACCTGGATGTCGCGGTCGACGAGGGCGACGCCGAGACCGTGCTCTTCCGCGGTTTGGATGGCCGCCCGCATGTCCGCGCCGGGGTCGATGTCGAACCGCTCGCCGAGCCTGGCCTGGACGTACGAGAGCATCCAGTAGGCGAGGAACTGGTAGACCGTGTTCCCCTTCAGCAGGTCGCCGGCGTCGAGGTCGTCGGGCGTCTCGCCCTTGAGCTGCCGGTACCGGCCCTCGTCGAGCTCGACGGCGACGACGTCCGGCCGCTCGGCATCGATGACCGTCTCGACCTCGTCGACGCTCGCCTCGGAGACGTGCGCCGTCCCGACGACCCGGACGGAGCCCTCCGCGACGTCTTCACTCATTGTCGGGACCATACGGGCGAGGGGTTTACGTGTATCGGGACGCAGCGAGGGAAGCCACGTGGCCGATGGTGAGAAACACCGTCCCAAATCGGCATCGTCACATATCTCCACTACTGTGCAGAGACCACAAGCACTCGCGTCGTGGATGTACCGACCCTCATGACTCCGCTGTGACGTACCCCTTGCTACCGAGATCTGTACCATCGCAGAGAACTGGGATCACTATACCACATACCTTACATGTCGTTTCTCAATATAAAATTCGTGTAGAGTGAACTCTCCCTATATCGAACTACAGCGAGTAAATCCCCGGAAGAAACGCTCTACACACCGTTATAGGATCGATTACGACTCACCCCGCGGAATCTCTTGCTGGGTGCCACGCACTCCGATACGTAACTCACGTGTGAGGCGCGCTAGTGGGCGTTCTCGGATGTCGGAATCAGACTGATACGGTAGTTGATAGATACTACACATTTCTGAAAACCCCCTGACGGAGAGTCTCTGTAGTTGGCGAGATATCGACGATAGGTCCCGAAACATACGTCTGGTTATAGCATCAGCATCGATGGGAATCCGACGTTCTGACCGTAACTGCCCGATAGAACAACTGTACCCGGCGTTCTCTCGAATTCGAATGGTCGCCGATCTGTTCGAGTTCGAACCGAGAAATCGCAAGACGGCAAGGCCCTGTAGTTCGTTTCACTGCCAGTTACGGTGGAGTAGGCAAAGTGGCGCCGATCGGGGTTGTTCAACAGCGAGGAAATCCGAGTTCCCCTGCTGGCATGCATCGGGCGTACAGCGCCTGAAACGTCGCTATCTGGCTTCGGGGATGGCCTCTGCTCTGAATCTCGAGCAAGGTGTCTCGATACGGTTTCGAGTGGGGTTTTCCTCACAACTACAGGGCGCTACTGCAGGTATTCTTGCGGGAGACCGCCTCTCTGTAGTTTCGGGGCTCCGCTATATGGCGTCTCTGGCGTTTGCCCAGAGAAAGGATGATCCAGATTGGCGGAAAACGGTAGAACGGGATGTATACTCTTTCTAAGCGGTGTTTTACGCGCTGTAGTTCGCCTGTCGATCCGCTATCTTCGACCTCTGCTCATCATCTCGGATATGTTGACACGTAGTGAGCGGAATCCCACCCCAGAGGGAGTGGGAGAAAGCCAATGAGTATAGAACAACAGGAACTCCTCATGGGTAAGTGTCGGACGGTCTCAAGATGACTGGAACCAGTGAGCAGAATCGAATCGCCGACGGCCGTCGAGGCGTGTAGGTGGCACCCTCCCACGACTGAAGTCGTGGGCTTTTCCTTGACTCACTATAAACGCCCGGTAGCTATCGGCGGAATCCTCTTGGGTGCGCGGAGTCGCGGCCTCTGATATGAGGCACGTCACCTTCCAGCTTGCGCCCCGGAACGGAGAACTTCACCCGTTCGACGCCGTCGTTCGCGACGACCCGGAGCTCTCCCGGTGGGCGATCCACCAGGTCGACCCTGTCGCCGAGGAGGGGCTGGCCATCCTCGTCGAGTTCGATGGCCCGGTCGAGAAGCTACAGCGGGTCGTCGCCGAACAATCCGACGTCGTCTCCTCAAGCGTCACGGAGTCCGACGACGGCGTGTTCGTCTACGCGCACTTCGAGCCGGACGAGTGGCTCAGACAGCTTTACGAGGTCACCGACGAGTACGAGATATTCGTGGACACGCCGATGTACTACACCGGGGGCGGCGCCCTCGAGATCACGGCCATCGGCGAACTCGAGGATATCCGCGCCGCGTCGCTCGCGCTCCCCGACGGCGTCGATCTGCACCTCCTGTCGACGGGCGAGTACCGCCCGGCGAACGAAAGCCTGTACGAGCAGCTCACGCCGCGACAGCAGGAGACGCTGCGGGCGGCCGTCGAGACGGGCTACTACCAGGAACCCCGGCGGGTGACCTACCAGGACGTCGCCGACGAACTCGGCATCTCGGCGGGCACCGTCGGCGAGCACCTGCGGAAGATTGAGTCGACGATCCTCACCGGCGTCCTCCCCGACGCCGAGGCGCCGACGCCGGCGCCCTGACGAGCGGGACGGGCGGGATTCCAGGTCGGGGGCGTCGCGGGCGTGCTGATTTACCCGCGGGGCTCGTAGGGCCGTGCATGGGACTGGATGTCGACGCCCCCGAACCGCCGGAACTGCCCGAGGTGGACGCACAGACGTACGACGACGTGGAGGTCCAGGGCGAGGAGTACCGCCGCCAGGAACTCGAGGACATGCTCGCGGAGGGCGCGTGGGCGGACGCCTTCGACGAGTGGGCCGGGAGCACCGACCTCGACGAGACGGAGTTCGCGATCGCCGAGGAACTGGGCCTCTTCGAGGAGTTCGACTTCTTCTGGGACGACTTCGCCGACCGGGTCGGCTACCACGCGCCCGGCATCCCCGAGGACTGGCGGGAGCGGGACCTGCACCCGGAACTGGACTCCTGGGAGACCGTCTCGGGGATCAACGCGTCGCTGGCGGAGTTCGGCGACACGGTCAGCGAGACGCTGAAGGAGAACTACATTGACTGGGAGGCCGACTACAGCGCCCCGGACGACCTCCCGGAGTTCTAGACGCGGTCGTACCGGACGGTCAGCGAGGTGCTCGAGAGCACCAGGCCCTCGGTCGCGTCGTCGAACTCGTCGCGGTCCGCGGCGGGGTCGACGTCCGGCGACGACTCGAGGGCCAGGACGTTGAATCGGTACTCCTCGTGGTCCGGCGTCTCGTGACACGGCGAGCGGTAGCCGACGTCGCCCTCGTCGTTCGTCCCCTGGACGGCGCCCTCGGGGTCGTCGAGCCGCGGCCGTTCGGGGAGTCCCTCGGGGATTTCGATGGGGTCCTCCGGCGGTAGCTCCCAGAGCAGCCAGAACGTCCCGGGGAGGAACTCGTAGAGCCACTCGCCGACGACGGCGAGGGAGTCGGTCCGGTCGGGGACGCCCTCGATGCGGAGCGGCGGGGAGACGCCCTCGCCATCGCAGGTGTAGCGGACCGGGATCGTGCCGTCCTCGAAGGCCGGCGACCGCAACGTGAGGCCGTCGGGCTCGGGTGGTTCGCCGCCGATGGTACAGCCGGCGGTGGCCGCGAGGGAGAGCGTCGAGAGGAGCGCTCGCCGGCGCATGTCCGCGCTTGGCACTCGGTCCACATGACCCCTCCGGGTTCGGCGCGAGCGGTTTCTTGATTACGGTGGGGCTCCTGGGGCGTCCTATGAGCGTGAACATCATCCCGCCGGAGCGACGAACCTGCGATCGCTGCGGACGGACGGACGTCTGGGACGCGGAGCTGGAGAACTGGGTGATCGACGAGGAGGACGGCGAGCGGCTGGTCGGCAACAGACACTGCATCCACGAGTGGGACATCAACGGCCGGTACAACCCCGTCGAGGGAAAGCCGGACGTGAACGCCGACGCCGACGCCGACGCGGACGCCTGATGCCGACCGCCTACATCACGGCGCCGCCCTCGGCGGCGCCCGACCTCGCCGCGGCGCTGGTCGAGGAGCGCCTGGCGGCCTGCGTCAACCGATTCGACTGCCATTCGACGTTCCGCTGGGAGGGCGAGGTCGTCCAAGAGGACGAGGTCGTCCTGCTCGCAAAGACGACCGACGAGCGATACGACGAGCTCGTCGCGCGCGTCGAGGAGGCCCACCCATACGACGTCCCCTGCATCGAGCGCTTCGACGAGGCAGACGCCCTCGACTCGTTCGAATCGTGGATCGCCGACGCCGTCAGGTAGCGTCCGGCCGGTCGTTCGAACGGTGGTCAGTTCGCAGCAGGATACATCGACTGAAATGCAACCGGCATTTAACTGGGTTATCTTCGAACTAGCAGTAAATCATGTCGAGCCGGTTGAATCCCCGGGACTACGATATAGAAGAGCTCCGGGCCGCCTTCCAGGCTAACAGGGGTGAGAACAGAGAACCTGTTGGCGAAGAGGCTTTAGAGCAGCAGTATGTCCCCCAATCGGATTCGGAAAGGGCAGCTCTCGAACGAGATGGGAAATGGCTGACAGCAGGCGATACCTGCGCGCAACGGACGCAGAAGCCGGTCAAGAATGCGACTGATGGGGGGCACCCCGAGAAAGCCCGTGGGCAAGCGGATAGGGGCCACTCGGAAGCGACAGCCTCGATGCATGAAGCCGATGAGGGGCGATCACAGGCTCGTCCTCTCCCGACGGCTGATTCGGACGATCCTGATGTACTCCCTCTCACGCAGATACCTACCGCCTACACCGCCCAACAGGAAATACTCGATTGGATGGACGGACTGCTATCAGCGAGCGGGCCACAGGGGACGATGGAGGCTCTGAAGTACTACGAAGCTATCGGGTGGCTCTCACCGGAATGTCGCGACCAGCTGGAGAAGTTCGCAGAGGGGTTGAGAACGGCTGGCTGTACGGATTCGCGACCGCTTGTTATCGACGACCACCGCGAGAGTCTGCAGTACATCGCGACACTGGCACGGTGTCAATGACCACTCCGTTTCATCGAGCGACCGGAAATACTGTGAACAGCCAGCCCTGGGTCCATTCCAATTGGGGCGGCCGGTGGTGAGCTGACGTGGCTGTGACCAAGGCTTCAGACGGTGAGCCAGCGGAGGAACTGGTGCCGGTCGGAGTCAAGCTCGGGAGTACCCGCACGGTCATCGTCTATCCGGACGGCGACGAGAGGGTCGCTGTGGAGTCGATGACCTGCCTCACCACCTATCGAGACGTGCTCGTCGATGAACAGCGTAGACTCTATGGCGAGGATGCAGCGACCGAATATCCGGACGAATCACAGTTCATGATTCGGAACGGACTGCCAGTAGATGCGGAGAGCACCGATCTGGCGTCGACGTTCTTTTCCGAATTGCTCGCGGGCAACGGAATCCCGAGGAATAGCGCTGTCGTTTACGCCATTCCGGCCATAGACAACGAGGCGGGGTTGCGGCACTTCGAGCGGGTTGTCGAGGAGAGCCCTATCGGACGAGGACCAGTCCGCAGTTACCCCGAGTCCCTTTGTGGAGCACTACCAGTGTTTGAAGAGCGGTTGGATGCCATCGATGAGGTGTTCGCGACCGTAAACCTCGGTGGGACGATTTTCGAAGCCTGTGCGTACCGCTACGGCGAACAGCTGGCACAATGGTCGACCAGCTCTATTACAGGCAATCGGGTTGATCGACGCATCGCCAACTACGTCGAGGCTGAAACGCAGGGCCGTGTGAACATCGATGCAACGACCGCCAGGGAGTATAAGGAAGGGCACGCGGATTTTGAGAGCTATGAGCCCTTCACAGATGTTGTTCAACAGCCCGGAGGCGGCTCTCACGAATTCACCGTAGAGTGCAGCGTCATGGACGCGGTTGATGAGTATGTCGACCAGGCTGTCGAAGCGATCACAACCGGGTTCCTCGTCGATCTCGAGCGGGCGTATCCAGACATCTATGACCGGGCGCTTGATCGACCCATCGTGCTCACCGGTGGCATGGCTTGTATCCCGGGACTTGCAAATGTCTTCGCGACCCGCCTTGGTCAGGCTCTTCAGCACGATATCACACTGACCCACGCCGAACGACCGGACCTTGCCGCTGCACAAGGGGCCTACGAAATCGCCGCGCGTCTCATCGAGGTCGAGTGAGATAGACTGCTTCGCCGCTCATTGGGTCAGGGACACAACTCGATGCCTATCGAAACGATTGCTACCCAGTGAAAATGGTAAACGGACGTTGCAGGCTGGCTCAGCCTGACGTCCTCGAGGGGTCGGTTTCGATCCGGCGATTCATGCGGAAAGTCCCGGGTGTAGCCCTGGGAGACGGTTACTCGGCGGTCGCCTGGTCGGCGTCGCCGGCGTCGGTCACGTCGTCGACCTGGTCTTCCAGCTGCTCGGAGGCCTCCTCGACCTGCTCGGTCATCTCCTCGACCTGGCCGGAGAGGTTTTCGGCGCCGTCCTCGATCTGCTCCTGGAGCCGGTCGATCTGCTCCTCGACGCGGGTCTCGACGTCGTCCTGGAACTCCTCGCTGCGCTCTTCGATCTGGTCGCGGAGCTCTTCGAGGCTCTCCTCGAGGTTCTCGAGGGCCTCGACGGTCTGGTCCTCCAGGTCCTCGTTGGCCTCGAGGATGGACTCGACCTGCTCCTCCAGCGTCTCGAGGAAGTCCTCGAGGAACTCGTCGACGGACTCGGAGCCCTCCTGGAGGTTCTCTTCGAAGGCGTCGAAGGCGTCGGCCTGGTTCTCCTCGAGGGAGTCGAGCTGCTCGTCGATGCTGGCGCGGACGTCGCCGAGGACCGCCTCCTCGCGCGGGGTGGCCGCCTCGACGGCGTTCAGGTAGCTGTCGAGGACGGTGCGGACGAGGTCGTTGCTCTGCTCGGAGACCTCGCGGGCAGGGCCGACGGTGTCAACGACCGTCGCGTTGATGTCCTTCTGGAGGTCGACGCCCGTCTCGATGGCGCGCTGGGTCTGTTCGATGGTGGTCCGCTGGATGTCGAAGACGATGCCGACGGGGGAGTTGCTTTCGCTCATGTCTATGCGTACCTTGGCAGCTCTGGTATATAAAATTTGGTCCTCAAAACCATCTAGAACCGCTCAACTACACCGAGTGGTTCAGAATGTGTCGTCGTCTCTTACTGCTGGTGGTCGTCAAGATATCGTACCAAAGGGTGGACCACTATCAATGGATTCGCATGGACGCTATATTTACACCTTCCCACCAGTCTTGCTACCTCCTGTCGATCACCGGCGTGTTTTTGCAGTGATAGCCGTTACCTGCCTGTCCATTTTGGGTTCAACTGACGGACGAGAAGAAGGTTTCCTAACTCAGGTGCAGGACCATATACAGCGTTCTTGCGGACGAGAGGGTCGATAATGGGATTTTGTGAACGAGCCGCGACACACACTTGGTACTGATACGCAGGATGCAGAGATCAAGTGGGAGACGTTCCGGATGAAGATCAGAACTCTTCGAGTGCCTCGCTGAATATGAAGCCGAGGGCGAGATGCTGGGTCATCGCCGTCTCGAGACGGGCACGGACTTCATCATGATCCTCGATGCGGTACTCCTTCGTCCGGACGAGCTCGTGCATCTCGAGGACATCGTCCTCCTCAAGGTCGTGGAGGCGGGGGTAGACGGTCCCGGGGCTCAACCGCGCGTCGAACAGATCCGAGAGGTCCGCCATCAGACCCTTCCCATGGGTCTCACCGTCGCGTAGCAAGATGAGCACGAGCAGCAGTTCGTCGAGTGAGTACTTCACGAGGTCCTCATCGAACCGGGACGTCCAGTCCGGAAACAACTGTTCGGTGACTGTCTCGACGATCTCCGCCGATCGGTGGCTGGGGTCGGAGCTCGCCGAGCCCGACGACTCGACTTCCGTCAACTCCTGATAGAGTTGTTCGATGGAGGTTCCGCTCTCCCCCTCAGCAGGCACGCGAGATCACTCCCTTGAGGTCCATACACACCCGTCTCCCCCAGCCCCTATAAGTCAGGAACAGCGTTTTCCGGAGCTGAAAAAGGCCTCTATCACCTGATAGCTCGAATCTCGAACCGCATAGCCCTACGTCAGCGCTTCGTCCCGGTTCGCTGTTCGGTTTTTGCATCGCGTTGGCATTCGAGAACTTATACGACGGCAAGGAAGATCCGGGAGTAGTACGGACTGACGAACCCCTCGATGAGCGCGGCCACACCCAGGAGAACGCCGACTCCGACCAGCACCCAGAACGCGCGTTCGATATCGGCGGCGAGACGAGAGATGGACCACCGGCCCCGGAGTGTTCGCCAGGCCGTCGCACCCAGGGCGAGTCCGAGCCCGCCCGAGACGACCAGCGCCGGCAACTCGAGGATCCCGTGCGGGACGACGAACGCGACCAGTTCCAGCAAGTCGACCTCGAGGCGGCCGTACACGCCGAACATCGCGCCGTTGAACAGCATCGTGACCGCGGTGGGGACGGCGAGGGCGAGCCCCGACAGCGCGCCGCCGACGGCGACCGTCCAGTTGTTCGCCCCGAAGAAGAGTGCGGCCGTCGGCGGGAAGTGTCCCTCCAGGCGGCCGGCGATGGACGCCGACATGAGGCCCTCGTATGGCGCCGCGAGCAGCCACCCGATGGCGATACCGCCGACGAACAGGGCCGCCGACAGGAGGTTCGCACCGGGCGAGTCTCCGACGAATCGGACCATCTCCCCGAGCCCTCGACGGAGGCCGTCGCCGAGCTGGTCGGTGAGCGATCGATCCGGGGTCGGCGGCGGCGCGATTCCGTCCACGTGTCGAGCGTACAGCGCCGTCTTGGTGAGCGAGAGCGCCGGGGCTACCAGGAGGAAGGAGAGCACCCCCACGACGACGCCACCTGCCTGGGCGCTGAAGGCGGTGAGCGACCCGAGCGCGCCGAAGACGACGACGGCGAGCAGCGAGTAGCTGACGGCGTCGACGGGGGCGCGCCGGACGAACCGGGCGCCGTTGCCGACGGCGCCGGCGAATCCGGCGTCGTCGACGACCACCGCGGCGGGCGCGAAGGCGAAGACGAGTCGGACCGCGACGACGGCGAAAAACCAGAGCAGGACGACGAGGAGCCCCACGAGGGCGGCGGCGATCGGCGAGACCAGGGCGACCGCGGCCACGATGGCTATCGCGATACCGGTCAGGAGGCCCCAGAGGAGGAACTCGGCGATCAGCACACCGAGCATCGGGAGCCAGTGGCGTCTCGCTCCCCTGATCGCGGCGGTCGTACCGCGCTCGTCGTCGAGGGTCGCCCGACAGGCGGCGAACTGGGCGGCGGTCGCGACGGCCGATAGGGCGACGAAGACGGCGAGGGCGAGCACCCCCGACACGACGAGGATGCCGACAGTCGTGGGCGTCAGGAGCGACTCGAACAGCGGCGCGATGCCGTCGACCCACTCGGCGAACGCCTCGGGCTCCGCGTTGGGATCGGGCGGATCGAGCTGTCGGTCGGCGAGGTCGCTGCGGAACTGCTCGAGCCCACCGGTCAGTTCCAGGTGGGCGTACGCGAGGGCGACCCCGACGAGGCCGACGGTGCGGGCGACCGCAGCGACGGCGGGCGTCAGCAGGAAGGCCGGCAGGACGTCGTCAGTCCGGCTGCGGAGGACGGCGATAGCCGCGCGGATGGCGGGGGCGAGGGCCATATACCCGGTGTGGGCGGGTGCGTAATAAAACCGTCAGCGATGAATCATGGAGCTCGCTCGACCGCGACGGGGAACTCCTGGACGCCGTAGATGAAGGGGCTCGCCACGGGGTCGGGGTCGGCGTCGACACGGTCGATCGACACGTATCGTTCGAGAAGCGCATCGAGGGCGACGCGGGCCTCCAGCCGTGCCAGCGGCGCGCCGAGACAGACGTGGATGCCGCGCCCGAAGGCGACGTGGGGGTTCGGCGAGCGGTCGAGGTCGAACGCGTCCGGGTCGTCGAAACGCTCCGGGTCGCGGTTCGCGGCGCCGAGCCACACCGACAGCCGGTCGTCGGGTTCGATGGTCCGCCCCAGCAGTTCGGTCTCTCGGGTGGCCCGACGGACCGTCCGCTGAACCGGCGAGCGGTAGCGGAGGGCCTCCTCGATGGCGTCGTCGAGGCGCTCCGCCGTCCCTCCGGAATGCCTTGCCTTTCGAACCTCCTCGACCAGTCCGGCGTCGTCGAGACACCACAGCGTGTTCGTGATGAGGTTCGTGGTGGTCACGTTCCCGGCGATGAGGAGCAACCGGAACAGCCCGAGGACCTCCATGTCGGAGAGGTCGGTCTCGACGAGCACCTTCGAGACGAGGTCGTCCTGGGGGTCCTCGCGGCGCTCGGCGCAGACCTCGGCGAAGTAGTCGGCCAGCGAGAGCGCCGCGTCCTGGCGCTGGGTCTCCAGCCCCAGTCTGTCGCCGTCGGTCAACTGCGGCCCGGCGACGACGGCGTCCGACCAGGCCTTGAACTGCGCGCGGTCATCGGCGGGGACGCCGAGCAGCGCCGCGATGGTGTGGATGGGCAGCGGCCAGGCGAGGTCGTCGACCACGTCGAGGCGGTCGCCTCCCGTCTCGGCGTCCGCCTCGTCGAGCAGTGACTCGGTCGTCTCGCGGATCTCGGGGGCCAGCGGGCGGACGGCGCCGGGCTGGAAGTACTCTTCGACGGGTTCGCGGAGCTTTGTATGCTCAGGCGGGTCGGCGCTGAGCATCGAGGGGAGGCCGCCCCGGTTGTCCTCCGGCGCCGTCACCGACGAGTAAGTCTCCGCGTCGGTGAGCACAGAGGTCACCGCGTCGTACGAGAAGACGTCCCAGCAGTTCCGCTCGTCGTCGTACCGGATGCCGCCGGCCTCGTGCATCCGCCGGTACCAGTCGAACGGCTCCCGCTTGGCCCGGCGGTCGGAGAGGGCGCTCGGCCACGCCATCGGTTCCGCGGTGGTCATGGTCGGTGCCACGATGGCCCGCGCCTACAAGCTTCCGTCGCTGGCGTCGAACTGCCTGGATAGAGGTGTGGCGCAGGATACTGCACGTCGGACGAAGCCGGGTAGGGGAACGGTAGCGCGGGACAAAACCGATAGACGTCGATATGTATGACGATGCTAGACGATTTGCTAGGCAACCGCTAGACATCGTCATACAATTCACTAAGTAAGTGGGCGTGAATGATGGGCCCGCATGATATGGAGCCGCATATCAACGGCAGACGATACATGGTCGTGTTGGGCGAGGTGGGCGTCATGCAGTTCGGTATCTTCTACGAACACCAGCTCCCCCGGCCCTGGGACGAGACGGACGAGCAGCGGCTCTACGAGGAGGCGCTCGAACAGATCGAACTCGCCGACGAACTCGGCATCGACTACGCCTGGGAGGTCGAACACCACTTCCTCGAGGAGTACAGCCACTCGTCGGCGCCGGAGGTGTTCCTCGCGGCCGCCGCCCAGCGGACCGAGGAGATCCGGCTGGGTCACGGAATCAAGCTCATGCCGCCCGAGTACAACCACCCCGCCCGCGTCGCCGAGCAGGTGGCGACGCTCGACCTCGTCTCCGACGGCCGCGTCGAGTTCGGCACCGGGGAGTCGGGGTCGCAGGTCGAACTCGGCGGCTTCGGCATCCCGGTCGAGGAGAAGTACGACATGTGGCACGAGGCCACCCGCGAGGTGACCGAGATGATGGTCGGCGAGCCCTACCCGGGCTACGACGGCGAGCACTTCGTGATGGAGCCGCGGAACGTGATTCCCAAGCCGGTCCAGAAACCCCACCCGCCGCTGTGGATGGCCTGCTCGACCCGGGAGATGATCGAGGAGGCCGCCCGGCAGGGCATCGGTGCGCTCTGCTTCGCCTTCACCGACGAGAACGAGGCCGAGGAGTGGGTCGACACCTACTACGAGACGTTCAAGCGGGAGTGCGAGCCCATCGGCCACGCCGTGAACCCGAACATCGCGATGGTGACGGGCTTCTCCTGTCACGAGGACCACGATGTCGCCGTCGAGCGCGGCGCCGAGGGGTTCGCCTTCTTCCAGTACGGGCTGGCCCACTACTACGCGATGGGCGGCCACGAACCCGGCAAGACGGACCTCTGGGCGCAGTTCCAGCAGGCCGGCGGCGCCGAAGCCTTCTCCGACCAGGTCGTCGACAGCGCCATCGGGACGCCCGAGGAGCTCCGCGAGCACTTCCGCGGGTTCGCCGACGCCGGCGTCGACCAGGTCATCCTCGTCCAGCAGGGTGGCAACAACCGCCACGAGCACATCTGCGAGTCCCTGGAGCTGTTCGCCGAGGAGGTGATGCCCGAGTTCCACGCCGATGAGGAAGAGCGGCTGGCCCGCAAGTGCGAGGACCTCGAGCCGTACATCGAGGAGGCGATGGCGCGGCGCGACGACCCCCGGACCGTCGACGAGAGCGAACTCCCCCGCGTCATCCCCTACGACCGGGACATCAGCGACTTCACTGACTGACCCGGAGCGACCCGCTCTCGTCTCGTAGTTTCACTTTCACTCCGGCCTTGGCTCGCGCCTTTAGTACCCTGTTGCGTAGCCCGTCGTATGTCCGCGAACACCCAGGCGACGAGCGAACCGACGCACAACGGCGTTCTCGACGTCAGCGACCTCCGCGCGTCGCGCGTCCAGCGGTACGCGCGGGAGGCCGGCGAGGTTTACTTCGAGCGGAAGGGCGGCCGGACGTTCCTCGTCGCCGAGCGGTAACGACTCCCGGAGTCTACAGGCCGAACCTCAGAACCCACCGAACAAGACGACGAATGACCGACGCAGAGGCTCTCGTCAAGACGCTGGACTTCCAACTCGACATCCAGAGTGACAACGAGAGTCTGCTGTACGACGCCTGCCTCGAAGCCCGATCGGTGTACAACGAAACCATCCGCCTCGCCAAGCAAGGCGTGGATTGGGACATCATTCCCGACCGCGTGGCCGACGACGCCGACCTCGTGAAGAATACGATTCAGCGCGTCGTCGCCAAGGCTCTCGGCGCGATGGAGAACTACTACGAGTACGACGACTTCGGCCAACCGAGCCATACCAAGGACGGCGCGTACCCGCTTCGTGCGAACTACGAGGAGGGGTACAATCTGTCGCTCACCGACGACGGTGGCTTGGCGTTCCGCATTAGCGCGAAGCCGTACAAACACGTCAAGGGGGTCCTTGACGGGTGTGACGCTCACCTCGACATTCTCAAGATTGCGCTCACGAACAATGAGTGGAAGATTGGGACGGCAGAAGCCCTGTTCCACGACGACACCGCTGAGTTGCACGTCACCGTCACCAACACCAAGCAGACTGTTCGGAACAAACAGGCCTCACAATCGGTCGTTGGCGTGGACTTGAATGAGGATAACGTGGCCCTCACGGCGCTATCCAAGGATGGCGTCGAAGACACGCTCGTTATCGACTTCCCCGAAATCAAGTTCGAGCGTCACCGCTACTTCACGATGCGGAAGCGCGTACAAAACGCGGGGAAGTCGAGTATACAGGATGCTTTGGAAGGGCGTGAGGAACGGTTTGTCCGTGACCGACTCCACAAGTTGTCTCGGCACATCGTGGAGTGGAGTTGTCAGTTCGAGAAGCCGTGCATCGTCTTTGAAGACCTCAAAGCGATGCGCGACAGTCTCGACTACGGCACGCGGATGAACCGACGCTTGCACCACATCCCATTCCGCGCGCTTCAGTTTTATACGTCGTACAAGGCGTCGTTCGAGGGGATTCCGACGGTGTGGATCAACCCCGAGTACACCAGTCAGCGGTGTCCAATGTGTGGGCATACGGAGCGTGCGAACCGCAACAAGAAGCGGTTCAAGTGTCGGTCGTGCGGGCAGCAAGACCACAGCGACCGTGGTGCAAGCGTCAATATCGCCGTGAAAGGCGCGAAGAAACTCGATTGGACTGTGCCTGCTCTCAACAGCCTTCCCACCGTGCGGAAGGTGCGACGGCAGGCATCGGGGGCCGTGGACGCCCCGACCGTGACCCACCCAACTGTTTGAGGCCACCAAGCCGATAGTCGGATGGGTGTGTCCGACTAAACCACGGGAAGCCTCAGGGCTTGACCCCGAGGCGGTTCACTTCGAGCGGAAGGGCGGCCGGACGTTCCTCGTCGCCGACCGGTAACGACTCCCGGAGTCACCGTCGAAGAAGGCGGTGCTCGTTTTCCGGCGGCGGTGCTACGAGGGTCGATCGGAGATCCCCGGCCTCCCCAGTCCTCCCGTCAGACGTCCATCGTGGTGACCGCGCAGTCGTGGCCGGTCTCGTGGGAGTGCGTCTCCGCACGCGACTCGGCGGCGATCCGCGAGGGGTGGAAGCCAACTTGCCCGCAGTCTTCGCAGGTTATCTCGTACATCGGCGGGTGGACGTTGCGAAAGGTGGTTAATAATAATGTAGGTATTAGCCGTCGGTAAAGGAGGCGTTAAGCGAGGCTGCACCGCCCGGGATTATATGCCTTCGGGCCGGAGCCATCGACATGCACGGTGTCGTCCCGGCGGCCGGTCGCGGGACGCGGCTCAGGCCGCTGACCGACGATCGTCCCAAGGGCCTCGTCGACGTCGGCGGCCGTCCGCTCCTCGACCACGTCTTCGAGACGCTCCGGCCGCACGTCGAGTTGCTGGCGGTCGTCGTCGGCTACCGGGGCGAGCAGATCCGCGAGCACTACGGCGACAGCTACCGGGGAACGCCCGTCAGGTACGTCGAACAGGCCAATACCGAGGGACTCGCGCATGCGGTCCAGCAGACCGAACCGCTGGTGGACGGACCCTTCCTGCAGCTCAACGGCGACAACGTCCTCCGGGGCAACGTCGACGAGGTCGTCGACGTCCACCGGGAGTCCGGAGCCGACGCGACCCTGCTCGTCGACGAGGTGTCCCCCGAGCGCGCGGCCCGCGGTGGCGTCGTCGAACTCGAGGACGGCGACGTCGTCGACCTCGTCGAGAAGCCCGAGGACCCGCCGTCGCGACTCGCCACCACCGGCTGCTTCGCCTTCTCGCCGCGGATCTACGAGGCCTGTCGCGCCGTCGACCGGTCGGAGCGCGGCGAGTACGAACTCACCGACGCGATCCGGTGGCTGCTCCGGAACGACGGGACGGTCGAGACGGTCCGGTTCGACGGCTGGCGGGTGAACGTCAACGAGCGAGGAGACGTCGAACGAGCGGAGGCCCAGCTATGAGCGACGCCGAGCAGCTGTACGACGAACTCGCCGCGACGGCCGAACTCCCGGTGGAACGCCAGGCGAGTCGCGTCCTGGGAGAAGCCGAGGCTGTCGCCGACGACCTCCGGGACTGCGAGCCGGCCGTCCGGCGGGAGCGCGCCTCGGTGGTGGTCGACCTCCTCGAAGAGATCGACGGAACGGGTCACACCGAGGCCGACGACCGTGTCGCGCGAGCCCGCAAGCTCGCCGAGGACCTGGCCGACGATGAAGCCTGACCGTCCGCTCGCGTAACCGCGCTACGGGAGGAGCTTCGAGCGCCCGGTATCGTCGGGCTGCTCGTCCCTGCTTTTGTCCGGTACGTCGTAGCGCTCGATCGCGCCGCGCCCCGTCGCGATGCCGGCCCAGCCGCAGTCCGGGCAGGCGTAGAGCCCCTGTCCGGTCGAGAGCGGGACGTCACACGTAGGGCAGTGGTCAGCGCGCGAAGGCTCCCGGGCGACGGACTCGTCGACGGCCAGGGCGCCGCTGCGGAGCGTCTCGACAGCGTCCGCCACCGAGTAGGTGGTCTCCTCCGAACGGTGCGGGAACACCTCCCTGAGGCGGCCGTCGACGTAGACGGCCAGACAGACCGCGGGCGTCCTGAGAACCTCCCGCGTCTCGCCGGTGAGGTCGGAACTGCGGGTCGTCCGCCTGAACGGCGGGTCGATGTAGACGCCCCACTGCGCGGCCCACTCCTCGAACGTCCGGAACCGCCGCACCGCGAGCGTCCCCTCGGTCAGCGGCGTGACGACGACCTCCGACGGCCACGACCGGACGGTGCACTCGTCGACGATCCCCGCCCGTTCGAGTTCCTGGACGGCCGCGACGCTGGACTCCACCGGATCGGAGATGGCGTCCGCGCGGACGTAGCAGTCGACGGTGACCTGCCCCTCGGGCCTCGGATCTGGATGCACTTCTGACACTGGTTCTCCCCCTCCTCGGGTATCGTTAGCAATACTACTGGTCCCGGATAGGTCTATTCTACGGATACGGGGTGTTACGTGTCGGTTGGTGGCGACTGGTTGTCACCGGCCCCTCTGTTCGGACCGGTGGGTCGTTCCGGAGGGCCGCTCGGCTCAGGCGTCCGGCGCCAGCACCTCGACGGTCCGCCGTCGCTGGTCGCCGGTCATCTCGCCGAAGAACCCGACGCGGACGGCGTCGACGCCGTCGACAGCCTCGAAGCGCTCGACCGTCTCCCTGACCTCTTCGGGGGTGCCGGCGGCGACCAGCTCCTCGACCATCTCGTCGGTGACGGCCTCGACGGCCGCCGCGCGGTCGCCGTCGTCCCAGGCCTCGTGTATCGCGTCGGTCTCCGACTCGAAGCCCTGCCGCGAGATCGACTGCCGGTAGTACGGCCCGTAGGCGCCGATCATGAACGCGAGCTGTCGGGCGGCGACGTCTCGCGCCCGCTCGGCGTCGTCCAGCGCGCACGACCGGACGGTCACGGCCACCCGGAGGTCCGACGCGTCGCGGTCGCCGAGGTCCGCTCCCCGCTCGAGATCCTCCATCCGCTCGGCGAGCGCCTCCGGCGTGAACAGCTGGGGGACCCAGCCGTCGGCGAACCGGCCGGCGAGTTCGACGGCCTTCGGGCCGAGCGCGGCCACGTCGACGGGGACCTCCGTGGCGTCGGCGCCACGGAGCTGCAGCCCGCCGCCCTCGAAGAACTCGCCGTCGTAGTCGATGCGCTCGCCGGCGGTGACCTGCTTGACGAGTTCGACGGTCTCGCGGAGCCGCCGCAGGGGCTGCTCGTACTCCGCGAGGTGCCACCGCTCGGTCAGGTCCGGCGAGGAGGTCCCAAGCCCCATCCGGTAGCGACCGTCGCTGAGCTCCTGGAGCGTGACGCCGGTCTGGCCCAGGACGGCCGGCGACCGGCCCCACGGCGAGAAGACGTCGTTCGAGAGGCCGATGTGGTTCGTCCGCTCGGCCAGCGTCGCGAGCAACGTGACGCCGTCCCGTCCCGTCACCTCCGGCAGCGAGACCCTGCCGAAGCCGTGGGCCTCCGCGTGCTGGGCCATCTCCACGATGTCGGTTATCGAGTCCATGCCGCCGGGGACGACGACGTCGCGCTGCGCCATGCTGCGGTCTGCGTCCGGCAGCGGGAAAAGCCTACCCGCGGGCCAGCGGTCGGTCCCGGCCACGTCGGGATTTTTGGCCCTCCCCGTCGACACTCCCAACATGACACTGCTGATCTACGGCGCCTACGGCTACACGGGCGAGCTCGTCGCCGAGGAGGCGGTCGACCGCGGCGTCGACGTCGTCGTCGCCGGCCGGAACGAGGTCAAGACCGAACACCTCGCGGAGACCCTCGACTGCGAGGGCCGGGCGTTCCCCGTCGACGACGCGGGCGTCAACCTCGAGGGCGTCGACGCGGTCCTCAACTGCGCCGGCCCGTTCGTCGAGACCTACGAGCCGCTGGTCGAGGCGTGCCTGGAGACGGGGACCCACTACCTCGACATCACCGGCGAACTGCAGGTGTTCGAGGCCGTCGCCGAGCGGGACCGCGAGGCCGAGAAGGCCGGCGTCTGCCTCCTCCCGGGCGTCGGGTTCGACGTCGTCCCCACCGACTGCCTGGCCGGCCACCTCCACGACCGCCTCCCCGGGGCCGACGAGCTCCGGCTCGGCTTCGACCCCTCGGGCGGCATCTCCCGGGGGACGCTCGCGTCGGCCATCGAGCACGCCGGCGGCGGCGGGAAGATCCGACGCGACGGCGACATCGTCGACGTGCCGCCCGCCCACCACAGCCGCCGGATCGACTTCGGGCGCGGCGAGCGGACCGCCGCGACCATCCCCTGGGGCGACGTCTCGACGGCCTACTACACGACCGGCATCGAGAACATCGAGGTCTACACCGCGATGCCCTCGCTGGCGGCGAACGGACTGAAGTACAGCAGCCTCGTCTCGCCGCTCCTCGGCGTCGAACCCGTCAAGAAGTCCCTGCAGACGCTGGTCCGGTCGACGGTCTCCGGGCCGAGCGAGCGCCAGCGAAAGCAGGGAGCCTGCTACGTCTGGGGGGAGGCCACCGACGGCGAGACGACCGTCACCTCGCGGCTGAAGACCCCCGAGACGTACGCGCTGACCGTCGACTCGGCGACGACGGCCGCCGAGCGGATCCTCGAGGACGCCCCCGTCGGCTTCGAGACGCCGGCGGCGGCGTTCACCCCCGAGTTCGTCCTCGACCTCGACGGCGTCGAGGGGTTCTTCGACGACTAGCCCTTTCGACGGGCTCGGCACAAGGTATACACGGGTCCCCGACCCAGCCGAGGTATGGCCAGTCGGGTCGTCCTCGCGTTGCTCGCCGCCGCGTTCGTCGCCGCCCTCTTCGTGCCCGCAACCGTCGCCGCGGCGGACGAGCCGGCCGACAACGCCGCGCTGACCCTCGGCGACGGCGTCGACGTGATCAGCATCGACCGACTCCGAACGACGGTCACCGCGCCGGCTCCGGCCCGGGGCGGCGAACGCTCCCCGGGCGTCCCCCTCGACCGCGCGCCGAGGGAGGTCGACCGCGACGAACTCCTCGCGCAGCCGACCCGCGCGGCCGTCTACGACCGGGTCCACGAGGCCCCCGGCGAGACGCTGTCCGACATCGCCGACGCCGTCGGCGTCACGAAGTCGACCGTCCGCTACCACGTCCGCGTCCTCCGGGAGGCGGGCCTGGTCGAGGCGACGGAGGCGGCGGGCGCACTCCGGGTCGCGCCGGCGGACGCGGACGTCGAACTCGTCGCGTCGCTGAACGCCCCGGGGACCGGCGCGGTCCTCGACGCCGTCGCCAAGCACGAACCCGTCTCGGTGACGGAGCTCGCCGAGGCAACCGACCGCGCGCCGTCGACGGTCTCTCACCACCTCACGACGCTCGAGGAACGCGGATTCGTCGAGAGAGAACGGGCCGGTGAGTCCGTCGTGACGACGCTCGCGCCGGCGACCCGGGCGGCGCTCACGGCCGAGCGACCGGTCCCGGCCGACGACTGAGGCTCAGTCCAGGATCTCGGAGTGCTCCATGTGCTCTCGGGAGAGCTGGACGTACCGGTCGCCGGCGTAGGCCCACGGCGAGTCTTCCACCTCCTTGATCTTCTCCGCGGGCGTGCCGGCGTAGAGGGTGTTCGGCTCGATCTCGGTGTCCTCGGTGACGAGGCTGTTGGCGCCGACCATCGCCTCCTCGCCGACGGTCGAGCGGTCAAGGACGGTCGCCTGCATCCCGACGAGCGCGCGCTCCTCGACGGTGGCGTTGTGGACGATGGCGGTGTGGCCGACCGTCGCGTACGGGCCGACGGTCGCGCCCTCGTGGAGGACGGCGTTGTCCTGGACGTTCGCGCCTTCCTCGAGTGTGATCGGCCCGTGGTCGCCGCGGAGCGTGACGTTCGGCCAGACGCTGGCCTCCGGCCCGATGGTCACGTCGCCGATGACGACCGCCGCCGGGTCGACGTAGGCGCTCTCGTGGACGTCCGGCTCGACGCCGTCGAAACTGCGTAACATACCCGAAGTCACCGCAGGCGGCGAGTTAAACCTACGGAGTACCGAGGTGGGTGGCTCCTCCGGACCGGCCGCTCCGAACCGTCGGCCGGGTGGATGTTCGTCAAGTTCGGGACCGCGCGCGAGCCGGAAGACTGGCCGATTCTACATATCTCGGCCGCAATAATCTACGTCAGGATTATTTAAACGCCGTTTGGAGGGGCTCGCATACCCAACAGTCTAAGGACGAGAATAGAGATATTAGGCGTTTACGTCCCCCGATTCTCCGATATACTGTCGGTCGGCGGGGCGCGTCGAACCGGAGCGAGAACTGTCGCAAGGACAGGTTTAAATAGACGTAGGGCACTTGACTCACTTGCTATGACACAGCACGAGGATACGTCGGCTTCGCCGGCGGATCGAGTTCTTCCAGGGCACGCTAGATAGTACCTCGGAGATAAGCGAGGCCCGAATTTTCGACACGACCCTGCGCGACGGCGAACAGTCCCCGCGGACGTCCTTCAGCTACGAGGACAAGCGAGAGATCGCCGCCATCCTCGACGACATGGGGACCCACGTCATCGAGGCCGGCTTCCCCGTGAACTCGGACGCCGAGTTCGAGGCCGTCCAGGACATCGCCGACGCGGCAGCCAACTCCACCGTCTGCGGGCTCGCCCGCGTCGTGGACAAGGACATCGAGGCGGCGCTGGATTCCGGCGTCGACCTGGTGCACGTGTTCTGTTCGACGAGCGACGTACAGCTGCAGGATTCGATGCACACCAGCCGACAGGAGGCCCTCGAGCGGTCCGTCGAGGCCGTCGAGCGCGTCACCGAGGCCGGTGTCGACTGCATGTACTCGCCGATGGACGCCACGCGCACGGACGAATCGTTCCTGATCGACGTCATCGAGGCCGTCTCCGACGCGGGGACGGACTGGATCAACATCCCCGACACCTGTGGGGTCGCGACGCCGCGGCGCTTCTACGACATGGTGGAGGCCGTCTGCGAGCACACGGACGCCGACGTCGACGTCCACACCCACGACGACTTCGGGCTGGCGGCCGCCAACGCCCTCTCGGGCTACGAGGCGGGCGCCGCCCAGGCGCAGGTGTCGGTCAACGGCATCGGCGAGCGCGCCGGCAACGCGGCCTACGAAGAGGTCGTGATGGCACTGGAGTCGCTGTACGACGTCGACACGGGCATCAAGACGGAGCGGATCACGGAGCTGGCCCGGGTCGTCGAGGAGAAGAGCGACATCCCGGTCCCGGCGAACAAGCCGATCGTGGGCGACAACGCGTTCTCCCACGAGTCCGGCATCCACGCCGCCGGCGTCATCGAGAACGCCGACACCTTCGAGCCCGGCGTCATGACGCCGGAGATGGTCGGGGCGACCCGCGAACTGGTGCTCGGCAAGCACACCGGCACCCACTCCGTCCGCGAGCGACTCGAAGACGCCGGCTTCGAGCCGACCGACGCCGAGGTCCGCGAGGTGACCCGGATGGTCAAGGACCACGGCGCCAACAAGGAGCAGGTGACCTTCGAGCGGCTCAAGGAGTTCGCGAAAGAGGTGGGCGTCCGCCGCGAGGAGGTCCGAGCGTAGGGATGGCCCCCGCGGACGCGACGCTTTCGCCGGAGCGGCAGGTGAGCGACAACGCCAGCAGCGCCCCGCTCGTCCGGCGAACGCGGAACGTTTATGGCGGTCCGACGGTCTACAGACGTAGTGATGAGGCCCGCGACCGCTGGCAGGCGCACGCTCGCGCTCACCGTCAGCGTCGCGACCATTATCGTAGGGGCCGTCTAGCCCCTACACCACATTTCTCTCCACTGCAGTTCGCACCGTATCCAGAGAGACACACAGCCAGGACAATGTACACACGAGACACCAATCGACGGTATCGCACAGGGGGTGCGTCACGATGAGTGACGTTCCACAGCAGACCCCACAGGAGACCGACGCGGCCGACGCGGGCCCGGAGGACATCGAGACCGGCGCGGACGCGGTCGTCCGCGCCCTCGAGAACGCCCGCGTCGAGCACCTCTTCGGGGTGCAGGGCGGGGCCATCATGCCCGTCTACGACGCCCTGTACCACTCGGAGATGAACCACATCACGATGGCCCACGAGCAGGGCGCTGCCCACGCCGCCGACGCCTACGGCATCGTCAGCGGCGAACCGGGTATCTGCATGGCGACGTCCGGGCCGGGCGCGACGAACCTCGTGACCGGCATCGCGGACGCCAACATGGACTCCGACCCCGTGGTCGCGCTGACCGGCCAGGTGCCGACGGAGTTCGTCGGCAACGACGCCTTCCAGGAGACCGACACCATCGGCGTCACGGGCCCGATCACGAAGGCGAACGTCTTCGCCAACGACTCCGAGACCGTCGGCGAGACGGTCGGGTCGGCCTTCGCGCTCGCGAAGCGCGGCCGCCAGGGCCCGACGCTCGTCGACCTCCCGAAGGACGTCACCAAGGGGGTCGCCGAGGACGACCCCGGCACGCCCGAACTCCCGGAGACCTACAACCCGCCGGAGACCGCCGAACCCGAGGCCGTCTCCGAGGCCGCCGAGACGATCGCGAGCGCCGACAAGCCCGTCATCCTGGCGGGCGGCGGCGTCATCAAGGCCGAGGCCAGCGAGGAGCTCCGCGAGTTCGCCACCGAGCACGAGATCCCGGTCATCACGACGATGCCCGGCATCGGCGCGTTCCCGGAGGACCACGAGCTATCCCTCGAGATGGCCGGCATGCACGGCACCGGCTACGCCAACATGGCCATCACGATGACCGACTGCATGCTGGCGATCGGGACGCGCTTCGACGACCGCCTGACCGGCGGCCTCGAGACGTTCGCGCCCGACGCGGAGGTCGTCCACGTCGACATCGACCCCGCGGAGATCTCGAAGAACGTCGAGGCCGACCACCCGCTGATCGGCGACGCGAAGGCCGTCCTCAAGCAGCTGGCGACCGCGATGCCGCGCTCGCCGGCTGCCGACGAGTGGCGCGAGCAGTGCCAGCAGTGGAAGGACGAGTACCCGATGGACTACGCGGCGCCGGAAGACGAGCCGGTCAAGCCGCAGTACGTCGTCGAGGCCTTCGACGACGCGACGGCCGACGACGCCATCGTCACGACCGGCGTCGGCCAGCACCAGATGTGGGCCTGCCAGTACTGGACCTACAAGGAGCCCCGGACGTGGGTCTCCTCGCACGGCCTCGGCGCGATGGGCTACGGCGTGCCGGCCACCATCGGCGCGAAGATCGCCGCCCCCGAGAAGGACGTCGTCTGCTTCGACGGCGACGGCTCGTTCCTGATGACGTGTCAGGAGCTGTCCGTGGCCGTCCGTGAGGACCTCGACGTCACCATCGTCGTGCTGAACAACGCGGCCATCGGGATGGTCCGGCAGTGGCAGGACGCCTTCTTCGGCGAGCGCCACATGGCCTCCCAGTACCCGTGGATCCCCGAGTTCGACACGCTCGCCGAGGCGTTCGGCGCACGTGGGTTCCGCATCGACACCTACGAGGAGGTCGAGGAGGTCGTCGAGGAGGCGCTGGCCTACGACGGGCCGAGCGTCGTCGACGCCCACATCGACCCCGGCGAGAACGTCTACCCGATGGTGCCGAGCGGCGGCGACAACGGCCAGTTCGCGCTCTCGGAGGAGCAGCTATGAGCCGGAACCAGGACACCCACCGGAACGGCCTGGAGGGTCCCGCCCCGGAGGAACGGCAGCGTCCCGTCGGCCGCCGGAACTCCCAGGGCATCCGCATCGACCCCGAGGTCGAGGCCGAACACGAGCCGCGGCGGACCATCATCTCGGCGTACGTCGCCGACGAACCCGGGACGCTCGCCCGCGTCTCCGGGCTGTTCCACCGCCGGCAGTTCAACATCGAGTCGCTGACCGTCGGGCCGACGCAGAACGACGGCTACTCCCGGATCACCCTCGTGGTCGAGGAGCCGGACCCCGGCATCGACCAGGTGAAGAAGCAGCTGAACAAGGTGCTGCCCGTGGTCCACGTCCGGGAACTGGACAACGAGCCCGTCGCCCGCGAGCTCGTCATCCTGAAGGTCGACGGCGACGAGCCGGACAAGGTCCAGGCCATCACCGAGATGTACGACGGCGAGACGCTGGACGCCGGCCCGCGGACCATCACGGTCCAGATCACCGGCGACGAGGGGAAGATCGACGACGCCATCGACGCCTACGCGCAGTTCGGCATCCGGGAGATCGCCCGGACCGGGCAGGCGGCGCTGGCACGAGGCGAGGAGGAGACCGCACGAGTCGACGAGACGCACACATGACAGACGCGACAATCTACTACGACGACGACGCCGACAGCACCGTACTCGACGACAAGACCGTGGCCGTCCTCGGCTACGGCAGCCAGGGCCACGCCCACGCCCAGAACCTCGACGACTCCGGGGTGGACGTGGTCGTGGGGCTCCGCGAGGACTCGTCCTCGCGGGACGCCGCCGAGGCCGACGGCCTCGACGTGGCGACGCCGCGGAACGCCGCCGAACAGGCCGACCTCGTGAGCGTGCTGGTCCCGGACACCGTCCAGCCGGACGTCTACGAGGAGATCGAGAGCGTCCTCGAGCCCGGCGACACGCTGCAGTTCGCCCACGGCTTCAACATCCACTACGGGCAGATCGAGCCGAGCGAGGACGTCAACGTCACGATGGTCGCCCCGAAGTCCCCCGGCCACCTCGTGCGCCGGAACTTCGAGAACGACGAGGGGACGCCCGGCCTGCTGGCGGTCTACCAGGACGCCAGCGGCGAGGCCCACGACCTCGGGCTCGCGTACGCGAAGGCCATCGGCTGCACCCGCGCGGGCGTCGTCGAGACGACGTTCCAGGAGGAGACCGAGACCGACCTCTTCGGCGAGCAGGCCGTCCTCTGCGGCGGCGTCACCTCGCTGGTCAAGCAGGGCTACGAGACGCTCGTCGAGGCGGGCTACTCCCGCGAGATGGCCTACTTCGAGTGCCTCAACGAACTGAAGCTCATCGTCGACCTGATGTACGAAGGCGGGAACGGCGAGATGTGGGACTCGGTCTCAGACACCGCCGAGTACGGCGGGCTCACCCGCGGCGACCGGGTCGTCGACGAACACGCCCGCGAGCGGATGGAGGAGGTCCTCGAGGAGGTCCAGGACGGCACGTTCGCCCGCGAGTGGATCACCGAGAACCAGGCCGGCCGCCCCAGCTACAAGCAGCTGCGGAAGGCCGAGAAGAACCACGACATCGAGGACGTGGGTGAGGACCTGCGCGCGCTGTTCGCGTGGGGTGAGGAATGACCGACGACACCGACATGACAGACGACGACACGCTGGGAACGATGAGCCACACCAACCCCTACACGGGACGGGTGTTCGGCGACACGCAGACGTACAGCCGAGGGAACACCATCGCCGCGGACGGGGGCGAGGCAGACGCCGTCGACGACGCGGAGGCGTCCGACGACGACTCCGACCGGCTGGCGGACGTCAGCCACACCCCGCCCGGCGAGAACGACGGCGCACAGCGCGCCTACGACCGCGGAGTAGACGATGAGTGAGCGAACGCTGTACGACAAGGTCTGGGACGAGCACAAGGTGACGACGCTGCCGAACGGCCAGGACCAGCTGTTCGTCGGCCTCCACCTCATCCACGAGGTCACGAGCCCGCAGGCCTTCGGCATGCTCCGGGAGCGCGACATCGAGGTCGCCCGCCCCGACCTGACCCACGCGACGGTCGACCACATCGTCCCGACGGCCGACCAGTCGCGGCCTCTGGACAACGAGGCCGCCGAGGAGATGATGGCGGAGCTCGAGACCAACGTCCGCGACGCCGGCATCCAACTGGACGACCCCACCACCGGCGACCAGGGGATCGTCCACGTCATCGGGCCGGAGCAGGGGCTCACCCAGCCCGGCACGACCATCGTCTGCGGCGACAGCCACACCTCGACGCACGGCGCCTTCGGTGCGCTGGCGTTCGGCATCGGTACCTCCCAGATCCGCGACGTGCTGGCGACCCAGACTGTCGCGATGGAGAAGAAGAAGGTCCGGAAGATCGAGGTCACCGGCGAGCTGGGCGAGGGCGTCACCGCCAAGGACGTCATCCTCACCATCATCCGGCGGCTCGGCACCGACGGCGGCGTCGGCTACGTCTACGAGTACGCCGGCGAGGCCATCGAGAGCCTCGGCATGGAGGGCCGGATGTCCATCTGCAACATGTCCATCGAGGGCGGCGCCCGCGCGGGCTACGTCAACCCCGACGAGACCACCTACGAGTGGCTCGCCGAGACGGACGCCTTCGCGGACGACCCCGAGCGCTTCGAGCGGCTGAAGCCCTACTGGGAGTCCATCCGCTCGGACGACGACGCCGAGTACGACGACGTCGTCACCATCGACGGCTCCGAGATCGAACCCGTCGTCACCTGGGGCACTACCCCCGGACAGGGCATCGGCATCACAGAGCCCATCCCCGCGCCGGAGGACCTGCCCGCCGACAAGCAGGAGACGGCACGACGGGCCCAGGAGCACATGCGCGTCGAGCCCGGCGACACGATGCAGGGCTACGACATCGACGTCGCGTTCCTGGGGTCCTGTACGAACGCGCGGCTGCCCGACCTCCGGTCGGCCGCCGAGATCGTGAAGGGCCGGCAGGTCGACGACTCGGTCCGCGCGATGGTCGTCCCCGGCAGCCAGCGCGTGAAGGCCGCCGCCGAGGCCGAGGGCCTCGACGAGGTGTTCCGCGAGGCGGGCTTCGACTGGCGGGAGGCCGGCTGCTCGATGTGCCTCGGCATGAACGACGACCAGCTGGTGGGCGACGAGGCCTGCGCGTCCTCCTCGAACCGCAACTTCGTCGGCCGGCAGGGCTCGAAGGACGGCCGGACCGTCCTGATGAGCCCCGAGATGGTCGCCGCGGCGGCGGTCACCGGCGAAGTGACAGACGTGCGCGAGCTGCCGAAAGCGGAGGTGGAAGCATGAGCGACGCGACCGAGGAGATCCCGAGCGTCGACTACGTCGAGGGGACCGGCATCCCCGTCCGCGGCAACGACATCGACACCGACCAGATCATCCCCGCGCGGTTCATGAAGGTCGTCACCTTCGACGGCCTCGGCGAGTTCGCGTTCTTCGACCAGCGCTTCGACGACGAGGACAACGAGAAGGACCACCCGTTCAACGAGGAGCGGTACCAGGACGCCAACGTCATGGTGGTCAACGCGAACTTCGGCTGCGGGTCCTCGCGGGAGCACGCCCCGCAGGCGCTCGTCCGCTGGGGCATCGACGCCATCATCGGCGAGTCCTTCGCGGAGATCTTCGCGGGCAACTGCCTGGCGCTCGGCGTCCCGACGGTCACCGCCGACACCGAGACGATCGAGGAACTGCAGGACTGGGTCGCGGCCAACCCCGACGGCGAGATCGAGGTCCACGTCGCTGCCGAGACCGTCACCTACGGCGGCGAGACCGTCGACGTCGAGGTGGACGACGCCCAGCGGAAGGCCCTCGTCGAGGGCATCTGGGACACGACCGCGCTGATGAAGTCGAACACCCAGGCCATCGCCGAGACGGCGGCCTCGCTGCCGTACGTCGACGACCCCGAACCGCGGAAGGGCCACGGCGATGACTGAGACGGTCCTGGTCGTCCCGGGCGACGGTATCGGCCAGGAGGTCGTCCCCGCGGCCGTCGAGGTCCTGGAGGCCGTCGCCGACTTCGAGTTCGTCGAGGCCGACGCCGGCGACCACGTGAAGGTCGAGACCGGCGAGGCGCTGCCGGAGGAGACCTACCGGCGGGCGACCGAGGCGGACGCGACGCTGTTCGGCGCCGCCGGCGAGTCGGCCGCCGACGTCATCCTCCCGCTGCGGGAGGCCGTCGGCTCCTTCGCGAACGTCCGGCCGGCCCGCGCGTACCCGGGCGTCGACGCGCTCCGCCCCGAGACCGACCTCGTCTTCGTCCGCGAGAACACCGAGGGCGTCTACTCGGGCATCGAGTCGGAGATCGCCGACGGCGTCACGACGCTGACGCGCGTGATCACCGACGACGCCTCGCGGCGCATCGCCGACTACGGCTTCGAGTACGCCGCGGAGAACGGCTACGACGACGTCACGGTCGCCCACAAGGCGAACGTGATGCGGACGACCGACGGCCAGTTCCTCGAGTCGGTCCGCTCGGTCGGGGACGAGCGCGGCGCCGAGTACGACGAGGCGCTGATGGACGCGCTGGCGATGCTCCTCCTCCTCCGGCCGGAGGAGTACGGCGTCGTCATCTGTCCGAACCTCGCCGGCGACATGCTGTCGGACCTGGCGGCCGGGCTCGTCGGCGGGCTCGGCCTGCTGCCGAGCGCGAACGTCGGCCCGGAGAACGCGCTGTTCGAGCCGGTCCACGGCTCCGCGCCGGACATCGCCGGCGAGGGCGTCGCCAACCCCGCGGCGACGATCCTCTCGGCGGCGATGCTGCTGGAGCACCTCGAGTACGCCGACGAGGCGGCGACGGTCCGCGAGGCCGTCGAGTCGGTGCTCGCCGACGGCCCCCGGACGCCGGACCTCGGGGGGTCGGCGTCCACGGAGGACGTCACCGCGGCCGTCGTCGACCGGCTGTAGCTACCGCGGTTCGTCCCCGCCGGCTGCCGCGGCTCTGACTTCTCCCCACCGTCCCTGGTCCTCCAGGTGCGCCTGCAGCTCGTCGGCGTAGGCCTGGACCAGCCGTTCGGCCTCTTCGAGCCGCTCCTGGTCGGTCTCGCCCCCGCTGTCGCCGCCGTCGCCGAGGCCGAGCGCGCCGAGGACGGAGTCGACGATGCCGCCGCTCGACTGATCGCGTTGCTGGGGCTGTCCCATCGGCCCCATCTGGACCACGTTCTCCAGTTCGGGCATGATCGCGGGGAGCTCGGAGGTGTCGGCGACGAGCGTCGCGGCGTCCTCGTCGGCCGGGTCGCGGATGTCGAAGTCCGTCGCCGTCATGATGAGGCCCCACTCCTGCCGGGAGAACCCGGATCGCTCGACGCGCGCCGAGAACTCGTCGTCGACTGCCATCCGGTCGCCGACGATCATGTCCTGCCAGTCGCTCATATCGGCGGCTACGGACGCCGGGCTCTTAAGGTGGCGTGGCGTGCAGGCGGCTCGGTACTGCCCGGCGGCCGCGCGCGTTCCGATGCCGGACAGCGACTCGGCTGGGCACGCGCCGTATGGTCGCCTCCCGGTACAAGAACCGTGGGGTGAGCGGGGATGGTCGCGGAGGCGCTGCGGAGGTCGGGAGAGAACGGGCGAGTCGGGGTTCAGTACGCGTCGGTCGAGACGTCGACGTCGGCGTACAGCTCCTCCTTCAGGGAGTCGTGGACGTGGCAGATGTCCTCGCCGAGTTCGAGGAGCTGGTCGACCTGCTCGTCGTCGAGGTCGGCCTCGATCTGCATGTGGAACCGGATGCCGGTGAGGTCGTCGTCGTCGTTGAGGTCCGCCTCGGCCTCGGTCTCGACCTTCCCGAGGTCGACGTCCATCTGGCGGTTCGCGCCGGCGCGGCACGCGAAGGTGAAACAGGAGGCGTAGTCGGCCACCAGGACCTCGTTGGGGGTGGGGCCGTCCTCGCCGGTCGCGTCGATGCTGAGCTCGAAGTCGCCGGCGCGACTCAGTGCGTGGAACTTCTCCTCGTTGACGGTCGTCGTCTGGATGTCGGTCATTGCGGGCGTACTATCGCACGGCTGGCATAAAAAGGTGGGTCGCTCGCCCCTACAGGTCGAAGGACTCCTCGCCCTCGAGGACGACGGCCTCGGCGCCTGCGCCGGCGGCCTTCAGCTCGCGCTCGAACTCCTCGGGGTCCATCTCGATGGGCGGGAAGGTGTCGTAGTGCATCGGGCAGGCGTAGTCGACGCCGAGCCAGTCGGCGGCGATGGCGGCCTGGGCCGGACCCATCGTGAAGTGGTCGCCCGCGGGGAGGGCGGCGAAGTCGGGCTCGAGGAACGGCGCGATGACCTCGCGCATCTCGACCATGAGGCTGGTGTCGCCGGCGTGGTAGAAGGCGGTCGTGTCCGCGTCGGACTCCTGGGTCGGCTTCTTGTCGCCGATCACGAAGCCGGCGGGCATGCCCGCGGAGGCGCCGTAGTCGGTCTCGATGCCGTTGGTGTGGTCGGCCCGGACCATCGTCACCCAGGCGTCGCCGCACTCGACGGTGCCGCCGAGGTTCATCCCCATCCCGCCGACGGCGTCCTCGTAGCCGAAGTTGTCCTTCGCGTAGCTGACGAGCTCCGGGACGGCGACGAGCGTGGCCCCGGAGTACCGGTCGGCGTCGCCGATGTGGTCGGCGTGGCCGTGGGTCAGCAGGACGTAGTCGGGGTCGAGCTCCTCGGGGTCGGTGTCCGTCTTCGGGTTGTCGAAGAACGGGTCGATGAGCAGGTCGGTCCCGTCGACGCTGACGTGCCACGTTGAGTGGCCGTACCAGGTGAGCTCCATGACGGGTCGACGTACTCGCGTGCGCGTCTTAATGGTGAGTGTCGGCTGACCGAGGGGCCCGAAACCGGTGGCGTTACCTCCGCGGCGTCGTACCCCCGGACATGGACGTACGGCGCGTCTCGAGCGAGGAGGAATTCGAGGCTGCCCTGGCGGTGCGGCGGGCGGTGTTCGTCGAGGAGCAGGGCGTCCCCGAGCACCGCGAGATCGACGGGAAGGACGAAGAAGCGACCCACTTCCTGGCGACCGAGGCCGACGACCCCGTCGGCGCCGCGCGGCTCCGCGAGTACGAGGACGGCGTCGGGAAGGTCGAACGGGTCGCGGTCGTCGAGTCGCGGCGCGGCGAGGGGCTCGGCCGCGACCTGATGGACGCAGTCGAAGGGACGGCCGTCGATCGCGGCTACGAGGAACTGGTCCTGCACGCCCAGGTGCCGGTGGTGGCGTTCTACGAGCGGCTGGGCTACGAAATAACGAGCGAAGAGTTCGAGGACGCCGGAATCCCACACCGGGAGATGCGGAAGCGGCTCTGACCTACGGTTCGGGCCACGGCGTCGAGTCCGCCTCGGCGAGTTCGAAGAGGTCGCCGTAGTCGTCGGGCAGCGCCGCCCGGAGGTCGTCGACCTCGCCCTCGGGGACGACCTCGGTGAGGAGGGCGACGACCGTCTGCGCGTAGTAGGTGGCGTCGCCTTCCTCGACCTCGGCGCGGTCGGCCACGCGGGAGACGAACTCGTCCCAGCCGAACCCCTGGCCGTGGTCGACGCTCTCGAGGTAGTAGTCGATCTCCATCGGGAGGGGCGCGGCGAGGTCGGTCGCCTCGCCCGCCTGGATCCGTTCGCCGAGGGTGGTGAGGACGGCCCGCGTCGCGCGGACGGCCTCGCCCTCGGTGCCCAGTTCGAGCCGGTGCTGTACCTCGCCGGTGAAGTCACTGAAGTTCATGGTTCGTACTGGTGGAACGGGTCGGTTTCGCGACGGTTCTCAGAGCGACTCCCGGAGGACCTCGAGGTCGCGGTCGGACCGAGTGAACTCCGAGAGCGGTCGGCGTTCGCCGCAGTCCGGACAGTCGAACGACTCCTTCGGCTCCGGAAGCTCCGACGGTGCCTTCTCCCAGTGCTTCTCGCAGGCCGGACACACGAGCTCGACAAACGCCTCCATGCATTGAAATGTCGTCGTCAGAAACACAAAAAATGACGCCGGCAGTCGCCGGAGGGCGGTGGGGCCCGAGGGTGAGCGTGGCGGCCCGTCGGTCCGTCGTTAAACGCTTATACCGCCGCCCGCCGTCCGGGCGGGTATGCGACACGTACGCTTCCGTGACCCCGGCGGCGAGGTCCGACGCGGCGAGTGGACCGGCGACGACGGCGCGGAGATCCGCGCCCACCCGACCCACGGCAGCCGGATCACCCTCGAGGACGAGGTCTTCGGCGCCGACGAGGTCGAGGTGCTGCCGCCCTGCGAGCCCTCGAAGATCGTCTGCGTCGGGCTCAACTACGCCGACCACGCGGCCGAGCAGGGCAAGGACGTCCCCGACCGGCCGCTGCTGTTCCTCAAGCCGCCGAACGCCGTCGCCAGCCACGACCAGACCGTCGAGCTCCTGCCGGACAAGGAGCGCCTCGACTACGAGGCCGAACTCGGCGTCGTCATCTCCGAGGAGTGCCGGAACGTCGACGCGGAGCGCGCCGAGGACGTCGTCGCGGGCTTCACCTGCGTCAACGACCTCTCGAACCGCGACGACCAGGCGGTCGAGACCAACTGGGTCCGGGGGAAGGCCTTCGACGACGCGGCGCCCATCGGCCCCGTCATCGCGACCCCCGAGGAGGTGCCCCGGGACGCGGCCGTCAAGTGCCGGGTCAACGGCGACCTCCGGCAGAACTCCTCGCGCGACGAGTTCATCTTCTCCGTCCGCGAGCTCATCGAGGAGATCACCGCCTACATGACGCTGGAGCCTGGCGACGTCATCTCGACCGGCACGCCGGAGGGCGTCGGGCCGCTCTCCGACGGCGACACGGTCGAGGTCGAGGTCGAGGGCGTCGGCACCCTCAGGAACGAGATCCGAATCCCCTAGTTCGGGCGGGTCAGAACGGCGGCGTCCCGAGCATCCCTGCGACGACGAGCAGCCCGACGGCGAAGACGGCGCCGGCCAGGTAGAACGGTCGGGCCTCGCGAGCCGGCTCCCGGATCTTCTCCTCGTCGATACCCCGCTGGGCTCTCGCGCTGCCGATCTCCACGAC
Organism: Natronomonas salina; assembly: GCF_013391105.1. Classification (NCBI taxonomy): domain Archaea; kingdom Methanobacteriati; phylum Methanobacteriota; class Halobacteria; order Halobacteriales; family Natronomonadaceae; genus Natronomonas; species Natronomonas salina. The sequence continues at coordinate 137,128 of NZ_CP058335.1, forward strand.
CGCTGCCAGCAGCAGCCACAGCGTCAGCATCGCCAGCACGAGGTGGCCGCGGGGGGTCCCGGTGAGCGTCCCCGCCGTGTAGCGCGTGCCCGCAAGGTGGCCCCCGGTGGCGAACAGCAGGACGGCGCTGATCCGGGTGACCCACTGCAGTCTCGTGACGACGCTCCCGAACGCCGCCGGGGTGACGTCGGCGTCTATCGCCAGCGGCAGCACGGCGGCGGTCACGAACAGGACCGACCCCGCCCAGATGGCGGCGAACCCGGTGTGGATGGTGTAGGCGACGGTGTCGACGACCATGTGGTGGTCGGCGCCCGCCGGTCACTAATAGGCACCTCAATCGGCAACGAGTCCGCCGACGCGGGCGAACTCGTGCGGTCTCGACCATACGAGCGACCGGAACGTGGTAGACGGTTACGACCGATGTGGCCCCGGAACTAGCCAAATACAACTATATGATAGTGATAAGGCAATGTCTGACCACACCGAACGAGGCCACTATCGACGAATATATTGTTTTCGTTCCACAACGGGTAGGTGAATGGCCTCGCCCTACGACGTCCTGGGAGTCGACCGCGACGCGGACCGGGAGACCGTCGAACGACGGTACCGGGAGCTCGTCAAAGAGGTCCACCCCGACGCCGGCGGCTCGGCCGCCGAGTTCAAGCGCGTCAAGGAGGCCTACCGGAAGATCGTCGACGACCGGACGGGCGGCGGTGCCGGGGGTTACGGCGCCGCGGGCGCCGCGGACAGCACCGATTCTGGCGACTACAGTGACCGGTACCGTTCCGGTCGGAACCAGGGGTCGGGCTCCGCCGGCGGTGGCGGCCGAACGGGCGACGGCGACCGGACGACGTACGTCGGTCGCGGACGGGGGAACGCCGACGAGAGGCAGACCGGGGGCCGGTCGGCCGCGGGTTCGACCGGCTCGACGCGAGGCGGCACCACGACGGGGTCGACGGCGACGGGGTCGACGGGGTCGGGCAAGTCCCGGCGGTGGGTCCTCTTCGGGCTCTCGACGCTGGTCGGCGCCGGCGCGCTCGCCCACCGCGACGGGCTGTTCTCGGCGGCGCTGGCCGAGGTCTCGGACGACAGCGACGGTGGCAGCGAGTCGCCGCAGTCCGACACCGTCAGCCGTGAGGTCGGCCCCGACGAGCTGTTCGACGTCCCGTTCGAGGCGTCGGCCGGCTCGGAGGTCCAGTTCACCGTCGACGGGGCGGACTCCAGCGACTGGGTGAAGGTCTACACCGAGAGCGAGTACGAGCGGGTCGCCGAGCAGTGGGCGGACGCCGAGGAGTTCGACCAGGGCGACCCCCTCGACACGGTGCTGACCGGGGACGGCTACGTCAGCGAACTCCCGGAGGACGGGACGTACGTGATCCTCGTCAAGCTGTGGTCCGGCCCGCCGGACGACCCGCGGGAACCCCGGGAGGTCGAGGTCTCCTACGAGATACGTTCCTGAGTGGCCTCAGAACTCCTCGACGTGCGGCCTCAGATCAAGCTCCAGCGTCCACGCCGACCGGTCCTGTTCGACGAGGTGCCAGTAGCTGTCGGCGATGGCGTCGGGGTCCAGGTACTCCTCGGGGTCGTCGACGTCCCCGTCGGGCGGCAGGATGCCGCCGTCGATCACGACGTGAGCGACGTGGATCCCCTCGGGACCGAGCTCCCGCGCCATCGACTCGGCCATCCCGCGGCAGGCGAACTTCGCGGCGCTGAACCCGACGGCGCCCTCCTTCCCCCGGACGGCCGTCGTCGCGCCGGTGAAGATGATCGTCCCGCCGTCGCCGTCGAGCATGTCCGCGGCCGCCGCCTGCGAGCAGTGCAGCGCGGCCTCCGGGCCGACCGCCAGCGCCCGGCGGAAGTCCTCGGCGTCCTGCTCCAGCAGGCCGTCCCACGACGCGGCGCTGGCGTGGTTGACGAGGACGTCGACCTGCCCGAAGGCGTCGTAGACCCGCTCGAAGGCCGTCTCGATCTCGTCCGGATCCGCCAGGTCCGTCGGCACCGCGACGGCGTCCCCCGCAGTTTCCTCGCGCAGCCGACCGGCGAGGTCCTCGAGGTACGACGCCGACCGCGCGAGCAGGCCGACAGCGTACCCCTCCGACGCGAACCGTTCGGACAGCGCTGCGCCGAGACCGGGACCGACGCCAGCGATGACTGCTGTCTTCGTCATAGGCCCTCTAGGGGCGACGGACCAAAGAAAGCTCGCCGTCGCCGGGGCGAGAGATGGACGGCTACTTAAGCGACGCCGCCGAGAGGGTCGCATATGGAACCACGGGACCTGTCGGCGCACGTCGCCTACGAGGCGGGCCGGGGGGTAGAGGAGGTGGCCCGCGAGCTCGGGCTCGACCCCGACTCGCTGGTCAAGCTCTCCTCGAACGAGAACGCCTTCGGGCCGTCGCCGGCGGCCGCCGAGGCCATCCGGGCGTACGCCCCGCGGGTGCACACCTACCCGAAGTCCTCCGCGACCGACCTCCGTGAGCGGCTCGCCGAGCGGTGGGACGTGGACTCCGCCCAGGTGTGGCTCGCCAACGGCGGCGACGGCGCGCTCGACTACCTCGCCCGCGCGATGCTCGACCCGGGCGACGGCGTCCTCGTACCCGAGCCGGGCTTCGCCTACTACGGGATGAGCGCCCGCTACCACCACGGCACCGTCGCCGAGTACCCCGTCCGGAAGGCGACCGACTTCGCCATCGACGCCGACGAGGTCCTGCCGCACTACGACGGCGAGCGGGTCGTCTACCTCACCAGCCCCCACAACCCGACGGGCAGCGAGGTGTCGCTGGACGAGGTCGAGGCCATCGCCGACGGGACCGACGAGGAGACGCTCGTCGTCGTCGACGAGGCCTACGGGGAGTTCGCCGACTCGCCGTCGGCCGTCGCACTCGTCGAGGAACGCGACGACGTCGCCGTCCTCCGGACGTTCTCGAAGGCCTACGGGCTGGCGGGCGTCCGCCTCGGCTACGCCCTCGTCCCAGGGGAGTGGGCCGACGCCTACGCCCGGGTCAACACCCCCTTCGCCGCCTCCGAGATTGCCTGCCGGGCCAGCCTCGCCGCACTCGAGGACGACGAACACGTCGAGAAGAGCGTCGAGACCGCCGCGTGGGCCCGCGAGTACATGTACGACAACCTCGCCTGCGACACCTGGGAGAGCGCCGGCAACTTCGTCCTCTGCGAGGTCGGCGACGCCGGCGCGGTCGCCGAGGCGGCCCAGCGCGAGGGCGTCATCGTCCGGGACACCTCCTCGTTCGGCCTGCCGGAGTGCGTCCGCGTCACCTGCGGCACCCGCGAGGAGACCCGCCGGGCCGTGGAGGTGCTGAACGACTGCCTATGAGAGTCGCCGTCACCGGAACCCCCGGAACCGGGAAGACCACCGCCTCGAAGTGCGTCGACGCCGACCTCGAGGTCGTCCACCTCAACGACCTGATCCGCGAGGAGGGCCTCGCCGAGGGCGAGGACCCCGAACGCGGCAGCCTCGTCGCCGACCTCGAGGCCGTCCGCGAGCGCATGGCGGACCGCGACGACGTCCTCGTGGAGTCCCACCTCGCCCACCACCTCGACGCCGACCGCGTGGTCGTCCTGCGCTGTCACCCCCGACAGCTCCGCGAGCGCCTGCTCGACCGCGGCGAGGACAGCGCCAAGGCGGCCGAGAACGCCGAGGCGGAGGCGCTGGACGTCGTCCTCTCGGAGGCCGTCGACGCCCACGGCCTCGACGCCGTCTACGAGATCGACACGACCGACCGAGACCCGGAGGCCGTCGCCGACGCCATCGAGGCCGTCGTCGCCGGCGACCGCGAGCCGTCCGCCGGAGACGTGGACTTCCTCGACTACCTATGACGCTCGACAGATTCAGACCCCTGGCCGACCGGATGCTCGAACCGTTCGTCGACGCCGCCGACCGTGCCGGACTGACCCCCGACGGCGTCAGCGTGGTCGCCTTCGGCTTCGCCGTCTTCGCCGCCACGGCGTACGCGATGGCCGGCGCGCCGGCCGGCGTCTGGGAGCCCGACCCGCGGCTGTACCTGCTCGGCGCGCTGTTCGTCCTCGTGAACGGCTGGCTGGACCTGCTCGACGGCGCCCTCGCCCGGCGGCAGGGCGTCGCCTCGAAGGCCGGCGACCTCCTCGACCACGTCCTCGACCGCTACGCCGACATCGTCATCATCGCCGGCCTCGCCGCGGGCGTCCAGGCGTACCTCCTCGGGTTCCTCGCGGTCACCGGCGTCGTGATGACCTCCTACCTGGGGACGCAGGCCCAGGCCGTCGGCCTCGACCGCGTCTACGGCGGCGTCGTCGGCCGCGCCGACCGCCTCGTGATCATCGGGGGCGTGACCCTGGTCGCGGCCTTCTACACCGCCGAACTCTACGGGCTGTCGCTCGTGGGGTGGCTGCTGGTCTTCCTCGCCGTGGTCGGACACGTCACCGCGCTGCAGCGCTTCTACTACTCCATGACCGCGCTCGACTGAACCGGAAGCCAACGCCGCGAAACCGCGCGGGAAAACCCTTTTGCGTCCCAGGGGCAAGGACCCGGTATGGTCCAGTGTGAGATGTGCGGCGCCGAGACGGGGTCGCCGAAGACGGTCAAGATCGAGGGGGCCGAACTCGACGTCTGCGACGACTGCGCGGACTTCGGGACGGAGGTCCAGACCCAGGACACCTCCTCGTCGTCGACGAAGTACTCGACGTCCTCGTCGTCGAGTTCGTCGTCGTCTTCGTCGGGGGGCCCGTCCGGGGGCTCGTCGGGCGGTGGCGGCGGCAGCCGCCGCGACATGTTCGACGAGATGGACGAGGTCGTCCAGGACTACGACGACCGCATCCGCGACGCCCGGGAGGGCCAGGGGCTGACCCAGGAGGAACTCGCCGACCAGCTCAACGAGAAGGCGAGCCTCATCAGGAAGCTGGAGCGAGGCGACGTCCTGCCGAGCGACAAGGTCCAGCGGAAGCTCGAGAAGGCCCTCGACGTCTCCCTCTCGGCGGGCGGCGGCGGCGACGACAGCGAGTGGTCCGGCGGGTCCTCGACCGGCGAGACGACGCTCGGCGACGTCGTCAAGCGGAAGGACTGAGGAACGACGCGACGCTGCTTCTTGACCCACAGAGGGTCTCCAGGTGATCCGTAGGGAGGGCCACCGACTCGTCGGCGACACGGTCGGCCACAGCCTCGGCCGTCGACGGCGGGACGTTCCCGTCATGCTCGCCGTACCAGATCCGGACCGGCACCGACGGGTCGGGTAGTTCCCACGGCTCGACGAAGAGCGCGGTCTCCCGGGCCGGCCACCGGCCGCCCTGGGCCGTGGCGGCGAGGTAGTCCGCGGCCAGCCGCTCGACGGGATCGACGTCCGGGGGGAGCGACAGCGATTCGGGATCGGCGTCGGTGTACAGCGACAGCGCCCGCTGTGGGTCGCGCCGGACGACGCGACGCTGGATCGCGAAGAGCCCGCGCAGAACGACTGGCGCGTAGCTGGCGAGCAGCGCCAGCCCGCTGGATTCCTGCGTGTCGGGCGGACCGTGCGGCGCGACGAGGGCGACGCGGTTCGCCGACGGCGCGGTGCCGGCGGCGAGGGCGAACGGTCCGCCACCGGAGAAGCCGACGACTCCGAACGAGTCGACCCCCAGTTCGGCCGCGAGCGATTCGACGTCCCGCCGCCACGATTCGAGCGCGGCGCCGGGCTCTGCGTACGACTCTGGCGCCGGGTCGGACCCGCCGACTCCCGGTCGGTCGGGAGCGAGGACGCGAATCTGCTGGTCGTCGAAGACCGCGGCGGAGCGCCGGGACCCGGGCGTCCCGTGACAGAAGACCACCGGCGGCTCCTCCGGGTCCCCGAACTCCTCGTAGGCGAGCGTCCGGCCGTCCGGCAGCGTGATCGTCTCCACGGTCGGACCCCTCCTACAGTTCGTTCTCGAACAGCACGTCGTCGACCTGGGGGTTGACGACGACGTTCTCCGTGTCATCGACCGGGTCGTCGAGTTCCACGGCGAGCAACTCCGCGCCCGTCTTCGGCGCGTAGGTCCGTTCGACGACGGTTCCGAGGCGCGGCTCCCCGCCGACCGGCACCCACACGCGGCGTCCTTCCATACCCGGCGGTTCCGGTTCGGCCTCCCTGTAAGCGTCGATATCGGCGCGGGAGTTAACTGTCGAGGGAGCGTCGACCGTCCAGATGGCCGTCCAGTTCACGCCGTACACCCCGATCGTCGCGTTCTCGGCGGCGGTCCTGGCGGCGGTGGCCTGGGTCGGCTGGCGACGTCGCGACCACCCGGCGTGGCTGCCGCTGGCCCTCCTCGCGGCCGGGGGCGCGCTGTACGCTGCCGGGTACGCCGTCGAGTTGACGGTCACCTCCCTGGCGCTCAAGCGCCTGACGTGGCGGGTCCAGGTGCTGGGCTGGTACGTGCTCCTGCCGTCGCTGTTCGTCTTCGCGGTCCGGTACGCCGACGACGCGGCATGGCTCACCCGCCCGGTCCTGGCGGCGGTACTCTCCGTCCCGGTCACCGGCGTCGTGCTGACGATGAGCCCGTTCTTCGATCTCTACCTCGCGGACGCGACGCTGGTGACCGTCGGCGACGCGGTGTACATGGACCCGACGTACGGGCCGTGGCTCACGGTGGACGTCTTCTACTCCTACGCCGTGGTCGTCGCGAGTCTGCTGGTGGTGCTGCGGCTGTCCGTCTCCTCGACGACCGCCTACCGCCGCCAGATCGGCGTCGTCGCCGTGGGTATCGGAGTCCCGCTCGCCGCCGAACTGCTCAGGACCCTCTTTCCGGAGTCCGCGGCGGCGGTGGTCCACCCGCGGGTCGACACGATCCCCATCGGCTTCGCCGTCACGGGGGTCGCCCTGGCCTGGGGGACCTACCGCTACGACCTCCTCGATCAGGCGCCGATCCCGACGACGGCGCTCATCGAGGGGACGCAGAACGGCGTCGTCGTCCTCGGTTCCGACGGTCGCGTGAACCAGCTGAACGGCGTCGCGAGGCGGTACCTGGACGTCGATACGAAGCTGGCACGACGGCCGCTGGCGGAACTCTCGGACCGTGCGGCGCGGGTCGCACGAGAGCTCGACACCGGCGAACCCCCTCACGTGATCCACCTGGGCGACGACGGCTCCGACTGTCCCGTGATCGAGGTCCGGCGGGCGCCCCTGGAGACCGCCGACGGTCGGGTGCTCGGCGAGCTACTGACGCTCGTCGACGTCAGCGACCGCGTCCAGTACGAGGCGGAACTCGAGCGGTACAACCGCCAGGTCGTCCTCCTCAACCAGATGCTCAGACACGACATCCGCAACGACGCCGCTGTCGCGGCCGGCTGGAGCGAGTTGCTGGCCGAGGACCTCGCCGAACGGGGGGATTCCGGGGAACTGCTCGAGCAGCTCGATCGCATCCGGACCGCGAGCGAACACATCGTCGAGCTGACGAACGTCGCCGCCGACGTCTCGAAGGCCATGGAGCGCGGGAGCGTCGAGGCGACGGACGTCGTCGACCTGGGGGCGTTGCTCGAACACGAGGTCGAGAAGGCCCGGTCGACGTACTCCGACGCGGAGGTTCGACTGGCGGGCCCGGTCCCCGAGGCGCCGGTCCGGGCGAGCGAACTCCTCGGGTCGGTCTTCGGGAACCTCGTCCGAAACGCGATCGTCCACAGCGACGTCGAACACCCCCGTGTCGACGTCGCAGTCGTACGCGAGAACGGAGAGGTCTCGGTGACCGTCGCCGACGACGGCCCCGGGATCGAGCCGCAGGTCCGCGAGCGCCTGTTCGAGCAGGGCGCGATGGGCGAGCGCAGTTCGGGGATGGGGCTCGGGCTGTACCTGGTCCGGTCGCTGGTGACCGACTTCGGCGGCGAGGTCGCGGTCCGGGACAACGAACCCCGCGGTTCGGTCTTCGAGGTCCGACTTCCGCTGGCCGAGACCTGACCCCTACAGCAGCGAGTCGGCGACGATGTTCTTCTGGACCTCCGAGGTGCCGTCGTAGATCTTCGTGACGCGGGCGTCGCGGTAGAACCGCTCGACGTGGTGGTCGGTGACGTAGCCGGCGCCGCCGTGGACCTGGATGGCCTCGTCGGTGACGTCGACGGCGTGTTCGGAGGCGAACAGCTTCGCCATCGCGCAGAGCCGCGTCGCGAGCGCGTCGTCGCCGGCCTCCAGGGCCCCGCCGGCGCGGTAGGCCAGCGAGCGGGCGGCTTCGACGTCCGTCGCCATCTCGGCGATCTTGTGGCGGATCGCCTGGAACTCCGCGATCTTCTGGTCGAACTGCTCGCGCTCGTCGGCGTAGGCGACGGCCTCCTCGAGGGCGGCCTGCGCGACGCCGGTGGCCTGGCCGGCCACGTCGGCCCGCGCCGCAGCGAAGAACTGCATGAGCTGGTAGAAGCCCTCGTCGACCTCGCCGACCACGTTCTCCTCGGGGACGCGGAGCCCGTCGACGACGATCTCGGCGGTGTCCTGGGCCTTGATACCGAGCTTGTTCCGGATGGGCGTCGCCTCGTAGCCGTCGACGTCGGTCTCGGTGAGGAACGCGGTGATGCCGGCGTGGCCATCCTCGGGTGAGGTCTTCGCCATGATGATCGCCACGTCGGCGACCGAGCCGTTGGTGATCCACATCTTGGTGCCGTCGACGACCCACTCGTCGCCGTCCTTCTCCGCGGTGGTCTCCATCCCCGCGACGTTCGAGCCGTGCGCGGGTTCGGAGATGCCGGTGGCGATGGGCGTCTCGCCGCCCGTGACCCGCGGCAGCCACTCCTCCTTCATCCACTCGTCGCCGAACTCGAGGAGCATCCCGGTCCCGAAGTCCGCGGCGGCGATGGAGCCGCCGACCCCGGGGTCGGCCCGCCACAGTTCCTCGGTGACGACGATGGTCGAGATGGCGTCCATGCCGGCGCCGCCGTATGCCTCTGGGACGTGCGGCGCGACGAGGTCGAGGGCCGCGGCCTCCGACAGCAGGTCCGCGGGGTATCGTTGCTCCGCCTCGTACTCCTTCGCGACGGGTCTGATCTCCTCGTCGCCGAACTCCCTGACCGCCTGCCGGACGGCCTCCTGTTCGGGGGTCAATTCGAACGTCATACCGTAACAGGGGCCCGACAGGGGGTCAATCCATCGACCGACCGCTCCGGATTGCTATTGAGGGCTGGATACGTCAATTAGCAGCTGTTTTGGTCGCCCTGCACCGGTCTCCACCTGTCGATGACGAGCATCCCCAAGCGGACTGACGCGAGGTTCCAGTTCGAGGACGCCGGCGAGATCCCGAAGCGACTGGAGTCGACGCTCGTCCAGTACGACCGGCGACCGGACCGGCGGACGGTCTATCCCCGGGGGCTCTCGGGCGTCCCCCGCATGTCGACGTGGCTGACGGCGAACGACGACGCGTTCGTCGACCTCGCAGCCGTGCGCTGACCCGACGCCCGCCCTTCGGCCCTCCGCGACGCCCGGCACGGCGAGCGGGATGGACAGCTATTTTTCCGCGGGCGCCGCCCTGCCGGTATGTTCGTCCTCGTGAACCTGAAGGCGTACCCGTGCGACCCGGTCGCCGTCGCGCAGGCGGCCGCCGACGTGGCCGACGACACCGGCGTCCGCATCGCGGTCGCCCCGCAGGCCGCCCACCTCGACCGCGTCGCCGACACCGGCGTCGAGACCTGGGCCCAGCACGTCTCGCCCGTCGAGCAGGGCTCCCACACCGGGTCGACGCTCGCCGAGGCCGTCGCCGACGCGGGCGCCGTCGGCACGCTGCTCAACCACTCCGAGAACCGCCTGAAGCTCGCAGATATCGACGCCGGCCTCCGGGCCGCCGAGCGGGCCGACCTGGAGACCGTCGTCTGTGCGAACAACCCCCGTCAGATCGCCGCGGCCGCGGCGCTGGAACCCGACGCCGTCGCCGTCGAGCCGCCCGAGCTCATCGGCACCGGGACGCCGGTCTCGAAGGCCGACCCGGACGTCGTCACTGACTCCGTCGACGCCGCGGCGTCTGTCGGCGACGTCCCAGTGCTCTGCGGCGCCGGCATCTCCACCGGCGAGGACCTCGAGGCGGCCGGCGAACTCGGCGCCGAAGGGGTGCTGCTGGCCTCCGGCGTCGCCAAGGCCGACGACCCGAAGGCGGCCCTGGAGGACCTGGTCGAGCCGCTCGTCTGAGCGACGCGACTCCGACCAAAAAGCGGCATCCTCCCCGCTATTCCGACCGTCAGTCGTCCGTCGCCGGTGCAGTCGTCGGCTCCAGTTCGACGTCGTCCAGTTCCGTCCACCCCTCGTCGGCGAGCGTGCCGGACCACTCGCAGTCCGGACAGACGAACAGCCCCTGACCGTTCACCAGCGCGGCCTCGCACTCCGGGCACGTCCTCGCGTCCGGGACGTCGGCGGTCCCGATGAGCGGCCGCGGCAGCTGGTCGGCCTCGAGGCGGTCGAGCGCCCGTTCGACCGAGTAGGTCGTCTCGCCGTCCGAGTGCGGGAACACCGAGACGAGCCGCTCCTCGCGGTAGACCGCGAGGCAGAGGACCGGCGTGACGAGGACGTCGACGCCGCCCTCCTCGACCATCGAGGTGCGCGTCCGCGTCTCGAACGGCGGGCGGACGGACACTCCCCGGCGGTCGGCCCACTCGTCGAAGCGCTCGAACTCCTCGACGACCTCGCGGTGGGGGCTGTCGTCGTCGAACCGGACGGTCTCGGGCCAGCTCCGGAGGACGACCGTGTCGACGAGGTCGCCGTCCTCGAGGTCCCGTGCGCGTTCGATGCGTTCCTCGACCGGATCGAAGACCAGCGGCGTCCTGGCGTGACAGACGACCGTGGTCTCTGTCTCTGGATCGTACATTGTGGCTCCCTCCTGTGGAAACTGCTGGAAACGTCCCTCTGGTTCGGGAGGGATTATCGCCGCGTGGCTGAAAAAAATTACGTCGGGCCTCGAGACGGTAGCTATCGGCAACTATCCGGCCAGGGCGCGAGGGCGTCCTCGCCGGTCCCGCCGTCGGTCGCCGCGGGGGTATCCGCGTCACCGGTCGACGGCGCCTCCACGTCCTCGACGAAGACCGATTCGACGGCGTCGACGAGTCGGTCCCGCTCCTCGTCCGGCAGCGCCGCGTCGGGGTCGAAGGGATCGCGGGCCTCCTCGTCGACCAGCGACGGCAGCGCGTAGTCGTGCTTGCCGCGGCCGACGTGTTCGACCAGGCCGCGCTGCCTGAGCGCCCGGTTGGTGGCGTACGCCGCCGTGCGGTCGCCGGAGCCGCCGGCCGCCGCGTGGGCGTCGATCGGCGTCGTCGGCCCGTACGAACGGTAGTGCCGGAGCATCTCGACGGCGAGGTCGTCGAGGCTGTGGATCTCGTCGCGGAGGCGCGCGACCAGCGGGTCGCTCGAACCGGCCGTCGCGCCCGCCGAGGCAACCGTGGCCACCGACGGCGTGGCGTCGAATTCGGCCTCCGGGTCGGAATCGGCGTCGGCGGTCTCGTCGGTAGTTGTCGAGTCCTCGTCGGCGTCCGGACCGTCGACGGACCGTTCGGCGTCCGCGACGATACCCACGCCCGCTCCGGGCGCGGCACCGGGATCGTCCGGGCTCTCGGTGCTCGGGTCCACGATGGTCGACTCGCCGGGCTTCCCGCCCATCGCCTCGACGACGTCCAGCGTGTCGGCGTCGTCCCCGTCCGGGGACGCTGCCTCGTCGCTCGTCTTCGCTGTGGCCTCGTCGGTCGCGGTCGAATCGTCCGAATCAGCCGCGGTCGACTTCGACCACTCCTCGTTCGCGTCGGGGACCCGTCCGCTCGTGGGTTCGCGCTCGCCGTTGCGGACGGCCTCGAGTTCGGCCTCCAGTTCGGGGTCACGCCGGACCTTCCCGCGTGCGGCCTCGTCGAGTTCGCTCTGGCGTCCCGGGGCGACCGACAGCGGCCGGCCGGTCACCTGCTCCATCATCGCCCGGGAGAACCGGTCGGCCATCTGCTTGAGGTCGCGGGCCTCCGAGAGCTGCCGTTCGAGGTCGCGGATGCGCTCGTCCTTCTGCGTCAGCTCGCGCTCCAGTTCCTCGATGCGGTTCTGGCGGTACTGCTGCTCCTCGGTGATCTCCTCGAGCTCCTCGACGAGGTCGCCGCTGACGCTCTTGAGTTCCGGGCGCTCGAAGTCGTCGAGCCCCGGGGTCGCGCCGGCGTCGAAGGTCTGCTTGCGCTCCCACTGGACGACCCGGATGTCGTCTAGCCAGTCGGTCATGAGGAAGCACTCGCCGTCGTCCATCTCCTCGACGTAGTCCGCGTAGTCGGAGCCGAGGATGCGGCCAACGACCTTCGTGTCGTTGTTCCAGGTCAGCCGGTGCCAGACGAGCCAGTCGCACTGCGTGATGAAGTCCTTCTTGACGTCGGCGGGCCGCTGGCTGATGCCGACGATGCCGAGGCCGTGCTTGCGGCCGCGCTTGCTCACCTTGATGAGCATCTGGCCGCACTCGTCGACGCCGCCGCCCTCGGGGATGTACTCGTGGATCTCCTCGACGAGCATCAGGAACGGCTGCTTCATCTTCTTCTCCTTCGCGAAGAGGTGCTTGGTGACCTCGGTCAGCAGCTCCCGGGCCTCGGACTCGTCGAGGAAGCTGGAGACGTCCAGGATGATCGGGACGTTCTGCTCGAGTGCGAGCTCGGCGATCTTCTCGGCGTGCTCGACGTTCACCCGGAGGTCGCACTCCTCGTCGGCGCCGACGTGGAGGATCTCGTACTCCTCCTTCAGGCCGTAGTACTCGCCGTCGATGTCGACCGCGAGCAGGCTGTACCCGCGGTCGAGCAGCTTCTCGGCGACGACGCTCGCGCTGTTGGACTTCCCCGACCCGGACTTCCCGGTGATGAACCCGCGTCCGGTCAGCAGGTCGACGATCGGCAGTTCGACGGTGTCCCCGGCCCCGTCGCCGCGGCTCACCTCTCCGACGGTAATCGTTTCCTCGCCCATCGTCGGCACACAGGCGGTCGCCGTACATAATCCTCCGTCAGACGTCTGTCGTGCGCCCGTTCCGGCCACTACGGGTTTCCGCGGTAGACGGTGCCCGCCGGAACGTCGTCGGTCACCGTGACCCCGGCGCCGACGACCGCGTCCTCGCCGACGGTGACGCCCGGCAGCACGGTGGCGCCGGCGCCGACGAACGCCCCGTCCTCGACGACGACCGCCTCGAAGACGTCCTCGCGGAACGTCATCCCGTCGTCGTCGAGGTCGTGCGTCACGCCGACGATGGCCGTGTTCGGCCCGACCTGCACCTCCGCGCCGAGGCGCGCGTTCTCGACGTAGCAGTTCGCGTTCACGTCGGTCGGGCCGTCGACCTCGGACTTCTTCACGGAGGTCCGTTCGTAGATGCGTGCCCCCGGGGCGATCGTGGAATCGTGGACCGTCACGTACTCCCTGAGCTCCGCGCCGTCGACCGTCGAGTTCTCGACCCGGGCCGTCTCGTCCACGTGCATGGCCCGGGTTCGAATGGTTCCCCTATCAACGTCCGGGTCGTGATGTGGGGTAAACGGGTTCCTACTCGGCGATATGGGGATAGTTCAGCATCCGCTCCGGGGCGTCGTCCCGTCAGGACCGGCCCCTGACCGTCACCGCGCCCGGATGACCCAGTGGTCGTCGGCCTGCCGCTCGAGGGTCGACTCCTCGCGCAGTTTGGCGATGTAGCCCGTCGGCTGGTCGAGGAGTTCGTGAGCCGCGTCGACCCGGACGAGGTTGCCGATGAGCTGGGCGGACGGCGGTTTCTGGGCCGCGCCGCAGTCGTAGATGGTGATGAACTCGTTGCCGTCGCTGGTCTCGTGGACGATGACGTGGGCGTGCTGCGGGAGGTGCCACGTCTCGTCACCCGCGACGGCCAGGTGGTTCACGTCGACACGTTCGCGCCCGAGCGGAAAAGTCGTTCCGCACGGGATACCGATCACCCTGGTGGGCCGTCGGGGGTGCTACTCACAGCCCCCGTCCCGCTCGTGGAGGACCGGCGGGCCGAGTTTCTACCTCCGTCGCCGGATACCTCAGCAGCCGTCCTCGCTGTCCTCCTTCTCCTTGTCCTTCTCGCCGTCCTTGTCGTCCGGTTCGTCCTCGTCGGTCCCGTCTTCACCGTCCGGTTCGTCGCTCGGCTCGTCTTCGGTCCCGTCGTCTGGGTCGTCCTCGGGTTCGTCTTCCGGCTCGTCACCGGTCCCGTCCTCTGGTTCGTCGTCGTCGGGCTCCTCTTCCGGCTCGTCGTCCGTCGACTCCTCGCAGGTGCCCGTGCGGATGGTCACCGGCGCGCCCATCTCGAGCGAGACTCGCTCGGGCGAGTCGCCGTCCGCGGAGAGGGCCTCCCAGGCCTCGATCGGGCCGCCGTCGGATAGATCCACATCAAGGATTGCCTCCTCGTTGAATGCCGGCGTTATCGAGAACTCGAACTCCTCGCCGAGATCTCTGGCGGCGCCGCCGTCGGTCCGCCCAGCGGCGTACGCCCAGTCGACCTGGTGGTCGGTGCCGTCGCCGTCCCACTGATCGTAGTTAGTTACCGCCGGGTCGCCGTCCTCGGCGTAGTAGTCGTCCTTGACGAACCACGAGGCGTCCTCCGGCATCCCCTCGAAGGTGAACGAGACGATGCCGCCGTTATCGTCGCCCTGGAACTTGCCGTGGACGACGACCAGGCTCAGCCCCTCCGGCCCGTCGTAGAGGAAGAGGATGCTCGTCGCGTCCCTCTGGAGGTGGGTCGTCCCGTGGGAGCTGTATGAGTCACCGTCCGACCCCGAGACGCTGTCGTAGTCGTCCGTGGGGTACCGGTAGTCGTAGAGCTCCTCGACAGGCTGCTCACCGGTCATCGGCGTGAGTTCGACGCACTCGTCGCCCTGCTCGAGGACGAACGAGGGCTCGGGGTCGGAGTCCGACTCCTGGGCGTGGACCACCGAACCGAACGTGGCGGCCCCCGCGGCCGCACCCAGTAGTTTGAGCACCAATCGACGTCGTTCCGTTGTATCGAGTGGGGAAGTCACGCATGAGTCCAGACGGTAGTTTGTATTCAGTATAGACCTGCTACGAATTAGGAGCCAGACGATATGACCTATCTACCGAATGGGTATAGAATATCAGATATCGAAGCCACTTCCTAGATGTATAGTTGTAGGTGCTATCCAGGTAATTAACAAATCCATCCACACTCGCGATTCAGTCTACACTCTTTCCCTGGTGACGGTCTCGACGCGTGAAGTTTCCAGGCCACTGTGCTGCAAATCCCGACCCCCGGCTACATCGAGAACCACCGGGGTAGTAGTTGGTTACCAGCGACGCTCCCGCTCACTCGAACTCCGAGAGGTCGACCTGACCGGTGGGGGACCGCTGGCGGTGCCGTTCGCGGACGTCTCTCGAGCCCGCGTCCACGCCGTCGGCCCCCTCCCAGGCGTCGAGGCTGGCCTGCTGGCGGTCGTCGAACGAGAGGTTCGAGACGCGGACGCCGAGCTTCCGGACGCGGTCGCCCTCGAACTCCGAGAGCAATTCGAGGGCGACCCGTTCGACGAGGTCCGGGTCGTCGACCGGGCCGGACAGCGACTTCGCTCGCGTGTTGACGTCGTACGGCGGCTGAACTGCCTTGATGCCGATGGTCTTGTAGAGGGCGTCCTTCGCGGTCGCGCGCTCGGCGACCTCCGCGGCGAGGACGCGCACCTTCTCGCGCTTCGCCTCCGGGTCGTCGGTCGCCTCGACGAAGGCCGACTCGCTGGAGAGGCTCTTCGGCCGACCGCGGGGTTCGACGACGCGGTCGTCCTCGCCGCGGGCCTGGGCGTGGAGGTCGCGGCCCCGCTCGCCGAAGGCGTCGACGAGTTCCGCGACGTCGGCGTCGGCGACGTCGCCGGCCGTCTCCAGGCCCATCTCCCGGAGGTCCCCGGCCGTGACCGGCCCGACGCCGTGGAGGTCCGCGACGTCCATGGGCGCGAGGAACCCCCGGACCTCGTCGGGTTCGACGACGACCAGGCCGTCCGGCTTGTCGGCGTCGGAGGCCAGCTTCGCGGTGGTCATGTTGGGCGCGATGCCGACCGACGCGACCACGCCCGCCGCGTCCTCGATGTCGTCCTTGAGCCGACGGCCGAACGCCTCGGCGTCGTCCCAGGCGATGTCGCCCAGGTCGAGGTACGCCTCGTCGATGGAGACGTTCCGGACGGTCTCGGCGGCCGCGTCGAGCACCGCCTTCGCGTCCCGGCTCACCGACTCGTAGTACTCCATGTCGACGGGGCGGTAGATACCGGTGTCCTCGGGGTCGTCCGCCGTCGCCCGCCTCGGGAGGCGTTCGAGGGCCTCGGAGATCGCCATCGCGCTCTCGACGCCGTACTCGCGGGCCTCGTAGCTCGCGGTGGCGACCGCGCCGTGGTTCTCGCCGTCCTCGTAACCCATTCCGACGACGACCGGTTCACCCTCGAGTTCCGGCTCCCGGAGGCGCTCGCAGGCGGCGTAGAAGCAGTCCATGTCGACGTGACAGACCACCTGCTCGGGTGAGTCGACGCCCGGGAGCCGAGCCATGCGGGAGGGTTCGAACGAACCGGTAATAAGGTTGTGAGAGCGGAGCGGAACTGGAACTCACTCCAGGTCGTACCGGCTCACGCCGTAGCCGAACAGCGACCCGAGGTACAGTGAGCCCTCGTGGGGCGTCGCCGAGGTGATCCCGAAGACGCCGCCCTCCGGGTCGTGGAGGCTGTCGACGATCTCGCCGTCGGCGTCGACGTGGAGCACCAGTCCGTAGGGGTCGCCGCTGACGGATTCGAGCACGGACTTCGGCAGCTTGCCGAGCTGGCGCTTGACCCAGGGACGCCGCTGGAGCGCCTCGAGGGTCTCGTCGCGGACCGACGGGATGGCGACCCAGTGAGTGCCGCCGTCGGCCGCCTCCACGTTGTCCGGGTAGCCGGGCAGGTTCTCGACGAAGCGCTCGGAGTCGCCCTCTCGGTCGCCGTCGATCCAGTAGCGGGTGATCCGGTAGCGAGAGGTCTCGGTCACCAGCACCGACTCGCCGTCCTCGTGGGGGCAGATCCCGTTGGCGAAGCCGAGGTCCTCGAGCTCGACGGACGTCTCCCCTGTCTCGGGGTCGTAGGCGAGCAGCCGGCCCGTGTCCCGCAGTTCGAACAGCTCGTCCTGGAAGATGTCGTGCTCCGTCGCGTCGGTGAAGTAGATCGTCCCGTCGTCGGCGACGTACAGGTCGTCGGCGAAGGCGATTTCGCGGCCGCCGACGCGGGTCGACAGCGCCGTCACCTCGCCGTCGGACGAGATCGACAGCAGGCCGGCGTCCTCCGCGCAGACGAGCAGGTCGTCGCCGTCGAACTCCATGCCGAGCGGCCGACCGCCGGTGTCGGCGAACTGCTCGAGGCGGGCGTCGGTCGTCTCGTCGTCGACCGGGTCGGCCGTCCTGAGGACCGAACCGTCCTCGACGCCGGTGTACAGCCGCCCGTCGTCGTCGAAGGCCACGTCCTCGGGGCCGTCACATTTGACGACGGTGTCGATCCCCTCGAGTTCGCGGTTCCGTTCGAGGGGACCCTCCCACGCCGGCGGGTCGTCCGGCCGCCACCCCTCGGGTTCGATTCGCGGCTCGGTCCTCGCGGCGACGGCCGCCGCGGCGCCGACCAGCAGGCCGGTCGACGCCAGCGGGTGCCGCCGGATGCGTCCGAGTACCATGGCCCACACCTCACGCGTCCCTGAGTCAAAACTTTGGATTCCGGCACCGCCGGGTCGGGGAACCGTAGCCGCCGACAGTCCTATCACGCCCGTCGCCGATTTGTCGACGATGGCCGACGAGGAGGCGACCGCCGCCGAGGTGGTCGAGAAGCTGGAGTCCCTGGAGGATTCGGTGGACTCGCCGGACGAACAGCAGAAGGCCCGGCGGATTCGACGACTCGGAGAGGGGCTCTACCACCTCGAACAGCAGGCGCTGGGGAACGTCGAGCGCCGCATCCAGCGGTACACCTCCCGCGACGTCGTCGAGTCGTTCGTCGGGTCGACGGTGTTCTCGATCCCGCTGTTAGTCGAGGGCGGCGTCGGCGAGATCGGCGAGCACTTCGCGACGGGGCTCGTCTACGGCGTCCCGGTGTACCTCCTCGGCAACGTCGCGTTCGTCGTCGCGGTCACGGCGGGGTTGCTGTACTACGCTGAGTTCCGCGAGGTGGAGCTGACGTACGTCTTCGGGTTCGTCCCGCGTCGCCTGGCGGCGGTGCTCGTCATCTCCTTCTGTTCGGCCGCGCTGACGATGGCGATGTGGGGGCGGCTCAACCCGACGCAGCCGTTCCTCTCGCTGTGTCAGGTGAGCGTCGTCTGGACGGCCGGGTCCTTCGGCGCCGGCCTGGGCGACATCCTCCCCGGGCAGAGCGAGGGGCGCGACCTGAGCGAGGTCGTCTAGGAGGTCACTCGAAGCCGGCGCTGGGCTCGCTGTCCTCGTACTGCTGTCGCTGGGCGCGGCCGATCGGGATGCCGCCGAACAGCGCCGCGACGACGAGTAACGCTGCCGAGAGCACAACGTAGTCGCCGCTGGGGTCGTACCCCGCCAGGTGGGCGCCCGTCGAGACGACGAACACCGTCACGTAGAAGGCGAGGATGGCGAGGACGATCAGCACCACGAAGGTCACGACCGTCTGTACGAGGCCGCCGAGGATGCGGACGAGTCGACTCATCGGCGCGGTGTTCGCCCGGCCCCGGTATGAATCTGTCCTGTGGCCCGCCGAGGCGGCCCGCTACAGCAGGGCGCCGGGGTTCATGATGCCGTCGGGGTCCAGCGTCCGCTTCATCGACCGGAGCGCCTGCAGGTAGTTCTCCGGGACCTCCTCGTGGTAGTGGTCGCGGTGGACGCGCCCGACGGCGTGGTGGTGGGTGATGGTCGCGCCGTGCTCCATCAGCGTGTCCGAGGCGGTCTCCTTGATCCGTCGCCACTGCTCCAGTTCCGAACCCACCTCGGCCGGCGCCAGCAGCGTGTAATAGGGCGCCGGGCCGTCCTCGTAGACGTGGGTGAACCGGCAGGACATGAACCCGGCGCCGCACTCCTCCCGCATCGCGCCGACGACGTTCTCCTGCAGGGCCGCGTGGAGGTCGGAGAACTGGTCCCAGGTGACGGCTGTCTCGAAGGTGTCGACGAGGACGCCCATCGAGACGAGCGCGTTGAACATGTAGGGGGCCTCGAAGAAGGAGTCTCGCCACGACCCCTCTTCGCTGTCCTCGCGCTCCTCTTCGACGTCGCCGGTCGAGCGGTCCTCGACCGACGGTCCGTCCGGGCAGGTGCCGCCGTGATCCTCCGCGATCGTCATCGCTCGCTCGAGATCGTCCTCGACGGGGTGGTCGGTGGACTCGAAGCCGAGCAACAGCAGGTGGCTGCCGTCGAAGGCCAGCTCGTTCAGCATCGCCTCGTCGCTGTCCAGCAGCCGGCAGTTGGCGGGGTAGAGCCGCGCCTGGACGATCTCGCGGGTCGCCTCGACGGCGTCCCAGTAGTCGTCGAAGCGCATCGTCGCGCGGGCGCGGTGCGGCGGCCGTGGCTGGACGCGGGTCCAGCCCTCCGTTATGACGCCGAAGGCGCCCTCGCTGCCGAGCAGGAAGCGGTTCGGGTCCGGACCGGCCCCCGAGGCGGGCAGCCGACGGGTCTCCAGCGACCCGGCGGGCGTGACCGCCCGGACCGACTCGACGAAGTCGTCGATGTGGGTGTAGCGGGTGGCGAAGTGCCCGCCGGCGCGGGTGGCGACCCAGCCGCCGAACGTCGAGAACTCGTAGGACTGGGGGTAGTGGCGCAGCTGGAGGCCGTACTCGGCGAGCTGTTCCTGAATCTCCGGGCCGGTCGCGCCGGCCTGGATGCGCGCGCTCCGGGAGTGCTCGTCGACCTCCAGCACCCGGTCCATCTCGCGCATGTCCAGCGAGCAGACGCCGGCGTAGCCGTCGCCGTCGCACTCGACGCCGGCGACGACGCTCGTGCCGCCGCCGAAGGGGACGACCGCGACGTTCTCCCCGGTGGCCCACTCGATTACCGCTTCGACGTCGTCCTCGTCGCGGGGCGTCGCCACGACGTCGGGCGCGGACGAGAAGTCGCCGTGGAAGCCGCGGACGAGGTCGCGGTACCCCTTTCCGTAGGTGTGACTCGCTCGCGGACGGCGGTCGGCGGTGACGAACTCGGACAGGTCGTCGGGCACCTCGATCCGCGGGGCCGGCATCTCGACGTCGTCCAGGGTCGGGTAGTCCACGACGGGGCGCTCCGGGAAGCCGAGCATCCCCTCGATGCGGGCGGCGAGTTCCCGGCGCTCCTCGTCGTCGGGCAGCCGGTCCTCGTAGCCCCACGCCCAGAAGCTCAGCCGGCGGTCGTCGGTCATGGTCCGACGGAAACGGGAGACCGGCTTAAAATTGCTGCCGGTCGTTAACGGGTCGCAGGCCGAAGGGAAAACGTTGTTATCGCGGCCCCGGACCTCCCGGTATGTTCCCGCTCCACTCCGGACACGGAGAGGCCGAGTCGCTCGTGATCCTCGCGCTCGCGCTGGTGGTCGTCGGCGCGGCCTTCGCGCTCACCCGCGAGGGCTGGTCCCGCGTCGGGGCGCTCGCCGGCGTCGCGGTCGGCGCCGGCGCGAGCCGGCTCGCCCTCTCCGTCGTCGGCGTCCACGGCGACGCGACCCACCTCCTCGGCCACGGGCTCGAACTGAGCGCGCTGGTCGTCGTCGCGCTGGCGGGGTACTACGCGCTGTTCGAC
Organism: Natronomonas salina; assembly: GCF_013391105.1. Taxonomy (NCBI): domain Archaea; kingdom Methanobacteriati; phylum Methanobacteriota; class Halobacteria; order Halobacteriales; family Natronomonadaceae; genus Natronomonas; species Natronomonas salina. The sequence goes on from NZ_CP058335.1 coordinate 157,720, forward strand.
GCCCGGTCCGCGACCACGACCGACCTCTGAGATGGTCATGGAGACGCCCCGCGAGCGGATGATCGGCCTGCTCGTCGCTGCCATCGTACTCCTCCTCGGCCGGGCTGTAGCGTACCAGTTCGGCGCACCGGGCGTCGTCGAGCGAGGTCTCTACCTCACGGCGCTGGGGTGTCTGCTCGCCTGCATCATCATCATCGTCGACGAACGCCGGTAGAGCTACGGGCCCTCAATCGACCGACTCGGTCGCGCTCCTGGCTCCGGTCTTCTCCTCGCCGACCCGCGGGACGAACTGTCCGGTGACGCGGTGGACACCGACGAGGAGGATTCCCCCCGCGACGAGCGGCAGGACGGCGCAGGCGACGTAGACCGGCCAGAACCCGACGGCGTCGACGAGCGGCAGCGAGACCATCGGGCCGAGCCCGCCGCCGACGTCGCCGAAGACGTTGTTCGTCCCGACGGCGCGGCCCATGCTGTCGTCGGGCGTCAGGTCGGCCAGCAGCGCCATCAGGGGACCGCTCGTCCCACCCTGACCGGCGCCGATCAGCAGGCAGGCGGCGGTCAGCGTCGGGACGGTGTCGGCGAAGGCGAACAGCACCAGCCCGACGAAGGTGACGACGAGGAATCCGAGGAGGGCGGGCACCCGGGAGCCGCGGCGGTCGCTGACGTAGCCGCTGAGGAACATGAAGACGGCGGCCGAGAGGACGGTCACCGCCATGAACGCCCCGGAGGTGCCCTGGGCGTCGAGGCCGAACACCCCGATATCGTTGGCCTCGAGGAACAGCACGAGCGTCGCGAACAGGACGCCGATGTAGGCGAAGAGGACGGTGAAGTTGACGAGGCCGACGGTCACGGCTGGGACGGACGTGTCGACGTCCCAGGGCTTGACCGACCGGCGGGGCTCGCCCTCGACGTGGGTCTCGGGGACGGCGAGGTACGCCAGCAGGCTGGCGAACAGCGCGAACGCGGTCGCGACGACGAAGGCGGCGACGGTGCCGTAGAACTCGCTGACGACGCCGCCGACGACGAGGCCGGTCGGGAAGCCGAAGATGACGCCGCCGCGGATGAGCCCCATGTTCGTCCCGCGGCTGGTATCGTCGCTGAGGTCGGCGGCGATGGTGTAGGCCGTCGCGAAGACGAGCGCGCTGCCGACGCCCCAGGCGACCCGGGCGAGGAGGAACCACGCAGAGGGCCACGACGACGCGACCGCGACGACGTAGCCGGCGGTGGCGACCCCCTGGACGGCGAGGCCGACGACGAACGGCGTCCGGGTGCCGACGCGGTCGACGACGATGCCCGACGGCGCGTTCGCGAACAGCCGGGTGAACCGGTTGGCGCTGAGGATGAGCCCGACCATGAACGGCGAGATGCCGAGGACGGCCCCGAGGTTCGGGAGGATGGGGAAGACGACGCCGCCGCCGAACCCGACGAAGAAGGTGCTGGCGATGACCGTCGCGATGGTCGCGTGGTCGGCGTCCAGCCTGTCGAAGGGGTTCGAGAGGAGCGTCCGCACGTGTTGACTGACCGGTCAGTCAGTAAAGACGGTTTCGGAGTCGGTCGGAACGTAGCACTCCGACGAGAGGCCGTCACCGATCGCGGTCAATCGTCCGAGGGGGCCACCGACGACGTCGTCTCCCCGCAGTTCGAACAGGTGTGCGGGGCGTCGTTGAGGTAGACCTCGCCGCAGCCAGGGCACTCGTAGACGTGCTTACCGGTCTCCGGCGGGCCGCCGTCGGTCGCAGCTTCCGGCCGTTCCTCGGTCGCGTCCGCTCCGGCTTCGTCGTCGCCACCGCCCGTGAAGAGCTCTCGTAGCAGGCGAAGTGGGTCGACCATCTACAACGGCCTAGTCGTTTCAAATAGTTAAGATTTTCTGGCGTGTGCGTCCCGAGACGTCCCCGGCGGGAATATCCGTGTCACCGTCCGAGACGGTCGCGCGCGGTGTCGACGGCGTCGGCGACCCGTACGCGGTCCTCGATACCGCTCCGGTCGGCCCACTCTCTGACCGGGTACCCCCTGATCTCGACGCCGTAGTAGGCCCACGCCTCGTCGGCGGGGACGCCCTCGCGCTGGAGATGCTGCAGTATCGCTTCCGCCAGCCGCTGGCCGGCGTCCCCGTCGGGTGGCTTCCGCGCGAGGACGGGGTCGACGCCGTCGAACTCCCGGTCGAGCAGCCGTCTCGCGGCCTGGTGGTGGGAGACGCGGAGGACGGTACGGTCGACCTGGTCGTACCGTTCGACGGCGTCGAGGAGCCGGTCCCACTCGCCGCGGGAGCGGTCCTGCAGGACGACCACCGCGCCGGTGTCGCGGACCACCTCGAGGTCACCGCGGCGGACGTCCGCCAGGAGGTCGTCCCACCGTGACTCGATCGCGTCCTGGACCCTGGCCAGGAGCCCGCGGGCCTCGGGGACGTCCAGGGCGTCGGGATGCTCCGGGTCGTCGTAGTGGTCGATGACGGCCGCTATCTCCTCGTCTTCGACGTGTCGCGTCCGTTCTGCATCGGTCGTGTCGGTCATGTCAGGCGAGGTCTGGGCCGACCCGTCGTTTCGACGTGAGTGTCACAACCCCCTTAGTTGTCTGCATCGCCGGACCGGACGTGGCCGACGACTGCTCGACGGGACCCGGCGACAGGACCATGGACCGACTGCATCAGGAGCGACTCGACGGAGAGGAGGGAAGCCAGCCGAGCGATAGACCGGAGCCCAGCCCAGAGGACGACGGCCTCGACGGCGTCTCGGAGGCGGAGACCATAGGCGACGTCGTCGACGTGGCCGCGTTCGGCCGACGGCTCCCCGGCGGCTGGGGGGTCGGCGTGGAGGTACTCCCGTTCGACGACGAACCGCTGGCTGAGGTGCTGGTCGTCCGGCGGAGTTCCGAGGACTCGCGGCTCGTCCTGAAGCCGGTCGAGATGGCCGACCCCTGGGGGAAGGTCGAGTGCTTCGAGCGACGCCGGTTCGAAGGGACCCGCGAGCGCATCCTGGCGACGGACTCCCTCGAGGCGGCGCTCAGGGCGGCCACGAACTGGGCCCACCAGCGGAGCGGGTGACCTCCCGGTACCATGACCGCCGAATCAGTCGCTGAGTCCGACGGAACAGGGGTATAGATGGGTGTGCTACGGACGCGCAATGCAGGGGAAGCGTCCGGACCTCCCGGAACCCGAGAGCATCGAAGACGGCGAAGAGATCATCTGCGCGTACGACGACGTCGACGAGACCCCGTCGTTCCTCGTGGCGGACATCACCCGCGACGACGCGTGGCTCTCCATCGCGGTGGAGGAGGCGAGGGAGCTCGACGCCTGGCGGTGACGGACCCGGGTACCGATCCCGGGGGGTACGGGCGCGCACAGTTCGAAAACCATAGTTATACCGTCCGAGACTCCGACTGAGGGATGATGCGCGACGCGCCGGGGCGGAAGTACTGGGGGCTCATCCTGATCACCATCGGCGTGGCCTTCGCCGCCGCGGGGCTGACCTTCTGGTTCGCCTGGGGGTTCCCGGAGACGTCCGCGGCCAACCAGGTCGTCCTCGGCATCGTCGTCCACGTCCTGTTCGGCTACATCGTCGTGATGTCCGGGATCACCATCTACCGCAGCGACCTGGCCTACGAGGAGGCGCTGATCGCCGCGAAGTGGTGTCTCGGCGGCCTGCTGTTGATGACCGGGCTCGTCGTCTGGTCCGAGGTGCCGACCCTCGAGGACGGCCCGACCCTGACGTTCCTCTACCAGCTGGTGGTCGTCGGCTCCGTCGGCGCCGCCGCGGGGGTCCTCATCGGTCTGAACCGCGGTCAGGCGGTCCAGAACGCACGGCTCGTGACGGAACACGGCGACCAGCAGGAGACGCTCGTCTTCCTGCTGCAGCTGCTCCGCCACGACACCCAGAACGACCTCACCACCATCTCGGGGTACGTCGACCTCCTGGAGGACCACGTCGAGAGCGAGACGGGGAAGGAACACCTCGCCCGGATCGAGCGCCGGACGGAGTCGATGCGCGACCTCTTCCGGACCGCGGGGACGATCCTCGAGTCAGAGACCGGCCGCCGATCGACCGAAGTGGTCGACCTCACGCGGGTGCTGCGCGACCAGATCGACCACGTCGGAGCCATCGAGGGGGTCACCGTCGAGACCGACCTCGAGGCGGACCTGGAGGTAGCGGTCGACCCGCTGGTCGACGAACTGTTCCGGAACGTCTTCGACAACGCGATCGCCCACAACCCGATCGAGGGCCTGACCATCTCGGTGTCGTCCCGCGCCGAAGGCGACGAGGCGGTCGTCGAGGTGGCCGACGACGGCGAGGGGATCCCGGCGGACATCCGCGAGGACGTCTTCGACCCGGACGTGCGACGCCCGGACAGCGAGGGTGACGGACTGGGGCTCTACCTGGTCCGAAAGCTCGTCGATTCCTACGGCGGCACGATATCGGTCTCGGAGACCGACCCGTCGGGGACGCGGTTCACGGTACGGCTGCCTCGGGTCTGAACGGGGTCGGGAAAACGGGGGTGGGGATGGGGGAAAGGGGGGTGGGGATGGGGTGGGGAGTCGTCGCCGCCGCGCTGCCGACGGCCCGGGGGACCATGTCTGAGGGTCCGTCCGTCGACCAGCGCAATCGATGGTTCGTCGCCGAGGAGGGAGTACTTAGTGGTTAATATATTTGGTACTCAAGACGTAACCAGCCGATTATGGCGTCGAGAGGTCGTCTATAGAGGGATCTCTTCGTCCATCTATTGCCCCCGTCAGTTCCTTCGTAGTTCGTATGGGCTCTCACAGAGAACTCGAACATCGGAGGAGGAACAGACGACCGACGTTCTTGAGAGGACCGTTCATCACCGGCGACAGGCCCACGGTGCGCCGGTCGCGACTACGAACCGGGCGTCCACCTCTCTGGCGCACCGTCGGTCGACGCCCTATCCCCCATCCCCACAGGGGCTTCCCCCTCCCTCTCTCCCTCTCCTGAAGTGCAACTCTCAGCGCTGGGCCGACGTGCCGCCGCTCCCTCCGGGCCCTCGCCGTCCCGCGAACCTCACTAGTGGAAACCGTCTGAACCACTAATGTACCGTCCCTGAAAGGCTCGGACAAGAGATGCACCTCAGAGATGCAGTGGCAGCACGGTACAGTCGCCGACTCGGCGTCGCGATCGGACTCACGCTCCTCGGGACCCTCGCCTTCACGGGGCTCTTCGCGGTCTACGTCGCCCAGAACCCCGCCGAGGCCGCCGTCCCCGGGTTCGTGGCCGCGTCGATCGTCTTCGTCCTCAACCTCGGGTTGCTCGGACTCGTCCTCGCCGGGAACGTGACCGCGGAACTCAGCAGGCTCGCCGACACCGCCGAAGCGATCGGCGACGGCGACCTCGAGGCCTCGCCCTCCTCCGACCGCTCGGACGAGATCGGACTGCTCTTCGAGTCCTTCGACGAGATGCGCGTCTCGCTGAAGGACGCCATCGAGGAGTCCGAGGCCGCCGAGGCCGAGGCCGAGGCCGCGAGGGTGGAGGCGGAGGAGCTCAACGACGCGCTGCTGGAGCACGCCGAGTCCGTCGGCACCGCGATGGAGCGGGCCGCCGCCGGGGACTTCACCCACGACCTCGACGACGACACCGGCGTCGACGCCATCGACCGCATCGCGACCGCCTACAACCGGATGGTGGCGGACCTCTCGGGGACCGTCGACGAACTCGCCGGGTTCGCCGCCGAGGTCGAGGCCACGAGCGACACCGTCGCCGAGCAGGCCGCCGAGGTGGCCGAGATGAACGGCGCCGTGGCGACGGATATCCGGGAGCTGGCGACCGACGTCGGCGACCAGGCCGACCAGCTCCGCGCGGCCGTCGACGAGACCAACGACCTCTCGGCGATGATCGAGGAGGTCGCCTCGACGACCGACGAGGTCGCGACGCAGGCCACCGAGGCCGCCGATATCGGCGAGGCGGGCGAGCAGCGCGCCCAGGACGCCATCGACGCGATCACCGACATCGGCCGGTCCGTCGAGGAGCTCGGCGACCTCGTCGAGCAGCTCGAGGCCCAGATGGGCGACGTCTCCGAGACGACCGGGCTCATCGACGACATCGCCGAGCAGACGAACATCCTGGCGCTGAACGCCAACATCGAGGCCGCCCGCGCCAGCACCGGCGGCGGTGGCGGCGACGCCGGCGACGGATTTGCCGTGGTCGCCGACGAGGTCAAGAACCTCGCCGAGGAGACCCAGGACGCCGTCGGCGAGATCGACGATATCGTCGCCGACGCCCAGGGTGACGTCGCCGCCGTCTCCGAGGAGATGGACTCGACGATGGACCAGCTCGACACGAGCGTCGACACCGTCACCGAGTCCGGCGAGACCCTCAAGGAGCTGACGGGCACCGTCGAGGACATCGACGTCGCGATGGAGGACATCGCCCAGGCCACCGACGAGGGGGCCGCCGGCACCGAGGAGGTCGCGGCGACGGTCGACACCGCGCGTGACACCGCCGTCGACATCGCCGACGAATCCCGAGACGTCGCCGAGACGGCCGACCGGACCGCCACCACGATGGACGAGGTCCGCACCGCGGCCGGCGGGCTGGCGGACCGCACCGCCGACCTCCGCGAGAAGCTCGACGACTTCGAGACGCAGGGTGGCACCGGCGCCACGGCGACGGCACCGGACCCCGCGCCGACCGTCGAGGGGGCGAGCGATGATTGACGAACACGGCATCTACGCCATCTCGGCCCTGATCTACGCCATCGCTGCGGTGACGTACTTCGGACTGACCCGTCGGCAGCCCCGGCACCTGCGGCCGTACTGCTACCTGCTCGTCGGCGTGGTCGGGGCCGCCGCGCTGCTGTCGGCCGTCTTCGCGGTAGGGATCGGTACCATCGCCGTCGGCGGCGGCGAGGTCATCGTCCCGCAGATGATCGACGGCCTGATCGCCTATCCGCTGCTGTTCGGCTTCGCGGCGTTCACCGCGGGGAGTTCCCGCCGCGTCGTTGCCCTGGTCGCCGGTGTCTCGATCGCCCAGCGCCTCGCCTACGAGGTCGGCGCGCTCACCGACGGACCGCTCGGCCTCGCGATGCTGCTCGTCGTGGTCGGCGGGTTCTTCGGCCACGTCTACCTGCTGTTCGGCCCCGTCTGGCGGACGGCCAGCCGGCAGTCGCCCCGCCGGCGGCTCCTCTTCTGGAAGTTCCGGAACCTGCTGCTGTTCCTCATCGGGATGCTCATCCTCGCGGCCCTGCTGTCCCTCACGCCGCTTTTGGACCCGTTCACCGGCAGCGTCGTGGTCCAGTACGTCGACGTGCTGCTCCGCGTCGGCTTCGCCGGCTTCCTCATCGGGAACATCTCGGCGCTCGATTCGGCGGCCGGAGACGAGCCTGAGCGCTCCGAGTGGGTGACTCCCGCGGACGTCGCTACCGCGGATTGAATCCGGCGAGAAGCAGTTTCTGAATCACGACGGAGAGTGCCCCGGCAGTTGCCGCCGGAGTCCTACTGGAGGGTGTTCCGCTCGTTCTTCCGCGACCGGTCGTCGCTGTCGTCGGGCGATCGCTCCGCGGCCGGCCCCTTCGACTTCGTGCTCTCACCCGACACCGTCACGTCCCGCGAGGCGGGCTCGTCGGCCGCTGTAGCATCGTCTGCCGTTGGGGCTGGTTCCGCCGACGGGTCCCGGACGCCGACCTCCCGGACGCTGTCGATGTACAGCCCCGTCTGCCCGCCGTTGTGCTTGTACTTGACGTAGACGAGCGCCTCGTCCTCGTCGTCGAGCGGCAGCAGGAACGTCTCCTCGTCGGTGAACCCCAGCCAGAAGACGATCTCTGCGGCCCCCGGCGACCGCTCGGCGACGTGGACCTCGAGGACCTCGTCGCCCGTTCCGCGCTCCCGCGTCGCGCTCACGGTACCCTTCAGCCGTCGCGACGTCTGTCCGACGGAGACGAACAGGTTCACCTGCGCTCCGACGGCGACCTCGCGTAACTCGTTCGGCGCGTGAATCATTCTCGAGAACTCCCCATGTGGCCTCTACCGTCGTCAGGAGGGGGCTTCCCTTCATGTATCAGCCCACTTCGAGAACTGAGGCGTTCGATAGGACTTCGGGAGGGGATAGCTTATCGCTGAACCCATCCACGAACTCGCCGTACCGCCGGACTACCCCTTCCTGAGGCCGTATCTTGGATTTCACGTCTCCCAGATCGGGAGGCGGGAATCACCCTCGATATCCGATTCCGAACCCGGAGCCTTGGTCGGAAGCAACGGTGTTGGGACACGAGGTCGATGACTCCCCAGAAGATCATGCTGTTCGCCTACGTCGTGGTCGTCGTCTGTGCCGTCCTGGGGATACTGCTGTCCTTGTTGATCTGATTGGCGATGGAATCTCCGTCACCGAACCGAAGCTGTTCCAGCAGGTGACCGCACGTCACCGTTCGGCCGGGCCTTTTGCTACTGGAGGACGAACGGACGATTATGGCCACGAAACCGCCGGTGGAGTGTCCGCTGTGCCGGGTCGAACTGGAAGCGTCGCGGGACTTCGAGGACCACCTCGTCGAGGACCATCGACAACGGGAACTGGCGGAGGCGATCGTCTCCCAGTGGGAAGATACGGAGCTCGGTATGGAATCGTAGTAACTCACAGGCCCTCCTGCCGGTCGAGGCTTCGACATCGGAAATATCGGGTCACTGAAATGACGGCCTCTTGCCGCTAGATCCCCGGAACTGTAACCCGGGGATGACTGTCCCGTCGGGCTGGGCTGGACTCTTCCCTTATAATTGCCCGGCGATACGCGGCGACATTATCTTCATTATAGTCGTTCAGGTCTCGAACGGGGCCGGGGAAGCTGGACCGATTCCGATCTCTCCCTGCAGTCCCGGTTCACAGTTGTCCACGCTGACGAATCGGCCTCCACGCGCCCTCCGGTGGCGACTCGGTATTTTTCGAACGAACACTTTTGAAAGGTCCCGGGGTATAACGCCTGATGCCCTCTACCGACCCCGACAGAGCGGACGAATCGAGGATATTCTCGCTCGTCTTCAGCGCAGTCATCACAGTCACTCTCGCTCTTCTCGTGACTGCGAGTGAGGCGATATTCAGAGCGATACTCGTGGTCGGTCTCTTCGTCTTCTTCTACCTGCTCCACCGACTGGTTCTCGCCGTCGAACGGATGGCGTCCGAGACTTGAACGCCCGTCACGGATGCAGATGCAGCGCCTCTTCATCTCACGTCGAATTATGCCGGCGCATCGAGCAGCCGCTCTGTGGATACTGACACTGTGACAAGAGCGTCGAATTCAGAGTGAGGACGGAGCGATTCGAACCAGAGGAAGACTCGCTCCGCTCGTCTTCCAACGTTCAAACCTCCCGAGACACCGTTCGCTCCTCGCGTGATCGCTCGGAGCAAAACGAGTGGGGACGGAGGGATTTGAACCCCCGATTTACTGATATCTCCGGTGTAGCGCCTCGGTCCTCCAGAGGGTCGTCAACGCGGAGCGATGATCAGTCGTCCGCTCGGTATATCAGTCTGGAGTCTCGTCACCGGGCGCGTGGCCTCTGGAGTCAGTCGCCATGCCTGGCTTGGCCACGTCCCCTCGTCTCCGAGTATCTCCGGTTTCCCTAAAGGGGTTTCGGTTCGACCGACGCTCTATCCCGATCGACTGGGGACGGAGGGATTCGAACCAGAGGAAGACTCGCTCCGCTCGTCTTCCAGGGTTCGAATCCCCCGAGACACCGTTCGCTCCTCGCGTGACTACTCGGAGCAAAACGAGTGGGGACGGAGGGATTTGACCCTCCGGGGAAACGTTCTCTCCTAGCGGTCGGTCTCGCTCCAGGCGCACTCCTGGCATTTGTACCCGGTCACGAACTCGGTGACGCTGGGCATGTAGCCCACCGAGACGACGTCGCCGCCGCACTCCGGGCACTCGCGGTCGGCGTCCTCGATGTCCTCGGCGTCCATCACCGACTCACCCTCGACGAGCTCGGCGAGCTTCTTGGGCGTGACCATCCGCCCCTCCACGACGCGATTGTCGGCCATACGGGAGGACGGTCGCGGAGGTTCCTAAGCCTTTGCAGACGTCACAGCCACGGCGCCCGGTCGCCGTCGGAGACGCCCGGTGAGCCCGAGTCGTCCTCGGACTCGACCGGTTCGACGGCGTCCTCGGTGTCCTCGAAGGGCTCGTCGGGGGCGCCGCCGTCGGTGGCGGCCGCGGCGTCGGGGGTCGGCTCCTCCTCGCCGAACGGCGTCGCGGCGCCGTCGGGGTTGAACGCCAGCAGGGCGGTCACCGCGAGGACGGCGAGGGCCAGCGGCGCCTCCGTCGGGATGATCCCGAGGATGGTGAACGGCAGGATGCCGAGCGCGACGGCGCTCCCGAAGCGGAAGCGGTCGATGTCGACGTTCCCGCGGAGCCACGGCGCCAGCACGGCCACGGAGAGGGCGAAGCCGACGCCGACCGCCGCGGCGCCCGTGCCGTAGAGGACGTACGCCGGGTCGGCGACGAACTCGAACGCGAAGTCGCTCGGCCGGAAGCTGGCGACCAGCCCGAGGCTGATGATGAGGCTGGGCCGGGGGAGGTACTCGCCGATGGTGGCGCTTGCGGTCTTCGCCGCGATGGCGAGGATCACGAGCGCCGCGAACCGCTCGAAGATGTACATCTCCAGGACCGACTCGATGGTCGGCGCGATGGCGGCCTGCAGCGCCGCGACGGGGACGATGATCGCGCCGACGAGCAGGACGTTCTTGACCTGGTCGCTGCGGCTGCCCTCCATCTCGGCGAGGACGACCGCGAGGGTAGCGCTGCCGCCGAAGATGAGCAGGCCGACCTCAATCATGCCGAGGACGGTCGAGACGGCGCCCGCGAGGACGAGCGCGGGGAAGATTCCGTCGACGAGCGGCAGCGCCATGACGGTCGCGAGCAGTCGCGTCCCCTCGCCTACCTGCCGCTCGAGGCGTAGGGCGATCGGGTGTCGTGAGGCGCTCATCCGTCAGGCAGGGTGCCCCTCACCGTAGGACCGGCGGTGATCCTCGCGATACCCTCTCGAGCCGTCGAGAGCGAACCGGTCGAAGGAGAATTTCTCCGCTTTATTTGTCCGCATCGCGAATGTAAAGTCCGTGCCGGCGTCGCCGCTGGTCTGCTCGGCGGTGCACTGCGCGATGGGACTGGCGGAGTCCATACTCAGTGCAAGCATTGACTCAATCATAAGTGTTGTGTGAGTATCGTCCACACGTATCCGACGACCGGCCAGTAGAGCGCGGAATCTGTTGACGATATGTTGGAATATCACTACCTACCGGGACATCCGTCTAACGGTGGCGGCTGGTGTACAAGTCTGTTCACTGTGTTTGCCACGCTCGCTCGGCCCCGCCTTGGTCTCACGTACCGCTAACTACAGGTCTCGCAACGCTTTTGGGCCGTGGATTCTCACGGTTTACATGGCGACAGACGAACCCTTCTCCGAGAAACTCCGCGTGCCCGAGGCGCTGACGTTCGACGACGTGCTCCTCCGACCCAAGGAGAGCCGCGTCGAACCGGACGACGCCGACACCACGACCCGCGTCTCCACGAACGTCCGGCTCAGCGTCCCCGTCCTCTCGGCGGCGATGGACACCGTCACCGAGGCCGACCTGGCTATCGAAATGGCCCGGCAGGGCGGCCTGGGCGTCCTCCACCGCAACATGACGCCCGAGGAGATGGCAGACCAGATCGAGGCGGTCAAGCGTGCCGACGAACTCATCATCCGCGACGTCGTCACCGCCGACCCCGACCAGACCGTCCACGAGGTCGACGAGATGATGGAGCGCGCCGGCGTCTCCGGCGCCCCCGTCGTCGACGAAGACGACGTCGTCCTCGGCATCATCTCCGGGACCGACATCCGGCCGTACCTCGAGGTCGGCGACCGCGACGAGGTCCGGGAGGCGATGACCGACGAGGTCATCACCGCCAGCGAGGACGTCACCGCCCGTGACGCACTCGAGTTGATGTACGAGCACAAGATCGAGCGCGTCCCCGTCGTCGACGAGGACGACCGCCTGACCGGCCTCGTGACGATGCAGGGCATCCTCGCGCGCCGCGAGTACGACGAGGCCGCGCGGTCCGACGACGGCTCGCTCGTCGTCGGCGCCGCCGTCGGCCCCTTCGAGACCGACCGAGCCCAGATCGCCGACGAGGCCGGCGTGGACGTCCTCTTCATCGACTGCGCGCACGCGCACAACCTCAACGTCATCGACTCCGCGCGGGAGATCAAACAGGAGGTCGACGCCGACGTCGTCGTCGGCAACGTCGGCACCCGCGAGGCCGCCGAGGCCGTCGTCGACTTCGCCGACGGCATCAAGGTCGGCATCGGCCCGGGGTCCATCTGCACGACGCGGGTCGTCTCCGGCTCCGGGATGCCGCAGATCACGGCCGTCGCGGAGGTCGCCGACGTCGCGACCCGCCACGACGTCCCGGTCATCGCCGACGGCGGCATCCGCTACTCCGGCGACGCCATCAAGGCTATCGCAGCGGGCGCCGACGCCGTCATGCTCGGCTCGTACTTCGCCGGCACCGACGAGGCGCCGGGCCGCGTCATCACGATGAACGGCAAGAAGTACAAGCAGTACCGCGGCATGGGCTCGGTCGGAGCGATGAACGACGGCGGCGGCGACCGTTACCTCAAGGAGGAAGACGAGGACGAGGAGTTCGTCCCGGAGGGCGTCGAGGCCGCCACGCCGTACAAGGGGCCGCTCGCCCAGGAGCTCCACCAGCTCGTCGGCGGCATGCAGTCCGGCATGGGCTACGTCGGCGCCGAGACCATCCCCGAGTTCAAGGAACGCTCCGAGTTCGTCCGCGTCTCCTCGGCCGGCCAGACCGAGAGCCACGCCCACGACGTCGTCATCACCGACGAGGCTCCGAACTACAGCCCCGACAGCTAGACGGGGGACTCCCCTCGTCGTCGATACCGTCGCCGGAGAAGTACTCGGCGTCGCGGGTCGCACGTGGATGCGGCCCCCGACCGATACCCCTTATTCTCCCACGGTGGTCATACACCGCGGACTGCAGTACCCCAGTTGCGCCGTCTTGGCGGACGCGTGCGCGTCGAACTCGGCGCCGCACCGCCTGCAGACGTGTTTGCTCAGACTCATTGTCTCTCGGGTCGCCTCTGTCCTCGACGCGACCGTGCCGATAATTACCACGATATTACTAAAACGTTACCCCGTAATGGTCCGAAAATTAGGCCGATATCCTCCGAGACGGCGTAATTGTCTGACGCACGTCGCACCCCGAACCACTACGGTGGCCGTGACGCCCGCGCGCCAGAACGTCACTTGAACGTGGAGTCGTGTTGACCCCCGTCTGGAATACTTCACAGGCCCCATCGGGCGGGGCTCCCCGAACGAGCTCGGCCGCCGGCGCTGGAAAAACGTAATCGCACTCGGCGACGTGTGTCCCCCATGAGCAAACGCTCGTTCGACGACGTGACCGTCGGGGAGACAATCGACTGCGGGACGACTACCGTCACTCGCGAGGAGATCCGCTCCTTCGCCCGGGAGTTCGACCCGCTGGCGATGCACGTCGACCCCGAGGCCGCGCCGGACTCGCCGTTCGACGGCCTCATCGCCAGCGGCATCCACACCTTCGCGCTGACCCAGCCCCGCGTCGTCGAGCACTTCTACGGCGACTCCGACCTCGTCGCCGCGAACCACATCCAGGACGTCCGGTTGCCGGCCCCCGTCCGCCCCGGCGACACGCTCCGCGTCGAACTCGAGATCCTCGACAAGGAGGTCTCGGCGAACGGCCGCGGGCTGGTGACGACGCGGCGAACGGCCTACGTCGACGACGAGATGGTCTTCGAGATGCGGAACCGGACCGTCTGGGACCGGTAACTGGGGGTCAACGCGAGACCGCCGACGTGGCCGGTATCGGGGGTTTCAACACCGTGGTCGGCGTCCGTTCCGATGATGCTACCCTGGGGCCACTTCGCCGTCGCGTACCTCCTGTACTCCCTGTACTCGCGACGGCGGTTGAACCGACCACCACCCGCGGGGCCCACCCTGGCGGTCGGTGTGGGTGCGATCTTCGCCGACCTGGTCGACAAACCCCTCGGGTGGGGACTGGGGATCATCCCGAGCAGGTCCCTGGGCCACTCCCTGATCGTGGCCATCCCGCTGCTCGCCGTCGTCTACGCCGTCGCGCGCGTCTACGACCGCGAGGCGACGGCGACCGCGTTCTCGATCTCGCATCTGGTCCACCTCTTCACCGACCTCCAGCCGCGGCTCCTCCTCGGCTTCCCCATCCGCAACCGGTACCTGTTGTGGCCGCTCGTCACCGAGCGGCAGTTCACCTACTGGGAGCGGGTGTTCGAACCGCCCGCCATCGTCGAGCTCCTGGTGCTCCCCCTGACGTTCCGGCCGGTATTCATGCTCCTCGAGTTCGTCATCCTGGCATTCGCGATTCGGCGCTGGCGGGCCGACGGACGCCCCGGGCTCGACTACCTCCGAGCGAGACTCGGGGGCTCCCGTAGGGCCCGGGAACCGCGCTCGTGACGTCGGGTGAAGTCGTCCGATACTCGTCGACGCTGGCCCTCCTGGTCGCGATGAGCCGAGCAGACCTCGCTGACGCTCGGCACTGCTCGGCGGGTTGCTCCTCGGAAAAGCGGGCCGAGGGGGATTTGAACCGTGTGGAGACGTTCCTGCTCACTCGCTTCGCTCGCTGCGCGGGCTGCGTCTCCCCGGGTTCAGATCCTCATTCAGGCGTCTTCGTTCCTCACGGGTTCACGAGCAGGCCTCGCTGTCGCTCGGCACTGCTCGTGGATGTTCGGAACAGAAGCGGGCCGAGGGGGATTTGAACCGTCGGAAGACGGTCGCTCACTTCGTTCGCGCTGCGACTTCCAGGGTTCGAATCCCCAAACCGCTTTACTCGTCGCGATGAGCCGAGCAGACCTCGCTGACGCTCGGCACTACTCGGCGGGTTGCTCCTCGGAAAAGCGGGCCGAGGGGGATTTGAACCCCCGACCGACGGCTTAAGAGGCCGTCGCTCTCCCTGACTGAGCTATCGGCCCTGCGAATTCACCTTACTGCGGTTGCCTGATATAGGTTCCGTTCCCGCCGCAGGCACGCCAGTCGCTCTCAATCCACGGGACGGTACGGACCAATTAAGTGCGTCCCCGCCCTCGGGGCGTCCACATGAGCAGCGCCATCTCGATGGCCTCGATGTCTACCTACGCCATCCTCGGCTGCGGGAGCGTCGGCCACGCCGTCGCCGAGGAGCTCGTCGAGGAGGGCAAGGACGTCCTCATCCTCGACCGCGACGAGGGCCGCGTCGAGGCGCTCCGCGACCAGGACCTCGACGCCCGCACCGCAGACATCGAGGACGAGGCGGCGACCGAAGCCATCACCGACCGCGACGTCGTCCTCATCCTCTCCTCGGAGGTCGAGTCCAACATGGCGGCCGTCCGGAACATCCGCGCGCGGACCGACGACAAGTTCATCATCGCCCGCGCGTCCGACCCGGTCACGGCGGACGAGCTGAAGGAGGCTGGCGCCGACGTCGTCATCAACCCCTCGGCGGTCATCGCCGACTCGGCGCTGCGGGCGCTCGAACAGGGCGAACTCGAGTACAAGGCCACGCAACTCGCCGACGTCATCGAGTCCGGCGACTCGCTGGCCATCCTCGCGCACCGTTCGCCGGGGCCGGACTCCATCGCCTCCGCGGTCGCGCTGCAGGCCATCGCCGAGTCTCGCGACATCGAGGCCGACATCCTCTACCGCGGCGAGATCGGCCACCAGGAGAACCGCGCGTTCGTCAACCTCCTGGGGATCGAACTGTTCTCGCTCGACGACGCCGACCTCGACGACTACGACACGGTCGCGCTCGTCGACTGCGCGAAGGCCTCCGAGCGGGTCGTGAAGGGCGAGATCGACATCTTCATCGACCACTTCGAGCCGGAGGTGGAGTACGACGCACGGTTCACCGACATCCGGCCGAACGTCTCCTCGACGTCGACCATCCTCACGAAGTACATCCAGGAGTTCGACCTCAGCCTCCCCGAGGAGGTGGCGACGGCGCTGCTGTACGGCATCCGCGCGGAGACGCTGGACTTCAAGCGCGACACCCGACCGGCGGACCTGACGGCCGCGGCGTACCTCTACCCGTTCGCCAACCACGACACCCTGGAGCAGGTCGAGTCGCCGTCGATGAGCCCCGAGACGCTGGACGTCCTCGCCGAGGCGATCCGAAACCGCGAGGTCAAGGGCTCGCACCTCATCTCCAACGCGGGGTTCATCCGGGACCGCGACGCCCTCTCGCAGGCGGCCCAGCACCTCCTCAACCTCGAGGGCATCACCACGTCGGCCGTGTTCGCCATCGCGGACGACACCATCTATCTCGCGGCGCGCTCGAAGGACATCCGGATGAACATCGGCAACGTCCTGCAGGACGCCTTCGGCGAGATCGGCGAGGTCGTCGGCCACTCGACGGACGCCTCTGCGGAGATCCCGCTGGGCATCTTCACTGGCCTGGAGATAACCGGCGACAACCGCGATACGCTCCTCCAGTTGACCGAGGAGGCCGTCAGGACGAAGCTGTTCGAGGCGATGGGCGTCGAGAGCGGCAGCAGTTCCAGCAGCGGGAGCGAGTCCTCGAACGGTAGCTAGGCGGGCGCCTCCTCCTCTTCAGGTTCGCTGAGCCGCTCGACGATGTCGTTGACGAGGACGATGTCGCCGACCGCGCGGACCCACCGGTAGGGGATGAGCACGCCCTTCGAGCGGTCGACGCGGGAGTCGAACAGTTCGCGGTTGACCTGGCCGAGCGCCAGCCCCGTGACGACCTCCTGGTCCATGTCGATGCGGATGTCCTCGACCTCGCCGACGAAGACGCCGTTGTTCGAGTAGACCTCGCGGCCGACGAGCGACGTGATCTCCTGGGGCGCAGAATCCGTTTCCATAGCGGCGGGTAGAGTGGGCGCCTCTTAATTGTTGTCGGTGAAGCGCCGTGGAGCGACGCGTTGTACGGGCGGTACACCACCCCGAAGGAGTTAACGGGCGGAGACGGCTAGGGTGGTCCATGAGTGACGCCGACGACATCGACGACATCCGCGAGCAGAAACGCGAGGAAATGGAGTCGAAGGCGACCTCGACGGGCGAACCGGTCCACGTCGAGAGCGAGTCGCACTTCGAGGAACTCGTCGCGGACAACCGCATCGTCCTCGTGGATTTCTACGCCGACTGGTGCGGCCCCTGCAAGATGCTCGAACCCACCGTCGAGGAGATCGCCGCCGAGACCGACGCCACGGTGGCGAAGGTCGACGTCGACGAGCACCAGGGACTCGCCCAGTCCCACCAGGTCCAGGGCGTACCGACGCTGTACCTGTTCGTCGACGGCGAACCCGCGGACCGCATGGTCGGCGTCCAGGAGAAGGCCGACCTCGTCGGGAAGATCGAGGCCGCCGCCTGAGACGGACGAGACCGTACCGCCGCTTTTCTATCGTCAACTGGTAACCAACGACAGGTTTACGAACGAGTGGCGTGTCCGTCATTCGCACGGACCCCACTCTCCGGAGCGGACGCAGTTCTCACGAGCAGCCTCGCTCCTAGAAACTTCCAACGTCCAGTAGATTTATTACTCCGTCAACCACCTAGTTTATCGTGGTTTACGAGACAGGCAACCGAACGGTCGACAACGCGGTCCGGGGGGTCCTCGACGGCGAGACGCTCGACCGGACCGACGGGCTGGCGCTGCTCGCCCAGCCGGTCGACGCGCTGGCGGCCGGCGCCGACGTCGTCCGGCGGCACTTCTCGGACGGCACGGTCGACGCGTGCAGCATCGTCAACGCGAAGGCCGGCGACTGCGCGGAGGACTGCGGCTTCTGCGCGCAGTCGGCGCACTTCGACACCGGCATCGACACCTACGGCTTCCTGGGTCCCGAGAAGGTCCTCGAGGCCGCGAAGCGAGCCGAGGCCGACGGCGCCCAGCGGTTCGGCATCGTCGTCGCCGAGAAGGGCGTTTCGAAGGAGCACCGCCCCGACGAGTGGAACGAGATCGTCAAGGCGATCCGTCTCGTCCGCGACGAGACCGACGTCGAGGTCGACGCCTCGCTGGGCCTGCTGACACAGGCGGAGGCCGACGAACTCGCCGACGAGGGGCTCAACCACTACAACCACAACATCGAGACCTCTCGGCGGTACTTCCCGGAGGTCGTCGGCACCCACTCCTTCGAGGACCGGCTGAAGACGCTCCGCCGCGCGAAGAACGCCGGGATGGACCTCTGTGCCGGCGTCATCCTCGGGATGGGCGAGTCCCCGACCGACCGGGTCGACGCCGCCATCGAGCTACAGGGTATCGGCGTCTCGTCGCTCCCGGTCAACATCCTCAACCCCGTCGCCGGGACGCCGATGGGCGACCAGGACCACGCCGACATCTCGAAGTCCGAGGTCGTCAAGACCATCGCGGTCTACCGGCTGCTCCACCCCGACTCCCGCGTCCGGCTGACCGGCGGCCGCGAGGTCAACCTGGCGCCCGACGAGCAGCACCTCCCGTTCGAGGCCGGCGCCGACGGCATCCTCACCGGCGACTACCTCACCACGGAGGGCCAGGACCCGGGCGACGACATCGAGATCATGCAGCGGGCCGGCCTGGAGCCGAACCGCGAGGTCAACGACTTCGACCCCGCGGAAGTGAAGGAGCGGCACCGGGACCCCGACCCCGACCCCGACACGGCGGTCGGGACGGCGACGAGCAACGCGACCACGGAACTGGACGACTGACCGACCGACGCGATCCACACGACACACGGACCATGGACGACATCAACTTCGCAGTCCTCGGCACCGGCGGTATCGGCCGACGAGCACTCGACTACTCCCGGACGAAGGAACACCTGACGCCCGTCGCGGCGTGCGACCGCAACGGCGTCGCCGTCGACCACGACGGCCTCGACGTCGACGAACTCCTCGCGGCGACCGAAGGCAACATCGCGAGCGACGGGGGTGAGGTGAGCACCGCGAACCGAACGTCGTCGGACACGTCCGACGGAAGTGCAGTCGCGGTCAAGCAGTCCGGCGAACAGAAGGGCGTCGCCGCCTCCGTACAGGCCGAGCCGACGGAGAATCCCATCGACGATATCATCGCGGAGTCCGACCGGATAGATGCGGTCCTGATCGCGCTCCCGAACCTCGAACACGACTTCATCCCCCGCGTCGCAGACCGCATCGCTGCGGCCGACTACGAGGGGGTCCTCGTGGACGTCCTGAAGCGGTCCCGCGTCATCGGGCTGCTCGACGAGCGCGCCGAGGCCCTGGAGGAGTCGGGCATCACGTTCGTCTGCGGCGCGGGCGCGACGCCCGGCTTCCTGACCGGGGCCGCCGCCCTGGCCGCGCAGTCGTTCGTCGAGATAGACGAGGTCGAGATCTGGTGGGGCGTCGGCCTGAAGTCGGGTTACGAGGACAACCGGGGGACTGTCCGCGAGGACATCGCCCACCTCGACGGCTACGACATCGAGACGGCACGGGACCTCACCGACGAGGAGATCGAGGCGATCGTCGACGAACACGGCGGCGTCATCGAGTTCCACGACATGGAGCACGCCGACGACGTCCTGCTGGAGCGGGCCGGCATCTGCGACGCCGAGGACGTCACGGTGGGCGGGATCCTCGACGTCCGCTCCGACGAGAAGCCGACGACGACGACCGTCCGGGTCACCGGCCGCACCTTCGACGGTGAGGTCGGTACCAATACGTTCACCCTCGACGACGCGACGAGCATGGAGGCCAACGTCAACGGACCGGCGCTCGGCTACCTGAAGGCCGGCGTCCGGCGGAACCGCGCCGGCGAGTACGGCGTCTTCGGCCCGGCGGACCTGATGCCCGGGTTCTGAGCCGATGAGCCTCCAGCACGGCCACGGCTTCGACCTCGAGGCGCGACTGCGCGAGCGCGAGCGGAACGGCCTCCGGCGCGACCTCTCGCCGTTGGACGCCGTCGCAGGACGGGCCGACGTAGCAGCTGACCCCGGCTGTGCGCCGCCCGAGTTCGACGAGGAGTGCGTCGTCTTCGGTGCGAACAATTACCTGGGGCTTGCCGGCGACGAACGCGTCGCCGCGGCCGCCGCGGCCGCAGCCGAGGACGTCGGCACTGGCGCCGGCGCCTCCCGCCTCGTCGTCGGGGACACGGTCGCCCACCGCTCGCTCGAGCGGCGCCTCGCTGCCGAGAAGGGCGCCGAACGCGCGCTGGCCTTCTCGTCGGGCTACGCCGCGAACGTGGGCACCATCGCCGCGCTAGACCCGGACGTGATCTTCTCGGACGAACTGAACCACGCGAGCATCGTCGACGGGGTTCGGTTCTCCGGCGCCGACGTCGTAGTCTACGATCACTGCGACGTCGATTCGCTGGCCGACGCGATGGCTCGCCGCGCCGACGCGGCGAGCGACGGGGAGTCGTGGCTCGTCGTCACCGACTCCGTCTTCTCGATGGACGGCGACGTCGCGCCGCTGTCGGCCATCTGCGACGTCGCCGACGAGCACGGCGCCTGGACGATGGTCGACGAGGCCCACGCCACGGGGGTCTACGACGGCGGCGTCGTCGGCGAGCGCGACCTCACCGAGCGGGTCGACGTCCAGCTCGGGACCCTCTCGAAGGCCCTCGGCGCGCAGGGCGGTTTCGTCGCCGGGAGCGAGCCCCTCGTCGAGCACCTCCTGAACGCCGCGCGCTCGTTCGTCTTCTCCACCGGACTGGCGCCGCCGGCGGCGGCCGCCGCGGAACGCGCGCTGGACCTGGCTCCCGAGCGCCGGGACGACCTCTGGGCGAACGTCGCCCGAGTCCGGGACGGGCTCGAGGCGATGGGCTACGACGTCTGGGGCGACACCCACGTCCTGCCCGTGGTCGTCGGCGACCGCGACGCAGCCGTGGCGCTCGACGAACGCCTCCGGGAGGCGGGAAT
Organism: Natronomonas salina; assembly: GCF_013391105.1. Taxonomy (NCBI): domain Archaea; kingdom Methanobacteriati; phylum Methanobacteriota; class Halobacteria; order Halobacteriales; family Natronomonadaceae; genus Natronomonas; species Natronomonas salina. Next base: position 178,556 of record NZ_CP058335.1, read on the forward strand.
CCTCGCGCCGGCCATCCGCCCGCCGACGGTCCCGGAGGGGACGAGCCGCCTTCGCCTGGCGCCCCAGGCGACCCACACCGACGCGGAGATAGACCGCTGTCTGGCGGCCATCGAGGAAGCAGGCGAGGAGGTGGGCGTCCTGTGACCATCGCCGTGGTCGGGACGGACACCGGCGTCGGGAAGACCGTCGTCACCGCCGCCATCGTCGCTCGCCTCCGGCGGGACGGCGTCGACGCCCGCGCGATAAAGCCGACCCAGACCGGTTTCCCTGAGGACGACGACGCCGACTACGTCCGGTGGGCCTGCGACGACGAAGCGGCGGCCCTTCGGCTGCGGACCTACGGCGAACCGCTCGCTCCAGCCGTCGCGGCGCGGCGGGCCGACGACCCCATCGGCTACGACGAACTCCTGTCGGAGACCCGCGAGGCCGTCGACGACTCCGAGTTCGTCGTGGTCGAGGGTGCCGGAGGACTCCGCGTGCCGCTGTCGAACGACCCGCGCCGGGAGATCGTCGACGTCGTCGCGGACCTCGACGCTCCGGCGCTGGTGGTCGCACGGTCCGGACTCGGCACGCTGAACCACACCGCGCTCACCGTCGAGGCACTGCGACGCAGGGACGTATCGGTTCTGGGCGTCGCCCTGAACCGCTACGAGGGGGAATCCGTGGCCGAGCGGACCAACCCCGACGAACTCGAGCGGATGTGCGACTGCCCGGTGTGGACGCTGCCGGAGTCGCCGCTGGAGTCACGCGACGACGTTCGAGAACTCGGAGCGGATCTGCCGGCGTTCGACGGACGGGTAGGGGAAGACCCTCCGATGTAATACTACGAATCCCGAAGTCCCCATCCCAATCACGGAAATCGCTGGCACGATTCTCCGGTCGCGGCCGTGTCGTGGTCGTTCGGCCTCCCGTCACCGGTCCAGCACGAGGTAGTATCGCGGGCCGTCCCCCTCGACGACCTCGGTCACCCGCCACTCGGTCTCGGCGACCGCCCGCCGGGCCGCATCGGGGGTGAGACAGAGGAGTTCGAGCCACGGCCCCTCGAGGTCCCGATACTCCAGACGCGTGCGCCGATGGCCGACCCCGCGATCGGGGTCGTACGACCGGAGTTCGTCGCGGCCGGCTATGCGACTGTCGGCGACGTCGGAAGGGTCCTTCAGGTCGCCGACGACGCGTCCGTCCTCGGTCGTCGCCGCGGCGAGTCCACGGAGGGTCGACCGGAACGAATCGACCGTGCCGCCGATTCCGAACTGCGTTCCCGAGAGGAATATGCAGTCCGCGACGGCGGGGAGCGAACGCAGGTCGGCGCGGGCGATTCGGTCGACGCCGCGGTCCGTCGCGACCGCCAGGGCGCCAGAGCTGACGTCAGTCGCGAGCACATCGACGTCGTCGCGTTGCAGCGCGAGCGCCTTCGAACCGGTGCCGCAACCGGCATCTATCACGAGACCGTCGACTCTTCGGACTCGCTCCAGCGCCGCCTCGGTCTCCGGAGGGAACGACTCGCCGAAGTACCACTCTGGATGGGCCTCGCGGGTCGTACCGTCGTAGCTCCTGTACCGACCGCTGCCGTCGTAGGCGCCGCGGTGGTGGTCCAGAACCATCCGTCCGAAGGCGTCGGCCATGCCAATCGATACGGGGTATTCCGGAATGGGCGTTATTGTGACGGGGTACCGAACACCCCGGAGAGCTGCCGGTATCTCCCCGTGGACGGACAGATGGACAGATCGCCGACTCAGTGTAACATCGCGTCGACGTCGGCGTAGTCGACGAGCAACTCGCCCATCCGGGCGACCGTCTCGGCGTCGCGGGTGCGTCCGGACCGGACGACGTCCTCGGCGCGGTCGAGCGTGGTCTTGGTGTCGGTCCGGACCAGTAGTACGGGCACGCCGGCCGACTCGGCCTTGCCGATCACGGTCTCGGGCGGTCGCATGCCGCCGGTCAGGACCAGGCAGGTGACGCCCGAGGCTTCGAGGGCGGCGGTCTGTATCTCCGGACGGTCGCCGCCGGTGAGCAGCGCCGCGTCGCGGACCCGGCGGAGTTGTCCGAGCGCCTCGGAGGCCGACATCGCGCCGACGACGAACCGCTGGACGAGGCCGTCGGTCGGCGCGTCGTCGGTGAGGACGTCGGCGCCGAGTTCGTCCGCGAGTTCGGCCACGGAGACGCCGGCCAGGTCGGCGTCCCGGGGGACGGTGCCGTACACCCGGATGTCGCGGCCCTCGAGGAACGGGACGACGTCCGTGGCCAACGCGTCGAAGGCGGCGTCGGAAACGGCGTTGAACAGGACGCCGCCGAGGCGGTCGCCGAGCAGTTCGGCCGCGGCGAGGACGTCGTCGACGTCGCCGGGCTCCTCGTAGTGGACGACGAGCACGACGGTCGCGTCGAGTAGCTCCGCGACGTCGGCGTCGGTGAGGTCGACGATGCCGCCGGTGGTCAGCGTGCCGCCGCCCTCGACGACCATCCGGTCGCGGTCCTCGGCGAGGGCCTCGAACTGCGTGCGGACCTGCTCGCGGAGCTCGTCGGCGTCCTCGCGGCCGCGGATGGCCTCCTGGACGAACGTCGGCGAGTAGACGACGGGCTCCATCTGGTGGATCTCGTCGTCGAGGTCGAGCAGTTCGCGGGCGAACATCGGGTCCTCGTCGCGGGTCTTGCCGACGGCGGACTGCAGCCGCGTGCCCTTCGGTTTCATGTAGCCGACGCGCTCGCCGCGCTCCTGGGCGGCCTTCGCCAGCGCCAGCGACACGGCGGTCTTGCCTGTGCTGTCTTCCAGTGAGGTGACGAGTACGGTCATAGCTTGTCTGGGTCGACGGTGAGTCGCACGTCGATCGCGGTGACGCCGTCGGGCGTCGCCACGAGGGGGTTGATGTCCAGTTCCACGATGGCGGGGAAGTCGGTGACGAGCTGGGAGAGCCGCTGGATCGTCTCGACGACGCCGTCCTCGTCGACGGGCTCGCGGCCCCGCGCCCCGCGCAGCAGCGGCGCCGAGTCGACGTCGTCGATCATCCCGGCGGCCTCGCGCCCGGAGACCGGCGCCACCCTGACGGTGGTGTCCTCCAGCACCTCGACGAAGACGCCGCCGAGGCCGAAGAGAACGAGCGGCCCGAACTGTGGGTCGCGGTTCGAGCCGACGATGGTCTCGACGCCGTCGTCGAGGTCCACCAGCTCCTGGACCTGCACGCCGAGCAGGCGCGCGTCTGGCTGGTAGTTCCGCGCCCTGGTGACCAGCGACTCGTAGACGTCCGCGACGTCCTCGTCGTCGACGCCGACCTCGACGCCCCCGACGTCGGTCTTGTGGAGGATGTCCGGCGAGACGATCTTCATCACGACGTCGCCCTCGATGCGCTCGGCGACCTCCCGTGCCTCCCCCGGCGAGTCGACGATATCGCTGTCCGGGGTCGGGATGCCGTAGGCGTCGAGCAGCCCCATCGCCTCGATGCCGAGGCGGTTGTCCGACTGCTCCTCGACCCGCTCGAGGACGTCCCGGGCCGCATCCCGGTCGACGTCGAACGTCGTCGGCTCCTGGTACTCGCGGTCGCGGATCGCCCGGTAGTCGTACAGGGCGTCGAGGCTCCGGACGGCGCGAGCCGGGTCGAAGTACGACGGGACGCCGGCTTCGGAGAGCCGCTCGTTGGCCGACTCCGCCGAGGAGCCGCCCATGAAGCTCACCGCGAGGGGCTGGCTGCGGTCCGCGGCGAACGACGCCAGCGAGTCCGCCAGGTCGTCGAACGACAGGACGGCTGTCGGACAGGCGATGACGACGGCCGCGCCGACGCCGGGGTCGTCCAGCACCACGTCGAGGGCGTCAGTGAACCGCTCGGTCGGGGCGTCGCCGATGACGTCGACCGGGTTGTACGCGTCGGCGGTGTCGGGGAGGACCTCCGCGAGTCGGTCGCGGGTCTCTTCGGAGAGGGAAGCCAGTTCGGCGCCGGAGTCGCCGACGGCGTCGGTCGCCATCACACCCGGGCCGCCGGCGTTCGTCACGACCGCGACGCCGTCGGCGTCGGGGACCGGCTGGCTGGCCAGCATCGCGCCGTAGTCGAACAGCTCCTCGGCCGACTCCGCGCGGATGACGCCGGCCTGTCGGAGCCCGGCCTCGTAGGCCGCCTCGCTGCCGGCCATCGCACCGGTATGGGAGGCGGCCGCGTGAGCGCCCGCCTCCGTCCGGCCGGACTTGACCACGACGACCGGCGTCTCCGCCGTCACCTCGCGGGCGGTCCGGACGAACTCGGCGCCGTCCTGGATGCTCTCGAGGTAGCCCAGGACGACGCTCGTGTCGGGGTCCTCGCCCCACGCCTCGACGAAGTCGGTCTCGTCGAGGACGGCCTTGTTGCCGAGCGAGACGACGTCCTTGAACCCGATGTCGCGGTCGCCGGCCCAGTCGAGCACCGCCGTGATGAAGGCCCCCGACTGGCTCATGAAGGAGATGCTGCCGGGCAGGGCGTTCCGCGGGGCGAACGTGGCGTTGAGTCCCGACGGTGTCGAGATGACGCCGACGCAGTTCGGCCCCAGGAGGTTCAGGTCGTACTCCTCGGCGAGTTCGACCAGCCGCTGCTCGCGACCGGTCCCGTCGCTGCCGGACTCGCCGAAGCCGGCGGTGATGACGACGACGTTCCGGATGCCCGCCTCGCCGGCCTGCTCGACGACGTCGAGGGCGACGTCGGCGGGCACCACGACGACCGCGAGGTCGGCGCCGGTCCCGGCGACGCTGTCGTGACACGGCCGGTCGAACAGCCGGTCGGCCGAGGGGTTCACCGGGACCACCTCGCCCTCGAAGTCGGCGAGCAGGTTCTCCATCACGACTCGCCCGATCGCGCCCTCGCGTTCCGTCGCTCCGACGACAGCGACGCGCCGTGGGGCGAACAACCCCGAGAGCTCGCTCATCGGCGGTGGCTTCGAACCCGCGCGGTAAATAGGTGGGCGACGCCCCGCATTTGGCCGCCGTCCGGGGCTCGCGTCGGCGACGAATCAGTGCGTCGAGATGGCGGCGGAGCCCCCCGAGGTCGCGGCGACGGCGAGGACGTAGATGGCGATGGCGATCATCACGATGGTGCCGCCGGCCGGCGAGTTCAGCGCGAACGCCGCGATCATCCCCAGGATGACCGAGACCTCGCCGAAGAGGACGCCGAGGAACAGCGACTCCCGGAAGTTCGCGGCGACCTGGGCGGCGGCGGCGACGGGCACGACCAGCAGCGCGGCGACGAGGACGATGCCGAGGACCTGCATCGCGCCGACGACGACGAGCGCCGTGAGGACGATCAGCAGGGTGTTGTGACGGCCGACGTCGATCTGGGCGACGCGGGCGGCCTGCTCGTCGAAGGTGATGAACAGCAGTTGCTTGTGGCGAGCGGCGACGACGGCGACGACGATGGCCGACAGCGCGCCCATCAGCCAGGCGCCGTCCGGCGTGACGAAGCCGACGTTGCCGAACAGGTAGCTCTCGATGTTCAGTCCCGAGAAGCCGCCGCCGACGCTGATGACGATCGTCCCCAGCGCGAACGAGCCGGTGAGCATGATGGCGATGGGGACGTCGCCGTAGGCGTCGGTGTGCTCGGTGAGCCACTGGACGGCGAAGGCCCCGAGGACGCCCGCGACGAGCGCCGGCAGGAGGACGGGCGCCGACCAGCCCGTCGAGGCGGCGAAGAACAGCCCGAAGGCCACGCCGGCGAAGGCGGTGTGGGCGAGCGTCTCGCCGATGAGCGCCATCTCCCGGTGGACGACGTAGGTGCCGACGAGCGGCCCGACGACGCCGATGAGGACGCCCGTCGCCAGGGAGTTCCAGACGAACCGGAACTGCAGCACGTCGGTCCCGGCGAGGAGCCCGGCGGCGTACCCGAGGGTGACGAGCGTCGATGCGAGCACCTCGCCGAGGGCACCCAGCGGGCCGGGGCCGTGGGCCTCGAGGAACGTCCCCAGCAGGTAGAGCGTCGAGACCGCGGCCAGCAGCGCCGTCACGGCGATGCCCGCCCGAACGAGCGCCTGCCGGACCGCGAGTGCGTTCCCCGCCATCAGTGGTGGTGGCCGACGACCTGTCCAGTCGAGCCGTAGGCGCGCTCCAGGGCGTCGCTCTCGTGGAACGACTCGGGGTCGCCGTGGTGGAACAGCTCGGTGTTGATGCAGGCGATGCGGCCGGCGCGGTCGGTGACGACGCCGATGTCGTGCTCGATGAGGACGATGGTGATCCCCTCCGCGTTCAGTTCGTCGAGCAGGCCGTAGAAGCGGTCGCGGGACTCGGCGTCGACGCCGACGGTCGGCTCGTCGAGGGCCAGCAGGTCGGCGTCGCTGGCCAGGGCCCGCGCGATGTAGGCGCGCTGCTGCTGGCCGCCGGACAGGGTGCTGATCTTCCGGTCGGCGAGGTCCGTGATGTCGACGCGGGCCAGCGCCTTCTGGACGGCCTGCCGGTCGGCCGCCGAGAGCCGCCCCGACCCAGCGTGTGCGTACCGGCCCATCTCGACGACCTCCGCGACGGTGACCGGCATGGCGCCGCCCTTCTCCGTGGACTTCTGGGAGACGTAGCCGATGCGGTGGCCGTCGTCGAACGCGTCGATCGGCTCGCCGAACAGCTCGACGGTGCCCTCGTCGGGTTCGATCAGGCCGAGCATCACGTTCAGCAGCGTCGTCTTCCCTGAGCCGTTGGGGCCGATGAGCCCGAGGAACTCGCCGTCCTCGATCGTGAGGGTGACGTCGCGCAGCGCGGGGGTGTCCCCGTAGGCGAACGAGACGTCCTCGACGCGGACGGCGTCGGTCATCGGACCTTCAGCGCCGCCTTCAGGGCGGGCAGGTTCAGTTCCAGCATCTGTTCGACGTACCCCCAGTCGTTCTCGTGCCACTCGTCGGTCGTCCCGGCGAGGGACGACAGGGGCATCGTCTTCTCGGCGCTCGAGTCGGCGACCACCGTCTTCGCGAGGTTCTCCGACTCGAAGGCGTCGTAGAGGACGACGTCGACCTCGTTCTCGTCGACGACGTCGATGGTGTCGCGAATCTCCGTGGACCCGGGCTCGGCGTTCGGCGAGACGCCGACCGGCGAGTGGACCTCGAAGTCGTAGCGGTCGGCGAGGTAGCCGAAGGAGTCGTGGCTCGCGACGACGACCGTGTCGAGTTCTCGCTCCTGGAGCTGGGTCGTGAACCGCTCGTGGAGCGCGGAGAGCTCGTCGAGGTACCGCTCGGCGTTCGACTCGTAGGCCTCCGCGCGCTTCTGGTCAGCCTCGACGAGTCCGTTCCGGATCGTCTCCACGCAGGCGGCGGCGCGGACGGGGTCCAGCCAGAAGTGCGGGTCGAAGTCGCCGTGGTCGTGGCCGCCGTCTCCCCCGTCGTGACTCCCGTTCTCCTCGTGGCCGCCTCCCTCGTCGCCGCTGCCGTGACTGGCGTCCCGGAGGTCGACGCCCTCGGTGGCGTCGACGAGCACGACCTCCTCGTGGTTCTCCCCGAGGTTGTTCGCGGTGTCGACGGCCCAGCGCTGGAACCCCGGGAGGTCGACGTAGACGAAGGCCCGCGAGCGGGCGACCTCCAGTTGCGCCTGGGTGCTCACCTCGTAGTGGTGGCCGAGTTCGCCCACCGGGATCGGGTTCTCGACGTCGAGGGCGTCGCCGGCGACGGCGTCGGCGAACTGCTCGAGGGTGAAGAACGCGGTGTAGGCGACGTCCTCGCGTTCGCCCTCCGAGGTTCCGCCGATGCCGTCGACGCAGCCCGCGGCGCCGGCGGCCAGACCGGCCGCGCCGCCGATGACCTGCCGCCGGGTCGGTTGCATGGACACCAGTTGCCCCCGACCGAGTAAAAGCGTTATTATCGAAGTTCTCAGATTTAATAATCTGTCCACGTATACCGACGCTCGTTGTTAACGACGCGTCACTCGGCGACGTCCGCGACGGTGGCGCCAGCGATATCCCGGAGCCGGTCGGGGTCGATTGGGAAGACGGCCTCCGGCGTCCCGGCCGCCGCCCAGACCCGGTCGTGGTCGGCGAGCGTCTCGTCGAGGAACACCGGGACGTCGCCGTCGTGGCAGAACGGCGGCACCCCGCCGATGGACCACCCCAGGGTCGCCTTGACGTCGCCGGCGTCGGCCATCGACACCGATCCGGACTCGACGCCGAGCAGGTCGGCGACCTTCGAGGTGTCGACGCGGTTGGCGCCGCTGGTGACCACGACTACCAGGTCGTCGCCGGCCGACAGGACGATGCCGCTGGCGATCTCCGAGACGTCGCAGCCGACGGCGGCGGCGGCGTCCGCTGCGGTCTTGGTCCCCTCCGGGAACTCGTGGACGTCGACCTCGAAGCCGTGTTCGTCGGCGGCCCGTTCGGCGAACTCTCTGGCGCGTGGATGCATGCCCGACCGCTCGCTGCCGCGTCAGATGAATCCCCCGATGAGTGTCAAAGAGCCGTTTGAACGTCCGGCACCTCTTTTGTCTCTCCCGGGGAAGGCCCGGTCGTGAGACGACGAGCCCTCCTCGCGGCCGCCGCGGCCGCGACGACGACCGGAATCGCCGGCTGCCTCGACGACGGGACGGGCGACCAGCCGGACCCGAGCCCGACCGACGAACCGACGCCGTCGCCGACCGCGACGTCCGACGAGCCCCGTCTCGTCGACGAGTACTTCGAGGTCCGGCGCGTGGAGTGCGGCGACGACTACGGCGGCCACGACGTCACCCAGTCCGACGGCGTCGTCACCGTCGAGGGCACCCTGGACGGTTCGAACGGCTGCTACACGGCCGAACTGGTCACGGCCGAGTACGATTCCGAAGCGGACGAACTCTACGTCGAAGTCGAGAGCGTCGACGGCAGCGAGGAGGGCGAGGCCTGCTCGACCTGTATCGTCGAGATCGACTACGTCGCCGAGTTCACCTTCGAGAACAGCGAGCCGTCGTCGGTGCGGGTCGAACAGCGCGGCGTCTCGTCGGGTTCGTCGTCGGCGAGCGAGTCCATCAGCGGCGGCGGCTCCGGAAACGAGAGCGACGGTGGCTCCACCAGCGAGAGCCGGTCGGGCAGCGGCGAGGACACCCCGGAGCCGACCGCGACCGACGCCTAGTCCTGCGGCAGCGCCTTCAGCCCGTACCGGGGGACGTCCTCCTCGACGTAGACGCGGCGCGGCACCGCTCGGACGGTGTCGCCGACCGCCCCGCCGTCGCCGACCACCTGCATCGGCAGGGACACCTCACCGTCCCCGGCCTCGAACCGGACGACGGCGACCCCGAAGGCGCCCTGGCGGGCCTGCTGTTCGGCGAACTCCGGCGGGGCGCCGCCCTGGCCGATGGTCGTCGCCGCGTCGACGGTGCCCTCCAGTGCGGGTTCGACGGGGTCGAACTCCACCAGCGAGCGGCAGCCCGGGCAGGCGCCGTCCGGCGGAAACGCCACCGCCCCGCACTCGGGGCAGACGCCGGACTCGTGGCGGTGCCGCTGCGGGAGACTGCGCCGCCACGTCGGCACCGGGACGTGCGCCGCGCCGCCGTCGGGCTTCTCGCCGACGATGTCGCCGCGCCGGCGGAGGTATCCCGGGTAGTTCAGTTCGTTCGTCCCCTCCAGCGAGGCCTCGACGGGCGCCGTCCCCTCGACGAGGAACGCGGTCGCGCCGGCGCCCGACCCCCACGCGACTGCGAGCGTGCGGTCGTGCCCCTCCTCGAAGGCCCGGGCGAGCGACAGCGGGACGCTCGCGGCGGCGGTGTCGCCGAGCTCCGAGACCGTCTCGACGGCCGCGATGGCTTCGTTCTCCAGGTTGGTCCGGTAGGGTAGCTTGCCGTTCGGCGCCTGCAGCGCGACGGCCTCGAAGTCGTCGTCGGCTTCGATGCTGGCGACGGCCGCCTCGACCGGCTCGGTGAAGGCGGCGCGGTCGTAGGTGCCGATGTCCAGCCCGTCGACGTCGTCGCTGCCACGTTGCCGGAAGCGGGTCCCCGGTCTGGGATCGGTGAAGGACTCGTGGTCGGCGACGGTCGCCGGCGCGTCGTCGCCCACCAGGAGCGCCGCGGCGCCGGCACCGGCGGCGTGCTCCCGGCTGTCGTCCGGTTCGCCCTCCGGACAGTCCGCGACGACCACGAGCGCCGGGCCGTCGGCCTCCAGCGCGTCGAAGAGTGCCTCGGCGCCGGCGCGGGTGCTGCCCGTGTGGGTCCGCCGGGTCGTGTCCGTCGGAACGGCCAGGTACGAGCCCAGCCGCGGCGTCAGGTCCTCCTCAGCCAGCGGTGGATTCGTGGAGGCGAACGAGAGGAACTCGAGGTCGCGGCCGTCGGTGTCGCCGGCGCGGAGCGCCCGCCTCGCCGCCTGGACGCCCATCGTCAACGCGTCCTCGTCGGCGTCCGGGACGGCCTTGGTCTCGACGCCGGGCGCGTCGAAGCTCCCCCAGGCCTCCTCGAAGGCCTCGGCCGGCACGCGGTTCGCCGGGGCGTAGGCGCCGACCGCGAGGACGCCGCGGGTCATGCGTCCACCTCCTCTTTTTCAAAGATGTGAACCACGGCCGCGCCCCCGGACCCGCCGACGTTGTGGGTCATGCCGACCCGCGGGTCCTCGAGCTGTCGGTCGCCTGCCCGCCCTTTCAGCTGGTCGAAGGCTTCGACGACCTGCCCGGCGCCCGTCGCGCCGATGGGGTGACCCTTCGACTTCAGGCCCCCCGAGGTGTTGACCGGCAGGTCGCCGTCCATCCGGGTTGCGCCGGACTCGACGAAGTCGCCGGCCTTGCCGCGCTCGCAGAAGCCGAGGTCCTCGTACGACATCAGCTCCGCGATGGCGAAGCAGTCGTGGACCTCCGCGAAGTCCAGGTCCTCGGGGCCCATCCCGGCGCGCTCGTAGGCGGTGTCGCCCGCCATCCGCGAGGCGGGCACCGAGTTGTAGCTGTCCCGCTGGAAGAGCCCGACGTTGTCCGAGGCGGCGCCGACGCCCGCGACGCGGACCGGCTCGTCGGTGTACTCCTCGACGACGTCCTCGCTGACGACCAGGGTGGCGGCCGCGCCGTCCGTCGTCGGACAGCAGTGATAGAGGGTCAGGGGTTCGGCGACGGCCGGGGCGTTCACGGCGTCCTCCAGGGTGCAGGTGAAGCCGAGCTGCGCCTTGGGGTTCTTCGCGCCGTTGTCGTGGTTCTTGACGGCGACGTGGGAGAGCTGCTCCTTCGTGGTCCCGTGCTCGCGCATGTGGGCGGAGGCCATCTGGGCGTAGACGCCGGCGAAGGTCGTCCCGGACATCCGCTCCCACTCCGTCTCGCCGGAGACGCCGAGCCAGTAGCGGACGGCGTCCCCCGAGAGGTCGGTCATCACCTCCACGCCGCCGGCGAGGACCACGTCGGCCATGCCGGAGCGGACGGCCTGGACGGCCTGTCGGACCGCGTAGCCCGACGCGGCGCAGGCGTTCTCGACCCTCGTGACGGGAACGCCGTGGAGGCCGACGTGCTCGGTGACGGCCGGACCCGGGAGTCCGAGCTGTCGTCCGCCGACGCCGAGCGTCCCGACGACCGCCTCGTCGATCTCGTCGACGTCCATCCCGTCGTCGACGCTCGCCATCGTGTTCTCGACGGCCGTGCGGAACAGCGACCGGTAGCTCTCGTCGGGGAACGAGCCGTACTTCGACTGACCCGCGCCGACGACGTGGGCTTCGCGCATGTCGGACCCAGAGTAGTTACGCTATTAACTACCACGGTCCCGGCACCGTCCGGTGGGTTCGATACCCTCGCGACCGCCGCCGCATCCGGCGAAACTCTCCGGTTGGTCGTCTATTAATCAATTTTAACTGGCGCATAGTAACCCGTCGGCCTCGCGAGCGACGAGGTGATGACGTCACACGACACGACGGACGACGCAGAGCCGACGACCGAGACCGAGTCGAACCACGGTCGTCGCCGCTTCGTCCAGCTCTCCGGCAGCGCCGTCGCGGTCGGTCTGGCGGGCTGTTCGGACATGCTCGGATCGGGGAGCGACGAGACGCCCGAGGGGACGACGGGCGGCGACGGGAACGGCACCGACGAACCGACCGACACCGAGACGACGACCCAGAACGGCACGAACACCGAGAACGGCACCGACACCGAGAACGGCACCGACACCGAGACGGACGACGAGGGGACGCCGACGGAGACCGAGGGCGACCTCCACGAGCACGGGACCCTCTACCTCGAGATCGACGGGGATCGCCACGAGTTCACCGACCCCAAGTACTCCCAGGCGAGCGCGAACGCCGGCGGCGCGGCGGGCGCCAACTTCCACTTCCACGACGACGGGAACCCCTACTACTGGCACATGCACGACGTCCGCCTGACGCTCCAGGAGGCCCTCGCGTCGCTGCCGGACATCGCCTACGAGAACCGCGACGGCAGCCACGCCCTGGAGTTCGAGGGCGAGACGTACGTCGACGGCGAGGGCGGCACCGAGGTCCAGATCCGCGAGCGGGACGTCGACATCGACCCCACGGAGTACCAGCTTCAGGACGGCGACATCATCTGGATCGAGGTCTTCACCGACGGCGACGGCTCGTAATCCGAGCGAGCACTCTTCTCCCGGCCGAGGTTCGCAGGAGTCCACCGTCCGGGCCTTCGGGCCTCGCATGCGAACATTGAGGCCGGTGGGCCTCCACAGCGTGGGCCATGGACGAGGTTCGCCTCGGCGTCGACGTCGGCGGGACGTTCACCGACCTCGTGGTGGTATCGGACGGGGAGGCCCACGTCGAGAAGGTCGCGTCGACCCCCGAGGCACCCGAACGAGCCGTCGGGGCGGGCGTCGAGGCGGTCGGGGAGACGGCGCCGCCGGAGTCGATCGACTTCCTCGGCCACGGGACCACCGTCGCGACGAACGCCGTCCTCGAACGCGACTGGGCCGAGACCGCGCTCGTGACGACGGCGGGGTTCCGCGACGTCCTCGAGATCGGTCGCCAGGACCGCCCCGACATCTACGACCTCCACGGTTCGAAGCCCGCGCCGGTCGTCCCGCGGGACCGACGCTACGAGGTCCCGGGCCGGCTGGACGAGCGCGGCGAGGAACTCGAGCCCGTCGACAGGGAGGCCGTCCGCGCGGTCGCCGACGAGATCGACGCCGACAGCGTCGCCGTCTCCCTGCTGTTCTCCTTCGAGAACGCCGACCACGAACGCTTGGTCGGCGACGTCCTCCGGGAGTCCGGCGTCGACAGTGTCTCCCGCTCCTCGGCGTTGCTCCCCGAGATCCGCGAGTACGAGCGGACGCTGGCGACGGCGCTCAACGCTGCGCTGCGTCCGGTAGTGGACGACTACCTCGGGCGGCTCGACGGCGACCTGTCCGAGGTGGGCGTGACGGCGTCGCTCCGGGTCATGGCCTCGAACGGCGGCATCGTGGACGCGAGGACCGCGCGCCGCCGCCCCGTCGAGACGCTGCTCTCCGGGCCGGCGGCGGGCGTCCGCGGCGCCGCCCACGTCGCCGGGCGCCTCGGCCGCGAGGACGTCCTGACGATGGACATGGGCGGGACCTCCTGCGACGTCTCGCTCGTCGAGGACGGCGACCCCCGCGTCGCGACGGACGTGACCGTCGGCGACTACCCCGTCGCCGTCCCGATGGTCGACGTCCACACGGTGGGGTCGGGCGGCGGGTCCGTCGCGTGGCTCGACGACGGCGGCGCCCTGCGGGTGGGCCCCCGCTCGGCCGGCGCCGACCCGGGACCGATCTGCTATGGCCGCGGCGGCAGCGAGCCGACGATCACCGACGCCCACTGCGTCCTCGGCCGGATCGATCCCGGGTCGTTCCTCGGCGACGTGGGCGGCGCCATCGACGAGACGCGGGCCGTCTTCGAGAGCCTGGGCGAGGAACTCGGCGCCGGACCCAGGGAGGCCGCCCGCGGCGTCCTTGAGGTCGCCGACGCGAACATGGCGCGGGCGCTCCGCGTCGTCAGCGTCGAGCGCGGCTACGACCCCCGGGAATTCGCTCTGGTCGCCTTCGGCGGCGCCGGACCGCTGCACGCGGCCAGCGTCGCCGCCGACGTGGGCGTCCCGGAGGTGCTCGTCCCGCGGGCGGCGGGCGTCCTCTCGGCGCTCGGGCTGCTCGTCTCGGACCTCACCTACGATCGGTCCACCTCGCGGGTACGCCCCTGGCGCGAGGTCGATCCGGGCGAACTCGAGGAGACGTTCGGGGAGTTCGAGGCCGACGGTGCCGGGCGGGTCCCCGGAGGACTCCCCGTCGAACACGAGCGGTACGTCGACCTCCGCTACGCGGGCCAGTCGTTCGACCTCCGGATTCCCGTCCCCGCCGAACTGGACGCCGCTGAGCTCGACGCGGTCGCCGAGCGGTTCCACGAGCGCCACGAGGCGCGGTACGGGCATGCGGCGCCGGGCGAACCGCTGGAACTGGTGACCGTCCGCGTCCGGACGCGCGGCGTCGTCGACCCGCCGGAACTGGACCCGCCGACCGTCTCCGGCGACCCCGACGACGCGATCCGGGAGACCCGGACGGTCGGCTTCGACCGGGATCGGGAGGCGCCCGTCTACGCGCGCGAGGCGCTCCCGACCGGCGCGGCGCTCGACGGTCCGGCCGTCGTCGAGGGGTCCGAGAGCACCGTCGTCGTGCGACCCGACGACGCGCTCTCGGTCGAATCGGACGGGACGCTCCGCCTGGAGGTGGGCGGATGAGCGGCGACCGGAGCGATGCCGGCGAGGCTGTCGACCCGGTCACCCTCGAGGTCGTCCGGAACGCCTGCGCCGCGGTCTGCGAGGAGATGAACGCGACGCTGGTGCGGACGAGCTACTCGCCGAACATCAAGGAGCGGAAGGACTGCTCGTGTGCGCTGTTCGACGCGAACGGCACGCTCGTCTCACAGGCCGAGAACCTCCCCGTCCACCTCGGCGCGATGCCCTTCTCGGTGGCGGCGGCGCTGGAGGCGTTCCCGCCGGCCGACCTCGAGCCGGGCGACGCGGTCCTGCTGAACGACCCCTACGAGGGGGGCGCACACCTGCCGGACCTGACGCTCGTGTCCCCCGTCTTCCACGACGGGACCCTGGTGGCGTTCACCGCCAACCGCGCCCACCACGCCGACGTCGGCGGCGCGACCGCCGGTAGCGTCGGCGCCGACTCGACGGAGATCTACCAGGAGGGGCTCCGAATCCCGCCGGTCAAGCTCCGGGAGGGCGGCGCCCCGAACGCGGCCGTCTACGACCTCATCGAGCGCAACGTCCGGACGCCCGAGGAGCGCCGGGGCGACCTCCGGGCGCAGGTGGCGGCCAACGAGACCGGCGCCGAGCGGTTCGAGGAACTCGTCGACCGCTACGGCTTCGACACCCTGTCGGACGCGCTGACCGAGATCCAGGACTACTCCGAGCGCCGGATGCGCGCCGAACTGGCCGAGATTCCCGACGGCGAGTACCGATTCGAGGACGCCCTCGACGACGACGGGCGAGGGAACGAGGACCTTCCGGTCGTCGCCCGAGTCACGGTCGACGGCGACTCCGTGCTCGTGGACTTCGACGGGACCGCCCCCCAGACCGAGGGACCGATCAACGCCGTCGCCGCGGTCACCGCGTCGGCGACGTACTACGCCGTCCGGGCGGTGACCGACCCGGACATACCGCCGAACGCCGGCTGCTACCGACCGATCGAGATCGACGCCCCATCCGGGACCGTCGTCAACCCGGACCCGCCGGCCGCCGTCGTCGGCGGGAACCTCGAGACCTCACAGCGTGTCACGGACGTCGTCCTGGGCGCCTTCGCCCAGGCCGTCCCGGAGCGCGCCGTCGCGGGCTGTCAGGGGACGATGAACAACGTCACCTTCGGCGGCGCGGACGAATCGGGCGAGCCGTTCGCCTTCTACGAGACGCAGGCGGGCGGCTTCGGCGCCCACGCGGCCGGCGACGGCATGGACGCCGTCCACGTCCACATGAGCAACACCCTCAACACGCCCGCGGAGGTCCTGGAGACGGCCTACCCCTTGCGCGTCCGACGGTACGCGCTGCGACCCGACACGGGCGGCGCCGGCGAGTACCGCGGCGGACTCGGGCTGCGGCGGGACATCGAGGTCCGGACCGACGCCGTCTGCAGCCTGCTGGCCGACAGACAGCGACACGCGCCCTACGGCCTGGAGGGGGGCGAGCCCGGCGCGACGGGAGAGACCTTCGTCGTGCGGCAGAGCGGAGATGGGGCCGAGGAGCGCGTCGACGGCAAGTCGACGCACGAGCTAGACGCCGGCGACGTAGTCAGTCTCCGGACGCCTGGCGCGGGCGGCTACGGGGACCCAGCAGAGCGGGATGCGATGGCCATCGAGCGCGACCTGCGACTCGAAAAACTGACCGCGGACGCGGCTCGCGAGTCCTACGATCACGAGGAGTGATCACGGTTCGTCGGCGAACCGATCGAGGGCGGTCGAGACGACCGACGATCGGTCCTCGTGGGCGGACCGACGTCGGAACCGGTCCACGTCGGCGACGAGGTCCTCGGGCAGACGGACGTGAACGACGACTACTTCGTCGGGTGACGACATGCCCCAGGCATCGAGAGCGGCGACAAAACCGTAGTTACCACATGGGTTCGTAGGGGATGAGCCGGCCGAGGGAAACGCCGGACCCGTCGAATCTGTCGATAGGGCTCTCGATATTGTAATCGGAAGGCTGTGTGAGGAACTTCCACTTCGGGAAAATATTACGGCAATTCCGAACCATTGCCACGGCATGCCGTACAGCTACGAGCCCCACCACTTCGAGGACATGGCCGTCGGGAAGACCTTCGAGAGCGCCGGTCGGACGATCACCGAGACCGACTTCGTCTTCCACTCGATGTTCACGGGCGACTGGACGGAGCTCCACACGAACCGGGAGTACGCCGAGGACGGCCCCTTCGGCGCCCGCATCGCCCAGGGCCCGATGACGTTCATCCTCGCGACGGGGCTGTTCCAGCGGACGGGCGTCGTCGAGCGGACCGTCGTCGCCTTCCTCGGGATGAACTACATGGACGTCCCGAACCCCGTCTTCATCGGCGACACGCTCTCGGCGGAGTACGAGTGCACGGAGAAGCGGGAGCTCGAGAGCCGCGACGACGCCGGCTACGTCGAGATCGACACGACGATGACCAACCAGGACGGCGAGTCGGTCTTCGAGGGCGACATGAAGTTCCTCTTCAGGCGGCGGGACGATTGAACGTCGACCGCTCGTGTCCGCGGCCACCGACCGGTAACGGCTACTTACCGCCGCGTGGTCCGTGAACGTACACCGGGACTTGAGTGTCGCTGTGAGAGACCGGCAGACATGAGCCTGGTCGAGAAAGTCAGGTCGCTCGTCGGCGACGAGGACGACGAGACGTACCGCTACGAGTGCGAGAACTGCGGGAACGAGTTCGAGTCACAGGCGCCAAACCCGAACGACGTCGACTGCCCGATGTGCGAGAGCGGACGAATCCACACGGCACTCTGAGCCCCAGGCTGGGCCGTCGGTTGCAGCCGCAAGCAGAATCGACACCCCTGACGGTCGCCGAGTTCGGACGAGGTCTCCGTCGCTCCGCAGCCCTTCGGCGACGGTCGGCCTCGAGGGGAGCTATTCATGGTACGAAACGACCGACGGCGGGACGAGGAGCGCCAGGACGCACAGGGCGACCAGCAACGGCAGTACGAGGCCCACAGCAACCAGCAGCAGCGGCGCGGCGACCAGAACCAGCAGAACGCCCACCAGGGCGAGCACCACGGCGGGAAGCTGCAGGGCACGGACCCGGTCGACGACCACCCCCAGCGCGGGGTCGGCGCGCCCGGCGGCGAGCAGGGCCACCGGACGAACCGCCAGGGCCAGGAGGGCGGCCAGCACGGCGACCAGGGCGTCCGCCACGGGAACGTGAGCGAGAAGGCGAACCCCGACCAGTATGGGGAGGGCGACCGGCAGGTTGGGGAGGGACGCGGTCGAGAACACCACTCGGACCGGACCCAGGAGTACGACCAGCAGTCCGAGCGACTCCACGAGTACACCCAGCAACAGACCACCCCCGGCGACCAGCAGAACCACCCCGACCATCCGAACGCGGGGCAGCACCAGCAGAATCGGGACCAGCAGCCCCAGGGGCAGCGAAGACAGCAGGATCACCGCCAGCAGTACGACCAGGGCCAACAACAGAACCGGGGTCAGCATCAACAACAGGACCATGGCCAGCATCATCAACAGAACCGCGGCCAGCAGCAACAACAGAACCGCGGCCAGCGCCAGCAGTCCAATCGACAGAATCACCCACAGAACCAGCAGCAGGGCGGACAACGACAGGGAGGACACCAGCAGGGCGGACAGCGGCAGGCTGGACGGCAGAACCAGGGTCGACAACAGCACTCCCAGGCGTCTCACCAGCAGCAAGGCCGACGACAGCAGCAGGGCCAGCACCAACAGCGGAATCACCAGCAGAACCAGGGGAACAGACAGACCGGGCAGCAACACCAGCAGGGCGGCCATCAGCAGCAGAACCGACAGTCGCAGAACCAGCAGTCGCGGGGCCAGCAGTCGCAAAGCCAACAGAACCAGGGCCAGCAGCCCCGGCGGGATCAGCGCCGGCAGAACGACCGGAACGACCGGGGCGGGAATCGAAGCGGTCGATAGCTCCCGTCGGGTCATCAATCCAGCAGCAGCGCGAACGCAGCGCCGACAGCCGTGGTAGCCTTTCAGGAGGTTGTCGGTAATCGCGGTCGTCGTCGATAACTCGACTTTCGTCGTCAGGACAGCCCGATACCGCGTCTTTCGGTACCGCTGGAGTATTTAGTACCTCTCTATGTGGTGGGAAAGGGGTATGTGAACGCGTCACACTAGAACGAGGTATGGACGTAGAGACCGTCACGGAACGGGCCGGGCCGCGGGAGTTCGGTCCCGGCGACGAGATGCCCCGGGAGTACCGCGAGGCGGCGACCCGGATGATCCAGTTCCACGCGAACTCCGAGATCATGGGCGCGTACATCGAGCGGCCGTTCATCCGGCAGGCACCGAGTCTGGACCGGAAACTTGCCGTGAGCGCGCAGGTCCAGGACGAGATCGGCCACGGCCAGCTACTGTACCGCGCCGCAGAGGAGCTCGGCGTGAAGACGCGCGAGGAGATGCTGGCCGAACTCGAGAACGGGGAGGGGAAGTTCCTCAATTGCTTCCACTACCCGCTGGACGACTGGTACGAGCTGCCGATGATCATGTTCTTCGTCGACGGCGCGGCGATGCGTCGGCAGGCCACGCTCAAGCGGACGTCGTGGGAGCCGTACGCCCACGCCATCGACAAGATCTGCTTCGAGGAGGGCTTCCACATCAAACACGGCGAGGACATCCTGCGGACGCTGGCGACGGGCAGCCGCAAGGACCAGGAGCGCCTCCAGGAGGCCTTCGAGAGGTGGTGGCCGCGCATCCTGCAGTTCTTCGGGCCGACCGACGACCAGTCGACCCATGGCGACTTCTCGATGGCCGTCGGGCTGAAGACGATGACCAACGACGACCTGCGGAACGCCTTCCTCAACGCCTACGTCCCGAAGGCCGAGAAGTACGGGCTCGAACTGCCCGAGTACCCTCGCGTCGAGTACCACGAGGACGACGACTACTACGAGGTCTACGAGGAGGACCTCGACTGGGAGGAGTTCTTCACCGTCGCGGCCAACGAGTACCCGACCGGCGTCGGACAGATCGAGAAGCGCCGGCGGGCCCAGGACGCCGTCGAGTGGGTCCGCGACGCCATCGAGACACCCCAGCAGGGTGGGGTCGACCCTGCGGCGGCGGACGACTGACCATGAAGTGGGAAGTGTTCCGACAGGCCAAGAAGAAGGACTACCACACGCACGTGGGCGACGTCCACGCGCCGAACGCAGAACTCGCCAGGCAGTACGCCCAGATCATGCACGCGCGCCGGAAGCCCGCCAACAGCCTCTGGGTCGTCCCACGGGACGACATCGAGGAGGTCCACGCCGACGAACAGGGCGTCGCGATGGGCGGCACCACCCAGAAGGAGTACCGCTGGGCGACGAACTACAACACCGACGAGACGTTCGCCGAGGAGATCGAGGCCAGCCAGCGCGAACAGGAGGAGGCCGAGCGCGACCTCGCCGGGGTGGACGAATGACCCGGACCGGCGAAGCGTCCCTCGGCGGCCCGGACGACCTCTCCGAGCGGGAGCGAGCCGCCGTCGAGTCGGAGCTCCGGTGTCTCGCCGACGACGAGTTCGTTCTCGCCGAGCGGTACACCGAGTGGCAGGTCCGGGGGCCGACGCTCGAATCCGACATCGGCGTGGCCAACATCGCCCAGGACGAACTCGGCCACGCCAGACTGTGGTACGACCTGCTGGAGGACTTCGGCTACGACCAGGTCGACCTCGTATGGGAACGGGACCCGTCGGACTTCCGGCACGCGACGCTCGTCGAACGGCCCTTCGAGACCGGTGACTGGGCCGACTGCGTCGTGCGCGGCTACCTCTACGACACCTACGAGCGGCTGCGGCTCGAATCCCTCGAGGGGACGACTTACCCCCGTATCGCCGACCGCGTCGGGAAGGTCCTCGGCGAGGAGGACTACCACCGCGAGCACGCCCACAACTGGCTGGAACGGCTCTCGGAGGATGGCGGGACGCCGGAGGGGTCCCGTGGAGGCGGCGAAGCCGCCGAAGGGCGCCGCCGGCTGCAGGACGCCCTCGACCGGCTGTTCCCGCACGCCCTCACGATGTTCGAACCTACCGAGCACGAATCGGACGTCATCGAACTCGGGGTCCGACCTGACCCGCTGGCGGACCTGCGGGACGACTGGCGGGCCATCGTCACGTCGTTCCTGACGGGACTCGATCTCGACGTGCCGGGCGGAGAGTACGATGCGCTGCTCCCGGACGAGCGCGGCCGCGACGGGACGCACACCGACGCCTGGGAATCTCTCTACGACGAGTTCACGTTCACGTACCGGCAGCTCGGACGGAGCGAGGCGCCCTCGCTCATGCCCGACCCGGACGAGGCCGATGTCTGAACCCGACGCGGACCCGGTCGAGGTACCGGACGCGCCGTCGTACTGCGCGTACACGGAGTACGAACGCGGGCCCGACCCCGAGGACCTCCCGGCCACCGGCGACGGCGCGACCGGTGCGGAAGCCGCCGTCTTCGAGGAACTCTACGAAGTCGAGGACCCCGAGATGCCCATCTCGGTCGTCGACCTCGGGCTGATCTACGGCGTCGACGTCGCGGACGGGCACGCTACCGTGACGATGACGCTGACCTACACGGGCTGTCCGGCGCGGGACTACCTGCAGGAGGACGTCCGGCGAGCCGCGGCGCGGGCCGACGGAGTCGACAGTGCAGCGGTCGAACTGGTCTGGAGCCCGGAGTGGAACCTCGAACTGGTGACCGAGGACGGCCGAACGGCGCTCAGAGAGTTCGGGGTGAGCGTATGAGGCGGCGGCTGGACCCCTCCGTCGACGTCGACGAGGAGTCTGAATCTGCCGAGTGTCCCTACTGCGGCTCGACCAACACCGAACGGGAGCACCCGAAGGGGCCGTCGCTCTGCCGGTCGATGCACTTCTGTAACGCCTGCGGCGAGCCCTTCGAGGCGTTCGGATAGATCATCTTCTTTTTCTACTAATCGTGGCGTAATACTATTATACAATATCCTGGTAGGAAACGGTGTGATATCCGATTTCCTCCTGGTAGTGGTGTTCTGCCGCGTCGTGGTCGGTGGTCTCGTGTTCTGGGACGCCTGGCAGAACAGTTCACAGAGTGCGGTGCTGTGGGCGCTCGTCGTCGCTTCGGCGGGGCCATCCTGGGGTCTCTCCTGTACCTGCTGCTCGGCCGCGAGCAATCCTTCTCCCTGTCCGAACGACCCCGGCGCCGCGCTACGGCAGACGAGGCCGTCGAACCGATGAACGTCGACGATAGCGGACCGTTCTAGTTCGCGACGTTCTGCTCGAACCAGTCGTTGAGGTTGCGGTCCAGCCCGCTCCCGATGGCGCCGACGTCGTAGTGGATCCACCCGTCATCGCCGTAGGCCGCGGTGACGGGCGCGTCCGGGTAGTCGCCGACGTCGAACCGGATAGAACCGTCGACGGGGACGAACTCCCGACCGCCGAGGTCGAGTCGCTCGCGGTCGTCGTACCTGTCTGGCACGTCTGCTGACGCGACGCCGATCAGGACGTGGGCCGGCTGGAAGAGCATCGCGGTCTCGCAGGACAGCGGCGGCGCGCCGAGCAGCCCCGCGAGGAGGTGCGTCTTGTCCTTGCAGTCGCCGACGCCGGCGACGAGCGTCTCCTCGACGGTCCGGTTGTAGTCGTACCTGCCCAGCGTGGTGACGTCCCGCGAGTAGCGGAGCCCCTGGACGAACCTGACGACGAGGTCGAACCACTCCGCCGCCGGCAGGTCGGCTGCGGTGGTCTCCGACTCCGTGTCGTCGGATTCGACGACGGCGTCGGACGAGATGGCGGACGCGAGGTCGCGGGCGTACGGGTTCGTCTGGGATTCCTCGAACGTCTTCGCGTACCCCCGCTCCCGGGCGACGGCCGCCTCGTGGACCGACCGGCGGAGGCGATACTGGAGGTCCCAGTCGCGGTCGGCGGAGTCGTGCCACCGGTAGCGGAGCCGGTAGTCGTTGCCGGCCATCCGTCGACCGAACTTGGGTCCCTGAATGGGCTCTTGGCCGCCGGTGACGCGCTCCGCGCGGTCGGCGCCGTACTCGGCGCGCTGTCGCCACCGGTACGGCGCCGACTCACAGAGGTACGCGAGGCTCCCGGCGTCGTCGACGGTGTAAACCTCGTAGAACCAGCGGCCCGACTCGTAGCCCCCGTAGGGAATCTCGACGTCGACGGTCGCCGAGGCGCCGGGCTCCGGTAACTGGACGGGTTCGGAGTGACCGTCTGCGATCACGTCGCCGTCGGGGTACTCCCGGCGCACGACGGCCGCGCGGGTCGGTCCCGCCGCGTCCCGGGCGACGAGGTCGACGGTCACGGTGGCGCCGTCGACGGCGGCCACCCGACCGCCAACGTCGGTCGCGCGGGACGGAACCGTGTCGCCGCTCGCCGCGCGGGCCACGCCGCTGCCGATGCCGATCCCGGCGTTCCGGCTCGCGAAGGAGTTGCCGAGTAGGCCGGTCGTAACCGCCGCAGTCGCCCCGAGGAATCGCCGTCTGTTCATGGTCTCCTGTCCGGTCGCGGGCGATCGGGTCGCCCGTCTCTACTGGTGAGAGACCACTAGGGAGGGAAACCATTCCGTACAGGTAAGGAGCTGTTACCGCCGTTACGTCTATTAGTCGAGAGTCGTTTCTGCCGGTTTCGAGTCGAGTATCGAAGTCACCGCCGGCGGACTCCGGTCAGGAACTCGTCTCGAGGTCGCCGCCCTCGCGCTGCCACTCCGTGAGGCTCCCCTCGTAGAACGCCAGGTCGGGGTACTCGAGGTGCCGCAGGACCGTGTACGTGTGACTGATGCGCCGGGCGGTGTTGCAGTACAGCAGGACGCGCCGGTCCGGAGAGACCCCGCGGCTCTCGAGGAGCTCCCGGATCTCGGACTCCGGTCGCAGGCCGCGCGTCTCGTCGTCGACGAGTTCCCGCCAGTCGACCCGGACCGCGCCCGGGATGTGCCCCTCCTCGAACTCCCACTCCTCGCGGGTGTCGACCAGCACGGTCCCGTCGTCGTCGAGGGCGTCCTCCACGACCGACAGCTCCACGAGCGGGCCGTCGGTCCGGAACGAGGTCTCGTACTCCGTGGGGCTCGGATCGGGCTCGTCCTTGCTCACCTCGTGCTCGCGGCTCCACGACGAGTAGTCGCCGTCGAGGAGGTGGAGCTTCGCGGGGTCGTGACCGTACAGCTCCGCGGTCACGAGGAACCGGGCGGCGAAGACACCGTGTGTGTCGTCGTAGGCGACGATTTCGTCGTCGTTCCCGATACCCGCCTCGGAGCAGAGTTCGGCGAAGCGGTCGGCACCGGGGAGCATGCCCGCCTCGCCGGCCTCATCCGAGCGGAAGCTGTCGAAGGGGACGTTCACCGCGCCGGGCAGGTGACCGATGCCGTCGTACTCCCAGGCGTCGCGGACGTCGACCACCGCGACCGAATCGAGGCGGTCGACCACCCACGCCGCCGGGACCACTGCGTCGCTCATGGTTCGGTTTTCCGGCCGGAGGGCTTCAATGCGTTCACTCGCAGCCGGTCGAAGGTACCGGATATATTGGCCGCAACCTCTGTCGGCGGGCCGATAGCTGCTCCTCACCAGTCACTAGGTAAGTCGGACGTTGGTCTCGACTCCCGGTGAACGCGGGTGAGAGAAACCGGCGATATGTGCCGCGGACCGGGAGGCGTGGCCGAACGTGCCGAGAATGCCAGCTTAATGGGGCTGGTGTGTTTACGGTTCGACCGTACTATGAGTAACTACGCGAAATCCGACGTCCTCGTCTCCGCCGACTGGGTCGAGGACCACCTGGACGAGTTCCAGAGCGACGACGCCGACTACCGGCTGCTCGAGGTCGACGTCGACACCGAGGTCTACGACGAGGAGGGCCACGCGCCCGGCGCCATCGGCCTCGACTGGGAGGCCGACCTCCGGGACCAGGTCGAGCGGGACCTGCTCTCGAAGGACGACTTCGAGGACCTCATGGAGCGCCTCGGCATCGCCGAGGACACCACGGTCGTCCTCTACGGGGACAACTCCAACTGGTTCGCCGCCTACGCCTACTGGGAGTTCAAGTACTTCGGCCACGACGACGTCCGCCTGCTGGACGGCGGCCGGAACTACTGGGTGGAGAACGACTACCCGCTCACCGACGAGGAGCCGGACTTCCCGAGCACCGACTACGAGGCCAGCGGTCCCCGCGAGTCCATCCGCGCCTACCGGGAGGACGTCGAGAAGGCCGTCGACAAGGGTCTGCCGCTCGTCGACGTTCGCTCGCCCGAGGAGTTCTCCGGCGAGATCCTCGCGCCCCCGGGCCTGCAGGAGACCGCCCAGCGCGGCGGCCACGTCCCCGGCGCACAGAACATCTCGTGGGCCGACGTCACGAACGACGACGGCACGTTCAAGAGCCGCGACGAGCTCGAAGAGCTCTACAGCGAGTACGACATCGAGGGCGACGAGTCGACCATCGCCTACTGCCGCATCGCCGAGCGCTCCTCGGTCGCGTGGTTCGCGCTCCACGAGCTCCTCGGCTACGAGGACACCTCCAACTACGACGGTTCCTGGACGGAGTGGGGCAACCTCGTCGGCGCGCCGATCGAGAAGGGTAGCTAGAGCCCCCACCGGTTCGAGAAACCGCTTTTTTGTCGCAGACGCGAGGACCGCTGGTTACAAGCGCTCCCGAGCAGTAGCCGCAGTCATGACTGCAGCGGAGTTCATCGACGCCGTCCGCGACGCCAACGACACCGCCCTCTCGCGACTCGGTTCGTCGAAGTCGCTGTACGCCGACACGCAGGGCGAGATGGAGGCCGAGGAGGTGCTGCGGGCGGCCGCAACCGCCGAGCACCACGCCGCCGAGACCTACGAGCAGTGGGCCGACGAGTCCGACGGCGACGTCGCCGACGCCTTCGCGGAGACCGCCGCCGAGGAGCGCGACCACTACGCGACGGTCGCGGGCGAACTCGACGACCACGACCCCGGCGAGCTGTCGGCCATCCAGGCGTACCTCCGGGACCTCGAGGGCGACGTCGAGCGCCTCGGCGGGTTCGTCGGTCGGACGCTGGCCGCCGAGAAGTCCAAGGAGCAGACGACCGGCTTCTTCGTCGGCGAGGCGGACCCGCAGACGGCCCGGCTCTTCCGCGAGATGGGCGACGACCTCGACGCACAGCTGGAGCGGGCGACCGACCTACTCGAAGCCGAGTGCGGCGACGACGATGACTGCTGGAACCGCGCCGAGGAGGCCGCCTCCGGCGCCATCCAGGCCGCCTACGACGAGTACACCGAGCGCCTCGAGTCGATGGGCGTCAACCCCAAGCCGGTCTGCTGACGCGACGGGGCGACGTTCAAGGGGCTCCCGCGCCTATGGACGTCCGTGCGGAGTCTTCTGAAAGCGACCGGGGAGGGAGCACCGCCGTGAGCGGTCCGCACCAGGACCGACCGCTGGTGACCGGCGGCGCGCCGCTCGCTGTCGCCGACGCGGCTGCCGTGCTCCTCCACGGGCGAGGCGCGACCGCGGAAGGTATCGTCGCACTCGCCGACGAGTTCTACCGGCACGGGCTGGCGTTAGTGGCCCCCCAGGCGGAGCGCAACCGCTGGTACCCGGACTCGTTCCTGGCGCCGACCGAACGCAACGAGCCGTGGCTCTCCTCCGGGTTGGAAGCCGTCGCCGATGCCGTCGAGTTCGTCGAGGAGGCTGGCGTCCCGAAGGATCGGACGCTCGTGGCTGGCATCTCGCAGGGGGGCTGCCTGGCGGCCGAGTTCCTCGCGCGTACCCCGGCTCGTTACGGCGGCGCGGCGGTACTCAGCGGGGGGCTGATGGGTCCGGACGTCGACGTGACCCGGTACGCCGGGTCGCTGGAGGGGGCCCCGGTTCTCGTCGGCTGCAGCGACGACGACGAGTACGTCCCGCTGGCTCGCGTCCGCGAGACGGCCGCGGTCTTCGAGCGACTCGACGGCGACGTGACGGAGCGCATCTACGAGGGGCTGGGACACGGCGCCAACGACGACGAACTGGCGTGGCTCGAAGATCGGGTCGAGGTACTCCTCTCCGCGGGAGGTGTCTCGCAGTGAGACCCCCGACGCCGGGCCTCCACCACGTCTCGGCCATCGCGAGCGACCCGCGGGCGAACGTCGACTTCTACACCGACGTGCTGGGGCTGCGGTTCGTCAAGCGGACCGTCAACTTCGACGACAAGTTCGCCTACCACCTCTACTACGGGGACGACCGGGCGACGCCCGGGACCCTCCTGACCTTCTTCCCGTACCCGCGGGACGACGACGGCCGGGTCGGCCGGCCCCAGCCGAAATCGGTCGCCTTCTCGGTGCCAGCGGGGTCGGCCGGCTACTGGTACGAGCGACTCCTCGAGCGGGGGATCGACGCCGACGAACCCGTCGAGCGCTTCGGCGAGCCGACCGTCGCGTTCCGCGACCCGGACGGACTGGCGGTCGAACTGGTCGAGCGGGACGCTCTGCGAGGTCCCGCTACGGACGTCGTTCCCTCGGACCGCGCCATCCGGAACCTCCACAGCGTGACGCTGCTGTCGACCAGTATCTACCACACCGCGGCGACGCTGGAGGTACTCGGATTCGAACTGCTCGACCAGGAGGGCGACCGGGTCAGGTACCGCGCGCCCGGCGAGTACGGGACCGACGTGGACCTGCTCGACGTCGAGACGGAGTACGGTCGGGAGGGCAGCGGGACGATCCACCACGTCGCCTTCGGCGCCGGCGACACGTCGCTCCCGGAGTGGCGCGACCGGCTCCTCGAGGCGGGCCTGGAACCGACGTTCGTCAAGGACCGCTACTACTTCGAGTCGATCTACTTCCGCGAACCCGGCGGCATCCTCTTCGAGATCGCGACCGCCGAACCGGGGTTCACCGTCGACGAGAACCCCGAAGACCTGGGGTCGACGCTCAGCCTCCCGCAGTGGTTCGAGGAGGACCGCGAGATGATCGTCTCGCAGCTCCCCGATCTCGAGGTGCCCGACAGTTGATCCGTTCCCACGCGACTCGCCGGCGCCCCAGACGTTAACCCGCCAGTCGGCGTATCTCCGGGCATGCCGTCCGCTATTCCAGGTATCCACCACGTCACGGCCATCGCCAGCGACCCGGGCCGGAACCACGACTTCTACACCCGGACGCTCGGCCTCCGGATGGTCAAGCGGAGCGTGAACCAGGACGACGTCTCCGTGTACCACCTCTTCTACGGCGACCGCGGCGGCTCGCCGGGAACGAGCATGACCTTCTTCCCCTACACCGACGCCCGGCCGGGTCGGGTCGGGGCCGGCCAGGTCAGCATGACCCAGTTCCTCGTCCCCGAGGGATCGGTCGACTACTGGGTCGACCGCCTCGCCGACGAGGGCGTCGACGCCGACGAACCCGTCGAGCGCTTCGGCGACACCGTGATCCCGTTCCGGGACCCCGACGGCCTCCCGCTGGAACTCGTCGCGCGGGCCGACGCGCCCGACGGGGACCCCCCGGAGGGCCCGGTCCCGGCCGAGCACGCCGTCCGGGGGTTCTTCGGCGTCGCGCTCACCCTCCAGACCGCGGAACCGACGGCGGGCCTCCTCGAAGAGATGGGGTTCGACGCCGTCGAGGGAGAGGGCGACCGTCAGCGGTTCCGCGCCGACGGCGACCTCGGCTACGTCGTCGACCTCCTCGAGGAGCCGCAGGCGCCAAGGGGCCAGCCCGGTGCCGGCACCGTCCACCACGTCGCCTTCCAGGTGACCGAGGAGGAGCAGGCAGAGTGGCGGGAGGTCCTGCTGGACCGGGGCCTCCGCCCCACCGAGATCATCGACCGGAAGTGGTTCAAGTCGGTCTACGCGCGCACCTCCGGCGGCGTGCTCTTCGAGTTCGCGACGAAGTCGCCGGGTTACACCGTCGACGAGGACCTCGAGAGCCTCGGCGAGCGGCTCGTCCTCCCGGAGTGGCTCGAGGACCGCCGCGACGAGATCGAGGCCGGCCTGCCGGACCTCGACGCCAACTGAAGCGACGAATTAGGAGTTCACCACTCAGACAGCGCTCGGGCGGATTCCCCCGAACAGGGCAGTTTAGGAGGTCTATTACCATCTACTCTGCAGGCGTTCTCCCGGTCGATGACCTCCCGAACCGACCGGTCCACTGACTGCGAGGCGTCCGATTCGGCCGAGCCCGTCCCCATCCGCGTCGGCGCACCGTGTCCGGACTGCGGCGCGGAGATCGAGGACCTCGAGTTCGTCTCGCTGCCGGCCGTCGCCATCAAGCGCGAGATGTACGACGTCTGCGTGGTCGACACCGACGACCTGCCGACGCCGTGGCAGCACCCGACGGCCATCGCCTACCACGAGGACCCCGACCCCTTCGAGTCCGACCCGGTGGTCGTCGCGTCGCCCGGCGACGACTGACGCGGTCGGGCCGCAGGTCGCATCGAGAACGCATATAGGAGGCCGGGGTGTACGGTGGGGCATGACCGAACGGAGTGCCGCGGACGAGGGGTGGTTCGCGGGCGTGGATCCCGGGGACACCGACGGGGCCGCGGCCGCCATCCGCGAGGGCGAAGCGGACGCCTCCGCGGCGTGGCCGTCCCCTGGCCGTCGACGCGGGGTTCGCCGCCGACGAGGAGCGCTACTACGAGATGCTCCACGAGGCGTCGATGGCGGCGACCCGCGCCGCGGTGACCGAAGCCGAGACGGCGGGCGACCAGCAGTTGATCCACGCGGTCCCGCGCGATGGACGACTGCGAGCGCGTGGCCAACGAGCTCGCCGAGCGCGTCGCGGAGTGGGCGGGCAGCCGCCGGGACGGCGCGGGGACGGGCGTCGAGTACGCGAGAGAGCTGGCCGAGGAGGACGGCGACGACCCGTTGCTCTCGCTGGCGCGGCGGGTCCGAGACCTCGACGACGAGGCGGCCGACCTCCGGTCGCACGTCGAGCGGACCGCCCCCGAGGTGGCGCCGAACCTCGCGGCGCTGGCGGGGCCGGTCCTCGCGGCGCGGCTCGTCGCGCTGGCCGGCGGGCTGAAGCAGCTTGCCCGGAAGCCGGCGGGGACGGTGCAGGTGCTCGGCGCGGAGGAGGCGCTGTTCGCGCACCTCCGCGGGCACGCGCCGTCGCCGAAGCACGGCGTCATCTTCGTCCACGAGGCCGTCCAGGGGACCCACCCCGAGAACCGCGGGTCGGCGGCCCGGGCGCTGGCCGGCAAACTCGCTATCGCGGCGCGGGTCGACCACTACTCCGGGGAGCGGAAGCCCGAACTGGACCAGGAGCTGGCCGACCGCATCGAGCGCATCCAGGCGCGTGATACGGAATGAGCCTGCCCGAGGGCGTCGAGCGCCGGCCGTTCGACGGGAGCGAGTCGCTGGCGACCGACGGCGAGGCGGTCTACGGCGAGCCGACGGTCGACGACTGGCGGCGGTGGGACCACCGGCGCTCGAAGCTCGGCGCGATGCTCGAGACCGGGATGGACACCGGCCTCGAGGGCGGCGAGACCGTCCTCTACCTCGGTGCCGCCGCCGGGACGACAGTCAGCCACGTCGCGGACTTCGCGGGGCCGACCTACGCCGTCGAGTTCGCCGCGCGGCCGGCCCGCGACCTGCTCGACGCCGCGGAGCCCCGGGAGAACCTCTTCCCGCTGTTGAAGGACGCCCGGAAGCCGGAGACGTACGCGCACGTCGTCGAGCCGGTCGACGTGCTGGTCCAGGACGTGGCCACCCGCGGGCAGGCGAAGGTGGCGCTGGCCAACCGGCAGTTCCTCCGCGACGACGGACGGCTCCTGCTGGCCGTGAAGGCCCGCAGCGAAGACGTCGCTCGCGACCCCGACGAGGTGTTCGACGAGGTCCTCGAGGCCCTGGAGGAGGGGTACGAGGTCCTCGAGACGCGGTCGCTGGAGCCGTTCCACGACGACCACCTGGGCGTCGTCGCGCGGCCGGAGTAGCCCCGAGGGGTCCGCTCGCGTCCGTGCACGTTCGCCGCGGAAGGTCACATGGTATTTAGTGAACCGATTCGAACGGACCGACGATGGACCTGGGCTCGCGCGACGCCTTCGACCGGATGGGCACGCTCGGAATCGAAGAGGAGTTCTTCGTCGTCGACGAGGCGGGGCGGCCCACCGCCGGGACCGACGAGCTGGTCTACCGGAGCGAGCCCCCCGAGATTCTAGAGGGTCGACTCGACCACGAGCTGTTCAAGTGCGTCGTCGAGACGCAGACGCCGACTGTCGAGACCCTCGCCGAGGCCGACGAGCAGCTCCGGGCGGTCCGTGAGGCACTCGTCGACCACGCCGAAGCCCACGGCTACGGCATCGCCGGCGCGGGTCTGCATCCGGCGGCCAAGTGGCGCGAGCTCGAGCACGCCGAGAAGCCGCGCTACCGCGCGCAGCTCGACCGGATCCAGTACCCCCAGCACCGGAACACGACCGCCGGGCTGCACGTCCACGTCGGGGTGGACGACGCCGACAAGGCCGTCTGGATCGCCAACGAACTGCGCTGGCACCTGCCGATCATGCTGGCGCTGTCGGCGAACTCGCCGTTCTGGAACGGCTTCGACACCGGACTCGCGTCGGCGCGGGCGAAAATCTTCGAGGGGCTGCCGAACACGGGCATGCCGACCACCTTCGAGGACTTCGAGGCGTTCCAGCGGTTCGAACGGACGATGGTCGAGAACGGCTCGATAAACGACCGGGGGGAGCTGTGGTACGACGTCCGGCCGCACTCCGCCCACGGGACCGTCGAGGTACGGGCGCCGGACGGTCAGGCCGACCCCGAGTACGTCCTGGCGTTCGTCGAGTACACCGAGGCGCTCGTCGAGGACCTGGCGGCCCGCTACGAGGACGGCGAGGACGGCCGCGAGCACCGCCGCGAACTCCTCGACGAGCACAAGTGGCGGGCGCTGCGGTACGGCCACGACGCCGAACTGCTCTCGCGGGACTGCAGCGACTCCGTGCCGCTGGGCGAACTCGTCGACCGCGAGAGCAGCCGCCTCGGCGTCTCGGGCATCAAGGACCTCTACGACGAGGAGAGCGGGGCCGCGTGTCAGCGCCGTCTCGTGACGGAGGGTGGTTTGGATCTTGTTTGTGAGCGCTTGTTACTCGGTTGAGAATTGGCACTGGTTTTATGTGTGGGTACTCCTTGTGTCCGATTGATTACGACGTATGTCTACCGATGAACCAGCGGATGACGGGAGCCCTGAACCCGTCGAGGGGGACGAGGGTGTGCGCGGGAAACTCGAAGAGGAGGCCGAGCGGGCGGCCAACGAGTTCGACGACGGGATCGTCGACCTGCTCGCGTGGGTGCTCGACACCGAGACGCGTGCGCGCATCTACGTCTACCTCCGGCAGAACCCGGGCAGCACGAGCCAGGAGATCGCGGAGGGGACCGGCCTCTACCCGAGCACCGTCCGCGAGGCGCTCGCGGAACTGAACGGCGAGGAGAAGGTCCAGCGCAGCAAGCGGGAGTCCAGCGGCGCCGGCAACAACCCCTACGAGTACACGGCCATCGCGCCGAGCGACCTCGTCGCCAGCATCGTCGAGGACGTCCAGTCGGAGCTGAACACGGTGTTCAACCTGGACGCCCACCTCGGGCTCTCCAGCGGGGGGACCGCCGAGCCGGTCGACATCACGGTCCGCGACCTCGAGGACGCCGCCGACGACTGACGGACTGCCACCATCGAAGCCACTAAACCCGGCCCGCGCGTTCTCGCGTCCATGAAGGTCGTTCTGGGCGGGACGTTCGACCCGGTACACGACGGTCACCGGGCGCTGTTCGACCGCGCCTTCGAGCTCGGCGACGTGACCGTCGGCCTGACGAGCGACGACCTCGCGCCGAAGACGCGGAGCGTCGACCGGCACGTCCGCCCGTTCGACGAGCGACGCGAGGACCTCGAGGCCGAACTCGCGTCCCTCGCCGCGGAGTACGACCGCGAGTACGAGGTCCGCGAGCTGACCGAGCCGACCGGCATCGCCACCGAACCCGGCTTCGACGTCCTCATCGTCTCCCCGGAGACCGAGGACGGCGGCCGGAAGGTCAACGAGATCCGCGAGGAGAAGGGACTCGACCCCCTGGAGATCGAGGTCGTCGACCACGTCGAGGCCGAGGACGGCGACATCATCTCCTCGACGCGCATCGTCTCAGGAGAGATCGACGAGCACGGCAACCTCACGCCAGAGCGCGAGGGGCGCCCGCCGGCAGGAGAATAGGGTCTCCGACGCCGTACCTCCGTCCTACCACTTCGGCGGTTCGAGCCCCGCCTCCTCCAGCAGGTCCTTCCAGCGCTGCTGGACGGTCAACCGGGAGACACCTGCGGCCTCCGCGACGTCCGACTGCGAGCGCCGGTCGCCGGCGATGAGCGCGCCGGCGTAGACGCTCGCCGCCACCGTCGCCTTCTTCGAGCGGTCCTGCTCCGGGACGGTCGAGAGGAACAGGTCCGTCGCCCGGGACTTCGCGTCTCCGCTCAGGTCCAGCCGCTCGGCCGTCTCGTCGATGGCGGCGAGCCACTCCTCGTTCTCGACCTGGTCGCGGGCGCGGTACACGCCCCTCTCTCCGTCGCGGAGCTACATAAACGGTCGGCGCGGGACGTATGTGGTCGGCGCCCCTATATCGGTCGTGCGCGTCGAATCCATCTTCGTCTCCGAGGCCGCCGGCGAGCCGATGGAGTCTCGCGACTCCGTCGCGGCTGTCCACGGCGGCCTGGAGGGCGACCGCTACTGCACCGGCCGCGGCTACTACTCGCCGTTCGACGTCTGCGAGGTGACGCTGGTGCAGGCGGAGGCCATCGAGGAGATCCGCGAGACGACCGGCATCGACCTCACCGACGGTCGCCACCGCCGGAACGTCGTCGTCCGCGGCGGCGACATCCACGACCTGTTGAACACCCGTTTCGAACTCGGCGGGGCGACCCTCGAAGGAACTCGCCCGCGGCCGCCGTGCCGCCACGTCGAGGAGGTCGCCGGCGAAGACGGCGTGATGCGGGCGCTGATGGACGGGCGCGGCGGCATCTGCGCCCGGGTAGCCGAGCCCGGGTCGATCGCGGTCGGCGACGAGGTCGGCGACGTGGAGGACATGGGCAACTTCGAGGGGCTGGTGGCCAACATCCGCGAGCGGGTCGGCAGGTAGCGACAGGTATTTTTGGTGGAGGGAGGAACCGTGGAGTGCGCGCGGGTAACCGAGCCAGGCCAAAGGTGCAGCGCTTAGGACGCTGTCCTGTAGAGGTCCGCCGGTTCAAATCCGGTCCCGCGCATACTGCCTCGAACGAACGTGAGAGGCATGTATGCGCACTGAGGATTTGAACCCTGGAAGACGCAGCCCGCGCAGCGAAGCGAGCAGGAACGTCTTCCTCCGGTTCAAATCCGGTCCCGCGCACTCCCACTTTTTACTCGTCGGGTTTCCTCGCTCGCTACGCTCGCTGCGGGAACCACTCCTCGCAAAAACTTGGGGCAAAACTCCCCGGCGGCTCACTTCGTTCGCCGCCGGTGAACCGCGCTCGCTACGCTCGCGCGGATGCTCGCCTGTCCTCATGAGACCAGATTTGCTGGTTATGAGTTTATAGCGTCCAATCTGGGGAACAGTCAAGCGTAGGAGCTCCCTGAATACGGCCATGAGTGAATCGCGGAGTCTCGTCGGAGCCCTCGCCGAATCTTTCGCCGAGGTAATTCAGGACGTGGATGCCGATATCGGTGAGAACAGAACATATGGAGCAGGTATCGGTCCGCACGACGAAGACGATCAGATAGATGCGTTAGTGAACGCCGTCCGTGAACGGGACCTCTTCGACGGAACGATTGCCACGGCGAAAGCTGATGCGACGGCAGTACGATATCCGGGAGGGCAGTCAGCCGACCTATATCTTGAAGCGGATGGACGCTCGGAGTACTGCGAGGCAAAGCTCTTCAGATTCCAGAAGGCGAACGGCAATCCGTACGCCCAGGAGTTCAGCAAGGTGTTCAACCCCTACCAGGACCGTAACCCGCGGTCCTTCATACACGATATAGAGAAGCTGGCTGCCGCAGACATCCGGCATCCGAAGACGTTCCTCGGGATATACTATCGACCTGTCGACGGGGCAGGAACGGAGATTACGAGCAGGGAGATAGCAGACAAGTTCGCTGCCGACGTGGCCCACTGGACCGACTACTCCATCAGCATCGACACGGTCGCTCGTTTCTCGGACTTACAACACGAGGTCCACCATCGGGGTGCTGTCTTGACCTGGACTCTCGACGATCAGCCCGAACAGTTCTTCTGAAACAGCATCCTTCGCGATAGTCAGATCGGAGCTCCTCTCAAGTCGGAATTCGTCCCTGATGCTTCTTAGGCCGGACTCTCGAAGGGCTCCCGCTCCTCCTCGAGAGCGTCCTCCGTCCACTCCGGTTCCTCGATGGTCGGCGTTCCGGCCGTGATCTCCACCCCGCCGTCGATGCTGTACCGGTCCTCCGTCGGCGTCCCCGGCGGGGTGCCGTACTGGGCCTGGGCGTTCCGGACGATGCCGTCGACACCGGTGAAGAACGTCGCTAACTCCATCTCCAGTCGTTCGGACGTAGCCTCCGTGTGGCGAGCGTGTCGTAGCTCCGCCCCGTCGACGGTGACGGTATCCTGGATCTCGAACTCCGAGAGCTGGAAGAACGACATCAGGAGGTGTGAGTCGACGCGGTCGCGGTGTCGATTGGGATCGGGGACGTGGAAGTGCTCCGTCTCGCCGCCGTGGTCCGTCGCGACGTAGCGCGTCCCGTCGTTGTAGTCCCGGACGGTGGCGTCGGGTTCGGACTGGCGTTCTATCTCCTGGCGCTGGTAGACCACGCCGGTCTCGGCGTTCCGCCACAGCGACCGTCGCCACCGCCCCTCGTACTGCCCCTCCACGATCTTGGACTCGACGGAGAGCTGGAAGGACACCTCGCGGAGCGCCCAGGCGGTTTCCGTCACCAACTGCCACGCCTCGTTGCCGTCCAGGGTGGCGTCCTCCTCGGGCGGGTTGCCGGCGGTCGTGTCGAAAGTGCCTGCCTCAAAGGCGACGTACTCGCTGTCGATCGGGTCGGCGTGGTACCAGTCGTCGGGGTACGAGTCGGAGGGCTCGTCCTCGCCGCTCGAGACCGGGTCGAGGCAGCCGGCCAGGGGGAGGGACGCTGCAGCGGGGGCCGTCTTCAACAGGGTTCGGCGTCGCATGTCGGCACGTTCGAGGCATACAGCATGTATTTTGCCTCTAAACGTGTCGAATAGAAGCCTCACCGGGTCAGTATTGCCGCAACCATCCCGCACGCGACCCGGAACAGTCCTTTTCCGCGACACGGCCGAATCTCTACGAGTGACCGACGACATCACAGACCCCGACGCCGACGCGGAGACGGACACCGCGACCGACGTCGACCACGGCGAGGAGAACCCGGCAATCCACGGCAGCGAGTCGGGCGGCGACGAGTCTGGGGCCCAGGCGTCCGGCGACGACGTCCGGGCGATCCCCCAACTGGCCGACCAGGGCAAGCGCGTCGTCGACACCCACGGCGAGGACCTGGGGATGGTCTCCGACGTCGACGGCCAGACCCTCTACGTCGAACCCGACCCGTCGCTGACGGAGAAGATCATGAGCACCCTCCACTGGCGGGAGGGCGACCGCGACGAGATGAAGGTCCCCGGCGACCGGATCCTGCGCATCGACGACGAGGTCGTCCTGGACCTGGAGCGCGACTCGGAGTTCCGGTCGGAACCCTGAGCCCGCCGGCGGTGTTCAGTCGAGGTGGCGGACGTACTGGTCGAACACCCCGCGGTCGAAGATCAGCTGGATGTGCTCCTGGTACCCCGAGTTGATGTTCCGCCCCCGGGAGTCGGCGAGCATGTACTCGGAGATACTGGCGTACGAACTCGGGGCGATGAGTTCGTCGGCGTGCGACCAGACCGCGGTGTAGTCGACGCCGGGGGCGAGGCCGTCGTCGTTGAGTTCCTCGAGGAGCGTGCTCCCCGGGATCATGTCACGGCCGCCCTCGGTGCCGATGCCGACGTAGGCGACGTACGTCCCCTGGTGGGGCGTCCCGAGCGTGACGAGGTCGTCGACGCGGTCGGCGGCGCCCTCCTTCTCGACCGCCCAGCGGGTGTCGAGACCGCCCATGGAGTGGGCGACGACGTCGACGGGTCCGCCGTTCTCCGCCGCGATCCGGTCCAGTTCCCGCGCGACGACCTCGCCGTACTCGGAGGGCGAGTCCGTCGTGGTCCCGGGGATGTCTCCGAGACTCAGGACGTGGATCTCCTCGCTGTCGTATCCCACGTCCTGGAGGTAGCCGACGTGGACGTCCCACCACGGCGTCTCGCCGGTATCCATGTATCCGTGGACGAGGAGGACCGGGTCACGGTTCGTGCGAGCGCTGGCGCTCCCGAGCGAGGCGGCGCCCAGCAACGCCGTCCCGCCGGCCGCGGCGGAGCGGAGCAGTCCACGTCGTGTCGTCGCGGTCGTGTCAGAATCTGGCATTGTGGACCGCTTACGGACCGTAACCAAGCCTCCTTCCCCGGAGTCTGCCGGTGGATTAAGTACCTGCCGTCGGGCGGCGACGCGGTCCACCCCGAGACGCCACGTTCACTAGGACTCCGGCCCTCGACCGAGGCATGGACGGAACGGAAGTCGAGATTGTCGGCGTCTCCGACGTCGGACCGGACACCGTCGCACTCGCCGTGGAGGCGCCGCGGGACTTCGACGCCCGACCCGGGCAGTTCGTCCAGGTCCGGGCGACCGTCGACGGCGAGGCGGTCACGCGACACTACACTGTCTCCTCGCCGCGTGTGACGGAGACGTTCGAGATCACCGTCGGCGTCGACCCCGGGGGGACGCTGTCGCCGTGGCTGGCCGACGCCTCGCCCGGCGACGCCGTCGAGGTGGACGGCCCCTTCGGTCGCGTCTACTACGAGGGCGAGTCCCGGGCGGTCGTCCTCGCGGCGGGCCCCGGCATCGGCCCGGCGGTCGCCGTCGCCGAGCGCGCCATTCAGGAACGGAACGACGCGGCCGTCGTCTACCGGTCCGAGGCGCTCGTCCACGAGGCGCGGCTCTCCGGGCTGGCGCTCGCCGGCGTCGACGTCTTCGTCGTCGGCGAGGACCGCTTCGCGGACGCGGTGGCCGCCGCGGTCGGTGACGGCCAGACGTTCGTCTACGGGTTCGAACCGTTCGTCGAGGCGGCCGAGCGCGCCGTCGGTGGCGCCGGCGGAGACTGGACGGCCGCGAAGGTGGAGAACTTCGGCTGATTACGGGCCTCGGCCCTGCATCAGCAAGTCCA
This sequence comes from Natronomonas salina, assembly GCF_013391105.1. NCBI lineage: Archaea > Methanobacteriati > Methanobacteriota > Halobacteria > Halobacteriales > Natronomonadaceae > Natronomonas > Natronomonas salina. Next base: position 216,232 of record NZ_CP058335.1, read on the forward strand.
ACGGTTACCCGCTCGAGGCCCCGAGATAATGGTGATGAGCGAATCCGAACAGCAGCGGCTGGACGGTGTATCGGTCGGCATCCTCCTGGCGCCGGAGGGTTCAGAGGAGGTCGAGTTCGTCGAGCCGAGGGACGCGCTGACGGACGCGGGCGCCGACGTCGAGGTCCTCGGGCCCGAGACGGGCGAGGTCCAGACCGTGAACAACGACCTCGAGGAGAGCGACACCTACGAGGTCGAGCGGGACATCGCCGAGGCATCTCCCGACGACTACGACGCGCTCGTCGTTCCCGGCGGGACGGTCGGCGCCGACAAGCTCCGCGCCGACGAGGAGACGGTCCAGTTCCTGTCCGAGCACGTCGAGGCGGGCAAGCCCGTGGGCGTCATCTGCCACGGCCCGTGGACGCTCGTCGAGGCGGACCTCGCGGAGGGCCGGACGCTGACCTCCTACTCGAGCCTCGAGACGGACGTGGAGAACGCCGGCGGCGAGTGGGTCGACGAGGAGGTCGTCGTCGACGACGGCGTGATCACCAGCCGCAACCCCGACGACCTCGACGCGTTCTGCGAGACGCTCGTCGAGGAGTTCGCCGACGCGGCCGCCTGACGTCCGCGATACCGCTATTCCTCGTCCCGACCGCTATCCGAGCGCCGCCGACCGAACGCTCGCGCGGCGTCGATGGAGTTGGAGACCAGCCGGCCCAGCGCGTTCACCGAGCTGTCAGGGTGGGAGCGGTCACCCAGCCGGGTCACGCCGGTCAGGTCCACGGTCTCGTCCGGGGACGCCCGGCGGGAGAGGGCGACTGCAGCACCCAGCAGCGAGTCCTGCAGCGTTCCGAGCACGGCCGGGTCGACCCCGTCGGGGACCGCCGCGGGGTCGAACGGCAGGTCCACCGCGCCCGGGTCGGGCCAGCCCAGCTCCCGGCGAACGAGTTCGGAGGCCTGCCGCACCTCCCCGACGGAGCCGAGGTGGCCGGCGCCGACGACGGCCTTCATCGCCCGCGCCGGGTCGCCGCCCAGGACGACCGAGCCAACCTGCGCGACGGCGCCGTCGCCGACGCTGACGACCCAGCCCAGCTCGTCGAACTCGTAGCTGTACCGCCGGGGCGGGGTACCGGCCGTCTCCTCGGCCACCGTCGATTCGTTGACCCGCCGGACGACGTTCTTCGCGGCGACCCGGGCCTCGCCGATGGCCGTCCTGGCGCTGGCGGGGACGTTACGGCCGCCGGCGTCGACCACCGCGGCAGCGTCGCCGACGACGAACGTCGAGTCCGAGACCTGCAGGTCCGCGTCGACGGGGAGCCGTTCGCCGTCGAGGGCCGCGGACCCGCGGATCCCGCCCGTCCAGACGAGGACGTCGGCGGGAATCTGGCGTCCGTCCGCCAGGTGGACCGAGTCGGCTTCCGCGCGGTCGATCGCCACGCCAGTCGTGACCGACACGCCCCGCGCCTCGAGTTCGCGCCCGATGGCGTCCGCGAAGACTGGGTCGAACCCCGGCGCGACCCGGTCGGCCATCTCGACGAGGCGGACGTCCAGCCCGAGGTCCGCCCCGCGGGAGAGCGCAGCCAGTTCCCCGGCCACCTGGACGCCGGAGAGTCCGGCACCGCCGACCACGGCGGTCCCGCCTTCGGCCGCGAGGGCTTCGCGTCGGATCCGCCGCGCGTGTTCGAGGCGCTTCAGCGGAACGGCGTGTGACTCGACGCCCGGCAGGTCGTAGAAGGCCGTCTCGGCGCCGAGGCAGACGACGCCGACGTCGTAGGTCAGCGTCTCCGACCGCTCGTCCCCGGCCGTCGACAATGCGGCGGTCCCACGCTCCGGGTCGACGTCGCGGACCCGGGCTCGCCGCACGGTCGCCCGGTCGAGCACGTCGTCCAGCGGGACGGTTATCGTCTCCTCGAGGTCGGGTCGGCGGACGACCCGGTGGAGTTCGTGCTGGACGAGGTGGTCGCGGGATTCGTCGACGACGACCAGTTCGACTCGCTCGGGGAGCGTCCGTTCGAGGCGGCGCGCGACCGTCAGCCCGGCGTACCCCGCTCCCAGTACCGCGACGCGCATGGTCGGTGGTGGGTCGCGTCCGCAATAGTCCCACCGCAGAATTTGCGCCAGCAGCGGCCCCAGGCGGCTCCAGCCCGAATCCCACGAGCCGGTTAGTCGGTGATATCCGGGGTCGACGACCGAACCGGGAGCGGTTAAGCGCGGGTTATCTCTCCGGAACGCACCTGCACGATGAACAGCCCTTATTTCGCGACTTGGTCAAAGATACTACATGTCACCCCCGGAGCGCACGTTCGGCCCCATCGGCTGGAAGGGACTCTTCGGCGACGACGAGTCCGACGATGCGGTCGCCGACGGGTCGAACGACGACGAGCCTGCTGTCAACGACGAGGGCCACGTGGCCGATCCGGACCTGTCCAGCGCGGAGGAAGCGATCGCAGACGAACCGTCGCGCCGGTCCGACGACCGCGAGACGACCGGCGGAACAGCCCCCACCGGGTCGTCCTCGAGCGTCGGCGACCAGGTGCGCGAGGAGCGGTCGCGTAGCGCCCGAGAGTTCTCCGAGGGCAGACCGACCGCGGCCGGAACCGACGACGACGTCTCCGGTCGTCCCGCGGATACCGAGCGCACTGCGGGCGAACGCCAGGAGACCGACAACTCGAACCTCTGGGTGAACCCGCTCGACGACGACCAGCAGGGCCGGGGAAACGCGACGAGCGGTAAGGCGGCATCGTCACCGACGAACGCCGGTACCGGTCGATCGGGAGATTCGGCGACGACGCCACCCAACGAGGCCCGGGTCAGAACGTCGGAGGAGGGGACCATCGACGAGTCGGAGTCGACCTCGGAACGGACGGTCGGCCCCATCGGACTGCAGGGGCTCACTGGCGACGACGCGACGGACGAGTCGGGGATCCGGAGGCGACGGGAGACCGAGTCGACGACGAGCACCGCGGGAACGCCGCGGACGACCTCGGAGACGTCCGGAACGCCGGCTATATCACCGACGCGAACCCCGGCCCGTCAGCGGACGTCGACCGACGAGGAGGACGGACTGCTGAGTCGGATCCCCTGGTCCATCAGCGTCACCGCTATCGCTGTCGGCGTCGGACTGCTCGTCTTCATCGACATCGTGACGATGATGGTGCCGCTGCTCGCCGCCATCGGCGCCGGCATCATCGCCGGGTTCGTCTCTGGTTACATCGCCGGCGGGACGTTCCGCGGCGCGCTGCACGCCCTCGCGGTCGGGATCATCGGCGGCATCGCGGTCGGTTACCTGACGGCGCTCATCGGGGCGCTCATCGGACTGTTCCTCGAGCCCGCGACGCTGCTCGGGGGTGTACTCGGCCCGCTCGCGCCGGAACTCGGAGCGTTCGGCGACTGGGGCCCGCTGCTCGTGATGGTCCTGGTCACCGTCCTGGTCGCCGTCGACGCCACCATCGGCGGGGCCGTCGGCGGGACGGTCCGCTCGGTGGTCGACCAGGCGCGCTAGATTACGACTCGAGGATGGCCCCGAAGACGAGGCCCATCATCGACCCGTAGACGACCCAGCCGACGACGGCGAGGACTCCGTTGAGGTTGAGCATCGGGAACGCCGTCGGTTCGCCCATCACGTAGGTCAGCCACAGCGGGACGAGGACGACGTGACCGATGCCGATCGCGAGGCCGTAGCCCTGTCCGAGGAGGTAGCAGACCGAGCCCATCGGCGAGAGGTGGACCATCGGCTGGAGCATCTTCTTGAGGATGCTGCTCCGTTTCGTCAGTGCCATGATCGAGCGGACGAACGGGTCGAAGGCCTTCCCGGCGTAGAGTTCGAAGCCGCCGGCGAACAGGACGCCGAGGCCGAACATCACGAGCCACGCGACGTCGTGGGAGGAGGACCCGACGATCTGTGCGAACTGTATCATCAGTTCGTAGGAGATGAGGTTCATCAACCCGCCGGCGAGGAGCGCGCCGAAGAGGCCACCGCCGACGATACCTTCGAAGTCCCGGACTTTGACGGGCCGGACTGCGTTTTCGGTCGCCATATTGTCACGTTCTACGTGGAGGGTCAAAACATCACCTCGACGGGCAACTAATCGAACCTATCCGGTAATCAACCGGCGGGAGAGCGGACGCGCGTCCGTCGCGCGTGCGTCCTCCGGCGGACCCGCGTCGGACGGCCCGCAAGACCTTTCTCCCGTCGGCGTGGGGGTAGGGGTGATGAGTGAACTCGGCGATCTTCTCGACGACATCGTGGCCGACGTCGACAGCGTCTTCCTGTTCTCGCCGAGCGGGTCGCGTTACTCGGAGTTCGAGGCGTCGGAACTACCGGTTGTCGTCGTCGCGCCGGAGAACACCGTCGACGCCGAGCGGTACGTCGAGTTGCCCCTGGAGTTCAACGACCTGGGCGAGCGTGTCCGCTTCGGGGTCGAGGGCGGCCTCGACAACGAGTTCGTCGAGGAGGGCGACCAGATCGCCTGCGCCGCGAAGCTGTTCTCCGCCGACATCGACACGGTCACCCGGGTCCGCGCCGGCGACTTCGACCGCTCGGGCGTCTACGACCTCTTCGTCAACAGCCGCGCCGAACCCGAGGTCATCCGCCACGTCCTCGAGGTCGCCATCGAGCTCGGGAAGAAGGGCCAGAAGGGCAAGCGCGTCGGCGCGCTGTTCGTCGTCGGCGACGCGGGCAAGGTGATGAACAAGTCCCGCCCGCTGTCGTACAACCCCTTCGAGAAGAGCCACGTCCACGTCGGCGACCCCATCGTCAACGTGATGCTCAAGGAGTTCTCGCGGCTCGACGGCGCCTTCGTCATCTCCGACTCCGGGAAGATCGTCTCCGCGTACCGCTACCTCGAACCCTCCGCGGAGGGCGTCGACATCCCGAAGGGCCTCGGGACCAGACACATGGCCGCCGGCGCCATCACCCGCGACACCAACGCCGTCGCGGTCGTCCTCTCGGAGTCCGACGGGCTGGTCCGCGCCTTCTCGGGGGGCAACATCGTCCTGGAGCTCGATCCGGAGGAGTACTGATGACCGCGCTCGTGGTCCGCGAGTGGTTCGAGGGGCTGTCGCCGCCCGGCCAGGACCTCATCGTCGCGGCGGGCATCGTCCTGGCCGGCCTCGTCCTCGCGGCGCTCGCCGCGTGGCTCGTCCGCCGCATCCTCCTGGCCTTCGGCGTCGACGAGGCCGTCGAGGGGACGCCCTTCGAGCGCACCGCCCAGCAGCTCGGCAGCTCCAGCGTCCGCCTGCTCGCGCAGCTCTGCGGGCTGTTCGTCTTCACCGTCGCGGCGCTGTACGCCACCCGGACGCTCGGCGTCGTCCCCTCGCAGGCGCTCGTCGACGAGATCAGCCGGTTCCTCCCGCGGCTCTTCATCGCGGCGCTGGTCCTCATCGTCGGGCTCATCCTCGGCGACAAGGCCGAACTCGTCGTCAGCGAGCGACTCAAGAGCGTCAAGCTCCCCGAACTGACGCTCATCCCCCAGCTCGTGAAGCTCTCGATCATCTACGTCGCCGTCCTCGTCGCCCTCTCGCAGCTCGGCGTCGCGACCGGCGCCCTGCTCATCCTGCTGGCCGCCTACGCCTTCGGCGTCTTCTTCCTCGGCGGCCTCGCCTTCCGGGACCTGATGTCCTCGGCCGCCGCCGGCGTCTACCTGCTGCTCACCGAACCGTACAGCATCGGCGACGAGGTCGAGATCGACGGCGCACGCGGCATCGTCCAGGAGGTCGACGTCTTCGTCACCTACGTCGAGGACGACGGCGAGGAGTACATGATCCCCAACCGGAAGGTGTTCCGGGAGGGCGCGATGCGGGTTCGGAACTAGCTGCCGAAAGCGGGGGATACGACGCTTCTCCGCACCTATCGAGGGTCGTCGTCCTTCAGGAGCGAGCCGGCGACCGCGACCGAGATCAGGATCGCCGCGCCTGTCCCAGACAGCCGGAGCGACAGTCGCGTCGAGAAGCCGAGTACCTCGCCCAGCATCGGCGTCTCGAGTGAGACGCTCCCGGCGACACCGAACGCCAGCAGGAATATCCCGAGGGCCGCGACGAGTCCCGCGAGGTCTTCACGGTTCATCTCACACGTACCCCCGCTCCCGTAGCGGCTGGCGGAGGAACCGGCGGTAGACCGCGACGTAGGGGAGCAGCACTGCGACGGTGAGGAGGACGGCGAGGAGGAACCGTCCGTAGCCCGCGGAGAGCGCGCCGGCGCCCGACCGTGGGACCATGGCCTCCAGTCCGACCGCGAGCAAGTGTTCGTGCAGCACGAGTCTGAACAGGGTCCAGATGGAGACGAACGCGACGATTCCAGGGACGAACACCGTGAGGAGGAACTCGTTGACGACGGCGCCCGGTTCGTTCGCGTCGTACATGGCTCGCTGGAGGGGAGGTCTCGACAAAAGTCCTGTCCGGGTTTCGGGAACTCGAAGCGGCGTCCCGGGCCCTGGAACGTGCCGCGAACCCCGGAGGCACGGTTGGAGGCGACTGCGGCCATCACCACGGATTTCACGGTGGCGGTCCCAGACCGGGTGTGCTCAACCTCAACCTGGACGATTTCATGGTCGAGTTCGAGGAGGGTAGCGTCAAGAACGTCGGCCCGACGACGAAGTCGGCGACGGCGAAGCTGTTCCACCCCGAGTCCGTCGAGGCGCGGGCGTTCGGCGACAGCCAGGTGAAGGTCGTCGCGGAGGACGAGGCGGGCAACGAGGTCCAGGTCGCGATGTTCCCCGAGCAGGTCGAGGGCATCGTCGAGGACGTCGAGGCGATGCGCGAGGAGAGCCAGGTCTTCGAGTAGCCCTCACTCCTCGGCCCTGGGATCGGCGTCCGCTTCCTCGCCGTCGTCGGCACCGGTTCCGACGGGTTCGGCGGGCACGCCGGCCCAGGTCTCGCCCGGCGGGACGTCCTCCGCGACGAGGGAGTTGGCGGCCACCTGCGCGTCGGCGCCGATCTCGACGCCCGGCAGGACGACGGCGCCGGCGCCGATCATCGCCCGCTCGCCGACGCGGACCTCGCCGGTCCGGTACTCGTCCTGCAGGAACTCGTGGCAGAGCAGGGTCGCGTCGTACCCGATGATGGCGTCGTCCTCCACGGTGATGAGCTCCGGCCAGAAGACGTCAGGCGTCGACTCCAGGCCCCACGAGACGCCGGTCCCGACGTCGACGCCGATGCGCCGCAGCAGCCAGTTCTTCAGCTTCAGGCTCGGCGAGTGGCGGGCGGCGACGATTACGGGGTAGTTTACGGCGAGCCGCAGCGGGTGCTTGGCGTCGGGCCAGGACTGCAGGGAGTTCCGCGGCCCCGGCGTCGCGTGCCGGACCAGCCGGTCGTGTCGCCTCGCGTCCCCCTCCGGGTCGTCGCCGTCTGTCACGGCAGAGGTATCGTCGGCGACCCGTTTCAAGTTACTCCTCGACGGTGTCGTCTTCGCCATCGTCTCCGGGCCCCTCGTCGGCCGTCTCCACCACCCGACCGTCGCCGAACGCGACCGGGTCGGCCTCCCGGACCCTGACGCCGCGGGCCGCGAGGTGCTGGGTGCGCTGGCGGGCGAAGTCCTCCTCCCGGGTGCCGCGGGTGGCCAGGACGTACATCCGGGCCTTCCCAACCGGGCGCATCGTCCGGCCGGCGCGCTGGGCGCCCTGCCGCCGGGAGCCGCCGAGCCCCGACGCGGCGATGGCGACCTCAGTGTCCGGCAGGTCGATGCCCTCGTCGCCGACCCGGGAGACGACGATGGTGTCCAGCGGCCCCGAGCGGAAGCGGTCGAACAGGCGGCTCCGGCGGGCGTGCGGCGTCTCGCCGCTGATGAACGGGACGCCGAGGGCCTCGGCGATGGCGTCGCCCTGGTCGATGAACTCGACGAAGACGATGGCCTTCGACCCTGGGTTCTCCCGGAGGATGGCCTCGATCTCCTGTACCTTCGCGGGGTTGGTGGCGGCGAGCTGGCGCTTCTCGTGGCCCTCGCTGGAGCCGTACTCGTTGCGGTGCATCTCGGAGGCCCACGGCAGGTACCGGATCTCGACCTCGGGCTCGGCGACGTAGCCCGCGTCGAACAGCGCGTTCCAGTCGGTGCCGATCGGTGGGCCGATGAGCGTGTAGATCTCGCGTTCGAGGTCGTCCTCCCGGATGGGGGTGGCCGACAGCCCGAGGCGGTGCTTGGTCTGGAGGTCGGCGCTCCGCCGGCTCACCGGACTGGGGATGTGCTGGCACTCGTCGTAGACGATGAGCCCCCACTTCCGGGAGTCGAACAGCATCCGGTGGCGGTCCATCCCGGCGGTCTGGTAGGTCGCGATTGTGACCGGTCGGATCTCCTTGGAGCCGCCGTGGTACTCCCCGACCTGGTCGGGGGTGAGGGTCGTGTCCGCGAGGATGCGCTCGCGCCACTGGGCGGCGAGGTCCCGCGACGGGACGAGGATCAGCGTCTCGCCCTCGATGTCGGCCATGATGCCCAGCGCGGCGACGGTCTTGCCCGACCCCGGCGGGCCGACCAGGACGCCCGACTTCGCGTCGGCGAACCGCTGGACCCAGTCGGCCTGGTAGGGGCGCAACTCCAGGGTGAGGTCGACCAGCAGCGCGTCGCCCGACTCGAGGTCGCGGTAGTCCTGGACCGGGTAGCCGGCCTCGTAGAGCGTCCGCTTGACCTCGGCGGTGCGGTCCTCGGCGACCCAGGCCGTCGCGTCGCCGATGCGGGCCCGCAGGACGCCGTCCTCGAGGTGCTGCTCGGCGACGTTGCCGAGCAGGTCCGGGCTCTGCGCCTCGAGGACGACGTAGCCGTCCTCGTGGGTCGCCAGCCGGAACTTGTGGGCGCGCTCCCACTGGCCCTCGACCCACTCCTCGAGGGCGTCGTAGCGGCCGCCGAGGACCGACCGCATCGTCGTCCGGAGGGACTCGTAGGAGTCGTGCGGCGCGCTCCAGACGTCCTGCTCGCGGACCTCGTAGATGTAGGCGCCCTCGCGGTTCGTATCGCGGAGGTGCGCGAACTGCGAGAGCTGTGCGCGCGTGAACTGCGTGGGCTGGTCGGCCAGGATCTCCCGGCGCTTCGGGAACACGGTGATGCGTTCCCTGGCCGCGGTCTCCCGGTAGTCGCTGGGGAACCAGACCACGGGGTCCGATTCGACGTTCAGGCGCTCGACCTGGCCCTCGTTGGCGAGGTCTCGCAGCGCCTCGACGGCCTCGGCCTGCGAGCAGTCGGCGACGCGGGCCACCTCGCTGGCCGTCACGACCGGTCGCGTCCGGTCCTCCAGGGCGTCGTAGAACGCAGCGACGTCGACCGGTTGCTCCTCCTCCGGCTCGCTCCGCCCGTTCGGAGCCTCGTCGGGCGCTTCCTCGTCGTCGGGGGCCTCGTCTATCACTGACTCCACGTTGGCGGCGAGCGACCAAAAGCCCACTTTTCGAGGGCCGGGGCTACTCGGGACCCGGCCGTCGGAGACGGCCAGGATCCGGCCCCCGACGTCGTGGCTCCAGTCGCCTCCGTCGGGTTCGCCGGACGAGCCGCGAAGACAGCCGGCGAGGCCGACTGCGGTCGTCCCGGCCGCGGTGAGGAGGGCTCTGCGTTTCACGCCGTGGCCTCGCGGCGACGGAGGCAAGCGCGTTCGCGATGGTCAAACGTGCGTTTAACGGAGGAAGTCGAACCGCGGCCCCTCGACGCCGGTGCCCGGGTCGACCTCCTCGCCGTCCTCGAACTTCACGAAGTTCAGGTAGTACGGTTCGCCGCAGCCCTCGCCGTCGGTCTCGGCGGCGCCGCAGACGATGACCACGCCGTCGGCGTCCTCGAAGTCCCCGTAGGCGTCGGCGTACTCCCACTCGTCCAGCGGCGCCTCGGTCACGCACTTGTCGTCGAGGTAGGCGTCCCGTTCGAGTTCGGCGACGGCGCCGCAGCGCGGGCAGTGGTAGGAGACCTCGACCATACCGGAGCGTGGCGCTGAACCGCCATAGGGCCGTCGGACGGTCCCGAAGGAATATGGGTGGGCCGGTCGACTGTCCCGGTATGATAGACGAGACCGTCGACGAGATCAGCGAGATGCAGACCCACTCCTCCTCGACGGTGGCCATCAAGGCGGCCGAGGCCCTCCGCGAGATGGTCGACCGCGAGTTCGCCACTGTCGAGGAGTACGTCCGGTCGCTGGAGCGCAACAGCAACGCGCTCCGGCGGGCCCAGCGCTCCCACGCCTCCCTCCAGAACACCCAGCGGGAGATCATCAGCCGGGTCCGGGACGCCGACCCCGAGACCGTCGACGAGGCCAAAGCCGAGACGGAGTCGGTCATCGAGGAGATCGTCTCGGCCGTCGAGACGGCGAAGCACGACGCGGCGTCGAACGGCGTCGAACTGCTCCCCGACGGGGCGACCATCCTGACCCACGACTACTCCTCGACGGTTCTGGAGGCCGTCGAACTCGCCGTCCAGGAGGGCCGGCACCTCGAGGTGTACGTCACCGAGGCCCGCCCGCGGTTCCTCGGGCGGAAGACCGCGCGGACGCTCGCGTCGCTGGACCGGGTGGACGCGACGCTGGTCGTCGACAGCGCTGCCGGCCACTACCTCGACGAGTGCGACCGCGTCGCCATCGGGATGGACTGCATCGTCGACGACACGCTGTACAACCGCGTCGGTACGTTCCCCATCGCGGCGACGGCCGCGGAACTGGACGTCCCGGTGTCGGTGTTCGGTTCCAGCGCGAAGATCATCGAGGAGGGGTTCGCCTTCGAGAACGACTTCCGGTCGACCAGCGAGGTGATGCGGGAACCCGCCGAGGGGTTCCGCATCGAGAACCCCGCCTACGACGCGACGCCGACGCACCTCCTAGAGAACGTCGTGACGAACGACGGCATTCAGAAGCTGTAGGACCGGCCGGATCGACCCGCCGAGGCCCTCCCCGCCGTCGCCCGTCGTCAGCCGGGGCTGGCTCACGACGAGGTCGCCGCACTCCGGGCAGGTGACGTCGGTCCTGGAGCCGTCGTCGTCCGTGCGGTCGCGGTGCGACCAGTCCCCGTCCAACGGCGCCTCGTGATCGCAGGTCGGGCAGAACAGGACGCTCTTCCTGCCTGGCGACCGGGCCGAGGGTCCACGTGCGGGGGTCATCGAGTGAGGGTTGGCACTGCGGTTATAAACGCCTTGTGTCTGTAACGGGGATTGAGGGCGAACAGCGGAAAATAGTGGTATATAGTGGCACCGAGGGCTACCGGACTACTGGAACGTCCGGCTGACCTCGGGTTCGTCCGGCTCCTGGCCGGGGCCGAACCGCTCTTCGATCTCCTCGTAGCGCTCGCGGGTGTCCTCGTCGACGCTGGCACGGACTTCGTCGAGGGCCGTCTCGAAGTGCTCGCGGGTCACGCGGACGTTCCCGACGCTCGTGGCGGCCTCCTCCGGGGAGACGCTGTTGATGAACTCCCGGGTCGCGGCCATCGAGGCCTCGCGGGCGACCGCCTCGATGTCGGCGCCGACGTACCCCTCCGTCCTCGCGGCCAGCTCGTCGAGGTCGACGTCGTCGGCCAGCGGCTTCTCGCGGGTGTGGACCTCGAAGATCGCCTTCCGGGCGTCCTCGTCGGGGACGGGGACGTGGACGTGGCGGTCGAGTCGACCGGGGCGCAGCAGCGCCGAGTCGATGAGGTCCGGCCGGTTGGTCGTCGCGATGACGACGACGTCCTCGAGCTCCTCGAGGCCGTCGAGTTCGGTCAGCAGCTGGGAGACGACGCGCTCGCCGACGCCGGAGTCGCCCATCCGCTGGCCGCGTTCGCCGGCGATGGAGTCGATCTCGTCGAAGAAGACCACCGTGGGCGCGTTCGCCCGGGCCTTCTCGAACACCTCGCGGACGCCCTTCTCGGACTCCCCGACGTACTTGTTGAGGAGTTCGGGGCCCTTGATGGAGATGAAGTTCGACTGCGCCTCGTTGGCGACGGCCTTCGCCATCAGGGTCTTCCCGGTGCCGGGCGGGCCGTACAGCAGGACGCCCTTCGCGGCCTGCATGTCCATGGCCTCGAACACCTCGGGGTACTCCAGCGGCCACTGGATGGTCTCGCGGAGCCGCTCCTTGGTGTTCTCGAGGCCGCCGACCTGGTCCCAGGAGATGTCCGGGACCTCGACGAAGACCTCGCGGAGTGCGGAGGGCTCGATGCCCCTCAGCGCGTCCTTGAAGTCCTTCTCGGTGACTTCCATCGACTCGAGGACCTCGGCCTCGATCTCGTCGGCCTCGAGGTCGAGTTCGGGACGGATGCGCCGCAGCGCGTTCATCGCGGCCTCCTTCCCGAGGCTCTCGAGGTCGGCGCCGACGAAGCCGTGGGTGCTGTCTGCGAACTGGTCGAGGTCGACGTCGTCGGTCAGCGGCATCCCGCGGGTGTGGACCTGCAGGATCTCCTTGCGGCCGGCCTTGTCCGGGACGCCGATCTCGATCTCGCGGTCGAAGCGCCCGCCGCGGCGCAGGGCCGGGTCGAGAGCGTCCACGCGGTTGGTCGCGCCGATGACGATGACGTCGCCGCGCTCGTCCAGCCCGTCCATCAGGCTGAGCAGCTGGGCGACGACGCGGCGCTCGACGTCGCCGGAGGTCTCGCCGCGCTTGGGCGCGATGGAGTCGATCTCGTCGATGAAGACGATGGCCGGGGCGTTCTCCTCGGCCTCCTCGAAGACCTCGCGGAGCTGCTCCTCGGACTCCCCGTAGTACTTCGACATGATCTCGGGGCCCGAGATGTTGGTGAAGTGGGCGTCGATCTCGCTGGCGACGGCCTTCGCCATCAGGGTCTTCCCCGTCCCCGGCGGGCCGTGGAGGAGGACGCCCTTCGGCGGCTCGATGCCGAGCTGCTGGAACAGCTCGGGGTGCCGCATCGGCAGCTCGATCATCTCGCGGACCTGCTCGAGTTCGCTGTCGAGGCCGCCGATGTCCTCGTAGGTGACCGAGGGCGTGCCGGCCTCGCCGGGGTGGCTACCGCCGCCGCCCTCGCCGGCGATCTGTTCGGCGGGCTTCTCGCTGACCTGGATCTCGGTGGAGTCCGTGACGACGACCGTCCCGCTGGGGTCGGTGTCGGCGATCTTCAGCGGGATGCGCTGGCCGCTGCGCGAGGAGAGCGGCCCCAACCCCAGTGAGAAGGGGACGTTCTGGCCCTTCGTGACGGCCTGCCCGCTGAGCTTGTCGCGGATGTGCGGGCCGATGTTCCCCCGGATGCGGAGGTTCTGCGGGAGCGCCACCGTGACCTGCTTGGCCGGGTTGACGTCGGCGGGTTCGACCTCGACACTGTCGTCGATGCCGACGTCGGCCTCCTGCCGGAGCCGACCGTCGATGCGGATGACGCCCTGGCCCTCGTCCTCCGGATAGCCGGGCCACACGCGGGCGACCGCGCGGGAGTCGCCGCTGTCGATGACGATGTAGTCGCCGTTCTCGAGGTCGAGTTCGTCCATAGCCGACCGGTCTATGGCCGCCAGCCCCCGACCCGCGTCCTTCTGCTTGAGAGGTTTGACCGTCAGCTTCATCTTATCGCTCCACCTCGACAGTGACGATTCCGTTGTTCATAATACCACGGGACGCCGTGGCAGGGACGTCGAACTCGTACTGCTCGTCGCCGACGACGACGATGGCGGTGCCGTCGACGAGGTCGACGGTGCCCTCGGCGTGGCCGAAGTCCGCGACGAAGAGCGCCTCGTCGTCGTACTCGTAGCGGCGCACCAGGGCGTCCGAGTCGCCTCGAACCGACTGCGTGTATTCTGTCATGCTAACTCTGAGTTAGTTCTCTTAGTATATATACTTTGCTACGGTAATCGCCGTACGGTATAGTATCAGTGGAGAGTAGTAGAATTGCGGTTCACACCGACCGCCGCCTGCCGACGAACCGGAGGGACCCGATCAGGCCAGGTCGGCGAGTCGCTGGATTCGCTTCTCCATCGGCGGGTGGGTGGCGAAAATGGCCGAGAGCAGGCCCCGTTTGCCACCGAAGATGCACATGGCGGCGGTCGACCCTTCGACGTCGGCGGCCTCCCGGTGAGAGCCGACCTCGGCGATGAGCGAGAGCGCGCTCGCCAGCGCCTCCGGGTCCCCGGTGTACTCGGCGGCGTCCTCGTCGGCGACGTACTCGCGGTACCGGGAGATGGCCAGGACGAACACCATCACGAGCATCTGGGTGACGATGCTGGCGAGGTAGGCGACGACGAACCCGACCAGCGGGATGTCGTCGGTCACCAGCCGGACGACGAAGAAGACGGTCAGCGCGACGATGGAGGCCACCGACTGCCCGAGCAGCATGAGCACGACGTCGCGGTTCTTCACGTGGGCGAGCTCGTGGGCCAGGACGCCCTCCAGTTCGTCCATCGACATGTGCCCTTCGTCGACCATCGCGAGCATCGTCTCCGAGAGGACGACCGTGCCCGCGCCGCGCCGCCCGATCGCGAAGGCGTTCGGCACGCCCATGCGGCCGACCTTCAGCGCCGGCTTCTCGATCCCCATCGCCGCCGAGAGCTCCTCGACGCGCTCGTGGATCTCGGGGCGCTCCTCCCTCGAGAGGGACTCCGCCCCGACGCTCCGGAGGGCCAGCTTCTTCCCGACGACGTACTGCACGCCGACGAACAGCACGCTCCCGGCCACCACGACCGGGATACCGACCAGCGGCGCGAACAGCGAGGCCACGAGGGCGTAGAATCCGAACAGGATCCCCATCGCCACCACCATCCGCACTTTGAGACCAGTATGTCTCATGACCGCGGGTTCCAGAGGCTGTACAAAAATCTTTAGGAGGATTTCGGGCGGAAAAACGTCCTCCGGTCCGTCTTCTGGCGATACGAGTCCGGACGGAGGACTGGGAATCGCCTCCCCTCGGTCGTCGCGTTTATCGCCCGAACGTTCCAGGAGTGGGTATGGAGACGGTCACGCACTACGGGCGGACGACGGCGTACCGGGCGACCGACTTCGGCGACGGGCCGACGGTCTGCTACGTCCACGGCGCCGGCGGCAGCCACGACGTCTGGGTCGAACAGTACGGCGACCGCGAGGGGCCGCCGGCGGTCGCCCTCGACCTCTCGGGGCACGGCGACAGCGACGACGTGGACGCCGAAGCGGGTGCAGCGACTCTGGACGCCTACGCGGACGACGTCGTCGCGGTCTGCGAGGCGACGGGCGCGTCGGTCCTCTGCGGCAACTCGATGGGCGGGGCCGTCTCGCTGTGGGTCGCCCTCGAGCGGGACCTCGACGTCGAGGCGCTGGTCCTCGCCGACACCGGCGCGAAGCTCGGCGTCGAGGACGGGTTCCTCGAGTCGCTCGACCGGAACTTCGAGAGCGCCGTCGCGTCGCTGCAGGTCCCCGACACGCTGTTCCACGAGCCCGACGACGACCTCGTCGAGGTGTCGAAGCGGGGGCTCCTGGAGACCGGCCGCTCCGTCACGCTGCGGGACTTCCGGACCTGCAACGCCTTCGACGTCCGCGAGCGACTCGGCGAGATCGACGCGCCTGCGCTGGCGCTCTGCGGCGAGCACGACCCGATGACGCCGCCGAGGTTCCACGAGTACCTGGCGGCGGAACTCCCGGACTGCGAGTACGTGGAGATCGACGACGCCGCGCACATGCCGATGCTGGAGCGACCCGACGTCTTCAACGACGCCGTCCGGTCGTTCCTACTCTAGCCGCTCGGCCGCGTCCTTCTCGACGAGCACGTCGGCGTTCGGCTCCGGCAGCGTGACGACGTCCTCCGGCCCGAGGTCGTAGTCGCGGTCGTCGGCGCCCACGACCTCTCCCACGTCGGCGGTGATGCGTACCGTGGTCCGCGGGATGCCCGGGATATCCCGGTCGCTGGAGGTCGAGTCCCGCTGCCGGCCAGCGTCCGACTCCGTCGAACCAGTCGACTTCGACGGGTCGGTTCCATGGGACGGGCCATTGGACTCCGGCGACGTGGGCCCCGGGTCGTTTCTCTCCGGCGCATCGTCGTTCGACACTGTTCCGCCCGGCGGCCCCGCCTCCGGGGGCACCTCGGTCGTCGACC
This sequence comes from Natronomonas salina, assembly GCF_013391105.1. Classification (NCBI taxonomy): domain Archaea; kingdom Methanobacteriati; phylum Methanobacteriota; class Halobacteria; order Halobacteriales; family Natronomonadaceae; genus Natronomonas; species Natronomonas salina. The sequence goes on from NZ_CP058335.1 coordinate 232,132, forward strand.
CTCCCTCGTCCGCGGCCAGCGGGTCGTCGCTCGGAACGTCCGGCGCCGAATCGGTGGGCGCTGCGGGGTCGTCGTCGGACGCCGAGTCCTCGTCGGGACCGCTACCCATCAGGTCGGCCGCGCTGACCCCGTCGGCGTCGTCGGCCGAAGCTGGGTCCGTTCCGGGGTCGGTCGTCTCGTCGGCGGGTGGGGCCTGCTCCGATGCCGGGGACGAAGCGGTATCGCCTGGGGTGTCCATCCCGGTGTCTACGGAGCCGGAGAGGTCCGGGGTCTCGCCGTCGAGCACCGAGAGGACGGTGTCGCGGTTCCGCTCGATGCGGGCGACGAGGTCCTCGAAGAGTGTCTCCTCCTCCTCGGTCAGGCCGTCGTCGTCGACTGGCATGCCCGCGGCGGCGATGGAGGCCTTCTTGACGACCTTGCCGACCCGCCGCTCGTAGATCGCCTCGACGGTCTTCTCGGCCGTCTCGATGTCGTCGCTGAGCTGTCGGACCTCGGAGGAGGAGAAGGGGTCGTCGGCCCGCTCGACGAGCGCGTCGCGCTCCTCGGAGAGCGACTGGATGTACTCGCCGACCTCCCGGTAGAACGACGAACGCAGGTGCTGCAGGTCGCTCGACTGCCGTTCCCGCGCCTGCACGGATTGTAGTTCGTCGAGGTTCATTCTCCTGCCTTGGTCGCGTGCCCGCGGGCCATCGCGAAGACGCCCGCGTACTCTGGTACGGACTCGACTCCCTCCGTCAGCCTAAAGCTTTCCCCCCCGAGTTCGACGGTCGTCTCCTCGCGAACGTAGACCGCGATGTCGTTGTTCCGGAACGTCTCCGGGACGGCGTCGACGAGGGGGTCGAAGTCGTCGACTGCGGCCCGGTCGATGTGCTGGACCGCCAGGCCGGTGCCGCCGTGGAGGCTCCCCGGCAGCCGGATGAGGCGGTTGATGTCGGTCGTCACCGGCTCGTCGATGGGGGCCGTCTCGTCGTCGAGGACCTCCGCGAAGAGGTGCCGGGCGATGCTGTACACCGCGGGGTGGACGTCGACGTTCCCGCGGTCCAGTTCCCGGCGGTTGTTCCGGGCGGCGTTCAGCGCCGCCGTCGCCTTCCCCTCGCCGATGCCGTCGAACTCCCGGAGCCGCTCTACCGCCTCCGACTCGTCGACGGCGAGCAGTTCCTCGACGAAGGCATCCAGGCGCTCGCGGGTCCGCCCCGCCCAGCCGCCGTCCGGCAGCGTCCGCTTCTGCGCCGGCGAGGAGCGGCCCGCGCTGCCCGCCACCGCCTCGGTGGCGACGATGTCCTCGAACTCGAGGTCCTGTCCGAGGAGGTAGTCGACGATCTCGCGGCGGGCCGTCCGGCTCAACCCCTGGACGCCCGGGTCGCGGACGTGGACGTGGTACCCCCGGCCGCCCGAGAAGACCACGGTCATGTCGTCGAAGTCGAAGTCCGACTCCAGGAGGTCGAGCAGGCGCAACAGCGCGCCCTTGCACTCCCGGAGCATCTCGGCGTAGCTGTCCGCCTCGGGGTCGACGCCCGGCAGGTGGTCGGCGTCGAGGTCGAAGACCAGGTCGGAGCCGCGCCACCCCTTCTGACCCATGGTCCCGGCGCCGGGGTCGTCGTACCGACCCGCCGAGAAGTAGACGTGGCGCGGACGTTCGCCGGCCAGGAAGTCGCCGAGGTCGCCGCCGCCGACGAGGTCCAGGTACGAGTGGTGTCTGACCATCGTCGTCCCCCCGGAACTCCAGGTGATGTACCCCCACTCCCGTTCGTTGGCCGCGGGCGGCGGCGACGGCGCCGTCCGGCGGTAGTGGTCGCCGAACCGCCCCTTCAGGTACTCGCGCGTGCGGCCGTCCATGCCACCGGCTTCGCCCCAGGCGTGAAAAAACGTTGCCTAGTTCCCCGGCATGAACTTCGAGAGCCTCGAGGCGAGGCCGCCGTCGCCGAGCCGGAGGTAGTAGGCGTCGCCGTTGTCCTCGTAGTAGTTGTCGACGCGGCGCTCGACCTCGAAGCCGAGGTGCTCGTAGAAGGACAGCGCGTCGTCGTTCGTCGCCCGCGCGTGGCAGGTCACCGAGCTGTGGTCGTCGGCGACCATGGCCACGAGGCGCTTGCCGAGGCCCTCGCCGCGGTAGTCGGGGGCGACGGCGAGAAAGAGGATGTAGCCGTCCCGCCTCGTGGCGGCGAACCCGACGAGCGACTCCTCGTCGAACCCCGGCTCGAAGAGGGCGTAGACCCGCGACCGGCGGTAGGCGTCCGTGAAGAAGCCCCGGCGCTGCTTGAGCACACCCTCCGAGCGGCGGATCTGCTCCTTCAGTTCCCAGGCCTGCCCGACGAACTCGTCGTCGCCGGTCCCTATCTCCCGGGAGTCGATAGTGACACTCACTGCCGCGGACTAGGACTGCGTCGAATATAACTCCACCGCCCAGCGTCCGCGACGACCGCCTCACCCCGCAAGGCTTTCGGCCCGTCGGCGAGTGCGTTCGTCCGATGCCGTCTGCCCCGGCCGACCTGGAGGCCGCCGAGGAACTCGTCGCCGACCGGCCGGACCCCAAGGAGGTGGTCTGGCGCTCGCTCGTCAAGGGCGTCGCCATCCTCCTCCCGCTGGTGGTCACCCTGTTCGTCGTCTCCTTCGTCCTGGGGTTCGTCTTCGAACAGCTCGCGCCCCTCGTCGGCGCCGTCGTCGGCACGGGCGTCACGGACAGCGAGGCGCTCGTGACCGCCATCACCCTCGCGCTCTTCCTGGGCATCGTCCTCGCCATCGGCTTCGCCGCGGAGTTCACGCCCGGCGACCACCACCTCAACGACCAGTTCGACGAGTTCATGGCCTCCATCCCGGGGATCGGCTCGGTGTACACGAGCTTCAACGAGATGACGGAGCTGCTGCTGGACTCCGACACCGACAGCTTCCAGGACGTGAAGCTGGTCGAGTACCCGGGCGAGGACTCCTACGTCGTCGCCTTCAAGACCGCGGAGACGCCCGAGGTCATCGCCCGCGACACCGGGAACGACGACATGATCACCCTCTTCATGCCGATGGCGCCGAACCCGGTCATGGGCGGGTTCGTCATCCACGTCTCCCGCGAGCGGGTCGTCGACGTCGACCTCACCGTCGAGGAGGGGATCCGCTCGATCGTCACCAGCGGCGTCGCCATCGGCCACGACGAGGAGACGATGACCGACGTCAGCGAGGACCGACTGCGGAACCTCGGCAACCTCGACGACCACGCCACGGTCGCCCGCGTCGACGGGACGCCCGCCCCGAACCCGGGCGCGGAGCCGACCGACGAGCGGGAGGCGGACGCGGAGACGGAGTCGGAATCGGGTACCGCACCAGACGACGGACGCGACGGCGGGCGACGATGAGCTTCGTCCTCCGGGAGCACACCGCCGACGTCGCCGTCGAGGCGACCGCCGACACCCTCGCGGAGACGTTCGCGGCCGTCGCCGAGGGGCTCACGGCCGCCCACTGCGAGGCCGTCCCGCCGGACGTCGGCGAGCGGTTCGAACTGACCGTCACCGCCGAGTCCCGGGAGGCGCTGCTGTTCGACTACCTCGACGAACTGGTCTACGAGCGCGACGTCCGGAGCGTCCTGCCGGCCGACCACGAGGTGGTGATCCGCGGCGACGGAGACGGGGGGACCGTCGAGGCCACGGCTCGGGGCGTCCCGTTCGAGGCCGTCGACGCCCGCGAGATAAAGGCCGTCACGTACTCCGAGATGGAACTGGTCGAGACACGGTCCGGCTGGCGCGCGTACGTCGTCTTCGACGTCTAGTAGACGTCGTCGACCTCGTCCTCGTGGTGGCTGTGCTCGTCGGCGGGGAACTCGCCGCTCTCGACGGCCTCGGCGTAGTCGCCGATGGCCTCGCGCATCTCGCCGCGGACGTCCCCGAACTTCTGCGAGAACGGCGCGGTCCGCTCGGAGAGGCCGATCACCTCGTCGACGACGAGCACCTGGCCGTCGCAGTCCGGGCCGGCGCCGATGCCGATCGTCGGGATATCGAGGGCCTCGGTGACGGACGCGGCGAGGTTGGCCGGCACGTGCTCGAGGACGAGCGAGAAGGCGCCGGCGGCCTCGTGTTCGCGCGCGAGGTCGAGGATGCGCCGTGCGGACTCCTCGTCGGTCCCCTGCCGGAACAGCCCCGTCTCGTTCTCGCGCTGGGGCGTGAGCCCGAGGTGGGCCTGCACCGGGACGCCCAGCCGCGTCAGCCGCCGGGTCAGTTCGACGGTGTGCGGTCCGGACTCCAGTTTGATGGCGTCGGCGTCGGCCTCCTTGAGCATCCGCCCGCAGTTCTCGACGGCCTCGTCCTCGTCGGCGCCGTAGGAGAGGAACGGCATGTCCGCGACGACGAGGGCGTCGTCGGTCGCCCGGGCGACCGCCGCTGTGAGGCTGGCCATCTCGTCGACGGTGACCGGCAGCGTCGAGTCGTAGCCCAGGCGGGTGTTGCCGACGGAGTCGCCGACGAGCACGGCGTCGACGCCCGCCTCGTCGACGAGTTCTGCGGTGGGCGCGTCGTACGCCGTCAGCATCGTGATCGGCTCCTCGCCGGCCTTCTCGCGGATGTCCTTCGCGCGCATGCCACCGAGTGGGTACCGGTCCGGGTTAAACGCTACCACTCCCTGCGCGGGAAACCGTAACCGCTTACAGGCCGACGCACCCACTCCGAGCAATGCCGAAACGCGTCGGGACGACGGACCCCGAGGGCGTCGACTACGGCTGGGTCATGCAGACGACGTTCGTCCTCACCATCGTCGTCGGCGCGCCCGCGGTCGCCCTGCTCTCCCTGCTCGTCGAGCTGGGGTCGTGGTCGGCGCGGGCGAACTTCGCGATCAGGGTCGGCGCTGTCGTCTGGCTCTGCATCGGCATCCCCGTCTACGCGTACGCGCGGAGCCACTCGGAGACGTCGACGTAGCCGGTGCCGGCCCGCTCTGCGGTCACGCGGTCGCGGTCGGAATCCCCGACGAACAGCGTCTCCGCCGGGTCGCCCTCCAGGCGCCGGACCGTCTCGAGCAGCGGCTGGGGGTCGGGTTTCTCCGTCGCGACGGTGTCCCGGCCGACGACGGCGTCGATGCCCCCGATGTCGTGGACGTCGAGGGCGATGCGGCAGGCGTCCTCGCAGTTCAGCGAACAGACGCCCGTCGAGCGGTCGGGGACGGTGTCGGCGGCGGGCAACCGCTCCGAGTCCCGGGCGCCGGCGCGCTCGAACTCCGAGATGACGCGCTCGACCGGCTCGCGGAACCCCGCTTCGTCGGCGGTCCGCAGCATCCCCCAGAGGTCCTCCGGGGGCGCGACGCCGCGCTCGCGGAGCGTCTCGGCGACGTCCCTCGCGACGGCGTCCCAGTCGACGACGAGCCTGACGAGCGTGCCGTCGAGGTCGAAGACGAGGGTCTCGTGGTCGCCGGTCATCGCTCCAGGACGTCCTCCACGGCGTCGACGAGGTCCGTCACGGGCGCGCCGGGGGCGACCGACAGGAACACGCCCTGCTTCTCGGCGACGATCCGGACCGCGACGAAGGCGTCCATGTAGGTGACGAACGCACGGATGCTGCCCGGCTCGCGGAACAGCTCCCGGAACAGCTCCATCTCGGTGAAGTCGAGGTGGACGTAGGAGTGTATCTGGCCGAAGTGTTCCTCGCGAGCCGCTTCGTCGTCGTAGGTCGCCTGGATGCGGTCGTCGACGTACACCGTCTCGAAGTCGGTGTCGTCGTAGACGACGCAGGAGAACACCGACCGCTCGCCCGCGGCTCCCTGGGCCGCCTCGAGGACCGCCTCCGCGTCGAAGTCGACGACGTCTCCTTCCCCGTCGGACATACCCCGAACGTCCGGTCGGCGGTAGCTTAAGACTGTGGGCGGTTCAGTCCAGCAACTCGCGGGCGACGACCTTCTTCTGGATCTGGGTCGTCCCCTCGTAGATGGTCGTGATCTTCGCGTCGCGGTAGAGCCGCTCGACGGGGAAGTCGGTGGTGTAGCCGTAGCCGCCGTGGATCTGGACGGCCTCGTTGGTGACGTCCATCGCCGCCTCGCTGGCGAAGTACTTCGCGGTGCTGGCGGCCAGCGCCGGCGGCCGGCCGTCGTCCAGCTGGCGGGCCGCGTCGTAGGTCAACAGCCGACCGGCCTGCGTCCGGGCGTGCATCTCCGCGAGCTTGTGCCGGACGCTCTGGATGTCGGCGATGGGGCCGTCGAACTGCTCGCGCTCCTGGGCGTACTCGAGGGCGAGGTCGAGTGCCGACTGGGCCAGCCCGACGGCTTGGGCGGCGATAGCGACCCGGCCGCCGGTGAGGATCGAGAACGCGGCGGCGAGGCCCTCGCCGACCGGCGTCAGGCGGTTCTCCTCGGGGATGCGGACGTCGTCGAAGGTCAGCGTCGTCGTGTCGCTGGCGCGGAGGCCCAGCTTCTCCTCCTTCTTGCCGACCTCGAGGCCGTCGACGTCCTTCGGGACGACGAACTGCGTGACGGTGCCGGGGGCGTCGGCGTCGGTCTTCGCGAAGAGGACGACGACGCCCGAGCGCTCGCCGTTCGTGATCCACTGCTTCGTCCCGTCGATGACGTACTCGTCGCCGTCCTTCCGGGCCTCCGTGGACATCTCCGCCGGGTTCGAGCCGGCGTGGGGCTCCGAGAGCGCGAACGCGCCGACGGGTCGGCCCTCGACCATCTCCGGCAGCCACCGCTCTTTCTGCTCCTCGCTGCCGAACTCCGCGATGCAGGAGGTGGCGAGACAGTGGACGGACAGGGCCGTCGCGACGGCCAGTTGGCCGTAGGCGACCTCCTCGTTGACGAGCGCGTACGTCAGGCCGTCGACCTCGAGGCCGCCGTACTCCTCTGGGACGGTCATCGCGGTCAGCTCCTGCTCGGCGAGGTCGTCCCAGACCCCCTCGGGGAACGACTCCTCCTCGTCGGCCGCCCGCGCGGTCGGACGGATCTCCTCGACGGCGAACTCCCGGACGGACTCCCGGATGGCCGCCTGTTCCGGCGTCAGGTCCATGCCCTCCCCACGCGCCCGACCGGCAAAAATCGTCCCCTGCGAGGGCGGTCAGTCCGTCCGGAGGAAGGCAACCACGTCGTCGCCGGAGCCGGACAGGCCGCCGGCCTGGGCGACCGACGCCGAGCCGCCGCCACCGCCCCCGAACTCCTCTGTCACCTCGTCGACCACATCGTTGGCGTCGAGTCCGTCGTCCGCACCCACGGCGATCTGGCCGTCTGGGGTCGCGAGGACCAGCACGTCCACGCCATCGGGTCGCTCCTCGACCCGCTCGGCCAGCGAGTTCACGTCGGCGCTGATCACGCCCGTTGCCCAGGTCGTCCCGTCGCGCTCGAAGGCGTCGGCGGCGAACTCGTCGACGCGGCTCGAGAGGAGCTCCGCCTCCAGCGCGTCGCGTTCCTCCACCAGGGCGTCGCGCTTCCCGCGGAGTCCCTCGACGGCCCCGGGCAGCGACCCGACGTTCGTATCCAGGCTCTCCGCCGCCTCGAGGGCCGCCGCCTTCTCGGTTGCACGGCGGTCGATGGCCGCCGGTCCGACGGCGAACTCGATCCGGGTCAGCCCCTCGCCGGGGTTCGACCGCCCGAGTATCGTCACGGGGCCGATCTCGGCGGTCCGCCGGACGTGCGTGCCGCCGCAGGCCGCCGCGTCCCAGCCGTCTATCTCGACGACGCGGACGGTGTCGCCGGCGATGCCCTCCTCGGTCTTCGCGTTGAACGCGACGTCCTCGCGGCCGAGGGCCTCGTCGCGGGGGAGCCGCTCCCACGACACCTCGCGGGACTCCCAGACGCAGCGGTTCACCAGCCGCTCGAGTTCGACCAGCGTCCCGTCGTCGATCGGCGTCGGCGTCGTGAGGTCGACGCGGACCTTCTCCGATGTGATGCCGAAGCCGCCGTAGCCGAGGTCCTCGAACAGGCGCCGGCCGGCGCCGAACAGCGCGTGGCTGGCGGTGTGGGCGCGCCTGCAGTACCGCCGGAACTCGGGGTCGATCGCTCCCTCGACCGTCTCGCCGGCTTCGATCGCCCCGTCGACGACGTGGACGACGCCCTCGTCGGTCGTCTGGACGTCGAGGACCTCGAGTCCGCCGAGCGTGCCGCGGTCGGCCGGCTGGCCGCCGCCCTCCGGGTAGAAGTACGTCTCCGAGAGGACGACCTCCCTGCCGCCGTCCTCGACGGTCGCCTCGAAGGCGAGCGTCTCGGGGTCGTCCGGAGCCTTCGATCGAGCCATGGCTACCGGCAGGCGCCTCGGCACCAAAAACGGGTCGGAAGCGGCGGGCTACTCGTCGACGAGTTCGACGCCGAGTCGCTCCTCGAGGGCCTCGACGACCGACCCGCCGACGCCCGCGCGGGCCGCGCGGCCCTGCTCGACGGCGACGACGTCGTCCTCGTCGACGTCCAGTTCCTCGGCCAGCTCCTCGGTCTGGAGGCCGGCGTCCTGGCGGGCTTCCTCCACCCTGTCGCCGTAGCCGCGGACGAGGTACGGCAGCGGGTCGTCCTCGTAGTCGGTCCCCTCCTCGAAGTCCGTGTCGGCCTTCCGGGCGTCGTCGAGCTTTGCGACGTTCTGTGCGGCCTTCTTCCGCCGGTTGGGCTCGTCGCGGTCCCGGTTCCGCTCCGAGCCGCCACCGCCCGAGTCGGCCTCGCCGTGCTTGGCGCACTCCTTGCAGACGTCCAGTTTCGCGCCGGCGACGGTCGCGGACTTGAGGTCGCGGTCCTCGGCGCCGCAGAGCTCGCAAGCGCCGCTGGAGTCGCCCCCGACTCCGCCGGTCGAGTACTTCGCCATACGTCGTATCACTGCAGGTACGTACTTCAACCCCGCGCTCCCGCGGTTCGAGCCGCTGTACTGGACGGAAAGTATATGCCGGTCTCCGCTCGCTGCTTCGCTATGAGTCGATACGCGGCGGACGCGACGCGGACCAGGGCGGCGGCGCTGTTCGTCGGCAGTACGGTCCGGTACCACTGGCGCGACGGGGACGGCCTCGCCACCGTCGTCGAGGCGACCGACGACCGCATCGCGTTCCACGGCCCGGAGTGCGACGGTCGGTTCACCCGCGACCAGATCGACCGCCTCTTCGAGACCGATCGCCTGCAGATAGTCCTCGACGACGAACAGTACGCCGACGCTCCCCGCACCGAGCGATAAGCCGCCGGAGAGTAAACGTCTTGTTCGCGTACGGGAGTGAACGATAGTAATGTATCTCGTCACGTTCCGGCTCGCCCCGGGGGAGTACGACGCGGAGTTTCACGAGTTGAACGACGCGATACAGGCGGCTGCCGAGGACACGGAGGGATATCTGGGCAAGCGGACGTGGCACGCCCCGGAGAGTGAGGAGGTTCTCGTCGTGTACTACTGGGAGTCGCTGGACGCACTGGACTCCTTCGGGGAGGACTCTGACCACGAACGGGCGAAACAACGGTGGACAGAGTGGTACGACGCGTACGAAGTCACTATTACAGAAGTTGTCGAGGCATACGGGAGCGGGTTCGGGGACGATGCAGACCCACCTGTATAGGACCATCGGGGCGTCTTCGATTGGTGCGATATGTGGTGGTAGAACAAGCTTCCCTCTCTTCACCGACCGTGCGGTATCTTCCCTCCAGAGCCCGACGCCTGAAGGGATGGTTCCAGTTCGACGAGACTGGACGGGCCAAACGACCAGGACTGCGTACAGACCGATTCGGAGGGGACAGGTGTCAACGCAACGAAACTAAACCAGCCACGTGAAGTAGTCTGCCGAGGGAGCTTCAATTTAGAAACTCGAGATATCCTTTCTACAGACTTCGAGTTACACATAGTTACCACTTCAATTTGGGGGATGGATTTCGATATTCGAACTACTTTTATACCCTGTCTTCATGGGGGCTATAATGGCCAACCCCCCAATCGGGCTAGAAGTCACTTGCCCCGAGTGTGGGTCAGATGCCGTCGCTATAGTCCCGAGAGAGAGCACGATTATCGAACGGGAAGATGAGGCCGATGGAAAGGTCTGGGTCAACTGTCGACCTTGTGATTCCAAATTCATCGTCTTCTACCGAACCGAGGAATAGCACCCCTGTTCCGACCGACTCGGTAGTGGTATGGACCGATCGTGATGAGACGAATCAGCCGAACGACTAGGCTGGCCCAGTAGCCGCTCGAAGTCGAGCTCCGCTGACGCATCGCCCCCCGTCCGTTCAGTCCTCTGTGAGAAATCGAATCTCGTCCTCGTAGATCCGGACGATGATATCCGAGCCGGAATCGAGGTCGAACGCCCCGATATCGAAGCTAGTATCCTCTACGCGGTCCTTCCTGGCGACCTTGAGAGTATAGTCACCCGGTTCGTCGATGCCCGTCTCGAACCCCGTGAACTCGCTCGGTCTAATGGTCGCCTGGTCTTCGAGGAGTGCGGTATCCCCGGAGGTCAGTTCTACAGTGACCGTGATGGGCCGGGAGATCTCGTTGTGGACGACGACGTGGATGGCTTGGGCCGCTGGGTTCGGGTCGGGCGAGTCTGTCGGCGTCCCCGTAGTCGTTCCGTCGATACTGCTACACCCGGCGAGTCCGATACCGACTCCAGTGGCGACGTGGAGGAGCGTTCGTCTCTGGAGGGCCATGATCTGCGAATCGATGAAACGGCGTAAACTCTTTCTGGGTACTCAGTTCATCAATGGCCACCAGAAATTGCCTCGTCTACCTCCTGTATCGACCGACACGAGTGTGGATGGGTCCAGGGACGAGAGACTGCATCAGTTGTGTGAACCTGCTCGTGGGTCAGACACGGACTGACGGGTCGATGCCGGATGGTCCAGACAGGCCTCTAACCCAGGCCCGCGTGCGTTGCAGAGGGGCATACGGCGGTGGAATCAGAACCAATATAAGTCCCCACTGCTCAACAAGAGATGCAGCAAGAGACCACGTGTGCGTGGGTAGCCAAGCTAGGCCAACGGCGCAGCGTTGAGGGCGCTGTCCTGTAGAGGTCCGCCGGTTCAAATCCGGTCCCACGCACTGCAGGCGGCCCACAGGCCGCCCACTCAGTGCGGGTGCTCGAAGACAGCACCCACGCAAATTCCTACCGAAGCCACGTCGAACAGCGACGGCTGGCGAGAACGGCTCTCCCGTGGCCAGTCCCTACAGACTCCGCGAGACGCTGATGTTCTTCAGGTACCCGCCGCAGGAACAGAGCCGGCCGTCCGGATCTCGCTGGCGGTCTCCGCAGTCGATGCACTCGTAGAGGCTCTCTCCCGTCGGTTGCGTTCCCCGCATATCGAGCACCATTTCGTACCGAGGTGTGTTAAACGTTATCACGGATGGGTTCGAGCATCCGGCTGTCCCGGCCGAACCACCAACACCTATTCGGCGGCCCGCCCTATCCCGAGACATGCAAACTCGGACGTGGGCCAGAGAGCACGTGCCGGCCCTGACGGCCCTCCTGACCGCCGTCTCGCTGGCGCTCGTGTTCGGCGCCGCACTCCAACTGCTCCCGGTCGACGCCCTGCCGAGCCCCGACGCGCTTCTGGCGGCGATCCCGCACCTCAACGCCGTCATCAGCCTCACCGCCATCGGGACGATCGTCGCGGGAGTCCGGGCCATCCGCCGAGGCGACGTCGCCCGCCACCGGCTGCTGATGGTGGCGAGCTTCGGGCTGTTCGCGCTGTTCCTCGGGCTCTACCTCTACCGCGTCGCCATCGTCGGACCGACGGAGTTCCCGGGGCCGGCGACGATCCGGACGTACGTCTACTACCCGTTCCTCCTCGTCCACATCGCCTTCGCCATCGTCTGCGTCCCGTTCGTCTTCTACGCGCTGCTGACGGCCGGGACGCGGCCGGTCGCCGACATCTACGAGACGCGCCACCGGACTGCCGGCCGCGTCGCCGCCGCGCTGTGGCTCGTCTCCTTCGCTATGGGCGTCTCCATATACGCGATGCTCTACCACGTGTTCTGACCGGCGATCCTGCGACGAACGATCGACGCGCTTGCCCTGCCTTGGATTTTAGGCTCAGCCGTTACCCCCCGCCGACCCGACGTTCCTATTGTCGAAATGTCATTCTTCGACCTCCCCCGCTGGGCCATCGAGTCGACGACGCTGCTGGTCGCCAGGAACGCCTGTGGCGACGAGACGACGCTGGACGTCGGCGAACGCGTCCTCGACGAGGACGCCGCGGAGTCCGTCGCCGACCGCAACCCCAACCAGGTCTCCTCGATGGTCGAGACGCGGGCAGGGCTGGACGGCGACTAACGTCGGCGAGAACGGGCGGATCGACGCAAAACGAACTTCTTCTCCGGAGCGAGGAACCCGAGAGTCGGGTCAGTACGAGCGGACCTTCGGCTCGTACTCCTTGTCCTCGCCCTCGAGGATGACGGGCTTGTAGTAGAGTTCGGGGGTGCCGTCGTTCCAGGCGATCATGGTGTGTTTCAGCCAGTTCTCGTCCTTGCGCTCCTGGTGTTCCTGTCGCCAGTGGGCGCCGCGGAACTCCTCGCGTGCGAGGGCGCCGAGGGTGATGGTCTCGGCGACGTCGATGAGGTTCCGCGTCTCGATGGTGTGGATGAGGTCGGTGTTGAACGTCCGGGAGGGGTCGGAGACGGCGACGTCCTGGTAGCGTTCCCGGCACTCGCGGATGACCTCGAGGGCCTCCTGGAGGCCCTCCTTGTTCCGGAAGACGTTGACGTTCTCCGTCATGGCCTTCTGGAGGTCGGCGCGGATCTCGGCGTGGTTGGTGCCGTCGCGTTCGAGCAGCGTCTCGATGCGCTGGCGTTCGGTCTCGACGGCGTGCTCGACGACCTCGCGCGGTTCGACCAGCGCGCCGTCGGCGGCGACGTCCTCGTCGCTGCCCGCGACGGCGCCGGGTTCGACCGGCGTGTCGAGGCTGTCCTCGTCCTCGCTCTTCGCGCCGAGGCCGGTCGGCACCTCGGGTTCGCCGAGGTCGCGGCCGGCGGCGTGGTGGCCGGCGCGGGCGCCGAAGACGATGAGTTCCGGCAGCGCGTTGCCGCCCAGGCGGTTCGACCCGTGGACCGACGCGCAGGCGCACTCGCCGGCGGCGTAGAGGCCGTCGATGCAGGTCTGGCCGTGCTCGTTCGTCTCGATGCCGCCCATGTGGTAGTGCTGGCCGGGTTTGACGGGCATCGGTTCGTCGACGGGGTTGACGCCCTCGAAGTCCTCGGCGAGGTGGATGATGTTCTCCAGGCGGTCGTAGATGCGCTCCTCGCCGAGGTGCCGCATGTCCAGGTAGACGTACTCGTCCTCGATGCCGCGGCCGTTGTTGACCTCCGTCAACTCGGCGCGGGCGACGACGTCGCGGGAGGCGAGTTCGCCGGCGTTGTTCGCGTAGCCGTACTCGAACATGAAGCGCTCGCCCTCGCTGTTGTAGAGGATGCCGCCCTCGCCGCGGACGCCCTCGGAGATGAGCACGCCGGTCGACGGGAGTGTCGTCGGGTGGAACTGGACGAACTCCATGTCCTCGACGGGGACGCCGACGCGGTAGGCCATCGCCGGCCCGTCGCCGGTGTTGGCGACCGCGTTCGTCGTGTGGTCGAATACCTGGCCGTCGCCGCCGGTCGCGAGGATGACGCCGCCGGTGGCGCGGAACCCGACGACCTCGCCGTTCTTGATGTCGTAGGCGACGACGCCGTGGCACTCGCGGTCCTCCGGGTCGTCGTGGTCCGTGACGGCCAGCCGGGAGACGTAGAACTCGTCGTAGACCTGGATGCCCCGCTTGACCACCTGCTCGTACATCGTGTGCAGGAGGTGGTGGCCGGTCTCGGCCCCAGCGTAGGTCGTCCGGGGGAACGAGAGGCCGCCGAAGGGCCGTTGGGAGACCCGGCCGTCCTCCTCGCGGGAGAACGGCATCCCCCAGTGCTCGAGCTGGACGACCTCCTCGGGGGCGTCCTGGGCCAGCGTCTCGATGGCCGGGGCGTCCCCGAGGTAGTCGGACCCCTTCATCGTGTCGTACGCGTGCAGTTCCCAGTCGTCGCCGTCCCGGAGCGCGGCGTTGATGCCGCCCTCCGCGGCGCCGGTGTGGCTCCGGACCGGGTGGAGTTTCGTGACCATGGCGACGTCGGCGCCCGCCTCGTGGGCCGCGATGGCCGCACGGAGGCCGGCGCCGCCGGCACCGACCACGATGACGTCGTGTTCGTGTATCGTCATAGTTTGAATGGGTGGTGTACTCGGCGTTCGGTTACCAGAACTTCAGGTTGCTCTTGACAGCCTCGCGCTTCAGCTCCTGGATGTGCTCGGTGAGGGGGATGTCCTTCGGGCACACCTCGGTGCAGGAGAACTGGGTCTGGCAGCGCCAGACGCCGTGTTCCTGCTCGATGATGTTGATCCGGTGTTCCTTCATGTCCTCGCCCTCGCGTTCGTCCATCGCGAACCGGTAGGCCTTGTTGATGGCCGCCGGGCCGAGGTACTCGTTGTCCCCGGCGGCGATGTTACAGGAGGACATGCAGGCCGCACACCAGATGCAGCGCGTGGACATCTTGACCTTCTCGCGGTTCTCGCGGTCCTGTCGCTGCTCGTCGAGCTTGCCGGTCGGCAGGTCGTTCGTCTGGAAGTACGGCTCGACGGACTCCATCTGGTCGTAGAAGTGCTCCATGTCGACGACCAGGTCCTTGACGACGTCGGCGTGCGGGAGCGGCTCGATGCGGACCGGCCAGTCGAGGTCCGACATCTGCGTCTGGCAGCCGAGCCGCTGGCGGCCGTTGATGAACAGCGCGTCGGAGCCGCAGATGGCCTGCCGGCAGGAGTGCCGGAACGTCAGGCTGGAGTCGAAGTGGTCGCGCGCGTAGATGAGCGCGTCGAGGACCGTCATCCCCTTCTTGAAGGGGATGCGGAAGGTGTCGAACCGCGGGTCCCGCTTGCCCTTGACCTCGGGGTCGTAGCGGAAGACCTTGATGCGGACCGTCTCCTCGGTTTCGTCCAGCTCCTCTTCGGCGCGTTTGCGCATGTCCGCGCGCTCGCGCTTCTCGGCCATCCGCCGCTGCTGGTGGGCCGACTCCTGTTCGGTCTCCGGTTCCGTCTCGGTCTCTTGTTCGGTGACTTGCGTGCTCATAGTTAGACGATGTTCGTCATGGCGAGTGCGACGCGGACGCCCTGGACGACGAGCAGGCCGCCGGCGGCGACGAGCACCCACTTCACGACGCTCTTCTGTGTGCCCTCGAGGCCCTGGTTGATGAGTGCGTTGTAGACGCCGTTGACCCCGTGGAAGGCGGCCGTGATCAGGAACATCACCATCGTCGAGAAGTACCCGACCTGCGTCATCCGGGCCGTCGTCCCGGCGAAGGTGATCTCGGCCGCGTGGTTGACGAAGTGCAGCAACATGAAGTGATACGCCAGCACGACCACGAGGAACGCGGCCGTGACCCGCTGGAGCAGCCAGCGGGTGCCCTTCCGGTCGAACGAGGAGTAGTGTTCAGCCATGTCAGAACCCTCCGAGGAACGTCGGGATGCTCGCGACCGTGATGGCCGCGGAAGCGATCAGTGCGGCGTAGAACGCCTTGTCCTGTGCGTCCAGCCCCACGCCGAGGTCGACGAACAGCAGGCGGACCCCGTTGAGGATGTGGAACACGGCGACGGCCAGCAGTCCGACCTCGAGGAAGCGGACGAGCATCAGCTCCTCGAGGCCCTGCAGCGTCGCGGTGTACACCTCCCCGTTCACCGTGGCCGTGCTGAGCACGGCGATGTGGGTGAAGAGGTAGCCGATGAGCACCCAGCCGGTGAACTTGTGGAAGATCCAGGCCCACATCCCGGCGGAGAACTCCTGCCACCGCCCGAAGTCCTCGATCAGACCCCGGTCGTACGATTGACTCATGCATCGAAGGGTCAGTACCGCGCTGGTATAGTAGTAACTATCTGCGAACGTCTCACAGGCGCGAAGCAGCAACGTTCGCCGGCGAATCGCCCCGCGGAACCCCACGTCCGTCGAGGGACGTTCGCGGGCGGTCCGCGGTCCGGTGGCCGCCGTTCCGGCGGTCGCCGGTCAGGCCCGCTCGCCGGTCTGGCTGAGCCGGAGGGCGCGGGTCGTCACGTCGTCGAGCGCGACGAGGTGACAAATGGGGTTGCCCGGGTAGACCAGCGGGTTCTCGAGGATGCCGACGACGAGTCCGGTGAACGGCGCCTCGACGACGGTCGTGTCCGTCTTGAAGGGGTTCGTGATAGAGCAGACGGCGTCGCCCTCCTCGACGAGCGAGCCGCGGCCGTGGTGCATCTCGACGACGCCGCCCGCGTCGGCGCG
This sequence comes from Natronomonas salina, assembly GCF_013391105.1. Taxonomy (NCBI): domain Archaea; kingdom Methanobacteriati; phylum Methanobacteriota; class Halobacteria; order Halobacteriales; family Natronomonadaceae; genus Natronomonas; species Natronomonas salina. The sequence goes on from NZ_CP058335.1 coordinate 248,284, forward strand.
GAGCCACGTCTTCTCGTCGGCGCCGTCGATGACGGTCCGCCAGCCCGGCCACTTGACCGTCTCGGTCGGCCGGATGCCGAACTCCGCCATCACCGAGAGGACCCCCTCGAGGGCCTTGTCGATGAGGTTGCGCTGGAAGCGGTGGGCCTCCCCGAGCTCGATCGTCACGGTGGGCGTCCCGGCGTCGGTAGCCTCGCCGCGGAGCGTCCCGCTGGGCCCCTCACTGGAGATGATGACGTTGGACCCGAAGGCCTTCGCGAGCCGCTCGACGGCCTCGGTGTCCGTGTCGCCGCGGACGTGGAGCATGTTGCTCCGGCCGCGGGTCGACGTGTGGAAGTCGAGGCCGTAGTCGCAGGGCTCGATGAAGTTCCGGAAGATGCGGGCCGCGATGCGCTTGGCGCTGGTCCCCGAGTCGTTGCCCGGGAAGGAGCGGTTGAGGTCGCGGTCGTAGATCGGGAGGTAGCGCTGCTGGGCGATGAACGCGGGCACGTTGAGGACGGGGAGGCAGACGAGCGTCCCGTGGAGGTCCTCGAGGTCCCACTCGTGGGCGACCTCGCGGACGATCTCGATGCCGTTGAGCTCGTCGCCGTGGGCGGCCGCCGAGAGGAACAGCGTCGGGCCCTCGCGCTCGCCGTTGATGATGGTCACGGGGATCCTGACCGGGTCGCCCAGGTAGGTCTCGCTGACGGTGTACCTGACGTTGACCCGCTCCCCCGGCGCGACGGACCCGCCGTCGTACGTGAACGCCTCCGCCATATCCGACCCAGGCGGGTCTGCTACAAAAGGGCACGCACTCGGTACGTCGTCGATCCGGGCGGAATCTCCGGCCGGCCCGGCGGGCTCGCAACCGCTAGCCACTTACCGCCGGGGGTCCTTGTCCCGACAGCGAATGAGCACCGACGCCGACCCGGCCGAGTCCGACGCGTTCGAGCGGGTCTGTGAGTCCCTCGTCGAGGACATCCTGGCGGGCGAGATCGACGGTGACGACCTCGAGTCCGCCAAGATGGACGCCTGCCGGGAGTACTCCTCGCCGAAGGTCCCCAAGAACACGGACCTGCTCGACTACGCCCCCGAGGAGCGCCGCGAGGAGCTGGAGTCGGTCGTCCGCCGGAAGCCGGTGCGGACCGCCTCGGGCGTTTCGCCCGTCGCCATCATGACGTCGCCGCACATGTGCCCGCACGGGAAGTGCCTCTACTGTCCCGGCGGTCCCGCCTCGGAGTTCTCCTCCTCGCAGAGCTATACGGGCCACGAGCCGGCGGCGGCCCGCGGCGTCCAGAACGACTACGACCCCTACGGGCAGGTGACGCTGCGGCTCCACCAGCTCCGGGAGATCGGCCACCCCGTCGACAAGGTCGAACTCATCCTGATGGGCGGGACGATGACGGCCCGCTCCCACGACTACCAGGAGTGGTTCGTCAAGCGCGCCCTCGAGGCGATGAACGACTACGACCTCGACAGCGAGCCCCAGCCGAGCGAGGAGGAGTCCTTCAAGCCGGACCCCGGGGAGACCGAGTTCACCTACCTCGAGGACGTCATCGCCGAGAACGAGACGAACGACATCCGCAACATCGGGACGACGTTCGAGACGAAGCCCGACTGGTGCGACCCCGAGCAGATCGACCGGATGCTCGACCTCGGCGGCACCAAGGTCGAGGTCGGCGTCCAGACCACCTACGAGCGGGTCAACCGCGAGATGCACCGCGGCCACGGCGTGCAGGCCAGCCTCGACGCCAACCGCCGGCTCCGCGACTCGGCGTTCAAGGTGGGCTTCCACATGATGCCCGGCCAGCCCGGCATGTCGCGGGAGATGTGCCTGCAGGACTTCCGGGAGATCTTCGAGAACCCCGACTGGCGACCCGACTACCTGAAGATCTACCCGACGCTCGTCGTCCGCGACACCGTCACCTACGACATGTGGCGCCGCGACGAGTACGAGCCGCTGCAGAACGAGGAGGCCGCTGAACTCGTCGCCGAGATCAAGTCGATGATCCCCCGGTACACGCGCCTCCAGCGCGTCCAGCGGGACATCCCCGCCGACTTCATCGACGCCGGCGTCTGGAAGTCTAACCTCCGCCAGCTCGCCCGCCAGCGGATGGAGGAACACGGGTGGGAGTGCGAGTGCATCCGCTGCCGTGAGGTCGGGATGAACGACGAGGAGCCCGAGGACGTCGAACTGGACGTCATGACCTACGAGGCCGCGGGCGGCAGGGAGCACTTCATCTCCTTCGAGGACTTCGAGAAGGACCTGCTGGTCGGTTTCTGTCGGCTCCGGTTCCCCAATAATCCGGTCCGCCGGGAGCTGGAGAACGCCGCGCTCGTCCGCGAGCTCCACGTCTACGGCAACGAGGTCGGCGTCGGGCAGGGCGGCGACGACGGCGACCACCAGCACCGCGGCTACGGCCGCCGGCTCCTGGAGACGGCCGAGGACCTGGCCGCCGACGCCGGCTTCGAGAAGCTCTCGGTCATCTCGGGCATCGGCGTCCGCGAGTACTACCGGGAGAAGCTCGGTTACTACCAGGACGGTCCGTACGTCTCGAAGCGGCTGTAGCGGCCCCGACGGTCGTCGTTCGGTCTCATTTGACAGTTCCTCGATGCGGGTTGCAGTAGTGATATTATGCAGGGTGCCCAGCCCCGACGCATGAGCGACGACGAGGACTGGCGGAACCGCGCCGTCGCGGTCGTCACGCTGCTCGTCCTGGGGGCGGGGTTCCTGGCGATATTCCTCGGGATATCGAGGTTCTGGATTGTCTGGGTCCTGGGCTTCGCGGTGGTCGTCCCACTCCTGTCCGTCCTGCTCGGCGTGGAGGACGACAGCGAGTCGGACGTCGAACCGGCAGCGGAACCGGTCTCCGAGCGAAGCGACAGCCGAAACGCGCTCGAGACCCTCCGGGACCGGTACGCTCGGGGCGAACTCACCGACGAGCAGTTCGAGCGGAAGCTGGAGCGCCTGCTCGAGACAGAGACCATCGAGGACGTCGAGGACGCCCGACGACGAGTGGATGCGGACCGAGTCGGCGATGGAGCGGACGCCCGGAACGGACGCCGGAACCGGACGGAGCGGGAGCGCTGAATGACGGCCCACCGGAGCGACCGCGGCGGGGAGCGACTCGCCAGGGTGATATGGGCGGCCGCAGAAGGGAGCCCAACATGGTGAGGCGCGTCGCGGCCGGCGTGTACCTGCTGGAGGTGAGCTGGCCGGAGCCGCTCGGCTCGAACGTCTACCTGATCGACGACGGCGAGTTGACCCTCGCCGACGCGGGGATGCCGATTCCGAGGCGCCGCGTCGCCACCGAGATCCGGCGGGCCGGGTACGCCGTCGACGACCTCGACCGCGTGCTGTTGAGCCACTACGACGTCGACCACGTGGGCGCGCTCGGAAGGCTCGGCGCCGACGTCCCCGTGTACCTCGGCGCCCGCGACGTCGGCCTGGTCCGCCGGGAGTGGTCGCCGTCGTGGACCCACCACAAGGGGGCCTTCCACCGGCTGACGCGCAGGCTCTTCCCGCTGTCGGACGTCGACCTCCGGCCGGTCGAGGACGGCGACGAGATCGGGGGGTTCCGGGCGATCCACACCCCCGGGCACAACCCCGGACACACGGTGTACGTCCACGCGGACTCGGGGGCGGCGCTGCTGGGCGACCTCGTCTGGGAGGACGACGGCGCGTTCACGCCGCCCATGTGGTTCGACTCCTACGACACCGACCGCATCGCCGCCAGCGTCCGCCGGGTCTCCCAGGAGCGGTTCGACCACGCCTGCGTCGCCCACGGCGATCCGCTGACCCCCGACGCGGACGTCGTCCTCCGGGAGCTGGCGGCGGAGATCTGACCCGAGCGGACGTTTTTCGACCCCCCGGGCCGTACCGGCGGTATGAACCTCGCCATCGTCGGCGCCGGCGCCGCGGGCGCCGCGGCCGCCTACGCGCTCCGGGACGCGCCGGTCGACGTGACCATCTTCGAGGCGGACGAGGGCGTCGGCGGTCGCGCGGCGTCCGGTCGGAAGAACGACTGTCGGTACGACTACGGGGCGAACTACGTGAAGGCCGACAGCGCCCGCGTCGCCGAACTAGTGACCGAGGAACTCCCGACGACGGGGCTGGTCGACGTGGCGGAACCGGTCTGGACCTTCGACGCGTCGGGGGCGATCTCGGCGGGTGACGACCGCGACGCGCACAAGTGGACCTACGAGGCGGGCATCGCGGAGCTGCCCGAGCGGCTCCTCGCGGAGACGGACGCGACGCTCGAGTTCGGAACCCGCGTCGGGCGGCTCTCTCACGGCGGCGGCACGTGGTGGCTGCTCGACGACGCCGGCGCGGACCTCGGGACGTTCGACGCGGTGCTGCTCACGCCGCCGGCGCCGCGGACCGCCGACGTCCTCGCCGCGACCGAGTGGGACAGTCCGCTCCTCGCCGACCTCCAGGCGGCCGTCGACGCCGTCTCCTACCGGTCGATCTACGCCGCGGTGCTGCACTACCCCTTCGCGGTCGACTACCCGTGGTACGCGCTGGTGAACACGGACCGGGAGCACGACATCGGCTGGCTCTCGCGGGAGGAACTGAAGTCCGGGCACGTACCGCCCGGCGAGACGCTGCTGGTCGTCCAGATGGCGCCCGGATGGGCCGACGGGCGGAGCGACGACCCGGGAGAACTGACCGTCGACGTCGCGGACTCGGTGGCGGAGCTCCTCGACGACGAGCGGTTCGCGGCCCCCGATTGGACCGACCACGAACCGTGGCGGGACGCGCTGCCGAACGAGGGTGTCGAGACCGAACCGCTGCGGGAGGCAGAAAGAACAGGCCTCTACTTCGCCGGCGACTGGGTCGCGGGCGACGGTCGCGTCCACCTCGCTATCGAGAGCGGGCTCGAGGCGGGCGAGCGAATCGCCGACGCCGCGGGGCCATCGTGATTCGGCGCTCCGCTCACCCCTGGGTCGTGGTCTCGGCCGCCGGGGCTTCGCAGACGACGGTCACCTGGTCGCGGCCGCAGACGGTCACCTCGTAGCCGGCGTACTCGAAGGAGACGCGGCCGGGGCGGCCGTCCCGGAAGATGGCGTCGAGGGCGTCGGGGTCGATCGCGTCGTACAGCGGCGGGAGGTCGGTCGGGTCCGCGTCGGCGCGGTCGGCCACCGTCGCGACGACCGCCTCGCTGGCGGTCGCGTCCGACTCGATGTGCGTGCGATCGTCGTTCCCTTGCATCAGCGGGGGTAGTGGCCAGCGGGGGATGAGGTCTCGCCTTGCCCGTGCCGGACGTTATATACTAGTCGTCGCGCCGGCCGTCGGCGACGGTCGACCGCACGAGGTTCGCCGTCGCCCGCCGGAGGAGTTCCGAGAGGGCCTGGTGGGAGACGTCCAGGTCGGCGGCGAGTTCGCGGGTCGTGACGTCCCGCGGCACCTCGAAGTAGCCGCGCTCGCAGGCGACGACGAGCGCCTCGCGCTGGGCGGCCGTGAGGTCGCCGTACCAGCGGCGGGGCGCCTCGGGTTCCGCGAGGTCCAGCAGCCTGAACGGGTAGTCGCGCTCGGCGAGGAACGTCCGGAAGTCGTCGAACTGGTCGCGGGTGACGAACCGGAACCGGAGCCGCCAGCCCTCGGCGTCGGCCTCGGCCTGCAGGATCGACGCCTCGTGGTCGATGAACGCGTCGACGCGGCGCTCGACGAGTTCGCTCCAGTCGATCTGGTAGTACTTCTCCTCGGGGAACGCGAGGTCCTCGATGACCCCCGCGACGGAGGCGTCGGCCGCGAGGGCCTCGTCCAGGGCGGCGAAGTCGACGCCGCTGGCCCACAGGCAGGGCATCGTCGACTCGGTCCCGTGGGCGGCGATCCGCTCGACCTCGACCTCCAGGTCGGGCAGCCGCTCGAACGTCTCGCGGAGGGCGACGGCCTCCGGGTCGAGCCGGAAGGACGCGATGAGCATGGGAACCCTTGGGCCCCCACGGTGAAAACGGGGCGGTCCGTCCGGCCGTTACCCGTAGACGTAGGCGTCGAGCTTCTCGTCGGCGTCGGACAGCACCGACGACCCGTGGTAGACGAGGCCGGCGTCGAACTCGTACTCCAGCAACCGCTCCAGGGACGCCTCGGCCTGCTGCAGGTCGTCGGTGTACACCGCCGGCGGCAGGTGGAAGAAGCCCTGCGGGAGCCCGCGCTGGTCGGCTCCGGAGAGCGCGTCTGCGAGGACGGCGACGCCGCGGTCCTCGTCGACGAGGGCGTGCTGGTGGTCGCGGTGGCCGGGGACGTGGACCGCCTCGAAGGGGCCGATCCGGTCGCCGTCGCCGTAGCGTTCGTCGGGTTCGTACTCGGTGTCCAGGGCGGCACCTTCGGGCACGTACGTCTCGGCCGAGTGGGTGCGGACGACCTCGTCGAAGCCGCCGACGTGGTCGCGGTGGTCGTGTGTGACGATCAGCCGCTCGACCTCGACGCCCGTCTCGGCGATGCCGGCGGTCAGGGCCCCGGCGGTCCCGGGGAGCCCGCAGTCGACGAGCGTGCCGTCGTCGAAGAGGAACGCGCGGATCCGGCCCGTCTCGGTCTCCGAACACGTGACGTCGTGGACGCCCGGGAGGATCTCGGTCGGCATACCTCACCCACGCGGGTGATTCACATAGGTCCTCTGTCGCCGATTGGTTGTACATAATTGGCGTGTTGATTCCGGTCATAGCCGAGGTTTTATCATGCAATAATCGCTCCATATTAGCCGTGAGTGAGTATGATTAACACGACACCGAATCGACGTGACCTCCTGAGGGGAATCGCCGGAGGTGGACTGACTGTCGCAGTAACCGGGATCGCGTCAGCGGACGGAGAGACGCGCTACCTCGTCCAGCGGAGTGACCCTGCCGCCGAAAGCAACCTCGGACGCCGGGGGTTCAGTGTGGAGAGGAGCATGGCGGACGGCGAAGTGCTCGTCGTGACCGGAACCGACAGCGCCAGCGACGAACTCGAAGGTACCGACGGCGTCGAAGTCGCCATCCCTGACTTCAGCTTCGAGTTGAGCAGGCCGGAGCTCTCTGAACCGAAGAGCACCGATTCGGATGGGTCGAAAGAAGACAGCGGCTACCCAGCGTACTACGACAGCCAATGGGACAAACACGTCACCGACGTCGAGACCGCCCACGAATCGGCGACCGGGGACGGGACCACTATCGCCATCCTGGATACGGGCATCGACCACACCCATCCCGACCTCTATGTCAACGAGACCGCGAGTGCCGCCTTCATCGGTGGGGAGGTCCACGACCACACGGGAGATGTCCACGGCCACGGGACCCACGTCGGCGGCATCGCGGCCGCGACCGGCGAGGTCGGGGTCGTCGGGACTGCACCCGACGCCGAACTTGTCTCGCTCCGCGTCTTCCCGTCCGAAGACGAAGAACAGGACAACTTCTGGAGCGACCTCCTGCGAGCCATCGAGTACGCGGCGGTGGACCTCGGTGCGGACTCCCTCAACATGAGCATCGGGACCGTCGAGACGCTCGACGGCGGGGCAAACGCCGGCGGGATTCGTGGGGTAACCGAACCGGTGATGCAGCACGCGGCGAGACGGGGGACGGTCGTCGTCGGCAGTGCCGGGAATCACGGCGAGAGCCTCCAGCAGGAGGGCCGGTGGACGCTCCCCAACAGTCTGGCGGGCGTAGTGAGCGTCAGCGCGACCGGACCGAGCGACGAACTCACGTTCTACTCGAACTGGGGGACGAACGAGATAGACCTCGGAGCCCCGGGCGGTGGCTACGAGACACTGGAAAAGACGCTCGAGGATGACACAGTCGAGTGGCCCTACCCCACGAACCTGGTGCTCTCGACGTTCCCCAAGGACCTGGACGATTCGGGGTACGCCTACCTCGCCGGGACCTCGATGTCCGCACCGCAGGTCACCGGCGCCGTCGCGGCGGTGCGGGAACTGGCCCCCGGTGCGAACGCGAACGAGGTGGAACGTGCACTCGAAGCCGGCGCCGACCTCGTCGAGGGGAAGGGGGACGCCGAACTCGGAGCCGGGCGGCTCAACGTCGCGAACGCGCTCGACGAGGTTTAGTGGGCAAATCGCCGGCTCACTCTTCCCGGACGTGTGCGACCGTCCGGTAGGCGCCGGCGGCGACCAGCCCGCCCGCGACGAGCGCGAGCCAGAAGACGCCGCCGATCAGGAGCGACTCCGGGACGCGGACGGCGAGGAGCAGCGCGACCGCGCCGACGGCGGTCGCCGCCCGGAGCGCCAGGTGGTCGACGGTCGCCGAGACCGCGAGCGCGCCCGATACGACGAGGGAGAGCCCGGCCGCGACGACGAGCACGCCGCTGACGAAGGGGTCCACCGGCGGCGGGACCAGCCCCGGCAGGACGTACTCTGCGGTGCCGACGGCGGCCAGCGCGAGGCCGACGACGACGGCGACGGCTCCGGTGACGCGGTCGTCCATACCGTCGCTCCGGGCAGGGCCGCCTAAGGGGTTGCGAAGCGCGTCGCGGCGGCGCGAACCCGTCAGGCCTTTCTCCGGGCCGCGCCAGGCGACGACATGGACAGAAAGCGGGCGATGACCAGCGTCGACCTCGCGGCGCTGGTCGGCGAGTTGCGGGACTACGCCGGGGCGGTCGTCGACAAGGCCTACCTCTACGGCGACGACCTCGTGCGGCTGAAGATGCGGGACTACGAACGCGGCCGCATCGAACTCTTCGTCGAGGTGGGCGACCCCAAGCGCGCCCACGTCGCCGCGCCGGAGCACGTCCCCGACGCCCCCGGTCGGCCGCCGAACTTCGCGATGATGCTGCGGAACCGCATCGCCGGCGCGAACTTCGTCGGCGTCGAGCAGTACGGCTTCGACCGCATCCTCACCTTCCGGTTCGAGCGCGAGGACCAGACGACGCTCATCGTCGCGGAGCTGTTCGGCGACGGCAACGTCGCGGTCACCAACGAGGACCTGGAGGTCATCGACTCCCTGGAGACCGTCCGGCTCCGCTCGCGGACCGTCGCCCCCGGCGCCCAGTACGGTTATCCAGACGAGCGGTTCAGCCCCCTGGACTGCGATTACGACGCCTTCGCGGCGAAGATGGAGGAATCCGACACCGACCTGGTGCGGACGCTGGCGACGCAGTTGAACTTCGGCGGGCTCTACGCCGAGGAGCTCTGCACCCGGGCGGGCGTCGAGAAGACCGTCGATATCGAGGACGCGACGGAGGAGCAGTACGAGGCGCTGTTCGACGCCCTCGAGCGGCTCCGGGAACCGATCCTCGCCGGGCGGACGGAGCCGCGGCTCTACGAGAACGAGGACGAACAGGTCGTCGACGCGACGCCGCTGCCGCTGGAGGAACACGAGGCCGAGGGGTACGCGGCGACGGCCTTCGAGAACTTCAACGGCGCCATCGACGAGTACTTCCACCGCCTGGAGCGGGAGGCCGAGGACGTCTCCCAGGAGGACGGGACCGACCGGCCGGACTTCGAGGCCGAGATCGAGAAGCACGAGCGCATCATCGAGCAGCAGCAGGGCGCCATCGACGACTTCGAGGAGCAGGCCGAGGCCGAACAGGAGAAGGCCGACATGCTCTACGGCAACTACGACCTCGTCGACGACATCTGCTCGACGGTCCGCGAGGCCCGCGAGGAGGGCGTCCCCTGGGAGGACATCGAGGCGAAGTTCGAGCAGGGGGCCGAACAGGGCATCCCCGAGGCCGAAGCGGTCGCGGACGTCGACGCGGCCGAGGGGACGGTCACCGTCGAGATCGACGGCACGCGGATCGAGGTCGACCCCTCGATGGGCGTCGAGAAGAACGCCGACCGCCTCTACACCGAAGCCAAGCGCATCCGGGAGAAGAAGGAGGGGGCGCTGGCGGCCATCGAGGACACCCGCGAGGACCTCGAGGCGGTCAAGGAGCGCCGCGACCGCTGGGAGCAGGCCGACCAGGAGGACGACGATGACGACGGCGAGCCCGTCGAGCGCGACTACCTCTCGATGGGGTCGATCCCCATCCGGTACGACGAGAAGTGGTACGAGCAGTTCCGCTGGTTCCGCACCTCCGACGACTTCCTCGTCATCGGCGGCCGGAACGCCGACCAGAACGAGGCGCTCGTCAAGAAGTACATGGAGCCCTCCGACCGGTTCTTCCACGCACAGGCCCACGGCGCCCCGGTGACGATCCTGAAGGCGACGGACCCCGACGAGGCCGCCCGCGACGTCGACATCCCCGACTCCAGCAGGGAGGAGGCCGCGCAGTTCGCCGTCTCGTACTCGTCGGTCTGGAAGGACGGCAAGTTCGAGGGCGACGCCTACGAGGTCGACCCCGACCAGGTCTCGAAGACGCCGGAGAGCGGCGAGTACATCGAGAAGGGGAGCTTCGTCATCCGCGGCGACCGGGAGTACTACCGCGACGTCCCGGTCGGGGTCGCCGTCGGCGTCAAGTGCGAGCCGGACACCCGGGTGATCGGCGGGCCGCCGTCGGCCATCGAGCCGCGGGTCGAGACCTCGGTCCGGCTCGAACCCGGCCAGTACGCCCAGAACGACATCGCCAAGCGCATCTACCGGACGCTCCGCGAGCGGTTCGAGGACACCAGCTTCGTCCGGAAGGTCGCCAGCGCCGACCGGATCCAGGAGTTCTGTCCGAACGGCGGCAGCCGGATGAAAGACCAGTAGGAGCCGATCGGAAGAGAGCGGGAGCGACTCCCGGTCGGCGCCGGCGGCCAAAGCTCAGTCCCGGAACACTCCGGGAGGTATAAGCGCCGCCCTCGCGTGGTTCTCGCCATGTTTCGCGACGCCCTGGACTACTCGACGCGGCCGCCCCGCGGCGGTCGGGCGGTCCTGGTCGGGGGGACGCTGCTCCTCGTCACCGAGGTGGTCGCCGCCGTCGCGACCCTACATACCCTCCTAGCCCCAGCGGCGCTCGTCGCGCTCGTGCCGTGGCTCCTCGTCCGCGGCTACTACGTCCGGGTGCTCCGGACGACGGCCGGCCACGAGTACCCGACGCCCCCGGCGTTCGACGACCTCTTCGGCCTCCTTCGCGACGGGATTGCGGCCGCGCTGATCGCCGTCGCCTACCTCCTCCCGGGGGTCGCGGTGCTGGCCCCCTTCGTCTACGTGCGGGCCCAGGGGAGCGACCTCGTGACGCTGGTGCTCGGCGGCCGCGTTCCCGAGGCGGTCGCCGCGGGGGTCGCCGCCGGCGCCGGCGTCGTCGCGCTGTTCGCCCTCTTCGCGGTCATCGGGGGCCTGTACGTCCTCCCCGTCGCCGTGACGCGGTTCGCCCACACCGGTCGACTGCGGGCCGCCCTCGACGTCCGGACCGTCGTCTCCGGCGCGGCCACCGAGGACTACGTGGTCGCCTGGGCCGTCTCGCTGCTCCTGCAGTTGCTCGTGCTGCCCGTCGCGTACGCCCTGAAGGTCGTCCTCGTGGGCTTCTACCTCCACTTCCTCGTCGCGATGGGCGTCCGGTACTGCTACGGCCAGGGCGTCGGCGCCGCACTCGATCTCGACCCCGTCGACTCGTTCCTCGACGAGTCCGCCGGCGAAATAGACGCCGGCGACCTCCGGACGGCGGTCCGCCCCATCGAGGAGTCCGACGAACCGGCGCTGCGCGCTTCCGGCGGGACCGAGGCGACCGACCCGACCGAGGCCGAGGACGACCCCTTCGAGTACCCCGCCCGGGAGCGCGGCGAAGGGGAGCGCACTTAGGGGTCCCGCCCGGACTCCCGGTATGCGCATCGCCGACCGCCAGTCCGTCGAGGGCCGGGGCGAACGGATCACCGTCGTCCCCGAGAGCCTCGACGACCTCTGGCACCTCACCTACGTCCTCGAGCCGGGCGACCTCGTCTCGGGGGACACCACACGGCGCATCCAGCGCGACGACGACAAGATGCGGGACACCGGCGGCCAGCGCGAACCGATGTGGCTCCAGATCGAGGTCGAGGACGTCGAGTTCGCGAAGTTCGCCAACCGGCTCCGCGTCGGCGGCGAGATCGTCGACTGCTCGCGGGAGGACCAGCTCGGCTTCCACCACACCCTCAACGTCGAGGAGCACGACGAGCTGACCGTCGAGAAGGTCTGGCAGGTCGACCAGCTCGAGCGCCTCCAGGAGGCCGTCGAGGCCGCCGAGAACCCGACCGTCGCCATCGCCACCGTCGAGGAGGGCGAGGCCCACGTCCACACGGTCGCCCAGTACGGCGTCGACGAGCGCGCCTCCATCACCGGCACGACCGGCAAGGGCGAGTACGCCCGCGGCCGCGACGAGCTGTTCGAGCAGGTGACCGAGGTCCTCGAGCGGATGGACGTCGAGGCCATCATCCTCGCCGGCCCGGGGTTCACCAAACAGGACGCCCTGGACTACATCGAGGACGAGGCCCCCCAGGTCGCCGAGAAGATTCAGACCGTCGACACCTCCGCCGTGGGCGAGCGCGGCGTCCACGAGGTGCTCAAGCGCGGCGCGGTCGACCGCGTCCAGACGGAGACCCGCATCTCGAAGGAGGCCGAACTAATCGACGACCTGATGGAGCGCATCGGCGAGGGCGCGAAGGCCGCCTACGGCATCGACGAGGTCGAGACCGCCACCGAGTACGGCGCCGTCGAGACGCTGCTCGTCCTCGACGAGCGGCTCCGCGAGGAGCGCTCCGGCGAGGGCGACTGGGACGTCGACGTCAACGACGTCGTCGAGAGCGTCGAGCGGCAGGGCGGCGAGGTGACCGTCTTCTCCCACGAGTTCGACCCCGGCCGACAGCTGGCGAACCTCGGTGGCATCGCCGCCCTGCTGCGGTACCGACTGGACTGATCAGCGCCGCCGGAGGTCCACCGTCAGCCCGTCCTCGGCCATCCGGACGTCGCCGTCGAAGCCCGCCTCCTGGACCGACTCGAGCATCTCCTCGTGGCGCCCGTCGGTGTGCGGGTAGAGGTGCGTCAGGTACACCCGGCCGAGGTCGTGGCCGGCGAGGGTCTCGCCGAGCTGCGACGGGGTCGGGTGGTTGTCGACGTCGACGTCGTCGGGGAAGGAGCAGTCGTGGGCCAGGATCGCCGACCCGTCCGCGAGGTCGGCTATCTCGTCGATGGCCTCGCTGTCGCCGGAGAACGTGAAGACCGCGTCGTCGGTCTCGAAGCGGTAGGCCAGACAGTACATCGAGTGGACGGTCTCGACGGCCTCGACGTCGTAGCCGGCCACAGAGAACTCGCCGGGGGCGACCTCCCGGAAGGTGAACTCGAAGCGGTCCTGCATGTACTCGTGCACCGAGAGGAGGTCGCGGACGAGCTCCTCGGTGCCTTCGGGACCGACGATCTCCATCTCGGTCTCGCCGGACAGCCAGCGGGCCTTCAGCAGGACCATGAGGTCCGAGACGTGGTCGAGGTGGTGGTGGGTCAACAGCAGTGTATCGACGCCCTCGTAGCCGACGTCCGTCTCGGCGAGGCCGTGGAGGGCGCCGCTGCCGCAGTCGACCATGAGGGGGTCGGCGTCGCCGTCCGGGTCCTCCAGCAGCAGGCCGGTCTGGTAGCGCTCGCCGGTCGGCATCGCGGAGCCCGTACCGAGGAATGTCACGCGCATGGGCCGGGGTTCGGCGGCCCGGCGGAAGTGCGCTGGGGTCGCCCGCCCGGGTTTCACTTTCACTCCGGAGTCCAAACCCACTTGTCGTCTGGCGCCCAACGAGAAACCGATGGGAGACGCCGCGTCGGAGGACGCCGAGGCCGTCGCACGGGAGCACCTGTCGGGGCGGGACCTCGGGTTCGACCCCGGGTCGGTGGCCGTCGACGACGCCGACGTGTTCGCCAGGCTCGACCCCGCCGTCCGGGAGTGGTGGGTCGACCAGTTCGGCGCGTTCGTCCCGGAGAACGGCGGATTCTTCACGCCGCCGCAGAAGGAGGCCGTCCCGCTCATCGACGAGGGGACGAACACGCTGGTCTGTGCGCCGACCGGGTCCGGGAAGACCCTCTCGGCGTTCACGGCCATCATCAACGACCTGTTTCACCAGGCGGAGTCCTCCGAGGACGGCCTCGAGAACAGCGTCTACTGCCTCTACGTCTCGCCGCTGAAGTCGCTGGCCAACGACATCCACCGCAACCTCACCGAGCCCCTCGAGGGCATCACCGAGAACCTCGAGGACCGGGGGGAGGCCGTCGACATCCGACACGCCATCCGCCACGGCGACACCTCCAGCAACGACCGCCAGAAGATGCTGGAGGAGACGCCGCACATCCTCAACACGACGCCGGAGACGCTGGCGATCCTGCTCAACAGCCCGAAGTTCAAGGAGAAGCTCCGGAGCGTCGAGTACGTCGTCGTCGACGAGATCCACTCGTTGGCCGACAACAAGCGCGGCACCCACCTCTCGGTGTCGCTGGAGCGGCTGGAGCGGCTCTGCGAGACCTCGCCGACGCGCATCGGCTGTTCGGCGACCGTCGAGCCGCTGGAGACGATGGGCGAGTTCCTCGTCGGCGGCGACTACGACCCCGCCACCGGCGACTGGGAGCCCCGCGACTACGAGATCGTCGACGCCCGGTTCGTCCGGGAGTTCGACGTCGAGTTGACCTGCCCGACCGACGACCTCGTCAACACGCCGCGGGACCGGGTCACCGACCGCTTCTACCGGCAACTCGACGACCTCGTCGCCGAGCACGAGAACACCATCGTGTTCACGAACACCCGCTCGGGCGCCGAGCGCGTCCTGCACAACCTGCGGGAGCGCGGCGGCTACGACGAGTCGAACTCCGGCTGCCACCACGGCTCGCTAGCGAAGGGCCGGCGCCGGGAGATCGAGGAGGGGCTGAAGGCCGGCGACCTCGACGTCGTCACGACGTCGACGTCGCTCGAACTCGGCATCGACATGCCGCACGTCGACCTCGTCGTCCAGGTCGGCTCACCGAAGTCCGTCGCCTCGCTGCTCCAGCGGATCGGCCGCGCCGGCCACCAGCTCGGCCAGACCGTCAAGGGCCGGGTCGTCGCCCTCGACCGAGACGAGCTGATCGAGTGTGCCGTCATGCTGAAGAAGGCCGAGGAGGGGTTCGTCGACCGGGTGTTCGTCCCCGAGAACGCCCACGACGTCGCCGTCCAGCAGGTCTACGGGATGGCCATCAACGGCCCGCTCCCGGAGGCCGAACTGCGGGCCACCCTCCGGAGCGCGTACCCGTACCGCGACTACGACGACCACCGGTTCGAGCAGCTGTTCCGCTACCTCACCGCCGACTACGAGGGGATGGAGGAGAAGAACGTCTACGCGAAGATCTGGCGGGACGAGAACGACGCGCCCGGCGGCGAGCACTACTACGACGAGTACGAACCCGGGACGCCGCTGGTCGGCAAGCGCGGCCGGATGGCCCGCGTCATCTACATGACGAATATCGGCACCATCCCGGACTCCTTCACCTGCGACGTCTACGTCCGCGGCAGCGACGACTGGGTGGGCCAACTCGACGAGGAGTACCTCGACACCCTGGAGGCCGGCGACGTCTTCGTCCTCGGGGGCTCGCACTTCGAGTACCGCTACCGCCGCGGCTCGAAGGTCTACGTCGACCACACAAGCGCCCGCCCGACCGTCCCCTCGTGGTTCTCCGAGCGGCTGCCACTCTCCTACGACCTCGGCCGCGAGATACTCGCCTTCCAGCGCGACCTCCTCGAACGGTACGAGGAGCGCGGCCCGCCCGCCGTCCGCCGGTGGCTCCGGGACCTCCCGCTCGACGAGAACACCGTCCGGGCCATCACCCGGATGTTCGACGCCCAGATCCAGTACGCGGGCGTCGAGAGCGTCTCGACGGACAGCCGACTCACCATCGAGGTGGAACTGGACCACGACGACTACAAGCGCAACTACTACGTCCACTCGAACTACGGCCGGCGGTTCAACGACGGCCTCTCGCGGCTGCTCGCCTACCGCTGCGCGCAGGAGGCCAACGCGAACGTCAAGGTCGCCGTCGCCGACCACGGCTTCACCCTCTCGATGCCGCTCAACCGGAAGATCAACGTCCGGGGCATCCTGCGGGACATCGACCCGACGGACGTCCGCCCGGACCTCCGGGCGTCGCTCGACGGGACGGACCTCCTGAAGCGGTACTTCCGCATCAACGCGACGCGGTCGCTGATGATCCTCAAGCGCTACAAGGGCTACGAGAAGTCCGCGAGCCAGCAGCAGGTCTCCAGCGAGATGCTCATCGGCTTCGCCCAGGACAGGGAGGAGTTCGCGGTGATGGAGGAGACCTACCGGGAGATCCTCGAGGACAAACTCGACGTGGACGCCCTCGAGAACTTCGTCGCGAGCGTCCAGACCGGCGAGGTCGACGTCGCGCTCCACCAGGTCGAGTCGCCGTCGCCGCGGGCGTTCGGCCTGGCGACGCTGATGGCCAGCGACGTCGTGCTCGCGGAGGACGAGTCCGCCGTCCTCCAGGAGTTTCACGACCGGGTCATGGACGAGATCGGCGACGACGGGCCGGGCGCCCTCACCGTGGGAACGGACGACTGACCAGTTCCGGAGCCACGAGAGGCGTCGAGATCGACGACTGGACGACCGCCCGCCCCGCCGTCGGGAACGGACTTATCGCCCTCCGCCCCTAACTCCCTGGTAACGTGCAACACACGTACAGGTGCGGCGACTGCGGCGCCGAGTTCACCGGCTCCCGGAAGCGCTGCGAGTACTGCGGGACCGTCGGGGCGGCCACCGACCGCTCGGAGTGCCGGGAGTGCGGGCAGTGGCTGACCGATTCGCCCCACCAGGAGTGTCCGGTCTGCGGCTCCTCGAACGTCGATAAGGTCGCGCTCCGTCACCGCGACTAGCCTCGCCGGGGCGAACGGTGTCCCTACCGCCGGTACGGCGGGCGTACGGTCAGCCGCCGCGGTTGAACTATCCCGCGACTCTTCCCCCTCCCGCGGCTACGTCTCCACTCATGTCAAGCGAAACGCTGGAGCTGGAGCGCGACATCGGACAGGCCACCATCGTCTACGAGGACCCCGAGGACGGGACGGTCGAGCGCACCGTCGAGAACGAGCAGATCGTCTACTTCCAGGACCACTGGCTGCTGAAGGCCGGCGAGGACAGCGAGGGCAACGACGTGGTCCGGCGCATCCCCGACCACAAGGTGTACTACGTCGAGCGGTCGGTCGAGAAGTTCGAGGAGGAGATCAAGACGATCCGCAACCAGGTCCAGTCCTTCGCCGACGACATCCGCGGGAAGCTCCCCATCGGCGGGGAGGACGAGGAGGAGACGGACGACGGGGACGGCCCCGAGCGACTCTGAGCGCTCAGACCAGCAGCGTGTTCAGGGCGTCGGGGACGACCAGGACGTCGCTGCCGGATTCGACGGCGTCCTCGACCGACGCGCGGGCGTGCAGCAGGCACTCGTCGACCACGTCCGGCGCCTCGCTGTTCGTCACGTAGACGTCGTGGTCCCTGAGAGCCCGTGCGACGACGAACGCGCGCTGGGCGCCGGGTTCGTAGCCCTCGCGCATCTCCTTGTACAACGACTCGGCGCTCTCCGCGCCGGAGAGCCACTCGTAGAAGCGTTGCTCCCCGGTACCCTCGCCGGCGCCCTCCGGGAGCGCCGCCGGAACGACCACGCGGCCCCCCTCTCGAAGCGGATTGGTGGCCCCCAGGACGACGTACGTCGCCGCGCGGGTCGCCTGGTAGAGGTTCGCGTCCTTCGGCGCGCCGACGCCGGCGACGACGGCGTCGTACCGGTCCGCGACCTCGACGGACAGCGCCTCTGTCGCGCTGTCCGCGAGCTCTCGGACGACGAGTCGCGGCTCGCCGGCGGCGACGTCGAGGATTCCTGCGGGGCCGTGCGTGACGTTCAGACAGAAGTCCAGCCCGCAGAGGTCGCCCGCCTCGTCGACGGCCTCCCGGAACGGGTTCTCCTCGATGCTGCCCAGTCGGACGCCATCGCGGGAGAGCATCTCGGGGCCGTGCGTGTAGCGGATGATCGGCTCGCCGCCCGCGCCGATGGCGACCGTCTTCCCCCCGCCGGAGAAGCCGGCGTACTGGTGGGGTTCGACCATCCCCGTCGAGAGCACCCGGTCGGCTTGCGCGACGGTCCGGTTCAGTTCGACGGTCGCGCCGTCGACCTCGCCCACGTCGACGGTGTCGTCGGGGTCGTGGTTCTCCGCGAGGTCGGCGCGGTCGCCGAGCATCTCCTCGAGTTCGGCGTCGGTCATCGGACGGTGAAGGCCCAGCCCCACGACGACGGAGACCTGCTCGCGGAAGACGCCGACCTGCTGGAGTTCCTCGAGGAGCACGTCGACGAGGACGTCGTCGGGGGTCGCGCGCGTGACGTCGGTGACGACGATGGCGATCGTGTCGTCGGGATCGACCAGTTCGGTGAGCGCGGGGCCGAGCGGGGAATCGACGGCCCGTTCCGCCGCCGCTCGGACGTCGACCGCCTCGCCGCCGGCGGGTTCGGCCACCGTCACCTCGCAGTCCGGCAGGTCCACGGAGACGGTCCCGTCGCCGAGCGGCAGTTCGAAGGGCGCCATCGGGTCAGCCCTTGATGTTGCAGACCGGGTAGACGCGGGCGACCTTGTCGCCGATGCCGAGCGCGTCGCTGACGCGGACGACCTCGTCGACGTCCTTGTAGACGCCCGGGGCCTCCTCGGCGATGGTCGCGCCGCTCTGGGCCTTCACGTACACCTGCTGGTTCCGGAGGTCGTCCTGGACGTCGCCGCCCCAGAACTCGTCTTTCGCCTGCGTCCGGCTCATCAGGCGGCCGGCGCCGTGGGCCGTCGAGCCGAACGTCTGGTCCATCGACTCGGCGCCGCCGCAGAGGACGTACGACCCCGCGCCCATGCTCCCCGGGATGATGACCGGCTGGCCGACGTCGCGGTAGGCCGACGGCACCTCCGGACGGCCGGCCGGGAACGCCCGCGTCGCGCCCTTCCGGTGGACGAACAGCTCCGTCTCCTCCCCGTCCACGTCGTGGACCTCCTTCTTCGCGATGTTGTGGGACACGTCGTAGAGCAGCTCCATCCCGAGGTCCTCCCACGGCTCGCCGAAGACCTCCTCGAAGACCTTGCGGGTCCGGAAGGTGATGAGCTGGCGGTTCACCCACGCGAAGTTGATGGCGGCGCACATCGCACCGTAGTAGTCCTCGGCGAGCTGCGAGCCGGCGGGCGCCGCCGCGAGTTCCTTGTCCGGCAGCTGCGAGAGGAGGCCGCTGTGGGTCTGCTCGATCTCCCGGAGGTAGTCGTTGCAGACCTGGTGGCCCAGCCCACGCGACCCGCAGTGGATGAGGACGACGATCTGGTCCTCCCGGAGGCCGTAGGCGCCGGCGATCTCCTCGTCGAAGACGTCGGTGACGCGCTGGACCTCGAGGAAGTGGTTCCCGGAGCCGAGCGACCCCATCTGGTTCCGCCCGCGGTCCTTCGCCTTCTGTGAGACAGCGGACGCGTCGGCGTCCGGGCGCATCCCCTCGTCCTCGCAGTGGTCGAGGTCCGACTGGACGGCGTAGCCCTCCTCCAGAGCCCAGTCGACGCCGCGTTCGAGGACCGCCTCGACTGTGGCGGCGTCGCCCTGGACGACGCCCCCGCCGCCCAGTCCCGACGGGACGGCGTCGAACAGCGCGTCGACGAGCTCCTCCTCTTTGCCCTCGACGTCGCCGTAGGTGAGGTCCGTCTTCACCATCCGGACGCCGCAGTTGATGTCGTAGCCGACTGCGCCGGGCGAGATGACGCCGTCCTCGGCGTCGATGCCGGCCACCCCGCCGACGGGGAAACCGTACCCCTGGTGGCCGTCCGGCATGCAGAGGGCATACTTCCGGATGCCCGGGAGGTGGGTGGTGTTCTTCAGCTGTTCGAGGGTCTTGTCGTCGGAGATCTCCTCGAGCAGCGCCTCGCTGCCGAGCACCCGGGCCGGGACGCGCATTCCCGCCTCCTGGTCCTGCGGGATCTCCCAGACGTAGTCGCGGACTTTGTGCAGCGTGATATCGCCCGCTTCGAAGGTGGTCATACCCGGAGGTTCGCGGTGCCGCGTCCAATAAGTTACGACCCACTTTTTGCACGGCCCCCTCGCTGTCGCTCGGGGGCCGGCAAAAACGTGGGGAAAATATGCGCGCGTGCTCCTTCCGCTCGTTGCGCTCGCTCCAGTCCGCGCGCGCTACGGCGACTCACTCGCTACGCTCGTTCGTCGCCGGGAACCGCTCGCTCACTCCGTTCGCTCGCGGATGCTCGTGATCGCTGTCCGTTCGATACCCGAAGGATTCTCACTGGGGTCCTTACATCCCCTTCCCCTGCAGCTCGCGGGCGATGATGTTCTTCTGAATCTCGGTGGTCCCTTCGTATATCTGGGTGATCTTCGCGTCGCGGTAGAACCGCTCGGCGTCGAAGTCGTCGACGTACCCCGACCCGCCGTGGATCTGGACGCACTCGTTGGCGCAGTCGACCGCCACCCGGGAGGCGAACTCCTTGGCCATCGAGGCGAGCATCGTCAACTGGTCGTCCCGGTTCTCGACGGACCACGCGGACTTGTAGGTCAGCTGCCGGGCGGCCTCGGTCCGGGTGTGCATGTCGGCGAGCTTGTGCTGGATGGCCTGGAAGTCGCCGATCGGCCGGCCGAACTGCTCGCGCTCCTGGGCGTACTCCAGGGCGCGTTCGTTTGCGCCTTTGGCGATGCCGATCCCCTGGGCCGCGACCTGGGTGCGCGTCTCGTCGAAGAACTGCATCTGCTGGAGGAAGCCCGCACCTTCCGTCCCGACGAGGTTCTCCTCGGGGACGCGGACGTCGTCGAAGATGAGCTCGGCCGTGTCGGAGGCGCGAATCCCCATCTTCCCCGTGATCTTGTCGGATTCGAACCCGTCGCGGTCGGATTCGACGACGATCTGGCTGAAACCGTTGTAGCGGCCCTCGGCGTCCGGGTCCGTCTTGCAGAGGACGACGAAGAAGTCGCCGATGGAGCCGTTGGTGATCCACATCTTGTTGCCGTCGATGACGTATTCGTCGCCGTCCTTCTCCGCGCGCGTGGAGATGGAGGAGACGTCGCTGCCGGCGTGGGGTTCTGAGATAGCCGAGCCGCAGATGGCCTCGCCAGCGGCGAGTTCGGGCAGCCACCGCTCTTTCTGGTCCTCCGTGCCGAAGGCGATGATCGCCTCGCTGCCGAAGGCGGTGCCGAGGATGCTGCCGGCGATGCCCGGGTCGGCCGAGTACAGCTCCTCGACGATGAGCGCGACGGTGAGCATGTCGTAGCCCGCGCCGCCGTAGTCGATGGGGATCTGCGCGCCGGTCAGGCCCATCTCGGCGCCCTTCTCGACGAGGTCGAGCGGCGCTTTCTCCTCGCGGTCGTACTCCTTGGCCTCGGGGCGGATCTCGTTGTCGGCGAAGCGGCCGACCTCCTCCGTTATCTGGCGTTGTTCGTCGGTCAGCTCGAACTCCATACCCCGTACTGTGACCGATGTACGTTAAAACCCCGTGTCCGATTAACAGTGTAAAGAAGCGGTCACTCGAACTCGCCGTCGACGATGTCGGGTTCCGCCTGGTGGGCCATCTTGACCTCGTAGTCCGGGAGGTGGAGCGCGAGGTCGGTGGTCGTGACGATGCCGACGGCGGAGCCGTCCTCGACGACTGGGAGCTTCTTGACGCCGTTGTGGCCCATCCGCTCGGCGGCGGCCCTGAGGGTCTCGTGGCGCTGGATGCTCACGACCGGGTCCGACATGAGGTCCGAGACTGGCGTCGAGGGGTCTCGCGTGTCGCCGACGGCGGCGACGATGTCGGTCTCGGTGATGATGCCCTCGATGCGGCCCTCGCCGACGATGAGCGAACCGATGCTGTTCTCGTCGAGCAGGCGCGCGGCCTGGGCCATCGTGGCCTCCGGGGAGACCGTCTGGACGGGCGAGGTCATCAACTCCTCGACGTTAGAGTCTTGTTCCGGCATACTCCAACAGACCGAGCGAACGGCCATAAGCCTACGCCCTGTAGTCGCTGGTCGCCTATCCGAGTCGACTCCGGTCCTGGGTCACCCCGACCGGTAGACGCCCTTCCGGGCCCGCCTCGTCAGCTTCCGCTCGGCCCGGCGCTTGAGGAGGAGGCCGACGACGTAGGCCGCGGCGGCCACGACGACCAGGAGGAGGGCAGGTCCGAACAGCTCCCGGGCGACCGAGACCGCGCGAAGGTCAGCGCCCTTTAGGACCGCCGGTAGGTACTGTACCGCGGGCGCGAAGACGGCGACGACGGCGCCGAACTGGAGGGCGGTGCCGAGGGCTTCCGACGGGAGGCGCTTGCGCGACAGGTACGCGGACACGACCAGCCAGCAGGCTGCGGCCCCCCACGGCGCGACGTCGGCTCGCAGCAGCGTCCATCCCGCCCCGAGGGCGAAGAAGATCCCGACGACCTGGGCGGTGACGTAGACGGTCACCGGTCGTCGCTCGCGCCGCGTTGCCGGGGTCATCACTCAGCGGCTGGTAGGGCCCCTCGTATAATAATTTTTGTAGACGTCGAGTCAAAATATTCAACCAGTTGAAGCGAACCGGGAGCGGCGGTACCGGTGCGGTCAGGGGTCCCAGTCGCTCCGGCAGTCGTCGTCGCAGAAGTGGGCCGTCTCGACCTGGTCGTCCTCGGTCCACGTGACGACCCGGTGTGTCGACTCGCTCACGATCGGTTCTCCGCAGACCTCGCATCTCGGCGCGTCGTCCTCGGTGACGTCCTCGCCGAGGTCCGAAGTGGGGTCGACCATCTTGTGGTACGGTCGGCAGGCACCCATATGAACGATTATGTTCGCGCAGGCCTCCCGGCCCGCGACCGCTCGTACGGGCGGTCACTCCGGCCGTTCGTAGCTGGAATCGAACATCTGTGCGGACATGGGCGCCGGGTCGCCCTCGGTGAGGTTGTACTCCGAGAAGTCGTCGACGCCGGCCTCCTTCAGGAAGTCCTCGTCGTAGACCGCCTGCCCCGTGAACTCCGCGGGGTCGCGGCCCAGCATCTCGAGGACGGTGTCGGCGACGATCTGGGGCGTCCGCCAGTCGTCCTCGGTCCCCATCCCGAAGTACCGTGTCGCGCGGGTGTCGATGGCCGTGACGGGCCAGAAGGAGTTGCAGCCGATGTCGTAGCCGCCGAGTTCGGTCGCCAGCGAGAGCGTGATGAACGACATGCCCATCTTCGACCAGGCGTAGGGGGCCTCGCCGGGCGCGCGGTCGACGGTCACCGGCGGCGCGTTCGCGAGGATCCAGGCGTCCTCCTCGACGTCCTTGAGGTGGTCGATGAACGCGCGGGTGGTGAGGTAGGTGCCCCGGACGTTCACGTCGGTCAGCAGGTCGAATCGGTTCGCCGGCAGGTCCTCGACGTTAGCCATCTGGATGGCGCTGGCGTTGTTGATGACGATGTTGACCTCGCCGAAGTGGTCGATGGCCTCCTGGGCGGCGGCCTCGACGTTCTCCTCCTCGCGGACGTTCAGCTGGATCGGGTAGGCCTCGACGCCCTTCTCGCGGCACTCCCGGGCGGTCTGCTCGATGGTGCCCTCGAGGTCCTTGTCCTCGCCGTAGTCGTCCTCCTCGCTGGTCTTGCCCGTGGAGACGATGTTGCAGCCCTGTTCGGCCAGCGACAGCGCGAGGGCCTTCCCGATACCGCGGGTGGTGCCGGTGATGAAGGCGGTCTGTCCCGAAAGATCCGGTGGATTCAGCGACATACCCCTCCCATCCGCGGGCTCCGCCTTAAATCCCGAGAAGAGTGGTAACGTCTGCGAGCCCTCGATGGGCCGTCGGACCCCCGCTGGCGGTTCAGCGGTCCTTCGTGACCGACTCGCCGGGTTCGGTGGTCGCCTCCGCCGACAGCACGAGCCCGGGCGATAGGCTGCTGTTGATCCCCGTCTTCGCGCCCGGTCCGGCGACGACGCCGTACTTCCGGCGGCCGGTCTCGACGCGGTCGCCCTTCACCGTCTGGGCGACGGGCTCGCCGTCGTGCCTGAGGTTCGCGACCTGCGTCCCCGCGCCGAAGTTGACGTCCGTCCCCAGGAGGCTGTCGCCGACGTACGAGAGGTGCGGGACGTTCGACCCCTGCATGACGACGGAGTTCTTGATCTCGACGCCGTGACCGATGTGGCAGTCCTCGCCGACGAGCGTCGCGCCCCGGACGTAGGCGTTCGGCCCGACGTCGGCGCCGGACTTCACGAGCGCCGGCCCCTCGATGACGACGCCCTGTTCGATTGTGGCACCTTCCTCGACGACGACGTCGCCGCGGAGGTCGGCGTCGCCCTTCACCTCGCCGTCGACCCGCCCCTCCAGTTCGTCGAGCTTCCACTCGTTGGCCTCGAGGAGCTCCCACGGTCGGCCCACGCCGAGCCACCGTTCGACGGGGACGGCCCGGACCTCCCGCTCGGCGACCAGCCGCTCGACGACGTCGGTGATCTCGTACTCGCCGCGCTCGCTCATCTCGACGTCGGAGAGCCACTCGATGGCCGCCTCGGGGAAGTGGTAGAGGCCGACGTTGACCCGGTCGCTCGGCGGGTCCTCGGGCTTCTCGACGACGTCGGTCACCACGTCGCCGTCCAGCGAGAAGACGCCGTACGGTCGGGGGTCCTCGACCTGGTAGGCGCCGACGGCCGGGCAGTTCTCGAAGAGCGCCTGGACGGCTGCGGTGTCGTAGAGGTCGTCGCCGTTCAGGACGACGAAGTCGCCGTCCAGCTGGTCGCTCGCCGCGTCGACGGCGTGGGCGGTGCCGAGCTGTTCCTCCTGGACCGCGTAGGAAACCTCGACGCCGCGGTACTCGGCGCCGAAGTGCTCGCGGACCGCGTCGGCCTCGTAGCCGACGACGAAGACCAGCTCGCTGGCGCCCGCCTCGACGGCCGCGTCGGCCGTGTGGGCACAGAGCGGCCGATCGGCGACCGGCAGCATCGGTTTCGGGACGGTCTCCGTCAGGGGTCGCATCCGCGTGCCCTCGCCGGCGGCGAGGATGACGGTTTGCATGGTTCGCGACTCGCCCGGGGAGGGCAAAAGGTATCTGGTCGATAACAGGCGGGCGTCCGTCAGGCCGTCGCACGGAAACCCGCCCCTAACGGCGGGTTCCCCCTACTCCTCGAGCTCCTTCTCGCGGCTCGACGATTCGTCCTCGTCGGCCCGGCGCCGGACGTCCACCCGGTAGTTCTCGAGGATGTCCCGCCCGAGCAGCATCGGGTAGTCCATGTGGCTGCGGTCCTCGACGCTCGCGGTGACGGTGTGCTGGGTGCCGCCGATGCCGACGACCACGTCGACGACCGGCCGGGACTTCCCCGACTTGACGCTGCCCGACCGGATCTTGACGATGTCCTTGATCGGGCCGGTGCCGATGTCGGCGGCCAGCCGCGCGTCGATGCTCGTCCGCGTCGCGCCGGTGTCGGACTTCGCCAGCACCGTCTTCCGGCCCTTGGTCCCCATGACGACGACCTCCTCGATGTAGCCGATGTTCGGCGGCTCGCCCTGCTGGGTCTGCTGCTTGCGCGGCATCGCGTCCGGCCGGGAGTCGTCCAGCGAAGCCGAGAGCTCGCGGACGCGCTCCTCGTCGACCTCGCCGCCGGCGCGCTCGATGGCCAGGCGGGCGATGTGCGGTGCGGGCGAGCGCCCGGTCGCCTCGAAGAGGCCCTTGAAGCCGGCCGTCGGGTTGACCTCGAGGACGTGGTAGCCGTCCTCGCCCTCGACGACGTCGACGCCGGCGTAGTCGAGGCCGACCACGTCCGAGGCTCGCTCGGCGATGT
This sequence comes from Natronomonas salina, assembly GCF_013391105.1. Classification (NCBI taxonomy): domain Archaea; kingdom Methanobacteriati; phylum Methanobacteriota; class Halobacteria; order Halobacteriales; family Natronomonadaceae; genus Natronomonas; species Natronomonas salina. Next base: position 273,843 of record NZ_CP058335.1, read on the forward strand.
CGATCACCTCCTGGTCGAGCCCCTCGGTGGCGTCCTCGACGGAGCCGCCGAGCGCGACGTTCGTCCGCCACTCGCCCTCCGGGGCGTAGCGGTTCATCGCGCCGACGACCCGCTGGCCGACGACGTAGACGCGGAGGTCGTGGTGCCGCTGCTCGTCGTGCTCGATGAGCTCCTGGAGGAACGCCTGCCTGGAGCCGACCATCGGGTTCACCGAGTCGTCGGTGTCGAGCTTCCAGGTGCCGCCGCCGTGGGTCCCGATGGCCGTCTTGTAGACGACCTCGTCGCCGAACCGCTCGCGGCGGGAGTTCAGCGTGTCGCTGGAGAGCGCCAGCAGCGCGTCCGGCACCGGCAGGCCGGCCTCCGCCAGCGCGGTCCCGGTCGCGAACTTGTGCATCGCCGTCATCGTCGCGGTCGGGTTGTTCAGCATCGGCCGCGCCCGGTCGATGGTCAGCGCCAGCCCGAGGGCCTCCGCGGGCTGTTCCTCCTTCGAGAGCAACAGCCGGTTGACGACGATGTCGACCTCCGGTTCCAGCCGGACCTCGCCGTCCTGGATGTCGACGACGGTGTTCTCGCCGCGCAGCCACTCCGTGTCGTATCCGAGGCCGTCGACGGCGTTGAGGATCGCCTTCGACTCCTTCGAGCTGTGGAGACTGAGGACGCCGACGGTCAGGTCAGAGGCCATACGTCAACTCCGTTCGGTCGACCCAAAACCGTGGCGGTGCTCCACGCCGGCGGCGGGACTCGCAGGCGGAGCGAACCGTGAGAAGGGACGGACTACGCCGGTGGAACTTACGCGGATGGAGCGACGACCTGCTCGGCGACGGCGTCGACGACCGCGTCGAGGACGGCGTCGCGCTCGCCGCGCAGGAACTCGAGCTTCGGCTGGCGGGCGCCGGGGTCCGAGACGCCGGCGTTCGGCGCCGCGGACTCGAGGGCGGCGACGACCGCGTCGACGTCGAGGTCGGCCCGCGAGCGGACGTGGAGTTCGTCGGTCGCCACGCCGACGATCGCGTCGGCGTCGAGGCGGCGGTGCAGTTCGTCGAGCAGGAGCCGCGTCGGCGGGAAGTCGTAGCGGTGCGTGTAGGCGTCCGTGTCGAGGACGGTGACGGTCGCCCCGTCGACCTCGCGTTCCTCGAGGTTCGCCGTCGCGGTGTCGAGTTCGGCCTGCAGCTTCGTCCGGAACTGCTCGGAGACCTGTTCCGCGAGGCCGGTCCGCTTCTCGAACAGGAGGTCGATGATGAGCTCCCGCTTGTCCTCGTAGGACTGGTAGAACGCCTCCAGGGCGATGGCTTCGCGGAGCTGCTTGGCCGTCTCGGCGTCGACGCCGGCGTCCTCGGCGAGGTCGGCGTACGCGCTCGGTGCGTCGTCCCAGTAGCTGACCGCGGGCAGGTGCCGGACGTCGTCGCGGACGTCCTCGTTGACCGCCGCCGCGACGTTGGCGGCGACCGTCGCGGCCGAACGCTCCTCGGCCGTCACGAGCGAGTCGATCTCGTCGACGACCTCGTCGTCGGCCCGCCGGCCGTCGAGGACGACCCGCGGGGCGCCGTAGATGTCGAGCAGCTCGAGGCCGTCGGTGGAGGCGGCCGTCGAGCCCGCGGCGGCGAAGACGAACAGCGGGAGCTTCTCGTCGTGGCGCTCGCGGTCGCCGAGCATCCGGGTGGCGTCCTTCGTCGCGTCGTTCATGTCGTAGACGCCGTCCTCGAGCGGCCGGCGGTCGAAGTAGTGGTAGACGGCGTCGGCGGTGGCGTGCTCCTCCTCGACGAGCGGCAGGACCGCCCGCTCGATGGCGGCGCCGGCGACGTAGCCGTCCGTCGTCGCGTCGTGGCGGACGACGACCGGGCGGGACTCGAGGACCGCCCGGCGGATCACCGTGGCGGCGTCCGTCACGTCGTCGGAGACGTTCTCGAGGGCGTCGTCGTCGGCCAGCAGTTCGAACTCGTCGGGGGAGGCGCGGTCGTCCAGTGCCTCGTCCATCCGGGTGACGACCGCGTCGCGCTCGTCGCCCTCGAGGGCGACCAGGGACTCGGTCTCGACCTGGATCTCGTCGCGGCGGAGGCGGATCTCCCCGTCCAGCCGGACGACGTCGTCGGCCTCGATCTCGGGGTAGGCGCGGACGCCCGCCTCGACGAAGGCCGCACAGTCGACGACCCCGGTCTCGTCGCGGAGTTCGAAGACCGTCGGGCCGGAGGTCTGCCGCACGGAGACGACCTCGCCCTCGAGGCGGACCGTGTCGCCGACCCGGTCGCGGAGTTCCTCGACGGCGACGCGGTCGAAGTCGGCGGCGGTGCCCTCCGCTTCGTCGCTGTCGGTGGTCGTCTCGGCGAGGTCGGCGTCGCTCGGAGTGCCGCCGGTCTGCTCGTCGGCGCCGCGCTGAGCGTCCTCGTCCGTCGAGGTGGACTCGGAGGCCGTCTCGGCGGACTGCTCGTCGTCGAACTCGAACTCCGAGTCGTCCTCTTCGTCAGTGGCGTCGGCAGACGTGTCGGCGTCGGACTGGGCTCGGGAGGCGGCAGCGGACTCGGGTCTTGATTGCGACTCTGACGAGGAACTGGACTCCGAACTCGAACCCGAATCGTCGTCGCCGTACTCGTCGGCGAGGTAGTCGCCGTCGGGGGCGTCGACGAGGAGGCCGCGGAACTCGTCGGGGGTCTGCCGGATGGACCACCCGAGGTCGATGTCGCCGTTGTCGCGGATGTTGTTGACCTGGACGGAGACCGTGTCGCCGACCTCCCAGTCGAGGCTCTCGAGGCGGCGGTCGAGTTTGCTCCGGTGGAGCAGCCCGGTCACGTTGCCGATGTCGACGAAGACGCCGAACTCGGCGTAGCCGTCGACGGTGCCCCGGTAGAACCGACCCGGGGTCAGCTGTGATGGTTTATCGCCCTCGAACTCGAATAGGACGTCCTCCTGGTGGACGTCGCAGATCGGCCCGTCGGTCGACGTACCGCAGATGATACAGTTACCCATTACAGGAAACGTACGGGCCGACCTTAAAACGGTTGTCGGATTCTACGCGCCGCCGGATTCCCGGGTCACCTCGAGGCCGAGGACGCCCTCGAGTGCCGCGATCCCCCCGAGGGCGAGGCCGAAGACGAACAGCGCCGGGACCGCCCCGGCGAGGAACGCCCGGGGGAGGGACGTCTCGTGGACGACCGCCAGGCCGACGACGAGCAGAATCGCTCCGTAGGCGGCTCCGAGGAGGCGGACCGCCGGGACCGGGACGGCCGTGAAGACCGCGGGCGCGGCGGCGTAGGCGATCACCTGCACGGTCTCGCCGACGCCGGCGCGGTCGTCGACGACGGGGATCAGCGACAGCGTCGCCAGGGCCGCGGCCAGGTGCAGCACGATCGGCGCGACGAGGAAGCAGGCGGCGCCGAGGACGACGACGGCCGTCGCCACCGGCGAACCGGTCGCGGCGGCGACGCGCTCGTACCCCGACAGCGACGACGGCGCCAGGAGCAGCCTGCCGGCGACGGCGACGAACGCGACGGCGATGGCGAAGGTCAGTCCCGGCGCCTGGTCGCCGGGCGACACCCCGTTCTCGAAGAACCGCCGCGGGCGGACCAGCACCTCGACCCACGCGCGCGCCAGCCCGGACGGCCCCCGGTCCCGCCCGCCCGCGGGGTTCTCGACCCACTGCGTCACGTCCGACCGTTGGCGGGGGTGTGCCATCAGCGTTCCGAGGTCGAGTTCCCGAATCGTCCGAACGTTTTTGCCACGGCCCGCAGACCGCGAACCATGCCAGTCCTCCAGCGACGACGGTTGCTACGCACGTTCGGGACGCTCGCGGCAGCGGGGTCCCTCGCCGGCTGTCTCGACGGCGCTCCCACCGACGGCGACGACGGGGGTTCCGACGGCCCGCTTCGGGGGGACGCCGTCGTCGACTACCCGGGGATCGTCGACGGGGGAGCCACCGTCTCCGGCGACGAACGCGAGATCGCCTACGACGAGCCGGAGCGGACCTTCGCGTTCCAGTACGCCTACGAGGGCGACACCGCCGACCCCGAGCAGTTGCACGTCGGCCGGGACCTCTCGGGGGAGCGGATGGCGGCGTTCGTCGCCCCGGTCTACGACGAGGGGGTGGACGCGTTCGCCTACCACGTCTTCGCGAACGAGGCGTTCGTCGACTACGCCGACTGGTACTACGTGGCGGGGCCGTCGACCGACCCCGAGGACACGGGGGAGGTCTCCTTCGAATCGCTAGGCGGGACCGTCTCCCGGTTCGTCGTCGGCCCCGTCGACGCCCTGACGGCCGGCATCATCGACGTCCCGCCGGAGGAGGCCCGGAACGGCGGGACGAACGTCACCGGTGTACTGATCAGGGGCGGATCGGACGAGAGCGGATCAGGTAGTCCCGCGCCGCAGGTCTCGTTCGCGTTCGACTACGCTTCGGAATCGGAGACCCTGGAGATCACCCACCAGGGCGGTGACTCGGTCCAGGGCAGCGACCTCCGCGTCGTCGTCGAGGCCGGCGAGCGGACGGTTGAATCGCCCTTCGAGGGGAAGGTGACGGCGGGCGACCGTGTGACGGTCGAGGTACCGAGCGGTGCGACAGTCCAGATCGTCTGGGCGTCGTCGGACGGCTCCAGGCGGTCGGTTCTCGCCGAGTGGGACGCCCCCGACGCCTAGTCGACGTGCTCGGCGCCGGGGTTCTCCTCGGCCTCGATGGTCCGGGGGTCGGGTTCGATGGTGGCGTACTCGACCATCCGCCGGCCGAGGACGTCGATCCGGTCGGCGACCTTCTCGTCGGCGAGTTCGCCGCGCTCGAAGTGGTTCGACACCCGGGGGACGGCGACCTGGTGGGGGACGACCCAGGCGTTGAGCCCGCGGCAGACCGACCGGAGGTGATCCAGCGTCGTCGTCGGGAACGACCCGCCGGCGACGCAGAGCAGTCCGACGGTCGTGTTCTCGAACTCGTCGAAGCCGCAGTAGTCCAGGGCGTTCTTCAGCGCCGACGAGTAGGAGGCGTGGTAGACTGGCGTCCCGAGGACGACCGAGTCGGCCCGCTGGATCCGCTCGCGGAGGTGTTCGCCATCGCCGGCGTCCTTGTCGTCGGCGTCCAGCACGGGGAGGTCGAGTTCCCGGAGGTCGACGCAGTCCGTCGTGACGTTGTCGTAGTTGCCCGCCGCCTCGAGCGCCCGTCGGCAGGAGAGCCGCGTGTAGCTCTCGTCGCGGAGGCTGCCGACGATCGCGGCGACGCGTACCTCGTTCATGGTCGGGATTGGACCTCGCCCGACAAAGAACGCGTGGTACCGGATGGGTGTTCGGCCGAGCGAGTCGTCCGGTGACTACTGCCTCCCGTCGGACTACTTCCGGAGCATCGCGACGGTCTCGCCGTCCCGCTGCGTCACGTCGACGAGCCCGTCTTCCGCGAGGTCGTCGACGAGGCCCCGCAGCCACTCGCGGCCGAACTCCCCCTCAGGGGCGTAGTCGACGCGGACGCGCGGGCCGAGGTCGTCCAGCCGTAGCTCGTCGAACTCCTTCAGCGTCGAGACCACCCGGCCGCGCATCTGTCGGCGCGAGCCCTCGAACTCCGGCTGGGTCGGGACGTCCGGCGCGGTGAAGTCGTTGGTCTCGTAGGCGCGACACCACTCCCGCCACGGACAGCCCGCCTCGTCGCAGCGGGGCTTCTTCCCGCAGGCGACGCCGCCGAGTTCCATGATCGCGTTGTTCCACACCCGGGACTCCCCCTCGGGCATGAGTTCCGAGGCGACCGCCTCGAAGGTCGCGTCGTCGTCCGGGACGTCGAAGGCGCGGTAGAGGACGCGCTTGACGTTCGTGTCCACGACCGCGTCCCCGTTATTGAACGCGAAGGAGGCGACCGCGTTGGCGGTGTAGGGACCGACGCCCATCAGCTCCTGGAGGCCCTCGGGGGACTCGGGGAACTCGCCGCCGGCTCCGGCGGTTTCACCGCCTTCGCGAGGTCGGTCCTGCGGACCGACCTCTCCCTCCGTTACCTGTCGGGCTGCCTCGTGGAGGTACTTCGCGCGGTTGTTGTACCCCAGCGAGTGGTCGGTCCAGAAGCCGACGACGTCGGCTCGGTCGGCCGCCGCCAGGTCCTCGACGGTCGGCCAGGCCTCGAGGAAGTCCCGCCAGGCGGCGACGACGCGGTCGAGCTGGGTTTGCTGGCTCATCACCTCGGAGACGAGTATCTCGTAGGCGTCGTCGGTCCGCCGCCAGGGGTACTCGCGGTGGTCGTCCTCGTACCACTCGACGAGCGCCGTCCGGACCGCGTCGGCGTCGTCGGGCAGGTACTCGGCGGCGTCGGTCATCGCCACACCGTACCCGGGGGCGGCGTTTGTGTGTGACGGTTGCGGGATAACAACCGGGTTGTACAACCTAGAGATACAAGTGGGTACGCCGCGGAGTGACGCCCATGGGATTCACCGAGGAACTGGAGCCGATACTGGACAGGATCGTCGCGGAGACGCTCGAACACCCGATGGTCGCGCGCCTCGGCGACGGGACGCTGGACGAGGAGCCGTTCGAGGAGTGGGTGCGGCAGGACTACCGCTACCTCGTCGAGTACAACCGCGTCTTCGCGCTCGGTGCGGCGAAGGCCCCGGACCTCGACAGAATGCGCACGTTCGCGACGCTGATGGACGAGACGCTGCACACCGAGATGGACCTCCACCGCGAGTACGCCGCCGAGTTCGGCATCTCGGAGGCGGAACTCGAGACCACCGCGCCCTCCCCGACGACGCAGGGGTACACCGACTTCCTCGTCAGGACCGCTTCGCACGGCTCCTTCGGTGACCTCGTCGCCGCGCTGCTCCCCTGCATGTGGGGGTTCAACGAGGTCGGCCGGCGCCTCGACGAGCGGGGCCGCCCCGACGACGAGCGTTACGCGGAGTGGATCGCCACCTACGCCGGCGAGGAGTTCACGGAGCTCACCGAATGGTGCATCGGCCTGCTGGACGACGTCGCCGCGGACGCGGCGCCCCGGACCCGCGACCGCTACCGCGACCTGTTCACGACCTCGATGCGCTACGAGTACAGGTTCTGGGACGCGGCCTGGCGACAGGAGGGGTGGTCGGCGTGACACCCGAATCGGAGACGGTCGGGTCGGATCCCTTCGCCGCGGCCGATGAGGACCGGTTCACGGAGTGGCTCCGGGCCAGGACCGGCGACCGCTGGGCGGCCGCGACCGAACACCGCTTCACCGAAGAACTGGCCGACGGGTCGCTCGACGAGGCGGTCCTCGAGCGGTACCTACTGCAGGACTACGTCTTCCTCCGGGAGGCGACCGGACTGGTCGCCAGCGCAGCGGCCGACGCCCCGGACGTCGAGTCCCGCGGCGAGATCGCCGAGTTCCTCGCGATGCTGTGCAGCGACGAGAACGACTACTTCCGGCGGGCCTTCGGCGCCCTCGGCGTCCCGGAATCCGAGTTCGAGTCGCCGGACCTGACGCCGACGACCGAGGCGTTCCTCGACCTCGTCCACCGGGCCGCGAGCGAGGGCGGCTACGCCGAGTCGCTGGCCGTCTTCGTCCCGGCCGAGTGGGTCTACCTGGAGTGGGGGCGGCGCACAGCCGAGCGCGTCGCCGCCGACCTGCCGTTCACACACCGGGAGTGGATCGACCTCCACGCCGACGAGTCGTTCGTCGAGTTCGTGACGTGGCTCCGCGGCGAACTCGACGCAGTAGGGCCGGAGCTCTCGCCGCGGCGGCAGCGCCAGGTCGCTCGACTGTTCGAGCGGACCGTCGACCTGGAGGCGGCCTTCTTCGACGCCGCCTACGGCGACGCGCCGGCCGCGAGCGGCGCCGTCGAGGAGTAGCGGGGTCGAACATAGCGAAACCCACTTCCCCCGTCCAGCCGGACGGCGGGTATGGGACTCGACGAACTCTCCGCCGACGTGGAGGACGCCTACGGCGCCCTCGGGGACGAGCTGGCGGTCGAACTGGACGCCGAGACGCGGAACGAACTGGCGATGCTCGAGAGCGCCTACGAGCCCGACGAGACGGACGAACTCGTCCGGCGGGCGATCCACATGCTGTTCCAGTCGGCCGTCGAGACCGGCAACCTCGACTTCCACCTCCGGAGCGGCTACGACGTGACCTACGACGAGTATCTCTCGGGAATGACCTTCGAGGAGATGACCGGCGGCGGCCAGTCGTTCCCCCAGCAGACGCCGGACGACAACGCCCGGCGCTACCAGTTCTGACGGGCAGGCGAAGAACGAGAGCGGCGGGGTCGATTACTCGACGGTGACGCTGATCTCGTCGGTCTCGGGGAGCGCGAGGTGCTCGCCGTCGCCCATCTGGAGGACGAGGTCGTGCTCGCCGGACTCGAGTTCGAGTTCGGCCTCGGTCGACCCGTCGCCGAAGTGGCGGTGGGCGTCGTCGTTGGGGATCTCCTCGCCGACCGCGACGGCCTCGGCGTCCACCATCACGTGGAAGTGGCCGCCGGTCTGACCGAGTTCGCCGGCTTCCTCCGCCTGCAGGTTCTCGGAGGCGTCGAACCCGACGGCGACCGGGCTCTGGACCGTCGCACCGTCCTCGGGGGCGGCGAAGGAGACGGACGCCTCCTCGACCTCAACTTCGACGGTGTCGGTCAGGTCGAGGGCACGGTGCTGGCCGTCGGCGGCCTGCAGTGTCAGTTCGTGGGTGCCGGGTTCGAGGTCGAGGACGGTCCGGGAGGAGCCGTCACCGAAGTGCAGGTGCGTCTCGTCGTTGGGGATCTCCTCGCCGACCGCCACGGCGCCCTCGTCGATCATGACGTGGAAGTGGCCGGCGTTGTCGTTGACCTCGCCGGCCTCCTCGATGGTGAAGTTCTCCGCCTGCATCGAGACGGTGACGCCGTTGGCGGCCGTGGCGCCGTCTTCGGGCGCCTCGAAGGAGACCGACGCCTCCTCGTCGACGTCGATGGAGGCCTCGCCCTCGGCGGGCGTCCCGGTCCCCTCGGCGGTCCCGTTGCCGTTCTGGTCGCCGCTGGCGTCGTCATCCTGCTCTCCGTCCGAGCAGCCGGCGATGGCGGCGGCGGTCGTACTCGCTGCGAGCGCTGCGAACTTCCGTCGGGAAACCCGTTCTGGCATACGATTCGAGTGCTTGCGGGGCGGATGTAAGAAAGGAAATCTTCCGGCGGTATCTACGTCATTCGGTCCGGTACCGAACCCCACGCCTGCCCCGGGTTCCGCGGTCGCGTCACTCGGACCTGGCGGTGAGCGTCAACTCGAGGTCGGCGCCGCAGCTGTTGCACTCGCCCTCGGCGATAACGTCCTTCAGCAGGATGTCCTTGAAGCAGGCCGGACACGCCACGCCCGCCATGGGACCGGGGAGGAAGGTGAACGTGTTCTCGCTGTCCAGTTCGAACGTCCGGGCCCGCCCGTCAGCCGGCTCCGTCGACATGTGGGCAGGTATCACACCACACCATGTAAATCTTCGTCAGACATCGATCGGTGCTCGCGGCGGTCGGCTCAGGCCGCGGCGTCGGCCGCCTCGGAGAGCAACTCCACGGCCATGGTGATCTCCCGCTCCCGGACGTCCAGCGGCGGGAGCAACCGGAGGGTCCTGTGCCCGCAGCCGAGCGTCAGCAGCCCGCGCTTCATCGCCTCGTCCTGGACGTCGTCGCGTCGCTCCTTCGAGTCGAACTCCACGCCGAGCATCAGCCCCCGCCCCCGGACGTCGACGGCGTTCGGCACGGCCGCCGCGGCGAGTTCCGACGTCGCCTGCTCGCCGCGCCGAACCGCGTTCCCCAGCAGGTCCTCCTCGCGGATGACGTCGATAGTCAGCGCGCCCTGCAGCGACGCGACGATGTCGCCGGCGCCCCACGTCGAGGAGAGCCGGGACTCCTCGTCGGGGAAGACGTCCTCGCTCGCGACGGTGGCGCCGACGCGGGCGCCCTTGGCCGCGCAGATGACGTCCGGTTCGATGGGATAGTGGTCCGAGGCCCAGAACTCGCCCGTCCGTCCCAGCCCCGACTGGATCTCGTCGGCGATCAGGAGGAGGTCGTGCTGCTCGCAGACCTCGGCGACCTCCGTCATGAACGCGTCGCTCGGCGCGTAGTAGCCGCCCTCGCCCTGGATCGGCTCCATGACGAGGTAGGCGACCTCGTCGGCGTTGACGTGGCCGGTCTCGTCGTCCAGCATCCGCCGAAGTTGCGAGGTGTCGCCGGCGAAGAACCCGCACTCGCAGGTCCCCGGCGTACACTGCCGGTCCCGACAGAAGGGGACGTCGTGGATGCTCCCGAGTTCGGGGAACTGCCGGCGGTATACCTCCTTCGAGCGGTTCAGCGACAGCGCCCCGAGAGTGCGGCCGTGGAAGGCGCCCTCGAAGGTGATGCCGTACTTCCCGCCCGTCCGGTCGTAGCAGATCTTCAGGGCGTTCTCGACGGCCTCTGCGCCGGAGTTCGACAGGAAGACCGTGTCCATCCCGTCCGGCGTGACGTCGACGAGCCGCTCCATCAGTTCCCCCGGCCCGGGGAACTCGGGGTTCCCAGGGTCGCCGGCGGTCGTGTAGAAGTCCTGGCCGGCGATCTTCAGGGGGTCGACGAGGTCGAAGGCCTCCATCCGCTCGAGCAGTTCGGGGTTGTTGTAGCCCAGCGGCGCGGCGCCGACGTGGCCGGTGAAGTCCAGGAGGACGTTGCCGTCGGCGTCGGTGCAGAACGGACCGATCGCCGGGGCCGTGACGTCCCAGACGAACTCGTAGACGTACGTGCTCGGCGCCGCGAACGAGCCGTGGTACTCGACGCGCTCTCGCGCCCGGGGGCCGGGCAGCTCGTCGACCTGCGGCGTCACCGTCTCGCGATCCATGCCCGGCGTAGGGGCACCGTCGTGTTAAGCGTTGACAGCGATCGGCCGCGAAGGGGGCTCGCGGTCAGACCATCGTCACGAAGGCCGCGGTGATGGCCCCGGCGCTGGCCAGCAGGACGGCGCTCCAGACGAGCACGCCCCGCGAGAAGTCCCGGTTCGGCGACGGCAGTGTGAGCCCGACCTTGACGACGATGCTGGCGGCGGAGGCCAGCAGCACCGCGACGGTCGCCTGGACGGCCGTGATCGACCCGTTCGCGTAGAGGACGACCGCCGAGGCCGTCGCGCCGGCGCTGCTGACCAGCCCCGCGAACAGCGCGGCGAGGTAGAGCCCGGAGGTGCCGAAGGCCGCCTCGGCGAACCCGCCGACGAGCAGGACGGTGAGGAACAGCGCGCCGATGCCGAGGGCGTATCGGAGCGTGAACGGCGTGTCGAGGTCGATCTCGATTGACTCCGACCAGTCGGCGGAGTAGGCGGCGACGGCGACGGCGACGACGACGACGGACGCCAGCGGGACGACCGCCTCCAGCAGCACCCCGGAGCCGACCGTGAACACGACCGCGATGGCGAGGTTCCGGATGGCCATCGAGGCGTTCGACAGCAGCACGGCGGCGACGCCGTAGGCGGCGGCCTCGGGCCGCTGGTTCACGTGGTCGAGCATGGTGCCGACGACGGCCGTCGAGGAGGCCAGGCCGCCGAAGAAGCCGGTCACGGCGATGCCGCGGCCGCCGTACAGCCGGACGATGGCGTAGTTGACGATGCCGATGCCGGCGACGAAGACGACCATGAGCCAGACCACCCGCGGTTCGATGTCGACGGAGAGCCCCGCGAGGGTGATGGTCCGCTCCTCCGGCGGCAGCAGGGGGTAGAGGACGAACGCCAGGATGGCGAACTCGGCGCCGGCCTGCACCTCCTCCTTGGAGAGCGCGCCCGCGACCCCGTGGAGTTCCTGCCGGAGGACCAACAGCAGCGAGGAGACGACCGCGACGGTCACCCCCTCGAGGACCAGGCCCGACCCGACCAGGGCGCCGACGCCGTAGGCGACGAGCAGCGAGGCCGACGTCGTCAGCGAGAGCGTCCCGACCTGGCCGAGCAGTCCCTGGACGCCGAGGATGATCCCGAAGACGACGACCAGCAGCGCTCCGGAGAGCAACAGCAGCTGCGAGTCGAGGATGGTGAACGCCGCCGCCAGCAGGCTGACCAGCGAGAAGGTCCGGATGCCGGCCGTCTTGTCGGACCACTCGCGCTCCAACCCGAGGAACATCCCCAGTGCGGCCGCCAGCACCAGGGCGACGACGTTGTCGTCGAGCAGCGACACGCCGAACTCGGTCATCGCATCGGCGTTCGCGGGGCCGTCGAATAAACGCGTCGGCGGGCGGCTTTATCCCGCTCGCGGCCGCAGGTCACGTATGCTCAGGGACGTCTCCCGCCCCCGGCTCGCGTGGTGGACAGTCGGCGCCGTCCTCGCCTTCGTCGTCGGGACAGCGCTGCTCGCGTTCACGGGCACGCTCGTCACCGCGCTGTTCCTCTACTACGTCTGTCGACCGGTCTACCGGCGGCTCCGCCCCCGCGTCGGCCGGAACCTCGCGGCCGTCGGCGCGATGATCGCGCTCGCGATCCCCATCGTCCTCCTGGTCACCTACACCGTCGCGATCACCATCCAGGAGATCCAGACGCTCGCGGAGAACGTCGACCTCGGTCCCCTCCAGGAGGTCGTCTCGCCGTACTTCGACATCTCGAGCGTCGTCCAGGACCCCGCGAGCCTCCTGCAGAACTCCGACTTCATGTCCGCACTGAACGTCGTGATCGAGGGGGCGTTCAGCTACCTGCCGCTCGTCCTCACGTTCCTCCTCAACCTCTTCATCGCCCTCGCGGTCACCTTCTACCTGCTCCGGGACGGCGACAAGCTCGCCGGCTGGATCCGCCACACGTTCGGCCACGACACGGGCGTCTTTGACACCTACGCCCGCGCCGTCGACGAGGACCTCTCGAGCGTCTACTTCGGCAACATCCTCAACGCGGTCCTCGCCGCCATCATCGCCGCCATCGCGTACCACGCCCTGAACCTCCTGGCGCCGGCGGGCGGGGCCATCCCGTACCCGGCGCTGCTGGGGATGCTCATCGGCGCCGCGAGCCTCATCCCCGTCGTCGGGATGAAGATCGTCTACCCGCCCGTCGCGATACTGCTGTTCGCCCAGGCCGTCTCGCAGGGCGACCCGCTGTGGTTCCCCGTCGCGTTCTTCCTCGTCTCGGTGGTCATCATCGACTTCATCCCGGACATCGTCCTCCGGCCGTACGTCTCCGGCCGGAACCTCCACGTCGGTCTCGTGATGATCGCCTACATCGTCGGCCCGGTGTTCTTCGGCTGGTACGGGCTGTTCCTCGGCCCGCTGCTGCTCGTGCTGGTGTTCCACTTCGCCCGGCACGTCCTGCCGGCGCTGCTGGACGACGGGCCGATCCGGCCGGTGCCGGCCTTCACGGAGGCCACGGCCCCGGACGAGTACCTGGAGGGAGAGGTCGCGACCGACGATAGCGCCGGGACGGAGGGCGGCGGGTCGACCGGTGGCGCCGACGACCCCGGCCCTCACTAATCGCGGGGTTCCTGCAGGCGGTTCCCGTCGCGCGGGCAGTGCTCGTACTCGGGATCGCGGGTCCGGAACCCGCACCGCGGGCACTCCCTGACCACCGGGCGCTCGACGGGCGTCGCGCCGCTCCCGCCCGCGCGGAACAGGAACGGGACGAAGGGCACGAAGAGGAAGAACAGCAGCCACCCCGTGTAGAGGTAGAGGACGACGCTGATCGCGAGGCTGACGCCGATGCCGAGCAGTGCCGTCAGCGTGCGTGAGCCGACCATCGAGTCGTGCTACGCGCTCCGGGCGGTTGGACGTTGCGGCGCCGTCGCTGGCGGGACGCGAAAGAACGGAGAACGCGAGTCGGCGTTACTTGCCTTCGAAGTTCGGCTCCCCGTCGCCCATGAAGGCCGTGATGCCCTCCATGAGGTCGTCCGTGTTGATGAGGTGGCCGAAGGCCTGGGCCTCGAGTTCGAGGCCGGCGTCGATGTCCTCCCAGCCCGCGAGCATCGCGCGCTTCGTGAGCTTCTGGGAGATCGGCGGGCCCGCGGCGAGGTCGGCGGCGAACTCGTGGACGCGGTCCTCGAACTCCTCGGTCGGGACGACCTCGGTGACGACGTCGTACTCGTACATCGTCTCGGGGTCGAACCGCTCGGCCGTGAAGACGATCTCCTTGGCGCGGCCGAAGCCGGCGATGCGCATCAGCCGCTGGGTGCCGCCCCAGCCCGGCAGCAGGCCGAGGTTGTGTTCGGGGGTGCCGAGCTCGGAGCGCTCGGAGGCGATGCGGAAGTCACAGCACAGCGCCAGCTCGAAGCCGCCGCCGAGGGCGAAGCCGTCGATGCCGGCGACGACCGGCATGTCGCACTCCTCGAGCTTGCCGAAGGTGCGCTGGCCCTTCCGGGAGAGGTCGATCGCCTCGATCGGGTCGGCGCCCGACGCCATCGCGGTGACGTCGGCGCCGGCGGAGAACGCGCGGTCGCCCTTGCCCGTGATGAGGAGCGCTCGGACCTCGTCGTCCTCCTCGAACAGGTCGATGGCCTCGCTCAGCTCGTCCATCAGCGCGGGGTTGATGGTGTTCATCCGGGCCTCGCGGTCGAGGACGATCTGCCCGACCATGTCGCCGGGGTAGCGGACCTCGATGTTCGTGAAGTCGACGCCCTCCTCGTCGTCGCCGCTGTGGAAGCCGCCCTCCTCGGCGGCCTCGCGGAGGCCGTCGGAGACCTCGTAGCGCGGGTGCCCCTTCTCCTCGTGGAGCTCGTCGAGCGTCTCGACGAGGCCCTCGAGGCCGCGGTCGTCGGCGATCTTCGCGGGACCGTCCGGGAAGCCGGCGCCCAGCATCACGGCCTCGTCGATGGCCGGCGGGTCGGAGACGTCCTTGCCGACGAGGTTGCCGACCTCGTTGGCCATCACGGCGACCAGTCGGCTGGCGACCTCCTCGCTGCCGGCGTCGGTCGGGACGTCGGCGCCGTCGCCGTCCTCGTAGTCGTAGACGCCCCGGCCGGTCTTCTTGCCGTAGCGCTCCTCCTCGATGAGCTCCTCGAGGAACGGCGCGGGCTCGTAGGCCTCGCCGAGGACCTCGTTCATGTACTCGAGGACGTGGTAGGTGACGTCGTGGCCGACCTGGTCGCCGAGTTCGAACGAGCCCATCGGCAGGCCCATGTCGAACTTCGTCGTGGAGTCGATCTCCTCGACGGTGGCGTCGTCCTCCGAGACCATCCAGCAGGCCTCGTTCATCAGGGGGACGAGGATGCGGTTGACGATGAAGCCGGGGGAGTCCTTGCGGACGCGGACCGGCGTCTTGTCGAAGTCCTCGGCCAGCTGCTCGGTGACCTCGAGGGTCTCCTCGGCGGTGTGAGCCCCGGAGATGACCTCGACGAGCTGCATCCGGACCGGCGGGTTGAAGAAGTGCATCCCGCAGAACTGCTCCGGCCGCTCGGTGACCTCGGCGAGGTCCGTGATGGACAGCGAGGAGGTGTTCGTCGCGATGATGGCGTCCTCGGGGAGGTGCTGCTCGACGTCCCCGTAGACGTCCTTCTTGATGTCCATCTGCTCGGGGACGGCCTCGATGACGAAGTCGGCGTCGCCGACGGCTTCCTCGACGTCGACCAGCGGGGTGACGCGGTCGAGGGCCTCCTCGGCGTCGGACTCCGAGATCTGCTCGCGCTCGGCGAGCTTGTTCAGCGACCACTCGATGTCGTCGTAGCCGCTCTGGACGAACTCCTCCTTGATGTCCCGGAGGTTGACCTCGTAGCCCGACAGCGCGGCGACCTCGGCGATGCCGTGGCCCATGTTCCCGGCCCCGAGCACCGCTATGGTCTCGATATCTTCGAATTCCATTGTGACAGGCTAACGGTCTTCCGGAGTCCGTTTCAACGTTTCCTTCTGGCCACGGACACACTGGTTTCAACGCCCAATCTGTTTCTACGGAATTGGGAAGTGTTATGGGGTAGCACGCACCTTGAGCAACCATGGACTTCGAGCTAACCGACGAGCAGAAACAGCTCAAGGAGGAGGTCAAGCGCTTCGCCGACAACGAGGTCCGGCCGAACGCCAAGGAGTACGATGTCGAGGAGAAGTTCCCCCACGACATCGTCGACGACGCCGCCGATATGGGTCTCTGCGGCGCCTCCATCCCCATCGAGTACGGCGGCGCCGGCTACGGCGCCGTCGACTCGGTCCTCATCGCCGAGGAGCTGTTCGCCGCCGACCCCGGCATCGCCCTCTCCATCCTGGCGACGAGCTTCGGGACCGAGGCCATCCGCGAGTACGGCACCGAGGACCAGAAGGAGGAGTTCCTCGAGCCGGTCGCGAAGGGCGAAGCCATCTCCGGGGCGGCCATCTCGGAGCCGGACACCGGCTCTGACGTCTCCAGCGTCTCGACGCGCGCGGAGAAGGACGGCGACGAGTACGTCATCAACGGCAACAAGATGTGGATCACCAACGGTTCGGTCGGGGACTTCTTCGTCACACTGTGCAAGACCGACCCCGAGGCCGAGGGCCGCTACAACGGCTTCTCGCAGATAATCGTCGAGTCGGACCGCGACGGCTTCGAGGCCGACAAGATCACGGGGAAGATGGGGATTCGCGCGTCCGACACGGCCGAACTCATCCTCGACGACGTCCGCGTCCCCGAGGAGAACCTCGTCGGGAGCGAGGGCGCCGGTTTCTACCAGCAGATGCAGTTCTTCGACGCGACCCGGACCGGCGTCGCGGCCCAGGGCGTCGGCATCGCGAAAGGTGCGGCGGAGCGCGCCCTGGAGTACGCCCAGGAGCGCGAGCAGTTCGGCCGTCCCATCGGCGACTTCCAGGCAATCCAGCACAAGCTCGCCGACATGCACACCGAGACCGAAGCCGCCCGAAATCTCACGTACAAATCCGCGTGGGAGGTCGACTCCGGCGGCTCGCCGAACACCCAGCTGGCGTCGATGGCCAAGGAGTTCGCCTCCCGGATCGCCGTCAAGACGGCCAACGAGTGCGTCCAGATCCACGGCGGGTCGGGCTACGTGAACGACTTCGACGCCGAGCGGCTCTACCGCGACGCGAAGATCACCCAGATCTACGAGGGCACCACCGAGATTCAGAAGATGATCATCGCCCGCGAGCTGCAGGGGAAGGGGTTCTAGCCCACTTTTTGCACGGTCGCCTCACTACGCTCGGCGACCGGCAAAAACGTGGGGAAAATATGCGCGAGCGCCTCCAGCCGCCTCGCTCACTCCGTTCGCTCGGCGTTAGTCGGCGCTCGCTACGCTGGCTCGCTCCGCTCGCCAGCGAGAACCCCTCGCTCACTTCGTTCGCTCGCGGATGCTCCTATTCTTTTACGCTCGCCAGTCTACACAGGTGGTATGACCGCCGACCTGGAGGAGAAGACGGACCGTTACGAGGATCTGCTGGCGGAGGCGCTGGAGGCCGCCGAGATAGCGCCGCAGGAGGGGACGCCGCTGCACGACGCGGCCCTGGAGTACGAGGAGATGGCCCGTTCGTACCTCGAGGACGGCCGGCACTTCCGGGAGGACGACGACCTCGTCAACGCGCTGGCGTCGTTCTCCTACGGTCACGGCTGGATGGACGCGGGTGCCCGCATCGGCGTCTTCGAGGTACCGACTGAGGGGCACCTCTTCACCGTCTGACCTTTCTCATCCCCCCACTTTACGTCGGTCGGGTGAGTGGCACCCAGCAATGGAGGCGGCCCTCTGGTACGTGCTGACGGGGACACGCGGCGGCGCGAACCGCGCCCGCGTCCTGCGTGCCATCGACGAGCGGCCGCGGAACGCCAACCAACTCGCCGAGGACCTCGACCTCGACTACAAGACCGTCCGCCACCACCTCGACGTCCTGGAGGAGAACAACGTCGTCACCGACAGCGGGGACGACTACGGCAAGGTGTACCTCCCCAGCGAAGCCGCCCGCGCACACTGGGACACCGTCGAAGAGGTGCTCGAGAAGGTGATCTGAATGCTGGCCGAATTTGGGAAAGACAATATATACGTGACCGGGAAAGGTGACGCATAGTGCTCGTCCGCATCGTCCAGGTATTCGCCGTCCTGAACGTCCTCCTGCTCGCGGCGCTGCTCTACGTGTGGGGGCGGAACTGGTGGCAACTGCGGTCGAAACACACCCTCGGGCTCGTCCTGTTCAGCGCGTTCCTCCTCGGGGAGAACGCCCTGGCGGCCTACCTGTTCATCCTCGACCCGACGCTGAACGTCTGGATCCACCACGACCAGATGGTGCCGCGGCCGGCGCAGATCGCCCTCGCGAGCTTCCGCGTCCTCCAGTTCCTCGGGCTGGTGTTCCTGACCTGGGTCACCTGGGACTGACCCGGCGTCGACGGGGCTCCACTCCGAGCCGACAGTCGACTGACCGTGGACGTGCTGTCGATCGTGGCCGCCCTTCTGGTAGCTCGTGGACGGAGCTGATTTAGCTCCCGACACCACGGAAACGTTTATTATCGATAATGGTTGTCGTGGGGTAATCATCCGACGTGTGGTAACAAGTGGTACGGTCCGAGACCCACGAATTCGGCCGTTCCAGGCAAATATCCGGCGAAACCTTTAAGTAGCTTTCGGACTAACGTACTGTTACGAAACGCGGCTCCGGGATTTCTTGGTTTTCCCACCTCCGGAGCCCGGAGTAACCCATCACAATGAGCGACACAAGCATCCGAACGTACACGGAAGAGAACCGTACCGAATCGACGGAACAGACGGAGTCGGAGGAGCAGCAGGAGTCGACGTCGACCTGCCCGGAGTGCGGCGCCCGGCTCGAGAACGACACCGAGCACGGCGAGACCGTCTGCAGCGAGTGCGGCCTCGTCGTCGAGGAAGACGAGATCGACCGCGGCCCCGAGTGGCGGGCCTTCGACAGCGCCGAGAAGGACCAGAAGTCCCGCGTCGGCGCCCCCACCACGAAGATGATGCACGACAAGGGGCTGTCGACGAACATCGGCTGGCAGGACAAGGACGCCTACGGCAACTCCCTGTCGAGCCGTCAGCGCCAGAAGATGCAGCGGCTCCGGACCTGGAACGAGCGGTTCCGGACCCGCGACTCCAAGGAGCGCAACCTCAAGCAGGCCCTCGGCGAGATCGACCGGATGGCCTCCGCCCTGGGGCTGCCGGACAACGTCCGCGAGACCGCGTCGGTCATCTACCGCCGCGCGCTCTCGGAGGACCTGCTGCCGGGCCGCTCCATCGAGGGCGTCGCGACGGCGTCGCTGTACGCCGCCGCCCGACAGGCGAACGTCCCGCGCAGCCTCGACGAGGTCGAACGCGTCTCCCGCGTCGACAAGATGGAGCTGACGCGGACGTACCGCTACATCATCCGGGAGCTGAACCTGGAGGTCCAGCCCGCGGACCCCGAGAGCTACATCCCGCGGTTCGCCAGCGACCTCGACCTCTCCGACGAGGTCGAGCGCCGCGCCCGCGAACTCGTCGACGCCGCCCGCGAGGACGGCATCCTCTCCGGGAAGTCGCCCGTGGGGCTCGCGGCGGCCGCCGTCTACGCCGCCGCGCTGCTCTGCAACGAGAAGGTGACGCAGAGCGACGTCAGCGAGGTCGCCGACATCTCCGAGGTCACCATCCGCAACCGGTACAAGGAGCTCCTCGAGGCCGGCGACGTCGTCACGGCCTAGAACGCGTTCGGGTGTCGCTCAGTTCGGGTGACGAACTGTTCTCTGTTTTCAACACGGATTAGCGGCCGCACCGCCGACGGTCGCCGCGACCGCCGCGCGGCTATCGTCCGGAGAACCGTGACAAAGGTTTTCATACCTTCCCGACGATGCGGGTGTATGGAGACGTACGTTCGACTGCTGTGTCCCGAATGTGGCAAGAACTGGCAGGCCTCTCCCGGCGAGCTACCGAAGCCCGCGCGCACGTTCCACTGTCCCGGCTGCCACGCGAGCCGGCCGCTCTCCGAGTTCGCCCGTACCGAACACGACCTCCAGAACCTCAAGCAGTTCTGACTACGCTCCCGTCGCCGACTGCGCGCCGCAGGCCTCACACCGGAGGATCTCGGCGCCGCTCTCCTTCTCGAGGCGCGTGTCGGGCAGGCCGCACTCCGAGCAGATGACGAACCGCTCGGCGTACTCCTCCATGGCCTCCTGGACGCGGGACTGGCGGAACTCGCCGGTCAGTCGGAGCCGGCCCCGCTCGTCGATGGTGGCGCTGGTCCCGAGCTCGTTCTGGAGGTACTTCATCACGTGGTCGGTCTCGCGGTCGAGGGTGTCGAGGGTCGACTGGAGGTTCTCGTAGACCGTCACGTTCCCCTCCTGTCGGACCTCCGGGTCGGGCAGCGAGAACCGCTGGGCCGACCCCTGGATGTCCGGCGTCTCCTCGAGAGCGCGGTCGAGGTGCTCCTCGTAGTCCATGGGGGCGCGTTGGGCGGCCCGGACGAAAAAACTTCCAGCTACCTCTCGGCGAACCGGAAGGTACCGATTCCTTGTGAACGGTAACCACGTGAGCGGGCCTGAGGGTGGATGTTAACCCGTGTCGGGATAGTTCTATATGTCCCGAGTCGCTATGCGCGAGTGACCATGAAGAAGCAGGAGCTCATTCATCTCCACGGCCTGCTTGCCGAGGTATGTAACCACTACGAGCAGCTGGCCGAGTGCGATGTAGAGCACGTGAAGTACAGTGAACTGGGCGTCCGACCGACATCGATCCACAAGTCGAAGACCGACCACAAGGCCGCGGTCTTCGCGCTGGCAGACGGTATCACCGAAGAGATGGAGAGCGAGACCGAGACGGCGGTCTCCGCCGCTGCCGACTGACTCTCGACGAACTGCAGTTCTCCGTTTCCCCAGACTACCTAGCGGCCGCGCCGATCACTCGTCGATGAGGTCCTCGAACTCCGGCAGCGCGTCGTCCTCGCCTTCACCCTGCCCGTCTTCGACGTTCGCCTCCTCGACGGAGATGTCCTCCGTGAGGTCGTCCTCGTCCGACTCGTTGTCGGCCTCCTCGCCCTCCTCGATTACCTCGACCTCGTCGACCTCCAGCGGGATGTTCTGGAGCCGCTGGCCGATCTCCTTGCGGGCGATCCGCGCGGCGTGCTCGTCGCGCTCGACGTTGAAGACCGTCATCTCCAGGTCGAGTGCGACGAGGCCCTCGTCGGCGGCGATGAACGCGGGTTCCGACTCCGCCCCGCACTCAGGGCAGCACCGCTCTCCCATGCTTATCTCGACGTAGTTGAGGTCCGGGTTCAGCATCTCCCCCGTCTTCGAGATGGCGATGCGCACCGCCTCGTCGGCCGTCTCCACGTCGTACACGGGGACGGCCGCTTCCACGACGACTCGACAGTCCATGTTAGCACATTACGTGCGCAGCGACAAGAAGTTTCGCCTGCGTCTGAGTGAACGAAAACGTCAGCGTCGTAACTCGAAAGGCCGAAAGCGCCCCGGCCCCTCCCGCGGCGTATGGAGACGGGGAGTCGTCCGATCGAGTCGTTCGACGGCGGTCTCGACCTGCAGGCCACCGTCGAGAGCGGGCAGTCCTACCTCTGGCGGCGCGCCGACGGCCGGATGTACGAGCAGCCGTACGCCTCCGGCGGCGACGCCTGGTACCACACGGTGCTCCCGGCGACGGCCACACGGACCAACGAGCCGGAGGTCCTTCGCGTCAGACAGGCCGACGGGTGCCTCGAGTGGGAGTCCTCGACCCCGAACGCCTACGAGCTGCTGGAGCACCTCCTCCGGCTCGACGACGACCTCGACGCGATCATCGACGCGACCCCGCCGGACGACCTCGTCGACCGCGCCTACGACGCCTACAGGGGCCTCCGGCTTGTCCGCGACCCGCCGTTCGCCTGCCTGATCTCGTTCATCTGCTCGGCGCAGATGCGGGTCGCCCGCATCCACGGGATGCAGGTCGCGCTCGCCGACGCCTACGGCGATGCGGTCGAGTTCGACGGCGAGACCTACCGGGCGTTTCCGACGCCCGAGCAGCTGGCGGCCGCGAGCGAGTCCGAACTCCGGGGCCTCTCGCTGGGCTACCGGGCGCCGTACGTCCAGCGCACGGCGGAGATGGTCGCGACCGGCGAGGCGACCCCGGAGGAGGCGCGGGGTCTCGAGTACGAGGCCGCCCGGGAGTCGCTCACCCGGTTCGTCGGCGTCGGCCAGAAGGTCGCCGACTGCGTCCTCCTGTTCTCGCTGGGCTACCTCGAGGCCGTCCCGCTGGACACCTGGATCCGGACGGCAATCGAGGAGCACTACCCGCACTGCGAGCGCGGCAACTACGTCAACACCTCCCGGGCCATCCGCGAGCAGTTCGGCGGCGAGTACGCCGGATACGCACAGACGTACGTGTTCCACTACCTCCGGACCGGATACGAGGAGTGAGCGCCGGCCCCGCCGTTCGGTACGCGATACCACCCGACAACTCATGACGGTGGCGTCCGTTCGGGGGGTATGGTCAGAGCGCCGTCGCGATGCCCGAACCCCGACTGCGAGAACAGCCTGGGCGGGACCTTCGAGCGGTCGCAGTTCGAGAAGGTCGACGACGGCGTTTGGGAGTGCCGGGAGTGCGGCGAGGTCCAGGACATCAGGTGAGAGTGCGGGCGGCATCCCCACCGGCAAGCGGACCGGATTTTATTGTCCGAACGCGAGTACGGACGCCCATGAGCGACCGCACACGCGCGCACGTGTTCGTCACCGGCAAGGTCCAGGGCGTCTACTACCGGGCGAACACCCGCGAGACCGCACGCGAGCGCGGCGTCGACGGCTGGGTCCGCAACCTCGAGGACGGCCGCGTCGAGGCGGTCTTCGAGGGCGACGAGACCGACGTCGAGGCGATGGTCGAGTGGTGCCACACCGGCAGCCCGCGGGCGTCCGTCGACGACGTCGAGGCCGAGTACGAGGGCCCGGAGGGAGTCGACGGGTTCGAGATCCGTCGGTGAGGGTGGCCGGCCGTCGGCGGAACTATTACCGACCGGCCGCGCGAAGCCACGGCCATGATCACCAGCGACGAGATGGCCGTCGTCGACGCCAACGCCGAGGCCCTGGGGGTCCCGCGCAAGCAGCTGATGGAGTCCTCCGGCAGCGCCGTCGCCGACGCCGTCCGCGAGGTCGTCGATCCCGGCGCCGAGGTCTCGCTCGTCTGCGGCCGCGGGAACAACGGCGGGGACGCGTTCGTGACGGCTCGCTTCCTCTCGGAGTACGAGGTCGCCGTCCACCTGCTGGGTCGCGAGGAGACCATCACGACCGACATCGCCAGCGAGAACTGGGAGGCCCTGCAGTCGGCCGAGATCGACGCCGAGGAGGTCCGCGACTCCGCGGACCTCGATCTGGGCGACCCCGACGTCGTCGTCGACGCGATGCTCGGGACCGGGGTGGCCGGCGCCCTCCGCGAGCCCGCTGCCTCGGCCGCCGAGGCCATCAACGACTCCGGGGCGACCGTCGTCGCCGTGGACGTCCCTTCGGGGGTCGACGCCGACACCGGCGAGGCCGAAGGGGTGGCGGTCGACGCCGACCGCGTCGTCACGTTCCACGACGCCAAACCCGGGCTCGCATCCCTCGACGCCGAGGTGACGGTCGCCGACATCGGCATCCCCGAGGCGGCCGAGCGGTTCGTCGAGCGCGGCGACCTCCTGCGGCTCTCCCGTGACCCCCACTCCCACAAGGGCGACTTCGGCCGGGTGCTCGTCGTCGGGGGCGGCCCCTACACCGGGGCGCCGGCGCTGTCCGCACAGGCGGCGCTGCGGGCGGGCGCCGACCTCGCCTTCGTCGCCGCCCCCGAGAACGTCACGCGGGAGATCCAGGGGTACAGCGAGAACCTCATCACTAGGTCGCTCTCCGGCGACCACCTGGCGCCGGAGCACGTCGACGACCTGCTCGAGCAGGCCGCGGAGATGGACTGCGTCGTCCTGGGTCCGGGCCTCGGCGGCCGAGAGGGCAGTCTGGAGGCGGTCCGGGAGTTCCTCGGCTCGTTCGACGGGCTGGCTGTCGTCGACGCCGACGCGCTGCAGGTCGTCCCCGAGGTCGACACCGACGCGACGCTGCTCTGCACCCCCCACCAGGGCGAACTCGTCGGCATGGGCGGGGAGACGGCCGACGACTGGGCGGAGCGGGCCGACCTCGTCGAGTCCTTCGCCGCCGACCTGGGCCAGACGGTGCTCGTCAAGGGCGCCTACGACGTGATCTCCGACGGGGAGACGACCCGCGCCAACCGGACCGGCAACCCAGGGATGACGGTCGGCGGCACCGGAGACGTCCTCGCCGGCGTCACGGCGGCCCTGGCCTGCGCACTCGACCCGACGGAGGCCGCCGCCCTCGGCGCCTACGTCAACGGCCGCTCCGGCGACATCGTCGTCGACGACCACGGGTACGGCCTCGTCGCGACGGACCTGCTCGAGGCGGTCCCAGACGCGTTGTGGCCCGACGACGACTGACGGTCCCGGCCTCCTCCACCCGTCGTCCGGGCCGCCAGAACGTTGCAGCGAGGTGATGGATTTAACAGTGCCAGCCTTCTGTAACGGTACATGGACAACGAGGCGGGGGGAGACGCCGGCGCCATCTGGCGCGACGACGAGGTGGCGGCGCGACGCTGCAGGTCGCTTCTCTCCGTGATCGACGGGGCGGTCTTCGAGGTCGAGGTCGCCGGCGACGCGAGATTCACCGACGTCGACGACGAGTTCTCGGCGCGGACCGGGTACGAGCGGTCGGCGCTCGTGGGGGCCCGCGCGTCGGACGTCTTCGACGAGGACTCGGCCGCGGCGCTGGTTCGTGAACTCGATGCGGGGACCGACCCGGTACGACTCGACGTGACGGTCGAGACCGCCGACGGCGAACGGCTTGCCGCGACACTCCGGGCCTCGCCGGTCGCCCTGGACGGCGGCGGTCGTGGGGGCGTCGGGATCCTCGGGTCTGTAGCGCCCGAGACGGGTCCCGGCTCCACTGCGGGATCTGACGATTCCCAGGTGGCCGAACGCCGGTACCGGACGCTCGTCGAGAACTTCCCGAACGGCGCCGTCGGCCTGTTCGACGAGGACCTTCGGTACACGGCGGCCGGCGGTCGGGCGTTCTCGGACCTGGACGACTCGGAGGCGGAGGTGGTCGGCGAGACCATCTGGGAGCGCTACCCGGAGGAACTGGCCGAGAAGCTGGAACCCCGGTTCGAGGCCGCGCTCAGGGGGGAGGCCAGCGACTTCGAACTGGAGTTCCACGACCGCGTCTGGATGGCCCACACCCACCCCATCGAGGACGACGGCGAGGTCAGCGGCGGCGTCATCATCGTCCAGGACGTCACGGACCGCAAGGAGCGCGAGCGTGAACTCGAGTTGAGCGAGCAGCGCTACCGGACGCTCGTCGAGAACTTCCCGAACGGCGCGGTCGCACTCGTCGACGACGAGTTCCGCTACCAGACGGTCGGCGGCACGCCGCCGGAGGGGATCGAACTCACGACCGACCAGTTGGTCGGCGAACGAGTCCAGGACGCGCTGCCGCCGGCGCTCGCCGAGAAGCTGTCCGCCTCCTACGAGGCCGCCTTCGACGGGGAGTCGAGCTCCTTCGAGTACGAGTCCGGCGACTTCGTCTACCGGTTCCACACGGTGCCGGTCCGCGACGACGACGGCGACGTCTTCGCCGCGATGGGGATCTCCCAGGACGTGACCGAACAGAAGGGCCAGGAACGGCGGCTCCGCGCCGCCAAGGCCCAACTGGAGACGCTGTTCGACGTCCTGCCGGTCGGGGTCGTGGTGGCGGACGCCGACGGCCGGATCCTCCAGGCGAACGACACCGCCGAGGAGATCTGGGGCGGCGACGTCTTCGACGTCGACTCCGTCGCCGAGTACGAGCGGTACCCGGTCCGGGAGGCCGACTCCGGCGAGACGGTCCCGCCCGAGGAGATGACCCTGGCCCGGGTCATCGACGGCGAGGAGGTGACCGAACCGGACGTCTACGAGATCGACGCCTTCGACGGGGAGCGGCGGGTCGTCCGCCTGGAGGGACGGCCCATCCGCGACGACGCCGGGCGGGTGACCCGCGGCGTCGTCACGCTGACCGAAATCACCGAGCGCCGGGAGTACCAGCAGCGACTCGAGGAGTCCAACGAGCGCCTCGAGCAGTTCGCCTACGCGGCCTCCCACGACCTCCAGGAGCCCCTCCGGATGGTCACGAGCTACCTGCAGTTGCTCGAACGACGGTACGGCGACGAACTGGGCGAGGACGGCCAGGAGTTCGTCGACTTCGCGGTCGACGGCGCCGAGCGGATGCGCGAGATGATCGACGCGCTCCTGGAGTACTCCCGCGTCGAGACCCGCGGCGACCCGTTCGAACCCGTCGACCTCGACGAGGCCCTCGAGGACGTGACCCGCGACGTCCAGGTTCGGGTCGAGGAGACCGACGCCGAGATCACCGCCGAGGACCTCCCGACGGTCCGGGGCGACCCCAGCCAGCTCCGGCAGGTGTTCCAGAACCTGCTGAGCAACGCCCTCGAGTACAGCGGCGAGGAGCCGCCGCGGATCCACGTCGACGCCGAGCGGTCGGGCGACGAGTGGGTGCTCTCCGTCGCCGACGAGGGCATCGGCATCGAGCCGGACCAACACGAGCGCGTCTTCGAGGTGTTCCAGCGGCTCCACTCCCGCGACGAACACGAGGGGACGGGCATCGGCCTGGCGCTGACCCGTCGGATCGTCGAGCGACACGGCGGCGACGTCTGGGTCGAATCCGCTCCGGGCGAAGGTTCAACGTTTTACTTTACGCTCCCCGTAGGGGTGGAACGTGATGGCTAGCCGCCGTACGGGGGAGTCGGTCGACATCCTCCTCGTCGAAGACAACCCGGGCGACGTCCGGTTGACGCAGGAGGCGTTCGCCGAACTCGACCTCGAGGACGCACTCTACGTGGTGAACGACGGGGAGACGGCCCTCGACTTCGTCAACCAGCGGGGGGCCCACGAGGACGCGCCGCGGCCCGATCTCGTCCTGCTGGACCTGAACCTCCCGAAGATCGACGGGATGACGGTCCTCGACGAGATCAAGACCGACCCGGAGCTCCGGCGCATCCCCGTGGTCGTCCTGACCGGTTCGGGCGCCCAGGAGGACATCGTCGAGAGCTACGACCGCCACTCGAACGCCTACCTGACCAAACCCATCGATCCGGAGGAGTTCGTCGACCTCGTCGGCTCCTTCGAGGACTTCTGGCTATCGCTCGTCGAACTTCCACCGAGTAACCAATGACACAGGAAACTTCCCCGCACACGCTGCTCATCGAGGACAACCCAGGCGACGCCCGCTACATCAGAGAGCTGCTCCAGGAGGCCCAGGACGTCTCCGAGCGGCGGTTCGACGGCGGCGGGATGCTCGCCGAGCGGCCGGTCGACGCCGACCACGGCGACGAGACGCTCGTCCACGAGACGGAACTCGGCGCCGGGCTCGAGCGCCTCGAGTCCGAACCGTTCGACGTCGTCCTGCTCGACCTGAACCTCCCGGACAGCGCCGGGCTCGACACCCTCACGGCGGCCCGCGACCAGGTGGAGACGATCCCGATCGTCGTCCTGACCGGCCTCCGCGACCGCGAGATGGGCCTGGAGGCGCTCCGGCAGGGGGCCGACGAGTACCTCGTGAAGGACGAGATCAACCCCGGGCTGCTGGTCCGCTCCATCTACCACGCCATCGAGCGGAAGGCCCACGAGCGCGAGCAGAAGCGCTACGAGACGCTCATCGAGGAGTCCACCGACGTCAACGCCATCCTCGACACCGACGGATCGATCAGCTACGTCACGCCGTCCGTCGAGTACGTCCTCGGCTACGACCAGGACGAGATGGTCGACGAGGACGCCTTCGAGTACATCCACCCCGAGGACGCCGAGGAGGCGAAGTCCGAGTTCGAGAAGACGGTGACCGACCCCGGGTACCGGGCGAGCGCGGAGTTCCGGTTCCGGGACGCCGACGACGACTGGGTCGTCCTCCACGCCCGCGGCCGGAACCTGATGTCGGACCCCTCCATCGAGGGCGTCGTCGTCTACACCCACGACATCACCGACCTGAAGGAGTACGAGCGCCAGCTCGAACAGCAGCGCGAGCGACTGGAGGCGCTCAACCAGCTCAACGGCGTCGTCCAGGGAATCACGGAGGCGGTCATCGAACAGTCGACTCGCGAGGAGATCGAGCAGGTCGCCTGCGAGCGCCTCGCCGCCTCCGACTCCTACGAGTTCGCCTGGATCGGCGAGCGCTCGGGCTCCGATGTGACCGTGCGCGCCTCCGCTGGCGTCGACGGCTACCTCGACGAGGTCGACATCTCGACGAACCCCGAGGACGAGACGAGCAAGGGACCGACGGGGAAGGCCCTGCAGACGGGCGAGATACAGACGACCCTCGACATCCGGTCGGACCCGTCGTACGAACCCTGGCGAGAGACGGCCGACGAGTACGGCTTCCAGTCGTCGGCCGCCGTCCCGATCCGCCACGAGGACACCATCTACGGCGTCCTGAACATCTACGCGGACCGGCCCGACGCCTTCCGAGGCGAGGAGCGGACGGTCATCGACCACCTCGGCGAGATCGTCGGCCACGCCATCGTGGCCGCCGAGCGCAAGCAGGCCCTGATGAGCGACGCCGTCGTCGAGCTCGAGATCGGCATCCCGGACGTCTTCCGGGCGGGCGAGGGCGGCCTCGCGGAGGACCCCATCCGCATCGAGCGCGCGGTGCCGGTCACCGACGACGAGTTCCTCCTCTACGGGACGACCTCGGAGGCCGCCGTCGAGAAGATGGTGGCGTACGCCGAGCAGGAGCCCGGGTGGGAGGAGGTGACCACGGTCAGCGAGACGCCGGACGGCGTCCGGTTCGAGCTCCGACTCTCGGAGCCGCCGGTCCTCTCGGTCGTCGCGTCTGTCGGCGGCTCCGTCGAGGAGGCGGTCATCGAGGGCGGCGACTACCGGCTGACCATCCACCTCCCGCAGGGGACCGACGTCCAGGGGGTGCTCAACCGCATCCAGGAGACGTACCCGCAGGCCAACGCCCTCGCCCGGCGGCAGGTGACCCGCTCGGACGACCCCGCCCGTCGGCTGACCCGCGCGTGGATGGACGACCTCACGGACCGACAGCGGACGGCCCTCGAGGCCGCCTACTTCTCGGGCATCTTCGAGTGGCCCCGGCACAGCTCCGGCGAGGAGGTCGCGGAGTCCCTCGGCGTCTCCTCGCCGACGTTCCACCAGCACGTCCGGGCCGCCGAGAAGAAGATCTTCGGCGCGCTGCTGGAGGACTCGTCCTTCGACGAGACCTAGGCCGCGGCTCCGGCGACGGTCGGAGGTTTCTTCGCCCTGCCCACGCGAGTAGCCGCACATGAGCGACGAGTCGGACCTCACGCACGTCACCGACGAGGGCGACGCCCAGATGGTCGACGTCGGCGACAAGCCCGACACGGCCCGCCGGGCGGTCGCCCGGGGGGAGATCCACCTCTCGGCGTCCACCGTCGAGGCCATCGAGGACGACGCCGTCGAGAAGGGCGACGTCCTCGCGACGGCCCGGATCGGCGCCATCCAGGCTGTCAAGCACACCTGGGAGACCATCCCGATGTGTCACCAGATCCCCGTCACGAACGTCGACGTCGCCTTCGACGTCGCGGACGAACGCGTGACCCTGGAGGTGGCCGTCGAGACGACCGGGAAGACGGGCTGCGAGATGGAGGCCCTCGAGGGCGTCACGACCGGTCTCAACGTCGTCTGGGACATGGTCAAGGCCGCCGAGAAGGACGACGACGGCCAGTACCCCGGGACGCGCATCTCCGACGTCGAGGTCGTCTCCAAGGAAAAGCGGGAACTGTAGGCGAACCGCTGCCGGCCGTCCGTCGAGACCCGGTCGGTGCCGAAGACGTGTTCGGCTGCGTCAGTCCTCGACGCGTCGGACCGAGAGCTTGTGCCCCGACTCACGTCCGTGCTCGACCACGACGTCGGCGGGGAGCCGGTCGTCGTTCGGCGTCACCACCGCCGTGAAGTTGCAGTCCTGACACTCCACCCGTGCCTCCCGTCGCCGCTCCTCTTGTTCACCCATGTGTCACCCCGGGAGTTACAGCAGTGCGCGTATATCTGTAGTTACCAGGTGCGTCGAACACGCCGAGCGGCCGCGACGGCGGCGACGCCGGTCACTCGGCCGGCGCGGCCGTGAGTTCGCCGGCCTTCGCCCGCGCCTGCTCGACGATGGCGGGGCGGGCCTCGAAGTCGATGGTGACCTGGTCGCCGTAGTCGACCGACTCGACGTCGCCGTGGTCGTGGACCCAGGAGACGAGGCTCATCGTCTCGTCGGTCATCGGGACGACCAGCCGCTCGCGGCGCCACTCCGGGAGCTCGGCGTCGATGCGCTCGCGCAGCTCGGCGACGTTCTCGCCGTCCTTCGCGCTGATGGCGACGGGGTTCGGCGCCAGCGCCTCCAGGGCCTCCCGCTTCTCGCGGAGCTCCTCGTCGTCGACCTGGTCGATCTTGTTGAGGACGGTGACGATCGGCGCCTCGTTGCGCTCGTAGAGGGTGTCGTGACACGTCACCAGCTTCTCCCGGATCTCCTCGATGGGGTCGGAGACGTCCACGACCAGCAGCACGAGGTCGGCGCGGTACACCTCCGAGAGCGTCGACTTGAACGACTCGACCAGCCAGTGGGGCAGATCCGAGATGAAGCCGACGGTGTCGGTGACGAGCACGTTCCGGCGGTCGAACTCCGCGCGTCGCGTGGTCGTCCCGAGCGTCGTGAACAGCCGGTTCTCCGACTCGGCGGTGGCGTCGAGGTCCGGGTGGAGCCCCTCGTTCTCGTCGATGTCGACGTCCGCGGCGAGGCGGCGCAGCAGCGTCGACTTGCCGGCGTTCGTGTAACCCGCCAGCGCGACGAGGTCGAAGCCGGACTCCCGGCGCTGCTCGCGGCGGTGGGCCTCCGTCCGCTCGATGCGCTCGAGTTCGTCGCTGATGCGGCTGATCTGGGCCTTGATGTCCTGCTCGCGGGACTCGTCGTACTCGCCGAGCCCCATGAAGCCGGGGCGCTCGTCGCGCTTGGCCAGCGAGGTCTTTGCCTCCGCGCGCGGGAGCTCGTAGCGCAGCTCCGCGAGCTCCACCTGGAGCTGGGCCTTCTTCGTCTGGGCGCGCTGGCCGAAGATGTCGAGGATGAGCTTGAAGCGGTCGACGACCTCGACGCCCTCCGGGAGCTTCGTCCCTAGGTTGTACGTCTGGTAGGGCCCGAGCTGGTTGTCGAAGATCACCGTCGTCGCGTCCGTCGCGGCGACGGTGGTCGCGAGCTCGTCGACCTTCCCCTCGCCGAGGCAGAAGGCGGGGTCCTCGGTCCGGGTCTGGGTCACCTCGCCGGCGACCGCGTAGCCGGCCGCGTGCGCGAGGTCGCGTATCTCCTCCGTGTCCGGGTGACCGTCGTCGACCCGCTTGGCGACGACGGCTTTGCCGTTGGTCCCTGTCACTCGCCTCGTGATAGGTGGTCGCCGTATTTAAGCGTCCGGCAACTGTGCTAGTTTCTGACACCGACCGACGGGCAACGGTCGATCCGACGGCGGCGCCCGGCGGCTACCGCGTCCCGATCTCGTCCTCGTCCTTCACGACGCGGGTCTCGGCCTCGCCGCTGGTGTGCTCGTTGACGAGGTCGTAGAACTCGTTCTGGAGGCCGGCGGGGAACTCGATGACGCCGACCCAGGAGCCGTCGGCCTGCCACTCCTCCCGCTGGAGGTCGCCGAACTGGCGGATCTGGGACTGCGCGCTGCCGGCGTACTCCGCGGGCACCTGCACCGCCATCACGACCTCGTCGAAGCGGATGGGGATGACCGGCCTGAGGTCGTCGAGGGCCTCGTCGACCTGGTTCTCGACGGGCTCCATCGGGTCCACCTGGAAGCCCGCCTCCTCCAGGGCGCGCTCGATGCGCTCCGGGGGGTGCGGCGCGTCGTCCATCTGCGGGTTCACCGCGTTCCGCGCGATCTGGTTGACGAGCTTCCGGTGCTTCTGCTCCTGCATCTCCCGGCGCTGGTCGGCGGTGATCTGTATCTCCCCGCGCTCGATGACCTGGGGGATGATCTCGAGGGGGTCCGTCGTCCCGAAGACCTCCTCGAGGGCCTCCTCGGGCGGTCGATCGCCGGAGGAGGCGTCCTCGAAGACGTCCTCCGCGGCGATGACCTCCTCGAGTTCGCCGTCGAACTCGCCGCGTTTGATGGCCAGCGCCGCGTCGGGGTCGACGAGCACCTCGAACCGTTCGCCGTGGGACTCCAGACGGGCGGTCACGGCCTCGTCAAGGGATATCATGCGTCCCGGTACGTGCGGGCGACGCTAAAAGGTGTTCGGAACCGCAGTGGGGCTGGCCTCGTCCCGCCGCGGTCCGCGGGTCGGACGACGAGCGGTTCTCTAGAGGCTGGTATCCTGGCCGACCACCGCGACCGTCTGGGTCCCGGTGAACCCGGCCTCGTCGTTGCGGACGCCCTCACCGCCCTCGACGACCTCGACCCGGGCCGGACCGAAGTCGTAGGTGGCGGTGTTCTCGAGACCGCTCGGCGCCTCCACGAAGTAGGTGAACGCGACGTCGCCGTCGCTCAGCGACGAGACGTCGACCTCGCCGAAGTTGACGAGGCCGTCGGACTCGGTGCCGTCGCTGTACTCCTCGGCGAATCGCCACCCGTCCGGGATGCGGTCGGTGACGCGAACGCGGTCCACCTCGGTGACGTCCTCCAGGGAGACCGTGACGCTGTTCGTCTGCCCGCCGGTGAAGACCGACCCGTCGCCCTCACGGGTTCCGGCTGCCAAGAAGGCGGGCAGGTCCGGCGCCGTGAGCGAGACGTCGAGGTCGAAGTGCGCCTGGACGTCGAAGCCGTTGACGGCGCCGGGCACGTTGACGAGCTTCGCGACGACGTAGACGACCGCGTCCTCGACGTCGACCGAGACCGACGCCGAACCCTGGACGCCCTGGTCGCTCGCCAGGACGTTCGGCTCGCCGCTGCCCGCCGGCGTCGCCGCGTCGTAGACGAAGAGGTCGACGTGCGGGTCGCCCTTCGCCATGGCGGCGTTCCCGCCCCCGTAGTGACTGAACGACACCGAGGCCTCCAGGGTGCCGTCGGCGTCGACGTAGCCGGCGACCGCGCGGGCGTCCGTCGGCCGGTCGAGCCCGACGGTCTCCGAGCTGGACGCCGAGACGGTCTCGTTCGGCGCCAGGCCGTCGGTGTCGAGCAATTCACGGGTGACGGCGTCGACGGCCGCGTCGGGGTTGACCCGGCCGTACCCCTCGAAGGGGTCGCGCTCGGCGTGGGTGTACGTCGGCGCCTTCGCGCGGTGGTACGGCGCCGCGGTGAACGCCGTCGTCGACGCGGTCGACAGGAGTGCGGCCTTCAGCCGCATCGCGTCGGCGCGGTCGGCGTCCGCCGGTTCTGGGAGGCAGATGCTATCCGGCGCGTCGTCGCTCTCCATCGCCTCCGCCAGGAGCCCGACGACGCCGCAGGCGTACGGCGAGGCCATCGACGTCCCGGACTTCCCGGTGTAACCGCGGACCGCCTCGTCGTCCTCGGGGTCCTCGCCGATGTCGGCCGCGAAGGCCTGCGTGGTCAGCGTGCCGCCGGGTGCGGTCACGTCGGGCTTGCCGTGGAACTCGCCGTCGGCGTCGAAGCCGCCGATGCCGCCGGAGGAGTACGCGGCGATGCCGTCGAGGGCGCCAGTTGCGACCACGGAGACGGCCTCCTCGGCGACTCCTGGCGCGCCGTTGCCGTTGGCGGGCGTCGCGGCGTTGCCAGCCGCGGCCACCGGCAGGATCCCGGCCTCGGCGATGCTCGCGATACTGCCGATCGTGTCGTCGAGTTGCCCGCCGAAGGCGCCGAGCGGCAGGCCGCCGGCGTACCCCCACGACATGTTCACCGCCCGCATGTTGAACGTCTCGGCGAAGAACGCCGCGTCCTCGCCGAGGTCCGCCGTCGGGCCGCTGAGTCCCTGCAGGCCGACGATTCCGGCGTTCGGCGCGACGCCCGCGTGGACGGTGGCGTCCCCGTCGGCCGTCCTGTCACCGGCCGTCGATTCGGCGTCCCTCAGTGCGCCCACGCTGACCGACTCGACGCGACCTGTCGAGACGAGTTCGCCGCCGGTCGGCCGGACGTAGACGGTGTGGGTACCCGCCGTCTCCGCGGGTCCGACGGCGAGGACGTTGTCCCACTCGCCGGTGTCGGAGGCGAGTTCGGCCGCGGCCACCTGCCGCCCGTCCGGCCCCTCGACGACGAGCTCGATGGCGTCGCCGTATGCGGAGGCGAACACGCCGCTGCGCGGTTCGGTGACCTCGACCTCGTAGGAGAGCACGTCGCCGGCCGTCAACACCGCGTTCGGCTCCGCCTCCTGGACCGTCCCGGGGTCGGGGTGGCTCGCCCGGCCGCTGCCGGCCATGATGGACGCGCAGTGCGTCCCGTGGCCGTTCTCGTCTCTCGGTTCGCCGAACGTGCCGTACTGGTCCGTCTCGTTGTACCAGCCGAGGGTCTTCGGCGTCCCGGCAGAGATTGTGTCGACGTCCTCGAAGACTGCCTGGGCGTCGAGGTCCACGAACTCGCCCTCCAGGACCGTGTACCGCCCCTCGATCTCGTACTGTGCGGCGACGGCGGCGTAGTGCTCGATGACGTACCGGTAGGTCTCGCCCTCGGAGACGTCGACGGTGACCGACTCGGGCATCGTCGCGGTCGCCGCGCTGCCGACGGCCTCCCAGCCGTCGTCGACCCGCCGGTCGATGCGGAACTCGTAGTCGTTCGGCCCCGAGAGGTCCTCCTCGGCGACCGCCTCGACCTCGGCGGCGTCGGGCGACCAGTACAGATCGGCGTGGAGACGGTCGGCGGCCGGCGCGGTGAACTCCGCGGCGACCTCCTCGCTGCCCGTCGCGAACGTCCCGCCGGTGGCGGTCCCGGAGGCGTTCTCGGTCTCGCCGGTCTCGGTCTCCTCGGGGACGTCCTCGCCGTCGATCAGCCGGAGGCTGCCGTCGGCCTCGCTGACGACCCGGACGCCGTTCCAGGGGCCGAGGTCGGGGTGTCGGGCGTCGATCCCGGAGTCCGTTAGCCCGAGCGTCCGGTCGGCGCGACCGCGGTAGCCGCGCTCCCAGACCTTCTCCGCTTCGCGAACCCGCCAGTTGGCGAACTCGGAGTGGAACCCACCGTGCGCTGCGACGCCGTTCGCGCTCGCACCCACCGCGCCCGCGGCGGCCGTCAGGCCGGCGGCCTTCATGAAGGTCCGCCGCGAGACGTCGTAGTTGTCGTTGCTCATCTGTGACGCTCGAGCGGACGGACCTCCTCTAAAAGGGGTTTCTGACAGACCCGTCCAAAGGTCGGGGCCGGCGACGCGACAGGGGTCGGTCGCGCCCAGGGCTACGTGCGTTCGTCTCTAAACCGAGTACCTCCATCTCGACCCCCGGAAAAACAGCTGTCGGCGTTACTCCTCGTCGGCCTCGTTGCCCTCGTCCTCGTCCTCGTCGGCCAGCAGGTCGTGGTCCGCCAGGTGGGTCTCGATCTCGTCGTCGGACAGCTCCTGGAAGCCGTCGTCGCCGACCGAGATGGTCGCGAGGCCGATACCCTGCGGTGTCAGCGAGTTGTCGTTGACGGAGGCGAGCGCCTCCAGGGCGAGGCCGACGCCGGCGTCGAGTTCGAGGTCGTCGTCGTAGTTCTCCTCGAGGTAGTCCTCGATCTCGCCGCGATCGGCGCCGACGGCCAGCGCCTGCCACTCGTAGGGCGTCCCGGAGGGGTCCGTCTCGTAGAGGCGCGGTTCGCCGTCCTCGATGCCGCCGATGATGAGCGCGACGCCGAACGGGCGGGCGCCGCCGACCTGGGTGTACTGCTGAATGTGGTCGGTGACGGCCTTCGTCAGCGTCTCGACGCCGATCGGTTCGCCGTAGCGGAGCTGGTTGACCTGCGCCTGCCGGCGGGCGAAGTCGATGAGCTGGCGGGCGTCGGCCACGTGGCCGGCGCTGGCGATGCCGATGTGGTCGTCGGCCTTGTGGATCTTCTCGACGCTGGTCCGCTCCATCAGCGGACTACGGATGCGCTTGTCGACCGCCAGCACGACGCCGTCGGCCGTCCGGATGCCGATCGACGCCGTCCCTCGTTTGACCGCTTCGCGCGCGTACTCGACCTGGTACAGCCGTCCGTCCGGGGAGAAGATGGTGATCCCCCGGTCGTACGCCTGCTGCTGCGATTGTCCTTGCATTGTCAGGTATCGGGAAACTCGAGTGCTGTCGCGCCCACGTAGCCGCCGGAGAGACGCACGTCGACCCGGTCGTCCCGGACGAGGGCGGGCCGGTCGGCGTCGGCGAACGCGACGGTTCTCTCCTGCGAATCTTCCCCCGGGCGCCGTATATACTTTTCCTCACAGGCCCGCACCGTGCCGCTGACGCCCCGCACGGAGACCCCGAGCGGCTGGCCGTCGACGGCGTCCATCGTCGCCAGGACGGCCCGGAGCCGCTCGACCTCCCCGCGCCGGGCGCGGACGACCGCCTCGCCGTCGCCGTCCTCGAACCGGAAGTGGAGGACGCTCCCGTCCAGGTCGGCGCTGCCGGCGTCGCCCAGGAGGTTCTGGGCGGCGAACCACAGCTCGCGCTGGAAGGTCCGGCGGTCGAGGGCGGCGTCGGGCCACGACGCCAGGCCGACCGCCAGGTAGCGCCACCGCGGCCGGAGGTGCTTCGGGAGGTGCTTCACGGCCCCCGGTTCGACCGCCCGGGTCATAGCTTCCGGGGAACGCGTCCGACCCCGGGATTGATACGATTCCGTGAGCATTGCCAACACGCATGTCGCATGAGACCCGATCCACCGAATTTGCGGACGCAGAGCTACAGAAGGCCCGGGAGGCGCTGGCCGACGCACGGATCCTCCAGGAGGGCGGCGGGTCCACGGCCGGGACCGTCGACCGCATCTACTACGCGGCGTTCCACGCCGCCCGCGCCGTCCTGTCGGTCCGCGGGTCGCTCCCAGAGGACGAGGACCACGTCCCCGCGCAGTTCGCCGAGGACGTCGTCATCGCCGAGGAGACGTCGATGGAGGACGCGCAGTTCCTCAACCAGATGCGCGCCTACCGGAAACGGGGCGACTTCGAACAGGAGCCCCTCGACCTCGACGTCGAGGCCAAGATCGCCCGGGCGGACCGGTTCATCGAGGACATGGCCGAGTTCTGCTGACCGAACGACAGGTAGCGGACGAGACGACGAACGGGCCGTGCGGCATGCAGGCCGGGGTGGAGATTCGGACCGGACCGGACTGGGCCGAATCAGTCTGGACCGGACCGGTCGGGGTTTTTCTTCGCGACGTCACGCAGAACGGTCGTACTACCGAGCGACGCCGTCGTTACGCCGACCGCTCGGCGACGAGGACGCCGACCTGGTCGTGGACCATCTCGACGGCCGTCAGCGAGAACCCGGCGTCGGTGAGGGCGTCCGCCAGCATGCCGACGGTCGAAGGGTCGTCGACTTCGGGGCTGTAGAAGGGCTCCTCGGGGTCGGGTTCGTCGAAGAACATCACGTCACCGAGCACGAACCGCCGCGGCCCGAGGTCGGCGATAACCTGGATAGCCTCGCGCTTCTCCTCGTCCGAGAGGTGGTGCATCGCGAAGTTCGAGACCACGATGTCCACCTCGCCGTCGTAGTTCGGCTCCAGGAAGGAGCCCCGGCCGAACGTGACGTTGTCGTAGCCCGCCCCCTCGGCCTTCCGTCTGGCCTCCTCCATCATCCCCTCGCTGATGTCGCGGCCGATCACCTCGGCGGCCCGCTCGGCCAGGCGCAGTCCGATGGCGCCGGTCCCACAGCCCAGGTCGAGGACGACGTCCTCGGGGCCGGGGTCGGCGTAGTCGACGACCAGCGAGACGCAGGCGCGGTACTCCTCGCTCTTGGAGTCGTCGTACTCCGAGGCCTTCTCGTCGAACCGTGCCGCGTGCTCCTCATGCGTCTTCTTCATGGTCGTCGATACGCACGCCAGGCTCAATGAACCCCTCGGACCGGCGGTCCCGGTTCCGCGATGCGATTTCCCCCCAGGCCCGGAGCCCCGCCTCGACGGCGCCGCGCTCGAAGCCGATCGTCTCCGCGAGCGCGAAGAGCTCTCTCGGCGCCCGCAACTGGAGGTGCGAGCGCGCGTCGGCCGACACGACGTAGGGCACGTCGTACTGCTCGACCAGCTCGCGGAGCTTCCGGAGTCCCTGGATGGCCTGGACGCGGGGGCCGCCGTCGTCCCGAAGCACGCGCCCGAAGTTGAACTCCAGGTGGACCCGGTTCTCGGCGGCGGCTCTCGCCAGCACGTGGTTGACGTCGCCGTCGCGCATCGGGTGGGCGAGGACGTCCACCTTCGGCTGCTCGACGGCGAAGCGGTTCAGCGGCCCGCCGTGGACGCAGACGACGTCGACCTTCGACCGGTAGTTCCCGACGAGTCCGCTGGCCTGGCTGGTGTCGTCGGTGCGGATCTCGATGCCCGAGACGACGTCGACGTCGTAGGCGTCGACGATCCGGTCGGCGTCGTAGTCGGTCCGGGCGTCGCCGTGGTTGCGAACGACCACGCCGTCGAAGCCGTAGTCGGCGGCCGTCCTCGCCAGCCGGGCGGCCGTGGCCTCGCCGTCGGGGTGCGCGTGGACGCCCTCGTACATGGCGCACCGTCCGCCCGGCGCACCCTTCTGTGTTCCGCCTCGCGAGCGCTCACCGGACGACGACCGACGAACCCGGCGCGTCCGTCAGCGCTCGTAGGCGTGTCCAACGGTCAGCAGGAGGAGGTGCGCCGTGACGAGCCCGGCGAACGCCAGCGCCCGTTCGGTGCCGCCGATGCCGGCGGTCAGGAAGGGGACGTAGCCGACCGGGAAGACGACGGCAGCCCAGAACGCCCCCGCCTCCATCGACTCGTAGAGCGCTTCGAACCGCCGTCCGGCGTCCATCTCGTGTTCGATCCGTCCTAACCACATGATTACCGATTGGGTCGTTCCACCCTTGACTCCGGTGCCGGCGTGCTCCGGCTCTTATGTAGGAGTCGGAACCGACCGGCGACGACGCCCACCAGGAACCCGGTGAAGTGCGCGACCAGGGCGACCCCCGGCGCGGCGGTGGCCAGCGTGACAGCGGCCGCGAGGACGGCGAACAGGATCAGTCGACCCAGCGGGCCAAGGGGGATCCACGACAGCGCCCACTCGGAGGCCCGGTTCCCGACGAGCAGGTAGCCGAATAACGCGAAGATCGCGCCGCTAGCGCCGAGGACCGGGCGGCTCCCGTAGGGGACAGTCGCCAGCACCTGCGCGACGCCCGCGAGCGCACCCGAGACGACGAAGAAGAGGTGGAACCGGATCGACGTCGACTGGTAGGCGACCAGCGGGCCGACGACGAGCAGCGCGACGGCGTTCGCCACCAGGTGCGCCGGGCTCGCGTGGGCGTAGACGCTGAGGACTACCGTCCACGGCCGGTGGTCCAGCGGCAGCGCGAGCGCGAAGGCGGTCGCCTCGAACCCGTAGGAGAAGCCCGTCACCTGGGCCGCGAAGACGACGGCGAACAGCGCGAGCGTCGTCAGTGTCGGCCTGCCCATACGCCGCGGTACGACACGGGCCCCTATCAGTATTCGAGATCGTCCGTGTAGTAGTCGAGACCGAACACCGCGAACGCGCCGACTACCGCCGGGACGACGACGAGGCCGGCCACAAATGGTGAGAGGGCCTCGACGTTGGTCGCCACCTCGGTCGCGGGGAGCCGCAGCGCGCCGACCATCAGACTGACCAGGAAGGTGAGCGTCGCCTCCCGGTACCGGTCCAGCGCGGCCCGGACCGCGTAGGCGACCGTGAAGACGCCGACGACGGCGCCGACCATGAACGACGCGAAGAACGACAACGTGTCGGCGAGCGCCGTGGTGTTCCCGGCGAGGGCGTACTCGACGACGTCGCTCGGCAGGTCGCTCATGAACTCGTACTGGCCGAGCACCAACAGGAGGAACGACCCCGAGACCCCCGGCAGGACCATCGCCGAGATGGCGATCGCGCCCGAGACGAAGAGCACCGGGAGCGTCGCCTCCAGCGACCCCGTCGTCGAGGGGTCCGTGACAACGAACGCGAGCAGGAAGCCGGCGATACCGACCAGGACGCGACGCGGCGTCCCGGCGTCGACGTGTCCGTACAGGACCACCGCCGACGCCGCGATGAGGCCGAAGAAGAAGGCGTAGGTCGGCACCCTGTACTGGTCGATCGCGTAGTGCATCACCGTGGCCATCGACGCGGCCGCGGTGATCACGCCGGCGCCGAGCACGAACAGGAAGGGTACGTCCATCCGGACCAGGTCCCGCGAGAGTTCGGTGCGCCCCTGGCGGGTGTGGATCGCACCCAGGTGCCGGACCGCTCTCGGGTCCAGCGACGTCAGCGCGGTGATGAGCCGCTCGTACACCCCCACGATGACGGCGATGGTGCCACCGGAGACGCCCGGGACCGTGTCGGCGGCGCCCATACAGAGTCCCTTGAGGTACACCGCGAACCACGCGCGCAGGCCGGTCGGGCCGCTCATCAGGGTCTGCGGGCGGCCTGTCGCTGCTGGTCGTCCGACCCGTTCGCTCCGCCGGTCTCGTTCGTCGAGTTCTGCGTGGCGTTCCCGCCGTCGGCGGAGCCGCCGTCGGTCGACCCCTCGGTCTCGTTACCCGCTCCGGGGTTCTGGCTGCCTTCGGGGGCCTCACCTTCCTCGAGTTCGACCTGTACGGGGCCCTCCTCCTCGCCGAGGACCTGTCCCTCGGTCACGTCCGCGGTCCCGCCCCAGGCCGTGGCTTCGGCCTGGTCGATGGCGGTGAACTGGTAGCTGCCGTTGGCGCGAACGTCGACGTTCGTGTAGCCCGCCTCGGTGCCGTACTCGTCGTAGCCGGTCGTCGAGTACGGAACGGTCATCTCGAAGTTCCCGTTCTCGTCGGTCTGTGCGAACTGTCGGTAGACGAACGTCTCGCCCGTCGAGTTCACCTCCATCACGACGCTGGCCTCCACCTCGGAGTTCGCGGGCCCGGTCCCCTGGACGGTCGCGCCGTCGACGCGCTCGAAGGTCTTGACCCACGATTCCCGCTGGTTGCCCGGGAGGCTGATCCTCGCGTGCGACGTGGTTGCGGCGCTGGCGTGGACCAGCCGGAAGTGCTGGAGGGCCTCGATGCGCTCGCCCGGCTGGCCGAGGATGCCGCCGTGGATCGCGTTGGGGTCCTGCTCGGCGGCCTGACGGGCCTCCTCGCTCGAGTTGTACCGCTCGATGAGGGCGCCCATCCCCTCCTCCGGCGGGACGGCGACGCCCCGCGTCTGGTTGTAGCCGCCGAACCGCGTGACGAACTCCGCCGGCTCCTGGGCGGACCCGTGGTGCTGGTAGAGGCGGACGCGCATGCTCTCGAAGCCGCGCTGGGTGTGGACGCCGATGTTCTGGCCGCCCTGGTTGAACACCGTCACGCCGAGGTCGCCGCCCGAGACGCCGTGTCTCGTCTCGAAGGCGGACGGGGCGTTGTACTTCCGCGTCGCGGCGTACCCGAGCTGGTAGTCGACCATGACGTACCGGGTGCCCGACGCCTCGCCGCTGTCCTCTTCGAGGATCTCGAGTGCCTCCTGTTCCTCGTCGGCGAGCAGGAAGTCGGCCGCCTCGTCGGCGTTCTGCTGGAAGGGGTTCGCGACCGGGATACGCTCGGCGCCCGTCGTTATGAAGTGGCCGTAGTCCCACCACGACATGACGCCGTACGCCCCGTCGCTGTAATCGAAGTCCTCCGTGATCTCGTACGTCCCGTAGTAGTCGAGGTCGGAGTCGCCGCCGGACCCGTACGTTCCGGGCGCCGGCGTGTTCTCTTCCATCCACTCGAGGCTGCCGTCCCAGAGCTGGCTCTCGCCGGGGTTGGCGCTCTGGTCGGCGGCCTGCATCGTCGATCCGGTCACCACGAGCGGTCCGGCGACCACGAAGAGGATGGCGACGACGATGAGCACCTGGTACGGCTTGATGTTCGTCACGTCGCGCCTGACGTCGTCCAGGTCGACGAAC
Source organism: Natronomonas salina (assembly GCF_013391105.1). Classification (NCBI taxonomy): domain Archaea; kingdom Methanobacteriati; phylum Methanobacteriota; class Halobacteria; order Halobacteriales; family Natronomonadaceae; genus Natronomonas; species Natronomonas salina. The sequence goes on from NZ_CP058335.1 coordinate 315,537, forward strand.
CGGTAGACCTCGCGGACGAGGAAGGCGTTGGCCGCCGCGACGGCGATGACGAAGTAGTAGTCGAACCGGACCTGCGTCAACGTCATCAGGAGGGTGAAGCCCGCGAAGATCAGGACGAGCACCTGCTCGGCCCGGGGTCGCTCGTCCGTCAGCACGCGGAAGAGCATCAGGCCGAACCCGACGATCGCCGTGTAGAACGCCAGCATGTAGGAGTTGGCGAAGAAGTCGATCGGACCGTCGGCGACCGCCCACGGCGAGGAGATCTCGCCGACCGTCCGGGCCGAGTCCGTCGCGGTCAGGCCGGCGACGCGGGTGAGCTGAGTGACGAAGAAGTCGAACGTTTCGGGGCTGATCACCGCGACGAGGCCGGCGGCGACGGCGCCGACTGCGAGGACGGCGAGGGGGTATCCGAACCGCGGGAAGTCGGTGTCGTCCCACAGGCGCGCCACGGCGGCCATGAACAGTGCGCCGCCGGCGACCAGCAGCGCGAGCAGTGGCTGGAGGATCGAGAAGTCGGTCGCGGTCAGTTCGAAGGTGACCACCTTCACGCCGGTGAGCAGGGTGACGACGAGCATCGCGACGATCGACGGGATCGCCACGTGGTCCGGGCTGTGGCCGCGGAGGTAGTCGAGGGAGAGGACCGCAAAGAGGAAGAGGGCGAACAGGCCGAGGAAGAACACCGCCGGGGGCCACACCCAGATGTGAAGCGAGATGGCGACGCCGGCGAGGGCGCCCCAGATCGCTGGCCGTCGTAGCGCGTCGAAGTCACGGGCTTCGACGAGTTCGTAGATCGGTTTCTCGCGCTGTCCGACCGTCGCCATCACCATCACCGCAGCCAGCGAGAACGCCTGGAACAGCGTCTCCGCGACGTGGTGGTCGGTGAAGCCGACGACGCTCCGCGAGAGGAACGCCCCGGGTGTCATCGCGAGGACGAGGACGGCGACGATACCGCCGAACCGGCCGCCGAGGCGTTTGCCGACGTAGAAGACGGGGATCGCACAGAGGGCGCCGAAGACGGCCGGCGCGACGAGGAACGTCATGTCGATGGTCGACTGCGAGGGGCTGCCGAGGCCGACGACGAGTGCAGCGAAGGCGATGAGCTGGTCGAACAGCGTCCCGAACTGCCCCGTCCGTTGTCCCACGTCGAAGCCCGTCCAGGGGTCGAACGGGAGGTTGAACGGGAAGTTCCGGATCGCGTAGTTCGTGGTCCGGTAGTGGTACCAGGCGTCGTTGCCGCCGAGGAGGATGCCGTCGTCGGTCAGGTACCGCTCGTAGTTTCGCACCCGGATCCACAGCATGAACGCCATCAGAACTGCGAGGACGGGGATGTGGTACAGTCGGTACACGGTGTCGAGTTGCGACTCGTACTCGTCGAGTCGCTCTTCGACTTGGTCCCACCGCTGACTCATTGACCTCACCAACTGTCAAAACGCGCATAAGCCTTTTCCATTGTACGTCGAAACCCTCGCGTGAGGGAAACTCAGACTTTTTACCGCTCGGTCGCACAGCCTTCGACAATGCCCGACCGCGCGGACGTCTGCATCCTCCTGCCGACGCTGAACGAGGCCAACACCATCGGCGACGTGATAGAAGGCTTCCGCCAGCAGGGGTTCGAGCACGTCCTGGTGGTCGACGGCGACTCGACGGACGGGACCCGGGAGATCGCGCTCGACCACGGCGCGCGTGTCGTCACGCAGGACGGCAGCGGGAAGGGACAGGCGGTCCGCCAGGGGATCGAACACATCGAACAGCCCTACGTCCTCATGGCCGATGGGGACGGGACCTACCGACCGGAGGACGCCGACCAGATGCTCGAACCGCTCTTCGAGGGGCGCGCCGAGCACGTGATCGGGAACCGCTTCGCCGACATGGAGGACGGCGCGATGACGAAACTGAACCGGGTCGGCAACCGGATCATCAACCGGATGTTCGGGGTCGTCCACGGCCGCGAGATGGTCGACATCCTCTCGGGGTACCGCGCCTTCTCCCGGCAGTCGTTCGAACGGTCGAGCCTGCGGGCCGACGGGTTCGGCATCGAGACGGAACTGGCCGTCGAGTGCGTCCGGATGGGCATCCCAACCGAGGTGGTCCCGATCCGCTACGAGCAGCGGCCCGGCGGCTCGGAGACGAACCTCCACCCGCTGAAGGACGGCGGGCGGATCTTCCTGACGCTGTACGCGCTCACGAAGACGAACAACCCAATCTACTACTTCGGGAGCGTGGCCGTTCTCGGGACGCTCGCTGGGACGCTCGTCGGCGCCTACGTGGGGTACGACTACTTCGTAAACGGGATCTCCCACGAGGTGCTCGCAGTTCTCGCGACGTTCTTCATCCTGCTTTCCGTACAGTTGCTGATGTTCGGCGTGCTCTCTGACGTGATCGTCTCGGTCAACCGGGAGCAGACTCGGCGGCTCGAGGAGATCTCGGATCGCCTCCGCGACGTCGAGGAGTAGCGCAGAGTACCTCGTAGACCGGTGTGTTCGTCGTAAGAATCAGAAGGGAAGCAGGGAACGGAGCTGCCCGACGATGCTGTTGTTCGCCCGCTCGCGCTTGGCCTCGAAGACCGGGTGGAGGGCGTTGAGCAGCTCCTGTCTGGTGTCGAACTGCGTGGCGTGAGCCTCCTCCAGGACGGAGGACAGCTGGATCTCGTTGCCCTTCGCGTCGTACGGGATCGCCGGGTCGTCGAGCGTCTCCAGCAGCTCGGCGTCGGTCGTCGGGAAGTTCACGTCCCGGCGGTTGAGGTGCTCGTCGAGCGCGGCGATGCCGAACGCGACGGTCTCGGGCACGTCGTCGTCCCCCTGCTGTGGTGGCCGGACTCCCATCGTGTGTCGGCTTGTGGCTACATCACCCTAAAGGCTCCCGAACTTGGACAAGCGCACGGAGTTGGACAACGCCTATCCGGTCGCGCGACCTTCGGGCGACCGTGACCGACTACACGACGGTTTCCATCCCGAAGGAGTTGGCCGACAGAGTCGAGGAGACCATCGAGGGGACGAGCTTCTCGTCGACGAGCGACCTCGTCAGGTTCCTGCTCCGCAGCATCGTCATCCAGCACCAGCAGCGGGGCGAGCTGACCGAGGCAGAGTTCGACGAGATAACCGACCAGCTCCAGGACCTCGGCTACCTGGAGTGAGCGCGCCGGGAGGCTACGAGGGGTCCTCGAGGCTCCCGTGCGGCGGCTCGGCGTCGACCGTCTCGAAGGGGAGTTCCTCGCCGGAGCGGTCGAAGGCCGCGACGCTGTCGTCGTCGTACGGCGGGATGGCGACGAAGACGACCTCGTGGAGGTCGTCGGCCTTGGTCAGCGCCAGGTTCCCGCCCGGGTGGGAGACGAACCGCCCCGCGGCACCCGGCGTCGAGAGGTCCATCCCGAAGACGGCGGTGAGCGACTGGCCGGTCTCGGGGAGGTACATGTCGGTGAAGACGGACGCATCTGCGGGGAGATCGGCGTCCAGTTCGTCGGCGGGCATCACGTCCAGCGCGATCGTGACCGACTCCGGATCGCGGTCGGCGGCGACGTCCAGTAGCGCCGTCAACAGCCCGCTCGTGATGTAGACCACGTACCGGTTAGGAGGACGCCAGGGATAATAGCTACCATATTTTTCCACTCTTTCTCGAGGCATTCAACAATAGATACCGAGGAATGAATTGGGGAATAAATATAATCCTTACTGGGCAGTTTTGGAGGACGTAATGACGACTGATCGATCCCAGTCGACCTCAGGTACCGTCAGCGAATTCCTCGCAGCCCACCCGCGGATGACCGGCGTCCTGTTCGCGATGTTCCTGGCACTGGCCCAGGCCGGACAGGTGGCCGCCGGCGGTGGAACGTACCACGGCCCGTAAGGCTGCATCACGTTGGCGGTACCGAGGGCGTCGTCGATCGTTCTCGGACCGCAGATTCCTTACTGCCGGGGAGTGTCGGACGGGTCGACCCTGTCCGTCCAGGTGAACTCGCCGTCGAACCGGACCGGGAAGACGGACGTCTCGAAGTACTCCCGGAGCGTCGCCCGGGAGACCTCGAACGTCGGCAGGGTCCCGGGACAGAGGAACACCTCGTCGACCCCCGGGACCGCCGGGCGGAACTGCGAGCCCATCCCGCCCTGGTTCGTCGGGAACGTCGTGACATCGAGTTCGTAGTCGTCCCCGTCCCCGCCGGTCGAGACGTCCGCCAGGAGCGCGCTGCCGGTCTCCGCCTGCGCGATGTCGGCGTTCCCGTCGCCGATGACGAGGTACTGCGACCCCACGACGCTCCGGTCCCGTGCGACGTTGAGCGCCGACCGGAGCGGGAAGCCGTAGTCGAGGAGTTCCGCGAGGGTCTTCCCGATCCGGATCGCGCCGCTGTTGGTGATCTCCTCGACCGTGACGACCCCCGAGATCGCCCCCCGCTCGATGAGCCGCCGGCCCTGCCGGTAGGACCGACAGGCGTTCAGGAAGAAGATGTCGATACCGACGGTCGAGAGCGACGCCGCGTCCAGCATCCCGTCGCGGCACCGGAACCCGTCGTCGTCGACGTGGCCGATGTAGTGGAGGAAGTCGACGTCCGATTCGAGGACGAGCGACAGCTGGGCCGCCGTGAGGTCCTCGTAGAACGTCACGTCGACGGGGAACTCCTCGCGGGTGCCGTAGGCGGCTTCGACGCCGTCGCGCTCGTCGAGCATCGAGTCGTCGTTGCAGACGACCACGATCTCGATCTCCTCCTCCCGCGCCATTCGGTCGAGCCGGTTCCGGTAGGCCGCCGGGAACGCCTTGCTGGCGCCGATCGGCGTCCCGCGCCCGACCCAGGCCTGTTCGAGGGAGTCGTCCGACCCGATCTGAACGTAGTGATCCGACGCGGCTTCCGCGAGTGTGGCCGACTCTGGTTCCACCTGCAGCGAGTCGGTCGTCGACACGGCCACCGGATCGATCGACGCACCGTCCACGCCTGTCTCGGAGTCCTTCCGGGTCCGGACCACCGCGAGATCGGCCACGAGGAACGGGAGCGCCTCGAGGCTGGCGGCGGTCGGTTCGACGTGGGCGGTCAGCTTCCAGGTGGGGAGGTACTCGGCGATCGCGTCGTAGGGGACATCCGCGTAGGCACGGAGCCGTTCGGCTCCCGGCCGGCCGTAGAGGTCGTCCAGGTCGACGTCGAGCGACCCCTCCAACTCGCGTCGCTCGTGGAGCGGGATGGTCTGCGCGGGCCGGCCGTGCGCACCAGACAGTCGAGCAGGAAGGTCTTCTTCAGCGTCCGTTCTACGGCCGCCTCGAACCCCTGGTCGCTCTCGAGGCCGGCGGACTCGCCGTCGACGACGAGACGGGGTTCCGGACCTTCCTCCACGCGTGCCCCCAGGTAGTAGGCCAGCGGCGAGACCACCATGATCTCGCGGAGCGACGGCGGAACTTCGATCGCGACGTCCGGCGACGGCGGTTCGATACCGTCGGGAACGGCCAGTTCGTCGGCCAGTTCCAGTGCGGGTGGATGCCCGCGGAGCGTCGGGTACGACCGCTCGCTCCGCGCGGTCTTCAGCGCGCTCCCGAACGACGACACCGCTGCCATCACGTCGGTCGGGTCGTCGGTGGTCCGGACCGTCGTCGCCGGCCGTTCGTGGTACGACCGGGCGCCGATGCTGACCGTGCGAGACTCGGCCAGGGATAGCTCGACGTCCGTGACGGACGTCTCCACCCGCATCGGTCCGGTCACGTCGACGTACAGCTTCACTGGGCCGGAGAGCTCCAGTTCGAAACGTCCGGGCCCGAACGTCCGCTCGTCGAAGTGTCCGACCTCGACGGTCGGCTCCGCTCCGTGCACGAACGTTCGCGAGAACCCGCCGAACGCGAGCCGGTCGGTCTCGACCTGCACGGACGAATCGACCGGGTACCGGAACGGGTTCCCCGGCAGCGGGGCGGGCGAGACTGTCCCGCCGGTGGCTATCTCGCAGTGCCGTCGCTCGATCCGGTCGTCGATCTTGAGGCCCGCCCCGTCGTCAAGCGGGCGGATGGAGAGCCTGTCGACGCCCCGTCGCCCGCCACCGGTCCCGTCGACACCCATCGGGTCCCTCAATTCGCCTCACGGCGAAAAGCGTATCGCCAGCGGTACGATTTCACCAGGGGAGCATCGACTTCAGGCTCCGCAGGTACAGCGACGGCGCGCCGCTCCGCGAGCCGTCGACGGCGTCCTGGATGGCCCACCGGACGTCCTCGAAGACCCCCGACCCGTGGCCGACCAGGAGCCGCTCGGGGTCGTACTGGCGGAGCGACTTCGGCGGGAGCAACCGGAGCATCGGGTGGACGCCGACCGTCTCGCCCGGCGACCGGAAGAAGTCGACCGTCCCCAGCGCCTCCGGGACGAGTAGCGTCTCGCCGTCGAAGAAGACCGCCTCCTGCCAGAAGGTGTTGTTCACGATGCCCTCGACGGCGAACCCCGCGAGCTCGCCGTCGAACCGCTCGACCGGCGCGTCGAGGTCGCCGGCGACGTCGTTCATCCACGCCGGGAGGTACACCGGCACGTCGTGACGACCCGCGACCGCCGCGGCGTCCCTGCTGTGTCGGTCGAGGCCGACGACGACCCCGCCGACGTCCTCGTCGAACTCCGCGAGCAGGTCGTCGACACCCGCGGCGTCGACGGGGTCGAAGACCCACAGTTCGCCGTCGCTCTCGACGACGTGCGACGCCCGCTGCATCGCCTCGTCGGGATATGCGATCCAGCCCGCGCCCCCGTCGAACCGGTCGACGACGGTCAGATCGGCCTCCCCGGAGCCTTTCATCGGCATACGTGAACGTGGGGCGCCGAGACGCATAAAACTCGGAGTTCCGGCAGCACTGGGTCGACCGTCCCCCGGGTTTATCGCCGCGCCAGCCCCACAGTCGACCATGCTCGGAACCTGTCGCTGGCTGGCCCTGGAGGTCAAGTACACCGACCCGGTCGTCGACTTCTACCGGGAGCACCTCGACGTCCGGGTGGCCCGCGAGACAAACCGGGAGGTCGCCCTCGACGTCGGCGGCGGCACGGAACTCCTGCTCAGACGCCCGGACGGCGTCCCCCGCGGCGGGCTCCACACCCACTACGCCTTCGCCTGTCCGGCCGACGCCTACGACGACTGGTGGGACCGACTCGAGGACGACTTCGACCTCCAGGAGGTCGACTTCGGCGGGATGACCTCGCTGTACTTCTACGACCCGGAGGGCAACTGCGTCGAGATCGGCAGCGCGGCCGACGAGCGCGGCGCCGACGAGCCGACCCTCGAGGGCGTCTTCGAGGTGGTCTTCGAGGTCGAGGACCTGCCAGCGGCGGAGTCGTTCTACACCGACCTCGGCTTCGAGGTGGTGAACCGCGGCGACGAGCGGAAGCGGACCCGGCTGACGACCGGCCCGTTCGACGTCGAACTGTGGGAGCCGCACCTCGGCCTCGCCGACGCGCGCGGCGGCGTCCACGTGGACGTCGGATTCGAGGCGGACGACCCGACGGAAGCGGCGGACGCAGTCGCCGACCGCATCACGAGACGAGAGCGCGTGGACGAGGGCGTGCGCGTCCGCGACCCCGACGGTCACTACCTGACGCTCGTGGGATGATCCCGCTGGTGGCCGCGATCGAGCCGATTCTTCCGAGTGCCGTGACGGAATCCCGATGGACCGTTAGTCCAGTCGGTCGGTGTCGATCTCCCGGCCCGGCGGCGAGATGACGAGGAAGTCCCGGAAGTGCATCAGTTCGCCGCCCATGTCGCGGATCTCTCGGGCGAACCCCGAGGCCAGTTCGTTCAGGTCGCCCTCGACGTTCAGCACGACGACGTCGCCGGCGGAGACGTGCTGGATCCACTCCTCGTCGTCGGTGGTCCCGTCGAGGACGCCGAGGACGACCCGACCACCGGTGTCGAGTTCGTCCAGTTCGCCCTCGGCGGTCTGCAGGTCCAGGTCGAAGTCGCTCATACCTCCCTCCACCGGCCGGCGGAGAAAAAGCCTGCCGGCCTCGGTGCGGGAGTCGCCGCGCGGGACGACGTGCGACAGCCGACGGCCGACCGATAGCCGCCGTCAGTAGCTCCGCGGCATCCCGAGTTCGTGCTCGCCGATGTAGTTGAGCACCATCTCGTTGGAGACCGGCGCGGTCTGGGTGAGCCGGAGGTTCTGCCAGATGTCGTAGACCTCGTACTCGTGGGTGAAGCCGTTGCCCCCGTGCGCCTGGATAGCCCGGTCGGCGGCCTCGGTCCCGGCGCGGGAGGCGAGCAACTTGGCGACGTTCGCCTCCAGGCCGCAGTCCTCGTCGTCGTCCCACTTGTTCGCGCCCTTGTAGAGGATCTCGCGGGCGGCCATGAGCTTCGCGTACGACTCGGCGATGGGGTGCTGGATGGCCTGGTGGGCGCCGATGGGCTGGCCGAAGACGTTCCGGTCGTTCGCGTAGTCGACCGCGAGGTCGATGGCCCGGAGGCCGCCGCCGAGGGCCGACGCGGCGCCGGCGAGCCGTTCGGTGTTCAGGGTGTCCCAAAGGAGGTAGAGCCCGCCGTCTTCGGTCCCGAGGATGTCCTCCTCCGAGACGCGGAGGTCGTCGAACTGGATCTGGTACTGCTTCTCGAACCACGGGACGGCGGTGTCGAGTTCCGATAGCGAGATGCCGTCGCGCTCGACGGGGTCGTCGACGAGGAACAGCGTAACACCGCCGGTGGGGTTCGACTCGTCGAACTCCGAGGTCCGGGAGACCAGCAGCATCGCGTCGGCGTTCTCGACGCCGCTGATGAACGTCTTCTGGCCGTTCACCACGAACTCGTCGCCCTCCCGGTCGGCGAACGTCTGGATGTTGAGCGTGTTCGTCCCGGCGGCGGGCTCGGTCAGCGCCATGCAGAACTTCATCTCGCCGTCGGCGATCTTCGGGAGGTACGCCTCCTTCTGTTCCGCCGTGCCGTGCCGCTGGATGCCGATGCCGCCGAAGACGGGCGTGAGGACGAAGATGATGCCGCCCTGGCCGCCGCCTCTGGAGAGCTCCTCGATGATGATGGACATCTCGAGCATCCCCAGGCCCTCGCCGCCGTACTCCTCGGGGATGGTGACGCCGAGCCAGCCGTCGTCCGCCAGCGCCTGCCAGTACTCCTCGGGGAACTCCTCCTCCTCGATGTGCTCCCGCCAGTACGTCTTGTCGAAGTCCGACGCGATGCCCCGGACGGACTCCCGGATCATCTCGTGCAGGTCGGTCTCGCCTCGTGCCATGGCCTGTGTAAACAGTCCACTAAGAAAGAGTTTCCGGGCCGCCCGTCCGATATCGGCGGAACGTTCTCGCCGGCCGCGGCACCCACAACGTTATTACTCTGCGTTGGTATATCACGCCATACGAGAGGTGCGGAAACTCTGAACGCATAGTGAGTTTCCGAACGACAACATGGAGATCAAGATAGACGACAACACCGACGAGGAGATCGCACAGGCCATCGCCACGGCAGTGTCCGAGCACCTGGGCCGCGGCGTCGAACTGGTAGGCAACGACGGCACGCTGGCCGAGGCCGGCGAGAACTGGGGCGAGGAGGGCGCGGTCGTCACCGAGCGTGAGGCGGCCATCCGGGAGGCGGTCCAGGACATCATGTCCGGTGGTCCCGACCGCGGGTTCGACAAGATCGAGGACCTGGGGAAGGTGTTCGTCCGCGACCGCCTGGACATGATCTTCGACGAGATCGAGTACGAGGACGGCACCTTCGCCCGCCACGGCGACGACGACGAGCTCCCCGCCGACGGCCTCATCACCGGCGTCGGCACCATCGACGGCCGGAAGGTCGCGTTCACCGCCAACGACTACACCGTCAAGGCCGGCTCGCTCGGCCAGATGGGCGTCGAGAAGGTCATCCGCATCCAGGAGCGAGCCCTCGAACTCGGCATCCCGATGCTCCGGCTGGTCGACTCCACCGGGGCGCGACTCAACGCCGAGGAGCGGGAGCCCGGCGACACCCACATGGACCGCTACCGCGGGGGGAAGATGTTCTACAACCAGTGCCGGATGTCCGGCGAGATCCCCCAGATCGGCGTCCTCTACGGCCCGGACGTCGCGGGCTCCGCGTACACGCCCGTCTTCTGCGACTACCTCATCATGGTCGAGGAGATAGCAGGGATGGCCATCGCCTCGCCCCGGATCGTCGAGGCGATGACAGGCGAGAAGACCGACATGCAGCAGCTCGGTGGCCCGCAGGTCCACGCCGAGCACTCCGGCAGCGCCGACCTCGTCGTCCCCGACGAGGAGACGGCCGCCGAGAAGGCCAGGGAGATCCTCCGGTTCCTGCCGCAGAACTACGCCGAGGACCCGCCGGACGAGACGCCGAAGCCGCCGAAGAAGAATCCCTACAGCCTGGACGACGTCATCCCGGACGAGCCGAACAAGGCCTACCCGGTCCGTGAGGTCATCGACCGGGTCGTCGACCGCGACTCCTTCGTCGAACTCAAGCCGGACTTCGCCCCGGAACTCGTCACCGGCCTCGGCCGCATCGACGGCCAGGTCGTCGGAGTAGTCGCCAACAACCCCGAGCACATCTCCGGCGCCATCTTCCCCGATTCCGCCGACAAGGGCGCCGGCTTCGTCTGGACCTGCGACGCATACAACATTCCGCTGGTGTACCTCTGTGACACCCCCGGCTTCATGATCGGCTCGCAGGTCGAGAAGGAGGGCGTCCTCCGGAAGGGCCGGAAGTTCATCTACGCGACGTCGAACGCCCAGGTGCCGAAGTTCTGCGTCATCACGCGGAAGGCCTACGGCGCCGGCATCTACGCGATGGCCGGCCCCTCCTTCGGCCCCGACGCCACCATCGCGCTCCCGTCGGCCGAGATCTCCGTCATGGGTCCCGACGCCGCCGTCCACGCGCTGTTCGGCGGCCAGATAGAGGACATGGACGGCGACGCGAAGGACGCGTTCATCGAGTCCGCCAAGCAGGAGTTCGACAAGTACATCGACATCGAGAAGCAGGCCGGCAAGATGCAGGTCGACGAACTCATCCCGGCCGGCGACCTCCGCGAACAACTCGAGGTCCGCCTCGACACCTACCGGACGAAGCAGCGGGACGACCGGCCGCGCCACCACGGGACGGTCTTCTTCTGAGAGCCGGCCGGTCAGGCCCGGCTATCCGGCGGCTACTCGCGGCTTACTGGCGAGAAACGGGACCGTTCCGCGAGTTCGGAGGGGCTTATGCGACGAGCAGCTCGGTCGCGTCGTCGGCGTCGTCGAACTCGGCGGTCAGCGACACCAGCCGTCGGTCCTGGTCGAAGTCGACGAGGCCGATGTCGTCGAGCTTCGGCAGGTGTCGGTGGTACAGTTCGATCTCGTGGCGCTCGACGGCGTCGCCGCCGCCGATCTCGGTCGGTCCGGGTTCCGCCTGCGCCAGTTCGATCGCCAGTTCCGAGAGCGACAGCGCCGTCCCCGACTCGCAGAGCGCCGAGAGGACCGTCCGTCGGTCCTCGTCGGCCAGCGCTTCGTAGCAACGTTCCTCCGCCGCATCCGTCTCGCTCAGGTCGATCTCCATTACCAGAGTGGAGTACCCCAAGGGGGTTAAGTCCCGTTCCAATCATATTAGGTGGTCGCAAACCGGCGGCGCCTGGATGGTTCTGGGGAGCCAAATCGTAGGTAACTACATCCTTACGGATACGACTGGCGCCCTACCGAAACGAGAGAGCCACGTGCGGTTCGCGACCGGTCACCCGACCAGGCCGCGGAGGACCCGCGACTCCGCCTTCCGTAGGTGCTCGTCGACGGTCGAGGGAGCACACTCCAGGCTCTCGGCGATCTCCTCGTGGGTCGTCCGCCGGGGAATCTCGTAGTACCCGAGTTCGACCGCCTTCTGGAAGACCTCGAGCTGGCGGTCCGTGAGCATCGAGAGCATGTCGCGGCGGTCGGGGGTGTAGGCGCCGACCTGGTCGACGCTCACCTGCACCGTCGGCGGTAGCTCGTCGATGGCCTGCTTGACCATGTCGTGGTCGCCGATGACAGTCATCCGGACCGACCCGCGGCCGGTGAACTCGATCGGCGTGTCGATCATCAGGGCGTACTTCTGGGCGAGCTGCATCACCGAGCCGACCGGCTCCCCGGGGCCGACGTGGAGGTAAAGGTGGAACTGGTCGCCGTCGGCCTCCAGTTCGTCGTGGGCGATGACGTCCGGGTGCTCGTCGATGTCTCCGACGAGGCCGTCCGGGTCGCCCTCGAGCCGGTAGAGCAACACCCCGGTCCCGTCTCCGAGCAGGTCGAAGTGCATGATGGAGACCCTGGTCACGGACGGCGTGTCGGCGATGAGCCTATCCACCGGGTGGAGTGCGCCGTCCTCTGGGGTCACCGTGAAATCGAAGTATCGCATGCTCGGAGCCGTATCAGTACCAGTATAGACTGATGTTACCTGTTTAGGGCTTTCGGCTGTCGCACAGTTCGATACGTTACGGCCGGATGCGTCCCGTTCGGGGCGCCACCGAGTCAAGTTATGATTCCCTTAGCCGTCGCCGTCGACGGCCACCGATACCGTCCGCGAGCGGGGGCCGTCGCACTCGACCAGCAGCACCGACTGCCACGTGCCGAGATCGAGGCGCCCGTCCGTGACGGGTATCGTGACGGAGGGCCCGACCAGAAGGGCCCGGAGGTGCGAGTCGGCGTTGCCGTCGAGGCGGTCGTGGTCCCAGCCGTGGTCGTCGACGGAGCCCTCCAGGAAGGCTTCCACGTCGTCGAGGAGGTTCGACTCCGCTTCGTTGACCGTGACGCCGGCGGTCGTGTGCTGGACGAAGACCGTCGCGGTCCCGTCGGCGGCCGCCGGTACGGCTTCCTCGACCCGGTCGGTGACGTCCACGGCGTGGGTCTGCCGCTCGGTCTCGACGGTGAACCTGGTCATTCTAGCAGTCGGTGGACGACGGTCCGCTCCTGGTGGCTGTACACGTGGTAGGCCGAGACCGCCAGCAACAGCAGGAAGTACCCGGCCAGGAGGTAGCCGAGGTCGACGGCGGAGACGACGGGCACCTCCAGGATGGAGGCCAGCGCCGTCAGCAGCCCCAGTAGCGAGAGGCCGAAGTACGCCTCGCCCCACGAGAGGCCGTACTCCGGGACGACCTCCATGTAGACCTCGACCTCCTCGATCTTCTGCTGGAGGGTCACCTCCTTCGTCTCGCCGTCGTACTCGAGGATGCCGAGCTCGTCGAGCTTCGGCAGGTGGGTCTGGTGCAGCGAGACGTACACCGACTGCCGCTTCTTCCGCGGCGCCGGCTCCTCGCCGGTCTCCCGCGCCGCGACCGTCTCCGAGAGGTCCCTGACCGTCGACCGGCCGCCGCTCTCCCGCAGGGCCTCGAGGGCCAGCCGCCGCCGGTCGTTCCGGAGGACCTCGTGGATCTCCGCCTCCTCGAGGGCGTCGTCGGCGGTGGTCGTCGTCCCAGTGCTGGACACACCCCACGTAGCGACGCATGTGACAAGAAGATACCTCCTGGCCCGAGGGGCGGCCCCTCAGAGCCAGTCGTCCGGCTTGGTGTCGTAGTCGACGTCGCTTGCGGCGATGTCCTCGACCTCCTCGTCGTCGAGGTCTTCCTCCTCGAACTGGCGGCCGTCGAACCGGATGAGCCGGCCCTGCTCGCTGGGTTCGGGCTCCCGGTCGCGCCGGCGCGCGACCTCGATGTCGTGCTCGTCGAGCTCCTTGACGATGGTCTTCACCGCGACCGGCCGCCCCCACAGCTCGAAGACGCGCTCGAGGGTCTGCTTGGCCTGCCGTAGGTCCAGCTGGACGCCGTTGTAGTGGTGGGCGAGCAGCAGTTCGTTGCGGTTCCGGAAGTTGCCGTCCACCACCGAGATGGTCGGCTTCCCGAAGTTGGTGAACTGCAGCATCAGCTTCTTCTTGACGTCGGCGGCCTCCGTCGACGTCACCCGGTAGTCGCGCGTCGTGTGGGTGTACTCGTAGGTGAAGTAGTCGTTCTCGTCGACGAACTCGTCGGTCAGGAACTCGTCGAGGAACGTCACGTCGTTGTGGCTCTCCCGGATCTCGCGCATCCGGTCCCAGCCGGCCGCGCGGTCGACCTCGGCGACGGCCGCCTCGAGGGCGTCGTGCCGCTCCGTGTCGAAGAGGTACCGCGAGGTCCGCTCCAGTTCGTTCTGGGAGACGCGCTTGAGGAACCCGCGGTTCTGCGGCTTCACCAGCGAGTAGTGCCGCTCGGCGAGCCCCTCGTAGGTGAGGAGCTTCCAGGGGTACGTCTCGACGTCGAGGTCACCAGCGCGGGCCCGCTCGACCGCCTCGGCGTCGACGCGCGGGTCCTCGGTATCGAGGTCGTCGAGGTGAGCGACCGGGTCCTCGAGGAACGGCGCCGGCTCCAGCAGCTCCTGGACGCGGTCGAGGTCGACGGTCTCGTCGAAGTTCCGCCAGGTGACGCCCTCGACGCAGAGCAGCTGCTCGATCACCTCCCGGCGGTTCCGCCGGTTCTCGACGTACTGCCACAGCTCGAAGCCGAGCTTGTAGGGGTTCAGCCCCGGCGACCCGAGGACCTGCGCCATGTGGTCGGCGTAGGAGACGAACTCGTCGGCGCCGGCGAAGGCCTCGTCGGACATCATCGCCGACTCCCAGTAGGCGGCCCACCCCTCGTTCATCACCTTCGTCATCTTCTGGGGGGCGAAGTAGTAGGCCTCCTTCCGCAGCAGCTCGAGGATCTCCCGCTGCCACTCCTCGTAGTCGTCCGCGCGCTCGGACTCCTCGTCGTAGGCCTTCCCGTGGGCCCGCAGGAACGCCAGCAGGTCCTTCTCGGGTTCGGCCGGAAACGTCGGGCCGTCCTCGTCGTCGTCCATCGCGTCGAGCCACTCCTCGTCGAAGACCTGCTCGCGGACCTCCTCGGAGAACTCCATCTCCTCGAGCTTCTCGGCGAGGTCCTCGGGGGTCGGCGCCGCCTCGGTCCACTCCTCGGCCGTCGAGAACGGCTGGTGCTGGTCGATGTTGTCCTCCAGACAGAGGACGTGGTCGATCCACTCCTCGACAGCCTCCCGGGATATCTCGGGGTCGGCCATGTACTCGGCGACCGTCTCGGAGTGCCGCTCGAGCATCGCCGCGGCGTCGGGCGCCGTCCCGAACATCCGGAACCACTCGTTGTTCTTGAAGAAGTCGGCGTGGGCCTCGACGTGCGTGATGACGGCCTTCTGGTCGGCCATCTCGTTGGACGCCTGCAGGAACGCGTTCGAGGGATCGTCGTTGTTGACGATCTCGAAGGCCTTCCCGCCGAGGAACTGCGTCTGCTTCTGCTGGCGGTCGTAGCCCATCCCCCACCGCCAGTGCGGGTAGCGGTGCTGGAAGCCGCCGTAGGCGATGAGCTCGTTCATCTCGTCGTAGTCGACGACCCAGTAGTTCACGTCGAAGGGGTCCAGGCCCAGCTTCTCCGCGAGTTCGTTCGCCTCGCGGACCGGCTCCTCGAGGTCGTCGGCGATGCGCTGCTTCTCGATCCTGTCGTCGGTGCTCATGATTCGTCCTCCGTGCTGAGGATGCGGTAGATGGCGTCGACGACGTCGTCCTGGCTCTGGACGAAGGCGACGGCCACGTTGTCCGACTCCCCGAAGTGCTCCTCGACCTCCTGGGCGTGGGTCGCGTTGATGGCGTTGCCCGACGGCTGCGTCTCCACGTAGGCGTGGAGGTTCGCCGGGATCTCCTCCATCAGCGGGATGACCTTCTGTTCGGTGTCGTTCGAGGAGTTCTCGGAGTCGCCCGCCGCGAAGACGTAGCGGTTCCACTCCGCCCACGGGTACTCCTGCTCGAGGATCTCCGCGGCCAGTTCGTAGGCGCTGGAGATGCGCGTGCCGCCGCCAGACCGGATGCCGAAGAACTCGTCGCGGTCGACCTCCCAGGCGTCGGCGTCGTGGGCGATGTAGACGAACTCCGCGTTGTCGTACTTGCCGGTCAGGTACCAGTCCAGCGGCGTGAACGTCCGCTCGACGAGTTCGCGCTTGGACTGCCGCATCGACCCGGAGACGTCGCGGATGTTCACCACGACGACGTTCTTCTCGCGCTCCTCGACTATCTCGGGGTAGCGGTAGCGCTCGTCCTCCCGGCGGAACGGGATCTGGTCGACCCCCTCCCGGCGGATGCGCGTCGCCGTCTCCTCGCGGTCGACGTTCGCCTCCATCTCCTCGATGGAGTCCCAGCGGCCCTTCTCGGCGTCCGGGACGTCGTCGTAGGCGTCCTCGATCCACGCCCGCGAGACGGGGACGCTCTGGCCCCGCGCCCACTCGAAGACCTTCGCCGGCCCCCAGCCGTCGACGCGGAGGGCCTGCTCGAGGTACTCCTCGTCGAAGTCCATCGCGAGCTTCCGCTTCAGCCCCTCCTTGAACAGCCGCTCGAAGTCGAGCGTGCTGGCGGGCCCCGACCTGGTGATGTCCGTGAAGTCGCCCTCCTTCTCCTCGACGACCTGCTTGCCCTTCGGCTCCAGGTCGAGGCCGAGCTCCTCGTCGAGCTCCTCGGCGAACTCCTCGGGGTCCATCTCGTAGTACTCGTGCTCGCCGCCCTCCTCGCCGGGCTCGTCGCCGTCGCCGTCGTCGTCGCCGTCGCCGGGTTGCGGCTCCGGCTGGCCGACGGGGTCGCCCACGTCGGGGGTGCCGCCCTGGCCCTGCCCGACGCCGCCCATGTCGCGCTGGTCGTACTCGAAGGCCGGCAGGTCGACGATCTTGATCGGGATGCGGACCTCGTCCGGCCGGGACTGCCCGAGGTCGCCGTACTGGATGAACTCCGAGAGGTCCTCGCGGCGCTCCTCGCCGACCTCCCGGTACCTGTCGAGGTCGTCTCTCAGTCCCATCTGTAGCTCACCTGGCCCATGACGTGGCGGCTGGTCAATTCGGCCGACGCGGCCGTGTAGCCGAACATCTCCTGCATGTTCTCGATGGTCTCCGCCTTGATCCGCGCCGTGTCGGTGCCCGTCGGCGGGTCGTCCCAGAGGCTGGGTTCGAGGTCCTCGTGGGCCCGCCGGACGTCGTCCCAGTCGTGGCTCCCGAGGACGGTCTCGATGACGGGGATCTCCCGAGGGTCGACGTCGGAGACGCGGAAGTCCTCGTCGCGGTTCCGCCAGGCGTGGCGGTTCAGCGCGGTGATGACCTTGTCGGCGCGGAACTCCTCGACGCCGTCTGCGGGGGTGGCGCCGTCGTAGTCGTCCTCGTCGAAGCGGCCGAGGTGCTCGATCTCGAAGACCTTCATCTTCAGGGGGTCGGGCGCCTCGAGTTCGCCGCGCTCGTTCTCGATCTGCTCGCCCTCGACCCAGGCGTAGACGTGCTCGATGTACTCCTCGACGGTCTCCTCGTCGACGCGCTTGTCGCGCATGATGGCGTCGATGACGTCCTCCTCCTGCTGGCCGAAGACGTGGTTCTTCACGGGGACGAGCCGGTTCTCGTACTCCGTCCGCTCGTTACCGGAGAACACCGGCGCGTCCTCCAGCCCCTCAGCCATCGCGTTCAGGACGTCCCGCGGCATGATGACGTCCTCGACGTTCAGTTCGGGGTGGTGGCGGTCGGTCTCCTCGTGGAGCAGGTCGGCGATGACGTCGCGGGTGTACGTCACCGGGATGCCGCCGTCGCCGTCCTCGGCCTCCCCGAAGTCGAACTCCTCCTTGTACCGGCGCTCGTCGCCGTCCTGGAGGTAGCCGCGGTCGTAGATGAGCGCCTTGTCGACGAGGTCCAGCCCCGGCGGGAGCGACTCGGCGTCCAGCCGCGAGGCGACCGCGTACAGCCCGGCCGCCTCGACGGCGTGCGGCGCGAGCTCCCGGTCGTGGACGACGCCGTCGCCGCCGCGGACCGAGATGGTGACCGGCTCGGAGATGAGTTCGGCCAGCTGCTCGTAGGCGTCGGCCTCCCAGATCTCGGTCTCGTTCGTCAGCTCCCGCCGGATGAGCTCCGCCTCCAGGGAGAGGTTCGTCAGGTACGTGAACTCGTGCTTGTCGAGGCGGCGCTTCAGCGCCTTCAGCGGGTCCGTCCCCTCGCGGTTGGCGTGTTTGTTGAGCT
This sequence comes from Natronomonas salina, assembly GCF_013391105.1. NCBI lineage: Archaea > Methanobacteriati > Methanobacteriota > Halobacteria > Halobacteriales > Natronomonadaceae > Natronomonas > Natronomonas salina. The sequence goes on from NZ_CP058335.1 coordinate 333,448, forward strand.
GGGCCTCGAGGTCCGGGTTCGAGATGATGATCATCTGGGTGTCGATGTCCATCCCGATGCCCTTGTCCAGCTTCACGGTCCCCTCGTCGGGGACGTTCAGCAGCTTCTGCAGCAGGTCGGCGTGCTGGGCGGCGTCCTCGACGATGGTGAGGAGGCCGTTGCCCTGCGAGAGCACGCCGTCGTAGCTGAACGCCTGCGGGTTCTTCCGGCCGCGGGAGTCCAGCCGCTGGAGCATGCCGGCCATCCAGGAGCCGACGAGCCGCTCCTTCGGGGAGCCGTCGTCCTCGCTGTGGAGGACGCCGATGCCCTGCCCGACGTCGACGACGAAGTTCTTCACCCGGAGGTGCCGGTCGTCGGCGACCGCCGTGAACAGGTCCTCGACGCCGTCGCGGCGGTACTGCTCCTCGAGGTGGTCGTAGGCCTCGCGGCTGAACGGGTCGAGCTTGGCGTCGAGGTGGATGGGGATGTGGTCGTCGAGCTCCTCGTTGAGCTCGGCGAGCAACTCCTTGCGGACGTCCTCGGGGAACACCGACAGCGGGTGAGCCTGCACCGGCGAGGGGTACCAGTCGTCCTCGTCCGGCGTCGCCGACGTGTCCCCGTAGGTCATCCCCGGCGAGGAGTCCACCCCCGAGATGTTCCACTCGACGGTGTAACGCCGACCCTCGTCGGTCTTCGAGTACTCCCGGAGCCCGTTGATGAGACAGCGCTTCAGCTCCGACTTGCCGGTGGCCGTCGGCCCGTCGAGCCAGAGGATCTTCTCCTCCTTGCCGCGGCGGGCGGCGATCGACCGGAGGTCGTCGACGAAGGCGTTGAGCACCTCCGTGTTCCCGAGGATGGCGTGCTCGCCGTCGTTGTGCGGGTCGTCGAAGAAGCGGTAGCGCTCCTTGCGCTCGCCCTCCTCGACGACCGTGCGGGTGCCCGCGGCCTCGATGGCCTCCAGCAGGTACTTCGAGGCGTGGGCCGCCGACCCCGGGTTCTCGAAGATCGACTCGACGAACTCCCCGAGCGACATCGGCGGCTCGTAGGTCTCCCGGAGGGCGTCGTCGGCGCGGGCGATGTACTTCTCGCCGCTCATTCGTCCTCTTCCATCTCGGCCTTGGCGACCTCGGCGCCGGCGAACTCGAGCACCTCCTTGGCCCCCTCGGTACTGTAGCCCTGCTCCTCGAGGGCGTCGACCCAGGCGTTGCGCTCGTCGTCGTCGAGTTCGCCGCTGGAGACCAGCGCCGAGAAGTTGATGTTGTGCTTCTTGTCCTCCCACAGCTTCCGCTCCAGGGCCCGGCGGAGGCGGTCGTTGTCCTGCGGGTTGAACGTGTCACCCTCGCGTGCGCGTCGGGAGACCCAGTTGGAGACCTCCTGTCGGAAGTCGTCCTTGCGGTCCTCGGGGACGTTGAGCTTCTCCTCGACGTCGCGGAGGAACTTCTCGTCGGGCTCCTGCTCGCGGCCCGTGATCTCGTCCTCGACGGTGTCGTCGTCGATGTAGGCCATGACGTGGTCCATGTACTTCTCTCCCTGCCGCTGGATCTCGTCGAGGTCGTAGGCGAGGGCGTGGCGGACGTCCTCGATGGCCCGCTCCTTGTACTCCTCGCGGACGAGTTCGAGGTAGCGGTAGTACGTCTCGAAGTTCTCCTGCGGGATGGAGCCGTGGTTCTCGAGGTTCTCCTCGAGGTGGTTGAACGTCGTCAGCGGCGAGAGGAACATCCGCTCGCGGTGCATCGAGTCCATCAGCGCCTCGGCGATCTCGTCACCGATGAACCGCGGGGAGACGCCGTCCATCCCCTCGCCGATGTCGGTGGTCTCGGCGGCCTCGTCGCGGAGCTTCTTGACGTCGATGTCCTCGGCCTCGTCGATCTCGCCGTTGTAGGCCTTCGCCTTCTGGACGACCGAGATGTTGCCGCCGTCGGGCTCCTCGATGCGGGTGAGGACGCCGAACAGCCCCGCCATCTCCAGGGTGTGCGGCTCGACGTTCATGTCGGGGACGTCGGCGTTCTTCAGCATCTTCCGGTAGATGCGCGCCTCCTCCTCGTACTGGAGGACGTACGGGAAGTCGATGCGCTTGGTCCGGTCGTTGAACGCCTCCATCTTCTCGTCGCCCTTCTTGTCGCGGTACTCGGGCATGTTCGTCCGGCCGACGATGACCTGGTCGATGTCGATCCGGGGGTTGTTCTTCGGCTTGATCGTCTGCTCCTGGGAGGCGTGCAGGAAGTCGTAGAGGAACTCCCGCTGGAGCTTCAGCAGCTCCTCGCCGGAGAAGATGCCGCGGTTGGCGTTGCAGAACGCCCCGGAGTAGTCGAAGGCCCGGGGGTCGCTCTCGCCGTAGACGGCGATCTTCGAGTAGTTGACGTCGCCGGTGAGCTCCGTCTCGTCCTGGTTCTTCTTGTCCTTGGGCTCGAAGGTCTCGATGCCCTGTCGCTTGTTTTCGTCGGCGACGAGCCGCATGACCTCGACGTGGTTGTCGAGGACGCGCTCGAGGTCGTCGTCGTAGTACTCCAGGAGCCGGTCCATGTAGAACTCGCTGGCCGGGTCCAGGGCCTGCTCGTTCCGGATGGTGTACGGCGCGTCGAGGCGCTCGTTGATGTCCTCGATGACCCGCTCGCGCTGCTCCTGGGGGAGCAGGACGATGGGGTCCTGGTTCATCGGCGACCGGACGACGTCGTCGGCGGGGTCCTGGTCCTTCAGGACGTCGCAGAGTCCGGTCCACCGGAAGGTGTACATCCGCCCTTCGTCGCGGGTGGTGTAGTCCTCGAAGTAGCGCCGCACCTGGCGGTCGAAGTCGGACTTCCCGGAGCCGACCGGCCCGAGCAGCAGCTTGATCCGCTTCTCGGGGCCGAGGCCGCGGGCGCCGGACTTCACCTTGTTGACGAACTCGTGGATCGCCTCGTGGATGACCCGTCCGTAGAAGGTGTTCTCGCCGTCGCCGATCGGGTCCTCCGACGCGAGTTCGTACTCCACGACGCCGTCGTCCTCGTCGTACGACGTCCCGTAGTAGTCGAACATGTCCGCGACGCGCTGGTGGGCGTTGCGGGCGATCTTCGGGTTCTCGTACAGCTCTTCGAGGTACCAGTCGAACGACCGCGTCTCGCGGAGGTCCGACGGGATCGAGCTTCTGTACTCCTTGCTGAGTTCCTCGAGGGTTTCCATATCACTCATTCTATCACGGAGACGCGCGAGCGTCCCACCCGGCGGGGCCGGGCTGGCCGTCTGGCCGTGGTCTCGACGACGTGCCACGCGAACACGGACCACACCGACCGCGCGACGGACGCCGTCGCGAGGACGACGTCAGGCGGGGCGGGGACCGGCCGCGGGGGCGACGCCACCGATACTATCTTATACATGTGTGCCACCATCGTATAAGCTTTGTTGCGGTTTCACATGCCACGCCGCACGTTAGGTAGGGGCAAACCACCGGACGTAATCGGGGTCTCGGGGGACCGGCAGCCGGCCGTCCGACGCCCGGCTTGCACCGTTTATAAACCGGGAGGCTGATGGGCCCCCGGCGGCAAGTCGGGATATGCTCGACGAGGCGGCGCTCGGGGAGGGCTGGACCGTGTGGAACGCCGAGGACGACCGGGTCATCCTGGCGTACCGGCCGGACGTCTTCAACGGCGCCGAGTTCCCGTCGCCGTGCCTGCCGACCATCTACGTGACCCGCGGGCGGCGGACCCGCCGACCCGAGGGGAACCGCAACCTCCCGCCGGACGCGCCGTGGATGGTGACGCTCTTCCTGGAACCGGAGGTCAACCGCGACCCCGACGCCTACGACACGCCTGCGGCGGCCGCCGAGGGCGCGGCGGAACTCAGCCACCGCTTCGCCGACGGCGAGGTCGACTACCGGGACCTCTACCAGGTCCCGCGGGAGGACTACTTCGAGAGGCTCGACGAACTGACGGGGCGCGAGCCGTAGCACCGTCGCCGACGTCGAACCACCGACGATGCGGAGCGACTCGACCGCCGACGACCTTAACACGCCCCCCTCGCCAACAACGGGTATGTCCCAGATCACGCTCATCGGCGAACGACTCGCGGACGTGGGGACGGAGTTCGTCTACGGGGGCGAGTCGTCCGCCTGCGAGGGCTGTCCGTACCGAGGGCAGTGCCTCAACCTCGTCGAGGGGCGCCGCTACCGCGTGACGGGGGAGCGCGACTCCGGCACTCTGGAGTGCGCCGTCCACGACACCGGCGTCACCGCCGTCGAGGTCGAGCCGGCGCCTGTGCTCGCGAACGTGCCCGCCAACGCCGCCTACGCCGGGAGCAAAGCCGAACTCGCGGGGTCGTGCCCCTACACGGAGTGTCCGAGCCACGAGTACTGCGAACCCGCCGGCGTCGAGTTCGACGAGGAACGGCAGATCACGGAGGTCGTCGGCGACCCGCCGCACGACTTCTGCATGCTCGACCGCGACCTGAAGCTCGTGGAGTTCGCGGCCGAGGAGGACGCCTAGGCGAACGCTTTTACTCGACGCCGCCGCGTACTGTCGTGTGTTATCGAACATCACTGCCCTCGTAACCGGCGCCAGCCAGGGGATCGGCGCGGAGATCGCCGAGACGTTCGCCGACCACGGCGCGAACGTGACGCTCGCCGCGCGCAGCGACGGGATATACGAGACAGCCGAGCGCATCGACGATGACCAGGGTCTCCCGGTCGAGACCGACGTGACCGACGAGGCCAGCGTCGAGGCCGCGGTCGAGGAGACCGTCGACGCATTTGGCGGCCTCGACTGCGTGGTCAACAACGCCGGGGTGGCGGGGCCGGTCCAGCCCTTTGACCGGGTCGACCCCGAGGAGTTCCTCCACGTCCAGAACGTCAACGTCGCCGGGCCGCTGGTCTGTGCGAAGCACGCCGCCCCGCACCTCCGGGAGAGCGACCGGGGGAGCGTCGTCAACATCGGCTCCATCGGCGGGAAGCGCCCCTACCCGAACCGGACGCCCTACGCCGCCTCGAAGATGGCACTCATCGGGCTCACCCGGACCCTGTCGTACGAACTCGGTCGCGACGACGTGACCGTCAACACGGTACTCCCCGGTCCCGTCGAAGGTCCCCGCATCGAGGACGTCGTCGCGAAGCAGGCCGAACTGGCCGACGTCGAGGACGCCGAACCGGCGAGCATCGGGCCGGACGACTTCGCCCTGCCCGACTACACCATCCCGCCGGAGGACGTCGCCGAACAGGTGGCGTACCTGGCCGGGCCGCACGCTCGGAAGATCACCGGACAGGAGATCGCCGTCGACGCCGGCGGGACCCCCTTCTAGGCGCCGTCAGCGGGTCGGTCCGTCGGCCGTCGCCGAGGTTCCGTCGCTCGACGGGACGGCCGACTCCTCGCCGTCCAGGCGGCCGACGAGGTCGCCGGCGTAGCCGAACACTTTCTCGTAGCCGTACGCCGACAGTAAAACCGGGTAGAAGGGGCGGTCGGCGTACATCGACTCGCCGTCCGCGGCGGCGTACCGCTCGCCCTCGGCGACCCGCTCGAAGTTGTCGACGAACACCTCGTAGGTCTCGGCCTCCGGCTTGGGGATCTGCTTGTCCATCCGGAACACCGGCAGCGGGTGCCGCCGGTTGGGTTCCTCGTCGCCCGAGAGGACGCCGGTCGCGACGAGGAACTCCCGGGCGAGTCGCTTGGCGTTCTCCGCGGCGGTCGCCGACCGCTGGAGGCCGCACTCGAGTTCGACGACGTCCGGGTAGCCGAGGAGTCGGCCCTCGCTGAACTGGACGGTCTCGACGAGCGCCTCGACGGAGAGGTACGAGCAGACCGACCGCGCGTACCCGGTCGTCTCCTGGACGAGCGCAAAGGGCGCCGCGTAGGACCGCGTCGAGTGCAGCGAGCAGATCTCGCAGCCGCGGATCTCGTTGAGGAGGTCGTGGGCCAGCCGGCCTTCGTGGGTGTCGGCGTCGGGGGCGCCGGGGAACGCCCGGTTGAGGTCCTCGCCGACGTAGCGGACGCCCTGCGCGAGGGCCTTCTCGTTGGCAACGACGAGCTTGACGGGCCGTTCGACGTCGAGGTCGGCGTCGAGCAGCGCCTCGACGGCGGCGGGACCGCACGGCTCGTCGCCGTGGATCCCGCCGACGATGGCGACTTCGGGTTCGCCGTCGCCCAGCGTCTCGACGCGCATCTGTCCCGAGATTACATCCCCGGGTGTATGAACCCCGCGTTTCGCTCAGCGCGGGTGCTGTGGGATACGACTGACGTCCGTCGACGACCCACCCTGCGCTGGTCGGCGCGTCACGTGGAGTAGAAGCGATTCAGAATTCGCCGCAGCGGGAGTTCGACCTCGGCGTCACGCCCGCGAGAGGGTCGGCGAGACCTCGGTCACCTCTTCGCGACAGCTCGAGCAGCGGTCCTTCTCGAGGGCGATGTAGACGACGTCGCACTCCGAACACTGGAAGAGCGACGAGTTCGGCTCCGTGGCCTCCGTCTCCTCGTCCGCCAAGGGCGAACTCGTCTCGGTCATACTCTGTACGTCTGCCCAGACGCTTCGTACCTTCTCACCCAACATCTCGTATACCCCTGGGCCGTACACGGGCATAGTATGGATGGCCAATATATTAGCCATCTGTTTGGTGCTATCGCGTGACAATACTTGCTGTGGAAACGCGCTTTCTCGGCGGTACGAGCCGCTACTCCTGGGATCGGCCCATCGTGTAGAACTCGTCGTTCGGCCGCATGTCGGCCAGCGTGGCCATCCGGTTCGAGAGGTTGAACACCGAGACGACGCTCCCGACGTCCCAGATCTCCTCCGTCGAGAAGCCCGCCTCCCGGAGGGCGGCGACGTCGCGGTCGCCGACGCGGCCGGGCTCCTCGGTGAGCTTCACCGCGAAGTCGAGCATCGCGCGGTGCTGCTCGGAGAGGTCGGCCGAGCGGTGGTTGGTCGCCAGCTGGTCGGCGAGCTTCGGCGCCTCCGCGAAGATGCGGAGCAGGGCCCCGTGGGCGACGACGCAGTAGAGGCAGTCGTTGACGCCGGAGACCGTGACGATCAGCATCTCGATCTCCTCGCGCTCCAGCGTCGTGTCCTCCGTGAGCGCGTCGTGGTAGTCGAAGAACGCCCGGAAGTGACTCGGCTTGTAGGCGAACGCCGGGAAGACGTTCGGCGTGAAGCCCGCACGTTCCGTCTCCTCGTCGATGCGCTCGAGCAGGTCGTCGGGCAGGTCCGACCGGTCGGGGACCGGGAACCGGCCCATCGCCGCGTCGTTCATACGGTCCGTTGGGGCCCACCCACCAAAACAGGTTCCCCGGAATCGCCACCCGGCGCGGATGTACAGCTTCAAGTCGGATGCCGAACGAGAGAATGACATGTTGAAAGCGGGACACTACGGCGCGGCGCTGATGCTGTACGCGCCCGCCGGGTTCCACCTGCTGTCGGTCGATCCGGGGCTGGCGCTCCTGGGGGGCGTCAGCGCCGTGGCGCTGGCCAGACTCCCCGACTACGACCTCCAGGTACCCTATATCGAACACCGGGGCATCACGCACACGTTGCTGTTCCTCGTCCTCGTCGCCGGGACGCTCGGCGGCCTGGGCCACCTCTTTGCCGGCCACTTCGGGACGAACCAAGTGCAGACCGCGGGCCTCGGGGTCCTGGTCGCCGTCGTCGCCGTCGGGTCGCACCTCATCGCCGACGCCCTCACCCCGTACGGGGTCCCGCTGCTGTGGCCGCTGACGGGGCGGCGGTACTCCGTCTCGCTGGCGCCGTCGACGAGCCCCGTCGCCAACTACGGGCTCCTGGTTCTCGGCATCGCCGCGACCGTCGCGGCGGGGTACGTGGCCGGTCGGGCGTGACGGTCCGGCGGTACGACGGAATAAACGGCCGGGAACGCCCTTTCCGTGCCGGATTTCACCGGGCGAATCTTTAATACGGGCCCTCCGGAGATTCGCACGTCATGGAGTACCACAACGGAGGCCCGCTGCGGCACATGGGCGACCTGCCGTCGATGGCCGCCCACCGCTACGGCGGCAAGACGGCCATCTCGTTCATGGGACAGGAGACGTCGTTCGACGAACTGGAGGCCTCGGCCAACAGCGTCGCGAACGTCCTCGTCGACAACGGCGTCGAACCGGGCGACCGGGTCGGGCTGTACATCCCCAACACCGACCAGTTCCCCGAGGCGTACTTCGGGACCATCAAGGCCGGCGCCATCCCGGTCCCGCTGAACCTCCGGATGGACCCCAACACCCTGGAGTTCGTCCTCCAGGACGGCGACGTCGACCACATGATCGGCTCGCCGCTGCTGGCCGGCGGCATGGACACCGAAGAGGGTCGCATCGTCGGGCCGACTGAGCTCGCCGAGGGCGCCGGCGTCTCGAACGTCTACGTCTCCGGCGTCAGCGACGACGGCGTCGTCAACTACTCGCAGGCGGTCGCCGAGGCCGACGACGACTTCGCGACCGTCGAGCGGGCCTACGACGACGTCGCCTGCCAGCCGTACACCTCCGGGACCACCGGCAAGCCGAAGGGTGTCCTGTTGACCCACGAGAACCTGCTGTCGACCATCGAGGCCTACGCGAAGGGCGGCCTGTCCATCGACCCCGACGACAGCATCGTCCTCGTGCTCCCGCTGTTCCACATCTACGCGCTGAACGCCATCCAGGGCACCTACCTCTACAACGGCGCGAAGATGCACATGATCCCGCGACCGGACCCCGAGATGATCCTCCAGACCATCTCCAGCAACGACGTGACGAACTTCGCCGGGGTCCCCGCCCTCTACAACATGATGTGGCAGGTCTACCGGGAGAACCCCGACGCCTTCGACATGGAGTCCCTGGAGGACGTCGTCTGTGCGGCCGCGCCCCTCGCCGACGACACCCGCCGCACCATCGAGGAGGCCTGGGGCGTCCCGATGACCGAGGGCTGGGGGATGACCGAGACCGGGCCGGCCGGGACGGTCGAACCGTCCCGCGGCGTCCGCAAGTCCGCCGGCTGCATCGGGCCGACGCTCCGCGGCATCGAACTGAAGCTCGTCGACCCCGAGACCCGCGAGACGCGCATCTCCGCGGACGAACTCGAGCCACACCCCGACGAGGACATCGACTTCTCCGACGAGGACCGGGTCACCGGCGAGATCGCCATCCGCGGCCCGAACGTCTTCGAGGGCTACTACAACCGCCCCGAGAAGACCAGCGCGGTGATGGACGACGAGGGCTGGTTCTACACCGAGGACATCGCCCGCGTCGACGAGGACGGCTACTTCTGGATGGTCGACCGCGCCGACGACATGATCATCGCCGGCGGCGAGAACATCTACCCCGCGGAGGTCGAGGACGCCCTCTACGAGCACCCCGACGTCGCCGAGGCCGCCGTCGTCGGCGTCCCCCACGAGATCAAGGGCGAGGCGCCGGTCGCCTTCGTCGTCCTCGAGGAGGGCAGCGACGCCGGCGAGGACGACCTCCGCGAGTTCAGCCTCGACCACGTCGCCACGTACGCCCACCCGCGGCGGGTCTTCTTCCTCGACGAACTCCCGCGCAGCGCGACCCAGAAGGTCCAGCGCTACAAACTCGAGGAGGAGGCCGAGGAGCGCCTCGACGGTCCGCTCGGCTCCAGCGAGGAGCTGTAACGGCCGCGTCGTCGTAGATTCCTCCGTCGACGACCGTCCTCCGCGTCACTCGTCCGGCGAGATGCCGACGTCGGGGGAGTGCCGCTTCGACTCTATCGTCCCGGAGACGTGCTCGCCGTACTCCTTGGCGGTGATTTCGTCCGCGTTGTACTCCTCGGCCCAGGGTGTCTCGACCGTCGCGACGCCGTACGACGCGGGCGCGTCGTCGAGGACCGCGATCGAGAGGGCGACGGCGTCGTATCCGGACTCGACCAGTGACGCGTACGCACCCGCGAGGGACCCGACGTGGTGGACGATCCCAGTCGTCCGCCGTTCGGTGCTCCGGTACTCGACGTGCAGGACCTCCCGTTCCTCCTCGACGGTCTCGACCGACAGGTCGTCGGGCACCGCTCCCTCCAGGTCTCCGGGCTCTTCGACGTCGGACCCGGCAGTCTCCTCGATCCGTTCGGCCATCATCGCCGTCCGTTCCTCGACCGGGAGTTCGGGCAGGTACTCGGCGACCGGCCACTCCTTGTTCGGCGGGAACTCCTTGCCGACGTCCTCGGTGCAGCCGGCCAGCAGGAAGGCGCCGGCCGCCCCCGCCCCTCGCAGCAGGTCGCGCCGCGTCCGCGACCGGTCCGATCCACCGTCGAGCGCGTCCATGTTCGGACGTCCGTGCGCGGGCGCCTAAACCGGCTGACTTGCAGCTGCAGGCGCCGCCCTGAACCGGGGGCTGTGCGTCTGTACTGGTGACTAGATGGCCATCGAGCTGTACGACATCGGGTTCGTCGTCGTCGGCTTGGCGCTGTTCGGGGTGGCGATCCTCCCGCGGTTCGTCTCCGACAAGCCGGTCTCCATGCCGCTGTTCTTCGTCGGGTTCGGGATCCTGATCTTCGGCGCCCCGCTCGGCCTGCCGGCGCCGGACCCACTCGAGCAGGGACACCTCACCGAACGGCTCGCCGAGTTCGTCGTCATCGTCGCGCTGATGGGCGTCGGCCTCAAGATCGACCGGCCCTTCGACGTCGCCGGCTGGTGGTCGACCTGGCGGCTGCTGGCGATCACGATGCCGCTCTCCATCGCCGGCGCGGCGCTGATCGGCTGGTGGGCGGTCGGGTTCCTCGCGCCGACGGCCCTCCTGCTCGGCGCCTGCATCGCCCCCACGGACCCGGTCCTCGCCTCGGAGGTGCAGGTCGAGGACCCCGGCGAGGGCGACGAGGAGGAGCCGATGCCGGAGGTCGACGGACAGCAGGACGAGGTCCGGTTCGCGCTCTCCTCGGAGGCCGGCCTCAACGACGGCCTCGCGTTCCCCTTCACGAACCTCGCCATCGCCGTCGCACTCGTCGGCCTCGCGCCGGGCAACTGGGTCGGCGAGTGGCTGCTCGTCGACGTGGCCTACCGCATCGGCGTCGGCACCGTCGTCGGCGCGGTGCTCGGCTGGCTCCTCGCCCGCGGCGTCTTCCTCATGGAGTCGGAGACCTCCATCGCGAAGTCCGTGAAGGGCCTGGAGGCCATCGCCGGGACCCTCCTGGTCTACGGCGCGACGGAGGTCGTCGGTGGCTACGGCTTCATCGCGGTGTTCGTCGCGGCCCTCCAGCTCCGCCACTACGAGCGGACTCACGAGTACAACGAGTCGCTCCACGAGGTCAGCGAACTCACCGAGCAGGCGGCGATGGGGCTCGTCATGCTGCTCTTCGGCGGCGCCATCGCCGGCGGCCTGCTCGCCCCGCTGACCCGCGAGGCGCTCGTCGCCGCCGTCGCCATCGTATTCGTCGTCCGGCCGCTGGCGGGGATCGTCGGCCTCCTCGGGTTCGACCGCGACTGGTCCGAGCGCGGCGTGATCGCCTTCTACGGCATCCGCGGCGTCGGGTCCTTCTACTACCTCGCACACGGACTGAACGAGGCGGCGTTCACGGACGCCGACCTGCTGTGGGCCGTCGTCGGCGCCGTCGTGCTGATCTCGATCGTCGTCCACGGGATCACCGCCGCGCCCGCCGTCAAGCGGTTCGCTCCGGGCTGACGCGGACGTGCTTCGAGCTGCCGGCGGCGTGCGTCGGGCTCCAGAAGAGTCGGGCGAGGCCGAGCCGTTCAGACCAGTTCCTGGTCCTCGAGCTGCTCCATCACGTCGTCGACGAACGCCTCCGCGGAGTCGTACGGGAAGTCCCCGCCGCCGAGCTTCGTGTTGAGCTCCATAGCGGTCATCGAGAAGTCGTCGGACTCGAACGTCGTGCCGGGCCCGTTCGGCAGGGCCGGCACGAGGTCCATCGGGCTGTTGATCGGGTAGTCGGCGCCCTCGAAGGCGTCGAGCATCTGCTGGCGGAGTTCGTCTTTGTCGACCATGAGCGGCGTAAGGTCGTCGCCGGTAAAGAGTCATCGACGGCGGACGCGGCCGCCGTCGGCGCGACCGCGGTCAGATGCCGAGCGTCGCCCGGAGGAAGTCCCGCGTCCCGGGTCCGAGCCCGACCGCGAGGATGGCGATCAGCAGGAGGTAGGCGTACCGCGGGCTCTCCTCGAAGATCTGGCGGTCGAAGACCCAGACGACGGCGACGGCGGCCGCGACCTTGATGAGCAGGAACGGCCACGCCGTGCCGATGGCGTCGGCGAGCCACCCCTGCCCGATGGCCTCGTAGAACTCGCCCGTGTAGCGGACCGTCGCCCGGTTGACGACGTGCTTGGAGCCGTAGGAGACCGGGATGCCGAGGGCGTCCGTCCAGTCGAGGCTGAGGACGTTCGCGACGCCGTCGACGGAGTGGCCCCAGACGACGAGGATGCCCATCTCGCCGGTTCCCTCGTTGATGTAGGGGGCGTACCGTTCGGACGCCCACCAGTAGACCGCGGCGATGAGGGACGCCAGTCCGAGGGTGATGACGGCGACGGCGGGGTAGAACCCGACGACCGCCGAGGTCGCGGAGACGTACAGCAGGTAGCCGACGGTCGCGACCAGCGCTGCCGCGCCGACGCCCCCGAGGACGGGTTCGAAGTCCTCGACCACGCCGCGGCGGGCGAGGGAGATGGTCCCGACGAGCGCCGCCAGCGTGAACGCGAACACGGTGAAGTAGATGAACGGGCTGATGATGACCGCGACCGACGGGAACGGGACGAGCATCCCCAGGTTCTCCCTGACGAACGTGGCGTTGACGTCCTCGACGACCCGGAGGGCCCCGCCCAGCAGCATGAACGGGAACAGCGCGAAGTAGAACCGCTTGGACATGCGGACGTCCAGCTTCCGGAGCAGGAGGAGCACGCCGATCAGCATGAAGACCAGCACGACCGCGTAGCTCACCGTCGAGACGGCCGTGTAACCGGGTTCGGCGTAGATTCCCTCCGCGCCGCGGCAGGCCGCCTGGCTGTACAGCCGTTCTGTCGTCCCGCCGGAGCGGACGGCACAGGAGGCGCCGTGGGCGTCGGCGTCGACGGGACCCCAGAAGTAGCGCCACAGGAAGCCGTCGTACACCTGGCGGGGGAAGGCGCCCGCGCCCGCGACCAGGACGGCCACGCCGCCGACGAACGCCGCCAGCCACGCGCGAGCGGAGTCGACTCCATCGGACAACTGCATGTCCGACTCCCCGGTCGGGGGCGGTTTCACGCTTCCGGTCGCGTCGCAGCGACCCGGGACGGCGGCCTACGGCTCCGCTTCCCTGGCCGCCTCGAGGACGACGTCGTGTGCCTCGCCGTTCGAGGCGACGACGCCCCGGCTGTCGTGCCGCCAGGGGTCGCCGTGGATGTCCGTGACCACGCCGCCGGCGGCCCTGACGAGCGCGACGCCGACGACGGTGTCCCAGGGGTTCGCCCGCACGTTCGTCACGACGGCGTCGACGGCGCCGGCCGCACAGAGGCCGAACTCGAGCTGTGCGACGCCGAGGCGGCGCATGTCTCCGAACCGCTCGACGATGCCGCGGCAGGCGGCGGCGTACTCCTCGCGGCGGTCGAAGTCCCACCAGATCGTCGGGACGACGGTGAACTCCTCGGGGTCAGTGCGGTCGCTGACCGACAGTTCCTCGCCGCTCCGGACGGCGGTCTCGGCGTCGACGGTGTAGGTGTCGCCAAGCGCCGGACAGACGGTCGCGCCCGCGACGGTCTCGCCGTCGACGGTCGCGGCCACGCTCGTGGCCCACTGCCGCATGCCCCGGACGTAGTTGTTCGTCCCGTCGATGGGGTCGACGACCCACGCAGGCCCCGCCCCGGGGAGTGCGGAGCGCTCCTCGTCCTCCTCGCCGACGACCGGGTCGCCGGGATAGGACTCGCGGATCGTCGAGACGACCTCGCGCTGGGCGTCGCGGTCGGCCTGGGTCACGACGTCGGTCTTCGCCCCCTTCGTCTCGACTGCGACGTCCTCGCGGAAGGACTCGAGTGCGACCGCGGCGCCGGCGTTCGCCGCCCGTCGGGCGCACTCCCCTCGTCTGCTCATAGCGTCGGTACGCCGACGCGCCGGAAAGCGGCACCGATTTGCACCCCGGCCGGCGACGTCCCGGCATGCACACGCTCGCGAAACGGATCCACAACATCACGCCGAAGGCGGTCAGACTGACGTTCGAGGACGGCTCGACGGTCGACTTAGAGATGCGCTCCGCCGAGTTCTTCCAGGAGTCGTTCCAGGCGGAGGGCGTCGACGACTCGGGGACCGTCTACCGACTCGTCACCGACGGCGAGGACGACCCGCTCGTCGCGGGGCGGGAGACCGACGACGGCTGGGCGACCGCCGGCGTCGTCGCCGAGGTCGAACGGGCCGAGTAGCACGCGGGGCGCCCGACGGTTTATGTACCAGAACGCGGCCAGGTAGCCGCGATGCGTTCGATACTCGCATTCGGGACGGTAGTACTGCTCTCGACCGCGCTGCTGGCCGGCGTCGCCGCGGCCGACGGGGGGACGACGGCGGTAGTCGACCGCACCGGCGACGACTACGCCGTGTTGCTCATCGAGGAGGACGGCGAGACGACCGACCAGCGCGTCGTCGACCCCGCGGAGCTCGATGCCGAGGGGCGATACGAGGGTGCGGTCCACCGCGTCGTCGACGGTGATTACGTCTACGACGAGGCCGAGACCCGGCGCCGACAGACCGCGAACTCGCGGACGTACGCCGGTACCGTCGTGTGACCGTGACGGCGGTGTAGCCGCAGCTATCGGGTGGTCGGCGTCGAAGTGTTGCGAGGGAAGGCCGCTCCGAAGCGGTCTTCCGCATGGGCCCGGTCGGGCGCGACCGGCGAACCCGGTCGCACGCCGCCGGGCGCACGGGGACGACGTCCCCGTTCGCGTCCGAGGTCCCTCGTCGCGGACGGGACCTCGCCATGCGAGGGAAGGGATTCGAACCCTTGGACCTCTACAGGAGCGGATCTTGAGTCCGCCGCCGTTTCCAGGCTTGGCTACCCTCGCACGGATGTACCTGTGGGACTGCAGTTCGGTCTGCGCCCGCGTCGGATATAGGTCCCACGGAACCCGCCCACTCAGTCGTCGTCTCCCGGTAGCGGCGGATGGTCGGCGTTGCGGTCCCACGTTCCGACCTGCTTGACAGCCACCGACGGGTGTCCGAGCCGGTAGGTGGCCATCATCCCGGCGGGTTCGAAACCCAACGAGAGGAACGTGTACCGGGAGACGTTCTCGGGCACGGCGTCGGTGTAGACCCACGCGTCGGGCTCCCGCTGGTAGATCTGCTCAAGCCGGCGACGCATGAGGTACTTGTGCCACCCCTTGCGGCGGTGGCCCTCGTAGGTCCGGGCGTAGAAGAGCCAGTAGACGTCGAGGTCCGCCACCCAATCCGGCAGGTTGTACGGAACGTGGGTGGACTCGGGCGTGAGGGTCCACCCCCGGGCGACGAGTTCGCCGTCGTCGTGTGCGATGAATCCCTGGTGGCCCTCCTCCAGAAACCGGCGGAACTTCACGTAGGCCTCCGTAGGCAGGTCGATGCGGTCTAACAGCGATTTCGTCACCCGTTCGACCCGCACGGACTGGTCCGGCACGTCCAGTTCCGGCACCTCCCCGGCATGCCTGTAGACGGCGTTCTCTCTCCTGATATCGAAGAACCGCTCGATGACGTCCGGGGTGGTTGTCGTTGCCATGATTCTGCCGAGTGATTCGTCGTACAGATGTCTGACGCGCGTCAGAATAACCATAGTGACCAGTCGAATACCTGTTAATGGCCAGACACGTACGGATCGAAGGAAGGCCACGAAAGCGCGCGACCGAAGTACCTCGAGTACGAAGACGGGGTATGGCGATCTCACCGCACCTCGTCCGTGAGGGCGACGAACTGAAGCTCGACGTCTCGGTCGGACAGTCGGGTCGACAGCAGTTCGCGCTCTCGGACCGCGCGACGACGCTGCTGGTCGACAACCTCGGCTACGGCAACCGCGACGTCGTCCCGTGGCTCACGACGAAGACGCTGGCGCTGGCCGGCGGCCTCTACCTCCGCGAGGAGAAGACCGACGTCCGCGACCTCGCCTGGAGCCTCACCGGCGCCGACGGCGGGGCCGACGCCTCCGAAGCGGAGGTCCGCCACCTCGCCGAGTACCTCGAGAGCGTGGAGATCGACCAGCACGCCGTCGAGACGGTCAAGGAACACGTCAGGGAGACGCGGCTCTCCGAGTTCGTGGACCCCGACGACGTCCGGAGCAAGCGCGAGCGGATGAACGGGCTCCGCGGCATCGCGAAGGACCTGTAGCCGAGGGGTTACGGTCCCCCGGCACCTACCCACGCCCGATGGACGAGCACACCCGCGACCCGAGCGTCGACCCGCCCCGCGGCGACCCGACCGGGTGGCGCGACGACGGCCAGTGGGAGCACGCCACCCTCCGCCGGGCGACGGAACACGGCGTCCGCCTGTTCAACAGCGGCGAGTTCCACGAGTCCCACGACTGCTTCGAGCACGAGTGGTACAACTACGGCCGCGGGTCCACGGAGAGCAAGTTCCTCCACGGGATGGTGCAGGTCGCCGCCGGCGCGTACAAGCACTTCGACTTCGAGGACGACGACGGGATGCGGTCGCTGTTCCGGACCGCCCTCCAGTACTTCCAGGGCGTCCCGAACGACTTCTACGGCGTCGACCTCCTGGACGTCCGGACGACGCTGACGAACGCGCTGAACGACCCTGCAGCGCTGCACGGCTGGCAGATACGGTTCGACGGCCGGTACCTCGAGGCCAGAGCCGTCGACGTGGAGTACGCCGAGGCCTTCGACTAGCGACGGTCAGTCCCTGTCCGGGTTCAGGGTGTCCGGCCGGACGACCGCCAGGATGAGCGCGACGCCGATGAGGAGGCCGGACCCGGCGAGAATCCGGTCGACCGTCGTCAGCGGCTGCCCACCACCGCCGTCCCCGCCGCTCCCGCCCCCGCTGGGTTCGATGAGTTCGTCGTCGACGTTCCCGACCGCGACCGCGCCCTTCATGCCGACGGCTCTGTGCGGGGAGCAGAAGTACGGGAAGATGCCCTCCTCGACGTCGAACGTGAACTCGAAGGTCTCCCCTTCACTTTCGTACATGTCGGACTCGAAGGCCGCCTCGCCCTCCTCGCCGGGCTCGTGGACGACGTTGTGGGTGCCCCCGACGCCGGTCCACTCCCAGACGACGGTCGTCCCGGGGTCGACCAGTATCGCCGGGGGGTCGAACAGCACGCCCGCGTCGCCGGCCCCGACCGCGACGGTGACCTCGTCCTCGCCGCGGTAGTCGACCGTCCCCTCGTAGTTGTCGACGTCGTCGAACCAGCCCTGGTAGGCCTCGCCCTGGGCCGCGGCGGTGCCGCCGGCCGCCGTCGCACCCGCCGCCGTCGCCGCGGCGACCGTCCCGGTGATGAAGGCTCTGCGCCCGACAGTCGGTTCCGTCCCGTCTTCGATGGCGGCTCCGCCGCTCGATTGCTCCGTTCCGGCGCTCATGGTCCCACCTCGTCGCGGCAGAAGGATAAATGGGGAGGCCGAGTCCCAGTCGTCGGGATTCCCCTCGGCGAAAAACCGCTCGCCGACGGGGCGCCGTGCCACCGCCCGTCCCTACTGGACCGCGGGGTCGACGAAACTGCTCGAACCGCCGTTCGCCTCGGGGACCCGCGTCCCGTAACTGTCCAGGAACGTCGAGACCCGCTCGTCGTCGACCGAGTCAGGGTCGGCGTGGACGTATCCCAGACGGACGACCTGCACTGCCGCTTCGTCTTCCGTTCCGTCCGCGGCGTCGGCGATCGCCTCCGCGTCGACGTCGTAGTACCCGACCCCGCCGCGGCCCTCCGCGTACTGGTAGGCCCGCGTCCCGCGGACGAGCGCCGCGGCATCATCGGCACTCCCGCCGGGTCGCTCGAGGCTTCCGATTCCGCCGGCGCCGTGCCCGTCGACCTCGCTGAACGTCTCGACGGCGGATTCTGAGGACCAGCGGTCCCGGACGTCGCTGCGGGAGAGGACCCTCCGCCAGGTTCCCTCCGGGTTCGTCAACGCGCCCTGTCCGTCGACCACTGCCTCGTGGACATCGTGGCCTCCATCTCCCGCCTCGGGATGACCGGAGACGAGGACGTCGGGCGAGTCGTCGAGCGACGCCGCCGGTCGGACCTGGACCGGACTCGCCGCGTCGCTGGCCGCTTCGCGAGCGGCCGGGACGTACGGCTCCGTGGCCCCGACGATGGGGGCGCCCCCGTCGTCCCCCGACGCGACGCCACCGACGACGACGGTTCCCGCGGTGGTCCCGCCGGCGACCACGAACGAACGCCGGGACAGCGACGCGTCGCTGGTCGCCTCGCCGTCCGTGGCTCGTTCAGTCCTCATCCTGTGGCGCCGGATCGTTGTGCGTCCTGGGGTCCGTCTCGGGGACGCTGAACGGGGCCCCCTCGAGGTCGTGCTGGTTCTGGAACTCGAACTCCCCCTCCTCGTCGGGGGACTTCCCGGACGTCCAGGGCTTCCCGGGGTCGTCCTGGGGGTCGAGGTTCGTCGAGAGGTACTGGTAGTTGAACTCCTGGTTCTCGACCTCGTCGGGGAAGCTGTCCGGGATGGGGTGGACGTCCAGCAGCTCCTCGGGGTCGCCCAGGTCCTTCAGGATCGAGATCCACTGGTTCTGGTGCATCGTGTCCCGGGCGATGAGGAACGCGAGCATGTCCTTCATCCCGGGGTCGTCGGTCATCTCGTAGAGCCGCGTCGCCAGCAGCCGGCCCCCGGACTCCGCCATGATGTTGGCGTACATGTCCGAGGCGAGGTTGCCGGTGGCGACGATCCAGCTGCCGTCGAACGGGGCGCCGTTGGCGTCGGTCGGCATCGCGTGCATCCCCGCCGAGAGGAACTGGCGGGGGTTCTGGCAGGCGAAGGCGTCGAGGCCATCGTCCAGGGAGACCTCGGCGCCCTCGAGGTTCTTGTTGACGGCCGTCGCGAGCATCTCGATGTGGTTCAGCTCCTCGGCGGCGGTGTCCCGGAGCACCTCCCGGTACTCCGCGTGCTCGTCCGGGACGGCCGCGGCCTGGAAGAAGTACTGCAAAGCGACCCGCATCTCCCCTTCGAGGCCCCCGATGGCCTGCTGGAGCATCTTCGCGAACGCCGGGTTCGGTTCCTCGACCTCGACCTCGTACTGAAGCTTGTCTTCGTGGTAGAACACTGTGGTACTCCGTCTCAACGTACGCCGGCGAAGTGAAATAATATTGTTACGATGCGGGTGAAATTGGGTGATGTAACGCGACCGAGTGACTGTGGTTAGCTACCACCGGGTCGTCCCCTGCGATGGCCAATCGTTTTCCCACGCCCCGTCGCACCTACCGCTATGCACGTGCTGGTGAACGCCGCCGTCAGCGCCGACGGGAAGCTCTCCTCGCGCCGCCGCGAGCAGATCGCCATCAGCGGCGAGGCGGACTTCGCTCGCGTCGACCGGCTCCGCGCGGAGACGGACGCGGTGATGGTCGGCGTCGGCACCGTCCTCGCCGACGACCCCTCGCTCGTCCGCCACGACGAGGCCCACCGCGCGGAACAGCGCGGCGAGTCGGCTGCCCCGCCCGCTCGCGTGGTCGCGGATTCGAGGTGCCGGACGCCGGCCGGCGCGGCCGTCCTCGCCGACGACCCCGAGACCTACGTCCTCACGAGCGAGGCGGCGCCGGAGGAGCGGCGAGCCGCCCTGGAGGACGCGGGGGCCAGGCTCGTCGTCTCTGGTGAGGAGCGGGTCGACCTGCAGGCTGCCCTCGCCGCCCTGCAGGAAGAGGGGATCGACCGGCTCATGGTCGAGGGCGGCGGCGAACTGATATTCTCGCTGTTCGAGGCCGGTCTCGTCGACGAGCTCTCAGTCTTCGTCGGCGGGACGATCATCGGCGGTCGCGAGGCGCCGACGCTGGCCGACGGCGAGGGGTTCGTCGCCGACTTCCCGGAGCTCGCACTCGAGGGCGTCGAGCGACTCGACGACGGCGCGGTCCTGAGCTGGACTGTCGAGTAGCCGCCGCTGATCGGTAACGGAGAACGGAGCGAACGGGTCGGCCGTTCAGTGCTGGTGGCCGGTCAGTTCCGCGTAGGAGGCGCCGAATCGCTCCTCGAAGAGCTCCATCGTCTGCTCCTCGATCTCCTCGTACTCCTCGGTGTCGCCGCCCTCGGCGTGGTGGACCGTCGCGTGGATGCGCTGGGCGCAGGAGAACAGCGCGAGGTCGCCGACGATCTGGGCGTCGGACTCGTCGTTCTCGCGCATCAGGTCGAGCATCTCGGTCGGGAGCGTGACCTCGTCGTCGCCGTCGGGGCCGTCGATCGTCAGGGTGACGGTGTCGTTCGCCATACTCGGGCTTCCCGGCGCCGACGGAAGGGGTTTCCGGTCGTCCGCGTCGGCGGTTGGGTCGCGGCCGTTCAGTCGTCGGCGTCCGCCGCGGCCGTGTCGGCGGCCGTCTCGCCGGCCCGCTCGAGTTCCTCGAGGTACTCGTCGGCGTCGATGGCCGCCTTGCAACCCATCCCGCCGGCGGTGATCGCCTGCTGGTAGTAGTGGTCGACGACGTCGCCCGCAGCGAAGAGGCCGGGGACGCCGGTCCGGGTCTGGCCCGAACCCTCACCGCCGCCGCGGCTGCCCTGGGTGACGATGTAGCCAGTGTCGTCCAGTTCGACGTCGGTCCCCTCGAGGTAGTCCGTGTTGGGCGTGTGGCCGATGGCGAGGAAGACGGCGCCGACGTCCATATCGTACTGCTCTGTCTCGGGTGCCTCGAGTTTCTCCGAAGGGTGGCCCTCGGGGTGCTCGGCGAGCGTGACGTCGTCGACGCCGCCGTCGGGGTCACCGTTGATCTCGAGCAACTCCGTGTTCTTCATGATCTCGATGTCGCCGGCCTCGACCTGCTCGTGGACGCGGTCGACCCAGTAGTCCTCGGCGCGGAACTCCTCGCGGCGGTGGGCGACGTAGACCGTGTCGGCGAACTTCGTGAGGAACGAGGCCTCCTCCATCGCGGCGTCGCCGCCGCCGACGACGAGCATGTCCTCGTCGCGGAAGAACGCGCCGTCGCAGGTCGCGCAGGTCGAGACGCCGTAGCCCATCAGTTCGTCCTCGCCGGGGACGCCCAGCGTGCGGGCGGAGGCCCCCGAGGCGGCGACGAAGGCGTCGGCGGTGTAGACGGTGCCGTCGCGCAGTTCGACCCGGTGGGGCTTGCCGGGGTCGACGTCCACGACGACGCCGTGGTCGATCTCCGCGCCGAACTGCGTCGCCTGCTCCTTCATGTCGTTGACGAGCTCCGAGCCGCCGATGCCGTCGGGGAAGCCCGGGTAGTTGGCGACGTCGGTCGTCAGCGTCAACTGGCCGCCGGGTTCGGGGCCCTCGATGACGAGCGGCTCGTTGTTCGAGCGGCCCGCGTAGATGGCGGCTGTCAGCCCCGCGATACCGGAACCGGCGACGATGAGGCGACGGTGTTCGGCGTCGTCAGTCATGCCCGCACCTTACCAGTCGTGCGGTATGTAGCTTGTGCTGTGGGAAACCCGCTCGGCCGCGAACGGTCGGAGACGGCCCCGCGGACGCCGCCGGCGTACTTAACGGGGCGTCGAAGGACGGCGGAAGGGGTATGTGCGAACGCGACTACCGGAGTGGTATGACGCAGATCGAGGACACCAGCCGCGAGATGCGCATCGACCCGGAGTCCTTCGCGGGCGGGTACTTCCGCAACGCCGTCTACCGCCACTGGGACCCCTACGAGGACATCCCCCAGTCGTTGCTGGAGCAGGACCGCCAGCGGCTGATCGAATCCGACATCGGCCACGAGCAGTTCGAGGCCTTCCGCGCCTCGGTCGCGAAGTTCGGCGCCGGCGAGGAGGCCGTCACCGAGGACCTCGCGCCGCTGATGCTCGTCTTCGACGACATCGACGACCAGATGTTCATCTCCAGCCAGATCTACGAGGAGGCCAAGCATACCCAGTTCTTCGACCGCTACTGGCGGGAGGTCGTGAACCCGGTGGCCGAGGCGAAGGGCTGGGAGGTAACCAGCCCGACCGACCAGCGGTACTTCCCGGAGGGGTACGTCGAACTGTTCGACCGCACCGAGGAAGCGATGCACCGGCTGCTCGAGGACGGCGAGGACACGCCGACGAACCGCGCGAAGGCGTTCTGCCACTACCACCTCGTCGTCGAGTCCGTCCTCGCCCAGACCGGCTACTGGGGTCTCCAGGCAACCTTCAGCGAGGGACCGCCGGAGAACTGGAACGAGACCGAAGGCGACGACGTCTACCTCGACGGCCTCATCGAGGGCATCACCCGCATCCGCAGCGACGAGGGTCGCCACGTCGGCTTCGGGATGCACAAGGTCCAGCGGCTCGTCGCCGAGGAGGGCGTCGACCCGGACGTCGTCCAGCAGACGCTCGCCGAACTGCTGCCGCTGGTCTCGGAGACCGTCCAGACGGACTTCGACACCGACTCGGACCCGACGCCGCTCGTCGAGTACGCCCAGGAGAAGCTCTCGAAGCGCATCGAGATCATCACGAACGCGGAAGCCGAGCTCCCGCCCGTGGAGGAACTGGTGAAGATCGAGGGCGCCGACGACCACGCCGCCGCGGGCGACGACTGAAGGCGCCGCCGGGGCCAGAACCGCCGGCACGCGTTGCGGGGGTCGCCGCGCCGTGCGCCCAAAAGACAGGATTTATACGAGTTCCTCGCCGAGTCGATAACGTCGCTCGCTTGGTGTAGCCCGGCCAATCATCTTGGCCTTTCGAGCCGAGGACAGGGGTTCAAATCCCCTAGCGAGCATCCTACTTCGTCTTCACGTTCCAGTAACCAGGCGTTTCTCTCCCGGACCACTACACGGTCGTGCGACGCCTGTCTCGAGCCGCGTCAGGGATCACCCGCAATCGGCGTCGGCACACAGGTTACTGGCAATATCCCTGGCGATACCTTCGTCGCTCTCGTTCCCGAGACCAGTTCCGGGGACGGTAACGTTTGTCGAACGTCGGGCGGAAAATTATCGCGAGTGGATAACGAAAGGGATGGTCGCGGTAGACACCGACGGGGGACAGCAGCGGAAGCCGGCTTGGGGACGGTCGGTAGTCGGAATCGGGGACGACAGGAAACGCCGTCGCGTTGCAGGCCCGTCGGAGGACCACTGGCGTCCGACCTGGCCGCTGTGGGAGTGGTCGCTCGCGGGCACGGGAGGGAGCGACGCGCTCGACGCTCCCGACGGGGATCCGCTACCCCTACGCCCCGTCTCGTCATCGTATCGACGATTTCAATCCGGACACATGCTCTCTGACTGTGCTTCCGTCCGAATTCCCACTCCGTTCGCTCGATGGAGTGATGAGTTTAACAACCGTCGGAACGTATCAGAATACGGCCGACGGGCGGCGTCTCCACCTGCAAGTAGAACGTCGTACGTCGGCCGCCTTTCAGTCTTCGAGCGCGACGAGCTCCGGGTCGCCGCAGCAGTTCTCGTCCCGACCGAGGGGGTACAGATCGCCGTCCTCCCGCCTGCCGACCACGAAGACCGCCTCGCAGCCCGCACAACGCGCGACCGTCCGGTCCATCGGGTCCTCGGGACGGTCGGGACGTGCTGATGTCATACTGACACGACCCGGCGCTCCCCAATGGGCGCTGGGCCTGACAGTGCAAGATTTCAAGACGGGGCGGGAATATCGAAACCCGTACGAAAAGGCGAGCGAGCGTTCCGACTACTCGGATGTCGCGGCGACGACGGTCTCGCCGGCGCGGACGTGCTGGCCCTTCGCGACGCGGACGTCCTCCCGGTCGTACGATTCGGGCAGCAGCACGTCGGCGCGGGACCCGAAGGAGATGTGGCCGACCTTCTCCCCGCGCTCGAGGTCGTCGCCCGCCTCGACGTAGGGGTGGATGCGGCGGGCGACGGCGCCCGCGATGAGGGTCAGGTCGTACTCGCCGCAGTCGATCTCGACGCGCTCGTTGCGCTCGGACTCCTTGGTGAACGCCGGGAGGTGCCGCCCGGGGGTGTGGTCGACGGACTCGACGGTGCCGGCCATCGGCGCGCGGTTGACGTGGACGTCGGTGACGTTCATGAACACCGCGACGCGCACGCGGTCGCCCTCCTCTCGGACGACGGAGACGCGACCGTCGGCGGGGGCGACGACGCCCGACGGCGGCGGCGACCGCGGCGGGTCTCTGTGGAACCACAGCGCCACCAACGCTGTGACGACGCAGACCGCGGCCAGCGGCGGGAAGAGGACGGCCAGCAGCACGGCCAGAGCGAGCGATACGCGCGCGTATCGCCACGCGCCGGGGGCGAAGTCCGGGAGCGTCGGGGTCGGAATCACGGTTCGAGGGTGCGGGCGGAGGACCATGGGGGTTGCGCTCGCCGTCCGTCCAGCAGTTCAGTTCGGAGATTCGCCATCGTCGAGCCGGGTTAGTTCCGCGACTCATCGGCTACGTGTTATCACAGGTTACGCGTAGGTTATTCCCTCGTAGCGCCTCTGTACGTCCGAGTATCATGAACCGAACGACCCCCTTCGACGAGATGGACCGCCTGTTCGACCAGATGCGACGCTCCATGCTGGACGGCCGGCCGCGCGCCGACCTCGGCGGCGCCAACGTCCGACTGGAGACGGACGACGAGGCCCACGTCGCCAACGCCGACATGCCGGGGTTCGAGACCGACGAGATCGACCTCCGCTTCGCCGACGGCGTGCTCACCATCGAGGGTACCCACGAGTCGGGTGACGAGAGCCGCTCGCACAGCCGGCACGTTCGCGAACGGGTCCGCGTCCCCGGTAACGTCGTCGTCGAGGACATCACCGCCGAGTACAACAACGGCGTCCTCGAGGTGCGACTCCCCGTCGAGGCCGACTCCGAGTCCGGATACCGCATCGACATCGACTGAGAGATCAGGGTGGCAGCCGGAATCAGTCCGACCCATCGGACCGCCCCTTCTCCCCCATCCCCACGACCGTCGAGCCGAGGACCGAAGTACACTCTATCGACGACTGATTCAACGGTTTCCCTTCTCCATCGTCGGAGCGTTGCGAATCCGCCGAGACCATACATAGCCGGGCTTTTACACGGTGTCGGCGGGTCTACCGGGTAACGCTCGAACCGGAATGGCCTGCATTAATATGTGTGGCAGGCTACCCAACTGACAGGTAGATATGTCTGGCAACACGGCAGCCTGGATGCAGGCGGAGGAGGACTACGAGGACGAGGTGATCGGCGACAACACGATCCCTCGACTGTTCGAGGAGAGCGCTGCCCGCCACGCGAGTCGGGACGCCCAGTGGTACAAGGGTGGCGTCTACGACCGGTCGCTGGCCCCCGAGATCGTCCCGGCGGCGCCGGACGGCCAGTTCGCCGCGCTGAAGTACGCCGAGATGCAGGACGTCGTCCACAACCTCGCGGCGGGGTTCCGCGACCTCGGCGTGGAGGCCGACACCCGCGTCGGCATCTTCGCCGACACGCGGATGGAGTGGGCCCAGACCGACTTCGGCATCCTCGCCGCCGGCGGCGTCGTCACGACCGTCTACACCGAGTCGTCGCCGGAGCAGGTCCAGTACCTGCTCGACGACCCGAACGCCAGCGGCGTCGTCGTCGAGAACGCCGAACTGCTCGGCCGGGTCCTCGAGGTCGAGGACGAACTCGACCTGGAGTTCATCGTCGTCATCGACGAGTTCCAGGGCCACGACGACCGCGACGACGTCCTCTCGCTGGCCGAGGTCTACCGCCGCGGCGAGGAGACCTTCGACCGCGACGAGTACGAGACCTGGCTGGGCGAGCGGGACGTCACCGACCTCGCCTCGCTGATCTACACCTCCGGGACGACCGGCCAGCCGAAGGGCGTCAAGCTCACCCACCACAACTTCCGGTCGAACGTCAACGGCATCCGCAAGCGCGTCGGCCCGCGGCCCGACAAAGGCCCCGAAATCCCGGTCTTCGACGAGACCGACCGCGTCCTCTCGTTCCTTCCGCTGGCCCACGTCTTCGAGCGGGTCTCCGGGCACTTCCTCCAGTTCGGCTCCGGCGCCACCGTCGCCTACGCCGAGTCGACCGACACGGTCGCCGACGACCTCGAACTCGTCCAGCCGACCGGCGCGTCGTCGGTCCCCCGCGTCTACGAGCGCATCTACGACAACATCCGCGAGGAGGCGCCCGAGGCCGTCTTCGAGCGCGCCGTCGCCGTCGCTCGCGAGTACGCGACGACCGAGAACCCCGGCCTCGGACTCCGCGTCAAGCACGCCCTCTTCGACAAGCTGGTGTACTCCACCGTCCGCGAGCAGATGGGCGGGAACATCGAGGCGTTCATCAGCGGCGGCGGCAGCCTCTCGAAGCGCCTCTCCCAGCTCTTCCAGGGCATGGGCCTGCCGATCTACGAGGGGTACGGCCTCACCGAGACCTCGCCTGTCGTCTCCGTGAACCCGCCGGAGGACTCCCGGGCCGGCACGCTCGGCCCGCCGCTGGTCAACGTCGACGTCCGCCTCGACGAGTCCGTCGTCTCCGACGACCAGCGCGAGGAGGCCGACGGCCCCGTCGGCGAACTCCACGTCAAGGGCCCGAACGTCACCGAGGGCTACTGGGAGCGACCGGGCTCGACAGAGGAGGCGTTCACCCAGGACGGGTGGTTCCGCACCGGCGACATCATCGAGCAGAGCGACGACGGCTACCTGATCTACCACGACCGCCTCAAGCAGCTCATCGTCCTCGACACGGGCAAGAACATCGCCCCCCAGCCCATCGAGGACGAGTTCGCCACCTCCGAGCGCATCGACCAGGCGATGGTCGTCGGCGACAACCAGAAGTTCATCGCCGCGCTGTTCGTCCCCAACTTCGAGTCCGTCCGGCAGTGGGCCGACGAGGAGGGGATCGCCATCCCCGACGACCCCGAGGCGATGTGCGAGGACGACCGCGTCCGGGCGTACATCGAGGCGGAGGTCGAACGGGTCAACGAGACGCTCTCGAAGTCCGAGCAGATCAAGGAGTTCCGGCTGGTCCCGCTGGAGTGGGACGCCGACAACGACCTGCTGACGCCGTCGATGAAGAAGAAGCGCCGGAACATCCTCGAGCGGTTCGAGGGCGAGGTCCGCAAAATCTACGGCGACGACTACACCGACCGGTAACCCCACTGGAATCCCGTCGCTCGGACAGGTCCGCCGGCCGACACCTTTTAGACGAACCGTCGCACAGTAGTCCACAGCATGTCTGACAGCCGCGTCGCGACGCCGGACAGGCCCGCGAGCCGACCAGTCGCGGCCGCGGCCGGGTGTCGCCGGTGACGGACCCCTCCCGCCGTCGCTGCCAGTGACGGCCGGCTCCCGTGCCCGTCTCGCCTACGACCGTCGACCCCGACCCCCTATCCAACGATGGTACTCGACCACATCAGAGAAGACGTCCGCACCGCACTCGCGAAAGACCCCGCGGCGACGAGCGCCGTCACCGTCGCGCTGCTGTACCCCGGCCTCCACGCCGTCTGGGGGTACCGGATCGCCCACGCCCTCTGGGAGCGCGGCCACACCTTCGTCGCCAGGCTCCTCTCGCAGGTCGTCCGATTCCTGACCGGCGTGGAGATCCACCCCGCGGCCGACATCGGCCGGCGACTGTTCATCGACCACGGCGCCGCGGTCGTCGTCGGCGAGACCGCCGACATCGGCGACGACGTGCTGATGTACCACGGCGTCACGCTCGGCGGCGACACGATGCGCCGCGAGAAGCGCCACCCGACGCTGGAGGACGGCGTCTCCGTCGGCGCGAACGCGACGCTGCTCGGGGACATCACCATCGGCGAGAACGCGACCGTCGGCGCGGGGAGCGTCGTCGTCCAGGACGTGCCGCCGGAGATCACCGTCGCGGGTTCCCCCGCCGAGCCGGTCACCGGGACCGGCGCGGACCGGCTCGACCCCTCCGAGTGTCCGGCCGAGTGATCCGTTACTCCGCCTCGTAGTCGGCCCAGATGTACCGCGTGGCGACCGACCGGTAGGGCCGCCAGTCCTCGGCGATCTCGCGCATCTCGTCGCGGCTCATCGCCGACCCGTCCGCGTAGAGGGCCTCGATGCCGCGGCGGATGGCGAGGTCGCCGAGCGGCAGCACGTCCGGCCGCTCGAGGACGAACAGGAGGTACATGTGGGCGGTCCACTCGCCGACGCCCCGGATCTCGGTGAGGATGTCCACCACCTCCTCGTCGGTGAGGTCGGCCAGCCCCTCTCTGGTGTAGTCTCGTTCCTGGAACGCGCGGGCGGCGTTCCGGAGGTACTCGACCTTCGAGGCCGAGAGCCCGGCCTCCCGGAGTGCCGCCTCGTCAGCGGCGAGGACGGTCTCCGGCGTCACCTCTCCGAGGAGGTCGAAGACGCGCCCCCGGACGGCCGCCGCGCTCGCCGTCGACAGCTGCTGGTTGATGATCGAGACGCAGAGCCGTTCGTACTCGCCCCAGTTCCGCTCGGTGTAGGGGTCGTAGGTGTCGACGAGTTCGGCCATCACGGGGTCGTTCCGCAGGACGGACTCGGCTTCCTCCATCATTGCTGTGCTGGAAGAACCAAGGGACCGTACGGGGGAAAGCGTCTCGGTCCCGGCGCTTCGAGGGAGGGGAGACAGCGGCCGGCCGATACTCCGTTCTAGCTAACTACCATCCAGAAGAATCCAGTCCGAAAGCGTTAATCCCCTCAGCTCGCAGGGACGGCCATGGACGACGAGGTCGAGGTCATGCTGCGGATGCACGAGGAGCTCCGCTCGGAGATCCTCCAGAGCATCCAGTTCCAGAACCGCGTCATCCTCAGCGGCGCCGTCGTGGTGGCCGTCATCTACGGGCTGCAGTTCAGCGGCGTGCTCCCGCAGCTCACCGAAGAGGACCCGACGTTCGAGCTCATCATCGCGACACTGCCGCCGGTCGTCACCATCTCCATCGCGCTGTGGATCGTCGAGCAGAGCCGGATGATGCGCGCCGGGCGGTACCTCTCGCACCTCGAGAACAAGATCAACGAGCACCTGGAGGGCCCGGTGCTCTCCTGGGAGAACTGGCTCCGCGACGGCGACACGCCGGCGGCCCACCGCATCCACCACAACGCCCAGCGCCTCGGCTACCTCGGGTTCTTCGTCATCCTCGGGGTCCTGTCGCTGCTGCTGTACGCGGTGTCGATCCTCGGCGTCGCCGTCGCGCCGCCGTCGATGGAGGCCGACCTCGTCTCCGCAGCGTTCGGCTACTTCCTCGTGAACGTCTCCGTGTTCGTGGCCGTCATCCGCTACGCGTTCCCCATCATCGTCCACGGCGACGGCGAGGACGGCATCCAGGAGTACCGGTCGTTCCGGACCTGGGAGCGCGCCTACCACCGGCGGATGATGGGCGACGAGGAGCGCTGACGCTCCCGGCACAACCCCTTTGTCCCAGCCACTCGGCCCTTCCGACATGACAGACGTGAGCATCGCGGTCCTGGCGCTTCTGACCGGGTTCGTCGCCGGCGCCGTCTTCGCGTACGTCGGCGTCCCCATCCCCGCGCCCCCGACCGTCGCCGGCCTCCTCGGAATCGTCGGCATCTACCTCGGCTTCAAGGTGGTCGAGTATCTGGACGTCGGCTTCGACCTGCTCGGCGCACTGGGATTGTAGCCTTCGAGGGAGAACGAACGAAGCATCCGTGCGAGCGCAGCGAGCGGTGTCTCGCCTCCAGCGCCACCCATCTTCGCGTGCAGAACGTGGCTAGTCGTCGCCTGCCAGGCCAGCCTGGGCACCCTCGATATCGGGACGGGCTACGTCGCGGTCGGTGGCCTCGCCCTCGATGTCGTAGGGGTACTCGCCGGTGACGCAGCCGAGACAGAGGTCGGCCCGCGTCTCGCCGAGGGCGTCGGCGACGGCGTCGATGGAGAGGTACGCCAGGGAGTCGGCCTCGATCTCCGCGCGGATCTCCTCGACGTCGCGGCCGGCGGCGATGAGCTCCTCGCGGGAGGCCATGTCGATGCCCATGTAGCAGGGGGCGACGATGGCGGGGGCGCCGATGCGCATGTGCACTTCCTCGGCGCCGACGTCCTTCAGCAGCTGGACGAGCTGGGTGGAGGTGGTGCCGCGGACGATGGAGTCGTCGATGACGGTGACGGTCTTGCCCTCGACGACGTCCTTGATGGGGTTGAGCTTGAGTCGGACGGCCCGTTCGCGGGCGTCCTGGGTCGGCATGATGAACGTGCGGCCGACGTAGCGGTTCTTCATCAGTCCCTCGGCGAACTCGACGTCGGCGCCGTCGTCCTGCGCTGCCTCGGCGTAGCCGGAGGCGAACGCCCGGCCGGAGTCCGGGACGGGGAGGACGACGTCGCTGTCGACGCCCGACTCGTCCCAGAGCTTGCGGCCGAGTTCGCGGCGGACGTCGTAGACGAGGTTCTCGTCGATGCGCGAGTCCGGGCGGGCGAAGTAGACGTGCTCGAAGAAGCAGTGGGCGGTGTTCTCGGGTTCGACGAGCTGGTAGGAGTCGAAGCCGGCGCCGTCGTCGTCGAGGACGACGAGCTCGCCGGGTTTCACGTCCCGGACGAGGTCGCCGTCGAGGACGTCGATGGCGGCGGACTCGGAGGCGAGCATGTAGCCGTCCTCGAGTTCCCCGATGCAGAGCGGGCGGTTGCCCTCGGGGTCGCGTACTCCGAGGACGGTGTCGTCGTGGGTGATGGTCAGCGAGTAGGAGCCGTGGATGCGGCCCATCGTGCGCTTGACGGCGCGGATGAGGTCGGCCTCGAGGAGGTTCCGCGCGAGGTCGTGGGCGATGACCTCGGTGTCGCCGTCGCTGGTGAAGGCGTGGCCGCTGGCGGCGAGCTCCTCGCGGACCTCGTCGGCGTTGACGAGGTTGCCGTTGTGGCTCAGGCCGAGCGAGCCGGACTTGAACGACACCGAGAACGGCTGGGCGCAGGAGGAGTCGACGCTGCCGGCGGTCGGGTAGCGGACGTGCCCGATGCCGGTGGCGCCGGTGAGGCCGTCGAGGTCCCCCTCCTCGAAGGCGTCCCCGACCAGCCCCATCTCGACGTGGCTGTGTTGCTGGAAGCCGTCGTGGGTGACGATCCCCGCGGACTCCTGGCCCCGGTGCTGGAGCGCGTACAGCGCGTAGTACAGTGGTCGCGCCGCGTCGCGGTCGTCCAGCGAGACGCCCACGACGCCGCATTTCTCCGTCGGCCCCTCCGGGTGCCGGCCGTCTGGCATGGATGTGGGTCAGTCGTCCAGCGGTAAAAACCCACTCCATCGTGTGTGCTCGGGCCACAAGCACGGACGTGTATATGCACGTTCGTGCGCAATCGGATCCGTCGCCTCCCTATCCCGAGAGGTGACCGGTCAGAATCGCCGTGGAGGGCGTCGAACGGAGAGGACAGCAGCGGCTACCGGCCGTGTCGGGATTCGAGAAACTGCGCGAGAAGAACGGTGATTACTCGTTCTGCTTCGACTGCCAGGCGTAGTCGCGGCGCTTGGCGGTCTTGCCGAAGCCGCAGGACGCACAGACCTTGTTCTGCTTGTGGTAGGACTTCTCGCCGCAGCGTCGGCACTTGACGTGCGTCGTCTTGTTCTTCTTGCCCTGGCTCGGGGTCCCGGCTCCAGTCATGGTTGTATCGAGACGACGTTGTCGCCGCGGATAATCGTTACGTTGTCGCCCTCCTCGAGGACGAGGTTCATGTGCTGGTCGTAGCCCGCGAGGACGCCGTCGTACATCTCGCCGCCCTTGAGCGTGACGCTCACCTCGTCGCCGAGCGTCTCTTCGAGCACGTCGAGGGGTCGGTCTGTCATACCGAAAGTCGCACGCGCCGGCAGTATAAACGCACCGACCGTCGTCAGATATCGACGCCGAAGGGCGCCGCCTCCGCGCTCCTCGCGGCGACGCCGGCCAGCAGCGCCGCCGCCGACTCGAGGTCGGCGAGGTCGACCACTTCCACGGGGGTGTGCATGTACCGGTTCGGGATAGCGACGTTCAGCGAGGGGATGCCACCCCGAGTCGTGTAGAAGGCGTCGGCGTCGGTGCCGGTGAAGCTCCCGGTGGCCTGCAGTTGCACGTCGGCGTCGTCGTCCGCCGCGGCGTCCCTGGCGAGGGCCACGAGCTCGGGGTGGTTCGCGCTCCCCCGCGAGACGACCGCTCCCTCGCCGAGTTCGATCCCGCTGCCCTTGTCGCCCGGCCCCTCCGGGTGGTCGGTCGCGTGCGTGACGTCGACGGCCACCGCGACGTCGGGTTCGAGGTCGAACCCGACCATCTTCGCCCCCTTCAGCCCGACCTCCTCCTGGACCGTCGAGACGGCGTAGACGGTCGCGGCGGGGTCGCTCTCGGCCGCCCGACGGAACGCCTCGGCGGCCGTCCAGATCCCGACGCGGTTGTCCATCCCGCGGGCGGCCACGCGGTCGCCCCGGAGGTCGCGAACCTCGGTGTCGAAGGTGATCGGATCGCCGACGTCGACGAGCTCCCGGGCCTCGTCGCCGTCCTCGGCGCCGACGTCGACGTACTGCTCGTTGATGTCGGCGTACTCGTCCGTCGTCGCGTCCCGCAGGTGGATGGCCACCTGGCCGATGACGCCGTCGACGACGCCGTCGTCCGTGTGGACGTGGACGTTCTGCCCGCGCGTGACCGTCCGGTCCGACCCGCCGATGCTCGAGAGCTTCAGGAAGCCGTCGTCGGTGATATCCCGGACCATCAGGCCGATCTCGTCGCAGTGGCCGGTCACCGCGACGGAGGGGGCGTCGGGGTCGCCCTCGTGGACCGCGACGGCGTTGCCGTAGGCGTCGACGCGGGTCTCGTCGGCGAACTCGTCGACGTAGTCGAGCCAGACGCGCTGGCCGGCCGTCTCGAAGCCGGAGGGCGTCGCCGTCGACAGCAGGTCGTCGAGGAACCGCCGTTGGTCGTCGTCCATGGGTCGAACCGGGGTCGGGTCGCACAAGAACGTCCCGGCCGCCGTCGAGAACACGAGTCCGCTCGCCGGGGTGCAAGTGCCGTGCCATGCTATAAGTGGCTGACCCGCGAACGTCCAGACATGGTGGACATCACGTTCCTCGAGCTGCACCTCGACGATTCGAGCCTGACCGCGAACGCGCCGTTCAGCAGCGGCCGGAAGGAGGTCGCCGCGAGCGACGAGCCGCCGGAGCCGGAATCGTCCTCGTCGAAGGGGAAGCTCGTCGGCGCACTGGTCGGCCTTGTCTTCCTCGCCGCCGTGGCGTTCGTCGTCCGCAAGAAGGTCGCGGGCGGCGGCGAGGACCCGGAGGGCGAGGAGTTCGAGGTCGCCGACGTGAAGGCCTGATCGACCGGCGCTGTGGAACCGTCTCCGGATGAACGATTTTCGCTGGTGATCGAATCCCCAGCGACGGCTACGACTCGAGCCGACCGATCGGATTACTCAGATACCCAGGATGTCCCGGGCCTCGTCCGGTGAGGCCACCGGACGTTCCAGCGTCTCCGCGAGCGTCGCCGCCCGTTCGACGAGTTGCTCGTTCGTCGCGAGCTCGCCCCGCCGGAAGTAGCGGTTGTCCTCCAGGCCCACGCGGACGTGGCCGCCGAAGACGATCGCCATCGCGGCGAACGGGAGCTGGTGCTGCCCGAACCCGAGCGTGTTGAACAGCGTTCCGTCCGGGAGCAGGTCGATCAGCCGCCGGAAGTTGTCGGGCGTCGGTCGCTCCGTCGTGCCGCCGCCGAAGATAAGTGTCGCGTAGAGGGGCTCCTCCAGCAGGCCGGGACGGCGCTCGAGCAGCTCGTAGACCTCGTTGACGTGGCCGCCGTTGAACAGCTCCATCTCGGGCTTGATGCCCCGGTCCAGCATCTCCTCGGCGAGGGACTCGACCAGCCCACGGGTGTTCTCGGAGGTGAGGTGCTGATAGCGGTTCAGGGGACCCATATCCAGGGAGGCCATGTCCGGCGCGGGATCGGTCCGGAGGGGCTCGTGGCGCAGGTCGTCCGGGGCCCCGGTCCCCCCGGTCGAGTGCTGGACGACGAGGTCGGTCCGGTCGCGGACCGCCTCGGTCAGTTCCTGAAACCGCTCCCGGGAGAAGGCGCGTTCGCCGTTCTCGCGGCGGGCGTGGAGGTGGACGATGGCGGCGCCGGCCGCCTCGCAGGCGGCCGCAGCTTCGGCGACCTCCTCGGGCGTCTCCGGGAGGTGGGGGCTGGCCTCCTTGCCGTGGACGCCGCCGGTGAGCGCCGCCGTGATCATCACCGGCTCGGCGTCGAGGTACGTCTGGTAGCTCATTCCGTCGGCTCTCGCTCCCCCTCGGCTGCGAGGTAGTACTCGCAGTCGGTCGAGTGCTCGAGGTCGTACCGGTCGTTGCAGATGTCCGCCCGCATCGGCTGGACGAACGACTCGACGGCGGTGCAGTAGGCCCGTTCGGTCTCGAAGGCCGTCCCGTCGCTCTCCTCGCGGTACTCCAGGTAGGGGCAGGTCACGTCGGAGAGAGGGCCGGCAGGCACATAACCGTTCGCGGACGGCGGTGTTACCACCCGGAAGGCCTTTGTCGCGTGGTTGGTAAGGGGGACCGTGAGTCTCTTTCGCGCCGTCCGCGCCGTCGCCGACGCCGAGGGCGACGGGGCCGTCGACTGGAGCGCCGTCGGCACCGCCGCCCGCGCCGCGACCGACCCGGGGGACCTGACCCTCTCCGAGGCCGAGCAGCAACGGTACGCCGACGACGTCGCCGACGCCCGCGACGGCATCCGCGAGGCCGGCGGCGTCGACTTCGACCTGCCGGACCGCGTCCAGGTGCAGAACCGACACCACTGGATCGACGCCAACGTCACCACGTTCGAGCGCCTGCTGGCGCCCATCGAGGAGAAGGCCAGCTTCTCCCCGTCGCTGGCCCGCGCCGCCAACACCGGCTCGATGGCGGTGACGCTCGGGTTCCTCGCGAACAACGTCCTCGGGCAGTACGACCCCATCCTCCTCGGCGACGCCGACCACGAGCTCTACTTCGTCCACCCCAACATCGAGAAGGTCGCGGGGACGCTGGACGTCGACCGCGACCGGTTCCGCCGCTGGATCGCCTTCCACGAGGTCGCCCACGCCGCCGAGTTCGGCGCCGCGCCGTGGCTCGGCCCCCACCTCGAGGACTCGATGGAGGAAGCGGTCTCGAAGCTCGCCTCGGGACGCTTCGACCGGAGTGCGCTCGAGGAGCTCAACGTCACCATGACGGCCGTCGAGGGGTACGCCGAGCTGGTCATGGACCGGGCGTTCGACCAGGAGTACGAGGACCTCCGCGAGAAGCTCGACGCCCGCCGCCAGAACGTCGGCCCGGTCTCCCAGCTCATCCGGAAGCTGCTCGGTTTCGGCATGAAACGCGAGCAGTACGAGCGCGGCAAGGCGTTCTTCGACGCGGTCGCCGACGCCCGAGGGGTCGCCGGCGCGGCGGTCGTCTGGGAGGACCCGAAGAACCTCCCGACCGACGAGGAACTGGACGACCCCGCGAAGTGGCTGGCCCGGGTGTGAGTGCGGTCGGCCGGGACTGCCGGCCGACTCCGGAGCCGGTCGGCCGACGAACCTCTAAGTACCGTCGGCCCGTAGATGCACGTTGACCATGGAATCGCTCGCCTTCGTCGCGGCGGTCGCCCTCCTGCTGGTCGTCCTCCACGCGGTCGTCGCCGCCTACGTCTACCGGGTGGCCCACTCGGGGGACGGTCGGCTCCTCGAGCGCGAGGCGAGTGCAGACGAGCGAGCGGTCCAGCAAACGGACGAACCCCCGGAGGTGCCGGACGACTCGGTGTCCTGTCCCACCTGCGGCGCTCCCAACGACCCGAGCTACCAGTTCTGCCGTCGCTGCGTCGCGGACCTGAGCGGAAAACAGCGCGCGTCCGCCGAGGTCGCCGCGGGGCGGCTCGGCAGCTGAGTTACTGCGCCTCGAACCGCGGCGTGGCGTTGCCCTGGTCGTCCTCGTCGAAGCCGCTGAGGACAACCCGGTCGCCGATGTCTATCTCCTGGTCGACGAGCCGGCCCATCACCCGGGCGTCGCCGACCTGGACGACGGCGACCTGGTAGCCGCGCTCGTCGATGCCCTCCGGCGGGACGTTGATGGTCGTCTCCGTGTAGACCTCCCCCTCGGTCGGCAGCTCGACGGTCTCGAGGTCCGTCGACCCGCAGTAGGGGCAGGCCGCCTTCGGCGTCCCCTGGGTGTGGTCGCACTCCTCACAGTGCTGCCCGAGCAGTTCGCCCTCCTGTACCGCGCGGTTCCACTCGCCGTGGGTCAGTGTCTCGCTCATTCTCGTGCCTCCATGACGGTGACGACGGTCGTGGCGGCGTCCCCGCCGAGGTTGTGCGCGACGGCGCGCTCTGCGCCCTCGATCTGCCGTTCGCCCGCGTCCCCGCGGAGGTGCTCCGCGAGTTCGACGATCTGTCCGGTCCCGGTCGCGCCGATGGGGTGGCCCTTCGCCTTCAGCCCGCCGGAGGGGTTGATGGGCCGCTCGCCGTCGCGGGCAGTGACGCCCTCCTCGGCGGCGGCGCCGCCCTGGCCGTCCTCGACGAAGCCGATGGCCTCGCTGGCGAGGATCTCCGCGCCGGTGAAGCAGTCGTGGACCTCGGCGAAGTCCATCTCGTCGGCCGAGGTCCCGGCCTGGTCGTAGGCCTGGGAGGCCGCGTCCCGGGCGGCCTGCGTGACGTGCGGCGTCTCCTTGTCGCAGATGGGGACCACGTCCGTCGCGTGGCCGACGCCGCCGACGTCGACCGGCTCGTCGTAGGAGTCGGCCGCGTCGTCGCTGACGACGACCACCGCGCTCGCGCCGTCGGAGAACGGACAGCAGTCCATCAGGCGGAACGGGTCGGCGACGACCGGCCCCTCCAGGGCCTCCTCGACGGTCGTCTCCTTCCCGAAGTGCGCGTTGGGATTCAGCGCGCCGTTGCCGTGGTTCTTGACGGCGACCTCGGCGAGCTGCTCCTCGGTCGTCCCGTACTCGTGCATGTGCCGCTTGGTGAACAGCGCGAAGACGCCCGGGAAGGTGAGGCCCGTCGGCTGCTCGTACTGCCGGTGGGAGGCCGAGGCGAAGATGCGGGTCATCTCCGCGGTGTCCTTGCCGGTCTCGGGGGTGCACCGCTCGACGCCGCCGACGAGGACGACGTCGTGGATGCCCGCCTCGACGGCCTCGACGGCGTTCTTGAACGCGTTGGCCGAGGTG
Source organism: Natronomonas salina (assembly GCF_013391105.1). Lineage (NCBI taxonomy): Archaea > Methanobacteriati > Methanobacteriota > Halobacteria > Halobacteriales > Natronomonadaceae > Natronomonas > Natronomonas salina. The sequence goes on from NZ_CP058335.1 coordinate 370,361, forward strand.
GCGCAGGCGTCCTCGAAGCGCTGGACCGGGACGCCGGCGATGCCGACGTGGGAGGCGAGTTTCGGCCCGAGGTGGGTGTCGTTCTCGGTCTGTCCGCCCATCGCGTTGCCGAAGTAGAAGGCGTCGACCGCCGAGGGTTCGACGCCGGCGTCGGCGAACGCGCCGAGGGCGGCCTCGCCGAACAGCTCCTGTAGGGATCGGTCGTGGACGCCGAACTCCGTCATGTCGGCGCCGACGACGGCTGCGCGTGCCATACAGACACGTGGGTCCTGGCGCTTATAACGAAAACGGAACCGGTACTGCGTCCGCCGGACCCGGAACTACTTGCGGTAGCGACGCCTCGAGGCCGGCGAGACGGCCGACGCGTCCGGCACGAGGTACCAGGCGAGGACGGCGCCGAGGACCAGTCCGGCGAGGACGGCACCGCCGACGACCTCGATGGAGCCGTCGCCCTGCGAGGCGATGAGCCCGGCGGAGAGCCCGACCAGCAGCGTGAGCCCGACCTTCACGTACAGCATCGTCCGCTCGCGGTCCTCGTCCGTGACGGGGTCGACCATCAGGTCCCACCCTCCGTGGAGACGTGCATCCCGACGAAGCGCCAGTCCGTGTCGGGCGTCGACGCGCCGTCGGTATCGGCTGCGTCCTCGCGGCGCTCCAGCGTCCCGCTCCAGCGCGTCTCGAACTCGTAGCGGATGCCCCGTTCGGTGTCGTTCCAGGCCATGAACACGTCGTCGGCGAACCAGGCGTGGTCAGCTCGCTCGGTGACGACCAGTCGGTCGCTCTCGACGGTCCATCCCTCGGTCGTCTCGGTCTGCTCGCGGAGCCCCGACTCGATCTCGTCGTACCCGGTCAGCCGCTCGCCGATGCCGAACTTGACGGTCGACTCCTCGCGGGCGAAGAACGGGGACAGCGGTTCGCCCGCCCGGAGCGCTTCGTAGTACGCGCGCACCGTCGATTCGGCGTCCATGTCCCGGCTTCGGCGCGGGCGGACTTACCGGTACTGGAATCGAGACCGGACCTGACCGCTGGTCGGACCCGAAATACGTCCTCGACTAGACCACCTTAAGGAGAAAGAGGAATTTTAACATTATAGTTCATTAGGTTTATACTCCTCCGCCGGTTTCGTCCGATACAGCGCGAGAGCGCGCCACCCACGATGACCCGCTACACCGACGAGACCAACACCGGTGCGCCGATGGTTCCGATCAAGACGGACGAGTCCACGCCGTCCTCGCTCGTGGACGAGGCCCTCGAGGAGACCGTATTCAGCCACCGGCTCTGAAGCTCTCCAGGCTTTCTGCACCTTCTCGCGAAACCGCGAGCGACGGCTGCAGCACGTCGGGGAAGGCGTGACCGTCAGTCGTCGGCCGGCGCCGTCTCCACCAGCGACTCGGGGTCGACAGCGGCGTGGTGAGCGATGGCGGCGAACGCGTCGTCCTCCATCCCGAACCGTTCGCCGGAGGTGACGCCGTAGGCGTCCTCCGTCCCGAACCGGGTCTGGACGAACCGCTTGGCGACCATCGCCTTCCGACCGTTCCCGGCCTCGTCGATCTGGGACTGGGCTTCCGCCAGCAGGAGCGCCGCCGTGACCACGTCGAAGATGAGGTCCGAGAGCCGCTTGGCGTGGTACTGCGCGTAGTCGCCGTCCTCGGTCGCCAGCGTCCCGAGGGCGTTCTGGAGTTCGAGGAACGCCGATTCGACCTCGTCCGCCAGGTCCTCCAGCAGCGGGTGCTCGACGCCGTCGAGCTTCTCCTGGACGTAGGGGAGCAACGCCTCGTGGGCGTTCTCGCGATTCAGCGCCCGGAGGGTGTCGAGGGCGAGGATGTTCGAGGGGCCCTCCCAGATGGGGAGGACCTGCGCGTCGCGGAGGAGGCGCTCGGTGGTGTGCTCGCGGACGTAGCCGTTGCCGCCGAGGACCTCCATCGCGTAGGAGGTCGTCTCGACGGCCATGCGGGCGGTCTTGTACTTCGCGACCGGGACGAACAGCCGCATCAACTGGTAGGCGTCGTCGCCCGATTTTGCGTCTGTCCGTTCCCGTTCGTCGAGCAACCGGGCGCCCTCGAAGGTGAAGACGCTCGCGGCCTCGTAGTCGACGGCCATGTCGACGAGGTCGCGGCGCATCAGCGGTTTCTCCTCGAGGGCGCTCCCGAAGGCCTCGCGGTTGGCGGCGCGGACCTTCGCCTCCAGCAGCGCCCGGCCCATGATGCCGATGGCGCCGGTGGCGTTGGTCAGCCGCTCGAAGTTCATCATCTCGGCCATATACTTGAAGCCCTCGCCCTCCTCGCCGACGAGGTACGCCTCGGCGCCCTGGAACTCGATCTCGCCGGTGGGGACCGAGATGGTGCCGAGCTTGTCCTTCAGACGGCGGAAGTGCGACTCGTTGACCTCCCCGTCGGGCTTCGTCCGCGGGACGAGGAACAGCGACAGGCCCTCGACGCCCTCCGGGGCGTCGGGGGTGCGGGCGAGCGCAAGGGCTCCCTCCGCGTCGATGTTCGAGCAGAACCACTTCTCGCCGTAGAGCTCGTAGACGCCGTCTTCGCCGGTCCGCTCGGCCCGGACCTCGTTGGCGCCGACGTCGGAGCCGCCCTGCTCCTCGGTCAGGAACATCGCGCCCTCGATGTGCTCCTCCAGGTCGCGTGACGTCAGCCCCTCGAAGTACTCCGCTAGGTCGCCGTCGTCGAACTTCTCGAGGACGATGGCCGCACCGGTGGTCATCGAGACCGGACAGCAGAACCCGCCGTCGACGTAGGAGAGCAGCGTCTGCATCATCAGGACGTGGCTCAGCCCGACCGGTTCGTCGCGGCCCGGCGGCGCGTGGAAGGCGTCGTGAGTGATGCCGAACTCCTCGTAGGCGATCCGCTCCTGCTCCTCGACGAACGGGTGGTACCGGACCCCGTTGAGCCGGTCGCCGTACTTGTCGAAGGACTTCAGTTCGTGGCCCTCCTCGTCGATCCGGTCGGCGGTGTCGGCCATCCGGTGGCCGAGGACTTCGCCGAACTCCGAGAGGACGTCCTCGGCCCACTCGTACTCGTCGTCCGGGTAGACGCGTCGGGCCTCGAACCGGAGGGTCGGGTCGAGTTCCCAGTAGTTGCAGTCCCGGCCCTCGTCCAGTTGCCCGTAGTCTATCGGGTCGGTCGACATGTCCTGGGGGTTTGGGATGCGGTAGCATAAATCTCCGTCCGCCGGGATCGGTCGGTTGAACTCCGGTTCCCAATTTCACGGTTAAACTAATTGTTCGTTTCCGACCGTCCGAAATCATGATAGGAATGCCCCCACATGCCACAGGCAGGATGGCTACGAGCGAGGAACTCTCCAACGAGGACCTGGACGTCGAGGTCGCCGCCGACGACCTCGTGGTCCGGGCGACGATCGACCGGGCCGAGGACCGCAACGCCCTGAACGAGAACGTCATCGAGGGGCTCCTCGGCGTCCTCGAGTACGCCGACGACGGGCCGGCCCGGGTCGTCGTGATCCGGGGCGCCGAGGGCACCTTCTGCGCCGGCGGCGACATCAAGTCGATGGCCAGCGCAGTCGGCCAGGGCTCGCAGGCCTACCGCGAGGGCTTCGCCGGCATGAAGGACCTCATCGAGACCGCCGTCGACACCGCCGCCCTCACCGTCGCCGCCGTCGAGGGCTACTGCCTCGCCGGCGGGATGGGCCTCGCCGCGGCCTGCGACGTCATCGTCGCCAGCGAGGAGGCCACCTTCGGGACGCCGGAGGTCGACATCGGCATCTTCCCCGCGCAGGCGCTCGTCCCCATCATGCGGACGGTCAACGAGAAGCAGGCGCTGAAGTTGCTGTTCACCGGCGAGCACATCGACGCCCGGGAGGCCCACGACATCGGCTTCACGACCGATCTCGTCCCGCCGGAGGAGTTCGACGCCGAACTGGACTCGCTGGTCGACGACCTCGCCGGCCCCTCGTCGTTCATGATCGAGATCGGCAAGGAGTCCTTCTACAACCAGCGGGAGATGGGCTTCTCCGAGGCGCTCGACTACATGCGCGAGATGGTGACGATGCTCGCGATGAGCGACGACGCCGAGGAGGGGTTCAACTCCTTCCTCACCGACTCCGAACCCGACTGGAAGGGCCGACCCGACACCGACGACTGACCCGACGACTATCCCCACACCACCCACCGATGACCATCGAACAAGAATCCGTCAAAGGCAACGACCCCGAGAAGGCGATCGTCAGCGCGGCGCTCACCGGCGCGCTCACCACCCGCGACCAGTGCGAGGCGATCCCGTACACCCCCGAGGAGATCGCCGAGGACGCCGCCGCGGCCCGCGAGAACGGCGCCGCGATCGCGCACATCCACGCCCGCACCGAGAACGGCTCGCCGACCTTCGACACCGAGATCTACCAGGAGATCTACGACGAAGTCCGCGAACGCACCGACATCCTGATCAACTTCTCGACGGGCGCGCTCCACGAACCCGTCGAGACGCGCGTCGAGTACGTCGAGGAGGTCCAGCCCGACATCGCCGCGCTGAACATGGGCTCGATGAACTACGCGAAGTACAGCGAGAGCCGCGACGACTTCGTCTTCGACATGGTGTTCGACAACCCGTTCAACGAGATCCGCGAGTTCCTGACGGCGATGAACGGCTCGGGCGTCAAGCCCGAACTCGAGTGCTTCGACACCGGCCACATCGGGAACATCCGGCCGTTCGTCAAGTCCGGCGACCTCGAACACCCCATCAACTTCTCGCTGGTGATGGGCGTCCTCGGCGGCATCCCGCCGACGATCGAGAACCTCGCCCACCAGGTCCGCCAGCTCCCCGACAGCGCCAACTGGCAGGTCATCGGTATCTCCCGCGAGCAGTGGCAGCTCGTTTCGGCCGCCCTCGCTATGGGCGGCAACGTCCGCGTCGGCCTGGAGGACAACTTCTACCTCCCGAACGGCGAGATGTCGACGAACCCCGAACTCGTCGCCAAGGCCGCCGAGATGACCCGCAACGTCGGCCGCGAGCCCGCCACGCCCGAGGAGGCCGCCGAGATCATGGAGATCGACGCGCCGCATCTCTAAACCCACTTTTTACTCCTCGGGTTCCGCGCCGGAGGTGCGGAACCGCTCTTCACAAAAACTTGGGGAAAACTCCCCGGCGGCTCCCGCTGTTCGCCGCCGTAGAACCGTGCTCCCTACGGTCGCGCGGATGCTAATCCAGCTAGCTCCCGTCCGCCCACTCCAGCATCCGCTCGTAGAACGGCACGCTCCGGAGCGCCCCTTCGTCGCCCACCAGGACAAGCGCCTTCTTCGCGCGCGTAAGCGCGACGTTCACCCGCCGGTAGTCTTCGAAGATGGGACTCCCGAGGTCGTCGGTCGCCACGAACGAGATGACGATCACCTCCTTCGAGGAGCCCTGGAACCGGTCGACGGTGTCGACGGTGACGTCGGGGAGCCGTCGCGAGATCTGGGCCACCTGGGCGCGGAACGGCGCGATGACGCCGATGTCCTCGCGGTCGACGCCCGCGTCGAGGAACGACTGGACTATCCCCGCGACCCGGTCGGCCTCGATCGGGTTGGTGTTCCCGTCGGCCGCGCCGCCGGGGTCGACGAAGGAGACTGGGTCCCGCAGTTCCGGCGGTAACGCGTCGGCGTTGACGCCCGGCAGGTCCGAGAGACGCTGGGCGGCCACCTCTCCGGTCGCAGGGCGCAACTCGCCGCCGTAGAACTCCCGGCTGGAGAAGTACTGGACCCGCTGGCTCATGCGGTACTGGCGGTCGAGCATGACGCCAGCCTCGGGGTACGTCTCGATGAGGCGCTCGAACAGCGACTCCTTGAGGTCGTTCTCCGCGCGGACGACCGGCGGGAGCTGCTCGTGGTCGCCGACCAGGACGAACCGGTGGGCGAGGTTGGCGGCGAGGAAGGTCCCCGGCTCGGTCAGCTGGCCGGCCTCGTCGACGACCGCGACGTCGAACTGCTGCTGTTTCAGCGCGCGGGAGCCGCAGGCGGCCGTCGTGGCGGCGACGACCTGTGCGTCCTGCAGTTCGGCGGCGCGCTCCCGGGGGTCGCCGGAGCGCTGCATCCGGTACTGCTGCATGTCGTCGCGGACGCCGTTCTCCGACCCCCAGCGGACGACGTCGGTGAAGCCCTGCTCCTCGAGGGCCTCGACCGCGTTGTCGACCGCGCGGTTGGTGAACGCCGACAGCAGGACGCGCTCGCCGTCGTCGACCAGCGCGCGGACGGTCCGCGCGAGGGTGTAGGTCTTCCCGGTACCGGGCGGGCCGTGGACGAGCGCAAAGTCGTCGGCCCGGACGGCGGCGTTGACGGCCTCGTCCTGAGCGTCGTTGTTGTCGATGTAGGTCTCCCGGGGCCCGGAGAACTCGGGGTCGCGGCGGCCGAAGAGGACGTCCTTCCGGTCGGGGTCGCCGCGGAGGATGGCGTCGTGCAGACCGTTGAGCTGTCGGTCGACCCCGATCTCGGAGGGGTAGACGTCGAGCCGCCGGAGGTCGAACGGCTCGTCGGCGGTGACGACAATCTCCTCGCCGAGTTCCTCGACGGTCGCGAGTTCGGCGGTGCCTCGGGTCGGGTGACCGTCGCTGGCGAGGACCCGGTCGCCCTCTCGGATCTTCGAGACGGCCTCGGAGGTCCGGCGGGCGCGGAGCCGCCACCGACCGCCGGAGACCGGCTCGCGGTCGAGCGGTTCCAGGTCGAGCAGCGCGCGGTCGTCGTCGGCCCGCTCCTCGGCGGACTGCTCCCAGAGCTTCCGGTACTCGCGGTGGACCTCGCGGCGCTCCTCCTCGATGGCGCGGTAGAAGCGCTCGAAGTAGTCCCGCTCCGCTTTCGGGAGCGACTCGCCGATCTGGCCGGCCTTCGACTCCTGGTCGAGGCGACCGGCGACCACCATGCAGGTGTCCTGTTCGAAGCAGTACTCGCACTTCGCGTCGGCCTCGTAGCCGGTCGGCACCGCCATATCGAACTCGGCGGCCGCGATCTCGTTGCGCTGCCTGAGGACGAATTTCAGGAAGCCCCCGCCGATGGAGAACTCCTTCGCGGGCGAGAGGTCGCCGGAGGCCTCGCTGCGGTCCAGCGCGGTGTTCTTGGTGTAGAGGAGGGTGCCCGTGTCGGGCGCGTCGGCGACGCTGTCGGCCAGGAGGAGCGCGTAGCAGGCCGCCTGCACCTTGTCCTGGAAGCGGGGGTCGCGGGTGGTGTTCTTGCCGGTCTTGAGTTCGACCGGCATCCCGCGGCGGACGGCGTCGGCGCGGCCCTTGATGCCGAAGCGCTCGGAGATGAGCGTCTGCTCGGAGCGCCAGGAGTCGGCGTCGTCGTCGAGGATGCCCTGCTGGAGCCACCCCTCGATGGCGGCGGCGTTCTGCCGGACGTCGTCGGCCACCGAGTCGGCGGTCTCCCCCAGGAGGCCGATGTCGAGGGCGGCTTCGGCGACGCGCTCCTCGATGCTGTCTTCGAGGTCGCGGCCCCGGAGCAGGTCGCCGAACACCTCGTGGACGACGGTCCCCTTGACGACCGGGTACTTCAGCGGGACGCCGGTGAGCTTGTTCAGGTAGTAGACGCGGGGGCACTGCACCCACCCCCGGATGTCGGTCACGTCGACGAGGAAGTCCGGTTCGACGACGACGGCGGAGTCGCCGGTCGTCGTGTACTGCGTCTCGCCGCGGAACTCCCGCTCCTCGACGTCTGTCACGAGGAGGTCCATCTCCTCCTCCAGCAGGTCGGCGGTCCCGGTCCACTTCCCCCACAGCGTCACCTGGACCGGCTCCCTCGCGCCGCGCTCAGGGCGGAGCAGCACCTCGGCGAGTTCGGACGTCCCACGGCTCGTCTCGACGGTCCGGGGGTCGCGCGCTTCGACGACCGGGCCCCTCAGGTTCACATCTGCCAGTGCGCCCTCGACGGAAAAACGCTATCGGTCGTCGGAGGCCGACAGGTTCTTTCCCGTCCGCCGAAGAGAGCGGAGTAGCAATGCGCGTACGCGACTGGCAGGACATCCTCGAGGACGTCGTCGAATCGGACGCCGACGCGGGCGGCTGGCGGGCCGTCGCGGGCGACCGCCGCGGCGGCGTGGGCGAGGACATGTTCCTGGGCCACCCCTCGGTCGGCGTCTACCAGCTGAAGACGTACGCGAAGAACCCCTTCGAAGTCCAGGGCGTCGGCGCCCGGGTCGCCCGGAAGATCGACGACGAGCTGGACCCACTGTTCCCCGGCGAGGACAGCGGCGGCCGCTTCGGCGTCAACGACGGCTTCGAGGACGAGGACGAGGCGAAGGAGCGCGCCAAACAGCTCGAGACCGTCATCGAGACGCACGCCGAGGCGCCGACAACGGGCGACGCGCTCTTCGAGGACGTGATGGACGCCCTCGACAGCCCGGCACACGGGCCGATGGAGTACGACATGTACGACCGGCCGGAGGGCCTCGAGAACCTCTCGGAGACCTTCGAGGAGGCCGAGGAGCTCCTGACGAAGGAACTCGACGACCTCGTCGAGGAGAGCGACGTCGACCGCGGGTTCCACTAGCCGAGGTACTGCTTCAGCACCGCGCCGAAGCCGGCGGCGCCGACGGCGAAGGAGACGAGGCCGCCGATGCCGGTCAGCGCGAGGGCGCCATTGATTGCCGCGCCGACGACGAGGGGCTTCAGCCACCCGTCGTCGTGGCCGACCAGTCGGTCGCCGATGGCGAGGAAGGCGATGGACGCGCCGATAACCAACACGAGGAACAAGACAAGCAGCAGCGGGATGGCCACGACGAGGCCGATACCGGTGAAGGCGAGGACGATGATCGCCAGGATCAGGAACACGAGACAGACCAGCCCGTAGAGGAACGATTCGACGGGATCTTCCAGGACATCGGCCATGCGAGCCTCGGTGTAGGATTCGGCGACCGCGATCAGTATCGCGCCGACGACGAGCGTCGTCAGGAACGCGCTGACCGCGCTTCCGAGAACCTGGGTGACGGGGTTTTCGCCCGGTACGGGGCCTGGACCCATCCCCCCGCCGGGATCGGGCGTCATCTGGAGGACGACAGCGGGGTCGACGGTGGTGAGTATCTCGATCACGGTGGCCGTTCTCCCGCGGCCGACGTATAACCAGGAGTCGCGGAGCGATCGGGGGCGGTGCGGCCTCACTGCTAGATCGACACGGCGACTTATACCCCTCCTGTTCGTACGCCAGACCATGACCGTCGACGCCGTGCTGTTCGACCTCGACGACACGCTGTATCCCTACCCGCCCTGCCGCGAGGCGGGCAAACGCGGGGCCTTCGAGGAGGCCCGCGACCGGGGCTACGACCTCGACCGCGAGGCGTTCGAGTCCCTCTACCAGCGGGGCCGTCGCGAGACGAAGCGCGACACCGCAGAGACGGCGGCCTCTCACAGTCGAACGCTCTACTTCAAGCATGGCCTGCGAGACCACCTGGGACGGCCGGCCCCCGCGGACGCCCTGGCCTTGGGCGAAGCGTTCTGGGACGCCTACGTCGAGGCGATGGAACCGTTCCAGGGCCTCCAGGAGACTCTGAAATCCCTCTCGGAGGCGGGCGTCTCAATCGGTATCGCGACCAACCTCACGACCAGTCTGCAGTTGCGGAAGCTCCGCGAGCTCGGAATCGACGACGCGGTCGACGCGATCGTCACCTCCGAGGAGGCCGGCCGCGAGAAACCCGGGTCGGTGATGTTCTCGCTGCCGCTCTCGCGGTTGGGGTGCCGACCCGCCGACGCGGTGATGGTCGGCGACAAGCCCGAGAGCGACGTCGCTGGCGCGAACGCGGTGGGACTGGAGACGGTCCTGTTCAACGGCTCGGTCGACGAGGAGGCGCCTCCGGAACACGTCCCGGACCACCAGGTCGACTCGCTGGCGGACGTCTTGGAGGTGGCGTTGTGAGGCTCGCCGAGGAACGCCGGTCGGTGGTCGAGCACGCCCCGAGCCTCGCGTCGCTCACCCCGGGCCGGACCGGGAACCTGAGTCGGCGCTCGGGCGACGCCTTCGCGGTGACGCCGACCGGCGTCCCCTACGACGCCTTCGGCGCGGAGGACGTGCCCGTCGTCGGCGTCGACGGCGAGCGGCGCGGCGGCGGGATGGAGCCGAGCAGCGAGGTGCCGATGCACGCCGCCATCTACCGGCGGGCCGACGTCGGGGCCATCGTCCACACCCACTCGCCGTGGACGACGACGCTGGCGACCGCGGGCGAGGAGCTGCCGCCCATCCACTACATGATCGTCGCGGTCGGTCGACGGGTCCCCGTAGCGGGCTACGCGCCCTACGGGACCGACGAACTCGCGGCGAAGGTCGTCGCCGCGATGGACGAGGCCGACTCCGAGGCGGCCATCTTACAGAACCACGGGCTCGTGGTCACGGGCCCGGACCTGGAGACGGCCGTCGAGAACGCCGTCCACGTCGAGAGCCTCGCGCGGATGTACCTGAGCGCCCGCGCCGCCGGCTTCGAGCCCACGGAGCTCAGCGACGACCAGCTGGCGGCCGTCGAGGAGCAGTTCGAGAGCTACGGGCAGTGACGACGGACTCGTCGAGAAGGAGCCACACACCACCGTCGGTGCGACGTCGACCGGGACGGCCGTCGGCGGCGACCGTCCCGAGGGCCGGCGGCGGCCGGCCCGGCGCTGTCACTCCTCCTCGGCCCTCGTGTAGCTCCTGTAGCTCATCGCCGATCCGTCGACGATGACCGTGTCGAGGCCGTGCTGCTGTTCGTGTGGCGGGTCGTCGCCAAGCGCCTCAGTCTCCGCGTCTCCGTAGTCGTACGGTGTGTGGTCCGAAGGCATACGTGATGATGGGGGATACTGCTATATAAAATCTTGTCAGACAATAGCACGCAACTACATTTCTATTGGCATCTCCGGAGGCGGTACACGCTGTCACCGATTCCCCCGGTATAAACTACCAACCATCGACGGCGAACGAACTAACCCGCGGGGAAGGGGTCCGTAGGGCATGGATAGACGGAGCTTCATGGGCGCGACCGGGACCGTCGCCGCGGGACTGCTCGGCGGGGCGACCGCCACGACCGGCGCCCAGTCCGGCACCCTCGAGGAGATCGAGATCCTCACCGACGAGTACGGCGTCAGCCACGTCTACGCCGACGACGTCTACTCGCTCAGCTACGGCAACGGGTACGTCCAGGCCCGCGACCGGCTGTTCCAGATGGACGCCCTCAGGCTGGTCGGCCGCGGCGAGAGCGCCCGGTGGCTCGGCCCCGCCCAGTTGCCGTCGGACATCGAGGTCCGGCGGGACCTCTACAGCCGCGAGGAGATCAACCGCCAGTGGGAGGACGCCAGCGAGACGACGAAGGAGGCCCTCCGCGGCTTCGCCGACGGCGTCAACCGTCGGATGGTCGAACTGGCGGCCCAGGGCGAACTCCCCGGCGAGTTCGCCGCGCTCGGCCGCGCGCCGGAGCCGTGGAAACCCGAGGACTCCATCGCCTTCATCAACTACGCCATCGGGTTCTTCGGCGTCAACGGCGGCTCCCACCTCTCGAGCGCCCGAACGCTCGCCGAGATGTTCGACAACTTCGACACCGAGGCTGAAGCCTGGGACGCCTACGGCGACCTGAACCGGGTCGTCGTCCCCGAGGACCACTACGGCTCGGTCGGCGAGCACGAGGTCGACGGCACCGATGAGCGCGCGCTCGACTACGACGAGGTCTCCGACGGGCAACTGGCCGCCATCCGAGCAGCGAAGGACGCCGTCCCGTGGGGACTGGACGACCAGGACGTCACGGTCCCCGATGGCGTCACGGAGGGGCTCCGAGAGGCCCGCGGCATGCTCGAGGGCTTCCGGTTCGGCTCCAACGCCATCATCGTCGACGACGAGCACAGCGCCCACGACAAGCCGATCCTCGGCGCCGGGCCGCAGATGGGACTGTTCAAGCCACCCATCCCCTACGAGATCGGTCTGCACGGCGCCGGGTTCGACGTCGTCGGGATGGGCGTCGTCGCGGCCCCGGCGCTCGTCATCGGGCGCACCCCCGAGATCGCCTGGACGGTCACCACCTCGGGCGACGAGATGATCGACACCATCGCCGTCGAACTCGACGAGGACGACCGCCACCGCTACAGGTGGGACGGCGAGTGGCACGAGATGTCCACCGAGCAGGTGACCCACTACACGAGCCCCGTCGGCGGCGTCGCGCAGGGGGAGACCGACCCCGGGAGCTACGACGTCGTCCGCCAGGAGGTCGCCCGCGTCGAACAGGAGGGCACGTCGATGCCGGTCATCGCCTGGAATCCGGAGGAGAATATCGCCTACTGCCAGCGCCCCACCACCAGGATGGAGGAACTCGAGGGCGCCTTCATGTGGGCCGAAGTGGGCCGCTCGAACAGCATCGACGAGTTCGAGTCGTACCTCTCGGAGTTCCCCTTCGGCTTCAACTTCCACGTCGTCAGTGACGACGAGATCGCCTTCTTCCGCACGGGGAAGCTCCCCGAGCGCCGCGGCGACGCCGACCCCAGGCTACCGAAGCCCCCCGCCGAGCACGACTGGGGCGGCTTCGACGTCGGCACGAACGTCGGCGCCTCGGTCCGGAACCCCGACCGCGGCTACGTCGTCAACTGGAACAACGCGCCAGCGGCAGGCTGGCGGGAGTCCAGCACGGAACAGCAGTGGGGGACCGTCCACCGCGTCGACGTGATGGCCCGTCTCGTCGAGGAGGCCCTCGACCGCACCGGCGGCGAACTCACCCGACAGGACGTCGCGGACATCGTCGAGGACTGCGGCGTCGAGCACCCCTACGCGCCCCGGTCGGTGCCGGCGATGGTCGACGCGGTCCAGCCCGGCCACGTCGACGGACAGCTGAAAGCCATGGGCGAGGAGCTCCAGAAGTGGGCCGACATCGATTACTCGTTCCGGCCGGGGTCCGACGGCACCTACGACAACGGCGGGATGGCCATCTGGGAGGAGACCCGCAAGGAGCTCCAGGAGCTGGTCTTCCGCGACGAACTCGGCGAACAGACGCCGACGCTCAACTACGACCCCACGGCCATCGACGGGCAGGGCGGCGGCGACCCCCACGCCGCCGACCACGGCGCGACGGTCAACGAGGACGTCACGCTCGTCGACGCCATCGACGACGACACCGAGCACGACTGGTTCGACGTCCTCGACGGGGACAATCGAGCCTCGCATAAGAAGCAGCGCGACGCCGTCATCCGGAAGGCGATGCAGCGCGCCGCGGCCACGCTCGAGGAGCGCTACGACAGCGATGACCCGAGCGACTGGCTCCTCGAGAACCGTCAGATCGAGTTCAGCCCGCTCGGTGCGTCGAACCCCGACCGCCTCCCGATGTCGAACCGCTCCAGCTACCAGCAGTCCGTCGTGATCGGCGAGGGCCTCGAGCACTCCGGGTCGGTGCTGCCCCCGAGCAACTCCGGCCACCAGAACGCCGCGGAGCTCGTCGCGACGCAGGCCGGCGAGGAGCCCGACCGGCTGACGGACCAGCTCGACGTCTACGCGAACTTCGACTACAAGCCGCACCCGGTCACCCGCGAGCAGGTCGAAGAGCGGGCCGTCGAGAGCGAGACCATCCGGGCGCAGGGTCACGAGGCCGCCGACACGGTCCGGCCCGCCAGCGACCTCGCGATAAAGCTGCTCTCGGTGCCGGGCGGCGGGCTCCGGGCGGTCCGCGACGTGGCGACCCAGGCCGGCTGGAGCTTCGACGGCCTCCTGGACGACGTCGAAGAGGGGCCGTCGGGAGCAACTCTGGACGACCAGGCCTCGACGGCGGCGGACGGCGACGAAACCGAGTCGGACGCTTCATCGACCGATCTGCTCTGAACCACCGTGAGTGAACGGCTCCGGGCGGGATTCAGAGGTCCAGGACAGGCCCGACGTCGGCCAGCGAGTCGATGACGTGGTCTGGCTGGACGGCGCTCTCCGCGACGTCGGCGTCGGTCGCCACGCCGGTCCTGACCAGCACCGTCGTCATGCCCGCCCGTTCGCCGAGTTCGACGTCGGTGTTCAGTCGGTCCCCGACGACGAGGCAGCGCTCCGGCTGGACGCCGAGGGTCTCCAGAGCGGCGCGCTGGGCTTCCGCCGAGGGCTTCCCGAGGATCTTCCGCGGTTCCCGCTCGACGATCCCGCCGACGGCGTTGATGATCGACCCCGACCCCGGGACCATCCCCTCCGCGGCCGGGATGAGGAGGTCGGGGTCGGTCCCGTAGAACGTCGCGCCCGCTTCCAGCGCGCGGTAGCCCGCCAGCATGTCTCCGTAGTCGAACTCGCGGTCCCAGGAGGCGACGAGGACGTCGGCGGTCGTGGCGTCGGCGACGAGGTCGAGGCTCGCCGCCTCGAACTGGCGGCGGAGGCCGCCGGAACCGATCAGGAATATCGCGTCGTCGGCGTGCTCGTCGGCGAGGAACCGGGTGGTGACCGTCCCCGCCGACAGCACCTCGCGGGGCTCGACGTCGATGCCGAGGTCCGCCAGCCGCTCGGCGTACTCCTCGCGGGACTTCGTGGGGTTGTTCGAGAAGAACAGCGTCCGGAGGCCGGCCTCCCGGAGCCGCTCGACTGCGGCGGCCGCCCCGGGGAGCAACTCGTCGCCGCGGTAGACGGTCCCGTCGAGGTCCAGCACCGCGCCTTCGTACTGCATACCCGGGGTAGCGCCGCCGGTCGTTTCAAACTACTCGTCGGCGAACTCGAAGCCCTCGACGACGCGTCGCTCGCCGTCAGGGTCGTCGTCCTCGTACTTGTAGACGGTATCCTCCTCCTCGTCGGACGTCGCATTGTGCGAGCCGTCGCAGAGCGGCTGGTCCTCGGAGAGCCCGCAGCGACAGACGTAGAGCTTCCCGTCGTCGCCGAGGTCCTCCTCGTCCAGTATCTCCGGCTGTTGGGCGTCGTGACGGATCTCCCGTGCCATGGCTGTATCGACGGCCGGACGGCGGAAAAGCGTTCGGCGGTGAATCCACGAGTCGCCGACGGTCGGCCGTCTCAGGGGTCGTCGGCCTCGTCGAACCACTCGGGGCGCTCCGCGTCCGTCGAGTCGATCTCGCCGACGTCCATCGAGACGGTGATGGTCCGGTCGGCCTCGACGACGAAGTTCGCGTGCCGGACGACGCCGTCCTCGTCGACGACGAGGGCCACGTCGAACCGGTCGATGCGCTCCTCGTCGACCTGGTTGCGGAGTATCCCCGACGGATCCGTCACTTCCTCGGCGACGTAGTGGTAGAAGGTCCCCTCGTCGGTCTCGACGACCTCGGCGTCGCGGTACTCGACGTGCGCGAGCAGCGGCGCGACGAACTGGTAGCCCGTAAAGCGGGACATATCGTACTCGTAGTCCGTGGCGTTGTATGTGACGTCGCCGCCTCGCTCGTGCCGCGTGTACGCGTGGTCGTCCTCGAAGTACGTCACCAGGGTCCGGTCGGGGCGGTTCTGCATCTCGTAGCCGACGCCGTCGGCGACGTCCGCCTGGTTGACGACGCCGATGCTGGTCTCGGAGTCGCCCTCGCGGATCAGCGCGTCGTAGGTGAAGACGAAGCCGTCCGAGTCGCCGAGCGCCGAGAGGTGCGCCGACATCGCCCCCTCGGGGTCGTCGATGCCGCCGGCGCCGTAGCCGTCGGGGTAGTCGGCCTCGGGACCGGCCCCGCCCTCGCCCCCGGGGTCGGGGGTCGGGACGCCGTCCGTTTCGGCACCGGGAACGGACGACCCGCCGTCGTCCCACATCGGGAGGGCGGAGCAACCGGCCAGGGACAGCGACAGGACGACGGCGACGGTCAGGAGCGTGGTACGTGTCATGGATGCTAGAACGGAGAGGTCCGCAGTGCAGTCGACGGTCTATGCGTCCTGGGCCCAGTCGGGCCGCTCGACGGACGTGTCGTCGACGGCCGTCACCTCGAAGTTCAGCGTGATGGTCTGCTCCTGTCCGTTCGCGTTCAGGTAGGTCAGGTCGTAGCTGGCCGAGCGCACGATGCCCTCGGAGTCGACGGCGAGGCTCGCCGAGAACGACATCGGGGTCCGGTCGCCGAGGTCGAGGACGGTGCTGGCGCTCTCGTTGCCGCTCGTCTCGTAGACGACGACCGACGTGCCGTCGCGCTCCGCGACGCTCGTCTCGTAGTCGGCGTCCGCCGAGAGCAGCTGCGAGAAGAGGCCGACACCGGTCAGGTTGGCCAGATCGAAGCCGGTGTCCTCGGTGGCGATCTCCTCGTTGCCCCCGCTGGCCTCGCGGACGACCCGCTGGCCGCTCTCCTGGAAGGACTCGACCTCGTAGTCCTGGTCGGGCATCTCGACCCGCTGGTAGGCGCGTTCGTCGTCCACGTCGACGCGGTAGACGACGTCGTAGTTCCCGGTGGCGTCGGCGCCGGAGAGGTTCTGCTGGTAGTTGACCGTGTAGCTGCTCTTGTTCGAGAGCGCCTGGCGATACGTCTCCGCGGCTTGTTCGCCGTCGGTGATGCCGTCGGCGTCGTAGCCGTCCGCGTAGTCGAACTCGTCTGGGCTGCTCGCGCTGCCGTCGCCGAGGATCCCGGAGCAGCCTCCGAGCATCGTCAGGGCGACGACGAGTGCGACCGCGATAGTCGAACGAGATACCATACAGTTGGTCACAGCGACCGGACAATAAGCGTAGTGGCCCCTTCCGGCGCTGAACTCGCCCGGGGTCGCGGCTCAGACCTTCGATGTGAGGTCCTCTTCGGAGGCGTCGGCCGCCATCGACCGGAGGCGCTCGCGGCGCCGGTCCGCGCGGCGCTCGACCAGGGCGGCCTGCAGCCGGTCGGCGACTGTCTCGCGGAGTTCCGCCGCTCGCTCCTCGTCGATGTCGAGGGCTCGCGGCTGCCGCCCGGTTAGCCCGCTGGAGCCGGCCGTGTCGACCACGAGGGTCGCGAGCCGGCGGCGGCGCTGGAAGACGGTCCGGGAGTCGACGACCGTCTGCACCCGATAGTACGGCACGACGGTGATCGTCCGGGTCCAGAACCCCTCCCGGAGGACGACGTACTCCGGCTGGAGGTCGTACCCGAGGTTCAGCCACTTGAGGTGGGCGGCGACCGGCGCCAGCGCCAGCAGCGCGAGTGTGACGTACCACGCGAACGTCAGCCCGGTGAACCGGTCGACGGCGAAGGCGGCGCCGACCGCCACCAGGGCGACGATCCCGTATCGGACGGCGTAGCGCTCGCGGGCCCGCTTCGGCGGGCGCTCGAAGGAGACGTCCTGGAACGCCTCGACCGACTGCGCGAGGGCGAACACCCGGTCGCGGTCGGCCAGCGGGACGGCGGACTGCGAGCCCGCGTCGCCCGGCGCGTAGCCCGCGGTCTCGACGGCCAGCGAGGCGTACCCCAGCCGCCGGGCGATGACGTTCTCGGAGACAGCCAGCGACTGGACCTTCCCCAGCGGGATGGTGCCGCTGAACCGCTGGAGGAGGCCCCGCTCGTAGTGGAGGTCGTCGCTCGACCGCGACAGCCGGAAGCCGTAGTAGTTCGTCACTGCCAGCAGGCCGCTGACGACGGCCGTGACCGCGACGATGGCGACGGCGGCCAGCGGCGCGGTCACCGCGAGCCCGACCAGCGGGTCGGCGAACCGCTCCTGCAGCGACGGCGACACGACCGGCAGCAGCACCGTCACGAAGGAGAGCAGACGGAGGTCGATGCCGACGACGCCCAGGAGGACGAGTTCCTTCGGCGTGATGGCGAACAGCTCCTCGGTCGCGGGTTCGCCGGTCGGCTCGCCGGCCGCGTCGACGGCCTCGTCGCCGCGCTTCAGGCGCCCGATCTCCGACTGGAGGCGTTCGGCCTCCTCGACGCTGACGTACTTCAGCGAGGCCTCCGTCGAGGAGCCCCCCGCCGTCTCCAGATTGATCTGGGCGATGCCGAGCACCCGCTGGACGACGTTCCGGCTGATGTCGACGTTCTGGACCCGGCGGATCGGAATCTCGCGGTTCCGGCGGGAGACGACGCCGGACTCGATGTCGAGGGTGTCGTCGGTGAGTTCGTAGTCGAACCGCTGGTAGTAGACCAGCTGGTAGCCCAGCATGACGACGAAGTAGGCGACGACGAGCGTGCCGGCGCCCGTCGTCCCGCCGACGCCGGTGGAGCCGATGGCGAGGAAGAAGGCGATCCACGCCAGCCTGACGACCGCCTCGCCGGCCCGGTAGGGGATCGAGAGCGGGTCGAGCTTCATTATACCGCGTCTTCGCCCTCCGAGGCGATGGCGAGTTGCTTCAGCCGGGTCTGCAGGTCGGTGGAGCGCTCCGGGGTCAGCCCGGGGATCGAGACGTCCGCACCGCGGGACCCGGCCGTGTAGACGACCGTCGTCGCCAGCCCGAACACCCGCTCTAGGGGGCCGCGGCTCGCGTCGACGTGCTGGATGCGGACGTACGGGACGACGGTCCGCACGCGCGTCACGACGCCGCGTTCGAGGTACAGCGAGTCCTCGCGGACCTCGTAGGACCAGGTCCGGTAGCGGAGCACGGAGAAGACGATGCCCACGACGAACAGGACGGTGAAGACCGCGGCGCCGACCCACGCGCCGCCGACGGGGAGGAACGCGAACGCGATGCCGGCGATGATCCCGAGGACGGCGGCCGTGATCCCCGACTGCAGCGCCCAGACCGCCTGGACCTCCGGTTCGAGCGTCCGTCTGGGGCCGATCAGTTCCTCGACGTCGGGGACCTCCCGGTCCGGGCCGTCGTCGACCGGGCGCACCGCGGGCGTCAGCACCCGGTCGAACGGGCCCTCGCCGGCCCGGTCCGCGTCCGTATCGTCCATCGAGTGGCGTTGCGAACGCTTCGTATAAAGAAACCCGTGTCTGCAGGGGGCTGGCGACCGGGCCGACCTTTTTTTCGCCGACCGGCCGTACGCCCCGATATGGAGTTCCGCGTCGTCCAGGGCGACATCGCGGCACAGTCGGCGGACGTACTCGTCAACGCCGCCGGGACCAGCCTGCAGATGGGGTCGGGTGTCGCCGGCGCGCTCAGACGGGGCGGCGGCGAGCAGCTCGACGAGGCGGCCGTCTCGAAGGGGCCGGTCGACCTCGGGGAGACGGCAGTCACCAACGCCTACGACCTCGACGCCGAGTACGTGATCCACGCGGCGGCGATGCCTCACTACGGCGACGGCCAGGCGACCGCCGAGAGCATCCGGGAGGCGACCCACAACGCGCTCGCGGCCGCCGACGAACGCGGCTGCGAGTCGCTCGTCCTCCCGGCGCTCGGCTGCGGCGTCGCCGGGTTCGACCTCGAGGAGGGCGCCTGGATCATCGCCGAGACCGTCGCCGAGTACGAGCCGACGTCGCTCGAGGACGTGCGGTTCATCGCCTACAGCGACGAGGAGTACGAGACCGTCCGGCGCGTCGCCGAGTCGGTCATCAGGTAGCGCGGTTCGGAGCGAGCGAGAACCGCGGAGGAGTGGGCGACGACGCCGTCGAGTGCCTCCGGCTCGTAATAATGGGCCGGCGTAGGGCGGCAGTATCGACAGATACGTGAAGACAGTTGGTAAACGTACGCCAATGAGTCGACCAGCACACGTCTACGCGCTCGCGGTGGTCGGCGCCTTCGCCGCGCTCGGCGCCGGCGTCGGACTGGCCGCCAACTTCACGCTCGGATTCTTCATCGAACAGTTCGTCGACCCCGGCGACCCGCCCTTGGACTCCATCCAGGTCGGGATGATGTTCCTCGTGGCCATCTTCTTCACCTACGGCGTCGGACCGGTGGCCGCGGGCGTCGCCGGCATCGGCATCGGACAGGCGATGCCGGACCGGGAGCTGGCGGCGGGAATCGTCTCCGGCGCCGGCAGCTTCGTCGGCTTCTACCTCTACGTCGGCCTCGCGCTGTTCTTCACGTTCGCCGTCCTCTCCGAGTACGGCACCGGACCGATGAGCGGGGGCGGCGGTGGCGGTGGGAGCCCGCTCGACCCCGCCGGACTGGTCACCCTCGTCGTCCAGGTGAGTCTGCCGGCCGGGCTGGTCGGGATGGCGACCGGCTACCTGACGAGTCGGGTCAGCGACGGCGGGGCCGACGAACCGAATACCGACGCCGCGGTCGAGGCGTCGGTGGAGCCGGCGACCGATCAGTGAGCGATCTCCGAGAGCATCCGCGCCTCGATCTTGCGGAGGTGCTCGCCGACGGTGGTCGTCGAGAGGTCGAGTTCGTCGGCGATGTCCTGGTGGGTCGCCCGCCGCGGGACCTCGTAGTAGCCGAGGTCGGCTGCCGTATCGAGGATCTCCCGCTGTCTGTCGGTGAGCATCGAGGATAGCTCCCGGAGCTCGGGGTCGTAGTCGGAGAGCTGCTCGAGTTCGACGCGAATCTCCTCCGGGACGTCCTCGATGGCCTGCCGGACCGTCTCCTCCTCCCCGATGACGGCCACACGGATGCCGTCGGGCCCGTACTCGATGGGGGTGTCGAGGACGAACTCGTGTTCCTGGGTGAGGTCGAGCAGCGCCGCGGCGGTCGGCGTGGGCTCGGCGTGGAGGTACGCCTGCATCCCGTCGCGGAGCGGCGAGACGTTGTAGGAGAGCACATCTTCCCGGCTGCCGAGGATCCCGTCGAGCGCGTCGGCGTCGCCCCGGAGCCGGGTCAGCAGGACGACGGTCCCGTCGTTGAGGCGGTTGATGTGGAGGATGGCCTCGCGCTGCAGGGACGGCTCCGCCGCGATCTCGTCGCCGACGGGGTCGACGTCGCCCTCCGTGGGGATGAGCGAGACCTTGACGTACCGCATTTGCCGGCGGTTGGTCGTCGGACTATTTACCTCCCCCGGTCGGGACGCACGTCAAGGAACCGCCGATAGCAGGCGTTAAGGGTTACCGGCGGAGCACGTATATGCAGGTAACCAGATGACTGTTCGACGAGCCGTCCTCTTCGCCTCGCTCGCCGCGGCCGTGACGCTGTCGGGCGTCGCAGGCGCCGTCGCCCTCGGCACGGGTGTCGTCACCGCCGGTCACGGCGCACCGGACGCCGACTATACCGTCGAACCGATGAGCGATCGGAGCCCCGGCGCCACGGACGTGAAGTACGGCCAGGTCGTCGTCGGGCAGGCCGGCGTCGACTACCGGACCCTCGAGTCCCTGAAGGCGGTCTACGAGGAGGGGAGCTGGGCGGGGTGCGGGCCCAGCCAGAGCGAGGTGTTCGGCATCGACCGCGGCAACACCCACGACGGCTACGAGACCGACGAGGAACTGACGGACAACACCAAGACGTTCTCGGCCGGCGAGGACGTCTTCGAGGTCGAGTTCAACGGTGAGGACGACTTCGGCTCGACGGTCCACCTGAACGACGGCGACGCGGTGGTCTCCGTCGCCTCCTGCATCGACAACCCGGACGAACCGGGCTGGTACCAGATCAGCGGGAGCACCACGGGCGTGACCGAGAGCGGCGAGCGGAAGACGGTAAGCGGCGAGTCCCACTACTTCTGGATCTGCGACTGCGAGGACGAACAGGAGGCCCGCGAGGAACTCGGCCCGCCGCCGTCCGAGCCGGAGCCCACGGCGACCCCCGACGAGCCGACGACCGAGAGCGGCGACGGTTCCGACGGCGGGACCGACCAAACGCGGGACGGCAATCAGGAGAACGATTCGACCGACGAGGGATCGACCGAGGCGGGAACCGGTGACCGGACGGCCGACGGAGCGGCCTCGACCGCCGAGGCTGGCGCCGATACGGCGACGCCCGCGGCGACCACGGCGTCGGGTTCGGGGAGCGACGGCGGGTCGAACGCCGGTTCACAGTCGGCCGCCACGGGCGAAGAGGCATCCTGGCAG
The DNA here is from genome assembly GCF_013391105.1 of Natronomonas salina. Taxonomy (NCBI): domain Archaea; kingdom Methanobacteriati; phylum Methanobacteriota; class Halobacteria; order Halobacteriales; family Natronomonadaceae; genus Natronomonas; species Natronomonas salina. The sequence continues at coordinate 391,995 of NZ_CP058335.1, forward strand.
GACCACCGGGTCCAGACGCCGACCCCCGGCACCGGCGACGGCTTCGGCGGCCTCGTCGCGCTCGCGGCGTTCGCCGGCGTCGCGATGCTGTTCTACCGCCGGAAATAGGAGGCGTCCGAGAGGTTTCGAAGCCGCTTACTGGTGGCCGGAGACCGGCACCGGCTCGTAGGGCTCCTCGAGGTACTCCACGTCGCTGTCGGAGAGGTCGATCTCCAGGGCCTCGACGGCGTCTTCGAGGTGCTCGATCTTCGAGGCGCCGACGATGGGCGCGTCGACCCAGTCCTTGTGGAGCAACCACGAGAGTGCGATCTGGGCCATCTTCACGCCGCGGTCCTCGGCCAGTTCCTGGACGCGCTCGTTGATCTCCCGGCCCCCGTTGTCGGCGTAGGGATGCTCCTGGGCGTGGTCGTCGGTCTCCGCGCGCTTCGTCGACATGTACTCCTCGTGTGGCCGCGTGAGGTAGCCGCGGGCCATCGGGCTCCACGGGACGACGCCGAGGCCTTCCTTCTCGCAGAGCGGCAGCGTCTCGCGCTCCTCCTCCCGGTAGGCGAGGTTGTAGTGGTTCTGCATCGTCTCGAAGCGCTCCAGCCCCTCGCGCTCGCTGACGCGTAGAGACTCCGCGAGCTGGTGGGCCCACATCGAGGAGGCGCCGAGGTGGCGGATCTTCCCCCGGTGGACGGCGTCGGTCATGGCCCGAAGCGTCTGCTCGATCGGCGTGTCGTAGTCCCAGCGGTGGATCTGGTAGAGGTCGACCGTATCCATGCCGAGGCGGTCGAGGGAGTCGTCGAGCTCCTGCTCGACGGTCTTCCGCGAGAGGCCGCCCGAGTTCGGGTCGTCCTCGCGCATCTGGAAGTAGACCTTCGTGGCGACGACGGACTCCTGGCGGCGGCCCTCCAGGGCGTCCCCGAGGATGCGCTCGCTCTCGCCGCGCGAGTACATGTTGGCGGTGTCGAAGAAGTTGATGCCGAGGTCGACCGCGCGCTCGACGAGTTCGTGGCCGAACTCCTCGCCGCGGACCCACTCGCGCCACTCCGAGTCGCCGAAGCTCATGCAGCCGAGGCAGAGCCGCGAGACCTCGATGCCGGTCGAACCGAGCGTGGTGTACTCCATGGCCGACCGTCGCCCGGCCCGGCCAAAAAGCTACCCGAGCGACGCGGCGTCGACGCCGCCGATTCAGTGGTTGAAGACTGCGGCGAACCCGACGGCGAGGACGGCGAGGCCGCCGAGATGCGAACCGAGAGCTATACGCCCGGCTGCGGGTGCGGTGCCGACCGAAAAACGAACGGGTATCGTCGAGCGAGCCGGGTTATCGTGTCTTCGTCGCGACGCGGAAGTCGCCGACGGAGTGGAGGTCCTCGCCGAGGCCCTCGCCGTCGCAGTCGTCGTTCGGGCAGGCGTAGTGCCAGCCGTCCTTCGTCGCGCGTCGTTCGGGGAACTGGTCGCCGCAGCTCCCGCAGATGAGGGCCTCCGAGGAGCAGGTGTCCCGGTGGAGTTCGTACTCGAGTTCGCTCGTGAACGTGCGTTTACAGTTGCGGCAGGTGTGGGTCATATTCGGACCTCTACCGGCAACCAATATAGTAGTGCCCCTTCGTTCGTCAGGGATGCTACTCGTTATAGAGGCCGTTTCGAGGTATTTCCGTCAGTAACTGCACGTTCGTCCACACCAAACGGATGGTCAGTTCAGCAACGGTCCCGGTTACAGTCCCAGGTTGACCGCGTACGGCCACGTCGCGCCCGCGAGCGCGAAGAACGCCAGAGCGCCGCCGGCCCCGAAGAGGTTCTTCAGGAACGCCGTCATCTCGTTCTGGGCGTCCTCGCCCTCGAGGTTCCAGAAGTCGTGCATCGTGACCGCCGACGCGAGGAGGAATACGGCCAGCGCGGCCGCGCCGACCGCCGGCAGGACCCCGGCGACGACGGAGAGTCCGCCGAAGGCGAGTAAGCCGCCGCTAAACAGGACCGACGCTCTCGGCGCCGGAAGCCCCTTGAATTCGGCGTAGCCGGTCATCTCGTCGACGTTGAGGAAGTGGTTGATCCCCATGAACGCCAGGACCCCCCCGAAGAGCACTCGAGCGAGGAGGAACGCCACGCCCGCGCCCGCGCTCTCGAACATCACCGCCCCTCCGTCGGCCGGGTCGTTCGAACGTCGATCGCGTCGGACCGAATTTCCAGTAACATCACACAATCAGGTACGGGATGGAACTGTTATATCAGTTCGCGAACACTGGTGTCACCGGGTAACGCCGATGTTACGAGACGGTCACGCAACCTACTGGTTACCACGGTCGGTGCGACGTCGAATGGTCCGACCCCCGAGCCACGTGATGGATATTTATCCGATGCTGTGCAATGCGGGGGTATGTCGAACGTCCCCCAGCAGGTCGAGTCGGTCTGTCCCGTCGTGGAGTCGATGGAGCAGATCGGCTCGAAGTGGCGGTTGCTCGTCCTGCACGACCTCCAGGACGGCGAGAAGCGGTTCAACGAGCTGAAGCGGTCGACGGACGCCAACGCGAGGACCCTCTCCCGCGTCCTCGACGACCTCCAGGAGACCGGGTTCGTCGAGCGGCGCCTCGAGGAGGACGCCCCCGTCGCGACCTACTACTCGCTGACCGACAAGGGTCGGTCGCTCTGTCCGGTCTTCGACGAGATCGAGGAGTGGGCCGACGAGTGGATCTGCGAGTAGACGCCCACTTTTTACTCTCTCGGGTTCCGCGCCGCAGGCACGGAACCACTCGGTCGCAAAAACTTGGGGAAAACCCTCTCCGGCGGCTCCCTTCGGTCGCCGCCGGTGAAACGCTCGGCGCGCTTCGCGCGCCTCGCGTATGCTCTCGATCAGTCGTACTTCTCCGGGTACGCCTCCTCGAGCAGTTCCGGCTCGGCGAGCAGCCGCTCTCGGACGGGGTCGACCACGTCCGAGATAGCTGCCGCCGCCGCCGGCTTGAGGTCCGCCGGGTGGAGTTCGCCGGAGACGAAGTCCTCCTCGAGCGTCTCGTAGTCGTCGTAGACGAGGTCGCCGCCGTACTCCTCGGGCCGTTCGACGACGAACTCCGCGCCGCGCTCCTCGAGGACCGGGAAGACGAGGAACCGGAGGTACTCGAGGACGCCGTTGTCCTCGACCTCGCCGGCGGGGCAGTAGGCCCCCTCGATTTTCTCCGCGATGGCGTCGTCGTCGTCAGCGAGGTTGACCTTCGAGGACTCCTCGGAGGCGGACATCTTCCCGCCCGTCAGCCCGGATAACAGCGGCGCGAAGACGCAGACCGGCTTGTCGTAGCCGCGGTCCGGCAGCTGCTCGCGGGCGAGCATGTAGATGCCGCGCTGGTCGATGCCGCCGTAGGCGACGTCGGCCTCGAGGGCGGCGACGTCGAGGGCCTGCATCAGCGTGTAGACGAGCCCGCCGAGCTTCGGGTTCTCGGACTGCCGGACGACCTCGCTGCCGGCGCGCTGGGCACGCGAGAGGGTCGTCTCGGCGAGCATGCGGTAGAGCTCCAGGGTGTAGGGCTCCTCCAGCTGGAACTCGGTCCCGCGGACGAAGGAGATCGCCTCGGGGTCGGCGCCCGCCGCCTCGATCATCCCGACGATGGCCGCCTCGTAGTACGCCGAGCGAGCCTCCAGCAGCTCGAAGGGGGACTTCGCGTCGTCGAGGTGGGCGTGGAGGTCCGCGACGAGGACCGTCACGTCGAGGCCGGCCTCGACGAAGTCCGCCAGCTTCCGCATCGTAGTGAAGTGGCCGATGTGCATCTCGCCGGTCGGCGCGTAGCCGATGTAGGCGGTCGGGGCGTCGCGTTCCTCGAACAGCGCCTCGACCTCGGCTTCCTCGACGACCTCCTCGGTGAATCGCGTGACGAGTTCGGTCCGCTCGGCCGTGTCCATGGGCGTGCTACCGGGACGTCGCCGATAAAACGTTCGGGTGTCCCCCCGAGAGCTAACGGTTCGCACGCCACCAGCGCATCGAATAGCCCGGGCGCTCAGGGCCTGAACTCGAATCGCGCACCCTCTGCGCCGCTGTGGGTGACGTCCCAGCCGTGGCGGTCGGCGACCAGCGACACGAGCGCCAGTCCGATGCCGGTGCCGCCGTCGTCCGACCAGCCCCACTCGAAGAGTTGCTCGCCGATTCCGTCGGCGAAGCCGGAGCCGTCGTCCGCGACGTAGAAGCCGCCTCCGTCCAGCGGCCCGACCTGTACGGTGACCTCGTCGCCGCCGTGTTGGATCGCATTCCGGAACAGGTTCGAGAGCAACAGCCGCAGCAACCGGTCGTCGGCCTCGACCCTCGCGTCGGTGCCCTCGAGACTCGCGTCGGCCGTCGAGACGCCGCTCCAGACCTCGACCGATACGTCGCGTAGCGACACCTCGTCGACGGAGAGTTCCGGGGCCACGAGCGCGTTCACCTCGTCGATGACCGCGTCGATACGCTCCAGCGCCGCCTCGACGTGTCCGAGGTGGTCGTCCCCGTCCTCGGCGAGGTCAAGGTGGACCATCGCGACGTCGAGCTGGTTGTTCACCTCGTGAGCGATGGCCTTCCCGAGGAGTGCGTACCGCGGTTGTAATGACCCACTCATGGCGGGCGTCGACCGGACGACGTGCTCGACGGCGCGCACCTCGGCCGCCCCGACCGCGGAATCGGAGGTGCAGATCAGACAGCGGTCCTCGAAGGGTACGGCGACCGTGCTGAGGTTCCCGGATTCGACGACCGACTCCCCCGAACGGAGAGCACGTGCCCAGGGGTCCTCCGCGTCGACCGGGACTGTCCCGAGTGCACCGAGCGGGATACCAGCCGCAGCGACAGGGACGATAGAGTCGTCCTCGCGACGGACCAGCCAGGCCGTATCGTAGCCCACGCCGTCGGCCAGCCGTTCGCAGACGGATCCCTCGTCGTCGCTCTCGTCCAGGTCCGCCGCGAGCTGGACGACACGCCCCACCCGCCGCCGGGTCCGTTCGATCCGTTCGTCGTCGAGTACCTGCCGGACCGTCCGACCGACCGCGTCGGCGTCCATCGGCACGACGGCGTCGGCCCTCGTGGCCGGTATCTCGTCGGTCGCGACCACGACCGGCGTCCGCCCGTGGACGCGACGGATCCGCTGGACTGCCGTCGAGGCAGCGACGTCGATGGCCGGCGCGACGACCACCACCGCATCCACGGTCGCCGGCGTCAGCGTCGCGACTGAGTCGACGGCCTCGACCTCCGCCGTCGTGATTCCCTCCACCACGGGTCGCGACGACGGCCCCGTCCCCACGACCCGTACCCGCCGAGAATCCGCGTGCTCGCTCTCCCCCAAGATGTCCCGCTGTGAGCCCGCTACGTACTAAACACTGCGTCCAATATCGCTTGACGATAAGTAACTACAGTAATTACGCAAGTGAATAAATTTTATACCGAGTAACGCGGTCAATACCGCACGAGCAGATGTTTCGACTCTCGATACTCGTCGCCTCTCTGACGCTGTTCGGCGCGTTCATCGGTGTCTCCTCCGCTGCGAGCGGTCCGATGGCCGACGCCGGACTCGACCAGTCGGTGACCGTCGATACCGTCGTCCACCTCGACGGAACCGGTTCGAACCACCCGGACGGGCCCCTCTCCGACTACGAGTGGCGAATCAGGACGCCCGACGGCAGGACGATTGAGCCCGACTGTCACGACTGTGAACGATCGCAGTTCACGCCTTCAACAGTCGGTCGGTACGAGGTGACGCTCACGGTCGCTGGACCCGACGGAACCCGAAGCACGGACAGTCTGTACGTCTACGTCGAGGATGCCGGGCCCGACGTGGCACTCTCTGGACAGCGCAACCCCGGCCCCGGCCAGCCGGTGACGTATACTGCCAGTGCCGAGAGCCCCGACGCTGAGCTCGAAGAGATCGCCTGGGCTGTCGAGGACGAGATCGTCGCCGTTCGGTCGCTGGACGGGTCGACCGACCAGAGCGAACTCTCGCTGGCCTTCCAGGACGCGGAGACACACCGTGTCCAGGTCGTCGTTCGGGACACGAACGGGCGGACAGCGTACGACCAGTTGTATGTCCAGCCACAATCGGAATCCGCGGGTGTACCGGATTCGCCACCTCAACCCGAGGATGAAGAGTGTGATTCCGTCATCTGTCTTGATATCGATTCACCGGAGACGCCGACCGGTACCGCGGACGAGGAGCCAAATCCAGCACCTTACGAAGTTCGCTACATGACTGAGGGCTACGAATCCCGGCAGTTTGCAGGGTTGACTGATACTGGTTCTAGCTATATGGGTAGGACTGCAGAAGAATTTGGGTTAGACGATGGGCAGAACGCTCACTGGGAGCAGGGTATCTGGGAGAAATCAATCGGTTCTGCTATTTCAAAGGGCTCAAGAATTCTTTTCGGTCAAGAGCAGAAGACCGTACGATGTGAGATTGATGGAAGTGATACTATACCTCGCGAATGTGGACAGAAGGTAGCTGAGCTAGAAAACAGTGGGAAGACATCGAACGTGTATTCACCAACTCGTAGTGGTGCATATTCGGAGTATGGGTTAACTGGTGGGGAGAGAGTTGTAGGGACGAACCCTACAGATCTTGAAGAAGGCGAAGTAGCGGAAGTGACGATTGTAATCCAGCAAGAAGAAGAAGGGATAGTAGACAGAACCGTCGATAAGGCGGAATCGTCGGTGGAGAGTATTAATGATGCGGTTAGTGGGGTTTTGGATGAGACTGGTGATAATCAGGAGACTTCCAGCAGCAAATCTTCGAGTTCTTCTGACACTCGGAGTCAAGAAACCGAAGAAGGATCTATTTCTTCGAGAACTGATCTGCTGTCCGGCGGAATAGATCGGCTCAAATCCAGTGCCCAGAAAGGCACTGAGGGGATTTCTTTACCGGAATCCTCCACCAGTGATGCCAACGATAGGACAGATAATCAAGCGTATTCACCGAGTAGAAGTGGGGCGACATTCGCACGATGACGGATAGACCATCTGACACCCGTTCCAAACTCGATAGGCGGACTTTCCTAGCAGAAGCCTCGATTTTAGCAACGGCTACGATGTCCGGTTGTGGGACCAGTCAAAGTGGTGCGTCTGAGAAGGAACGGACCCCGATTAGTACGACATCAACTGTAACGAGTGAAGGTAGTGTCGAAGATGATATCGTAGGAATCTTAGAAGACATCAGCGCACTCTACGAACGACTATCTGCCCTACCAATTGTCGAAGACAACGAGTTCGTATTTCGAGTAAAGGCTTTTGAGAACGATTTTGATCAGAAACAACTATTCACAGATGCAGATAGGATTCTGGAGGGACTGGAGAGCCGAAGTTCATCTGACAGAGATAGTCCCCGAATTGAGACTCTCATTGATAGTACGGAATTAGCAAAACTGCTTGCTAGGCAGCGCGGAATAGTACATCAAGTCATTGCAGCCGGTCTCGTTTTTCATCGAAGAGTAAACCAGGAGGACTACGACTGGGCAACAAATGCTATTCAGAATGCACAACAATTTGTCGTCGACCTTCGTAGGAACGTAGATCGAATCGGAGAGACAGTAGAAGCAACTGATCGGTCTCGACTATCTATAGACGAATTTGATCCAAATTCGATAAGGACGTCCCAAGCCCACCTCGTCGAAATCTGTCGTTGGACGAAGTTCGCCTATGAAGGTTTAAACAGGACTGTTCGAGGAATCCGGAGGTTCGATACTGGAAACACCGAATTAGAAAGAGAGGAGTATACTGGTGCTGCGACTGCCTACGAAGAATCCTATGCGGATTTTGAGTCAGCCGTAGAGGCCTTCGATAAAGCACAACGCCGTGGAAAGCAGCTTCCACATCTAGTCCCGGTCGTAGACGGTATGAGATGTCTGTTACCTGCCTATATGGAGAGTAGTAGGAACCTCAGCCAATCGATGGAGGAATTCCAAGCCGGCAACCAAGACCATGCGAGAACAATCGCACGAGAAGCGATCGTAACCGCCGATAAAAAGGCGTCGAGGTGTTTTTAGATTGTCTCCGGTTCCAATAGCGAAGGGGAGGGTTTGACTGATGGCGAGAACGGACAAACAGGTTAACTGGAGGAAAGGAGTGAGGTTTGCTATTTCAGCATGCATTCTGGTATCAGCTGTTGGCTTTCTCTTGATCACTTTCTCTGTCTCGTCCGGAATAATCGATCTCTCTAAAGATCCTGTTACGGACGCCGAACAGGATGCATCGGGAGTGCCAAATATCACCTCGTCAGAACGCTCATCGATAGACGGTTATGCACTTGAGATGCGGATCTTCGAGAGAGTTAACGAGCTACGGAAGGCACATGGACGAGACCCATTCGTACACTCAGAACGTGTTCGTCTAATATCGCGAATGCATAGCGCAGACATGGCGAAACGAGGATTCTTCGACCATACCAATCCTGATGGACTCTCGCCCCCCGGTAGACATGAGAAATACGAAGGGTGTGAAAATCCAAACGAAAATATCGTCGAGTGGGAATCATTCACAACGAACGATACTAATAAAATCGCTCGAGAGGTTGTGTCGAGCTGGTCGAATTCTACGCCCCATAATTCCACTCAATTAAGTGAATATTACCATGTTTCTGGCGTCGGTGTCTACGTTACCGAACAAAAGGAACTCTACGTCACCCAGAACTTCTGCCGCGAGCACCCGAACGCCTAGGCGCCGATGTACTCCTCGTTGAAGACCCAGTCGCCGTCCCCATCCCGGACCAGGTACTCACCGTAGTACGGGACCCGCTCGGCGACGGTCTCCCGGAACGCTTCGCGAATCTGGGGCTTCGTCATCTCGCCCATGCTCTTGAGGTCGTCGTTGCGGTTCAGACAGCCCTTGAGGTACCCTTCGTGCGTGACGCGCACGCGATGGCAGTTCGCACAGAAGGTCGGGTTCTCGACGGGGTCGACGATCTCGACCATCCCAGTCTCCGTGGCTTCCGTGTCGTCCGGACTGACCCAGTACCGCTTGCGGTCGTGCATCTCGCGGTGCTCGACGCGGTCGGCCTGCTCTTCGAGCCAGCCGTGGACGCGGTCGATGTCGACGGCCCATTCCGGCCGGCCGGCGAGTTCGGGCATGTACTCGATCAGCTGGAGCTGGAGTCCCTCGTTCTCGGCGACGTGGTCGACCATCTCGGGGACGTAGCCCGCCGTCTGCTCGAAGACGACCATGTTGAGCTTGACGGGGGCGAGACCGGCGTCGAGTGCCGCGTCGATGCCGGCGAGGACGTCCTCGTAGGCGGTGCTCTTCGTGACCTCGCGGAACGCCTTCGGGGAGAGGGCGTCCTGGGAGACGTTGACCCGTTCGAGGCCGGCGTCGGCGAGCGCCTCGGCGCGGTCGGGGAGGAAGGTGCCGTTGGTGGTGAGGGAGGTCTCCATGGCGTCCGGCGTGCGGCGGACGATCTCCTCGAGGTCGTCGCGGAGCATCGGTTCGCCGCCGGTGAACTTCACCGAGTCGACGTCGAACTCCGCGGCGACCTCCAGGAACCGGACGACGTCGTCGGTCGACATCTCGTCGTCGGCGGGTTCCATGGGGCCGCGGGTGTCGCCGAGGCCCTCGTTGTGGCAGTAGACGCAGTCGAAGTTACACCGGTCGGTGAGCGAGACGCGGACGCCGGTGACCTCCCTGCCGAACCCATCCTCGAGCATGGGTGGACCTTCGGGTACAGTCGCTTAAATTCGACGACGCACCGGGCGGTCGCGTAACCGGACGTGGTTACGCCCCGGCGGCCCTCCGGGACAGCACAACCCTTTTCGACGGCGGCCACTACCCCCCGAGCATGGACGAAAACGAGATCCTCGATCGGCTCTCGGCGGTCGAGGACCCGGATCTGGGGGACGACATCGTCTCGCTGGGGCTGGTCAACGACGTGACCGTCGACGAGGACACCGTCTACGTGGACCTGGCGCTCGGCGCACCGTACTCGCCGACGGAGACGGCGATGGCCGGCGAGGTCCGCGAGGCGCTCGCCGACACGGGTCTGGATATCGAGCTGTCGGCCAGCGTCGACACGGGACTCGCGGCCGACGAGCAGGTCCTGCCCGACGTCGAGAACATCATCGCCGTCGCCTCTGGGAAGGGCGGCGTCGGCAAGTCGACCGTGGCGGTGAACCTCGCCGCCGGGCTCTCGCAGATGGGCGCCCGCGTCGGGCTGTTCGACGCCGACATCTACGGGCCGAACGTCCCGCGGATGGTGGAGGCCGACGAGCGCCCGAAGTCCACCCGCGAGGAGACCATCGTCCCGCCGGAGAAGTACGGCATGAAGCTGATGAGCATGGACTTCCTCGTCGGCGAGGACGACCCGGTCATCTGGCGCGGTCCGATGGTCCACAAGGTCCTCACCCAGCTGTGGGAGGACGTCGAGTGGGGCGCCCTCGACTACATGGTCGTCGACCTGCCACCGGGGACCGGCGACACGCAGCTGACCCTCCTCCAGTCGGTGCCGGTCTCGGGGGCGGTCATCGTCACGACGCCGCAGGAGGTCGCCATCGACGACGCCCGGAAGGGACTCCGGATGTTCGGCAAGCACGATACGCCAGTCCTCGGCATCGTCGAGAACATGTCGGGGTTCATCTGCCCGGACTGCGGCAGCACCCACGACATCTTCGGCAGCGGCGGCGGGAAGGCGTTCGCCGACGAGGTGGAGATGCCGTTCCTCGGCGAGATCCCGCTGGACCCGTCGGTCCGGGAAGGCGGCGACGCCGGCGCCCCGATCGTGCTGGACGAGGACGACGAGACCGGCGAGGCGTTCCGGAACTTCGCGAACGAGACAGCCAACATGCAGGGGATCGTCCGCCGACGGCAGATCAGCGGACGGCAGTGAGCCATGGCCGATACGGGCGGCGAAGGCGACGAGGGCGAGGAGCGGATCGACGACGACCCCGAACGGGCGGCGCTGCTGCGCGACGTCGCGGCGGAGATCCGCGGGGAGTCCTCCCAGAGCGAACAGGTGGCCGCGATGGTCCACCGGGTCTCGGACCTCTACGACCCGGAGGAGGAGACGACGCCCGAGGACGTCTACCTGAACATGCGGAACATCCTCCGGGTGAAGGAGCGCGGCGGGATGCCGGAACGGGACTGAAGCCCTCGTGAAATCGGGTCGTACCTCAGTCTGCCGGAAGCCGGCCAGAACGCCACCGACGCGGCGTCATACCCGCCATCCGGCATTCGTTTAGTTTAAGTACGGGGATTGGGTAGGGGAGAACGCAATCGATGTAGGGGCACCGGCCCCGAGTCCGGGAGGGCGAAGATACACACCCGCACGCGAGTCGTGGTAGCCAAGCATGGCCCAAGGCGCAGGGTTGCTAACTCTGTGGCGTACAGCCTCCGGGGTTCAAATCCCCGCCACGACGCTAATCCAATCCACACATGAGTGCAGAAGAACCCCAGGCGGACGAGGAAGACGAGGACATCCAGTACTTCGTCCGCATCGGACAGACCGACCTCGACGGCACGAAGAGCGTCGAGCGGGCGCTGACCGACATGAACGGCATCGGTCGGCGCGTCGCTCGCATCATCTCGGAGAAAGCTGACGTCGACCGCCGGAGCGTACTCGGCAAGCTCGACCAGGACGACATCGACGAGATCATCGAACTCGTGGAGGGCTACGCCGACGAAGTCCCCGAGTGGCTCACGAACCACCAGCGGGACTACTTCACCGGCGAGACCACCCACGAGGTCGGCAACGACCTCCAGATGTCCCGCCGACAGGACATCAACCGCATGAAGATGATCGACTCCTACCGCGGCGTCCGCCACAAGCGCGGCCAGAAGGTCCGCGGTCAGCGGACGAAGTCCACCGGCCGGACGGAGGGCACCATCGGTGTCAACGTCGAGGCCATCAAGGAGGACATGGCCGAGGAGGCCGAAGCGGAGGGTGACGACGAATAATGGCGCTCGGCAACAACACGAAGTTCTACGAGACGCCGAACCACCCCTTCCAGGGCGAGCGCATCTCCGAGGAGGCCGACCTGGTCTCCCGGTACGGGCTCGCGACGAAGGAAGAGCTCTGGCGCGCCCAGTCCGAACTGCGCGACTACCGCCGCGAGGCGCGTCGCCTGCTCGGCGAGGCCCAGGGTGACGCGGAGGTGGCCGGCGAGGCCGGCTCCGAGTTCCTCGCCCGGCTCCGACGCATCGGCGTCCTCGACGACGCCGACCAGCTGTCGGACGTCCTGTCGCTGGACGTCACCGACATCCTCGAGCGCCGCCTCCAGACGGTCGCCTACCGGAAGGGCCTCGGCAACACGCCGAAGCAGGCCCGGCAGTTCATCGTCCACGGCCACGTCACCGTCCACGGCGCCCGCGTCGGGTCGCCCTCGTACAAGGTCGACGTGAGCGAGGAGGACGACATCGAGTTCGACGACACCAGCCCGCTGGCGGACGACCTTCACCCCGAACGAGCGGAGGGACAATAAATGGCAGACGACGACACCTGGGGCATCGCCCACGTGCATGCCTCGTTCAACAACACGATCATCACCGTAACGGACCTGACCGGCGCCGAGACCATCACGAAGTCCTCCGGCGGCACGGTCGTGAAGCAGAACCGCGACGAGGCGTCGCCCTACGCGGCCATGCAGATGGCCGAGGTCGTCGCCGAGGAGGTCCAGGACGCCGGCATCGACGGCGTCCACGTCCGCGTCCGTGGCCCCGGCGGCAACCAGCAGAAGAACCCCGGGCCGGGCGCGCAGGCGACGATCCGTGCGCTGGCTCGCGCCGGCCTCGAGATCGGGCGCATCGAGGACGTGACCCCCATCCCGCACGACGGCACTCGCGGGCCGAAGAACGCAGGGTTCTGACCATGAGCGAGGACTACGAGGTAGAGTTCATCGAACGCGACGAACGCGAGGCGAAGTTCCTCGTCCGCGGCGTCACGCCGGCGTTCGCCAACGGCGTCCGCCGGGCGATGCTGGCCGACGTCCCGACGCTCTCGATCGACACCGTCCGCGTCATCGAGAACTCGTCGGTGATGTTCGACGAGCAGATCGCGCTCCGCCTCGGGCTCATCCCGCTGACGACCCCGGACGACTACATGCCGGACGAGACGGTCACGCTGGCCATCGACGTCGAGGGCCCCGACACCGCCTACTCGGGGGACCTCGTCTCCAGCGACGACCAGGTCCAGCCGGCCGAGGAGAACGTCCCGATCATCGACCTCAAGGAGGGTCAGCGCCTCGAGCTCGAGGCCGACGCCACGCTCGGTCGCGGCAAGGACCACGCCAAGCACCAGGGCGGCGTCGCCATCGGCTACCGGCACCTCCAGCGCGTGGAGGTCGTCGGCGAGACGGGCGAGTTCGAGGACGACGAACCGGAGATCATCCGCGGCGTCATCGAGGACGACGGCGAGCTCGTCCCCGCCGAGGAGTTCGACAACGACCTCTCGAACCGCTACCCGGGCAAGGAGGTCGAGGTCGAGGAGGTCCCGAACGCGTTCGTCTTCAGCGTCGAGAGCGACGGTTCGATGCCCGTCGAGGAGCTGGTCCTCGCGGCCGTCGAGTCCATCGAGATGCGCGCCGACGAACTCGAAGAAGCGGTCCAGCTGTAGACAGACACAGATGATTCCCCACACCCCATCCACGACGTTCACCCCTGCCGCGAGCGGCGGTGCGGCCGCGCGCTCGCCGGCTGGGACGGCCGACACCTGTCGGACCGAAAGGGGCTTTAGTGGGGACCAAGAACGCACCACTGCGAGCAGGGATAGCCAAGTCAGGCCAACGGCGCAGCGTTCAGGGCGCTGTCCTGTAGAGGTCCGCAGGTTCAAATCCTGCTCCCTGCATCCACTTCTCAGGAGAGATAACCGATGAGTAGCAAGACAAACCCGAGGCTCACCAGTCTCATCGCCGACCTGAAGTCGACCGCCCGCAACGGCGGTGGCGAGGTCTGGAGCGATGTCGCCGAGCGCCTCGAGAAGCCCCGGCGCACGCACGCGGAGGTCAACCTGGGCCGCATCGAGCGGTACGCCCAGGAGGACGAGACCGTGATCGTGCCCGGCAAGGTTCTCGGGTCCGGCGCCCTCCGGAAGGAGGTCACCGTCGCGGCCGTCGACTTCTCGTCGACCGCCGAGACGAAGATCGACCAGGTAGGCGACGCGATAGAACTCGAACAGGCACTCGAAGACAACCCCGACGGCTCGAACGTACGGGTGATCCGATGAGCTACGCAGAATTCGAAGCAGACGTCGTCGTCGACGCTCGCGACTGCATCATGGGGCGCGTCGCCTCGCAGGTCGCACAGCGCGCCCTCGACGGCGAGCGCGTCGCGGTGGTCAACGCCGAGCGCGCCGTCATCACGGGCAGCGAAGACGACATCATGGAGGTGTACCGCAAGCGCGCCGAGGTCGGCTCCGACAAGGGGCCCCGCTACCCCAAGCGTCCGGACCGCATCTTCAAGCGCGCCATCCGCGGGATGGTCCCCTACAAGGAGACCCGCGGTCGCGAGGCCTTCGAGAACGTCCGCGTCTACGTGGGCAACCCCTACGACGACGCGGAGGTCCTCGACGACACCTCGCTGGATCGGCTGTCGAACATCAAGTTCCTCTCGCTGGGAGACGTCAGCGAGGACCTGGGTGCTAACGTCACATGGTAACCAACACGTCCGGGAAGAAGAAGACGGCAGTCGCCCGCGCGACGGTCCGCGACGGCTCCGGTCGGGTCAGGATCGACTCCCAACCCGTCGAGCTGATCGAACCCGAGCAGGCGAAGCTGAAGATGCTCGAACCGTTCCGCATCGCGACCGACGACCTCCGCGACGAGGTCGACGTGGACGTGACCGTCTCCGGCGGCGGCTTCGCCGGGCAGGCGGACGCCATCCGGACGGCCATCGCCCGCGGCCTCGTCGAGCACACCAACGACGCGGAGCTCCGGGACGCCTACATGTCCTTCGACCGCTCGCTGCTGGTCAACGACGTCCGGCAGTCCGAACCCAAGAAGTGGGGCGGTCCCGGCGCTCGGGCCCGCTACCAGAAGTCCTACCGCTGAGGTGATCAGGATATGATGGTACCGGTCCGGTGTTTCACGTGCGGTAACGTCGTCGGCGAGCACTGGGAGGAGTTCAAGGCTCGCGCCCGAGAGGGCGACGAGGACCCAGCGGAGGTCCTCGACGAGCTTGGCGTGGAGCGCGCCTGCTGCCGGCGGATGCTCGTCTCCCACAAGGACCTCGTCGACATCGTCTCCCCCTACCAATGAGAGGCTCCAATCGCTACGAGAAGGCGCGGATCCTCGGCGCGCGAGCGCTGCAGGTGTCCTACGGGGCGCCGGTGCTCATCGACACCGACCAGACGGAACCGATCCTGGTCGCCGCCGAGGAGTACGACGCCGACGTCCTCCCGTTCACGGTCCGTCGGGGTGACGACTAGATGACGCTCATCACGGAGGTCCGGCTCCGCCGCATCCTCGACAGCCGGGGGAACCCGACCGTCGAGGCGGAGGTCCGGACGGAGGAGGGCGGCTTCGGTCGCGGCGCCGCGCCCTCCGGGGCGTCGACCGGCGAGTACGAGGCCATCGAGCTGCCCGCCGAGGAGGCCATCGCCAACGCCCGAGAGCTCGCCGTGCCGCGGCTCGAAGGGCAGGTGTACGCCGGCGACCAGCGCGGCGTCGACGGGGCGCTCCGCGGCGCCGACGGCACCGAGGACTTCTCGGAGATCGGCGCCAACAGCGCCGTCGCCATCTCGATGGCCGCCGCGAAGGCCGCCGCCGACGTCCTGGGCGCGCCGCTGTACCAGCACCTCGGCGGCGCGTTCCGCGGCCGGAACTTCCCGATCCCGCTGGGCAACGTCATCGGCGGCGGCGAGCACGCCGCGGACGCGACCCACATCCAGGAGTTCCTGGCGGCGCCGGTCGGCGCGCCGTCGGTGGCCGACGCGGTCTTCGCGAACGCGCAGATCCACGGCGAGGTCCACGACATCCTCGCCGAGCGCGACGTCCCCGCCGCCAAAGGCGACGAGGGCGCGTGGGCGCCGTCGATCGACGACCGCGAGGCCTTCGAGATCGTGGACGAGGCCGTCGAGACGGTCGCCGACGAGGTCGGCTTCGAGATCGGCTTCGGGCTCGACGTCGCCGGCGCCGAACTGTACGAGGACGGCGCCTACCAGTACGGCGACGAGACCCGCTCGACCGACGAGCAGATCGACTACGTCGCCGAACTGGTCGACGAGTACGACCTCGTCTACGTCGAGGACCCCCTCGACGAGAACGACTACGAGGCGTTCGCGGAGCTGACCGACCGGGTCGGCGACGAGACACTGATCTGCGGCGACGACCTGTTCGTCACCAACACCGAGCGGCTGGCCCGCGGCATCGGGGAGGGTGCGGCCAACAGCATCCTCGTCAAGCCCAACCAGATCGGGACGCTGACGGACGCCTTCGACGCCATCGAACTGGCCGTCGAGAACGGCTACGACCCCGTGGTCTCCCACCGCAGCGGCGAGACGGAGGACACGACCATCGCACACCTCGCCGTCGCGACCGACGCTCCGTTCATCAAGACGGGCGCGGTCGGCGGCGAGCGCACCGCGAAGCTGAACGAACTCATCCGAATCGAGGCAAACGCATGAGCAACGAAGAAGAGGGGTACGACGCCGCCGACGTCGACGAGGAACTCGAGGAGCTCGAAGACGAGCTCGACGAGGAACTCGAGACGGACGTCGATACCGAGGCCGACCCCACAGAAGACGACGAACAGCCCGCCGGGACGACGGCCGAGGACGCCGCCGCGCCGGCAGAGACGGACGAAGAGGCCGCCGAGGCCGACGCCGAGGAAGACGAGGACGAACCCGTCCTCGACGAGGACGTCATGCCCGACGACGAGGCGGACCTCCTCATCCCGGTCGAGGACTACCTCGCGGCCGGCGTCCACATCGGGACCCAGCAGAAGACGAAGTCCATGGAGCGGTTCATCCACCGCGTCCGGACGGACGGGCTCTACGTGCTGGACGTCTCCCAGACGGACGACCGCATCCGCACCGCCGCGTCGTTCCTCTCGGACTACCAGCCCGAGCAGATCCTGGTGGCCTCGAGCCGCCAGTACGGCCGGTTCCCGGCCGAGAAGTTCGCCGACGCGGTGGGCGCCCGCGCCCGCACCGGCCGCTTCATCCCGGGGACGCTGACGAACCCCGACTACGACGGCTACATCGAGCCGGACGTCGTGGTCGTCACCGACCCGATCGGCGACAGTCAGGCCGTCAAGGAGGCCATCACGGTCGGCATCCCGGTCATCGCGATGTGCGACTCCAACAACACGACGTCGAACGTCGACCTCGTGGTCCCGACGAACAACAAGGGGCGGAAGGCCCTCTCGGTCATCTACTGGCTCCTGGCCAACGAGACCCTCGACCGCCGCGGCGCCGAGCCGACCTACGCGCTCGAGGACTTCGAGACCGAGCTGTAGCTCGTTTTAGATTTCACGTTTCACGTTCGCGACCCGCCGAGCGACAGCTCCGCGAGTTCGTCGTACAGGAGCTCCGCGGGCACCTCCTCGGCCCACCGGAGGTCCGCGACCCCGTCTCCCGGGCGCGCCTCGCCAGGCCGGCACCCGTTCCTGAGGCGCCCCTCGAAGGAGACGTAGGGGTTCGGAATCGGGTCGCGGTCGGTCCAGTCGTCCATGTACAGGAGGTGGACCTGCGCGAGGCCGTCGACGGTCGCCTCGATCCCGGTCGTCTCGCGGACCCCGCGTTCGGCGCACTCGCGGTAGGACTCGCCGGGCCGTCGGCCGTCGCCGGGGTCGACCCAGCCGTCGGCGCCGTCGTAGCGGACGAGCAGGGTCCGCCCGGCGCCGTCGCGGACGCGGATGCCGGCGCCGCCGACGACGCCGAACGTCTCGAAGGCATCCAGCAGGGCGTCGCGGTCGTCGGGCCCGCAGTCGACCCGCCGGCCGACGAGGTCGACCGCGCCGTACTCGGCGGCGAAGTCGGAGACGAGCCCGTTGACGTGCCGGAGGAGTTCCGCGGACACACCTCGACTCGGGGGGCCAGCCGTTTGTGCGTTTCTGCCCGGGCCGGGTTCACTGTAGTGGGAGTTCGCCGTCATGTTTTTCACCTGTCAAAACCTCGTGTCGAAGTATGCCGTCTCAGGTGAAGCCGGCCGAGTACGTACCCGCTGCGGACGAGGATCTGAGCTCCGCGATCGTGAACGCCCTCTCGGAGGTGAAGGGCCGGGACGTCAGCGAGGACCACTGCGTCCTGTACGACAGCATCGACCCGGACGCCCTGGACGTGCTGTTCAGCGAGGAGCGGGACGGCGACACCGTCAAGATCGAGTTCGCCACCCACGACGCCATCGTCGTCATCTGGGACAACGACGGCGTCGTCATCGAAGTCCAGGACCTGGAAGGCGACCCCAACCGCGCGTGACCCCGCCGGCGCGACCGGCGGGTTCGGATACCCTTTTTAGCGGCCGCTCCGAGACCCGGGTATGACCACTTCGAGCGCTCCCGGGAAGGTGTACCTCTTCGGCGAGCACGCGGTCGTCTACGGCGAGCCGGCGGTCCCCTGCGCCATCGAGCGGCGCGCCCGGGTGACCGTGGAGGCCCGCGACGACGACCGCGTCAGCGTCCGCGCGGACGACCTGACGCTCGACGGTTTCACCGTCGCCTGGGGCGGCGAGGCCGACGACCGACCCGACGTCGACGTCCCGACGCCGCTGGTCGAGGCCGCGATGGGCTACGTCGACGGGGCCATCGAGCGCGCACGCGAGGCCGCCGAGGCGCCGGCGGCGGGGTTCGACGTCACTATCGAGAGCGACATCCCCCTGGGGGCCGGGCTGGGCTCCTCGGCAGCGGTCGTCGTCGCGGGCATCGACGCCGCGACGCGGGAACTCGGCGTCGAGCTCGACCCCGCCGAGATCGCCGACCTCGCCTACCAGGTGGAGTACGAGGTACAGGAGGGTCAGGCCTCCCGCGCCGACACGTTCTGCTCGGCGATGGGCGGGGCGGTCCGGGTGCAGGGCGACGACTGCAGGCAGATCAGGGACGTCCCGAACCTCCCGTTCGTCGTCGGCTACGACGGGGGCAGCGGCGATACCGGACAGCTCGTCGCCGGCGTCCGGACGCTCAAGGAGGAGTACGGGTTCGCGGCGGACACCGTCGAAGCCATCGGCGACGTCGTCCGGAGCGGCGAGGCGGCCCTCGAGGACGGCGACGTCGAGGAGGTCGGCCGCCTCATGGACTTCAACCACGGGCTCCTGTCGGCGCTGGGCGTCTCCGCCCGCTCGCTGGACTCGATGGTGTGGGCCGCCAGGGAGGCCGACGCCCTCGGCGCGAAGCTCACCGGCGCCGGCGGCGGCGGCTGCGTGGTCGCGCTCGACCGGACCGAACAGACCCTCACCGCCCTGGAGTACACCCCCGGCTGCGAGGAGGCGTTCCGGGCCGAACTGGACACCGACGGCGTCCGCGTGGAAGCATGACGACGGTACTGAAACTCGGCGGCAGCGTCGTCACGAGGAAGGACGACCCCGAGACCGTCGACGAGGGGAACCTGCGACGGGTGGCCGAAGCGGCCGCCGCGACGGACGACGACCTCGTGGTGGTCCACGGGGGCGGGAGCTTCGGCCACCACCACGCGGCCGACCACGGCGTCTCGACGACCGACGGGACGGGGGATGCCGGCGCCGTCCGGGCCATCCACGGCGCGATGAAGCGACTGAACGCGGCGGTCGTCAACGCGCTGGCCGAGGCCGGGTCGCCTGCTGTCCCGGTCCACCCCTTCTCCGCGGCGGCCAGAGACCGCGACGGCGGCCTCGAACTCCCGACCCGCCAGGTGGCGACCATGCTCGCCGAGGGGTTCGTCCCGGTCCTCCACGGCGACGTCGTGGTCCACGAGGGCGCCGGCGCCACCATCCTCTCCGGCGACGAACTCGTCGTCGAACTCGCCGCCGAACTCGGCGCGGATCGGGTCGGGGTCTGTTCGGCCGTGCCGGGCGTCTACGACGCCGACGGGAACGTGCTCGACCACATCGGATCGTTCGACGCAGTCGCCGACGCCCTCGGCGGTAGCGACGCGACGGACGTCACCGGCGGCATGGCCGCGAAGGTCCGCGAACTGCTCGCCCTCGATGCCCCCGCCTACGTCTTCGACGTCGACGGCCTCGACGACTTCGTCGCCGGCGGCGACCCGGGGACGAGGATCGACTGAAGGTTCATATACCAGGACGGGACCAGAGGGCCCGTGCTCCGGTGAGCCACCCCGGCGCGGAACGCGGGAGCGCGGTGCGACGCGCCGGGTGTCCCCGTCAAGCCTTCCCCGACGGTCTGGTCGCACCGCCTGTTCGCCTTAGCCGAACCGCTCGACCAGCGCGGTCTTGTCGACCTTCTGGCTCCCCGTCCGGGGGAACGACTCCACGAAGTGGACGCGGCGGGGTTTCTCGTAGCCGGCCAGTCCACCGTGGTCGTCGCAGAACGCCTCGACGTCCTCGGCGGTCAGGGACTCGTCGCCGACGATCGCCGCCGTGACCGCCTCCCCGAGCCGGTCGTCCGGCGTCCCGAACACCGCCGCGGCCTCGACGCCGTCGAGTTCCGCGAGGACGCTCTCGACCCGGGAGGGGGCGACCTTCTCGCCGCCGGAGAGGACGATGTCGTCCAGCCGGTCGACGAAGTAGAAGACGCCGTCTTCCCGTCGGACGACGTCCCCGGAGCGGAACCAATCGCCGTCGAAGGCCCGTTCCGTCCGTTCGGGTGCCTCCCAGTAGCGCGGCATGACGCTGTCGCCGCGGAGCCACAGCTCTCCGTCCTCGCCGTCGGGTACGGGTTCGCCGGTCTCGGGGTCTACCACTCGCGCCTCCACGGTGGGGACCGGCCTCCCGAGGGCGCCCTCGGTCCGTGGGGTGTCGGGCGTCCCGGCGACGGTCAGACCGGCGGCCTCGGTCTGGCCGTAGTAGTTCAACAGCTCGTCGACGTCGAAGGCCGACCCGAATTCCTCGAGCGTGGACTCGGCGGCCGGACTCCCGCCGTAGAAGCACATCCGCAGCGACGAGGTGTCGTACTCGCGGGCCTCCTCGTTCCCGAGTACGTCGACGATCATGGCGGGGACCAGCCCCGAGATCGTCGCGCCGGTCGCCTCGACGAGCCGAGCCCACTCCGCGGCCCCCCACGCCGGGTGGATCACGACGGAGCCGCCGGTGAACAACCCCATCAGCGTCGCCCCGTGGAACCCGCCGACGTGGAACAGCGGCACCGAGACGACGGCGGTGTCCTCGGCGGTGACGTCGTACGTCGCGATGCCGGCGTCCACCTGCGAGCCGACGTTGCGGTGCGTCTGGACGACGCCCTTCGGGTCGCCCGTCGTCCCCGAGGTGTGCATCACGACCGCCGGTTCGTCGTCGAGTCGTGTCACCGTCTCGGGCGCGTCGTCGGGGTCGCCGAAGGCGTCGTCGACGAACTCGCCGGCGTGGCCCTGGACCAGGGCATCCTCGAGCCCGGCCTGTTCGGCCGCGTCAGATGCCGTGCTGGCGAAGACCGCGTCGTGGACGACCACCCCGGGGTCCACGTCGTCGAGGACGTAGGCGACCTCGTCGGGGCCGAACCGGTAGTTGACCGGCGTGAACGCACAGCCGGCACGCCAGGCGCCGAGCGCCACGGCCACGACGGTCGGGTTGTCGAGCATGAAGGCCGCGACGCGATCGCCCGGTTCAGTCCGATCGTCCAGGAACGCGGCGACCGTGGCCGCACGTCGTTCCAGTTCGCCGTACGTGATGTCCTCGCCGTCGGGAACGAGGATGCCGGGTCGCTCCGGACGGTTCCGCGCCTGGCGAGCGAATCGCTCGTAGAGATTCATGACCCTGAATATGCTCGTCACGCCATAAGCGTGTTCCCTGCTAAAACGGGACGGGTTAAGAACCGTCTCGCCGTCGAGAATCTGTCGGCGACAATCCGAGTCCGTTAGAGGTCCAGGACCTCTCCGGCGATGATGTTCCGCTGGATCTCGCTGGCGCCCTCGCCGATCTGGTAGATCTTCGTGTGTCGGTAGTGGCGTTCGACGGGGTAGTCGCGCGTGTAGCCGTTGCCGCCGTGGAGCTGGATGGCGTCGCTGGCGACCTCCTCGGCGATCTCGCTGGCGTAGAGCTTCGCCATCGACGCGAGCTTCGTCGGCTTCTCGTCGTCGTCGACGCGGGCGGCGGCGTCGTAGACGAGTCGTCGCGCGAGTTCGACCTTCATCGCCATGTCGGCGACCTTGTGCTGGACGGCCTGGAACTCCCGGAGTTCGCGGTCGAACTGCTCGCGCTGGGTGACGTAGTCGACGGTCTCCTCCAGACACCCCTGGGCGATGCCGAGCGCCTGGGCGGCGATGCCGACCCGCTCCTCCTCGAAGAACTCCATGAGCTGGTAGAAGCCGGCGTCCTCGTAGCCGACGAGGTTCTCCTCGGGGACGCGGACGTCGTCGTACCTGAGCTGGGCGGTCTCGCTGGCGTTCCAGCCGAGCTTGTGGATCTCCGACTCGACCTCGAAGCCGTCGCGGTCGGTCTCGACGATGAGTGCCGAGATGCCGCTGTGACCCTCGTCGCCGGTCCGGCACATCGTCAACACGTAGTCCGCGATGGTGCCGTGGGTGATGAACGTCTTCACCCCGTTCACGACGTACTCGTCGCCATCTTTCTCGGCGGTGGTCTCGATGGAGGCCGCGTCGGAGCCGTGCTCGGGTTCGGTGTTGCCGAGCGCGCCGATGAGTTCGCCCTCGGCGACCCCGCGGAGGATCCACTCCTTCTGGTCCTCGGTGCCGTACTCCCGGATCATCCGGGTGCCGAACTCGGTCCCGATGGCGGCCAGCATTCCGGCGTCGACGCGGCAGATCTCCTCCATGAACAGGCAGGTCTCGACCTGCGAGAGGCCGGCGCCGCCGTACTCCTCGGGGATGGTGCCGCCGACGAGGCCGGCGTCGACCGCCTTCTCCCAGACTTCCTCCGGCCACTCGCCGGAGTCCTCGTGATGCCGTGCGACCGGCGCGATCTCCTCCTCCGCGAACTCCCGGGCGGTCTGACGGATCGCGCGCTCCTCCTGGCTGAAGGTGAAGTCCACCATACGCGTCCCTTGCCCCAGGGTACCATATGTCTGCTGGAACGAAAAACGAGTTTGTCGTTTCAGCAGTCTCCGGCGGACGTGACAGCGGGAGCGGGAAAACACTGAATAGCATGGTATGTTATGGCGTGACCATGAATTTCGCGACCTACGCGGACACGATGGCGCGGAACGACCCGGACCGACTCGCGATGACCGACCCGACCCGCGAGGTGACGTTCGCGGAACTGTCCGCCGAGACGAACGCCGTCGCGAACGCCCTCGAGGACCTCGGCGTCGACGCGGGCGACCGGGTCGCGCTGTACCTCCCGAACAGCGTCGCGTTCATGACGTCGTACTTGGGCGCGATGAAGCGCGGCGCGATCCCGTTCCCGATCAACATGCGCTTCCAGGGCGAGGAGGTCCAGTACGTCCTCGAGGACTCGGAGGCCGTCGCCGCGGTCACGCACGGCCGGTTCGAGGACGCCATCGCCGACCTCGACGTCCCCTCCCTGGAACACCTCATCGTCGCCGACGGCGACAGGGGGCACGGCTACCGCGAACTCGTCGGGGCGGCGTCGACGGAGTACGATCCCCATCCCCGGAAGGAGGACGAACTGGCGGAACTGGTGTACACCAGCGGGACGACGGGCAGACCGAAGGGCGTGCAACACACCCACCGGAACCTCCAGACCAACGCCCGGGGGCTGGTCGAGGCGATGGGGTGGTCCCGGCACACCGTCTCGCTGACGGTCTGTCCGCTGTTCCACGTCTCGGGGCTGAACGTCACGACGACTCCGATGCTGACGGTCGGCGCCGAGAACCACTTCCTGCCGGAGTGGGACCCCGAGACCGCCCTGGAGACGATGGCCGCCCGCGGCGTGACGTACGCCTTCTTCATCCCGACGATGGTCATCGACCTGCTGGAGCACGGCGTCGAGGGCCACGACCTCTCGGCGCTGGAGACCGTCGGCGTCGGCGGATCGCCGATGCCGAAGGAGCGCATCGAGACGGTCGAGGAGGTCTTCGACGTGACGCTGCTGGAGGGGTACGGGATGACCGAGACGACGCCGCTGGCGGCCATAAACCGCCCCGGCCAGGACGTCCGGAAGGCCGGCAGCATCGGCCCGCCGGCCTACGAGGTCGTCGACGTCCGGATCGAGCATCCCGAGACCGGCGAGCCGGTCGACCGCGGCGAGAAGGGCGAACTGCTTTGGCACGGCGACACGGTCACGCCGGGGTACTTCCGGATGCCCGAGAAGAACGAGACGGCCTTCGTCCAGCGGGAGGGCAAGCGCTGGCTCCGCTCGGGCGACGTCGCGCGGATGGACGAGGACGGCCACCTCTTCGTCGAGGACCGCATCGACGACATGATCATCACCGGCGGGGAGAACGTCTACCCGCGGGAGATCGAGGACGTCGTCTACGAACTCGACGGGGTCGTCGAGGTGGCGGTCATCGGGACGCCGGACGACCGCCTCGGCGAGACGGTCACCGCGATCGTCGTCACCGACGGGAACCTGACCGAAGAAGCGGTCGAGGCCCACTGCCGGGAGCGGCTGACCGACTACAAGGTGCCGCGGCGCGTCGAGTTCCTCGACGAACTGCCGAAGACCGCCACACGGAAGATCGACAAGGTGTCGCTGCGCGACGAGTTCCGGGCCGGCGCCTCATCAACCGACCGGCAAGAGGAGGCGGGAGATTAAGGTGGGGGCCGGGAGAGACTCACTCGCATGTCCGACGACTGGCCCGAGACGCCCGCGAGCACCGACATCTTCGCCGACGACCTCATGGAGGGCGAGACCGCGCTCGTCACGGGGGGCGGGACCGGCATCGGCGAGGAGATGGCGCTGGCCTTCGCCGACCACGGCGCCGACGTCGCCGTCGCCTCCCGCGACATGGACCACCTCGAACCCGTCGCGGCGGCCATCGAGGAGAAGGGCCAGGCGGCCTGTGCGACCACCGTCGACGTCAGGGACAAGGAGAAGGTCGACGAGATGCGCGACACCGTCCTCGACGAGCTCGGCGAGATAACCGTCCTCGTCAACAACGCCGGTGCGAACTTCCTCACGCCGTTCGAGGACCTCTCGGCGAACGGCTGGCGGGCCGTCGTCGGGACCATCCTCGACGGCACCGCCTTCTGTACGATGAGCGTCGGCGAGCACATGATCGAGAACGGCGGCGGCTCCATCATCGCGATGGGCGCGACGAACTCCATCCACGGCGCGCCGTACCACGGTCACTCCGGGGCGGGCAAGGCCGGCATCCACAACCTCATGCAGACCGTCGCCAGCGAGTGGGCCAAACACGACGTCCGGGCGAACACGATCGCGCCAGGGATCATCGAGACCGAGGGCGTCACCGAGGCCGCCGGCGGGGCGCTGCCGGAGCAGATCCTCGACCACGTGCCGGCCGACCGGTTCGGCACGCCCGGCGACTGCGTCCCACTAGCGGTGTTCCTCGCCTCGAAGGCGTCGGCGTACGTGACCGGCAGCTACTACCCGGTCGACGGCGGCCACCTGCTGTTGCCCTCGCCGTACTGACGGTGGATTCTTGTCCCCGGTGACCCCACACCGGGGTATGCCGCCCTCCACGTACGCCCCCGTGATCCGTCCTCCCAGTCGAGCGTCAGCCGATACGGGTGACCGCCCGTGAGCACCGTGGGCTCGCTCGCGGGCGTGTTCCTGCTTGGCGTCGGCATCGTCGCCGGGGCCTACGGCCTGCGTCGACGGCGGCAGCGTGACGCGATCGCGGGCGTCGAGACGACCGACGTGCTGCGGCTGACCCCCGGACCGGCGGAGGTCTACGGCACGGCCGAACCGACCGAGGACGGCCCCTTGCCGACGCCCTTCTCGGACGACGACTGCCTCCTCGTGGAGTGGGAGATCGAGGAGTGGGAGGAGTCAGGGAAGCACTCGAGCTGGCGGACCGAGGGTGCCGGGACGATCACGGCCCCGTTCTACGTCGACGACGGGACCGACCGCGTGCTCGTCCGCCCGGGCGAGGCGACCGTCGAGCTTTCCGGCCCCCGCGAGACGACCGAGGTGGGCGTCGACGAGCCGCTGCCCGGCCCCATCCAGCGGTTCGTCGACCTCGACTCCACGCCCGGCGAACCGCGGGGCGCCTTCCTCCAGGCGATCGACTGGGGGACGCGGGTCGGCGACCGGAAGTACCACCAGCGGGTCCTCCGGCCGGGCGACCAGGTGTACGTCCACGGGACGGCCACCCGCGTCGGGGCAGAGACGTTCGGCGCAAACGACTTCGAGATCGTCGCCCGCGCCGACGACGGCCACCCGGACGCGGAGCTGTTCCTCGTCGCCGACCGGCCCGAGTCGGAGCTCCTCGCCGACCGCGGCGACGCGGTGATCTACCTCACGATCGCGGGGTTCTCCCTGCTCGCCGGCGCCGGGCTGCTCGTCGCGTCGCTCCTCGCGGGCTGATTCCGTCCTCTCGCAGAACCCGCTCCATTTTTAAACCAGGAGGGAGAAGCCCTCTGTAACCGAGTAACGGTCGCCCCGGGCTCGGGTGGGCGACCGGCAGTCGCCGGCGGGAGACGGCCGGCCGCGGCGAACGCGCGACCCCGCAGGTCGCGCCCGCCCGGCCGCGTCCGACCGCCGGCCCACCGACCGCACGTCGGTGTGGCGTCCGTCGTAGACGGCCGTGTCACGGGCCGGTCGCCCACTCGCGAGTCCGCGGAGCGGTCTCTCGGACTCAAACCATGGAGATCGAAATCGCAACGATCGGCGGCTACGAGGAGGTCGGCCGGCAGATGACTGCCGTCCGCGCCCGGCGACGACGTCGTCATCTTCGACATGGGGCTGAACCTGTCGAAGGTCCTCATCCACGACAACGTCGAGACCGAACGGATGCACAGCCTGGACCTCATCGACATGGGGGCCATTCCGGACGACCGGGTCATGAGCGACATCGAGGGCGACGTGCAGGCGATCGTGCCGACGCACGGCCACCTCGACCACATCGGCGCCATCTCGAAGCTGGCCCACCGCTACGACGCCCCCATCGTCGCGACGCCCTTCACCATCGAACTCGTCAAGCAGCAGATCGAGGGCGAGGAGAAGTTCGGCGTCCAGAACGACCTCGTGAAGATGGAGGCCGGCGAGACGATGGGTATCGGCGAGAAGTGCGAACTGGAGTTCGTCAACGTCACTCACTCGATCATCGACGCCATCAACCCCGTCCTCCACACCCCGGAGGGCGCCGTGGTGTACGGCCTCGACAAGCGGATGGATCACACGCCCGTCCTGGGCGACCCCATCGACATGAAGCGGTTCCACGAGATCGGCCGCGAGGGCGAGGGCGTCCTCTGTTACATCGAGGACTGCACCAACGCCAACAAGAAGGGTCGGACCCCTTCGGAGTCGGTGGCACGTGCCCACCTCAAGGACGTGCTGTACTCCCTGGAGGACTACGACGGTGGCATCGTCGCCACCACCTTCTCCAGTCACATCGCTCGCGTCACGAGCCTCGTGGAGTTCGCGAAGGACATCGGCCGGCCAGCCGGTGCTTCTCGGTCGCTCGATGGAGAAGTACAGCGGGACGGCGGAACGGCTCGGCTTCGTCGACTTCCCGGACGACCTCGGGATGTACGGCCACCGGAAGTCTGTCGACCGGACGTTCCAGCGCATCATGGAGGAGGGCAAGGAGAACTACCTCCCCGTCGTGACGGGCCACCAGGGCGAACCGCGCGCGATGCTCACGCGGATGGCCCGCGGCGAGACGCCGTACGAACTCGACAACGGCGACAAGGTCGTCTTCTCGGCGCGAGTGATCCCCGAGCCGACCAACGAGGGGCAGCGCTACCAGGCCGAGAAGCTGCTCGGCATGCAGGGCGCCCGCATCTACGACGACATCCACGTCTCCGGCCATCTGAACCAGGAGGGCCACTACGAGATGCTCGACGCGTTGCAGCCGAAGCACATCGTCCCGGCCCACCAGGACCTCAGCGGGTTCTCCTCGTACGTGAACCTCTGTGAGAACGAGGGCTACGAGATGGGCCGAGACCTGCACGTCTCACGCAACGGCCAGACGATCCAGATCACCGAATGACCACCGAAGAGCGCGTCGAGGCGGCGATCGCGGACCGCCGCGAGATCGTCAACGACGCCATCGCCGAACAGCTCCCGGTCCAGAAGCCGGAGCGGCTCTACTCGGCGTCGCGGTACCTGCTGGACGCCGGCGGCAAGCGCCTCCGGCCGACCATCCTGCTGCTCACGGCGGAGGCCATCTCGGGGGAGGAACCGCTCGCGGCCGACTACCGCGAGTTCCCGTCCCTCGAGGGCAACGGCGTCGACGTCCTCTCGGCGGCGGTCAGTATCGAGGTCATCCAGTCGTTCACGCTCATCCACGACGACATCATGGACGACGACGACCTCCGGCGGGGCGTCCCCGCCGTCCACCGGGAGTACGACCTCGAGACCGCCATCCTCGCCGGCGACACGCTCTACTCGAAGGCCTTCGAGTACATGCTCGATACGGGCGCACCGGCCGAGCGCAGCGTGCGCGCCCTCGACGAACTGGCGACCACCTGCACCGAGATCTGCGAGGGCCAGGCCCTCGACGTCGACTTCGAGGAGCGCGGCGACGTGACGACCGACGAGTACCTGGAGATGGTGGAGTTCAAGACGGCGGTCCTGTACGCGGCGGCCTCGGCGATTCCGGCCATCCTGCTGGGCTCCGACCAGGAGACCGTCGACGCGCTCCACGGCTACGGCCTCGACATCGGACGCGCCTTCCAGATCCAGGACGACCTGCTGGACCTCACCGTCCCCAGCGAGGAGCTCGGCAAGCAGCGCGGCTCCGACCTCGTTGAGGGCAAGCGGACGGTCATCACGCTGCACGCCCGCGACCAGGGCGTCGACGTCGATACCCTGGTCTCCGACGACCCCGGCGAGGCGGAGATCGAGGCGGCGGTCGCCCGCCTGGAGGAGGCCGGGAGCATCGATTTCGCCCGCGAGATGGCCCAGGACCTCGTCGACAGCGGGAAGCAGCAACTCGAGGTGCTCCCGGACGGGGAGTCCCGGAGCCTCCTCGAGGACATCGCGGACTTCCTCATCGAGCGCGGGTACTGACGCCCGCGGTCGACGCGTTCTCCCGTCGGCCCCGCCCGGACGTGGGCAAAGGCTTTGACGCTCCTGGCAGATATTCACTGGCATGCCATGAAGCGCGAGATGCTCACCACCGACTTCCTCGAGCGCGCGGTCGACCTCTACGACGACGTGACGGGGGTCGTCGCCCACGACGGCACCGAGTACACGTACGCCGAGGTCGAGGATCGGGTCGACAGGCTCGCCCACGCCCTCGCCGACCTGGGCGTCGGGCGCGGCGACCGCGTCGCCCTGCTGGCACCGAACACCCACTACTTCATCGAGACGCTCTACGCGACGAACCGGCTCGGCGCCGTCTTCGTCCCGATGAACTACCGGCTGACCCCCGACGAGCTCTCGTACATCGTCGACGACTGCGAGGCCGACGTGGTCGTCGCCGACTACGACTACGCCGGCAACGTCGAGCCCATCCGCGAGGAGGTCTCGGCCGAGCACTTCGTCGGCTACGAGGCCGACCGGATCGACGGCGACTGGCAGGACTACGAGACGCTGCTCGACGAGCAGCCGTCGACGGAGCCCGACTACCCGGAGCTCTCTGAGGACGAAGACGCCAGCATCAACTACACCTCCGGGACGACCGGCGACCCGAAGGGCGTCGTCCGAACCCACCGGACGGAGCACTGGCACGCGCTGGTGTTGAACCAGCACATGGAGATCCGCGACGACGACAACTACCTGTGGACGCTGCCGATGTTCCACTGCAACGGCTGGGGGCACACCTACGCCATCACGGGGACCGGCGGCACGCACGTCTGCCAGCGGACTTTCGACCCCGAAGGGACCCTCCGGCGCGTCCGCGAGCACGACGTCAGCTTCATGTGCGGGGCGCCGACCGTGCTGAACAACCTCATCCAGTTCTACGAGGACGCCGACGGCGACGTCGGGATGACCGGGGACCGCGACGTCCGCATCGCGACCGCCGGGAGCGCGCCCGCGACGGCGACGATCGAGACGATCGAGGACGAGTTCGACTGGCGCATCATCCACATCTACGGGCTCACGGAGACGGCGCCGATCATCACGACCAGCAACTCGCCGCGGCGGCTCGCCGAGCGCGGCCGCGAACTGAAGGTGACCCAGGGCTCGGAGGTGCTCTGCACCGACGTCCGCGTCGTCGACGAGGACGGCGAGGACGTCCCGCGGGACGGCGGGACCATCGGCGAGATCGTCGTCCGGGGCAACCAGGTGATGGACCGGTACCTGGGGAAGCCGGAGGAGACCCGCCGGGCGTTCAACGACCGCATCGAGGGGTACTTCCACACCGGCGACCTCGCGACCGTCGACGAGGACGGCATGGTGGCCATCCAGGACCGCCGGAAGGACATCATCATCTCGGGCGGCGAGAACATCTCCTCAATCGAGGTCGAGGACGCCCTCTACGACCACGAGGACGTCTCGAAGGCGGCGGTCATCCCCGTGCCGAGCGAGAAGTGGGGCGAGACGCCGAAGGCCGTCGTCGTCGAACGACCCGGCGCGAGCCTGACGGAAGACGAGGTCATCGACTTCGTGAAGGACCGCCTGGCCGGCTACAAGGCGCCGACGAGCGTCGACTTCGTCGATGACCTCCCGGAGACGGCGACCGGGAAGGTCCAGAAGTACGAACTCCGTGCGAAGTACTGGGAGGACGAGGAGCGGATGGTCGGCGAGGGGTAGCGTCGCCGGTCGGTCGGCGCCCGCGGGGGGAATCCCGGTAGGTTTTGACCCTCCCCGCGGTAGCTGTCGGTAATGGACGAGGACCTCCGCGAGCGCGTCGAGCGCGAGGCCGAGACGGCCGCGCTGTTCAACGCGCTCAAGCACGACAGCGACGCACAGGTCGGCGCCATCATGGGCCCGATGATGGGCGAGAACCCCGAGTTCCGCGAGCACGGCGACGAGATCCCCGGCGTCATCTCGCCGGTCATCCAGCGGGTCAACGGCCTCTCGGCCGCCGAGAAGCGCGACCGCCTCGCGGAACTGGACCCCGAACTGGTCGAGGAACTCGAAGCCGAGGACGAGGAAGACGACCAGCCGCTGCCCGACCTCCCGAACGTCGAGGCCTACGACGAGGTGCGGATGCGGCTGGCGCCGAACCCCAACGGCCCCTGGCACCTCGGCAGCGCCCGGATGCCCGCCGTCATCGGGACGTACAAGGAGATGTACGACGGCTGGATGCTCTGCCGGTTCGACGACACCGACCCCGAGACGAAGCGGCCGGACCTCGACGCCTACGACGAGATCCTGGAGGCCATCGACTACCTCGGCTTCGAGCCCGACGAGGTCGTGAAGGCCTCCGACCGCGTCGAGACCTACTACGAGCACGCGCGGAACCTCATCGAGGCCGGCGGCGCCTACACCTGCTCCTGCGGCGGCGAGGAGTTCTCCGAGTTGAAGAACAGCGGCGAGCCCTGCCCGCACCGCGACAAGGACGTCGAGACCACCCTCGAGGAGTTCGAGGCGATGGTCGACGGCGGGTACAGCTCCGGCGAGATCGTGCTCCGCGTCCGGACGGACATCGAGCACAAGAACCCGGCGCTGCGCGACTGGGTCGCCTTCCGGATGGTCGACACCCCGCATCCGCGGGAGACGGCCGCCGAGTACCGCTGCTGGCCGATGCTGGACTTCCAGTCGGGCGTCGACGACCACCTCTTCGGCGTCACCCACATCATCCGCGGCATCGACCTGCAGGACTCCGCGAAGCGCCAGCAGTTCGTCTACGACTACTTCGACTGGGAGTACCCGGAGGTGCTCCACTGGGGGCACGTCCAGATCGACGCCTACGACGTGGCGATGTCGACCTCGACGATCAAGCAGAAGGTCGAGGCCGGCGAACTCGACGGCTGGGACGACCCGCGGGCGCCGACCGTCGCCAGCCTCCGCCGGCGCGGCATCCGCGGCGAGGCCATCGTCGACGCGATGACCGAACTCGGCACCTCCACCTCGAACGTCGACCTGGCGATGTCGTCCATCTACGCGAACAACCGCGAACTCGTCGACGACGATGCCGACCGCCGGTTCCTCGTCCGCGACGGCGTCGAGAAGACCGTCGTCGGCGGACCGGACGGCGCCGAACCGCCGCTGCACCCCGACCACGAGGACCGCGGGACCCGCTCCATCCCCGTCGACGGCGCCGTGCTGGTCGAACCGGAGGACGTCCCGCCGAACGGCAAGCGCGTCTGGCTGAAGGGCTACGGGCCGGTGCGGCACACCCGCGACGCCTTCGAGTTCACCGGCGAGGACATCGACGTCGTCCGGGAGGGCGACGTGGACGTGGTCCACTGGGTGCCCGCCGACGAGAACGTCCCGCTGCGGCTCCGGACGATGGACGGGGACGAGCGGGGGCACGCGGAACCCGGTATCTCGACGTACACACCCGACGACGTCGTCCAGTTCGAGCGCATCGGCTTCGCCAGGGTAGATAGACACGACGACGAGGAGACCGTCGCCTACTACAGCCACCCCTGACGGGCGCGAACGTTTAAGGTCCGTCCGGCACTGTTGATAGATACCAATGGCCATCGACCCGAACTTCGAGGAAAACAGCGAACTCGAGGGCGAGGAACACGGCGTCGACGTCTGGGGCCCGACGGACCCGCCGGAGAAGCTCGGCATCCGCGGGACGCACGTCGCCGTCGACTTCGACATCTGCATCGCCGACGGCGCCTGCCTCGAGGACTGCCCGGTCGACGTCTTCGAGTGGGTTGACACCCCCGACCACCCCGAGAGCGAGATCAAGGCGAACCCGACGAACGAGGACCAGTGCATCGACTGCATGCTCTGCGTGGACGTCTGTCCCGTCGACGCCATCGACGTCGACCCGGGGCGCGCCGGCCGGACCTGACCCGGGAGCCCGGACGGCGACCCGAACCGCCCTTCGATTCTCTCGTCCGCCCGCCGACCAGCGGTAGCTGGCGGTCCAGCGGCCCAGCCACCGTGCTAAAAACTATTAGGCCGTGGTGGGACAGAGTCTCTTAGGGTACGGTTATCAATGAACACACTCGTGCTGACGAAAGGCGTCCCCGACTTCCGGGAGGGCCAGGTCTCCTTCGACGAGGACGGCCACCTGGAACGCGGGAAGACGCCGACGGTGATGAACCCGAACGACAAGTTCGCGCTCCGGGCGGCCCTCCAGACGAAGGTCCGCCACGGGGGCAAGGTGTCGCTGATGAGCATGGGGCCGCCGGGGTACAAGGAGGTCCTCCAGGAGGGGATGCGGGACGTCTACGCCGACGACCTCTACCTGCTCTCCGACCGGGAGATGGGGGCCGCAGACACCTGGGCGACCGCGATGACGGTCGCCACCGGCATCGAGAAGCTCGAGGAGACGCCGGACCTCATCTTCGCGGGCTTCAAGACCGCCGACGGGGAGACCGGCCACACCGGCCCGCAGACCAACTGGTGTCTGCAGTGGCCGCTGGTCACCCACGTCGTCGCGCTCGACATCGACGCCGACGAGGGGCGGCTCCGGGCGAAGCGGCTCGTGGAGGGCGACGTCGAGGAGATCGAGACCGTCGAGGCCGACCTCCCTGCCTTCGTCGTCGCCGACCCCGAGTTCGAGCCGACCTACCGGAAGGCCGCCCACCGGCTGAAGCACAAGGAGCTCCGCGAGGAGACCCGGGAGCGCGCCGAGGACTACGAGGACCTCGTGACGGTGTGGGACCACCAGGACCTGAACCTCGACCCCGACTTCATCGGCCTGGACGGCTCCCCGACGATCGTCTCCGGCGTCGACCCCATCCCGAAGGCGCCGTCGGAGCGGGAAGCCCAGACCGTCACCCCCGACGACGAGGAGGGGATGAGCGACGTCCTCGAGGAGATGGCGCCGTACGCGGCAGGTGACTGACAATGGTATCTCTAGACCCCACCGAACACGAGATCGCGGAGCTGGGACCGAAGATCAAGGACGTCGACGACGTCGACGAACTGGAGGAGATGCTGGAACTCGAGGAGGAAGCCGAGGAC
This sequence comes from Natronomonas salina, assembly GCF_013391105.1. NCBI lineage: Archaea > Methanobacteriati > Methanobacteriota > Halobacteria > Halobacteriales > Natronomonadaceae > Natronomonas > Natronomonas salina. Next base: position 425,994 of record NZ_CP058335.1, read on the forward strand.
CGCGACCCGGTGAAGACCCTCATCGAGGGCCGTATCGACACGCTCTCCGAGGACGACGAGGACGTCGACCCGGGCGAGGCCGACCTGACGGAGCTGACGGTCGCCGACGTCGCGAACATGGTCCGCGACGTCGACGACGTCGACGTCCTCGAGGATATGCTCGAACGCGAGCGCGAGGGGAAGGAGCGGAAGTCCGCCATCTCCCAGATCGAGAAGCGCATCGAGGACCTGACGCAGGACGACGACGGCGAGGCGGCCGAAGTCGAGTACGTCCCGCCGGAGGAGAAGTACCCCGATCTCGACCACCCGACATCGGAGAAGCGGTGGGTCGAGGGGACCGTCGACGGCGACTACCGCGACATGTGGGTGTACTGCGAGACCCAGCAGGGCGAACTCATCGACGTCTCGAAGGAGATGCTCGGGAAGGCCCGCGAGCTGATGGACGGGTACAACGAGGCCCCCGCGAGCGACGCGAGCGGGGGGTCGGAAGACGAGTCTTCCGGAAAGTACGGCGGCGACGAAGACGGCAACCCCGAGGACGTCGTCGCGGTCCTCATCGGCGACGGCGTCGCGGACCTCGCCGAGGAGGCCGTCGCCTACGGCGCCGACCGGGTCGTCTACCACGAGGACGAGCGACTCGCGCGATTCCGTCACAAGCCGTACACGGAGATATTCTGTGCGATGTGTCGGGACGGCGACTTCGAGTGGCGCGACTACCACGAGCCGCGGTACAACGTCTTCCCGGCGACGAACAACGGGCGGGACCTCTCGGCGCTCGTCCAGGGCGAACTCGACTCGGGGCTGGCCTCGGACTGCTCGGACCTCTACATCGACTCCGCGACCATCTCGAACCCCGCGAAGACCGGGACGCCAGGCGACAACAAGGTGTTCGAGCGTATCCTGCACATGCCCCGGCCGGACTTCTCCGGGTTCGAGTACTCGACGATCCTCTGCATCGACAAACCGCACCGGGACTTCCACCCGCAGGGCGCCAGCGTCATCCCGGGAACGTTCGACCTCCCGGAGCCGGACCCCGACCGCGAGGGCGAGATCGTCGAGCACGACCTCGACCTGCCCGACGACTGGTTCCAGGTCGAGGTGACCGACTTCGACCGCCTCGAAGGCGGCGTCGACCTCACCGGCAACGAGGTCGTCGTCGCGCTCGGCCGCGGTATCGGCGACCGACCTACCGAGGGGATGGAACTCGGCCTCGAACTGGTCGACGCCTTCGAGGAGGCCGACCTCGGGCTCTCACGCGGCGTCATCACGGCCTCCTACGAGTTCGACAGCCACGTCGAGGACTACGTCGCCGAGGAGCGCCAGATCGGCGAGTCCGGCCAGGTCGTCGAGCCCGACCTCTACGTCGCCGCCGGCATCTCCGGGGCGGTCCAGCACAAGGTCGGGATGGACGAGTCCGACACCATCGTCTCCATCAACACCGACCCGGACGCCGACATCCGGGACTTCTCGGACTACTACATCGAGGGGGACCTCTTCGAGGTGTTGCCGCGGCTGACGGAGGCGCTGAAGGAAGGCGAGTTCTCCACCGCGGTCGCGGAGGTGAGCGATGACTGACGACTACGAGCACTTCGAGGCGGTCGTGGTCGGCGCCGGCCCCGGCGGGGCCGCTGCGGCGGCGACGCTTGCCGACCAGGGCGTCGAGACGCTCGTCCTCGAGCGGGGCGTCGACGCCGGCTCGAAGAACATCTCCGGCGGGCTCATCTACGCCGAGGAGTCCGCCCCCTACACCATCGACTCGATGTTCGACGGCTTCCGCGAGGCGGCCGCCGAACGGCCGATCTCCGAGTACTACATCCACAACGTCGCCGGCGACAAGGTCCGGACCTACGACCTCGCCGACGTCCACCACGACGACACCGAGTGGTGCGACTCGGTGCTCCGCCGGAAGATGGACTCGTGGCTCGCCGAGCGCGTCCACGAGAAGTGCCGCGAAACCGGCGGCGGCCTGCTGACGGAGGTGCGGGTCAACGGCCTGCTGCGGGAGGACGGCGAGATCGTTGGCGTCACCTGCGACGAGATCGACCCGATCAAGGCCGACGTGATCATCGCGGCCGACGGCGTCAACTCAGAGCTGGCCCGCGACGCCGGCCTGATGGACTGGGAGGAGCCCGACGAGTGGTTCCAGGGCGTGAAGGCCGTCGTCGACATGGACCCCGACGCCGTCAACGAGCGGTTCGACGTCGACCCCGACGACGGCGTCGCCCACCTGTTCTCGGGGGACCTCTTCCAGGGGGTCCGCGGCGGGGGGTTCCTCTACACGAACGAGGACTCGCTGTCCATCGGGACGGTGTTCCACCTCGACTCGCTGGCGGAGGAGCGCGCCGAGCCCCATGAGTTGCTCGACGCCCTGCTCACCCACCCGCTGCTCGACCAGTGGCTGCAGGGCGACTACGAGGAGCGGGAGTACTCCGCGAAGCTCGTCCCCGACTCGAAGAAGGCGGCGAACCCGTCGCCACATCAGGGGCGACTGCTGGTCGTCGGCGACGCCGCCGGGCAGATGCAGGCGCAGGGCCCCATCATCAAGGGAATGAACCACGCGGTCACCGCCGGCGGCCTCGCCGCGGAGGCGTTCGCCGAGGCGAAGTCCCGCGGCTCCACAGACCGGGCGGGCGACCTCTACGAGAAGAAGCTCGTCGACGAGGGCGTGATGGCGAAGCTCCGACCGCGGCGCTACCGGATGACCCGGACGCTCTCGGAGAGCGACCTCGTCACGAAGCTCGGCAGCGGGCTGATCGACTCGCCGGTCGGCCGCGCCGGCGTGAAGCTGCTCGACGGCGCCATCGAGCGGGCGTTCAACTCGCCGTTCGTCCTCGGGATGATCCCCGACACCCGGACGTCGTACGTGACGGTGCCGCGGGTCGTCGCGGAGGTGCTCGGCGAGCGCGTCGACGCCGAGAACACCGTCGAGCCGCCGGACCTGAACGACCGCATCGGCGATCTGACCTACGACGTCGGCGAGCCACACATCGACCTGCTCGACGAGAGCTACGAGGCCAGCGGGACGGCGGTGACGGCCTGCCCGGTCAGCGCGGAGGACTTCGGCGGCGGCTGCTACCGCAGCGAGACCGTCCAGCGGAACGGCCACGAGGAGAAGGTCGTCAGCCTCGACACCCAGCCCTGTGTCGAGTGCGGGACCTGCGCCATCGTCGCCGAGACGGACTGGGACCACCCCTCCGGGGGCAAGGGCGTCGAGTTCCGCGAGGGATGAGCGACGTCTCCGAGCGCATCGCCGAACTGTCCGAGCGCGCGCGGCGGGACCGCGAGGCCTTCGAGCCCCCGTCGGACCCGCCGGACGAGGCGGCCGCCCTGGAGTACCTCACCGACGGGGCCGGGGCGGTGGTCGGCCTCTACGTGGACGCCCGGACGGGCGAGACGGTGCGCTTCGACGAGGCCGAGTTCGCGCTGCTGGAGCGCGCGCTCAACGACTGGCTGGAGCTGTACGCGGCCTGCTACGGCGTCGACATCGACGCGTCCTTCACCGTCCGGGAGGCCGCCGAACTGCTCGTCGACACCCACAGTATCCGCGACACCGCGATGCTGCTGACGCAGGTCCCCGAGCGGGACACCGCCGAGGCGTGGTCCGGCGGGCGATAAGTAACAGCACGCAATTGGTCCGTCCGCGCCAACACTTTTATATCCTGTATCGTGGTAACAGTGGACATGCAGTTCTCCGACGAACTCGAGTTCACCCACCGGGACCGCAAGGACATCTACGAGTACATCGAGCGCGAGGGCCGCGTCGACGCCGAGGACGCCCGCCGGGCGCTCAACATGAGTCCTGAAGCCTTCGGTCACCACGCCGCCGTCCTCAGACGCGACGGCATCGTCACACGGGACGACGACGACCGGCTCCGGGTGGCCTTCGACGACGAGAGCGAGGAGACGTTCGTCGACGAGGGCCTGGAGGTGACGATCCGGCAAGCCCGCGAGGACGACCTCACCGGCCTCGTGGGCGCGATCCGCGAGGCGCTGGCCAACAAGACGTATATCGAGGGTGAGACCATCGCCGACGTCGTCGAGAGCGAGAACGTCCTGCTGCGGCACAACGAGCTCCAGAGCCGGATGTTCTTCGTCGCGACCGTCCACGGCGACGTCGTCGGCTGGGTCCACCTCAACGCCCCCGAACTGGAGAAGCTCGCCCACACCGCCGAACTCACGGTCGGCGTCATCGACGAGTACCGCGGCCACGGCATCGGGACGAAGCTGCTGGACCGCGGCGTCGACTGGGCGCTCGACAACGGCTACGAGAAGCTCTACAACAGCGTCCCCTCCTCCAACCAGGACGCCATCGACTTCCTCGAAAACCGCGGGTGGGACACCGAGGCCGTCCGCGAGGACCACTACAAGATCGACGACGAGTACGCAGACGAGGTGATGCTGGCGAAGGTGCTCGGCTAGACCCCTAGGGCCACTCCGACTCGGCGCCCTCCAGCGGCTCCGCGACGACGCCGTCCTTCCGTGCGACGGGTCGCGCGTGGGCCGGACAGACCACGCGGTTCTCGTCCCACGGGACGTGGAGCCTGACGGCCGCCCGCTCCTCGCAGCCTGCTTCTTCGCACTCCATGCCCGCCAATCGTCGCTCGGACACCTCGGCACTTCCGGTTCGGGGGAGCGAATCTGACAGACAGAATACGTTTCCCGCGGTTCGAAATAAAAAATACCTTGTATGCCCGGACCCAGAGCATACTTTATGCCAAGTCCCTCCAGCAAGAAGCCTCGCCGTCCTGGGTGGTACCATGGCTGACCTCGACGACTACTTCCGGTATCTCGCCGACCGGCAGCGTCGCCGCCTGCTGTACCACCTCGCCGACGAGGACGTGACGACGGTCGAGGAGCTCGCCGCGACGCTCGCCGAGTCGTCCACGGGAGCAACCGCCGGTCCGGCCGGCGACGTCGACGAGGTGGCACTGGCACTCCGGCACCACCACCTCCCCAAGCTCGACGACCTGTCCGTCGTCGAGTACGACCGACCGAACGGGGTGGTGGAGGTCGGCGATATTCCCGCGGAGCTCGAGACGCTGCTCCACTCGACGCGGGAACTCGAGTTGGCCGACTGAGACCGCCCGTCACCAGGTCGCCAGCAGGAACCCGATCAGCACCGACACCGTCAGGAGCACCTGCATCACCGACGAGGCGAGCATCCCGACGGTCGTCACCGCGGCCGTCCGGAGCCCGCGTTCGACGTCGCCGTGGCGGTATAACTCGAGGGCGAAGACCGTCCCGGCGATGCCCAGCAGCGCGCCGAGCGGACCCAGGACGAACATCAGCGCCACCGCCGCGACCGCCGCGACGGCGGTCGTCTGCATCGACGCACCGCCGACGCGCGCCGAGATGGCGCCGCCGAGCCAGTCGAGCACGAGGGTGAACAGCCCGAGCGCCAGCAGCGCCGCGCCGGCGAACGTGCCGAGTTCGCCGGTCGCCTGCCAGTAGTAGGCGACGCCGATCAGCGAGAGGAGGCCTCCCGGGATCAGCGGGACGACGCTGGCGACGACGGCGGCGACGAGCAACACGAGGGCAACGACGAACGGGTCGACCGGGAGCATACGACGAGGTTCGCCCCGCTCGCCGTTAGGCCTACGGGTCGTAGCGGTCGGCTTCCGCGAGCGCGACGTCGCTCCCGTAGCGGTCGACGAGCGGGCGATAGGCGTCGCCGAGAGCGCGCATGCACTCCCGGCTCGAGACGTACTCCAGGTCGTCGGCGACGGCGTCCCAGGGGCGGGCCTGCAGGACCTTCGCGACCAGCAGCCGCTCGGCGTCCGCGTCCGCCAGCGCCCCGTCGACGAGCGCCCGGAGCGCGAGGCGGCGGAACGGGTCGGGGGCGGCGTCGAAGAGCCCAGGTCCGTATGCGGCGCTGGCGACGACCCGCCACTCGAAGTCCGCCAGGTCGAGCGGGACCTGACCGTCGGCCGCCGCGAGCGCGGCCCGGACGACGTCCGGGTCCGCGTCGTCGAGCGCGTCGGCCAGCACCCCCGGTATCCGGCGCAGGAACCACTCGGCGTGGCGGTCGGCCAGCCGCTCGCCGGCCTCCGAGAGCGGCCGGAGCATGATGGCGGAGTACTCGCCGCTGGTGTCGTTGCGGGTCGTCGACAGGTGGACGGTGTCGTAGCCGGCGTCGTCCCAGAAGGAGAGCAGTTCCGGCGTCGCGCCGTAGCCGACGCCCAGGTAGTCCATCGCTTCGAACCGACCACTCACTTCGCGGTCGCTTTCGGGGTCGAACTCCCGCGCGATCTCGTCGAGGAGCCGGGAGCCGAAGCCCCGCGACCGGACCGCGTGGTGGGTCGCGATGCGCATCACGCGGAGGCCGACCGGGTCGCCGGCCTCCGGGTCGCGCAGCTGGCTGGTCAGCACGTCCGGGAGCATGTTCCCCCGGACGCGGGCACCTTCGTACATCTCGCGGCGGAGCGCCTCGGGGAGCCCGCCCTCGCGGGCGAGCAGCGCCACGCCGACGACGTGGCCGCCGACGGTCAGCGCCCGGACGGCGACGTTCGGCGCGTCGAGCAGCCGCGCGAGGTCGTCCGGCTCCGTCCGGTAGTGGGCCTCGACGAGCAGCCCGAACGTCTCCCGGAGGAGGTTCTCGTCGTCGACGAGGTCCGCCGGGGCGAGTCGCTCGTAGACCGCGTCGTCAGGGTCGCGTTCCTCGACCAGCGGTTCGACCGCGGGACGAGCGTCGAGCAGCAGCGCGCGGAACAGCCACACCTCGACGGGGTCGGCCGCGGCGTAGCGGATCGGCTCGGCGAGGGCGACCGTCGCGACGTCGCGAGCCCCGTCGAGGTGGTCCCGGAACCGGACGTCGAAGCCCCGGCCGGCGCCCTCATAGCCGTGGACCGTCGTGGCGAAGCAGGCGCCCGGCGCGACGCCGAGCAGCGACTCCAGCACGCGGACGGGGAACGCGGCCGCCTCGTCGACGATCAGGACGTCGGCCCGCTCGTCGACGGCGTCGGTGGGTCGTCGGAACGCGATCCGACCGCCCGACTCGGTCCGGAGCGCCGAGGGGAGGTCGGCGTCGCGGGTATCCGCTTCGAGCACCCCGAGGGACTCCAGAACCGCTGCGGCCCGCTCGAACGCCTCGGCGGCGTTCCGGTAGTTCGGCGCAGTGACGAGGACGTCGTCACCTTCGGCGGCCAGTCCGGCCGCGGCCAGCCCCGCCGCGCTGGACTTCCCGCGGCCGCGGTCGGCCTCGAGGACGACCGCCGCGCCGTCCTCGCGCAGTCGCTCGCAGGCGCGGACCGCGTCGCGCTGGTCGTCGGTGAGGCAGGCGTCGTAGACCTCCCCGGGGAACTCGAACTCCGCCGGCCGCCCGAAGGGCTCCGGGGCGAACCTCGGGTCCGGATGGGTCAGGCCGTCGTCGACGACCGCCCCAGCGTCGACGTCGAGAACCGCGACGCCGCGGTGGGCCCGCAGCGTCGAGACGAGGCGGCGGCGGAACGTGCCGGCGACGTCCTCGAGGCCGAACGGCGGGACCGCGAGCGTCTCGTCGAAGCCGTCGCGGCGGTCGGGCCACTCGTCGAGCGGCGGCGTCACGAAGATCAGCAGACCCCCGCCGTCGACGGCGCCGGCGGCGCGGCCGAGCGCGTTCGGCCGCGTCTCGTCGTGGCAGTCGACGACGACGCAATCGTGGGTCGTCCCGAGCAGTTCCCCGGTGCGGCCGAGGGGAAGCCGCTCGCCGACCACGTCCCGTTCCGAGAGCGAGACGGCATCGCAGTCCGTCGCTTCGCAGGCGACACGGGCGGCGTCGTAGCCGGCGTCCCGTTCGCCGGCGAGGACGAGCAGGCGGCGCTCGTTCGTCGCCCTCGCCTCCGCCCGGAGCTTCCGGGCCGTCTCGCGAACCGCGTTCATGCCCGGCCCCTGGGACCGGTACCGGAAGGCTCCACCGGTTGCCCGTCCGCTTTGTCCCTCGGGGCGAACTACGTGGTATGGCAACGAACCGTCAGTGGCTGCTCGACAGCCGCCCGACCGGCGAACCGTCGATGGAGAACTTCGAGCAGGTCGAGTCGGAGGTCCCGGAGCCCGGCCCCCACGAGGTGCTCGTCCGGACGCTGTACATGTCGGTCGACCCCTACATGCGCGGCCGGATGCGCGACGCCGAGTCGTACGCCGAGCCGTGGGACGTCGGCGACCCGATGAAGGCCGGCGTCGTCGGCGAGGTCGAGACGTCGAACCATCCCGACTTCGAGGCCGGCGACGTCGTCACCGGCCAACTCGAGTGGGCGGACTACGCCGTCGCCGAGGGACGGGACCTGCGGACGGTGAACCCCGAGCACGGCCCCGTCTCGACGGCGCTGGGCGTGCTGGGGATGCCGGGCGTCACCGCCTACTTCGGGACGACCGACGTCGCCGAGCCGAAGCCCGGCGACACGGTGGTCGTCAGCGCGGCCGCGGGCGCCGTCGGCAGCGTCGTCGGCCAGATCGCCGACCTCACCGGCTGCCGCGTCATCGGCATCGCCGGCGCCGACGAGAAGATCGAGTGGCTGGAGTCCGTCGGCTTCGACGAGGGGATCAACTACAAGGAGGAGGACGTGTCCTCGCGGCTCCGCGAGGCCTGCCCGGACGGCGTCGACGTCTACTTCGACAACGTCGGCGGCCCCGTCACCGACGCGGTCTGGCCGCTGCTGAACGTCCGGGCGCGCGTCGCCGTCTGCGGGCAGATATCGCTGTACAACGAGACGGAGGTCCCGACCGGACCGCGGAAGCTCGCCAAGCTCATCGAGAGCCGCGCCCGCGTCGAGGGGCTGCTCGTCCGGGACTACGAGGACCGGTGGGGCGAGGCCCTCCAGCGACTCTCGACGTGGGTCGCCTCCGGCGACGTCGAGTACCGCGAGAACGTCGTCGAGGGCCTCGAGAACGCCCCCGACGCCTTCCTCGGGCTGTTCGAGGGGACGAAGATCGGCAAGCAACTCGTGCAGGTCGGCGAGCGGTCGGACTGAACTGGCCCGCAGTTTCGCCGACGCCTCGCCGGCCGGCCGCCGCGCTTGACAAGCGTTAAATGGCGCGCCGACCGACCACGACGTATGAGTAGCGAGAGTACCCGGCGGGACGTGCGGAAGTGCATCTCCTGCGGGATCAACATCTCCGGGACAAGCGCCGCCCGGTTCAAGTGCCCCGACTGCGGGCACCTGATCTTCCGGTGTTCGAAGTGTCGCAAGCAGAGCAACCTCTACGAGTGCCCCGACTGCGGGTTCACGGGTCCGTAACGATGGGGAAGGTAGCTGCCAAGATGAAGGTCATGCCGCAGAGCCCCGAGGTCGACCTGGACGAGCTCCAGGAGCGCCTCGAGAACTCCCTGCCGGAGGGCGCGAAGATCAGCCGCGTCGACCGCGAGGACGTCGCCTTCGGTCTCATCGCGCTGTTCCCGACGGTCGTCATCCCGGACGAGGCCGGCGGGACGGACGCCGTCGAGGACGCCTTCGGCGACGTCGAGGGCGTCGAGAGCGTCGGCGTCGACGAAGTCGGCCGCATCTGACCGACACCGACCGTCCAACTTCTCACCGCTCCGCCGCACCCGACAGCGGCGGCGCCGTCGCGTCCGTCCGCGCTTCGGTGACGTTTGGGCGCTGAGCCGGTCGGTACCTTGATAGCCGAGAACCCGAATACCTCCGACGCGGTCGCTACGTCGCCCACCCGTCCGGGCGAAGGGGAAGGAGCGCGGCCGGAACGCACCTTTTATGTGTCGCACCTGATTAGGGCTCTTCAAGAATGCCCAGTTCGAACGGTCCACGGAAGGCGACCCGGAACAAGCTGAAGAACAGCCCCCGCGAGCGGGGCACCTCCCCGCCGCAGCGCTCCGTCGAGGAGTACGAGAACGGCGAGAAGGTCCACCTCAAGATCGACCCCTCGGTGCCGGGCGGTCAGTTCCACCCGCGCTTCAACGGCCACACCGGCACCGTCGTCGGCGAGCAGGGCCGCGCGTACAAGGTCGAGATCACGGACGGCGGCAAGCAGAAGACCCTCATCGCCCGGCCCGCCCACCTCCGTCACCAGCAGGAATGACGATCTTCAAGGAAGTCGTCGACGAGGAGTTCCTCACCGTCTCGCAGGCGAAGGAACTGCTGGCCGACGTCGAGGAGGAGCGCGCGCTCGACGAGGAGCGGGAGATGCAGTACGAACTCGCCCGCGCCATCGAGCACGTCAACCGGTTCGCGGTGCTCGACCCCGAGGAGTCCGTCGAACTGGTCGAGGAACTCGTGGAGCTGGAGAAGGTCGACGAGGCCACGGCCTACAAGATCGCCGACCTCCTGCCAGGCGACCGCGACGAACTCCGCTCGGTGTTCGCCCAGGAGCGGTACTCGCTGTCCGGCGACGAACTCGACGAGATCCTCGACATCGTCGTCAAGTACGCCTGACCGGGTCCGCCGAACCGGCGTCGCGGCCCCTGTTTTAAATATCGGCTTCCCGTATGCCAGGACATGAGCGACGCCGGAGCCGACGACCCCTCCCCCACGACGGCCGTCGTGGTCGACTTCCTGCCTCGGGGCCGCCCCGAGGACGACCGCCCGCAGTACCAGAAATCCCCGGTCGCGTTCGCCGTCGGCGAGTCCGACTTCCGGCTCGTGGAGATCGCGCTGACCGACGACGCCGGCGTCAACATCGGGGACCGCGTCGAGATCGACCCCCCGGGTGACAACGTCAAGACGCTCCGGGACGTCGAGTACGACGCCCTCTCGAGCACCGGCGAGTCGGAACTGGAGTACGCGGTCGACGAGATCATCGACGCCGACGAGCAGCGGTTCGTCGACTTCTACAACGACGCACAGCCGATCACCACGCGGCTGCACGTCCTCAACCTCCTGCCGGGCATCGGCAAGAAGCTGCGGAACAACATCCTCGACGAGCGGAAGCGCAAGCCCTTCGAGAGCTTCGAGGAGGTCGAGGAGCGCGTCTCCGGGCTGCACAACCCCCGCGAAGTGCTCGTCGAGCGCATCATGGAGGAGCTCCAGGAGGAGGACCTCAAGTACCGCATCTTCGCGCGCCGCGAGGAGGCCTGAGCCGCCGCACCGGCGAAGGGTGAACCATATACGGACCCGGGGCCTACGCGGCGCACATGCGCGACCCCGACGCGCTCATCGCCCGCGCCGGCGTGCGCGGCGACCCAGAGCGCGACCAGCACTTCCTCGTCGACGACCGGGTCCTCGACCGGCTGCCCGGCTACCTGCCCGACGGGACCGACACCTCGCACGTCCTCGAGGTCGGCGGCGGCGCCGGAGCCCTCACCGACCGCCTGCTGTCCGTCGCCGACCGCCTCACCGTCGTCGAGCGCGACGAGACGCTCGCGGAGTTCCTCGAAACGGAGTTCGCCGACGCCGTCGACGAGGGGCGGTTGACGGTCCTGCACGGCGACGCCCTCGAGGTCGACCTCCCGGAGTTCACCGCGTCGGTCTCGAACCTCCCGTACGGCGTCTCCTCGGAGATCGCCTTCCGGCTGCTGCCCGAGAAGCGCCCGCTCGTGTTGATGTTCCAGAAGGAGTTCGCCGAGCGGATGGCCGCCGATCCGGGGACCGACGAGTACGGCCGCCTCTCCGTGACGGCGGGCCACTACGCCGACGTGGAGGTCGTCGAGCCGGTGCCGAAGGAGGCCTTCGCCCCCCCGCCGGCCGTCGAGAGCGCCGTCGTGCGGACGACGCCGCGGGACCCCGACTACGAGGTGCCCGACGACGAGGCGTTCATGGCGCTCGTCCGCGCGGTGTTCACCCAGCGCCGGAAGACGATGCGCAACGCCGTCCGGAACACGACGCACATCTCCGGCATCGAGGACGCCGACGCCGTCGTCGAGGCGGCCGGCGAGGAGCTGATGAGCGACCGCGCGGGGAACGTCCCGCCCGCGGAGTTCGCCCGGCTCGCGCGCATCGCCGCCGAGGTCTCGTGATAAGGGGTCGTTCGAGGAACGGGACGGTACGCGCCGATTTCGTGAGGGATTTGACCCCGGAGGCGGAACCCGGCGACAACGCGGCCTGACCGCTCCACCATGTCCCCCTCACCAGCTTCCCACGCGCCGCAGGTCCTCTTCGTGGTCGAAGGGATAGGAGAGGTCGTGGACAACAACCCGGTCGAGCAGTCCCTCGCGACCGTCGCGCTCGCGCTGTCGTTCCTCGTCGCCGTCTGGGTCATCTTCCTCGGTGGGCCGCCGCTGAAGCGGCGGTACAGCGACGAGATCGTCGACATCGCGCGAACGCTCACCATCATGGTCGCGGCGCTGGCCTCCGCCGGCGTCTTCGTCGTCATCTGGCGGGTCCAGGGCCGGGTCCTGACGGCGATGGGGACCCTCCTGCCGGAGAACCCCGAGCGGATGGGCCTCCTGCTGTTCGTCGCCTTCCTCGTCCTGCTGGGGACGTACGTCCTCACGCGCGTCACGAAGCGGACGGTCCGCCACTGGTCGAAGTCGGGGCGCATCTCCCCCCACCAGCGCGAGGTCGCCCACCACGCCATCCAGATCGGGCTGTTCGTGGTCGCCCTCGTGTTCATCCTCGGGCTGTTCGACTACAACCCGCGGGACCTCTTCCTCGGGGCCGGCGTCATCGGCGTCATCGTCGGCTTCGCCGCCCGGAAGACGCTCTCGGGGGTGCTCTCGGGGTTCGTCATCCTCTTCGGCCGGCCCTTCGAGGCCGGCGACTGGATCGCCGTCGGCGACCGGGAGGGGATCGTCACCGAGATCACCCTCTTCAACACGCAGATCCGGACGTTCAACGAGGAGCACGTCCTCGTCCCGAACGACAGCGTGACCGACCGGGAGGTCACCAACTACTCGAAGACCGACCGGCTGCGGATCATCACGGAGGTCGGCGTCGACTACGACGCCGACATCGACGTCGCGGCGACCATCGCCAAGGAGGCCATCGAGGGCTGCGACTCCGTGGCCGACACCCCCGGGCCCGACGTCATCCTCGACTCCTTCGCGGACAGCTCCGTCGTGCTGCAGTTGCGCTACTGGATCGACAAGCCGACCATCCAGCGGAAGCTCGGCGCCCAGAACGAGGTCATCGACACCGTCAAGAAGGCCTTCGAGGAGGAGGACATCAAGATCCCCTACCCGCAGCGCGAGCTCATGGGTCGCGAGGAGACCGACGGCCTCCAGCTGTCCTCCGAGCCCGACGTGACCGTCGAGAACGAGGTCCAGCCGGCCGTCCGCCGCGTGAGGGCCGACTCGACGGCCGTCGAGGAGCCCGTCGAGGACCGGTACCGCACCGACGACGAGATGGAGGGCCGGCCCGAGGCCGCCCGCGACGACGACGTCGAGGCAGAGGTCGAGATGGAGGCCGACGACGAAGAGGGCGACGGCAGCGAGAGCGGAGGCGACGAAGGAGAGACCGATCCGGAGACAGAACCAGCGCACCCGGAGGACGGCGCCGCCCACGACGGAGACGGTGACGCCGACGGAGAACCAGCGGAGGAAGAGGCCCCCGACGAGGAGGTCCCCAGTGAGGGGCCCCCCGAGGAGGAGACCGGACGGTGACCCTCCAGGACCGCCGGGAGATGCCGACGGTGTACGAGGCCGCCGAGGACTCCCGCCTGCTCGCCGAGACGGTCGTCGACCGCATCGGGGGCGACGAGCGAGTCCTGGAGGTGGGCGTCGGGTCGGGCTACATAGCCGGTCGCGTCGCCGAGGAGACGGGCGCCCGTGTCGTCGGCTGCGACGTCAACCCCGAGGCCTGCGAGATGGCTCGCGACGAGGGCGTCGAGGCGGTCCGGTCGAACCTCGCGGACCCCTTCGCCGCCGACAGCTTCGACGTAGTGCTGTTCAACCCGCCGTACCTCCCGACGCCGCCGGAGGAGGAGTGGGACGACCCCCTCGAGCACGCCCTCTCGGGGGGCGAGGACGGCCGGCGGGTCATCCGGCCGTTCCTCGCGGACGTGGGACGCGTCCTCCGTCCCGACGGGCGAATCTACCTCCTGATTTCGTCGTTGACCAACGTCGACGCCGTCTCGGAACTGGCCGCCGATGCGGGCCTCGCCGCTCGCGAGGTGGCCGAGAAGTCGTTCCCGTTCGAGCGGCTCGTCGTCCTGGAGATAACTCACGAGCATTCGTGAGTAGGAAATATTAAACGCCGTCATTGCGTAGCGGCGGGCAATGACAGAGGTAATCGCCACGACACCCGGGCTGTTCCCGCTGCCCGACTGGGCGAAAGACGAGCTGTCGGACCTGAAGGGCCACCAGAAGGACGACCTCATCGCCGGCGACGAGAGCGGCGAGATCGCCGCGGCGTACGGCCGCGCGCGCACCGAGGTCGTCGACCGGCAACTCGAGGCCGGCCTCGACCGCGTCGTCGAGGGGCAGCTCCGGTGGGACGACATGCTCGCCCACCCGCTGTCCGTCCACGACAGCGTCGAGACCCGCGGCATCGTCCGCTACTACGACAACAACAACTTCTACCGGGAGCCGGTCGTCACCGGCGAGCTGGACTTCGACGGCGACGTCGCCGCCGAACTGGACGCCAGCGCCGACGTGAACCAGGCCGTCCTCCCCGGCCCCTACTCCCTCTCGGAGCTCGCGACCGACGAGCACTACGAGGACGACGCCGCGTTCCTCGACGCCGTCGGCGAGTTCCTCGCCGGCGAGGCCGAGGCTTTCCCAGAGGTCGAGACCCTGTTCCTGCTGGAGCCGTCGCTCGTCACCGAGGCGCCCGACGACGGCGAGGACGAGCGGGCCAGCCGGGCCATCGACGCGGTCGCCGACGCCGTCGACTGCGAGGTCGTCGTCCACACCTACTGGGGGGCCATCCCGGAGAAGCCCTACGCCCACCTGATGGACGCCGACGTCGACGCCATCGGCTTCGACTTCGTCTCCGACCACGAGGAGAACCTCTACAACGTCCAGGAGTACGGCACGAAGGACTCCGTCGCCCTCGGCGTCGTCGACGGCCAGAACACGCTGGTCGAGACGCCCGAGGAGATCAACGAGCGCATCGACTGGGTGCAGGACAACGTCCCCGCCCAGGACTTCGACACCGTCTACGCGACCGCCAACACCGAGCTGTTCTACCTGCCCGTCAACAAGGCCGAGGCGAAGCTCGACGCCCTCGCCGACGCCGCCGCCACGGAGGTGCCCCAATGACCGCCAACCTGCTCGCCGACACCCGCGACCAGTTCCGCCCCGAGGACCACCCGACAGACCACTTCCTGCTGACGACCGTCGTCGGCTCGTACCCGAAGCCGAAGTGGCTCAACCGGGCGAAGGAGCTCGCGGAGGACGACGACCGCGACTTCGACGACGAGGACCTCGACGAGGCCCTCGACGACGCCGCCCGCGTCATCACGAACGAGCACGTCCGCTCGGGCCTCGACGTCGTCGTCGACGGCGAGATGCGGCGCAACGAGATGGTCGAGTACTTCGCCCACCGCATCGAGGGCTACGAGTTCAACGGCCCCGTGAAGGTCTGGGGGCACAACTACTTCGACAAGCCCTCCGTCGCCGACGAAGTCGAGTACGACGAGCCGTGGCTCGTCGACGAGTTCGAGTTCACCACCGGCGTCACGACCCGCCCGGTGAAGGTGCCGATCACCGGCCCATACACCCTCGCCTCCTGGTCGTTCAACGAGCACTACGAGACCGAGGAGGAGCTCGCCTACGAGCTCGCGGACCTCGTCAACGAGGAGATCGAGGCCCTCGTGGAGGCCGGCGCCCGCTACATCCAGATCGACGAGCCCGCCCTCGCGACGACGCCGGACGACCACGCCATCGTCGGCGAGTGCCTCGAGCACATCGCCGACGGCGTCCCGGAGAACGTCCGCCTCGGGCTCCACGTCTGCTACGGCGACTACTCCCGTATCTACCCCGAGATCCTCGACATGCCGGTCCACGAGTACGACCTCGAGCTCGCCAACGGCGACTACGAGCAGCTCGACGTCTTCAAGGAGACGGAGTTCACGAAGGACCTCGCCCTCGGCGTCGTCGACGTCCACACCACCGACGTCGAGACCGTCGAGGAGATCAAGGAGAACATCAAGCGCGGCTTCGAGGTCGTCCCGCCGGAGCGGCTCACCGTCTCGCCGGACTGCGGCGTGAAGCTGCTGCCCCGCGAGGTCGCCTACCGGAAGATGGAGAACATGGTCCAGGCGGCCCGCGAGGTCGAGGCGGAGCTCGACTCCGGCGAGATCACGGTCGGCTACGCCGGTAGCGCGCCCGCCGACGACTGACGAGCGACTCCCCCTTCTAGGCCAGCGTCAGCACCGACCACAGCAACGACACGACGAACAGCGCCATCGCCGCCACGAGGCTCCAGTCGCTCCACCTCGTCTCCGTCCCCGAGGCGTCGTCGGTCATGATCACCACGTAGGCGGTACCCAGGACCGCGAGTGCTCCGGCCACGACCATCCCGGCGAGTTCGAACGTTCCCACCATGTGTAAATCGTTAGCACGCGCCGGTAATAAAACCACGCGCCGCCGGAACCGTAATGTGGTTGCCCTCGATACCCCAGGGTATGCGAATCGAACTCAGGGTGTGCAAAAACTGCTACGAGGGTGAACACGGCAACCCCCAGAAGGGGGACGTGACGCGCGACGCCGTGAAGTGCGCGAGGCAGGTCCGGGAGTACAAGGACCTCATCAGCCTCGACGCGGTGTACGTCACGATGGTCGAGGAGGGCGACGCGGGCGGCAGCGAGGAGCTGCCGGTCGTCGTCGCCAGCATCGAGAACGACCAGGTCGCCCTCACCGACACCCAGCTCGTCATGGAGGACGACGACGGCAACATGCTCGTCTACCCCGAACCCGAGGACATCCTCGAGGTGCTGAGCCGCAACCTCGACCAGATCCAACAGCAGACCCGCCAGGACGTGATGGTCGAGCTCTCCGAGGTGGGCGCGGAGCTGCTGACGGGCTGAGCGAGCGAAGAAGGAGCGGAACGGGGCAGTTCCGCGGTCGCCCGACGTCAGTCGTCGGACTCGGTCCGTCCGCCGTCGGCCACCGCGCCGCCGGTCTCGTCTCGGATCTGCTTCTCCCAGCGGACCCGGACGAGGTTACCGTACATCGACAGGACGATGCCGACGAACAGCACCAGCACCGCGATGTTGATGCCGACGGTCAGAAGCAGGTTCGTCGGTCCGCCGCCGAGGACTAGCTCCCTCGGGACGGGGTAGCCCTCGTCGAAGATGCTGCCGACCAGCACCGAGACGATGCCGACGACGGTGAGCGTCCCCATGATGGTGCTCACCGAGTGCCAGGACGGCGAGAGGGAGAGCCGCTCGATGCCGGTCCCCTCCCGGTCCTCGTCGTCGCGGTCGTGGGACTCGGGGATCATCGACCGGGGGATGAACGCCTTCGTCTCCACGGGGTAGAACGCCGGGTGGAACCCGTGTTCGAAGATGTGGAACATCACGCCCATCAGCATGATGATGCCCAGCAGGCCGTGGAAGACGACGAACCCCATCGCGACGGCCCGCGACTGGAAGTACATCGCGACGCCGGTCTTCGACCAGATGAGCAGCCCCGATATCGTGAGCAGGGTGAGCTCGATGGCGAAGATGGCGACGACGCCCTTCCCGACGTAGCTGAGCAGCGGCACCTCGTCGGCCTCGTAGCCGGCGAACTGCCGGGCGTTGGGGTGGCGCTCGTCGGCGCGGCCGAGCATGAACTTGACGTCCTGGATGAACGCCTCGACGTCGGAGCCGTTCGGGAGGATCTGCCCGAAGTTGCTCCGGCCGGTCGGCGTGATGAGCATCAGCACCATCCAGAAGACGACCAGCGCGATGAGCCCGAAGCCGGCGATGCGGTGCAGCGCCGTCACGCCCGTCGCCCCGCCGAGCAGGCTCACCATCCACCACAGCTCGTCGTTGAACATGATGGCATAGCCCGTGAAGAACAGCAGGAACACGTCCAGGGCCAGCAGCGAGTGGAACGTCGTCGTCACCCGCGTGAACTTGCCGTGGTCGAGGTTCGTCACGGTGTCTCACCCCCGTCGGGGCCGCCCGTCTCGTCGGCGCCGGGGCCCGACGACCCCGCCTGTTCCGGGCGGGTGTCGGCGCCGCCGTCGGTCGCGACCGCCTCCCGGCGGCGCTCGCCAGGCCGCCGCATCCGGCCGGCCAGCCGCCGGAAGCTGGCCCAGTGCAGGAACACCATGAACAGGATGAACAGGCCCATGATGACGTCGGCCGCGTGCGTCAGCGCGACCAGGAAGTCCAGCCAGGCGATCTGGTTGCCGACGATCCACTCGGTGCCGACGCCGCCGCCCTCGACGGTCGGGGCGACGCGGAACATCTCCTCCGTGGAGACGGTGAACCCCGAGGCCGCCCAGACGGCCAGGACGGCCGTGGCCAGGCCGACCACGGCGCTGACGAGCACCGCCCAGCCGGGGTAGCCGTCGACCTCCGGGTACTCGCTCACGAGAACTCACCGGCGTCCTCGCCGAAGACGATCTCCATCGACTGCTGGTTGAAGAACGACCCGCTGTCCCGACGGTCCAGTTCGTCGGCGATCTCTGCGGGGGTGCCGACGAGGATGGCGTCCGTCGAGCACTCCTCGGCGCAGGCCGGTCCCTTGCCAACGTCCTGGCGCTCCTCGCACATCGTACACTTGTCCATCTTGCCGCCGGAGCCGACGACCGACGCGGCGCCATCGTCGTCGTCCGGGAACTGCGGGGCCCCGAACGGGCAGGCCGACAGGCAGTACTGACAGCCGACGCAGAGGTCGTCCTGGACCTCGACGAACTCGCTGTCGGACTTCATCAGCGAGTCCGTCGGGCAGACCGAGACGCAGGGGGCGTTCTCGCAGTGGTAACACTGCATCGGGATCGAGGTCTCCCCCGGCGACTCGCCCTGGTCCAGCGCCTCCGTGTTGCTGGCGTTCAGTCCCGCGGCGGCCTCCTGGCCCTCCAGCATCGTCGCGATGCTGATCCGCTGTTCGTCCCTGGGGACGTCCCAGGTGCGCTTGCAGGCCACGACGCAGCCCCCGCAGTCGATGCAGGCCTCGACGTCGGGGAAGATCCGCGTCCCCTCGCCGACGCTCATCACGCCGTCGCGCATGACTTCCTTGCTGTTGTCGGATTGTGACATTCGTGATCACCTCACTGGACGGTCTCCCCGTCGCGGACGTCGAAGCTCTTCTGCGTGCCGATGTCGTCGCGGTCCTGCGGGAACTCGATGTCGACGTCCATGTTGAGTTCCTCCAGCAGTTCCTCGGTCGCCGGCCGGACGGCCACCATCGAGACCTTCGTCTCCTGCATCTGCGTCTCCACGTCGTACCCCTTCGACGTGATGGCGTTGACGGAGTCGCCGATGGCGTACGGGACGTGCCCGTCGGGGTACTTGTCCTCCAGGCTCTTGCCCTTGAAGACGCCGCCCCAGTGGAACGGCAGGAACACCTCGCCGTCGGCCGGCCGGTCCGTCACCCGGGCCTTCACGAGCACCGACCCGCGGTCCGTCGAGGAGACGACGATCAGGTCGCCGCCGTCGACGCCGAGTTCCTCCGCCCTGTTCGGCGTGATCTCGGCGTACATGTGCGGCTGCAGGTCGGCGGTGTGGATGTTCGACCGCGTCTCCGAACCGCCGCCCTGGTGTTCGACCTGCCGGCCGGTCGTCATGATGGTGTCCAGGTCGGGCCCCGAGTCCTCCTCGTGGATGATGTCGTTGGCCCGCTGCTGTTCGACCGCGTTGTTCTGGTCGAGCCGGTAGAAGTTCTGCTGCTGGCCGTTGGCGGGCCACTCCTCGACGAGGTCCGGCCGCGGGCTCTCGATGGGCTCGCGGTGGACCGGCACCTTGTCGAGGAAGCTCCAGACGACCGCCCGCGCCCGGCCGCGCCCGGTCGGCGCGTCGGGCTGGGCGAAGTCGTACTGCTCGTAGAACGACGGATCGACCCCGCCGGCGATCTTGTCCTCGAGGTAGGCGTCGAACTCCGGGCTCCCCGTCTCCGGATTGGCCAGCGCCTGCGCGGCGGTGTACACCGAGCGCTGGTTGTCGAGCGCGTGCTGCTGGGGAATCGTCAGCTCGTCGGGCTGGACGTCCTGCGTCGGGTCGAGCAGGCTCTGCGGCGGCGTCGTCTTCCAGCCCGGGTACTCCGGGACGCCGTGGATCTGGCCGTCCGCGGCGGTGTCGTTCGAGTCGGCCCACTCCGGCTGGTACGGCGCCCGGAGGAGGTTCAGCGCCTCCTCCTGGCTGTCGTACCGGTCGGAGTTGACGGTCTCCTGGAACGGGTAGTCGTCGTCGGTGGGCATCTCGTCCCACTCCTCCGGCGTCGGCGCCTGGACGCCCCAGCGGGCCCGGAAGTCCTGGCCCCCGTCGTTGGGGTCGAGGTCGTCGTTCCAGATGATCGGCGTCCCCGGGTGGTCCTCGCCCCAGCAGGGCCAGGGGAGCATCCAGTACTCGCCCGCGACGGGCGTCCCTTCCGCGCCCTTCAGGTCCTCGTTCGAGAACGCGTAGTCGTACTCCAGGTGCTGCTGGAGCCGCTCGGGGGTCTGCCGGTAGCCGATGGTGTTCGTCCCGAGGTTGAACTCCCGGATGACGTTCTCGTAGGTCGACTTCCCGTTGTACAGCTCCGGGCCGGCCCCCCAGTCGAAGTGCTCGCCGAATCCGAGCGCGTCCGCCAGCTCCTGCATGATCTGCAGGTCCGGCTTCGAGTTGTGCGCGGGCTTGGCGACCGGCTCCGACCACTGGACGGAACGGTTCGTGTTCGTCAGCGAGCGGTAATGTTCGTACTGGCTCGAGGCGGGCAACAGCAGGATCTCCGGGCCCTCCTCGAAGTCCGGGAGCACGCTCGCGACCGAGGGGAAGACGTCGACGACGACGAGGAGGTCGAGGTTCTCCATCCCCTCCTTCATCTGGCCCATCTCGCTGATGGAGTTCGCCGAGTGCCCCCAGAAGAACGCGATCTTCACCTGGTCGGGCTGGTAGATCGGCGTCTCCTGGTAGCGGTCCTCCTGGTCGAGGGCCGCCTCGAACCAGCGGGCCACCGTCAGCCCGTTCTGGAACATCATCGAGTTCTCCGCCGGCTCCTCCGGCCCGTGGTCGGCGTTCGGCGGCAGCGAGTCGACGTCCTCGTTGCCCTCGTAGACGGGGCTCTGGCTGACGTACTTCTCCGGGTCCATCAGCTCGAACTTGTCGTAGAGGTCGGCGAACGACGTCGAACCGCTCGCGTGTAGGGGTTCTTGTCCCAGATGTCGGCCCACCAGGACCAGCCGCCGGGCGTGAGCCCGTAGTAGCCTGGCAGGATGTGGCTCGCCACGGCGAGGTCGGTCGCGCCCTGAACGTTCGCGTGACCGCGCATCACCTGGAGGCCGCCGCCGCTGCGGGCGGCGCTCCCGGAGGCGAGGCTCGTGATCGCATAGGAGCGGATGTTCTGGGTGCCGTTGTTGTGCTGGGTGCCGCCCATCGCCCACTCGATCTGGACGTGGGGGCGGTTCTCGTGGATGAGGTCGGCGATGCGCTCGATGTCCTCCTCGGAGACCCAGGTGATGTCCGAGACGGTCTCGACGTCGTACTCGTCGAGTTCCACGTCGACGTCCTCCCAGCCCTGGACGCGGTCGGCGAGCATGTTCTGGCCGCTCTCGTCGGCGTCCGTATCGAGCGCGAGGCCGTGCTTGTCGCGCAGGACCTTGACGACGCCCATCATCAGGGCGACGTCGGTGCCCGGCCGGAACCGCATGTACTCGTCGGCGTGGGCCGACGTCTTCGTGAACCTGGGGTCCAGGCTCAGGATGGTCCCGCCGCGCTTCTGGCCCTCGAGGATGTGCTGCATCGCGATGGGGTGAGCCTCGGCGGGGTTCTGCCCGATGATGATGTTCAGATCGAAGTTCCGGTAGTCCTGGACCGTGTTGGTCATCGCGCCGTACCCCCAGGTGTTCGCCAGCCCCGTCACCGTCGTCGAGTGACAGATGCGCGCCTGGTGGTCGACGTTGTTCGTACCCATGAACGCCGCCAGCTTCCGGATGGCGTACGCCTCCTCGTTGGAGTGGTGGGCGCTGCCCAGGAGCATGACGCTCTCGCGGCTGTGCTCCTCCCAGACCCGCTCTATCTCGCCGGAGAGCAGGTCGTAGGAGGCGTCCCACGAGAGCTTCTCCCAGTCGCCGTCCCGGCGGATCATCGGGTGTTTGAGCCGCTTCTCGGAGTGCTCCGTCTCGTAGATGCCCGCCCCCTTCGAGCAGAGCGAGCCGGCGTTGATCGGATGTTCCTCCCAGGGTTCCATCCCGACGAAGGAGTCCCCGACGCGCTCGCCGTGGAACCCGCAACCGACCGAGCAGTAGTTGCAGATGGTCTTCGTCAACTCTCCCTCGGTGTCGGTCCCGTCTACCTGTTCCTCACCGTCTTGAGCGAGCGTGTGCCCGGCGGCACCGCCGCCCAGGGCGACGGTCCCGGCGAGGGCGCTCGCCTTCATGAACGACCTCCGGTCGAGGTCGAGTGATACTGGTTCGGTGCTCATTTATTGTGTGTGCCCCGTTCGCTAGGTCATTTGGTAACGGTTCTCTAAGGGGTAACGACTGCACTGTTATTAATATACGGGTATGCGAGGCACAAGAAAATTATAGTTGGTTGAAGTGTTCCCGTCCCCCACGGGCGCAAGGTCTATAGGTCTGCTACCGAACACCACAATCGATGAACGTAGGGGCATTCGTGTGTTCGTGCGGGGGGTCCTGCGACGTGGACCTCGAGACGGCCCGAGACGGCGTCAGGGACGTGGAGGTCGTCGCCTCCTCGGAACTGCTCTGCCGGGACGGGCTCCCGGCGATGGAGAAGGTCGTCGACGAGTACGACCTCGACCAGCTGGTCGTCACGGCGCCCGACGCGGGGTGTCAGGCGACCTTCGACGACGTGCTCGACCGCAAGGGCCTGCACCCGGACGCGGCGGCGTACGTCGACCACCGCGAGAGCGCCGCCTGGGTCCACGACGCCGCCGAAGCCACCGACAAGACCGCCAGACTGCTGAACGCCGAGGTCGCGGGCCTGAAGGAGGAGCCGGTCTCCCGGACCATCGAGCGGGACGCCGGAGACAGCGTCGCCGTCGTCGGCGACCCCGAGACCGCCGCGGCACTTTCCGACTCCGCCGACGTGACCCTCGTCGCGGACGGCGAGGAGTACGCCGGCGCCGACGCGGACCTCGACGACGTCGCGTTCGCCCGCGGCGAGGTCGTCGCCGTCGAGGGCTCCTTCGGCGACTTCGAGGTGACGCTCGCCTCGCGGGTCACCGAGGACTGCATCTCCTGTCTGGACTGCGTGCGGGAGGGCCCGGAGGGCGTGACCGCCCGCCCCGTCCAGATCCCCGCCGACGCCCCGGACGGGGAGTGGACCGACGTCTGCCCGACCGACGCCATCGACCTCGACGGCGTCACCCGCACCCTGGCGTTCGACCAGGTCGTCTATCCAGGGGGGACCGCCCCCGCGCGCGGCGGCCAGATGGGATTCTACACCGGACCGGTCGACGCCGGCACCGTCGCCGCCGTCGAGTCGCTGCTCGGCGGCGTCGAGAAGCCGGCCCACCTCGACCTCGACATGGAGGTCTGCGCGGCGGGCGCCTCCTCCCAGGAGGGCTGTACGGCCTGCGTGGACGCCTGCCCCCACGAGGCGGTGTCCCGGCCCGCCATCGACGAGGTCGAGTTCGACCTGGCCGCCTGCCAGGACTGCGGCGCCTGCACCTCGGCGTGTCCCACCGGCGCCACCCGGCTCCGGGACCCCTCCAACGAGCGGATCGCCCGCGAGGTCGAGGCGCTGCTCACCAGCGAGGCGGACGACGGCGGCTGGCTGTTCTCCCGCGGCACCGACGGCATCGAGACGGAGGTCGTCGCCTTCGTCTGCTCGGAGCGGGCGGCCGACCGCCTCCGGGAGTACGGCCGGCGGGCCCGTCGGGACGACGATATCTCCTACCCGCCGATCCTCCCGGTCCGGGTCAACTGTACGGACACCGTCGGCGAGGCCCACGTGATGCACGCGCTCGCGGCCGGCGCCGACGGCGTCGCGGTCGTCGGCTGCGGCGACAGCTGTCTCCACTCCGGCCCCGACCCGAAGGCCGAACTCGTCGAGCGACTGGACCGCGCGACCGCCGACCTCGGACTCGGGGAGCGCGTGACCTTCCTCGCACCCGGCCCCTCACCGGAGCCGTTCTGCGCGGACCTGGAGTCGTTCGTCGACGGCCTCGAGGATTCGCCCATCCCGTCCGGGGAACACGAGGCGACCGGCACCATCGACGACCCCGACCGCGAGAACGACCCGTTCGACTCCCACGCCTGGACGCTGGAGTCCGTCCGGGCGCTGCTCGAGCACGTCGAGCCAGAACGGGAGGTGATCCGCGGGCTGAAGGACTTCGGCCTGATGGAGGTCTCCGACGCCTGCAACCTGACGCCGACCTGCACGAACCTCTGTCCGACCGGCGCCATCCAGCGGACCGACGACGGCGACCTGCTGTTCAACCACGAGCGCTGCGTCAACTGCGAGCTCTGCGAGGAGGGCTGCCCCGAGACGGCCATCACGATGCGCCAGGGGCTCGACCTCTCGCTGCTGCCCGAGAACCGCACGGCCGAGGAGGCTCCCGAACAGGGCCCGGCCTGGTCCCGCGTCTACGAGGGGGAGATGGCCGAGTGCGTCCGCTGCGGGGACCCGTTCACCTCGCAGGGGTCGGTCGACAAGGTCCGCGCGGAGGTCGGCGACGTCGTCGAGGGCATCGCGCCCGACGCCTCCCACTCGGTCTTCGAGTACTGCGGGGACTGCCGCTCGAGGCTGCTGTTCGAGGGAGGTGAGAAGCGATGAACGACGCCGAGATCTACGAGGCGCGCCTGGAGATCGTCGACTTCCTCGTCGAGGTGTTCTACGACGCACCGAGCGAGGCGTTCGTCGACCGCCTGCTCTCCGACGACCTGCGGGTCCCCGAGGGCGAGGTCAACGACCGCATGGACCGGGGCTTCCGGCGGCTGGAGCGGTTCGTCGACGCGAACCGCGGCCGCGACCCCGAGACCGTGGCGACCGAACTCGGCCGTGAGTACACCCGGCTGTTCGTGGGGCCGCGACCGCCGGTGCTCCCCCACGAGACCTACTACCGGGAGGACACGGAACTCATCGGCGAGGGGCTCGCCGAGGTCGAGGCGTCCTACTCGGCGGCCGGGTGGGCGCCACCCGAGGACTACCCCGAGGAGAACGACTTCATCGCCGTCGAACTTGCGTTCCTGCGGAACCTGATCGACCGGCAGCGCACCGGCCACGAGGAGACCTTCGGCTTCGAGCGGGTGTTCCTGGACGAGCACCTCCTCGAGTGGTACGAGGCGTTCCTCGACGACCTCGAGGACGAACTCGACCCCGACGAGGCGGAGGCGGACCTCTTCCTGGCCGCCGGGGAGGTCTTCGCCGGCCTCGTCGAGTTCGAGGACGAGATCGTCGCCCAGCAGGTCCCGTCGTGAGCCGCCGCTGGGCGGCTTAGCTCGCCCGGTAGACGACGACGAACCCGGCGAGGACCGCGATTCCCGCCAGGACAGTCGCGACGGGCGTGACGGCCGCGACGGCCCGCTCCATGAAGAAGTAGCTCCCCCAGTCGCCGCGCCACTCCGCGACGACCGCGACGCCGCCGACGCCGGCGACGACGAGCGCGAGGACGCCGAACGACAGCGTCGCCGCGGCGCCGAGACGGTCAGCCATAGTACCACCGGCCGGCGACCAGGAGGACGAACCCGGGGACGAGCAGCGCGAGAACCCGGCTGACGAAGACGCCCACGTAGCTGATGGTCGACTCGAGGTGGATGGCCCAGTGCCAGGTCCCCTTTATCTCCGCGATGACGGCGACGGTACCGACGGTGAGCAGGGAGAGCGCGACCAGGGCGGCGAGGACGTACACCGCCACCTGGAGGTAGCCCAGCGCGGTCTCGGCGTCGGGGAACGTCCGGGCGGTGTCGGTGGCCATGGTCAGGTGGAGCGCTGCTGGTAGGCGTCGTACGCGACGATGGCGACCACGATCAGGCCGACGAGGAGTATCGCCATCGCCGTCTCGGTCGCTAGCGGGAGGTCGAGTCCCGGGTGCAGTACGACGTCGAACACGCTAGACCAGTGTGTCCACAGCGGCTAAATGCTTCTGTCGGACTCCGTGACACCTAGTACCAATACTTTTTGCCGGCTACCACCTACGGTCGGTCGTGTCGTCCAGACGGTCGGTGCTCCGGCGGCTCGGCGCCCTCGGCGCCGCGGTCAGCGCGGGCTGTGCCTCGCTGGTCGGCTCGGAACCCGAGGCGGAGCCGACGGTCGACCTGGGCGAGAACCCGAACGACCTCCCCGCGCGGCAACACGCCTGGAACGCCGCGCTCGCGACCGACGGGGACGGCAACCCGATGACCCCGCGGCACAGCCGCGTGCTCGCGCTCGACCTCGACGCCGAGCCGTCGCTCGACGCCGCCGAGACCGTCGAGCGCGCGGTGCGTGAGGTCGAGGCCGCCTACCCATGGGGCGCCGACGGGCTCCTCCACGCGCTGGCCTGGGGCACCGGCTACTTCGAGCGCCTCGGCGAGCTGGACGCCTCGCCGATCCGATCGCCGAAGGTGCTCTCGCGCACCGACGACCCCGAGCTGCTCTCCTTCGACGCCGCGCTCGTGCTCGCCTCGGACGTCCCCGCCCACCTCGACCGGACCGAAGCCGCGATGTTCGAGGGTCGCGACGAACTGGCGGGCAGGCCTGTCGAACACCGGCTCGGCGACGTCTTCACCGTCTCGTCGCGGCGGACCGGCTTCATGGGCGACGGACTCCCCGCCGAGCACGCCGACGCGGAGGGCCTCCCCGTCGACGTCCCCGACGACGCGCCGATGTTCACCGGGTTCTTCTCCGGCCGCGAGAAGACGCAGGCCCCGGAGGACCGCGTGACCATCCAGGACGGCCGGTTCACCGGCGGGACGACGATGCACCTCAGCCACATCGTCGAGACGCTGGACGGCTGGTGGCAGATGTCCGAGGACGACCGCGTCGCACAGATGTTCTCCCCGGAGTTCGACCCCGCCGACGTCGAGGAGTTCGGGAAGAACGTCCCGTTCGCGAACGCCGTGGAGGACCACGCCGGCGACCACGGCGTGGTCGGCCACCACGAGAAGGTCGCGCGGGTCCGGGAGGACGGCCGGCCCGTCATCCTCCGTCGGGACTTCAACACCACCGACGGCGGCGACCCTGGGGTCCACTTCCTGACGTTCCAGCGGTCGCTGGACGACTTCGAGAAGACGCGCAAGTCGATGAACGGCTGGTACCTCCGCGACGATCACCCGCAGATCCGCGACCGGGACAACAACGGCCTCCTCGAGTTCATCGAGGTGCGCTCGCGGGCGAACTTCTACGTCCCGCCGCGCGAGCGCCGCTCGTTCCCGGCGTTCAGCGAGTGACGCCGCCTTGAGGTGGCGACCTCACTCGTCGTCGGCGTGGTCCGAGTGGTCGTGGTCGTCGGCGTGCTCCGTGTCGCCGTGGTTGAACTCGTTCGGCCACACGCCGTGGTCCCACACCTCGAACCCGCCGTAGGTTTCGGTGGCCCCCTCCGGTCGCCAGCCGCTGTCTTCGTGTGCCATGGCATCACGTATCGGTGAGAGGCTCTTAAGCGTTTCCCACCCCGCGGTAGGAGACGGACCGTCCCGTCCGGCCGTCAGTCCTTCGGCGGCGCGTTCGGTGGTCGCTCCTCGTCCTCGAGGAAGACCCGCGCGAACAGGTCGACGTACAGGTCGAGGACGGTCGCCTCGTCGAGGCCCTTCGCCTCGGCCTGCCGTTCGAGGTACGCCGCCAGTTCCTCGCTCGGATCGAGGCTGACGGTGCGACCGTCGACGTCGAACTCGACCTCGTGGGCGCCGGAGACGAGGTGTTCGATCTCCAACAGCGCCTGCTCGGCCTTCGTCTCCAGGGCCTCCTCGGTGTCCATCAGCCGCGCGTCGGCGAACTCGTCGGCGGCCGCGAGGAACCGGTCGCTGGCCTCGAAGGAGATCAGAACGGGTCACCCCCCTGCGCCTCGAAGGCCGTCACCCAGTCGGTCTCGCGCTCGCAGACCGGACACTCCTGTCGGAGGTGGCTGCGCTCGAACTCCGAGAGGTCGGCCATCTGGCCGCACTCGTTGCACTCGAAGTACGTCATTCCGGCGGGAAGGTGTCCGGCCCCGGTTCGCCCTCGGCCAGCTCGGCGTACAAGACGACCAGCAGGCCGATCGCGACCGCCATCACCACCAGTCCGACGAGGCCGCTGTAGCCGTAGGTCCCGATCGTATCGTCCAGTGCGCTCCAGTCGATGCGCCCGAAGACGGAGAACCACGTCGCCATCAGCCACACCCCGACCGCCAGGACGGCGAACGTTATCCACCGACTGTTCGAGAGCGCGGTTCTAGTGCCCATCGATATCTCACCACACACCCGTTGGAGGTGCTACGTAAAAAACTTACTCCAGGTCCCAGCCCGCCTTCTCGGCGGCCTCCTCGAGGGGGAGGAACTCCCAGTCCTCCGGGGCCCAGGACTCCTCGCCCTCGCAGCCGACGAGCACGAACCGCTCGGCGTAGAACATCGACCGCGGGCCGACGTCCGCGAGCCGCTCGCGCGGCCCCATTCCGGTCCCGTTGAAGAAGTCCGCGTCGATGGTGTGCTCGCGCTGGAACTTCGTGATGACGTGGGCCGGGACGTCGCCGACGATGCCGATCCAGTCGCTCCACCCCGAGGCGTCGTTGAACGCGTAGGCGGGCTCCGAGAGCCGCTTTGCGGCCTCGTAGGTCAGCGCCAGCGTCATGTCGTCCGCGTCGCCGCCGTGCGGCCCGGAGGCCTCCGGCTCCTCAGCGGCCTCGGTCCCTGTCGCTCCGTCACTCCCTTCCTCGCCCTCCGCTCCCTCCCCCGGCCCGGCGCCCGCACCGCCGCTCTCCTTCGGGATACCGACGGGCAGGTCCTTGGCTTCGCGCGGGACGTGTGGCACGCGGTCCGACGCCGGCTGGGCGCCGCCACCGCCGTTCGTGTCGGCGTCCGGGGTGGCCTCCACGGAGACGTCGTCGGCGGCCTCGTCGTCGGGCGCCGCTTCGTCCTCGGGGTCGCCCTCGCCGCGCCAGAACCAGTCGCCGCGGTTCGGTCGTTCTTCGGGCGGTTCCTCCGTCTCGACGTCGTCGAGGTCGATCCTGTCTGTCATGGTTCTGCGGGTGCGTCGACCACTGGCGTCTCGTCGTCGGCGATCTCCAGGAGGTCGAGGCGGTCGAGCGTCGCCCGGGACGGAATTCCCTCGTCGCTCCACCCCCGGGACGCGTAGTACCGGGTGAGCGTGGCCTCGAAGTCGACGGCCAGGTCGTCCGGGTCGATGGCCGCGGGCAGGGCGTCGTCGTCGCGGGCGAACCCTTCCCGGACGTTGAACAGCCGGATCAGGTTCCAGATGCGCTCGCCGGTCGCCCCGAGGTCGCCGTGTCGGGCGCCGACGGCGTCCAGCCACTCGGCTCCGTCGTCGGCCAGCACCTCGCCGACGAAGTCGTCGGCGACGAGGCTCCACCGGACGGCGCGGGTGTCCTGGGCGGCGACGACCGCCGCGACGGTCCGGTCGGCGGACCAGGGGCCGTCGAAGGCCTCCTCCTCGACCGGCCGGGCCCGCCGGTGGCAGGCGCCGCGGTCGCTGGTCGCGTACGCGAGCGCCATGCTCGCCGACCCGCGCGGGTCGTAGGCCGGCAGCGACATCGCCTTCACCGACGGGATGACGTCCTCGCCGCCGCGGCGCTCCGCGGCGACGGCGACGCCGTCGGCCAGGTCGTCGCCGAGCCCGGGCTCGCGGTCGGCCACTGCGGCGAGCAACTCGCGAGCGCCCTCGGGGTCGCCGAACTCGACGCCGGCGTCGATGCGGCCTTCCTCGCTGGCCCGGGCGGCCCACGCGACGGCGTTGCCCCCCGAGATGAGGTCCATCCCGAGGCGGTTGCACAGTTCGCCGAGTTCGGCAACCGCGTCGAAGTCGTCGAGGGCCAGCCCCGCGCCGAGCGTCATCGCCGTCGCGCCGCGGGGGACGGACTCCCCCTCGGCGGTCTCCACGCGGAAGCCGCCCGGTAACGGCCCGTCGTGCTCCCGCTCGATGGCCCGCTCCCGGACCGCGCCGACGCCGACGTCCTCGGTACCGTCGAACCCCCGCTGGCTCCACCCCCTGGCCGCGAGCACGCCGGTCGCGTCCGCGAAGTCGACGGTCTCGACGGTCCCGGAGGCGCGTTGCCACCGGCCCGTGTCGTCCTGCCGGTACCGCTCGGCGTACCGCTCGCGGAGGTCCGCCAGGGCGTCCGGCGGCTCGCCCCGGGCGACGACGGCCTTCAGCCGCTTCGACCCCATCACGGCGCCCGCGCCGCCGCGTCCGGCGTGGTGGTCGGCCTCGTCGGAGGCGATGGTCGCGTAGGCGACCTGCGACTCGCCGGCCGGGCCGATGCAGGCGACGGCGCCGTCGGTCGCACGGGCGGTCGCCACGGCATCCTCGCCCCAGGTCTCTGCGCGCTCGATGCGGGCCGTCCCGTCCTCGACCACCAGCCGCACCGGCTCGTCGGCCGCGCCCGTCACGAGGAGCCCGAGGTTGTCGCCGAGGGCGCCGGCCAGCCGACGGGGGAACTCCCCGCCCGCGTAGGAGTCCAGGAACGCCCCGGTCAACGGCGACTTGGTGACCGCGGCGTAGCGCGTCTCGCCCGGCAGTAGCCCCGAGACGGGCCCGAGCGCGAACATGAGGGCGTTCTCCGGTCCCAGGGGATCGGCCCCCGGGTCGAGCTCCTCGTACAGGTACCGAGCGCCGAGGCCCTTCCCGCCGAGGTAGCGTCGCCGCCACTCCTCGGGGACGCGCTCGCTCTCGACGTCGCGCGACGAGAGGTCGACCCGGAGCATCCGGTCGGGGGCGCGGCGTTCCATCTCGCGGAATCGAGGTGCTTGACCCCGATAAAGGTTCCCCCGGTGGGTGCCACCGAGGGGCAAGGCACTTGCCCCGCGGGTCGGTAGGCTCGGGCATGCGCGCAGGGGTCGTCATCGCCGGCGGGCGGTCGACGCGGTTCGGCGACGCCGACAAGGCCGTCGCCCCGCTGGCCGGGACGCCGATGATCCGGCGGGTCGCCGACCGGCTGGTCGACGTCGTCGACCTGCTGGTGGTCAACTGCCGGCGCGACCAGCGGACGGCCATCGAGGACGCCCTCGGGGGCTACCCGCTCTCGGTCCGGTTCGCACTCGACCCGACCGCCGACGAGGGCCCGATGTCCGGCATCCGGACCGGGCTCCGGGAAGCCGAGTCGGCGGGGGCCAAGTACGCAGCCGTCGTGGCCTGCGACATGCCCTTCGTCGAGCCGTCGTTCCTCGAGGAACTGTTCGAACGAGCGGCAGGCCACGACGCCGCCGTGCCGCGACCCGACGAGTGGTTCCAGACGACGCAGGCGGTCTACCGCGCCGAGCCGATGGCCGACGCCTGCGAGGCGGCTCTGGCGAACGGCGAGGGGAAGATCATCGCGCCGCTGTTCGAGCTGGACTACGTCGTCGTCGAGGACGCCCCCGAGGGGACGTTCCGAAACGTGAACACGCGGGCGGAGCTCGAGACCGCCGAAGCGGAGTTCAGCTGACCACGTCGACCAGTTCGCCGCGGTCCATCCGGGTAAGCGCGACGCGGTCGACGGCGGTCGTCCGTTCGAGAATGCCGTCCGCGATCTCGCGGGCAGTTCGCCGGAGCGACTCGTCGTCGACCATGTTCACCACCGGGACGACCCTGGCGTCCCGGGGGACGTCCTTCAGCCCGCCGCGTTCGTTCGCGAGGACTGCGGCGACGTCCTCGGCGGTCAGTTCGTCGCCGACCTCGATCCCGGCCACCTCGGCGACGCGCTCGGGCCGGTGGACGTGCGTGTCGTCGAGCGACTTGCCGACGACGCGCGCGCTGGCCACCGGGAGGACGGTGTCGGCGTTCCGGGGGATCTGCGGCTCGCGGTCGTCGGGCGCTTTCAGCAATCGGCTCCGCGCGCCGTCGGCCTTCACCAGCACGGCGTCGACGTCGGCGTCGGCGAGGCCTGCAATAGTCGCAGGGTCGTAGCCGAGATAGCGGTCCTCGCGCTCGCGTTCCGGAACGACGCCGAGTGGCCACTCGTCGTTCGCCGCGACGGCGCCGACCGGGTCGTCGGTTACGACCACCCGCTCGACGTCGTCGTCGAAGATGGGGATGCGGACGCTCGCGGTGACGACGGCGCGGTCGAGCCGGCCCGCCAGCTCGTAGATTGTCGACTTCTTGCCGCCCGCGCCCACCACCGCGACCAGTCCGTCGGCCGCCAGCGCCTCGACCAGGTCCATACCCCCCGCTCGGACCGCGGGCGAAAAAGGGTAGCGACGGTCGAAGTCGTTCGTCAGGACACCTTCCGCCAATCGAAACAGGCCGCCTACGCGAACTACTCGTGTGAATCGCGCTAACCGGCCGGTAAACAGCCTGCACTCGCCGGTTCTGTAAACGGAGTCGAGCATCCGCGCGAGCGAAGTGAGCGCGGTTCACCGGCGGCGACCGCAGGGAGCCGTCGGCAGAGTTTTTCCCCAAGTTTTTGCGAGGAGTGGTTCCCGCAGCGCGACCCCGAGGGTCGCGCGAGGAAACCCGACGAGTAAAAAGTGGGGATTCGCTACTCGTACAGCCAGGTCTCGTCGATGCGCTCGTAGTCGACGAGTTCCTCGTCGTCGAAGAACAGGTCGATCTCCCGCTCGGCGGAGCCCTCCTCGGTGTCGGAGCCGTGGATGACGTTCCGGCCGAGGTCGAGTCCGTAGTCGCCGCGGATGGTGCCCGGGGCGGATTCGGCGGGGTCGGTCTCGCCCATCATTCGGCGGACCTGCGCGACCGCGTCCTGGCCCTCCCAGACCATCGCGAAGACGGGCCCAGAGGTGATGAAGCCGACGAGGTCGTCGAAGAACGGCTTGTCCTCGTGCTCGCCGTAGTGCTCCTGGGCCAGTTCGTCGTCGATCTGCATGAACTTGCCCGCCACGAGCTTCAGGCCGCGGTCCTCGAACCGGGAGACGATCTCGCCGATGAGGCCGCGCTGGACGCCGTCGGGCTTGACCATGACGAAGGTTCGCTCCGTCATTGCTCGGCCTCGACCTCCTCGTCGTCGGCGTCGCCCTCGTCGGACGTCTCGCCGTCGCTCGCGTCGCCAGCGTCCTCGGTCTCGTCGGTGTCGACGTCGTCAGCCTCCTCGACCCGCTCGGCTTCCTCGTCGTCCGGGACCTGGGTGTCCTCTGACTCCTCGGCCTCCGGCTGGTCGGTGTCGTGGGGCTCCTCCTCCGGGTCGCCCGCTCCGGCGGCCTCCTGGGCGCCGGCGTCGTCCGCCGCGACCTCCTCCGCGGAGGTCTCCTCGTCGGCGGCCGTCGGTTCCTCGCCTTCCTCGGCCGCCTCCTCGGCGGACTCGAGGTCGGGGGTCGCCTCCGGCTGCTCGGGGGCCTCGGGTTCGGCCTCGTCGACGTCGGCCTCGCCCTGCTCGACGGTGCCGCCGGTTTCGCCGGTGTCGGTCCACTCGAGGTCGCGCGGTTCGCGACCGAGGTCGGCGTTCTTCTCGCACTTGCTCGAACAGAAGTACGTGATGGAGCCGTCGGTGGCGACGAACATCGTCCCGGTGCCGGGCTCGATGTCGGCGCCGCAGTAGTCACAGTCTCTCGTCTGGGGCATGGTTACTGGCCTCCGATGGAGTCGGCCTCGCGAGCCGTCTCGCGAAGCTGCAGCACGTCGCCGACCCGTACCGGACCGAGGACGTTCCGGGCGATGATTCGCCCCTGGTTCTCGCCCTCCTGGATCCGGCACTTGACCTGCATGGCTTCACCGTGCATGCCGGTCTTGCCGACGATCTCGATCACTTCGGCGGGGGTCGCGCCGTCCCCTTCGTTTTCAGCGCTCATCCTTGATCACCTACTGGAGCTCCTCGACCTTCTCGGAGATGTCCTCGACGTCGCCCTCGGCGTCGCCGGCGTCGACGATCGCCGCGGCGGCGCTGCCGACCTCGAGGCCGGCGGCGTGTCCGACGTCGTCCTGGGTGCCGACGAACACGTACGGGATCTCCTTCTCGTTGGCCAGTTCGGGGAGGTGCATGACGACCTCCTCGGGGCTGACGTCCTCGGCGACGAAGATGAGCTCCGCGTTACCGCGCTCGACGGCCTTCGTCGTCTCGTTCGTTCCTTTCTTCACCGAACCTGTGTCCCGGGCGACCTCGAGGGCCTCGAGGGCGTCCTCCTCGAGGTCGGCCGGCACGTCGAAATCTACGTACACTGACATTTGTATTAGCACTCCTCCTACGCGCGGGCTCGCGCTCCCCCGCCGTCGAACCGAATCGCCTCGCCGCCGGTCGGTGAGACGCGGTTCTCGCGCCCGCGACGGGCGCGCTTGTCCTTGTTCCGGCTAGGAGCATCACAACCCCACGTAGGCTGTACACCTTCGTACTGCATCACCGCATAAAAGCGCTTATGAACGCGTTCGGCCGTGCGAACCGGAGACAGGCCGGAACTCGTCGCCGATTGTCAGTGGAACAGCCGAAGAGACCACCGTGAATGAACGCAGTACGTGAATATTTCTTTTCGATTCGGTAAATGTCTTTTTCGGGGAGAAAACGTTTAAGTGGGTCGCGAGCCAATTGGGACCTGTATGAGCACTCAGGAGACGGTCCTCCGGAAAGCCGGCAGCGTCGAGGAGAGCGAGGCGCTACGGATCGACGAGGACAAGGCCGAGCAACTGGTCGACGCGCTGAACACGGACCTCGCGGCGACGTACGTCCTGTACCACCAGGTCAAGAAGCACCACTGGAACGTCGAGGGCGCGGAGTTCCTCGAGCTCCACGAGTACCTCGGCGACGTCGCCTACGACCTCGAGGTCGCGGCCGACGCCTTCGCCGAGCGCGCACAGGCCATCGGCGGCGTCCCGCTGTCCGGCGGCGCCACCTACGAGGAGCACGCCCCCATCGAGCCCGAGGGTGACGACGTCTATGACATCCGGACCTCCCTCCGCAACGACATGGAGGCGGCGGCGACGATGATCGAGACGATGCGCGACCACATCGCCTTGGCCAACGACCTCGGCGACTTCGCGACCGAGGAGGTCCTCCGCGAGCACCTCGAGACCCTGGAGGAACACGCCCACCACTTCGAGCACTACCTCGAGGACGACACCCTGGTCCTCGAGTCGGCGACCAACTGATCGGAGAGACGGAGCAGAATCGGCTCGGCTTTTTCGCGGTGCAGTATTCCTAACTCTGACTACCGTCGGACCTCGACGGTGAAGTCGGTCGCGAGCCAGCCGTCGCTGTTGTTCGGTTCCGTGAAGACGGTCTTCTCCGGGGACGTCGAGTGCGCACGGAGACCCGTGTCCGATTCGTGTTCCTCGGGAGTGGCTGCCATTACCGACAGGTCGGTCGCGACAGCGCTAAAAGGTTTTGGTCGGCCTAAACCGACACCCACTCGCTGGTGGCGTCGGACTCCGGGAGGTACCACTGCTGGTAGGTCGCCTCGCCGCGGCGGTTGAGCTCGACCACCGCGTCGACGGCACTCGAGAGCGCCTCGGGGACGGCGCCCGGCATCGCCGGCAGGTGGACGTGGACGACCGCGTCGAATTCGCGTGCGGTCTCCCGCAGCGAGTCGAGGAAGGAGACGAGCTCGTGGTCCGGCGTGGCGTCGACGTAGGGTCGCAGGGAGTCGACGCAGATCCGGAGCCGGTGACCGTCCTCGGAGAGTCGTCGGACCGTCGACCGGATCTCCCGGTGCAGCGAGTCGAGGTCCGTCGGCGTCTCCGCGGGCGCCGGTCGCGCCGCGCTCCGGGTCTGGACGGGTCGGTCGACGACGGCCGCCGGGTCGGTCGCGCCGGTGACCGACCCGTCGGTGCTGACGAGGACCTCCGCGGCGTCGCCGCCTAGGAACCGCTCGCAGACGTCGGTGTGACCGGCGTGGGCGGCGCCGAGGACCAGCACCGACCCGCCCTCGCGCTTCAGCTCCGAGAGCGCCTGCGCGACGGCGGCGTCGGACGGCGGCTCGTCGTCGAATTTCATGGTCGTACGTGCTAATAAAAAGGCAGCGCCGACAATAAACGTTCGGGCTCGTTCGGGAGATGGTACTTTGGTCGTCCGGACCGTAGCGACGCCCATGGACGACCGCGAGCGCGAACTGGACGAGAGCGTCGACGACCTCGCGGCGACCCTGGAGGCGCTCCGCGAGGAGCTCCAGGACCCGCCGGAGGGACCGCTCGGCCTGCCCCGTCCCCCGACCCCGGGGGAGTTCCTCCGTTTCACCGAGCAGTACACCATCCCGGCGCTGATCTCGATCCTGGAGACCAGCATCCGCACCCTGGAGCTGCTGGCCGCGGCCCTCCGCGTCGCGGACGGCCGCCCGCTCGACGGGCCCTCGGGCGGGCGCCGCGGCGCCGACGACCCGCGGGCCGACCGGATCGCCTCGGCCAGTCGGCGGACGCTCCGTGCGCTCGACGACGCGCTGGCGGACCTGCAGTCCGCCGCGGCCGGCGGCGAACCCCAGAACCCCGAACTCCAGCGACTCCTCTCGGAGGCGCGCGACCTCCGGGCGGAGGTCGACGACCGCCTCGCCGACGCGACCGCCGACCCGGCGGATCGCCCAGCAGAACCAGGGCCCGGTCCGGAATCGAGATCGGGACCGGAACCGGTGAACATCGAGGTCAAGGGCGGTGACGACGAGGCCGAGGACGACGAGGACGACCCCGGGGAGCGCGACGTCGGCGTTGACGTCGACAGCGAACTCGAGTCCATCAAGCGCGAACTCGACGAGCCCCCCGAAGAACTCGACGGCGAAAGCCGACGCGACAGTGGTCTGGAGGAGGACAATTCGGACGACGACGGCGTCGGCGTGGACGACACCCCCGCCAGCGACGAGAGCGACCCGGGGGACGACCCCGAAACTCCAAACTGAGAGTAAATTTATACGGGTGGGCACCGTCCGTTACCACATGTCGAGCTTCGACGGCGTGCGGGTCGATCTGTATCTTCGCGACGAGACGTCGCCGGCGGTCGCCGACCAGCAGCGACGCGCCCGCTCGCGACTCGAGGACCGCCTCGGCGCAGCGGACGTCGCCGTCGAGGAACACTCGAAGCGCGTGCCGGCGGACGACGAGGACGCACTGTACTCGACGTACGCGGACGTGCGCGCGTGGGCGGACGACGCCGGGGTCTCGCTGTCGCCGTTCTTCCAGCGCCGGGAGTCCTACGACCCCACGGCCCAGCAAGTCCGGGAGATGGTGACGCTGCCGGTCCTGTGGCTCACCGTCTCCGAGCGATCCGCCCTCCTGGCGACGTACCCCCACGTCGACGGCGCGGTCGCGACCGTCTCCGACGCGGTCGACGACCTGGTCGACGACCGACGACCGCCCAACTGGGCGGCGGACTGAAAGGTACTCGGCCGGACCGGGCCACTGATTTCCACCGGCGTTTCACGCCGTCGCACTCACTGGGTCGGTCCTTCAATCCGATTCGAGCCGACACTTCGCGCCGACGCGCTCACCCTTTCGGCTCGAATCGGTACCCGTCCCACTCCTGGCTCTCCGGCTCCCGGATCCCTGCCCCGGGCTCTCTGAGCTCCTCGCAGTAGACCGGCTCGACCTCGTCGCCGATCTCGACGTCGTCGGAGGTGACCTGCCCGAGCGCCCTGACGGGCGAGCCGTCGACGTCGAACTCGACGATGGCGAGGGTGTTCGGCTCGCGGACCCCCGGCGGCGTCGCGTAGGAGGTCGTCCAGGTGACGACCTCGCCGGTGTACTCCGAGAGGTCGACCGTCTCGACCGGTTCGCCGCCGTCCGGGCCGATGGGGTGGCCCGGGTA
Source organism: Natronomonas salina (assembly GCF_013391105.1). NCBI lineage: Archaea > Methanobacteriati > Methanobacteriota > Halobacteria > Halobacteriales > Natronomonadaceae > Natronomonas > Natronomonas salina. Next base: position 463,663 of record NZ_CP058335.1, read on the forward strand.
GGTGATCGATCCGTCCTCGTAGCGGTAGGCTTCCATCGTCATCGTCGACCCTCCAAGATGGCGGTGGTGACGCAGTTGCCGAAGCCGCCGACGTTGCAGGCCAGGCCCGCGTCGGCGTCGACCTGCCGGTCGCCGGTCTCGCCGACGACCTGCTTGTATATCTCGTAGCCCTGTGCGACCCCGGAGGCGCCGAGGGGGTGACCCTTCGACTTCAGGCCGCCCGAGGTGTTGATCGGCAGTTCGCCGTCGATCTCGGTCGTGCCCTCGTCCATCTCCTTCCAGGCCTCGCCCTTCGGGGCGAAGTCGAGGCCCTCCATCTGGAGGAACTCGAGGATGGTGAACATGTCGTGGAGCTCCGCGACGTCGATGTCGTCCGGCCCGAGACCGGCCATCTCGTAGGCCTGCTTGCCGGACTCGACGACGCCGCCCATCGTCGTCGGGTCGGCGCGCTCGTGGACGACGTGGGTGTCCGTGGCGCCGCCGATCCCCGAGATGACGGCGTACTCGTCGGCGTACTGGTCGGCCACGTCGGCCGGACAGAACATGAGCGCCGCCGAGCCGTCGGTGATCGGACAAAAGTCGTAAAGCCGCAGCGGGTCGGCGATCATCGGCGAGTCCAGCGCGGTCTCGACGTCGATCTCCTTCTGGAACTGTGCATGGGGGTTCCGGGTCCCGTTCTCGTGGTTCTTGACGGCTACCTTCGCGAGACTCTCCCGCGGCGCGTCGAAGGTATCGAGGTAGAGCCGGGCGGTGAGCCCCGCGAACGACGGCAGCGTCACGCCCTGCTTGTACTCCACGGGGTGGGTGATGGAGGCGATGACGTCGGTCGACTCGCCGGTCGTGCAGTGGGTCATCTTCTCGCCGCCGACGAGCATGGTCATCTCGGAGGCCCCGCTGGCGACCGACTGCCAGGCGGCGTAGATGCCGGCGCCGCCGGACGAGGAGGTCTGGTCGACCCGCTGGGTGTAGGCCGGCATCGCCGCGAGGTCGTGGGCCAGGGCGTTCGGGACGCCGGTCTGGCCCTCGAACTCGCCGCTGGCCATGTTCGAGACGTACAGGTGGTCGAGTTCGTCGGGCGTGACCCCGGCGTCCTCGAGGCACTGCTCGCCGGCCTGGGACAGCAGCTCCAGGACCCACTCGTCGCGCTGTCCGAACTTCGTCATCGAGGCGCCGATTACGGCTACGTCCGTCATCGGTCTCGTGGAAGCGGTGTCACGGGCACCGCGAGGCCGCCTTCCACTCACCTCCGCGGCGGCACTGTCGGGGCAGTTCGTACCGGCGGCGCGCGCCGATGCGGCCGGCGAGGCACCACCGCTCGGACTCTTCGGGCGCAGACGACGCCTCCGGGCCGTCCTCGCGGAGCCGGGCCGCCACCGCGGCGACCAGGGCCGCGACCTCGTCGGCGTCGGCGTCGGCCGGCAGTGTCACGCGGGCGCTCCCGGCGTCGGTCGGGACGTCCACGACGGTCGGGCCGGCCCCGTCGGCCGGCGCCGCGCCGGAGTCGGCGTCCGATTCCGTCTGGGGTTCGTATTCGAGTTCTGGCATTGTCAGAGGGGGATGTTTCCGTGGTCCTTCGGTGGGCTGTCCTCGCGCTTCCGGTCGAGCAGTTCGAGGTCGTCGATGAGCCGGCGTCGGGTGTCGTTCGGCTCGATGACGTCGTCGACGTAGCCGCGCTTCGCGGGCTTGTAGGGGTTCGCGAACTCCTCGCGGAACTCCTCCATCAGCTCCTGGCGGCGGCGTTCGGTGTCGTCTGCGTCCTCCAGCTCGTCGCGGTAGAGGATGTTGACCGCGCCGCGCGGCCCCAGCACCGCCATCTCGGCGCTCGGCCACGCGTAGTTGACGTCGGCGCCGAGCTCCTTCGAGCCCATCACGATGTAGGCGCCGCCGTAGGCCTTCCGCGTGATGACGGTGAGCAGCGGGACGGTCGCCTCGGCGTACGCGTAGATGAGCTTCGCACCGTGACGGATGATGCCGTTGTGCTCCTGGTCGGTCCCGGGCATGAACCCCGGGACGTCGACCAGCGTGACGATGGGGACGTTGAACGAGTCGCAGGTCCGGACGAACCGGGCGGCCTTCTGGGAGGCGTCGATGTCGAGGGTGCCCGCGTTGACGCGGGGCTGGTTGGCGACGACGCCGACGGGCTTGCCGTCCAGCCGGGCGTACCCGGTGACGACGTTGCGGGCGTAGCCGTCGTGGACCTCGAAGAACGACCGCTCGTCGAACAGCTCGTCGACGACGTCGATGACGTCGTAGGGCTTCTTCGGCGCCTGCGGGACGATGTCGCCCACGGCGGCGTCGCGCTCGGGGTCGTCCCAGGAGTCGACGGCCGGGGGGTCCTCCATGTTGTTCTGCGGCAGGTACGAGAGGAGCCGCCGGATGTTGTCGAGGGTCTCCTCCTCGTCCGCGCAGGCCTTGTGGGCCACGCCGGAGGTGGTGGCGTGGGTGCGGGCGCCGCCGAGTTCGTTCATCGACACCTGCTCGCCGGTGACCGTCTCGATGACGTCCGGCCCGGTGATGAACGCGTGGGCGGTGTCGTTTACCATGAACGTGAAGTCGGTGAGCGCCGGCGAGTACGTCGCGCCGCCGGCGCAGGGACCCATGATGGCCGAGATCTGTGGGACCAGGCCGGAGGCGTCGGTGTTGCGCTTGAAGATGCGGGCGAACCCGACCAGGGAATCGACGCCCTCCTGGATGCGCGCGCCCGCGGAGTCGTTCAGTCCGACGATGGGGACGCCGGCGTCGACGGCGCGGTCCATCGCCTTCGTGATCTTGTCGGCGACGACCTCGCCGACCGAGCCGCCGAGCACCGTGAAGTCGTGGGCGAAGACGAACACCTTCCGCCCCTCGACCTCGCCGTAGCCCGTGACGACGGCGTCGCCCGGGTACTTCTTCTCGTCCATGTCGAAGTTCGTCGACTGGTGCTCGACGAACGGGTCGATCTCCCGGAAGGAGTCGTCGTCGAGGAGGTACTCGATGCGCTCCCGGGCCGTCAGCTTCCCCTTCTCGTGTTGCTTTTCGATGCGCTCGTCGCCGCCGCCCTTCTTGGCGACCTCGCGGCGTCGCCGGAGCTCCTCGAGGGGGTCGTCGGTCTCGACGTCGGGTTCGACGTCGGAGCTCATCTTACCATTCCATCCCCCCGTTGACGGCCAGGATCTGGCCGGTCATGTAGCTCGCGTCCTCGCTGGCGACGAAGCGGACGATGCCGGCGATGTCCTCCGGCGTCGCGAAGCGATCGAGGGGGATGCGCTGGAGGATCTTCTCCTGGACGCGCTCGGGGACGGTCTCGAGCATGTCGGTCTGGACGAACCCTGGCGCGACGCAGTTCGCCGTCGAGTTCTCGGACGCCAGTTCGAGCGCGAGGGTCCGGGTGAAGCCGAAGAGGCCCGACTTGGTGGTCGCGTAGTTGGCCTGTCCGTAGTTGCCCTGCTGGCCGACGACCGAGGAGATGTTGATGAGCCGCCCCTCGTCGGCGTCCCTGAGGTCGTCGAAGTAGGCGTTGCTGCAGTTGAAGACGCCGCCGAGGTTGACGTCCATCACGCGGTCCCAGTCCTCGCGGGTCATGTTGTCGAACTTCTTGTCGACGGTCATCCCGGCGTTGTTCACGAGGACGTCCGCCGGCCCGAACGCCTCCCGGGTCTTCTCGGCCATCGCCTCGACCTGGGCCATGTCGGAGACGTCGGCCTTGATCGGTACGGCGTTGCCGCCGGCCTCCTCGATGGCCTCGGCGGTCTCGTGTGCCTCCCCCTCGGAGGACCGGTAGTTCACGACGACGTCGGCACCGTGGTCGCCGAGCTCTTCGGCTATCGCGCGTCCGATACCTCTCGATGCGCCCGTGACGACGCAGGTTCGGTTTTCCAGTGTCATGGTTGGCTTCGCGGAGGGGACACCCACGCCCCTGGGGGTGATTCCACTCCCTGCTTCGTTCGTTAAACGGTGCGCAGGATTCTATAATAGTTCCCCTGATACATCCTAATATTTTTCGTACGATATACATACACTTTCGGCCTCCCATGGTCGGCCGCCGGATTCCTACGCCCTGAGACCTACTCCCGGAATCGACATAATAGTATGCCATTCAAACACACGGTCAGTAATCGGGAAAAAGGGGGGAGAACTCCACACCTCCCCTTCGGCGTTCGTCCCTCGCAGGGAGAAAACATAATATCAATAATATTCCTGACGCGACTGGTAACCAGCGGAACCCACGTCCGGAACGGAAGGTATTTTTGGTCTGCCTAAACAATAGGAGACCAATGAGCGCGGATCCGTCGGCCTTCGACCGACGCGGAGGTGACCGCCGTGTCTAGCGATACTGTTGATGCCACCCCCGACGCCGGCGTGGACCTCCCGGGGTCCGACCGGACCGTCCTGGAACTCGACGGCGTCGGCAAGTCCTACGACGGGACCGCCGTGATCCAGGACCTCTCGATCTCCGTCCAGGACGGCGAACTCCTGACGCTGCTCGGGCCGTCGGGGTGCGGCAAGACGACCACGCTACGGCTCGTCGCCGGCCTCGAGCGGCCCGACGAGGGAACCGTCCGTCTCGACGGCCAGCCGGTCTCCGGCGACGACTTCGTCGTCCCGGAGGAACGCGACGTCGGCGTGGTCTTCCAGGAGTTCGCACTGTTCCCCCACCTCACGGCCCGCGAGAACGTCGCCTTCGGCATCCAGGAGTGGCCCGCCGACGAACGGGAGCGGCGCGTCGACGACCTGCTCGAACTCGTCGGCCTCGTCGACCACGGCGACAAGCCGCCGGGGGAACTCTCGGGCGGCCAGCAGCAGCGGGTCGCCCTCGCCCGGTCGCTGGCGCCCGAACCGAGCCTGCTGTTGCTGGACGAACCGTTCTCGAACCTGGACGTCGACCTCCGCGTGGAGATGCGCGAGGAGGTCCGGGAGATCCTCAAGGAGGCCGGCGTCACCGCGATATCGGTCACCCACGACCAGGAGGAGGCCATGTCCATCTCCGACCGGGTCGCCGTGATGCACGACGGCCAGATCGAACAGGTCGGCACCCCCGAAGCGGTCTTCCAGCAGCCGAAGTCCCGCTTCGTCGCCGGCTTCCTCGGGCACGCCTCCTTCGTCTCCGGCCACGTCGAACCGGACTGCGTCGAGACCGGCGTCGGCTGCGTCCCGCTGGACCGAGTCCACGGCCTCACGGACGACTACGTCGGCAGCGACATCGACGTCATGGTCCGTCCGGACGACGTCTACGCTCGGCCGGCCGACCCCGCGGAAGCGAACGGCGAGGTCGTCCACCGGCGGTACCTCGGTCCGACCGTCCTCTACCGGGTGGAGATCGACTCCGGCGACGTCGTCGGCTGCATGCACAACCACGCCGACGAGGTGTCGCTGGACGACCCCGTCCACGTCGGCCTGGACGCCGACCACGAACTGGCGTGGTTCCCCCGGGGCGAGCGGAAGATGGCCGACGGCGGCCGGTCCGGCCAGTAGCCGACCCCCGCGGCCGATGATAACGGTGCGGCTCTTCTAGAGCGATTCCGGCTGTTCCGAGCGGTCCGTCAGCGGAGGTCAGAGACGAGCGGTTCGATCTCCGCCTCGTCGCGGGTGTACGGCGTCGCGTGGTCTGTCCGCGGCGGACGGTCGAAGGGCCGCTCCGGGGGACGGCGGCCTCCGTCGGAGGCCAGCGACCGCATCCGGTCGTTCGGAGACTGGTCGTCGGTCGGGTCGGTAACGTTCGGGACGATGGGTGCGTCGGTGGTGTCTGGTGACTGCATTGGTGTGGTGGGCGCGAGACGATCGGACGGCGATGCGACTGCCGGAGAATCAGGGGCGTACGCGTACGCGTACAGGCGAGGTGGACATCGCGTATCGACGTCTGGGACGGCATCCATAATAAACGTTCATGCTAGAGCAGCGTTCGCCGCCCGGCGGCCACTGCCGGAGAGCAAGGCTCAAATCCGTGCACCGTCGACCTGCGACCGTGAGTCTCACGCTGGCGTTCGAACTGGCCGCGCTCCGGCGGCTCGCCGACCCCGAGGGCGCCGTCGCCGACGCCCGGACCTGGAGCGAGCACGTCGGCGTCGTCACCGACGACCCGCCGTACGTCCTGACGAAGTTCACGCGCGACAACCACGTCCGCAACGACTTCGAGCCGGCGAGCGAACCGGCCGCCGAGACGCTCTCGCACCTCCTCGAGCACTTCGAGACCGACCGGTTCGTGTTCGTCGCAGCCGAGGCCGACGCGGCGCCCGACGGCTGGGAACGCCAGGCCGTCGCGAACGCGGCGGCCGAAGCGGGCTGGGCGCTCGCCCCGGAGGACACCGAAACCGAACAGCCCGGCGGGTCCGGGGGGACCAGCCGGCAACGCGACGACTGGCCCTAGAGCGACCGCAGTGCGACGACGGCGACCATCGCGACGACGAGCGCGGCCAGCAGATTCTCGGTCTTCCAGGCGACCACCGCCGCCAGCGCCGCTGCGGTCCACTCCGGCGGTCCGCCGTCGACGAGCTCCGGCGCGACGATGGCCACGATTATGGCCCCCGGGAGCGCATCGAGGCCGGCCTCCGTCCGCTCGCCGACGTCGACGCGGCCGAGCAGCCAGAGGCCGCCGGCCTTCGTGGCGTAGGTCACGAGCGCCATCGCCACGACGACGCCGACGACCAGCGGGTCGAGGTCAACCACGGCGGACCACCGCCACGACGCTCCCGAGGACGCCGCCCAGCAGGATGTACCAGCGGCCGGGGAGCGCCTCCGCCCCGACGACCGCCACGCCCGCGGCGACGACCCAGGGGAGCAGGTCCTCGCGGCCCCGCCACAGCCCGACCGCGATGGCGACGAAGATGGCTGACAGCACGAAGTCGAGTCCGTAGCGCTGCGGGTCGCCGATGACCCCGCCGACGGCCGCCCCGGCGGCGGTGGTCGCCACCCACAGCACCCAGATGGCCAGGCCGGCCCCGAGGAGGAACGCCCCCCGGCCGGCGCCCTCGCGGAGGTCCGCGATGGAGAGCGCCCAGCTCTCGTCGGTCACGAAGAACAGGCTCCCGTACGCGCGCGCGGGAGAGATTTCTTTGAACCACGGCCGCAGCGACGCGCTCATCAGGACGTACCGGAGGTTGACGATCAGCGTCGTGACGACGATCGCGAGGACGGGCAGCGGCGCGTCCCACAGCTCGACGGCGATGAGCTGGGAAGCGCCGGCCAGCACCACCGCGCTCATCAGGGTGGCCTCGGCGACCGACAGCCCGGCCTGCCTGGCGAGGACGCCGAAGGCGATGCCGTAACCGCCGACGCCGACGGCCACCGGCAGGCAGGTCCGGAACCCCGCGACGACGCCGGACCGAGTGAAGGAGACCGACATACGGTACAGTCTCACCGGCTCCCGTTTGGTCGTTCCGGGAGTGTGAGTACCACTGGCAATCGCCCGACTGCGACCCGACCGACTCCGACGACGCCACTCGCCGATCGCCGCTCAGCCGTCCCGGGGCGACCCGGTCGACGCCGGCGGGAGCGCCACGTGGAACGTCGACCCCTCGCCCGGCTCCGACTCCACCCAGATCTCGCCGTCGTGGCGGTCGACGACCCGCTTGCACAGCACCAGGCCGATGCCGGTGCCCGACGAATCTTGAGAGTTGTTCGGGATAATAATTGCTCCGTTCGCGAATCGGCACGGGAAACGCTCGCAGCGCTGGCCGAACGATTGAGGAGCACGTGAGCCAGTTCAGAAAGATTCCGAACCCCCGATCAGGGGGTGTTGAGGGCCGTCTCGCGTCGTATTTGCGACAATCGCTCGAAGAGCCATTGTGTATATCGGCATATGGTTTATGAGTAGGGGGCTCCGACAGAGCCTTCGTGACACGTACTAATCATATTTTTCCTGCCATACTCGTGGCAGCCGATTTGGCCGGTTGCAGAAGACCGGATGGGGGAGCCTCTGATGCTACTGGTTTGAACCGCAGACGAGAGTCCAGAACCGTAGTACCAGCAGTACAGAGCGGCAGCGAGTAGACTCGTTCGACCGTCGAAGACAGCGGCGAGGGGTAGGAACCCCATCAGCAACAGAACATCACTCTGGACGTTCTTCTAGCGGGATGCTGGCTACCTGGATGCGACTTCCGGAGGTCGATCTGCTGGGCCAGCTCCGGCTGTGCCCCATCCTGAGTAGAGTTCTCACGTAGTGCGGGCAAGATTACCCCCAGGATAGGCTTGCGGTTGGGCGCCTCGCCTCAGAGAAGGTTCGAGCGGCGACGCGTCTGCGTTCGGGAGCCTCCCACACTCGAAGCCCACTCTAATCATCTACAGATGTGTTTCAGTGGAGGTTGATCTGCCCGTAAGCCCAGTCTTGACCGCTGGTCAATTCTTGTATAGCTGTTCTTCGATACTGTTAGCGAAAGCAGGGTCGAGAGTCTGGTGCTACTGGAAGTACCTGCTGTGACTGGCTTCCCCCACTGAGAAGACGTCCAGTGATCGATGGCAGTTACGAGACAGATCACTGTTCTCCCCATTGAGCTTCGGGAGATGCGCACTTCTAATCCCGGACAGCGAGACAGATTCTCCGACAACGAGTGATGGACATCATCGAAGTAGGCGACCTCCGGACTGGGACACAGCTGTTCTTAGTGTAGGATGTGAGTGGCGAGTTCAATTTCCGACAATCTAGATTAGTGAGCTGATCGGCTCCGACTACGATTATCGAGATAGTCGAAATCAGAGCAGTGTATCATGACCGATGAAGAGTTAGGCTCCTCGGCAGAATCCCAGAGGCGATGTTGATAGGTGTGACTTATCGTGGTAATTATTGACGTGGGTAATTTGCTAGCACCCATATTTTATATCGCCTGAGTTGCAGTAGAGGAGAATCTGGCGATTTAGATATATTGATAAATCACTTAGTCACCCGTCATTACCAATGCACTTAGAGTGATAAGGGTCTTTATCGTGATGTCTGACGTAGATTGATATGGGACGGGTTCGTCGGCGGTCCTATGAGCAGCGAAGGCGATCGAGTCTCGGTGCAGACCTACGTGTCGTCGGACCAGCGTGAACGGTGGCGGGCGGAGGCCGACGAACTCGACATGAGCCAGGCGGAGTACGTCCGATCGATGGTCCAGGCGGGCAGACGGAGCTTCTCTTTAAATACGGACGGCCGTTCTTTAAGTACCGAAGCGAGTAATCCTGCGGAAGGCGGTTCTCTGGACGCTACCCCTGGGGGAGAGGGCCTGGAAGACCGTGTCCTCGAGGTCCTCCGTGCCGAGGAGTTCGCCGATTGGGACGAACTGGTCGCCGGAGTCACCGACGACATCGAGCAGCGACTCGACGAGACGCTCGAGGAGCTACAGGCCGACGACCGGATCAGGTACAGCGGCCGGCACGGCGGCTACACGGTGGTGGACGATGGGCGTTGACGAGCGCGCCGGCAGTCCGTCACCCGACGACCCGGTGTCGTACTTCCTGCAGGACATGACCTTCCACGGGCGGACCGAGCGGACGCGCGCGGCCTACGAGCGGGTGCTGCGGGACTTCGAGCGGTTCGTCCGGGAGGACCGCGGGGCGACGTTGCAGGCCGCCACGCAGCGGGAGTGTATGGCCTGGGTGCACTCGCTGCGCGGCGAGCACGCCTCCAGCACCGTCGCCTCCTACGCCTCCTACGTCCACCGGTTCTACGCCTACATGACCCAGGTCGGGGCCTTCGACTCGAACCCGATGGCGCTGGTCACCGAGGAGATGGACGAGTCCATCGACACCGACCCCGCGCGGCGGGAGATCTCCGTCGCGGAGATGCGGTCGTTCGTCGCCGACCTGGGCCACCCGCTCGAGCGGGCCGTCGTCGGCACGCTGCTGAAGACCGGGATGCGTGTCGGCGAGTGCTGTAACCTCGATTTGCGGGACGTCTATCTGGACGACCCGGAGATACGGGAGGCGTATCCGGTGGACCCCCGCGGCGCTCTCGACGGTCGTCCTGACTCCGTCTACGTTCCGAGCGATCCATCCAGAGGCGAGGTGTACAACGGCGAGGAGCGGACGGCTTCGAACAAGCGCAAGCGAGACACCGTCGTGCCCGTCGACGACGAACTGAAGCGTCTACTGAAGGCCTGGCTGGCCATCAGACCGGATACGGACTCCCCGGCGCTGTTCTGCTCGACGAGCGAGTGGGGGAAACGGGCGACGCCCTCGATGGTCCGGGGCGTGGTTGCCGAGCGCGCCGGCGAGCGGGGCTGGTACAGGGAGGGCGGCGACGCCGAAGAGAACGTCACGCCCCACTACTTCCGGCACTTCTTCACGACGCACCTCCGGGACAGGACCGGCGATAGAGGCGTCGTGAAGTACCTCCGGGGCGACGTCGCGACGGACATCATCGATACCTACACCCACAACTGGGGCGATCGCGTCCGGGACGTCTACGAGTCGAACATCTACTCGCTGCTGTAGCGCTCTCGACGCATTTCTACGCCGCGAGGCGCAGCGAGAAGGTCGATCGACGAGTTTTCGAGGACCACCGGAATTCGGGAACCCCGGGAAATAAATCTGACAGGTGTGATATCTTACCGTTCGGCGGGGCGTCACATCCACAACCCATAAACCATATAACGCTATATAGAATGGTCTTACGAGGTTTCTGGGTCGATTTGTTCGAAATGAGACGGAGGAACGGCTCTACAGGCACTCCCTGCCCGCTCGGTCCGACTCGTCCAGGAGCCGACTCGACTGGCGATCGAGCGAACTGCCCGCGAATCGCTCAGGCCGGGCGTCGGCTCGTTTTCGTCTAACTATCGGCCAGATGACAAACCGTCGTCGGAGCAACTAACGGGTCTGGCGCCGAGATGCCGCCATGGCCGAGGGCACCTACGTCGGCGCGATCGACCAGGGGACGACCGGCACCCGTTTCATGGTCTTCGACCATGGGGGGCGCGTCGTCGCGGAGGCCTACGAGCGACACGAACAGTACTACCCCCAGTCGGGGTGGGTCGAGCACGATCCCCTCGAGATCTGGGCGCGCACGAAGGAGGTGACGCGGCAGGCACTCGACGCGGCGGGACTGGACGCCAGCCAACTCGCCGCGATCGGCGTGACGAATCAGCGGGAGACGACCCTCGTCTGGGACGCCGCGACCGGCGAGCCGATCTACCCGGCAATCGTCTGGCAGGACAGACGCACCACCGACCGGGTCGAGGAACTCGAGGCGTCGGGCCTCGCCGGGACGATCCGCGAGAAAACCGGCCTGCAGGTGGACGCCTACTTCTCGGCGACGAAGGTGGAGTGGATCCTGGACAACGCCGATCCCATCGAGACGGACCGGGGCGACGGGAAGGACGTGCGGGAGCGAGCGGCTGACGGCGAACTGCTGTTCGGCACCGTCGACTCGTGGCTGATCTACAACCTCACCGGCGAGCACGTCACCGACGTGACGAACGCCGCCCGGACGATGCTCTTCGACGTCCACCGCCTCGAGTGGGACGACGACCTGCTCGCGGAGTTCGGCGTCCCCCCGGCGATGCTGCCGGAGGTGCGTCCGTCGAGCGACGCCGACTACTACGGATACACCGACGCCGACGGCTTCCTCGGTACGGAGGTCCCGGTCGCGGCCGCGCTCGGCGACCAGCAGGCCGCACTGTTCGGCCAGACGTGCTTCGACCCCGGCGACGCGAAGAACACCTACGGGACCGGCTCGTTCTTCCTGATGAACACGGGAACGGAGGCGGTCGACAGCGACCACGGCCTGTTGACGACCGTGGGCTTCCAGCGGTCCGGCGAACCGGTCCAGTACGCCCTGGAGGGCTCCATCTTCGCGACCGGCGCCGCCATCGAGTGGCTCGAGGACGTCGACCTCATCGACGAACCCGGTGATACGGAGCGGCTCGCCCGGAGCGTCGATTCGACGGGCGGCGTCTACGTCGTCCCGGCGTTCACGGGGCTGGGAGCGCCACACTGGGACGGTCGGGCCCGCGGGACCGTCGTCGGGCTGACGCGCGACACCGGGAAGGCCCACCTCGTGCGCGCGACCCTGGAGGCCATCGCCTACCAGACCCGAGACGTCGCGGAGGCGATGACCGCCGACGCCGGAATCGAGATATCCGAGCTCCGCGTCGACGGCGGCGCGGTCAAGAACGACTTCCTCTGCCAGCTCCAGGTCGACGTCCTCGGGACCGACATCGCCCGACCGGAGGTCGACGAGACGACGGCCCTCGGCGCGGCGTACGCCGCGGGACTGGCCGCGGATTACTGGGAAGACGTCGACGAACTCCGCGAGAACTGGCGGGTCGACCGGCGGTTCGAACCGTCGATGGACCGCGCGGAGGCCGACCGGAAGTACGAACGCTGGGGCGAGGCCGTCGAGCGCTCGCTGGACTGGGCCCGGGAGGACGACGCCTGAGGCGACATCCCCAGTCTCAATACGGGGCTGTCCCTACCGCGAGGCATGTCAGACACGGACGTCGTCGTGGTCGGGGGCGGGTCGACGGGTGTCGGCGTCGCGCGGGACCTCGCGATGCGCGGCGTCGACGTGACGCTCTGCGAGCGCGGCGGCCTCGGCGCCGGCACGACGGGGCGCTCCCACGGCCTCCTCCACAGCGGCGCCCGGTACGCGACGGCCGACCCGGAGGGCGCGTCCCACTGCATCCGGGAGAACAGAATCCTGCGGGAGATCGGCGGCGTCGCCGTCGAGGCCACGGGCGGCCTGTTCGTCCAGTTGGCGAACGACGACCCGGAACACTTCGCCCAGCGGCGTGACGCGTGCCGCGAACTCGACATCCCGGCGACGGAGCTCTCGGCCACAGAGGCACGCGAGATGGAGCCCGAACTGTCCGCCGACGTCGAGCGGGGGTTCCGGGTCCCCGACGGAGTGCTCTACCCCTCGCGACTGGTCGCAGCGACGGCCGAGAGCGCCCGACGCCACGGCGCCGAACTACGAATCGGGACTCCCGTCGAGGACGTCGTCGTCGAGGACGAACGCGTCATCGGCGTCGAGACCTCTGCTGGGCGGATAGCCGCCGACCACGTCGTGAACGCCGGCGGCGCCTGGGCGGGCAAGGTCGCGGCCCTCGCCGGACTGGACGTCCCGATGGCTCCGACGAGGGGCGTGATGGTCGCCGTCGACCTCGCCGGTGTCGACCGGGTCGTCAACCGCTGTCGGCCACCGGGCGACGGCGACATCGCGGTCCCCCACGCCGACCGCGTCGTCCTCGGGACGACCAGTGCGCCCGTCGTCGACCCGGACGACCATCCGACCGACGAGGCTGCCGTCGACCGGATGCTGGCGGAGGGCGCCGCGATGCTCCCGGCCGTAGCGGACGCGGCCGTCGAGGACGTCTACTGGGGCGTCCGGCCACTGTACGACGCCGGAGCTACGGGCCGGGCCGCTACCCGCTCGTTCCAGGTGTTCGACCACGCCGAGGACGGTCGGCCGGGCATGACGACCGTCACCGGCGGGAAGCTGACCACCTACCGGCTGATGGCCGAGGCCGTCGCCGACTCGGTCTGTGAGCGACTGGGCGTCGACGAATCGAGTCGGACCGCGGACGAACCTCTTCCGGCAGATGACGCCCGAACCGTCGACGAACTCGTCGAGACGTTCGAGGCGGGCAATCCCGCGGATGCGGACGTCGTCGAGAAGTAGTCCTGTGGCTGACGGTTATTCGTTCAGGAGGATATCCAGCAGTTCCGTCGCGAGTCCCTTGTCGAGCGGGTCGTTCGCGTTCCCGCAGTGCGGCGACTGGACACAGCCGGGGCAGCCGTCCTCGCAGGGACAGCTTCCAAGCATTTCGCGGGTTGTGGACATTAGTCCCTCGACGTCCTCGTAGCCCGTCCGCGCGAGCGCGACGCCGCCCGGGTAGCCGTCGTAGACGAAGATGGTGGCGGCGCCGGTGTGTGGGTGCAGCGGCGTCGACAGCCCGCCGACGTCCCGGCGGTCGCAGAGCACCGTCGTTGGGAACATCGAGATCATGGCGTGCTCGGCGGCGTGGATGCCACCCGGGAGGTCGCCGCCCTCCTCAAGGGTGCGCTCGGCGTCCTCGGGGAGCGCGAAGTACAAGGCGCGCGTGTTGAGGCTGGTCTCCGGGAGGTCGAGTTCGACGGTCTCGAGGGGCTCGCCGCTGGAGCTGTCGAAGCGCTGGAAGCCGGTAATCTGCTTGCGCATCTCCACCTCGGCGAACCGGACGGTCACGTCGGGCCGGGTGTCGAGGGTCTGCTCGTGGAGGTCTTCCTCGACGGTGATCTCCTTGTCGTGGAGCGTCCGGGTGAAGTAGTCGGCCCAGGTGTTCTGGAGCTGTGCGACGTCGGTCCGGAGGTCCAGGTCCGTCACCTCGTAGGTCCGGCCCTGGTGGTGGTAGATGGCGCCGGGGTGGACGTCCCGGAGCGCGTCGCCGAACGAGAGCGTCGCCAGCGTGTCGCCGTCCGGCCCGAGGAGCTGGACCTCCCGTTCGTCGATGGTCCTGAGGCTCGTATCGTACTGCGGTCCGGAGCCGTCGTGGAGCCACCGGACGCCCTCGCTCGTCTCCCTTCGGGAGAGGTGACCCCGCTCGGTGAGGTCGGCGACGACGTCGGGGAACCCCTCGCCGAAGTAGCGGTCGTCCTCGGGGCGGAGCCACGACTCGTCGGCGGCCGACCGGACGTGGTCGGGCAGGATGCGGTCGTTCTCGGGGTTGGTGACCGCCTTCTCGGGGGCGCCGTCGAAGAAGTCCCCGGGGTTGTTCATCAGGTACTGGTCGAGCTGGTCCTCGCCGGCCACCATCGCGACGAGCGAGGGGTCGGTGCCGCGGCCCGCTCGGCCCGCCTGCTGGTGGGCGGCCATCCGGGTCCCGGGGTAGCCGTCGAGGATTACGGCGTCCAGTCCGCCGATGTCGACGCCGAGTTCGAGGGCGTTCGTGCTCCAGACGCCGCGGACCTCGCCGGACTGGAGGCCCGCCTCGATCTCGCGGCGGCGCTCGTTCGTGAGCGCGGCCTGGTAGGCCTCGACGTTCCTCGCGAGGTCGTGCTCGCCGCGGTCCCGCAGGGTCTTCGCGCTCTGGGAGGCGTAGCGTTCCGCGGTCTGCCGCGCGCTCGTGAACACGAGCGTCTGGTAGCCTTTCGAGACGAGGTCGCAGAACAGTCGCTCGGTCTCGGTGTGGCTGGACTTCCGGCGACCGCTACCCCACCCGTCGCCGCCGTACTCCGGGGGATTCCACAGCAGCCAGTGGGTCGGACCCGACTCGCTCTCGTCGGTGTCGACCAGCCGGACGCCGTCGGGGTCCCGCCCGGTGACGGTCGCCGCGTGTTCGACGGGGTTGCCGATGGTCGCCGAGCAGCAGACGAACTCGGGGTCGGCTCCGAACTCCTCGCACATGCGCGCGAGGCGGCGGAAGACCAGCGAGACGTGGCTGCCGAAGACGCCGCGGTACTCGTGAACTTCGTCGACGACGACGGTCTCGAGCCGCTCGAAGAACCACTTCCACAGCCGACGCGCGTGCGGGAGCAGCCCGTAGTGCAGCATGTCCGGGGTGCACAGCAGGACCGTGGGCTGTCGCTCCCGGATCTTCGCCTTCTCGCTTCTGGACTGTCGGCCGGTGTACTGGGCGACGTCGACGCCGCTGGCGAACCCCAGGTCGCCGGCCAGTTCCGAGAGCGTCTCCGTCTGGTCGTTGATGAGCGCGACCTGCGGGGCGAGGTACAGCGTCGTCGCCCGGCGGTCCAGCGCCCGCTCGAAGGCCGGCACGGTGTACGCGAGGCTCTTGCCGCTGGCGGTCGCGGTCGCGACGACGGCGTCGTCGCCGTCCCTCACGGCCTCGATGGCGTCGACCTGGTGGGCGTACAGCCGGTCGATGCCGCGGTCCTCGAGGGCGGATTCGAGGCGGGAGTCGAGTTCCACGTCGGCGAAGTTCGCCTCGCCACCCTCGAGCACCTCGTGGGCGCGGATCTGCCCCTCGTAGTACGGTCGGTCCCGCAGCCAGGCGACGGTCTCGTCCACGCCGCCCGTTGTGGGTCGGCGGCCCTAACGGTTGCGGGTCCGGGGCGGTCCTCGTCGGTCCGCCGACGGTTCCCTCACAGGACGTCCCGCGGGATCGCCCCGTACTCGGTGACGTGCGGCTGGGAGCCGACCGACGCGCGACCGACCTCCTTCGCCGCCTCGTAGTTGATGACGGCCACCTCGTCCTCGCCGCGGACGGGGACGAACGCGTGCTCGCCGTCCGGCGCCGTCCGGACCCAGTAGGGGTGTTCGCCCACCTCGATCGTATCGACCAGTTCGAAGTCGGAGCGGCGGACGATGGCGACGTACCACGACGTCGTGCCGGCCACGCAGACGTACTCGCCGTCGCCGGAGATGTCGATGCCGTGGTGGGCGGACTGCAGCGGGTAGTCGCCCTCGTCCTCGGGGACGTGCTCGGTCTGCGGGAGCTCCACCGTCCGCGTGATTTCGTCGGCGTCGATGTCGTACTCGTGGAAGCCGTGGAAGTAGGATATCTGGACGTAGGCTTTCCGGCCGTCGTGGGTGATCGCGATGGGCCGGACGCCCTCCTCGAACTCCGCCGTCCGGAGCGTCTCCATCGACTCGGGGTCGAGGAACGTGAGCCGATGGGGGAACGGGTCGCCGGTCTCGTGGTCCGGCAGCACCATGTTCCCGAGGCTGCCGTTGACGAGGACCTCCCGGTCGAAGGCCGGCAGGTGGTGGTAGTGGATGCCGTGTGGGTGCTGGTGGACGTCGCCCGAAGCGACGATCTCGCCGGTCTCGGCGTCGATCTTGTGGATCTGGTCGACGGCGATGTCGGAGGTGTAGACGTACCGGCCGTCCGGGCCCAGCTTCTGGTGGTCGGCGCGGATGCCGGGGAGCTCCGTCTCCCAGCGCTTCTCGCCGGTCTCGACGTCGACGGCGACCACGTCGCCGACGTGGCCCCGGGAGGCGTACAGCGTCCGGCCGTCCGGCGAGACGTTGACGTGTTCGATGTAGTTCTCGCGGGCCCAGGCGTTCATGATCTCGGGTTCGACCTGGTCGACCAGCGCGTCCTCGAGGGCGTCCTCCTCGTCCTCGTCGGGGTAGACGGACACGGTCTCGATGTGCTCGTGGGTGCTGGCGTCGACGAGGCTCACCGAGCCGTCGGCCGCGTTGCAGGTGGCCATCACCTCGCAGGTCGCCGATCCGTTCCCGCCGGCCGACGCGGTCAGTCCGGCTACTCCGACGGCGCCGGCGGTCGACCGGATGACGTTCCGGCGGGTGAAGGCGGCCGTTCCGCCCCGGCTGGCTTCCTCCTCGGCAGTACCTCGGGTCGTTCTCCGGTCGTTGCGACGCACCGCTGGCGTCTCGTTGTCGTCGGTCATGGTCAGTGGGGGTCGATCGGGTACTCGCATCGCGGTCGCGAGAGGCGACCGGCGTTCTCCGAACAGGACCCAATGGACCGAACGGACGGATGGTCGTTGTGCCGTCCAACTGAGACGCTTTATCCTCGATACGTATCCCGTACGTACCTGGATACGACGGCGGCGACTACTCCGGCTCCCGCCCGGCTTAAAGCGGGGGAGATTCGCGGAGGTACAAACTTGGTGGTGTACGCGGTCCCTCCCAGTATGCGGTTCGTCGAACTCCGAGTGCGACCGGGGGAGCGCTGGTTCCACCCGGTCGACCGGTACATCGCCGAGGACCCACAGCTCCGACACGGGCCGATCCACAACATCAACCGCCTCGCCGACGGGACGGCGGTCATCCTCTACGAGGTCGTCGGTCCCAAGGAGCGCATCGACGCCATCCTCGAGGAGCACGGCACCGGGATGCGCCGGGAGACCACCGCCGTGGGTGAGAACACGCTGGTGTGGGCGCACGTCGACCCCGAGGACGACACCACGGCCTCGGTCGTCGCGGACCTCCTGGACGTCGCCGACAACTACAGCATCGTCGTCGACACGCCCATCGAGTTCACCGCCGACAACGAACTCGAGTTGACCCTGATCGGCGAGTCCAGCGTCATGCAGGAGCTGTTCGCCGATGCGCCCGAGAGCGCGCAGGTGACCGTCGAGCGGACCGGGAACTACCAGCCGAAACAGGAGCGGCTGTTCTCGAACCTGACCGCCCGACAGCAGGACGTGCTGCTCGCGGCCATCGAGGCGGGCTACTACGACGACCCCCGTCGGGCCACCTACGACGACGTCGCGGAGATCGTCGGCTGCAGCGCCACCACGGTCGGAGAGCACCTCAGGAAGGTCGAACGGCAGTTAGTCAGGGAGGTCGCGCCGGTCGACCGCGAACCGGCGGTGGCTCGACGCTAGGTGATCGGCGAGGTCTCCAGGCCGTCGACGAGCCGCCCGGCGAGGTCCTCGTCGGCGGCGTCGCTCTCGGCGGGGTTCTCGAGCAGCACCGTCTCGCTGGGGAACAGCTTCTCGCCGACGCGGAGGCCGTGGTCGCGGGCCGTCGAGCCCGTGACTGTGAGGTAGATGCCGACGCCGACCGACGAGATGGCGGCCTCCTCCTCGCGCTCGTCGGGGTAGCGGAACTCGACGCCCTCCATCGCGCGGGTCCCGAGGACGGCCCGGACGAGCCGCTCGTACCGGGGCGAGATGCACAGCGGCCCCTCGTAGTCGTCCACGAACTCACGGCTCGGGTCCTCGGCGACGTCCGGCGTCGCGAGCAGCGTGTGGTGGACCGTGTCGCCGAGGCCGCCCGCGACGCGGACGTCGGTGTCCTGCTGGTCGATCCGGTCGTTGAGCTCCGCGAGGCTGGCGAGCGGGTCGGGCTCCAGCCGGACGACCTCCTCCAGGACGAGGTCGGCGGCGTCGAAGCCGAGCGCGAACTCGTGCTTCCGGAGGGCGCGGAACGGCTCCTCGCGGCCGACCAGCTGGAGGTCGTACTCGCCGGCGTCGACGGTGAGGCTGTCGAAGACGACCCGGCGGGGCATCCCGGGGCGGGCGTCGCGAAGGAGCGTGTACTCGGGGGCGTAGGGGTCGGTGTCGCTGTAGTCGGCCAGCCGCTCGTAGACGTCGCGGTCGGCCGCCTGGTCGCCCTTGGTGACCGCCTTCTCGTAACGGAGCGTCGAGGCCACCTCGTCGGCGACGTCCTCGACGGCCGCGAGCGCCGCGACCCGTTCGAGGACGGCCTCCAGCGGCCGGCCCTTCCGCGGCACGGCGACGCGAATCGTCGTCATTGTCGAGACGTCGCCCTCGACGGATAAAACCGAACTGGTTCGCGCGAACGCGGCGGAAAACGGGTGTCGACCGGAGCGGTCTCGTCAGTTCTCGTCGTCCGCGTCGTCCTGCGGGGCGAGCCCGCCGAGCGCGCTGGCGAGGCGGTCGCGCATCTCGGCGACGTCCTCCAGTTCCTCGGAGAGCTCCTCGACCTCCGTCTCCAGCTCCGCGACGCGCTCGGTGGTGTCCTCGTCGACCTCCTGGCGGAACGCGCGGAGTTCGCTGGCGACCTCGTCGGCCTCGCTGGCGGCATCGTCGACGGCCGACCAGAGATCGTCGAGCTCCTCGTCCAGCTGCTCCTGGACGACCTCGTCGACGTCGTCCAGGTCCTCGAGGGCCTCGTCGACGCGGTCCTCGACGTCGGCCAGTTTCTCGTCGACGCGCACCTCCACGTCGCTGAGGCCCTCGTTGACGCGGGTCTCGAGGTCCTCGAACCGTGCCTCGAGGCGGTCCTCCATGGACTCGGCCGTCCGCTCCGCGGACTCGGCGGTCGTCTCGACGGCGTCGAGGCGGTCCTCGGTGTCCGCGATGTCACCTCGGACGTCGGCGATGAGCTGCTGGGCGTCGCCGTTCTCGTCGAGGAACTCCTCGAGGGCGTCCGTGTAGGCCTCGAGGTCCGCGACCTTGGACTGGAGGTGGTCGATGCGGGCCTCCTCGCTGCCGGACGCGTCGTCGACGCCGAGGGCGTCGCGCAGGTCGTCGACCGCGTCGTCGTCCACGTCGCCGGAGCGGATCTCGTCGGCGAGCGCCGTGACGAGGTTCTCCGCCTCGATCCCCGTCGACGCGCCGCCGGCCGCCGCAGCGCCGGCGGCCGCTCCCGCGGTCTCCTCCTCGGGGTCCGGGAGGTCGATCGAGGTGTCCTCGGCCTCCTCGATGCCCGCGTCGGCCGGCGTCTCGTCGGCCTCGCCGGCGTCCGGCTCGGCGTCGGGGTCAGTCTCGACCCCGTCGACGGCGTCCGCGATGTCGTCGCCGGTCTCGGCGGTCTCCGCGGCGGCAGCGTCGGCCGATTCGTCCTCGACGTCCTCCTCGGGTTCGTCGAGCGGCGGGTCGACGTTCTCGATCGCCGGTTCGGTCATGAATTGCTCGACGTCGTCGGAGCCGCCCCCGCGCAGGCCGTAGATGGTCGTGAACTCCTCTCCGGGTTCGAACTCCCGCTCGAAGACGATGGTGTCGCCCTCGACGCCCCAGAACTCCGCGCCGAACTTCGGGTGGAAGCCGATGTCCTCGGGCGGGATGTGGCTGGGGACGGTGTCGACGAGGCGGACCGAGACGGTCTCCTCGCGGTCCGCGCGGATGACGAAGGTGATCGCCGGCACGGGGAAGTCGTCCGGCTCGAACGACTTCTCGACCGAGACACCGTCGCTGGACGCTGTCACGAGTTCTTCGGGGTCGGCGTTGCTCATGCTTGGTAATGCAACTTCCGCCTGATAAACTTATGCGGGAACTAAAGGGACTGAGCCCTCGGGGTAGGTCGGTTCTAGACGTCCGTCTCGTCGCCGATCTCCAGTATCTCGAGCGTTCGCGGGTGCTCGAAGCTCCTGACGTGGTGTCGCAGCGCCTCGGGGTCGGCGGTGAGGCCCTTCCACATGTCCCAGTGGGTCGGCAGCAGTCGGTCGAGTTCCAGCTGTCGGGCCGCCTCCGCGATCATGTTCTCGTCGGAGTACCACTGCGTGAGTTTCGGCTCGCGAGTCTCCTTGTCCGGAATCATGCCCGCTGAACCGAACGCGAGCGCGCCGAGGTCGATATCGTACCGGTCGCCGACGGCCTCGAAGTCGTCGCTCGGTCGCGCGTCGCCGCCGTGGAAGAACGTCCCCGCGTCGTGTTCGATCACGTAGGACACGGGATGGTCGGCGTCCGGATCGTGGGCCGGCTCGACCGAGACCGTCAGCGCGCCGATCTCGAGCGTCTCGCCCTCCTCGACGGTCACGAGGTCCTCGTCGTCGACGTCGTACTCGTCCGTCCACCCGCTGGCGGTCTCGACGGACGGCTCCGCCCCGTAGAAGGTGGCGTTCGTCCCCTCCAGAATCGGCGCCTGTGACGGCCCGTCGACGTGGTCGGAGTGGTCGTGGGTCGCCAGGATCGCGTCGGCCTCCACGACGTCCGCCGGGTCGAACGGCACCGGGACCATCCGGACCGTCCGCGGCGGGTCTCCGGTCCCGAGGTACGGGTCGACGAACACCGTCGTCCCGTCGTCGGCCTTCAGCACGAAGCCGTTGCAACCCAGGTACCAGAGCCGCAGCCCCTCGGGGTCGGCGTCGGCGACCGCCCTCGGCAGCCAGTCGCCCCAGTCGGAGTGGACCGTCATGGTACGGAGTCCGTGAGCCGCCCTCAAAAAGCGGGCGGTCGGCCGCGCTCGTACAAAAAGCCCGCCGGATACCCGGCGGCAGGTACTTCCTGAATCCGTCCGAAGTCGGTCGCATGTCCCACGAGGGCTGGGGGCCCGACTCGAGTCACGACGACGCGACGGCGACCGGGCGGTCCCGCCGCGGACGCACACGGAAGCGGATGGACGACGACCACTGGTGGCTGCTGAACGGCGTCGTCAGGTTCTACGGGTTCGTGCTGCTCGCCGGGACGAAGCTGGCCGACGCCGTGACGACGGCGATCGGCGTCCGGTTCGTCCCCGGCATCGTCGAACTGAATCCGGTCGCCGACGCCGTCTTCGTCGGGGGCGGGACCTTCGCCGGGCTGGCGGTCCTGAGCGTGGCGACCGTCGCCGTCGCGACGCTCACGGCGGAGTACCTGGCCGTCGAGATCCGTCGCCGCCTCGGCCTGGACCGACTCGCGCTCGCGTCGAAGGTCACCATCTACGGCGCGCTGTCGTTCCTCTTCGGCGCCGTCGCGGTGAACAACGCCCTGCTCATCTCGGAGCAGGTCCACGACTACGTCTCCGAAGCGATCCTCGTCACGTCGATCGCCGTCTGAGGCCGGACGCCGCGGACCAGGCGCCGTCGCTACTCAAGGTGCGCGTCGTCGATAGAAGCGAGCGGTCGGACGGTCGCCGTCAGTCCTCGCAGCAGCCGCCGGCCTTCTGGCCGAACTCGATCTCCAGCGGGTCGGAGATGAGCTGGTCGAGCTCCTGAAGTTTGAGCTCGATCTCGGACTGCGCCTGCAGGTACGCCTTCATCTTCGGCTTGCCGTGGAGGTCCTCCTGGGTGCTCTGCAGCTTCCGGAGGTCGTCGTTGGTCGCGTCGCCGGTCTGTCGGGCCATCATGAACTCCTCGCGGAGCTGCTCGAACTCCCGGATCTCCTGCTGGAGTTCCTCGTCGTTCTCGACGGCCGCCTTCGCCTCGACGAACTCCTGGTAGGCGGGCATCTCGGCGATCGCGTCGCCGAGGTCCTCGGCGAGTTCGTCTGCGCGCTCCGCGGGGGTCGTCTCGATACTCATTGCCGGGCCGTTGGAACCGCCACCGTAAATGTATGCCGGAAGCGGGTGTCGACGCGTTACCCGCGGACGTACGCGACTGCGAGCCCGACGAGTACCACGAGCGCGAGTGCGACCAGCGGGAGCGAACCGAACCCGGCGGTCTCCTCCCGCATCTCGCTCTCCGACCGGTCTACGCCCGGGGCGTCGCCGGTAGCGCCGAAGCCGAGTTCTGCCGGCGCCGGATCGGAATCGTCGAGCGGGCCGTCGGTCACGACGTTCGTCCCATCCTCCGACGAAGTCGTACCGTTTTCAGCGCCCTCCGGGGCCGTGCTATTCGTTCCGTCTCCGTCGGTATCCTCGTCTGCCGACGACCCGTTCGAGGGTTCGCTACAGACGTGTGATTCGGCGCCGGTATCGGAGAAGCCTCCCCCAGGGGACGGTGAGGCGTCGGCGTCACCGTCCGAGCCCGTTTCGTGGTCGGAGGCGGAACCGTCACCTTCGGGTGTCTCTTCGCCATCCTCCTCATCGTCCTGGTTCTCCTGTTGTTCGTCTCCAGAGGTGTCGTCCCCCGTATCCGACTCGTTGCCTTCGTCCGGGTCCTCACCGGCCGAGCTCTCATCGTCTGTGTCCTCCTCTTCTGACTCGTCCTCGTCCCCGCGCTCGTTTTCGGAATCGTTCTCGTCGCTCCGATTGTCTTTCGAGTCGTCGTCACCGTTCTGGCCATCCCCCGGTCCTTCGTAGGTGCCGTTCTTCTGCTCACCCTCCTCGCCGTCCTCACTTTCACCTGACCGGTCTCCGTCCTCGGTCTCGTTCTGTCCATCTCCGGCACCCGGGTCCTCGTCGTCGGAGTCGCCCGTACCGGGGTCGTCTGCCGGGGTATCGTCGGGGTCATCTCCGCTCAGTTCGTCGTCCTGTGGATCTTCGCCCTCCTCGGAATCGTCGTCCTGACCACCTCCGTCGTCGTTTCGACCGTCGCCATCGTCGTCGCAGTTCGCACCGCCGTGGTTCTTCGAGTTCTCGTCGACGCCATCGCTACGACCTGGATTGTCCTCGTCGTGGCCGTCGCAGTCGTTGCCGTGCCCCCGATCGTCGTCGGCGACGACGAACCCCGCGAAGCCCAGCGATAGCGTCAGCGCCAGGGCTACGACTACGGCTGCCGTCCGCACCCCCCGTTCCATCATACTCCACCCTCGCAGCCGTTTCCAGTTAGTTACCTGTTTATTACCAACTCATTTCGAGTTTTTTCTACTCGTTTATCCGGTCGTTAACTCCTCGCCACCCGTCGGTTCGGCTATAGACCGGATCGAGGGCGCCTGGCGGTTGCTGGCTGCTCGTCGATTCGCTGCAGTCCGAACTGGGCACGACGCGAAGCACGCACGTTTTACGGACGGACGGACAAGCGACTCGCAATGAGCCAGGAATCGGACCCCGGGTACACGGAGGGAGACCTCCGGAACACCGGGCTGTCGCTGAAGCACGACCGGACGTGGGACTACGAACTCGACCGCATAGTCGAGGCGGTCGAGGAGCGCGACGCCACCACGGTCGGTCTGCAGTTCCCGGAGGGACTGAAGCGCCGCGGCCCGCGCGTCGCCGACGACCTCCGTTCGGAGCTGCCAGACGACGTGAACGTGATGATCTCGGGGCAGCCCTGCTACGGCGCCTGCGACCTCGACACCTACCTGATGCGGCGGACGGACGTCTTCGTCCACTTCGGCCACTCGCCGATGAAGGAGTCCGAGAAGATCATCTACGTCCCGCTGTTCTCCAACGTCGAGGTCACGCCGATCATGGCGGAGGCCCTCGACGAGCTGACGTCGCCCGAGGAGGACGACCGCGTCGGCCTCGTGACGACGGCCCAGCACATGAACAAGTTCGAGGAGATGCGCGCGTGGCTCGAGGAGCGCGGCTACGCCGTCGAGACGCGCCGCGGCGACGAGCGGTTGACCAACGAGGGCCAGGTCCTCGGCTGCAACTACGCCTCCGCGGACGTCGACGCCGACCAGATCCTCTACGTCGGCGGCGGGAAGTTCCACCCGCTCGGCCTGGCGATGGAGCACCCCGACAAGACGGTCGTCATCGCCGACCCGGTGAACAACTCCGTCCACATCGCGGACACCGAGAAGTTCCTCAAGCAGCGCTACGCCTCCGTCCACAAGGCGATGGACGCCGAGGAGTGGGGCGTCATCTTCTGTACGAAGATCGGCCAGGGCCGCTGGGAGATCGCCGAGGAGATCGTCGCGGAGAACGACGACGCCTACCTCATCACGATGGACGAGGTGACGCCGGACCGCCTGACGAACTTCGGGCTGGACGCCTACGTCAACACGGGCTGTCCGCGCATCACGACCGACGACGGCCCGCAGTTCAAGAAGCCGATGCTCACCCCCCAGGAGTACCGCATCGCCATCGGCGAGGAGCCGCTAGAGAACCTGGAGTTCGACACCTTCCACGGTACCTGGTAACCACAGGAACTTTCTTCCACCCCATTTCAGAGGTCATCGTATGCCCAGCCCTCCACTGCGCTACAGCCCCAGGCGCCTCGAACACGTAGTTCTCGGCACGATAGCGGGCGCGCTCCTGCTGTTCGCCGCTCCGGTCGCCGCCCAGCAGGCCCCCTCCGCTACGACGCCCGAAACGGGGCTGTCACTGACCGCCCAGGCGATTACGAGCGCGATATTCACGGTGATCGTCGGCGGACTCATGCTCGCGCTCGCACCGGATTACACCGAGCGGACCACCGACCGTATCGTCGAGGACCCCGGTGAGACGTTCCTGTTCGGCCTCGGGATCTTCGTCGCGGCGGTGATCGGCATCGTCCTCCTGGCGATCACCGGCATCGGGCTCCTCCTCGCGGTCCCCATGTTGATCGCGATGGCCGTGATCGGCGTGCTGGGGTACATCGCCTTCGGGCGCGCCCTCGTCGACGACCGGGGGGCGGCGCTGCTGATAGCCGTCGTAATCTCCGCCTTCACCGCCGGCGTCCCGATCCTCGGCGGTCTCGTCGGATTCGTCCTCGGCTGCATGGCCATCGGCGCCTGGTACCTGGAGTACAGGAGCGACGGGTCCCGCTCCAGCGGCCGGTCGAGAGGGGTCGAGTCAGTCTCTGGCGGAGCGTCGAGGGGTACGACGGCCCGAACTGGTGATACCGACGAGTGGGGCTCTTCGTGGGACGACGGCTCCTCGTCGACGGCGAACAGCGATACGGACGGGACCGCCGACGACGGGTGGACGACCGGTTTCGACGACGACGCCGACCGGAACTGACCCGAAGACGTATATTCCACGCCCCGATTCCATGTGACGATGCCCTCCACACGCCGCCGGTTCCTCCTCGGCGCGGCCGCACTCGCCGGCGTCGCCGGCTGTAACGAACGGTCCGCCCGGGCCAGCCGGGAGACTGTCACCCCGGTCGAGGTCCCCCGGACCGACCAGGAGATCGTCCGCGAGGCGATGGCGATCGACGCGCCGTCGGTCCCGTCGGCCATACGCGTCTCCGACGCCCACTGGGCCGCCGCCGTCGACCACGTCGAGACGCTCCGTGATTCGGTCGAGGAGTTGCTCGAGTCGACGGACGGCTCGTCGGGCGAAAGGGACCGGAACCGACTCCAGGATGACGTTCTCGAGCGGGCGGACGACCGACTCGAGTCCGCCCGCGAGACGGGGCCGTCCGAGGAGGGGGTCCACCTCCTCCGGCGCATCGTCCGGGACCTCGCCAGGGCCGACGGCTACCTGCGAGCCGAACGCGGCACGCTCGACGCGACCGCCCTGCGCTCGGCGGTCGAAGCCGAACGCGAGGCGACCGACGCCCTCCTCGACGGCTTCGAGTACCGGATCGCCCGACCGGTCGAGGAGGTCCTCCCCACGGCCTTCGCGGCGGAACGCGCCCTCGAGATGGCCGACAGCCTCGACCACGTCGACGACTTCCTCGACGACGAGCGGGGTTCGGACGGCGACGCCCAGCGGCGCGTCGATCAACTCGCCTCGGTCTATCGCTCCCTCGAAGTGCATCGCCGCCGCCGCGACGACGCCGAGCGGTACATCGAGACCGCCACCGACCCGGACGAGCGGTCGCTCCGACCGGCGATCGACGCCGAACTGGACGACCTTGCGGACGAACTGGCCACAGTCGCCGAGCAGTTCCCCGACGAGGAGCGGAGCGCTCGCGAGGAGGAGACGGTCGCGGACTACTTCGAGGAGATCCGGTCGAACGTGGGTCATCGCACGGGCCGGTTCCGCTCGCAGCTCTCGGAGCACCGCGAGAACGGTCGCCGCCTCCACGGCCTGTTCAGGGCCCAGCAGTTGCTGGTGGAGTACGAGTCGGTCACGGCGGCGATCGACCGGACGAAACCGCTCCTCGACGGGCCGGAGTTTCCGACGTCGCGGCTCCTCACGGAGAAACGACGGGCGGTCGAGTCGGTCGAGCGGGTCGCCGACGGGACGCCCATCCAGCGGTACCTGGCGCGCAGAGCCGCCCAGATGCTGGAGTCGGCGGACCACTACTCGAGAGGCGACGGCCTGAATACGAGGGCGCTCGCCCGGATGCACCTCATGTACGCCGGCGCCGCCGAGTGGGCCGAACTCGCCCTCGACCGGGGCGACGCACTCACTGAATCACTTCAGGCCCAACAGTCATAGGCCCCCGCTCTAAAGGGGACCCCATGTCGACCTCCGAATCGAACCGCGGAACCGACCGACTCGTCGACGTCTACCGGGCGTACATCGGCGAACCGGACAGCCGGACGGACGTCTACCTCGGGTTCGCGCTGTTCTTCGCCGGGCTGGGGCTCGGCCTCGCGGGGCTGCTGCTGTTCGCCATCGAGCGCGGCGTCATAGCCGGCGAGGCGTTCTGGCTCCGGGAGATCGCCTTCGCCGGCGGCGCGCTGGGACTGCCGGTCCTCCTGGTCTCCGTCGTCGTGTTGCTGCCGGCGGACCGTCGGGCCGTCTACGTCGCCCTGGGCGGGCTGGCGATCACCGTCGTCGCCATCGGCTTCTTCGTCTCAGTGTACCCGAGCAACTGGAACTACGGGGCGGACTACAGCCTGCAGGGCGTCAGCGTCTACGCCGTCGGCCTGATCAGCCTGCTGGCGGCGACCGGCTCGGCGCTCGTCGGCTACCACATCGAGCGGGTAGGCGGCGGTCCCGCGGCGGCCGCCGGGGCCGAGGAGGAACAGGGCGGCGACGACCCCGAGGTGACGGCGGCGCAGGTCCAGCGGGACATCGACGAGGCGATGTCGGGGACGGAGATGTCGTGGGGCGGCGTCGAGAAGGTCGAGACCGAGCGGCTGTCGATCAACCCCGACGCCGACCTCGACGGGCACAACTTCGACCAGTCGAAGGCGAAGGTCCACCGCTCGAAGAGCGTCGACGACCAGCTGTCCGCGCTGAAGGGAATGAAGGGCGGCGAGCAGCGCACCGACAGCGGCAGCGGCGTCGACGACCAGGCCGACGCGCTGAAGCAACTGAGAGAGCAGCAGCGGAAGGACGCCGAGGCCGACCCCGACGGACTGGTCGGTCGACTGAAGGACCTCGTCGGGCGCTGAGCGGACCGTTTATCCCTCGTACAGAACGTGTACCTGGGGGTACTTTTATTAGACGCCAAGCAGCCGGTAAGGTATGGCACGCGGCATCGACGTCGGGACGATGAACCTCGTCTCGGCCAAGCAGGAAGGCAACGAAACGGTCTTCGTATCGCAGCGGAACTCGTTCGTCGAGATCGAGTACAGCGACATGGCCGAGCGCATGCTGAGCCGCTCGGACGTCCTCCACATCCGCAAGGACGACCAGGTGTACGTCGTCGGCGACGACGCCCTGAACTTCGCGAACATCTTCAACGAGGAGACCCGCCGGCCGATGAAGCACGGCATCCTCTCCTCGGAGGAGCAGTCCGCCATCCCGATGATCAAGCTCATCATCGAGCAGGTCGTCGGCGAGCCGGCCCGGCCCAACGAGCGGATCTACTTCTCGACGCCGGCCGACCCCATCGACTCGGACCTGTCGACGCTGTACCACCAGAAGACCCTCGAGTCGTTCCTCGGGGACGTCGGCTACGACCCCGAGCCCATCAACGAGGGCATGGCGGTCATCTACTCGGAGCTGGCCGACCACAACTTCACGGGACTGGGCGTCTCCTTCGGCGCCGGCATGACGAACGTCTGCCTGTCGTACTACGCGGTCCCGGTCATGACGTTCTCCGTCGCCCGCGGCGGCGACTGGATCGACGAGCAGACCGCGACGGCGACCGGCAACAGCGTCGACAAGGTCACCTCCATCAAGGAGGACGAGTTCCGGCTGGACTTCACGACCGACGCCGGCGGCGTCGAGGGGGCGCTGTCCATCTACTACGACAACCTCCTGGACTACGTCATCGAGAACATCGCCCGCGAGGTCAACGACGAGGACGTCGAGGAGGGTCTCGACGTGCCTGTCGTCGTCACCGGCGGCACCTCCAGCCCGCCGGGCTTCGAGAAGCTCTTCCAGGAGCGCCTCGAGAAGGCCGACATCCCGTTCTCGATCAGCGACGTCCGGAAGGCCGACGAACCCCTCTACAGCGTCGCCCGCGGCGCGCTCGTCGCCTCCCGGACCGAGGAGGAGGACGAGGCCGGCTCCGCCGACGCCGGCGAGGAAGCAGAGGAAGCCGCCGAGGACTGACGCGACGACGCCGCGGCCGTCGCCGGCCGCCCGACCCCGCGATTCTCCCTATTCTTCGCCCGAGTGGACGGCCATGTGACCGTTGAGCTGGGCGACCGCGTCGAACCGCTTCCCACAGACGTCGCAGGCGACGCCGTCTCCTGCATCGGTTGCGCCGTCCTCGATAGCGTCGCCGTCGATGGCGGTGTTCTGCCCGGCTTCGACGGTCAGGTCCGACGCCGGCGACGACACGCGGACGACCGTCGGCTGCGGATCGTCGCCCGCGTCGTCGAACTCGGGCGTCGGGGCGTCGCTCGTCTCGACGGTCCCGGCGCTGACGCGTCCGACCTCGTTGAACCGCGTGATGGCGTCGTCCCACGACTCCCCGTCGCGCAGCTCGCCCCGGTGTTCGACGGGCACTCCGATGTAGCCGCAGCGGTCGCAGGAGACCGCCTCGCGGCCGCCCAGGGCGTACCGTTCCAGTCGGCCGTCACACCGGGGACAGTCCATGGCAGGGGGCTATACCCCGGGGTGGAAAGAAGCTTCCGCGTGTTTCAGCGCGTCAGTCCCCGAACGTCGCCGCGAGGCCGTCGGCGACCGCCGCGACGGCGTCGTCGGCGCGGTCGAGGTCGTCGAGCATGCTGGCGAAGCCGTGGATCATGCCCGGGTACGACTCGCGGCGGACCGCGACGCCGGCCTCGGCCAGCCGGTCGGCGTAGGCCTCCCCCTCGTCGCGGAGCGGGTCGAACCCGGCGGTGACGACCGTCGCGGGCGGCAGCCCCGAGACGTCGCGTGCGAGCAGCGGCGCGACGTAGGCGTTCCGGCGGTCCGCGGCGTCGTCGAGGTAGCGCTCGTAGAACCACGCGACGCTGTCCCGCTCGAGGAAGTACCCCTCGGCGTTCTCGACCTGGCTCTCGAAGGCGTGGATGCCGGGGGCGGCCACCGCCGGATAGAGCAGCGCCTGCGCGTCGATGGCGGGGCCGTTGCGGTCGCGGGCGGCGATGGTGACCGCCGCCGCGAGGTTGCCGCCGGCGCTGTCGCCGGCCACGGCCACGCGGTCCGGGTCGCAGTTCATCCGGCCTGCGTTCTTCGTCGCCCAGACCGCCGCGGCGTAAGCGTCCTCGAAGCCCGCCGGGAACGGGTGTTCGGGCGCGAGCCGGTAGTCGACGGAGAGGACGGCCACGTCGCCGGCGTTCGCGAGCGCGCGGCAGAGCGGGTCGTAGGAGTCGAGGCCGCCGAGGACCCACCCGCCGCCGTGGTAGAAGACGACCAGCGGCGGGTCGGTCCGCTCGGGGAGGTACAGCCGGACGTCGATGGACTCGTCGGGACCGGGGATGGAGAATTCCTCGACGGCGGCGACCGGGGCAGCAGACTGGTCCCCGAAGAAGGCGGCGAGGCGCTCGCGGGCGCTCTCGACCGACAACTCGTAGGTCGGCGGCACTGGGACGGATTCGACGGCCTCCAGGACGGCGGCTGCCTGCGGGTCGAGTTCGCGGTCGGGCATACTCTCGACGTACGCGGGAGGGCGGATAACTCCCCGGTCGGGGCCGATAACCCGCTCGCATACACCAACCTATAAGCATGTCTGGCAAGTATTGCAGGCCGATGACAGAGGGGAACGCGGGGTCGACGCGTCGCCGGCTGGCGCAGGAACTGGCAGTCGTCGCCGGGTTCGAGGACCCGCGGGCGCCGCTGGAGCAGTACCACACGCCGCCGGACCTGGCGGCCCACATCGTCCACGTCTCGGACCTCCAGGGCGACGTCGAGGACCGGACGGTCGTCGACCTGGGCTGCGGCACCGGGATGCTGGCGCTCGGCGCGGCGTTGCGCGGCCCCGACCGCGTCGTCGGCGTCGACGTCGACCCGGCGCCGCTGTCGACCGCCCGGGAGAACGAACGGCGGGTCGCCGCCCGGACCGACGTCTCGTGGGTCCGCGCCGACGCGACGCGGGCGCCGCTATGTCCCGACGACCCGGTGACGGTGCTGATGAACCCGCCGTTCGGCGCCCAGTCCGGCAACGAGGGTGCCGACCGCGCCTTCCTCGAGACCGCCGTCGACATCGCCGACGTCTCCTACTCCG
Source organism: Natronomonas salina (assembly GCF_013391105.1). Classification (NCBI taxonomy): domain Archaea; kingdom Methanobacteriati; phylum Methanobacteriota; class Halobacteria; order Halobacteriales; family Natronomonadaceae; genus Natronomonas; species Natronomonas salina. The sequence continues at coordinate 494,835 of NZ_CP058335.1, forward strand.
TCCACAACGCCGGCAGCGAGGCGTTCGTCGAGTCCTTCGCCGACGACGAGGGCGGCGAGGTGACCCACGCCTTCGCCGCTGAGTTCGACCTCCCCCGGCAGTTCGACCACCACGAGGACGAGTCGCGGTCCATCGACACCGAGGTCTTCCGCATCGAGTGGCGGTAGACCTCAGTCCGACCGCCGGGCGACCCTGATCCGCGTCTCGTTGCGCTCGGCGAAGAAGTCGCGACCGTCCCGCTCGAACTCGACGCCGCCGACGGTCGCCGCGTTCCCGTCGACCGGGACGGACTGGCGGTCGAGCGTTTCGTTCTCCCTCGAGACGATAACGTCGAAGCCGTTGCCCTCCGGCTCGATCGAGACGTTCCGGCCGTCGATGCGGACGTCGGCGCTGGCTCGCTCGGCCCGGTAGACGACCGGTCTCGTCTCTGCCGTCGCCCGGCCCAGACGGACGTTGTACGTCGAGTTCCCGCCGGCGAGCGACCACGTCGTCCGCGACGCGCGGACGTCCGCGTTCCAGGTGAGGCCGCCGAGCCGGACGGTCACGTCGCCACGGGACGCCAGCTGCCGCTTCGATACCTCCTCCCACCAGATGTTCCGCTCCTCGGAGACCACGATGACGCCGCTGGCGTTGACCCGGTCGCTCCCGTTCTCGCCGGTGATGGGCGTCGCCGGGATGAACTGGTTCTCCACCTCCTCGGCGTAGAAGACGGTGTAGTCGCCGACCTCAGTGGGTTCGGCCTCCGCCAGTCCCGCCCGCGCGTCGTCGACGACGAAGAGGTTGAACCAGACGCCGACCAGCGACAGCGCCAGCAGGACGCACACGAGCAGTCCGTAGGCCGCCTCGCGCCGCGAGAGGTCGATCCTCGAGACGAGGTCCCGCGGCGTAGCGACGGCGCCGCCCGCGACGAGCGCCGCGAGGAGGAACACCAGCGCCGTCCCCAGCGCGCGGAACAGCGTGTAGGTGTCGCTGCTCTCGATTGTGTAGATGGCCCACAGGCCCCGGTCGATGGTGAAGGCCAGGGCGGCGAACCAGACGTGGCTGGCCTTCGGGCGGACGTCGCGGCGGTACAGCAGCGCGACGCTCGCGACGATCCCCAGGAAGAGCCCGAGGGCGTGGCCCTGGACCGCGACGTTCGCCCACCAGGGCCGCGAGAAGGACTCGCTGGCGATCTGCTGGAAGACGGGCTGCTGGACGGCGCTGAACACCTGCGAGACGATCCGGCTGACGAGGATCGCGACGACGGTCGCCACCGGGTAGCGGACCAGCGCGAAGCCGACGAGCGCGAACACGACGCCGGAGAACCCGACGACCGGGCCGAGCGCGAACGCCGCCGTGAGGATTGCGGCCACGAAGAGGCCGACGCCCCACGCGGCGGCGCGGACGATCGGGTTGGTGCGGAGCGACGAGAACGAGGCGCTGCCACGCTCCCGGGGGAAGTGTCCCCAGGCGTACTCGGCGACCGTGCCGAACACGAGCGCGCCGAGGAGGTTGCCCGTGAGGTGACCCAGGCCGGCGTGGGCGAAGCCCGCCGTGAGGATGCCGGTCGGGTAGAAGTAGCTCCACGCGCGGAACGGCACGACGACCGGGTCGGTGGGATTCGCGAGGCCGTCCTGGACGAACAGGTAGAACGCGGCGACACCGGCGCAGGCGACCAGCGTGCCCCAGGGCAACCCCAGCAGGAGCCGTCGCCGCGCCAGCCGTCCCCAGCGGCCGTGCGGCTGGGCGAGGTAGTAGAGCGTGGCGAGCGAGACGAGCATCCCGGCCAGGAGGACGACGTACCAGACGGCGGCCGGGGATGGCATGTGGCCGACGACGTGACGGATCCCTATAGAAGCCTGCGGTTTACCCAGGCCCCGAATCCGGGCCGGCGGTCCCGGTCACCGATCGGGCTCGACGACGAGTTTCCCGAAGGCGTCGCGCTCGCTCATGTCGTCGAACGCCCGGCCGGTCTCCTCCAGTGAGTACGTCTCCCCGACCGGCGGCTCGAAGGCGCCGTCGGCGAGGAGGTCGACGAGCGTCTCCAGTTCCGGCTGGGTGCCCATCGTCGACCCGACGATGCGCTCGTGCCGGAGGAAGAACGGCGCGACCTTGAACTCCGAGGTGGGGCCGGCCGTCCGGCCGCAGATGACCATCGTCCCGCCGCGTTTCATCACCTCGAGGCCGACCTGCGTGAAGTCGCCGGCGAGGTGGTTGACGACGGCGTCCGGCGAGCCGATCGACCGGACCTCCCGGACCAGCTCGTCGGTGTCCGCCGACCGGATGGTGTGCTCGCAGCCGAGCTCCGACAGCCGGTCGAGCTTGCGTTCCGAGGTCGAGGTGCCGATGGCGTCGGCGCCCCGGACGGCGGCGAGCTGCACGGCGGCGACGCCGACGCCGCCGGTGGCGCCGGGGACGAACACGAGGTCCGTCGGCCCGACGTCGGCGACCTTCAGCATCCGCCAGGCGGTGAGGTAGGCGGTCGGCAGCGCGGCGGCCTCCCGGAAGTCCACGCCGTCCGGCAGGGGAATCAGCCGGCTGGCGTCGACCGACGCCCGCTCGGCGAGGGCGCCGTGGTAGAGCATGAACTGCTCGCAGAGCGTCTCCGGCCCCTCGCGGCAGAACTCGCAGGTCCCGCAGGTCTGGTTGGGACAGAGCAGGACGCGGTCGCCCGCCTCGACGCCGCGGACGTCCTCGCCGACCTCGCTGACGTAGCCGGCCGCGTCGAGCCCGGAGACGAACGGCAGGGCGCCCCCGGTCACCATCGCGGAGTCGCCCTGCAGTATCCAGAGGTCGTGGCGGTTGATCGAGCAGGCCTCGACGTCGACGACGGCCTCGCCGGGGCCGGGCTCGGGGTCGTCGCGTTCCTGGATCTCGACCGCGTCGCCGTCGCCGAAGTCGGTGAAGGCTGCGACTCGCATGCCTCCACCTGTTCCGGCGCGGGGTTATGCGTTTGGGAGACGGTGACGGGCTAGCGGCCGGTCGCGTAGTTCGCCGCGGCGCCGACGAGGAGGACCACGCTCCCGAAGTAGAGCCAGGTGACGAAGAGGAGGAGGGCGCCGAGGATTCCGAGCGCCTTGTACTGACCCGCGTTGCTGGCGTAGACGACGAAGAGGACCTGCAGGACGATGAACCCGACGGCGGCCAGGAGCGCCCCCGGGAGCACGCCGCGGACGGTCTCCTCGACCGGCGGCAGGACGTAGTACAATGGGAGGAGGACGACGACCAGGGTCACGAACAGGAGCGCCGAGCCCACCAGGCCCGGGTTGGCGACCGGTACGTCGACGACGGAGACGAGGATGCTGACCGCGATCATCGCGCCGATGGCGACGACGAGGAGCCCGATGACGACCGCCGCGTCGAGGAGCTGTCTGAGCAGTCCCGGTTCGGCCTCGTGGTCGTAGACGTTGGAGAACGCGATGTCGAGTCCCCGGAACACCTTCGAGCCGCTCCAGAACGCCACGACGATACCGACGACGCTCGCGCCGACCTGCCCCTGGATGCCGGTCAGGAGGCCGAGGAGGACTTCCTGACCGCTCTCTGAGAGCGCCGAACCGAGCCGGTCTTGGATGAGCGATTCGATGTACGCGTCGCCGCCGATCAGCGTCCCGAGTGCCAGCGAGAGCAGCAACAGCGGGACGATCGACGCCAGGGCGTAGTACGTGATCGCCGCCGCCATGAACGTGAGCTCCCGGTCGCGGGCGACGTGCACGATCTCTCGAACCGCCGTAGTGGTCCCCATCGAACTTGCTAGTTGGGCGAGTATTTCAAAGAGCGTAGTGACCAGAAGCTGCGGGAGATATATCGGCTTTCTGAACGGGCGGGTCAGGTGGTCCCTCCGCGGGACGGCGTCCGGTCCCGGCCGGTGGAGGGGTGGTCGCGCCTACAGCTCCATCTCCCCGTCGATGATCATCTGTGCCCGTTCGGCCAGTGCGGGGACGCCCTCCCGCATCTTCGGGTACATCGGGTCGTCGGAGTTGCCCTCGAGGTACCGGCGGAAGAACATCTCGCCGAGGCCGGCGAGCTTGTACACCGCGAGCACCCAGTAGAACCGCCAGTTGTCGAACTCGTAGCCGGTCTTCTCCTCGTAGCGCTCGACGAGGTCCCGGCGCGACGGGTACCCCTCGCGGGTCATGAACTCCGAGGCCAGCGACTGCGTCGGCGGCTCCGGGTCCTTCTCCTCGCTCCAGTAGGAGAGCATCCACCCGAGGTCCGTGAAGGGGTCGCCGAGCGTCGACATCTCCCAGTCGAAGATAGCCGCGATCTCGGGGTCGTCCGACGGCGCGAACATGACGTTGTCGAGCTTGTAGTCGCCGTGGACGAGCGTGTTCGGGTACTCGTCGTCCTCCGGGACGTTGTCGTAGAGCCACTCCATGACGTCGTAGAGCGTCTCGACCTCCCGCTCCTCGGCGGTGACCTCGAAGGCCCACGTCAGCTGTTCGGACCAGCGGCGGACCTGCCGCTGGGTGAACTCCGGCGGGTAGCCGAAGTCGCCCTCCTCCAGCCCGACGGCCTCGTAGTCGACCTCGTGGATCTCGACGAGGCGGTCGACCATCTCGTGGCCGATCCGTTCGCGGGACTCGGGGTCGGCGAAGCGGTCGGGTTCCTCGTCCCGGAGCACGTCGCCCTCCTGGCGCTCCATCGCGTAGAAGTCGCTGCCGATGACGTCGTGGTCGTCGCAGGCCAGCACCGTCGTGGGAACCCTGACGTTCGTCTCCTGGAGGGCGTCGATGACCCGGTACTCCCTGAGGACGTCGTGGGCGTTCTCGGCGATGTCCCCCGGGGGCGGCCGGCGGACGACGAGTTCGCGGTCCCCCCAGGTGACGAAGAGGGTCTCGTTGGAGTGGCCCTCCTGGTGGTGCCGGACGTCGTACTCCTCGACGGTGCCGAGTTCGGCCTCCAGATACGAGCGGAGCGAGTCCTCGTCGACGATGCGCTCGAAGTACTCGGAATCCGCGTCGGTCATCCGTCCTCACCCGCGAGGCTTACTAACATTGTAAGACGAAGTGTGCGACGCTGACCCAAATAACTGCCGCCACCCCTCGCATGTCGGACATGTATCGGAGCGAGGGAGCCCGGTCGTGTGTACCAGTCGACAGTTCCGCTCCCGGTCCTTTTACAATGTTGTGTCCAGATAGGTACGCCATGGAGTACCACGACTCCCCCGAGGCGAAGGAGCTCGCAGACCGCGCCCGCGAGTTCGTCGACGAGGTCGTCATCCCGACGGAACGCGAACACCTCGGCCAGGGCCCGGTCGGAGAGGACGTCATCGAGGACCTCCGAGAGGAGGCCCGCGACCGCGATATCTACTGCCCCCAGATCGACGAGGAGCACGGCGGCATGGGGATGGACCTCAGCGACGTCCTCCCGCTGTTCGAGGAGGCCGGCCGCTCGCTGCTCGGCGCCTCGGCGATGCGCGTCGACGCGCCCGACGAGGGGAACATGCACACCCTCGAGCTCGTCGGCAGCGAGGAACAGAAGGAGGAGTGGCTCGAGCCGCTCGTCGCCGGCGAGATCCGCTCGGCGTTCGGCATGACCGAGCCCCGCGACGGCGCCGGCTCCGACCCGAAGATGCTGAAGACGACCGCCGAGAAGGACGGCGACGAGTGGGTCATCGACGGCCACAAGTGGTGGACGACGCAGGGCAGCCACGCCGACGTCATCCTCCTGATGGCGGTCACCGACCCCGACGCCCACCCCTACCAGGGCGCCTCCATCATCCTCGTCCCGACCGACGCCGACGGCGTCGAGATGGTCCGCGACATCCCCCACCTCGGCCCCGACATGGACGGCCACGGCCACGCCGAGTTCCGGTTCGACGACGTCCGCGTCCCCGAGGAGAACCTGCTGGGCTCCGAGAACGCCGGCTTCGCGATTGCCCAGCAGCGCCTCGGCCCCGCTCGCCTGACCCACTGCATGCGCTTCTCCGGGATGGCCCGTCGGGCGCTCACCATCGCGAAGGCGTACATGTCCGAGCGGGAGTCCTTCGGCACCTCGCTGTCGGACAAGCAGTCGCTCCGCTACGACATCGCCGACAAGGAGACCGAACTCCACGCCGCCCGGACGATGGTCAGACACGCCGCCGAGGAGATCGCCCGCGGCGAGCAGGCCCGCGTCCCGGTCTCGATGTCGAAGGTCTTCACCGCGAACGTCTGCCAGGAGGCCATCGACCTCGCTATCCAGTGTACCGGCGGCTCCGGCATCTCCCGGGACCTCCCGCTGGCGGACTTCTACGAGGGCGTCCGCGCCTTCCGCATCGTCGACGGCGCCGACGAGGTCCACCAGCGCGTCATCGCCCGCGACGCCTTCGAGGGCGCCGAGGAGCACACCGACGAACTGGAGAACCTGCCGACCTTCTGACGGACACCTCGACCGCTCCCGAACCCACCGAGGGTCGGTTCTTTTGTGCGTGCTCTAGAAGGAGATTCATGGTTAGACTCCGCGACCGCCGTCGTCTTTATCGCCTCCAACGTCAGGCGGGCCCGTTCGGGGGCCCAGTCGACCGAGTGGCCAACGCCCTGGGAGCGAGGATGCTGGCCTCGGTCGCTGTGGCGGCGTACTTCGTCCTCGTCGATTTCCCACAGTACTTTCTGACCGCCGGGTGTTCTGGGACTGCTCGTGGCGCCCGTGGGGCTGCTGTTGGGGTGTTCGACGCCGACGTCCACAGCCTCCCGCGAAGGCGTCAGGGATGACGTCCACGACGCGGCATTGAGCGATCCTGACACGACAAGTTGTTACCCGATGGTTTCCGATTGGTGACTAGAAGGCGGCGATTCAGCCCCGAGACGGGTAATTTCAATACGGCTGAAATACCAACTCCGCACATGGACGACGACGAGAGGGGTCCGCCCCCGTCGCGGATCGGCGAACCGGACTCCTCGAGCAGCGCCGGATACGTGGTCCGGGACGTCGTCTCGAGTCTCCTCCTCGTGGCGGCCATCGGCGTGGCGGTGTTCCTCGTTAGCGGCGTCTGGCCGCCGCTGGTCGCCATCGAGAGCGGCAGCATGCAGCCGAACATGCAGAAGGGCGACATGGTGTTCGTGACCGAACCCGACCGCTTCGCCCCCGAGGAGTCGTTCCGCGGGACGGGCATCGTCACCCACGCGTCGGGCGCGGACCAGGGCCACCGGGCCTTCGGCAAACCGGGGACGGTCGTCGTCTACGATGCCCCGGGACGGAACGGCCCCCCGATCATCCACCGGGTCAGATTCTGGGTCGAGCCGGGGGAGAACTGGTACGACCGGGCCAACGAGCAGTACCTCGACGCGGACAGTTGCGAGGAACTGCGGAACTGTCCGGCCCCACACGCCGGCTTCGTCACGAAGGGCGACAACAACGCCTACTACGACCAGGCCAGCGGCATCGCGCCGCCGGTGAAACCGCAGTGGGTCACCGGCACCGCCAGGTACCGGGTGCCGTACGTCGGGTGCGCCAGGCTGGCCTTCTCCCCGAACAGCTGTCGGATGCCGGCCGTCAGCTGAGCGGCGCCCCGACCGTCACGTCGCCGTCCAGCCGCCGTCGACAGTGAAGACGCTGCCCGTACAGTAGGCGGAGGCGTCGCTGGCGAGGAAGACGGCGATCCCCTTCAGGTCGTCCGGGTCCCCCAGGCGCCCGAGGATCGTCTCGTCGGCCATCTGGTCGTGCATCTCGTCGAGCCCCGAGTCCTTCCGGAAGGCGCCGCCGCCGATGCCGGTGTGCGTCCAGCCCGGCGCGATGGCGTTGACGCGGATGTCGTCGTCGCCGAGGTCCGCGGCAGCCTGCTTGACGAGCTGTCGGACGCCGCCCTTCGAGGCGACGTAGGCGGCGACGCCCGGCCAGTCGGAGGCCACCTCGCTGAGCACCGACGCCGTCGCGACGATGCTGCCGCCGTCGTCCATCGCCGCCGCGGCCTCGCGGATGGTGTAGAAGACGCCGTCGAGGTTGACGTCCATCACGTCGTCCCACTCCTCGACCGGGTACCGGTCGATCGGCAGGCTCAGGCGCCCGATGCCGGCGTTCGCGAAGACGACGTCCAGCCCGCCGAGTTCGTCCGTCGCCGTCTCGACCATCTCCTGGACCTGCTCGTGCTCGGAGACGTCGACCTCCAGGGGGAGCGTCTCCGCGTCGAGTTCGTCGGCGACCTCCCGGACACCCTCGTGGTCGACGTCCGCCAGCGCGAGGTCGGCGCCGGCGTCGGCACAGGCCTCCGCGTAGGCCTTGCCGATGCCCGAGGCCGCGCCAGTGATCAGTACCACGTCGTCGTCGAGCCTGAAGCGGTCGAGTACGCTCATGGCCACCACCTCGCGGAGAAGGGGTTTGGTGGTTTTCCCTGCGATGGGAGGGCGCAGGGGGCGCCACCGGTACCGCGCCGTTACCTGTCCTCCTCGACTGACGCGTGCCGTGGCTGGAGCCGACGGTACCAGGGGAGCAGCGGCGGAGCGAGGAGGAGCGCAGCCACGACGAACACGAGGATCGACAGTAGCGGCATCGACGTGACGTACCAGACGGCGATCCCGGGCAGCAGGGCCACGAAGACGTGGGCGAAGAACAGCGCCGAGACCGGGAGGAACCCGTGGGCGGGATGGCCGACGACAGTCATCGTATATTCTACCGACGTGGACCTGATACAAACACGTTCGCATCGATTCTCCATCTGACTGTCGCGGAACCGGAATCACGGACCAAAGCATCCGCGCGAGCAGAGCGAGCGCGGTAATCGACGGCGAGCGATGCGTGGCGCGAACGAAGTGAGCGCCACGGGAATGCGAACGGCGAGCGGAGCGAGCCGTGAGCAGCGAGCCGCCGTAGCGTTCGGAAATCGCCCTTGGCGATTTCCGCAGCCCGTCAGAAGTGCTTCGCACTTCTGAGGACGCCCGACGACTAACGCTGGCCCGAACGGAGTGAGGGCCAGCGGCTGGAGGAGGGCGCGCCTATTTACACCCACGTTTTTGCCGCGAGGCGCGGCGGAGCCGCGCCGAGCGTGCAAAAAGTGGAGGTTCTAGAAACTGAAGAGGTCGATGCCGCCGGTGACGCCGATGACCTGGCCGGTGATGTAGTTGGACTGCTCGGAGGCGAGGTAGGCGACGAGATTGGAGACGTCCTCCTCCTTGCCGAGCTTGCGCATCGGGGTGGCCTTCGCGATCCGGGCGAAGTGCTCGTCGACCTGCTCGAGCTGGTCGATGGGGAGGTCGGCGAGCTGGCCGACGACGATGCTGGGAGCGATGACGTTCGAGGTGACGCCGTGCTGGGCGCCCTCGAGGGCGAGCGTCTTGCCGAAGCCGATGAGCGCGGCCTTCGTCGCGGAGTACGAGAGCTGGCCGAAGCCGCCCTGCCAGCCGGCCATCGAGGACATGTTGATGATGCGGCCCCACTCCCGCTCCTTCATGTGGGGATAGACCTCCTGGGTGATGTTGTAGGCGCCGGTGAGGTTGACGGCGATGTCGCGGTCCCAGATGTCGTCGTCGAAGTCCTCGACCTTGTCGCGGGCGTCGACCATCCCGGCGTTGTTCACGAGGATGTCGATGCCGCCGGTCTCCTCCTCGAGGGCGGCGACGGTGTCGGAGACGTCGGCGCGGTCGGTGAGGTCGCACTCGACGGCGTGGGCGGTCGCGTCGTAGTCCTCCTCGAGTTCGTCGACGACGTTCTCCGCCTTGTCGAGGGCGACGTCGAGGACGACGACGTCGGCGCCCTCCTGGGCGAGTACGCGGCAGTCTTCGCTCCCGATACGTCCGGCACCGCCGGTGACGAGGGCGGTCTTGTCGTCAAGTCCGAAGTCCATTGCAAGGGGGTAATCTCCGGGTTTCGCTATAAGGATTGGGACGGTGATGGGAGGGTCGTTTAGTAGGGCGGGCGAGAACGGCGTTCTCGGCGGTTATCGAACGACGCCGACGACGTCGAGCAGCTCGCGCAGGTCGTCGATCTCGTAGTCGGCCTCGGGTCCCCGGCCGTCCTCGCCGTAGCCGACGGTCCCGATGCCGAGGTCGGCGGCGCCGGCGACGTCGTGGGAGTGGCGGTCCCCGACCATCAGCGCGCGCTCGGGATCGACGTCGAGGGCGTCCAGGGCGTCGCGGAACATCCGCGCGTCGGGCTTGGTGTGGCCGACGTCCTCGGAGGTGGTGACGTGGTCGAAGCGCTCGCGGACGCCGAAGGTCTCGAGCATGTTCTCGGCCTCGCGGGTGTCGATGTCGGAGACGATGGCCAGTTTGAGCCCCGCCTCGTCGAGCGCCCGGATGGTCTCGACGGCGCCGTCCTCGGCGCGGAGCGTGGCGTCTGTCGCCTCGGCGAAGGTAGCCTCCCAGTCGTCAGGCGGATCGCCGTCGAACAGCGCGGTGGTGGCCTTCTCGTAGCCCTCGCGTGCGGTCCGGTACTCGGTTCCCTCGCGGCCCTTGAAGTGCTCGCCGAGGGTCGACTTCCAGGTGTCGAGCGCCGCCTCGGGGTCGAGGTCGTGTTCGTCGGCGAGTTCGGCGACGAAGGTCGCGTACCCCTCCCGGACGGACTTCAGTTCGACGATGACGCCGCCGATGTCCCAGAGGACGGCGTCGTAGGCGCGGTCGGGGTCGCCCTCGCTCATGCCTCGTAGAAGCGGACGCCGTCGCGCATCTCGCTTCCGACCGCGCCGGTCTCCTCGAGGTGCGCCAGCGCACTCATCGTCTCGGGGATGAGGTACTTGACGTCCCGGTCGCCGGCCAGCGCCATGGCGACGCCGGGGACCGTCGAGTAGCCGTCCTCGACGAGGTCGGTCACGTTCTCGAGGCGGTCGTCCAGGCTCTCGCGGTGGCGCTCGACGGCGCCGGCGAGGTCGTCGTGGACGGGACCGTGCCCCGGGTAGACGCGGTCGACGTCCACGTCGTCAAGGCGGTCCAGCGCGGTGTAGAAGGCCTCGAAGGCCTCGCGGTGGCCGTCGTCGAGGCCGTCGTGCATGACGACGGGACGGAAGGGCTGGATGCCCATGTCGCCGGCCAGCAGGACCGACTCGCCGCCGAGTTCGGTCGGGTAGCAGAGGTGGTCGGCCTGGTGGCCGGGCGCGTGGACCGCGCCGATCTCGACGTGACCGATCGTCGTCGTGTCGCCGGGTTCGATCCAGACGTCGACGTCATCCGGCGGGAGCAGCGCGGAGTCCCGTTCGAGCGACTCGACGGCCATCTCGACGGCCATCTCGAGTTGCTCGTCGGGGAAGCCGGCCGCCTCGCAGTTCCGGCGGACCCGCGACTCGAGGCCCTCGGGGTCGCGGGCGAACCGCTCGCGGACGCCGGCGGGCGCGTAGACGGTCGGGTCGCCCGCCTCGAGTATGGTGGGGACCTGGCCGACGTGGTCGACGTGCGGGTGGGTGACCAGCAGGTGTTCGACGTCGCTGGGTTCGTAGTCGTGTTCGGCGAGGGCGTCGCGGAGCGCGGCGTCGTGGTCGGGGAGCGCGGCGTCGACGAGGATCGGCTCGGGGCCGTCGACGAGGTAGCAGGCGACGTGTCCCGGTCGCCAGTCCACCTCGAACTCGAGCCGGTGGACGTCGTCCACACTGTTCCGGAGTTCCATCTGCCGGAAGTTCGCCGCGGTTCCGTTTAAATATTCGTTTCCCCACAAGCGCCCGCGACTTACCATTGTTCAGCGACCCCGTCGAACTCTTACCTTTATTAAGGTAGCAGCGGAACGTACTCGCGTCACATGACAGCGACACGCACGAGCGCGCACACGGCGCGGGAGGACCGATGCTAGACCAGTTCAGCGTCGACGGGCAGACGGCCATCATCACCGGCTCCAGCCAGGGCATCGGCGAGGTGACGGCCCGGCGGTTCGCCGACGACGGCGCGAACGTCGTGGTCACCTCGCGGTCCCCGGAGGAGATCGAGGAGGTCGCCGAGGACATCAACGCCGGCGACGCGCCCGGCGAGGCCATCGCCGTCGAGTGCGACGTCCGCGAGCGCGACTCGGTGGAGGCGCTCGTCGAGGCGACCGTCGAGGAGTTCGGCGGCGTCGACGCGATGATCAACAACGCCGGCGCCTCCTTCATGGCCGGCTTCGACGACATCTCCGAGAACGGCTGGAAGACCATCGTGGACATCAACCTCCACGGCACGTTCCACTGCTCGCAGGTCGCCGGCCAGCAGATGCAGGAGCAGGGCGACGGCGGCAGCATCGTCAACTTCGCCTCCGTCGCGGGGACGATGGGCTCCAGGTACATGAGCCACTACGGCGCCGCGAAGGCGGCGGTCGTGAACCTCACGACGTCGCTGTCAGCCGAGTACGCCGAGGACGACATCAAGGTCAACTGCATCGCGCCGGGGCTGGTCGGGACCGCCGGCGTCGCCTCCCAGATGGGCATCGACCCCGCGAACGTCGAGCGAAGCGACATCGCCAAGGAGATGGGCCTGCCCGAGGAGATCGCCGACATCGTCCAGTTCCTCGCGAGCGACGCCTCCTCGTACGTCGTCGGCGAGACCATCGTCGCCCAGGGCGTCCCCCCGCTGGAGGACTCGAACCTGTGATCCGACCATGACCGAACGAGACGTCTTCCTCCCCGTCGCGGCCCAGCCGAGCGTCGACGCGCTCGTCGAGCAGGCGCGACTGGGCGAGGAACTCGGCTACGACACCGCGTGGCTCCCGGAGACCTGGGGCCGCGACGCGGTGACGACGCTGACCAGCATCGCCCACGGGACCGAGGACATCGACATCGGGACCTCCATCATGCCGGTGTACTCGCGGTCGCCGGCGCTCATCGGCCAGACCGCCGCGACGCTCCAGGAGGTCGCCGACGGCCGCTTCCGGCTCGGGCTCGGCCCCTCGGGCCCCATCGTCATCGAGAACTGGCACGGCGTGGACTTCGGGAACCCGCTCCGCCGGACCCGCGAGACCGTCGACGTCGTCAAGCAGGTCCTCTCGGGGGAGCCCGTCGACTACGACGGCGAGTACTTCGACCTCGAGGGGTTTCGGCTGCGCTGCGACCCGCCGGACCCGGTCCCGTCCGTCGAGACCGCCGGGATGGGCCCGAAGGCCGTCGAACTCGCCGGCCGGTTCGCCGACGGCTGGCACGCGCTGATGCTCACCCGCGACGGGCTCCGGGACCGCCTGGAGGACTTCGAGCGCGGCTCCGAGATGGGCGACCGCGACCGCTCCGAGCAGCGCGTCACCCTCTCGCTGACCTGCTGTGCCCTGGAGGACGCCGAGGAGGCCAAGCAGCTCGTCAAGCAGCACTCGGCCTTCTACGTCGGTGGGATGGGCACCTACTACCGGGACAACCTCGCCCGGCAGGGCCACGAGGAGGTCGCCCACGAGATCCACGACAAGTGGCAGGGCGGTGACAAGCAGGCCGCGATCGCGGCGCTGCCCGACGACCTGCTCGAGCAACTGGCCGTCTGGGGGACCCCGGAGGAGGCCCGCGAGCACTTCGAGCGGTTCACCGACGTCGACGGCATCGAGGCCGTCTCCGTGTCGTTCCCGCGCGGTGCCGACCTCGACCAGATCGAGTCGACGGTCCGGGCGCTGGCGCCCTGACCGTTCCGGTACGCGCCACCAGGGCCCCGGCGCGTCGGCCCTGGATCTGTTCTTTCCACCCGGTCTGTCGGGAGAAATACAAACTCGGATGAACGGTACTGAAGTTGATGATTGGCGCGGCATTCATTATCCCTGGGCATCTCTTGGCGGACATGGCAGGTAACCAGCCACTGCGCGGGACGACGCGTCGACGCTTCCTGACGGCGACCGGCACCGGAGTCGGGGCGCTCGCCCTCGCCGGCTGCTCCGGCGGTGGCAACGGTGACGACGGCGGTAGCGACGAATACGAGCGCGTCAGCGTCGGCTACGGCGAACAGGGCAGCGCGATGAACGAGGGTCGCCTGGACGTCGGCGTCGGGACCTACCTCAACTTCCAGATCGCGCCCGGCTGGTTGCAGGACATGATGGCCCAGGTCGACCTCCGCATCCTCGGCGTCCCGGACGACGTCCTCGAGGACTGGGAGGGCGACGACCGGCTACTCGTCCAGTCGTTCCCCGGCGAGGAACTCGAGAACGCGGCGTACATCCCGGACGAGGTCCACTGTCCGACCTTCGCGTACAACTTCGTCACGCGGAACGACCTCGACTACGACACGGTCTACGAGTTCATGACGACGCTGTACGAGAACCGCGACCAGCTGGGCGAGTACAGCGCCGTCCTCGAGCGCCTCGAGAACGAGGAGTTCTGGCTCGAGAACATGTACGATGGGGTCCCGTTCCACCCGGCGGCTGCCGACTTCTACCAGGAGAACGGCCTCTGGAGCGACGAATTCGAGCGCGCCGACGAACCCGACGAGCAGGTCGGCGGCTCCCAGGACGGCGAGGCGCAGTTCCGGATGCGGACGTCCGGGTCGACGACCTCCGCCTACGCGGCGAACCAGGGGATGGCCGCCGTGGTCAACGAGAACACCGACGAGGTGTTCGTCGAGGCCCAGACCAGCCCCGGCACCGAGGCCAACATGGGCGCGCTGAACAACGAGGAGGCCGAGAGCGTCTACATCCAGAACTGGTCGGCCCAGGACGTCCGTGACGGCAACGAGCCGTACGACAACCTGAACTTCGAGATGACCCAGGTCATGCACTTCTACGACCTCCCGTGGTTCTTCTGTACGGCCAACGAGGGCTGGGAGACGCTCGCGGACATCGAGTCCGGGAGTTCCATCTCGCCCACGCCGAGCGGTTCGGGGACGGCACCGGCGCTCGAACACGCACTGGGATACGTCTTCGACTGACACTCGATGTCCGTAACCACCCGGTTCGCGGACGACGCGGGTCCGAAGTCGGTGCTCGACGCCATCGTGTCGCTGCTGGGCGTCTCGCTGACGCTGTTCACCGTCGGGTACGCGACCACGCTGGTGTTCAACCTCCCGACGTTCGACCAGGTGGAGGCGTACATGAACATCTTCCTGGGGATCGGTCTGGCGCTCTTCTACCTCCACTACGCGAGCGAGCGGTTCGACGCCGACAACTGGCCGCCCCACACCCCGGCAGGCTCCAGGTCGGCGCTCGACCGCGTCCGGGACGGGTACGCGCGGATCGACCCGTTCGTGGCCGTCGCCCTGGCGCTGCTGGCCCTCGCCGCGACGGGCTACGTCCACTACCACTTCGAGCGGCTCATGGAGGACGTCTTCCTGCAGGGCCACACCCAGGTCGACTACTACGTCGGCGTCGTCCTCATCGTGCTGGCCATCGACTCGACGCGGCGGGCCTTCGGGAACGTCATCGCGGCGTTCGCGGTGCTGTCTGTCCTGTACTCCCACTCGCTCGTCGGCCCCGAGATGCCGGGCGCGCTCCGGCACACCGGCTTCACGTGGCAGCAGATCTCCCGGACCGGCGCCATCGAGATCACCGGCGTCTACCACGAGACGCTGATGCGGATCGGCGCGACGTGGGTCGCCATCTTCATCATGTTCGCCGGCATCGCGAAGGCGTTCGGGCTGATGGACTTCGTCCTCGACGTCGGGAGCGAACTCGGGACCAGCCTCCGGACGGGCGTCGTCCAGATCGCCGTCGTGGCGAGCATGATCATGGGCTCGATCACCGGGAGCGCGGCGGCGAACACGGCCACGACGGGGAGCTTCACCATCCCGATGCTGAAGGAGCAGGGCGTCCAGGACGACTTCGCGGCCGCCATCGAGGCGGTCGCCTCGGCCGGCGGACAGATGCTCCCGCCCGTGATGGGCGTCGCCGCCTTCATCATGGCCGACCTGCTCGACGTCCCGTACGTCGACATCATCCAGGCCGGCACCATCCCCGCGATGCTGTTCTACCTCAGCGTCGGGGTCGGCGTCCACTACACCGTGCTCAAGCACGGCTGGATCTCCGAGGACCTCGACTCCTTCGAGTGGCGGATGCTCGCGGAGGGGGCGCACTTCCTCATCCCGCTCTGCGTCCTGCTGTACACGCTCATCTGGCTGCGGTACTCGCCGATGACGGCGGGGATGTACTCCATCTTCACCATCGTCGGCGTCGTCGCCATCAGGAACGCCTACTCCCGGGGGATCTCCGCGGAGTCGGCGAAGACGACCGCCGCCCAGACCGTCGACGGACTCCGGCAGGGCGGCGTCGACATGGCGCCGCTCATCGGCGTCCTCGCCGCGATGGGCCTCATCGTCCAGTTGCTGGAGGGGACCGGCCTCACCCAGCGGGTCGGGACGCTCATCATCAGCCTCGGCGGCGGCTCGCTGATCGTCGTCCTGCTGCTGGCGATGGTCGCGTCGGTGCTCTTCGGACTGGGGATGCCGACGCCCGCGGCCTACATCCTGGTGGTCATCCTGGTCGCCCCGGGCGTCATCGAGATGGGCGTTCCGGACATCGCGACCCACATGTTCGTCTTCTACTTCGCGATGCTGTCGGCGATCACGCCGCCGGTCGCCATCTCGGTGGCCGTCGGCTCCCGCATCGCCGACACCAGCTTCACGCGCTCCTGCGTGCAGGCGCTCCGGCTCGGGGCCCCCGGGTTCGTCATCCCCTACGCCTTCGTGGCGAACGACAGCCTCATCTACTGGTCGGTCCCGGACACGCTCATCCAGTTCCCGCTGGTCCTGTCTGGGACGATCGGACTAATCGTGGCCATGGTCGGCTACGACGGCGCCCACGACCTGGCGTACCACTGGCGGGCCGGCTACGTCGTGCTGGCCTTCGGCGCGATGTTCGGCAGCGTCGTCCACTTCGGCCTGCAGGTGGCCGCCGCAGTCGTCCTCGGGGCGGCGCTGATCTACGGGAGCTTCGTCGCCGAGACGGAGATCGGCGGGGCGTCGACGCAGGTCGGCGACTAGCGTCCCGTCGCCCACTTCCCTGAGGGCCGGTCGCCGAAGGGATGAACTATTTATCGGTGGCAACGACAGGAAGAGCCATGGCAAATTCCTACACGGGAGCGGATCTCTTCGTCGACGCACTCGAGCAGTACGGCGTCCAGCACGTCTTCGGCAATCCCGGGACGACGGAGCTGCCCATCATGAACGCGCTCTCCCACAGCGACCTGGAGTACGTCCTCGGCCTCCAGGAGGACGTCGCCACGGGGATGGCCGCCGGCTACGCCTCCACCCGCCGCTACCACGCCGACGACGACCCCGACGTCAACCCCGTCGGCGTCGTCAACCTCCACGTCACGCCCGGCCTCGCCCACGGGCTCGGCAACGTCTTCGGCGCGATGTACGGCGGCGCCCCGGTCGTCGTCACCGCCGGCAACCACGAACTGGACTTCCGGCACGAGGAGCCCATCCTGACCGGCGATCTCGAGCGACTCGTCGACCAGTTCTGCAAGATGTCCGCGGAAGTCACCCACGTCGACTCGCTGCCGATGCTGCTACGCCGGGCGTTCCGTGTCGCGCTGACGCCGCCGACCGGTCCCGTCTTCCTCGCGCTTCCGGCGGACGTGATGCAGACCGAGACCGACCGCACGCCCGAACGCCTCGGCCCGATCCCGGACGCCGGCCGCGGCGACCCCCAGCAGATCGAGGCCGCCGCCGACTACTTCGTCGAGGCCGACCAGCCCGTGCTGGTGCTGGGCGACCACGTCGCCCGCGCCGGCAAGCAGGCCGTCGACGCCGCCATCGAACTGGCCGAGGCTGCCGGCGCGCGCGTCCACGGCGAGATCCTCGCCAGCGAGGTGAACTACCCCACGGAACACGACCACTGGATCTCCTTCATGGCCGCCGACGAGGGGCTGGCCTCGATGATGATGGACACCGACACGCTGGCGCTGGTCGGCACCTCCACGAACACGACGCTGCTCCGCCACGAGAACCCGCTCGTCGACGAGGACACGACGACCATCCAGATCTCCAGCGACCCCTGGGAGGTCGGGAAGAACCACCCCGCCGACGCCGCCGTCGTCGGCGACCCCGGCCACGTGATGGGCGAGATCGCCGAGCGCGTCGACGACCGCCTGGACGACGAGGAGCAGGAAGCCCGTGCCGACTACGTCCAGACAATGAAGCAGTCGCTGGCGGGGACGATGCAGGACATCGGCGAGGACGAGAAACCCGAGGGCGACGAGCGCTCCTCGAAGGCCGAACTCGTCGACAACATGATCGAGGTCGACGACGAGGTCTACATCGTCGACGAGGGGGTCACCTCCAAGTTCGCGATGCTCACCCGCTTCCCGTTCGACAAGGAGCAGTACCTCTCGAACAAGGGCGGCGGTCTCGGCTACGGCCTCCCGGCGGCCGTCGGCGCCGCCTTCGCCGAGTCCATCCAGGACGACCCCCGGACCGTCGTCGGCTACGTCGGCGACGGCTCGTACCTCTACTACCCCCACTCCATCTACTCCGCCGCCCGGCACGACCTCGACCTGACGGTCGTCGTCTCCGACAACCGCAACTACCGGATCCTCAAGAACAACACGCTGAAGATGCTCGGCGGGGAGGAAGCGGACTACGACTTCGTGGGGATGGACTTCGACCCCCACGTCGACATCCCGAAGAACGCCGAGAGCCACGGCGCCCGCGGCCACCTCGTCGAGACGCCCGAGGCGTTCCCCGACGTCTACGAGGAGGCCCTGGAGTCGAGCGGCACCGACGTCATCGACGTGCTCGTCCACGACTGAGCACCCACTTTTTGCACGGGCGGCCTTCGGCCGCCCGGCAAAAGCTTGGGGAAAATATGCGCGCCATCCTCCGTGCCGCGGCGCTCACTTTGTTCGCGCCGCGTTAGTCGTCGGGCGTCCTCAGAAGTGCGAAGCACTTCTGATGGGCTGCGGAAATCGCCAAGGGCGATTTCCGAACGCTACGGCGACTCGGCCTGCGGCCTCGTCGCCGCGGACCGCGCTCCCTCCGGTCGCGCGGTTTCTGGACCTGACCCGGCTTCTTAAGTACGATAACCCGACCAGACAGCCCGTGCTCTGAGCAGCCACCGACGGGCCGCCGAGGCGGTAGCGAGGTGGCGGAGTCACCTCGATGCGAGCGGTGAGCGGAAGCGAGCCGCGAGCGCGACCCACGGCTCGTCGAATTAGCGGGTCGCCTGTACGCAGTTCCGGAAACGGCAGGGATATCACGGCAACGCGGCAACACCGATGACGTGTCCAGGGCCTACGCCGCCACGATGTTCGCCGCCCTCGCCGTGATGTGGGGCCTCTCCTTCCCGGCCATCTCCGTCGGCCTCGAGTACCTCCCGCCGCTGCTGTTCGCGGCGTTCCGCTACGACGTCGCCGCCGTGCTCCTCCTGGGCTACGCCGTCGCGACGACCGACACCTGGCGGCCGGTCGGGTGGAACAACGTCTCGGCCATCCTCGGGGGCGGCGCGTTCCTCATCGCCGGCAACGGGCTGCTGTTCATCGGCCAGCAGACCGTCCCCAGCGGCGTCGCCGCGATCCTGCAGGCGCTCGTCCCGATCCTCACCGCGCTGTGGGCGCTCGCACTGCTCGGCGAGCGTCTCTCGGCGGTCGGCGCGGTCGGCGCCGGCCTCGGCTTCCTCGGCGTCGGGCTCATCGTCCAGCCCGACCCGAACAACCTGCTGGCCGGCGACACCGTCGGCCGACTCATCATCGTCGGCCAGGTGGTCCTGGTCTCCCTCGGCGGCGTCATCGTCCAGCGGGCCGGCCCCACCATGGAACGGGTCGCGCTGACCGGCTGGTCGATGCTCGTCGGCGGACTCCTCCTGCACGCCTTCAGCCTCGGCGCCGGCGAGCTGCCCGGAGCGAGCGCGCTGTCGTCGACCGCCGTCGGCGCCGTCGTCTACCTGGGCGTCTTCTCGACGGCGCTGGCGTTCCTCATCTACTTCACGTTCCTCGAGGAGCGCGGCGCCTTCGAGACGAGCCTCGTGGCCTACCTCGTCCCGGTCGTGGCGACCGTCGCCGGGGTCTTCCTGCTCGACGAGACCATCGGCCTCCTCTCCGTCGCCGGGTTCGTCGTGGTCTTCGTCGGCTTCGCGTTGCTGAAACGCCACGCGCTGGTCGACCTCGTCGGCGCCGGCGTCAGTTGATCGCGCCTTCGTCGCGGAGCCGGTCGATGGACTCGTCGTCCAGTCCGGCGTCTCGCAGGAGTTCGTCGGTGTGTTCCCCGTGTCCCGGCGGGTCGATGGCGCCAGCATCCGGTACGTCGGACCCGCAGAGCGGGAACCCGACACGCGGGGAGCCGTCCTCGGGACGTTCGACGTAGCCGCGGGCCTCGATCTGCGGGTGGTCGAACGTCTCCGCCGGCCGGTAGACGCCGTCGACGGCGGCGTCCACGTCGGCCATCGCCTCGGCCCACTCGTCGCGGGTCCGCTCCGCGAAGAGTTCCTCCAGTTCCTCGCGGACGGCCTGCCGCTCGGCAGGGTCCCCGGTCATGTGCTTGCCCGCGAGGTCGGGGCGGTCGACGGCCTCGCAGAACGCGGCCCAGAACTGCGGCTCGAGGGCGCCGAGGGTGACGTACTGGCCGTCCTTGGCCTCGTAGACGTCGTACCAGGGATACTCGCCGGTGAGCGCGGTCTCGCCGGGGCGAGGGTCCTCGCCGCGCAGCGCCTCGGGAGCTATCGCCTGCGAGAAGGAGACGACGGCGTCGGTGAGCGCGACGTCGAGGTACTCGCCGCCGGAGTTGCCGAGTTCCCGAGAGAGCAGCGCCGAGCACACCGAGAACGCGGCGAGCAGCCCGCCGGCCATGTCGGCGATCTGGTAGCCGGGGGTTCGCGGTTTCTCGTCGTCGTCGTCGCGGGTCATGTCGAGCAGCCCGGCGAGGCCGATGTAGTTGAGGTCGTGGCCGACGCGGTCGGCGTGGGGGCCCTCCTGGCCGTAGCCGGTCAGCGAGCAGTAGACGAGGTCCTCGCGGTACTCGGTGAGCGTTTCGTAGTCGACGCCGAGCCGTTCGGTGACGCCGGGCCGGAAGCTCTCGATGACGACGTCGGCGTCGGCGACGAGTTCGTAGAACGCCTCCTGGCCGGCGTCGCTCTTGAGGTCGAGGGCGACGCTTCGCTTGCCGCGGTTGACGGCGTCGAAGACGGCGCCGACGCCCTCGTCGGTCGTCGGGGGCATGTGTCTCGCGTAGTCGCCCGCGCCGGTGTCCTCCACTTTCACCACGTCGGCGCCGGCGTCGGCGAGCAGCTGCGTCGCGTACGGGCCGGGGAGCAGTCGCGTGAGGTCGAGCACGCGAACGCCATCGAGTCGCATACCTCGGCGGTGTGCGTGCGGGTACTTAACACCCGACGAAACCGCCGGGACGCGGCCCGGAGTTTACGTGACGGCGCCGGAGTCGGGTGCTCTTAAAGCAGCCGTGGAGGACTCGCACAGTTATTAAGGGCGGCTGGGTGCATGACATTCTATGGCAACCCAGGACGCGGCCTCCACCGGCGTGAACTTCGAGACCGACGAGGAGACCAACCTCATCCTCTCGAGCCTCGACGAGTTCATCGAACAGGAGGTCCAGCCGATCGAGGACGAGCTGGGCGAGACGTGGTCGAACCCCCGGAAGCGCCACGAGGACGACGGGCGACTCGTCCCGGAGGTGCTGGAGGCGATCCAGGAGGTCCGGAAGAAGAGCGCCGACGCCGGCTTCTACGCGATGAACCTCCCCGAGGAGGTCAGCGGCGAGGGCGTCTCGAACGTCACCTGGTACCGCGCCGTCAAACACGTCGCCTCGAAGGGACCGGGCATCACCGAGTACGTCCTGGCCGGCCCGGAGGGCCCGAAGCCGCTGCTTGCGCAGGCCGAGGGCGACCAGGTCGAGGAGTACCTGCTGCCCTGCGTCCGCGGCGAGAAGTCGACGGCGTTCGCACAGACCGAACCCGGCGTCGGCTCCGACTCGCCGAACATGTCGACGACCGCCGAGAAGGACGGCGACGAGTGGGTGCTGAACGGCCAGAAGCAGTGGATCACCAACGCGCCGTACGCCGACTTCGTGCAGGTGTTCGCCCGGACGTCGCCCATCGACGAGATGGGCCGGTACGGCGGCATCTCCTGTTTCATCGTCGAGGCCGACGAGTACGAGATCGCCTCGATGAACAACGCCGTCGGGATGACCGGTATGCAGGGCGAGATCGTCCTCGACGACGTCCGCGTCCCCGACGACCGCATGCTCGGCACGGAGGACGGCGCCTTCTACGACGCCATGGAGTTCCTGTCGCTGGGTCGCCTCGAGATCGGCGCGCGGGCACTCGGCCACGCCGAGTTCCTCATCGACCGCGGCGTCGAGTACGCCAACGACCGGGAGGCCTTCGGCCGTCCCATCGGCAAGTTCCAGGGCATCTCCCACAAGCTGGCGCGGGGCCGGGCGAACGCCTTCGCCGCCGACGCGGCGGGCCTCCGGCTGGCGTGGCTCATGGACAACGGCGAGCAGGCCATCGAGGAGTCCTCCATCGTCAAGTACCTCGCGTCGAACGTGCTCTTCGATATCGCCGACGACGTCGTGCAGGTCCACGGCGGCAACGGCCTCGCGGAAGACAACCCGTTCATGGACGAACTGCAGACCGCCCGCATCCTCCGCATCGTCGAGGGGACCGACGAGATCCAGCTGAACACCATCGCGAAGGAGCTCGGCCTGCCGTAACGGAGCCGTGAGCCGACTCCGACCCGCGTCGCCGCCGTGGCCGCGGCCCGTCCGCGCGGAGCTGGCGGCGACCGACTGGGAGCGCCACCCGATCGTCGACGTGGTGACGTTCGCGCCGGCCACCTCGCGGGGGCTGGAGGGCGACCGCCAGCAGATCGAGGTGTACCGCTACCGCGAGGCGCCGTCGCCGTCGGTCTACGAGAACGGCGAACGGACGTTCCGCGTCGAGCGGCTGACCCGGCCGCTGTTCGAGCGGACCGTCGAGTCGTAGCGACGCCGGCCTTCTTCCGGCTGGCGACCGAAGATTCGGTGTGACATCCGAACTCCAGCAGAACCGGCTCCGGCGGACCGTCGAGAACGGCGACGTCGCCTTCGGCGTCATCGACGGCGTCTACAGCCCGAAGCTCGTGGAACTGGTCGGCGGGATGGGATTCGACTTCGTCTGGATCGACCTCGAGCACGGCGGGCCGAGCCCGATGGACGGCGAGCGCCTGGAGGACCTCCTGCGGGCCGCCGACGCGGTCGACACCGAGCTCCTCGTCCGGGTGCCCTCCAGCGACCCGGCGACGGTCCGGAAGGTCCTGGACGTGGGCGCGCGGAACGTGTTCGTCTCCCGCGTCGAGACGGCCGAGGAGGTCCGGACGGCCGTTGAAGCCGCGCGGTTCGAGTACGACGACGGGCCCGGTCGGCGCGGCCTGGCCGCGCCGCGGGCGAGCCGGTGGGGCGGCGCCGGCGACTCGTATCCGGCCACCGAGGACGAAGAGGTGCTGGTCGGCGTCACCGTCGAGACGGAGCGGGCCGTCGAGAACATCGAGGAGATCGTCTCGGTCCCGGAACTCGGCTTCGTCTTCGTCGGCCCGAACGACCTGTCGGTGTCGATGGGCCGTCCCGGCGAGGTGGACGCCGACCCGGTCGAGGAAGCCGTCGAGACCGTCCGGACGACCGGCCTGGAGAACGACGTGGCGGTCGGCGGCCTCACCTTCGGGATGGACGACGTCCGCGCGAAGGTCGACGACGGCTACCAGTTGCTCAACGTCGGGAGCACGACGGGCGCCGTCAGCAAACAGCTCGGCTCCTGGCACGAGCAGTACGAGGACGCAGGGAACTGAACGGGGAGGACGGTCGCCCACTCTTACCAGTCTGGCGGCCGTCGGGTCGGTATGGACGCGACCGCACTCGTCACCGGTTGTTCGTCGGGCATCGGGCGCGCGACCGCAGGGGCGTTCTGCGAGGACGGCTGGGAGGTATACGCCACGGCGCGAGACCCGACCGACCTGGAGGACCTCGCGGCGCGGGGCTGTCACACCGCGGCCCTCGACGTCACCGACCCGGAGACCATCGAAACGACTGTCGACCGGGTCTTCGACGAGCAGGGAGGGCTCGACTGCCTCGTCAACAACGCCGGCTACGGGCAGTTCGGCCCCGTCGAGGACGTCCCGATGGAGAAGGTCGTCCGCCAGTTCGAGGTCAACACGTTCGGGCCGCTCCGGCTGATCCACGCCGTCCTGCCCCGGATGCGGGAGGAGGGTCGCGGCACCGTCGTCAACGTCGGCGGCGGGTTCCGCGGCGTCACCGGGCCCGGCCTGGGCGTCTACACCGGCTCGAAGTACGCGCTGCACTCGATTACCGACGCGCTCCGACAGGAGGTGACGGGGACCGGCGTCGACGTGGTCCTGGTGCTCCCCGGTGCCGTCGCCACCGACTTCTACGACCGCGTCCTCGAGGAGGTGACGAGCTACGACCACTCGAGCGCCTACGACGACCTCTACCGGGTGCTCGACGACACGCCGGCGGTCGAGTGCGGCGGTCCGGGGATCAACGCCCCGGAGCGCGTCGCCGAGACGATCCTCGAGGCCGCGTCGGCCGACAGTCCCGCCCCGGCCTACTACGTCGGCCGGCTGTCGCTGCTCGGGAGCCTCGTCGGCGGCGCCGTCAAAGGGCGGGCCCGCGACGCCGTCTCGCGGGCCGGCATCAGGGCACTCGCCAGCGAACCGGCGCAGCGACTCCTGGAGTCCCGTCGCTAGCCATTGCCGGCCTCCTCCGTTCCGAACGCGAGGTCGTGCTCCGACGGGACTCGTTCGACGCCGGTGTTGCAGGACTCGCACGTCGCCAGGTCCGTCGAGAGGTAGACCGACTCGCAGTCGGGACACTCGTAGAGGCGAGTCTGCTGCCGTCCGTCCCCGGCCGACTCCGCGTCGGCGCCGTCGTCCGAACTCGCGCCGTCGCCGACGAGCCTCGTTACGAACCCCAGCACGTCACCGCCACTCCTCGAGGGTCCGTTCACCGCCGACCTCGACGGCGAGCCAGGCGTCGTCGCGGTCGACGGCGGCGAGGATGAACGCGTCCGTCCCCTTGACGGCGTCGTAAGCGCCGAGGACCGGCGGCCGCTCCGCGTCCGTCCACGCCAGTCGCCGGTTCGACTCGACGGAGGCAGTACGACTCCGGTCGTGTGTCTCGTCTCCTGTCATGGTGCCACACCCACCACGGTGTGAACAGCACGTGGCACACGACCCACATCAGTATGAGCCAGCTACCACCCAGATAGTTACCGATTAATCTCCACGCCGGTAGCTAGACGGCGCACATCAGCACTGAATCAGAGGTCGCCGACGGCCGACTCGACCTCCTCGCGCGGCACCGGGTAGATCCACTCGTCGGTGTCCCAGGCGTACCGGACCGTCCCCTCGTCGTCGAGGACGAAGACGGCGCGGCGGGCGGTCTTCGTGCCGGCCATCCCCTCGCGTTCGACGAGGAGGCCGTAGGCGTCGGCCGCGTCGGCGTTGAGGTCCGAGAAGATGGAGAAGGGGCTGTCGAGCTGCCGGAGGAACTCGTTGATGGAGTACGGTCCGTCCCGGACGACGCCGTAGACGGGGAAGCCGTCGAAGTCGTCCCAGCCGGCGTGCTCGTAGCGGAACCACCAGTTCTGCGCGATGGCCGAGAAGACGAAGCCGTCGAAGACGAGGACGGCGCCGCGGTCGCCGAGCGCGTCGTGCAGCGCCGTCGGCCGGAACGTCTCGCCGTCGCACAGCAGTGCCTCGAACGCGGGCGCGTCGTCGCCGACTGCGGGTGGCATACCGTCACACCCGTCGGCCGGCGACTTAAACGCCCCGTCCCCGGCGGCTGCGGGTATTTATTGGCGCCGCCCGCGTAGGCGTGGGTATGTCCGTCACGTACTACAGGCTGGAGGGGTGTCCCTACTGCGAGTTCGTCACCGACAAGCTCGACGAACTCGACGTCGAGTACGACAGCGTCTGGGTCGAGGGGCTCCACTCCAAGCGCAACGAGGTCAAGGCGATCACCGGCCAGCGGCAGGTCCCGGCCATCGTCGACGAGGAGTACGGCGTCTCGATGAGCCAGTCGGCCCGCATCTTCGAGTACCTGGAGACGACCTACGGCGACGCCGACTCGTCGTCGGAGGTCGACGTCGAGTTCTGAACCGTGGCCCAGGGAATCACCCACTTCGCCGTCGGGGCGACCCTGACGACGCTCCTCGAGACCCTCGCGGTCCCCGACGTCCGCTACCCGCGGGTGTGGGCGCTCCTCGGGGGCGGCTGGGCGATGCTCCCCGACGCCGCGAAGCTCGTCGACAGCGACGCCGTCTACGCCTTCCACTACACCCGCTGGGCCGACCTGTTCTGGGGCCACCGCACGCTGGACCGGGCCGACGCGGACGACTCGACGCTCCTCGGCGCCGTCGCGGTCGCGCTGTTCATCCTGGTCACCGCGGTCGCCGAGCACCGGGAGTATCGGACGCCGGGCGTCGCCGAATCCGAGTAGCGCCGCGTCCCGGTCAGTCGTCCAGTTCGTGGGGGTCGAGCCCCGGGTCCTCGACCGGCGGCGCGCCCACGGAGAGGACGATCCCCTGGTCGTCGCCGACGTAGCGGTGTCCGTGGCCGATCTCGGGTTTGGCGACCCAGAACGAGCCCTCGTCGGCGTCGACGTACTCCGCCTCGCCGGAGCGGCCGAGCTTCAGCGAGAACTCTCCCTGGACGACGAAGTACAGCTCCTCCTGCTCGCTGTGGGCGTGGTACTGGATCTCCTCGCCCGGTTCGAAGTACCAGACGGTCGCGCGCATCTCGGAGAGGCCGAGCTGGTCGCCGACGGGCTTGATGTCCAGGTCCGGCGGCACCCCCTCGATCTCCGAGAGGTCCGTGACCGGTACGTCGTCGAGGTCGATGACCTTGTAGTCCATGGCGACCGTCAACACGGAGCGGAGGGGCAAAAAGGGTCGCGTCGGTCAGTCCTCGACGGCGTCGACGAGCGCCGGCAGCGCCTCGGTGACGTCCTCGCGGAAGTCGTACTCGGCGCGGTCCGAGACGGCGGTCCGGTCGAGGTTGACGACGATCAGGGTCGCGCCGCTCTCGGCGGCCTTCCGCGGCAGCGACGCGGCCGGTTCGACGGTGAGCGACGAGCCGACCGCGAGGAAGGCGTCGGCGCTCTCCGCGGCCGAGTGCGCCCGGAACAGCGCCTCGTCGGGGAGCTGTTCCCCGAAGAGGACGACGTCCGGCTTCAGCACCTCCCCGCAGTGCTCGCAGGTCGGCGGCACCTCGCCGTCGCGCACGCGGTCGAAGACCGGGTCGGCCTCGAACCGGCGGCGACAGCCCGTACAGACCACGCGGCGACCGTTGCCGTGGATCTCGATGGGGTCCGAGTTGCCGGCCGACTGGTGGAGGCCGTCGACGTTCTGGGTGACGAGCGTGTCGAGGTGGCCGGCGGCCTCCAGGTCGGCGAGCGCCTCGTGGGCGGCGTTCGGCTCGACGCCGCCGCCGAACAGCTCCTCGACGAGTTCGACGCGCTCGGCCCAGAACCCCTCGGGGTCCGAGCGGAAGCGCCTGACGTGGAAGTCGTTCGGGTCGTACTCGGTCCAGAGGCCGTCCTCGGAGCGGAAGTCGGGGATGCCGGAGGCGGTGGAGACGCCGGCGCCGGTCAACGCGACGACGGAGTCGGCGTCGCGGATCGCCGACGCGGCGAAGGAGAGTTCCCGGTCGTCCATGGGTCGACTCGGTCGGCGACGAGCAAAAATCCACGGCCGACGCGTATAGGGTCCCGACCAGGGCGGACCGGATGAAGGTCCAGTCGCCCGTCGCTACTTGTACGCGGCGATGCCCGTCAGCTCCTTGCCGACGACGAGCTGCTGGATGTCGGTGGTGCCGTCCGGGATGGTCATCGTGCGGGCGTCGCGGTAGTAGCGCTCGAGGGGGTAGTCCTTCGAGAGGCCGTTGCCGCCGTAGACCTGCAGGGCCACGTCGGCGACGTCGACGGACTTCTCGCAGACCCACCCCTTCGCCAGCGAGGAGTACATCCGGGCCTCGTCGTCGCCGGCCGCGACCTTCCGGGCGGCCTCGTAGGTGAGCAGCCGCCCGGTCTCGAGGCCGGCGCGGATCTCGTAGAGCTTCTCCTGGACGAGCTGGTGACCGCCGATGGGGCCGCCGAAGACCTCCCGGTCCTTCGAGTAGTCGAGGGCCGCCTCGTAGGCCGCCTGCATGATGCCGACCGACATCGCCGCCATCCCGGTCCGCATGTACGCGAACATCGCGTTCAGCGGGTTCTGGTTCTGGAACATCTCGTTGTCGGTGATGTCGGACTCTCCGGAGGCGATCATCTTCGTCACCGCGTTCATCAGCTTGTTGTCCTCGGGAACCCGGACCTCGTCGAAGAAGATCTGACCGGTCGGAGAACCCTTCCAGCCGAGCTTGTGCAGCTCTCGGGTCTCGACGTCGTTGGTGACGGTGTCGACGATGAAGAAGTCGCGCTGCTCGGCGTCCTCGTCGTAGGCGACGACCAGCGCCATGTCGGCGATGGGCGCGTTCGAGACCCACGTCTTCTCGCCGTCGATGACGTACTCGTCGCCGTCCTTCGTCGCCGTCGTCCCGGGGTGGGCCGTGTCGGAGCCGCCGTCCGGTTCGGTGACGGCCATGCAGCCGATGCAGGACCCCTCGTCGAGCCTGTCGCGCAGTGCGTCCTGGGTCTCCTCGCCGGCGTACCGGGCGAAGATCGTCGGGAACGACATGTTCAGCGTCACGTTCAGCGACGGCCAGATGCGCGATATCTCCTCGGAGGTGACTGCGTAGGTCAGCGGGTCGTCGAAGCCCTCGCCCTCGACGGAGCCCGGACCGATGCCCAGTTCGCCGAGCATCTGCTGGTACTGGATGGCCTCGTCCTTGCTCATCGCCTCCCGGTCGGCCTCCGGCAGGTCCGGCTGGATCTCCTCCTCCAGGAACTCCCGCAGCGAACTCCGGATCATCTCGTGCTCCTCGTCCAGGTGGGCACTCATGGGAGGGAATGACGGGCATACCAGCAAATCGGTTTACCGTCTCATGGGAGGCGGTTTATGTGACGGTAGTGCCGTCGAAATATCGGTTCGAGGGAACGCTGGACCGCGAACTCCCGGTCAGTCCCGCTCGGCGGAGCGAACGCCCGACGGGAGTTCCACCCGCCCGCCCTCCGCCTCCGTCTCGGGGAACATCTTCCCGGGGTTGAGAATGTCCTTCGGGTCGAAGGCGGCCTTCAGCGCGCGCATCGCCTGGACCCCGCCCTCGCCGTGCTCCAGTTCGAGGAACTTCTGTTTCCCCATGCCGATGCCGTGCTCGCCGGTGGCGGTCCCGCCCCACGAGATGGCCTTCTCGACGATCGAGTCGTAGATCTCCTCGGCGGTCTCGACCATCTCCTCGTCGTCGGGGTCGACGAGCACCGTGTAGTGGACGTTGCCGTCGCCGGCGTGGCCGAAGCAGGGTAGCAGGACGTCGTGCTCCTCGCCGAGGTCCTTCGCGTAGCGGATGATGTCGGGGTACCGGCTGATGGGGACGGTGACGTCGCCGGGGTGCCGCGGCTCGAGGTCGGGGTCGTACTGCTGGACGGCGAAGGCGAGTTCGTCGCGGGCGCGCCAGAGTTCGTCCATCCGCTCCTCGTCGGCGATCTCGAACTCCGCGACGTCGTGGGAGTCGACGATGGTCCGGAAGAAGTCGATCTCCTCGTCGACGTTGTGGTTGGCGTGGAACTCGAAGAAGATCATCGAGCCGTCCGGGAGCCCGGTGTCGAAGTAGCGGTTGGCCATCTCCGCGGCCAGCGGGTCGATGAGCTCGATCTTCGCGACGTCGACGCCGGAGCGGACGACGTCGAAGACCGCCTCAGCGGCGTCGTCCATCGACTCGAAGACCGCGCGGCCGCCCTTGATCTGCTCGGGGAGCCCCTCCAGTTCCAGGGTGGCGCGCGTGACGACGCCGAGGGTGCCCTCGCTGCCGACGATGACGTCCTTGAGGTTGTACCCCGAAGAGGTCTTGACGGCCTTGCTGCCGGTCTCGATGACGGTGCCGTCGGCGAGGACGACCTCCAGTTCCAGCACCCAGTCGCCGACCTCGCCGTACTTGACGGTCTTCTGGCCGGAAGCGTCGTTGACGATCATGCCGCCGATGGTCGAGAGGTTGGCCGACGACGGCATCGGCGGGAAGAACATGCCGTGCTCGGCGGCCGTCTCGTCGACGACGTTGCCCATCACGCCGGGTTCGACGTCGATCTGGAAGTCGTCGGGGCGGACGTCCAGGACGTCGTCCATCTTCGTCATGTCCAGGCTGATCCCCTTGAACAGCGGGACGGCGTTGCCCTCCATCGACGTGCCGGCGGCGTATGGCGTCACCGGCACCTCGCGGTCGTTGGCCGCCTCGAGGACCGTCGCGACGTCGGCGGTCGAGGCCGGCCAGACGACGGCGTCGGGCGTCACGCCGAGGCCGGCCTCCTGGGCGACCCAGTCGGCGGCGTGGCTCTCGCGAGCCGAGTCGTCGAAGGAGACCTCCCCGTCAAGGTCGAGGTCCGAGAGGAACGAGCAGTCGTACGTCATACCTCCACAGGGAGAGCGGACCCGCTTAAAGGTGTCCGCGTCGCAGGGAGGATGTTTAACTCGTCACCCCCGGCCGAACGTTTATGTGATGGTCGGTGGACATCTCGGCGATGGTCGAAACGCCGACAGGAGGTCACGAGGAAGCGATCGGGGTTCTCGACATCCTGCTCGGCGTCTCACCGGTCGTCTTCGTCGTGGGACTGCTCACCGGTCTCGCCGCGTCGGGATGTGCATACCCGTTGGCGAGACGGGTGGACGCCGGGTTCATCCCGTCCGATCGGTTCGGGCGTCGGCAACACCTGACCCCGATGGCGCTAGGCGGCGTCGGGTTGCTGGCGTCCGCGTGGATCGCGGTGGCCGCGGCTGACGTCTGGCGGGTCGACGCGATTTGGTGGACGCTGGCCCGGAACGTCCTCGTCGGCGGCTCGCTGGCAGTCCCCGTCCAGGTTCTGCAGTACCAGGACGCGGATTCGGAGCGTCGGCGAGCGAGCCGGTACGTTTACACCACCTTCGTCCTCGCTTGGACAGCGATCGCGTCGCTCGTTACGGTCCTGTTGTTCGGCGCTTGACGTTGCATCGGTCGAATCGACCCGGTTCGGCCAGGAGCTTAACAGTTTGTCGTATGAACCGATTCAAGGGTTAACGTTGATAAGGAAGGCGACTCCACGTCACGGCATGACCATGCGAGCAGCCGAGATCACCGAGTTCGGCGACGCCGACGTCCTGGACGTATCGGAGACGGACCGACCCGAGCCCCGCGAGGGGCAGGTGCTGATCGACGTCGAGGCCGCCGGCATCAACTTCGCGGACATCATGCAGCGCCGCGGCCACTACCAGGGCGGCCCGGAGCCGCCGTACGTCCCCGGCATGGAGGTCGCGGGCACCATCGCCGAGACCGGCGACGGCGTCGACCGCGACGAGGGAGAGGAGGTCGTCTCGCTCGTCAACGGCGGGGGTTACGCCGAGTACGCGATCGCGGACGCCCGTGGGCTGCTCGACGTTCCCGGCGACATGAGCTACGAGGAGG
Source organism: Natronomonas salina (assembly GCF_013391105.1). Lineage (NCBI taxonomy): Archaea > Methanobacteriati > Methanobacteriota > Halobacteria > Halobacteriales > Natronomonadaceae > Natronomonas > Natronomonas salina. The sequence goes on from NZ_CP058335.1 coordinate 526,099, forward strand.
CCGCCGGCTTCCCGGTCCAGTGGCTCACCGCCCACAACTGCCTCCACGAGTGGGGCGAAATCGAGGAGGGCGAGACGGTCCTGATTCACGCCGCGGCAGGCGGCGTCGGCAGCGCCGCCGTCCAGCTGGCCGACGAGGCCGGCGCGGAGGTCGTCGGCACCGCCTCGACCGAGGAGAAGCTCGAGATGGCCGCCGACCTCGGGATGGACCACGGCATCCGCTACACCGAGGAGGACTTCGTCGACCGGGTCGACGAGATCACCGACGGAGCGGGCGTCGACCTCGTGCTGGACGGCATCGGCAGCGACACGACCGACCGTAGCCTCGACGCGCTCGCGTCGTTCGGCCGGATGGTCTCCTACGGCGCCGCCGGCGGCGAACCCGGGCGGCCGAACACCGCGGACCTCCTGTTCGGCAACAAGCGCGTCATCGGCTACCACCTCGGCCGCGCTATCGACCAGAAGCCGATGAAGGTCATGGGTGCGGTCCCGGAGCTGACCCAGCTGCTGGGCGACGGCACCCTCGAGGTGCAGGTGGGCCACACCTTCGACCTCGAAGAGGCCGCGGAGGCCCACCAGTTCATCGAGGACCGCAAGTCCAGCGGGAAGGTCGTCCTGCTGCCGTAGCGTTCCCTGGCCGACGTTCTCGTCAGCGCTCGTCGTCGGTGTCGCGACGAGCGGCCCGCTCGGCCTCCTGGCGGTCCATCGTCTCCCGCTGGCCGTGTTCGGCCCGGACCGCGGCGTAGAGCACGAGCGGGAACGCGACGCACGCGATCAGGACGAGGACGACCGCGCCGGACGTCATCCGAGGAAGACGTCGACGATGTCGCTCGACCCGGGCGTGGTGTCCCGGTAGAGCTCCGAGTAGCCGCAGTTCGTACAGGAGACGACCTTGAAGCTGTTCGTCTGGATGTCGAACATCTTGCTCAGGCCGCCGCCGGTCGTCGAGATCGTACCGACCTCGGTCTCGGTGTTCCCGCACTTCTCACAGCCGCGCGCCGTATCCGATTCGGAGGGCATGGCCGTCGTTCCCCGCGGAATCGTAATATGCTTTTCTCCCGTCGAGGTGGCGTCCAGCCGGCGGTCGGTCAGGCGACGTAACGGCGGACGTCCCCGTCGAGCCGCGAGTCGATCTCGCCCTGGCGTTCCAGCCGGGCCAGCGCGCCGAGGGACTCGAAGACGGAGAACTGCATCCGCCGGGGGTCGTCGATCCGTTCGTCGGTCACCCCGTAGGCCGTCGCCTCGCCGATGTCCGACAGCGTCGATTCGACGTCCTCGACGAGCGCGTCGAGGTCCGCCCGCGCCCGCTCGATCGCGCCGGCGGCGTCCTCGAACACCGGGCCGTGCCCCGGGTGGACGCGGTCGACGTCGTAGCCGGCCAGCCGGTCGAGGCCCTCGTAGAAGGCGTCGACGCAGTCGTAGCAGCCGCGGTCGAAGCCGGTGTGGAGCGCCGCCGGGCGGAACGGTTCGACCAGGGCGTCGCCGGCGAAGAGCTGGCCGTCGGCGAGATACGCCGCCTGGTCGATCTGGTGGCCCGGAACGTGGATCGGTTCGAACGTCACCTCGCCGGCGGCGAAGCGGTCGCCGAACGGGAGGTCGACGTCGATCTCCTCGGGCGGTAGACACGAGCGGTTCCGGTGTAGCGAGTCGACCGACTCCTCGACGGCGACGTCGACGTCCGGCAGCCCGACCTCGGTCGCGTTCGCCCGCACTGCCGCCGCGAGGTCGTCGGAGTCGCGGGCGAGCCGCTCGCGGACGCCCACTGGGGCGTACACCGTCGGGTCGGCGACGTCGACCAGTTCTGCGGCCTGGCCGTCGTGGTCGGTGTGCGGGTGGGTGACAAGGAGGTGATCGACGTCCTCGGGGTCGTACCCGGCTTCGGCGAGGCCGTCGACGAGGGCGGCCCAGCCGTCCTCGCCCGGCGTCCCGGCGTCGATCAGCACCGGTTCGGCGGCAGGAACGAGGTAGGCGTACGCGGTGTGCGGAGGCCACGGGATGTCGAACTCGATGCGGTGGGCCTGCGCCGAGGTGTGTGCCATCCGGTCGCCCGGTTCGACGGGCCCGGCTATAAAGCGCACGCCGTCGAGCGACGCCGCTACAGCCAGGGGAGTTCGATGCGGTCCCGGCGGCCGTCGAGGAGGGCGAACCGTTCCTCGCGCCGGACCTCGAGCCAGCGGAGCAGGCGCTCGGCCCACAGCAGCTTCCGTGCCTTCTCTGGGCCCACCGAGGAGTCGTCGAACTGCCAGCCCGGGAAGACGAGACGGTCGGCGCCGCAGGCGTCGGCGAGGAACGCCGCCCGGTCGCCGTCGGTGAAGCCGCCGGGGTTGGCGACCGGCGGGGTCGGCTCGGCCTGGGTCGTCGGGAGGACGGCGTCGGCGTCGAACGTCGGGACGACCTCGCGGACCGCGTCAACGTTGTCGCCGTGGGCGTGGACCGCGACGGGCGTTCCCGCCTCGGTCAGTCCACGGGCGGTGTCGGGGTTCTTGTCGAGGTCGGTCACCATGCAGTCGACGGCGACCCCGGCGTCCCGCAGGACGTCCACGGCCGTCGAGGCGGCGACGACGGTGTCAGCCGCTCGCGCAGCGTCGAGGTCGCCGGCCAGCGTCGGAGCGGCGCCGCAGACGGCGACGGTCCCCGAGAACCGGAGGTCCTCGAGACCGAGCGGCGTCTCGTCGGCCAGCAACGCCGCCAGTACGTCCCGCGACCGCTCGTCGGCCGCCCGGTCGTAGCCGAGATCGGCCAGTATCGCCCCGTACGCCGGTCGCCAGTCCTGGTATTGCATAGCCACTATAAGACGTGAAGACTGGGCCCAGAGCGCACCAAGGTACCCCTACCCAGATGTGCCCCCCGGGCTTCCAGTCGGGGCTTCCGGTCGATTCGCCATAAGTTTTCCCGTGACGTACGCCGCCCGTACGCCGGTCGTCAGACTACGCGAGGTCGTCGCAGACTCGCGCCAGCGCGCGGTCGACGGTCGGGTGTTCCGGGGTCGCCGACTCCCGGAGCGCCCGGAACCCTTCGGCCGTCCCGACGAGCAGCGCGCTGTCGCCGCGGAACACACGTACGTCCGTCTCACTGGCGAGTTCCTCGACGTGCGCCGTCGCCTGCTCGGACAGCCGGAGTTCGACGGCGTGGGTCACGACGGCGCTGTCGGCGTCGCCCGCGTCGCCGGTCACGCGGTGGAGGTGGCGGGCGAACTCGGCGTCGGTCGTCACGTCGAGTTCCTCGACGCCCGCGTCGGCGTCCCGGAGGCGGTCGCGGGTGAACTCGTGGCCGACGAGTGCCGCGTCGCGGGTCTCAGCGACGTCGTGGGTGCGGACGACGTGGGCGCCGCGCTCGACGGCCATCGAGGTGGCCGCCAGCGAGACCGGGAGGGCGGCCTCGGTCGAGCGGCCGGCGATCTCCCGGAGGAAGTTCTTCCGGTTGATGGAGACGAGCAGCGGGCGGCCGTAGCCGCGGAACTCCCGGAGCCGGCGGAACGTCTCGCGGTCGTCCTCGAGTGTCTTGGCCTCCGACCAGCCGCCGAAGGCCGGGTCGAGGATCGTCTTGTCGGTGAAGCCGTTCAGTTCGAGGGCGTCGTAGATGTCGTCGACCGCCTCGACTGCGCCGGGGCGCTCCAGGTCCGGCGGCGAGGCCATCTTCGCGACCGCCACGTCGTAGTCCGCGCAGACGCGGGGCATCTCGGGGTCCGCGAAGCCGCAGATGTCGTTGACCATGTCGAAGCCGGCGTCCAGCGCGGCCTCGGCGACCTCGTGGTAGCGGGTCTCGATGGACCAGACGGCGTCGCCGGCGGTCGACTCCATCGCCTCGACGGCGGTCTCCAGGCGGTCGAGTTCGCCCTCGGCGGACAGCACCTCGAAGCGCTTGTTCGCCGACTCCAGACCGACGTCGACGATGTCGGCGCCCTCGTCGATCAGCTCCTCATCGACGTAGGCGGCGGCCTCGCCGGGGTCGTCGAAGACGCTCGGGTCGTAGGGGGACTCCGCGGAGACGTTCAGGACGCCCATGATCCGCGGCGGGTGGTCGTCGCCGATGGCGAGCCCGGCGGCGTCTACCGTTCGCATACCCCGCCTCTGGGACCGCGGTGGGTAAAGCCGTCCGGTATCGGCAGCCGCGTTTCGAGCGCCGAACCGGTCCGTGCATACAAGCCGGACCGTCTCGTCCCGGCGGACACGCATGCCCATCGACGAACACCTGGACGTGGGGGAGCTCCAGTCGGAGCTCGGTGGTGCGCTCCGGACCGCCGCGGTGGGCGACGTCGAGAGCGGCGAGTACGAGGTCCGCTACATGCGGCCCGACGTCGAACGGGAGTACAGCCGGGAGACCCAGGACCGCATCTTCGAGAGCCTGGTCTTCGAGTACCTCGGCAGCCCCGCCCGGGAGTCGGACTTCGAGCCGCTCGGCGAACTCCAGTTCACGACCCGCTCCTTCGAGAACGGCCACGTCGTCATGTGCTGGAGCGACGAGACGCTCCTGTTCGTCGCCCTCGACGGGTCCGAGCACTTCGTCCCGGTGACGATGCGGCTGCTCCGCGAACAGGCCGAGCGGCCACCGGTTGCCTCCGCGGACTGACCCCCGACCGGCCGGCGGCCGCGGACGAACGCGCTTATACCGGCCGGATACCAACCCCGCCACATGGGAAAGGTCTCTATCGCGCTGCGGGGGTGGCGCTTCGACGAGGAGGAGGTCTTCGACGAGGACGACCAGATCCGGCCGCTCGAGGAGATGAGCGAGGAGACGCGGGAGCGGCTCATCCGGCTCCGCGTCGTCGCCGGCGAACCGTGCGACTGCTGTTACCTCCTCTCGGAGTCGAAGGCCGACTGCAACGTCGCCCGCATCGTCTACGGCGAACCGCTCTCCGAGGTGCTGCTCTGCCCGGAGCACGAACCCGACTTCCTCTACTGGTTCCGCGAGGACGGCGGCAGCCGCGAGAAGGGCGAGTCCCACTTCGCAGACGTCTTCCACGAGTGGTTCGCCGCCGGCAACCGGGCGCCGGAGGGCTACGGCGGGATGGACCACGTCGACACCGAACCCGACCGGGTGCCGGCCCCCGACATGGGCGAGAACGTCCCCGAACTGGAGGAGGCCCTGGAGGACCTCGACGACGAGGACCTCGACGTCCTCGGGACCGACTACTCCGACGTGACGTAAGATGCCGCAGATCGCAGTCGCCGTCGTCGGCGCCGAGACGCCCGGCAACGTCGGCACCATCGCCCGGTCGATGAAGAACTTCGGGCTGACGGACCTCTACCTCGTCGACCCGCCCGAACTCGACCCGGAGGGCGAGGCCTACGGCTTCGCCGGCCACGCCCGCGAGGACGTCCTCCCGAACGCGACGACGGTCGACTTCGAGTACCTCGTCGAGAACTTCTACACCGTCGCCTGCACCGCGATCACCAACGAGGACGCGACCAAGCACGTCCGCTACCCGTTCGTCCGGCCCGCGGAGCTACCCGACGAGCTCCGGGACCTCGAGGCGGACGTCTGCATCGTCTTCGGCCGCGAGAGCGTCGGCCTGGCCAACGAGGAGCTCGAGCGGCTCGACCGCGTCTGCTCGATCCCCGCCAGCGGCGACTACCCGGTCCTCAACCTCGCGCAGGCCGCGACGATCGTCCTGTACGAGCTTCGGGAGCTGACCGTCTCGGAGACCCAGCATCCCGACGAGGCCCACGAGCGAGCGAACGAACACGAACTCGAGGGGCTCTACGAGACGTTCGACGACTACCTCCGCGACGTCGGCCACCCCGAGGAGAAAATCCCGAAGACGAACCGGCTGTTCCGGCGCCTCCTCGCCCGGGCGCACCCGACCGGCCGGGAGGCCCGGACGTTGCGCGGCGTGCTCCGTCGCGGGGCGATGCGGGCGACCGGAGAGATACCCCGGCCTGACGACGAACCGGACAGCAGAGAAGAAAACTAATCGCCGGCCGCCGCCAGATCCCTACTGCCCGACCAGTTCGCCGCGCGTCCTGAGGACCGCGTTCCGCAACCGCGGGAGGTAGTGGGTGAGGTTCGTCGTCGTCAGGATTCCGACGAGCGCCCCGTCGTCGACGACCGGTAGCCGACGGATCGAGTGCTCCTTCATCATCGCGGCCGCCTCGTGGATCGACTCCGAACTGTCGATCGTGACGAGGTGCTCGGACATGAACGAGCCCACGGCGACGGTCGCGACGTCGGCGTCGATGGCGACCTGGTGCATCACGTCGGACTCGGTGACGATGCCGAGCAACTCGCCGCTCCCCGGGTCGACGACGACCGCCGAGCCGATGTCGTGGTCGGCGAACAGCCGGGCCACGTCGCTCGCCGTCGTCTCCGCCGTGACCGTCCGCACAGACTCCATCATCACGTCCGCGACCGACTGATCTATCATAGATAATATACGTTCCGCAGACGGTTATGTCTGCTGCCCGGATACGGAACCAGGATCGTCCGAACACTTGAATAATCGAATTTCTGATAGCTAGCTCCGCTTGCCGATCTCCTCGCGCAGCACCTCGGAGACGACCTCGCCGTCGGCCTTGCCGCGGAGCGCGCCCATGGCCTCGCCCATGAGCCCCGAGAAGGCGCCCATCCCCTCCTCGGCGACCTGCGCTTCGTTCCGCTCGACGACCTCGACGACGGCCTCGCGGACGGCCTCGCGGTCGACGCCCGAGAGGCCGGCCGCCTCGACGCCCTCCTCGGCCGACAGCGTCGGGTCCTCCGCGAGTTCCGTCAGCACCGGGCCGATGCCCTCCTTCGCGAGGTCGCCGTCCTCGACGAGTTCGAGCACGCCCAGCAGGTGAGCCTCGGTGAGGTTCCCGACGGGGACGTCGTCCCGGCGGAGCTCGGTGACCGTCGACTCGAGGGTCCCGGCCGCGGTGGTCGGGTCGATGCCGCGGGCGACCGCCTCCTCGAAGGTCGGCATGAAGCGCCCGTAGGCCACCTGCTCGGCGAGGCCCGCGTCCAGGTCGTACTCCGCCTGGTAGCGCTCGACCTTCTCGGTCAGGAGTTCGGGCGTCTCGACGTCGGCGAGGTCAGGCTCGACCGGCGGGACGTCGGTCTCGGGGTACATCCGCGCGGCGCCGGGTAGCGGCCGGAGGTACCGTGAGGTACCGTCCTCGTTGGCGCCACGGGTCTCCTCCGGCACGTCCTCGATGGCGACTTCGGCCCGTTCGGCGACGGCCTCGATGGCCCCCTCGGCGACCTCGCTGTCGGCGGCGACGAGCGCGACCGCGTCCTCCTCGTCGGCGCCGACGGCGTCGCGCAGCGACTCGACCTCGGCCTCGGTGACGCCGTAGGCCGGCAGCTCGTCGGTGTGGAAGATGCCGCCGGCGCCGTGGCGCTTGGCGTGGTCGGAGAGCTCGGTGCCGAGGCGGCGGTCGGGCTGGATCTCCCGGCCGACGAGGCCGTCGAAGCCCTCCAGTCGGACCGCGGTCACCGCCTCCGCGCCGGCGATGACGCCGCTGTCGGTGTCAGCGAAGACCTCACTGACGCCCCGGGGGTCGGCGACCGCGGCGTCACGCGCCTGGAGCTCCTCGGCGATCTCGAGGAGTTCGACCTGCCGGTCGACCTCGTTGCGGACGAGGTCGTCGATGTCGTCGAGGCTCTGGACGCCCTTCATCTCGACGCGGGCACCCTCCGCGATGGAGACGTTGACGTCCTGGCGGATGGTGCCGAGGCCGCGCTTGACCTTGCCGGTCGAGCGCAGGAGCATACCGATGCGCTCGGCGGCTTCGCGGGCCTGCTCGGGCGAGCGGATGTCGGGCTTGGTGCCGATCTCGACGAGCGGGATGCCGAGGCGGTCGAGCCCGTAGGTGACACCCGCGTCCGTCTCCTCGATGCGAGCCGCGGACTCCTCCTCCAGCAGCATATCGGCGATGCCGACCGGGCCGTCGTCGGTCTCGATCTCGCCGTCGGTGGCGATCAGCGACGACCGCTGGAAGCCGGTGGTGTTGGAGCCGTCGACGACGATCTTCCGCATGACCTGCGCCTGGTCGACGACCTCGCAGTCCAGCAGCGAGGCGATCTCCATGGCGGTCTCCATGGCCTCCTCGTCGAGACGGTGGGGCGGTTCGTCGTCCTCCTCGACGAGGCAGGTGGTGTCGAAGGCGAGGTACTCGAACTCGCGGTCGACCCGGGACTCCTCGAGGGCCGCCTCGTCGATCTCTCCCAGTTCGGACTTCGTCGGGTGGAGGTACCGGGTGAACGACCGGACGGACTCCTCGGGTTCCCGGCGCTCCGTCGGGCAGTTACAGAAGAGCTTGGTCTCGGTGTCGAGCTGCTGGTGGATCTCCAGCCCGGCGACGAGACCGAGGTCCTCGTAGTCGTGGCTCATTACGAGTCGGTCCGGGGGGGAACGCCAAAAAAGACACCATCCCCGCGGCGCCGCGAGGCTGGGCCGTCGCGGCCGGGGACGACCGCCGGAGTCGGAGACTCCCGACGAATCGGTCCGGAATCCGACCTACGCGAAGTCGCCCTTCTGGAGGGCCGCGTGGAGGACCATCCCGAGGGCGAGGTGCTGGCGGGCGGCGTCGGCGACGTTTTCGCGGGCGGTCTCGAGGTCGTCGATGGTGTACTCCTTCGTCTTGACGAGCTCGCGCTGCTCGAGGACGTCGGCGTCGCAGAGGCCGTGCAGCCGCGGGTACACCGTCCCGGGGCTGAGGATGGTGTCGAACTCCTCTGCGAGGTCGTCGAGCAGCTGCTTGCCGTGGGTGTCGGCCGACCGGACGGCGACGAGCGTCACGAGCAGTTCGTCGAGCGAGGACTTGACGTGCTCCTCGTCGAAGGTGAACGCATCGCCGTCGAAGAGGCCGGCCTCGACGTCGGCGACGATGTCGGCGATCGCTGTCGCGGACTCGTCGTCGGAACTGCTACCCCGCAGCTCCGCCTGGAGCTGCTGGACCGTGACTGACTGACTGTTCTCCGACGCGTCGGACGTGGTGGGAGTCTCCATCGCCATATCAACCACAAAGTACTCGGTACACATAACCCTGCGAGAGCGTTTTCAGCCGGAGAATAATCGACGAAGGGTTTATCCGTGTGTGGAGGACTCGCATAAAGCTGTGCTGGCCGACTCACGCCAGAACCGCAGGACAGCGCCGGGACGGTCTGATCGGAGCACGTCGCCGTCGGTCAATGCGCCCGGAGGGAGTACGTTTATCCGCCAGACGCTCGTCCGTCCACGTATGCGTGAACGAATCCAGCGCGTTCTCGGTCGAGCACGGTACGCAGCCATCGGCGCCGGCATCGGCGCCGGCATCGGCGGCCTCGTCAGCCGCAACGCCGCCAGCACGGGCGGCGCCATCGGCGGCCTGATCGGCGCGGCCGTCGGCGAGACGCGCGCCAACGCGGACACGGTCATCGCGGAGTTCCGGGAGCGGCGCAAGGAGATCCCGCTGCCCGAGAAGTAACGGTCGAACGCGGTCCGGTACCGCCCGCTAGTCGTCGCCGAGGATGACCCGCTCGGTCATCGCCCGCGGGTCGAGCACCTCGTCGGCCTCTTCCTCGGAGAGGTAGCCCTCGTCGACGGCGACCTCTCTGACGGTCTTGTTGTCCTCGAGCGCCTGCTTTGCGACCTTCGAGGCCTTGTCGTAGCCGATCGCCGGGTTGAGCGCGGTCGCGAGGGCCATCGACTGGTCGACCTGCTTGCGGCAGTGGTCGGCGTTGGCCTCGAGTTTGCCGACGAACCGCTCGCCGAACACCTCGGCGGCGTTCGAGATGAGCTTCGCGCTCTGCAGGAAGTTGTGCGCGAGGACGGGCTTGTAGAGGTTGAGGTCGAGTTCGCCGCGGGCGGCGCCGGCCGAGACGGCGGCGTCGTTGCCGACGACCTGCTTGTGGACCTGGTTGACCGACTCGGCGATGACCGGGTTGATCTTCCCGGGCATGATGGAGCTGCCGGGCTGGTTCTCGGGCTGTTCGATCTCCCCGAGCCCGTTCCGGGGGCCGGAGGCCAGCAGACGGAGGTCGTTGGCGATCTTGTTCATCGAGCCCGCCACCGTCCGGAGGGCGCCGTGGGCCTCGTTCATCGCGTCGTGGGCGGCCTGGGCCTCGAAGTGGTTGTCCGCCTCGCGGAACTCCAGTCCGGTCTCGCTGGAGATGAACTGCGCGGCGAGGCCGGGGAACTCGGGGTGGGTGTTCAGGCCGGTGCCGACGGCGGTGCCGCCGAGCGCGAGTTCGCCGAGGTGCTCGCGCGTGGAGGCGACGCGCTTGATCCCCTTCTCGACCTGGGTGCGGTAGCCGCCGAACTCCTGGCCGAGGCGGACCGGCGTCGCGTCCTGGAGGTGGGTGCGACCGGTCTTGACGACGTCGTCGAACTCCTGTTCCTTGGCCTCGAGCTCGTCGGCCAGCGTGTTCAGCGCCGGGATGACGTCCTTCTCGACGGCCTCGAGGGAGGCGACGTGCATCGCCGTCGGGACGACGTCGTTGGACGACTGCCCGTAGTTGACGTGGTCGTTGGGGTGAATCTCCCGCGTGCCGACTTCACCGCCGTAGATCTCGGTCGCGCGGTTGGCGATGACCTCGTTGGCGTTCATGTTCGAGGAGGTCCCCGAGCCGGTCTGGAAGACGTCGACCGGGAAGTGGCGGTCGTGGTTGCCGGCGATGACCTCGTCAGCGGCTTCGACGATGGCGTCGGCCTTGTCCTCCTCCAGGAGGCCGAGCTCGAGGTTCGCCTTCGCAGCCGACTTCTTCACGATGCCGAGCGCGCGGACGAACCGCCGCTGGAAGGTGATATCGGAGATGGGGAAGTTCTGGAGGGCCCGCTGGGTCTGGGCGCCCCAGTAGGCCTCTTCGGGGACCTGCATCTCGCCGAGGCTGTCGCGTTCGATCCGGTAGTCCTGCTCGTCGTCGGTCATACTCCGAGCGTCGCTCCGGGGGACGTAAAGTTCATCGAAAACGGGAGATTTCGCCCCGCCGTCGCGGGGACCCGCGGGTATCCGGCGCCGTCACCCGGAGGGGACGACGAGCACCGGCCGGTCGGCGTCGAGGATGACCGACTGCGTGACGCTGCCGAAGAGCGCCTTCCCCGCGGGGGAGCGCTTTCGGCCGGCCATCGCCACGACCGCGGCGTCCTCGTTCGCGGCGGCCGCGAGGATGCGCTCGGCGGGGTCGCCGTGCTCCCGCCGGAGTTCGACGTCGATGCCCTCGGCCTCCAGCAGGTCGCGCGCGGCGACGGCGCTGTCGGGGAAGTCGTCCTCGTCGTAGAGGTCCTTCGAGCGGACCTGTCCGGCCTCGTCGGCGACGCTGAACTCCTCGAAGACGTTGAGGACCGTCACGGCCAGGTCGTCGGGGGCGCCCGGCATCGACGCGACGCCCTCCGCCGCCCGCCGCGCCCGTTCCTCGTCCGAGTCGACCGCCAGGAGTACGCGCTTCATACCGGGACGTCGGTCGCGGGGAACTTAGTTCGTTGGCGCTGCGGCGGGCCGGCCGGACACGCAATCACTCGCCGGCGTGCTCTTCCGGCGTCCGCGTCGTCAGTTCCAGCGCGTGGATGTCCGTGGTCATCGCGTCGCCGAGGGCGTCGTAGACGAGGTCGTGCTGCTGGACGAGCGGGAGGCCCTCGAAGGCCGGCGAGACGACGGTCGCCTGCAGGTGGTCGTCGTCGTGGTCGCCGCGGGCGCGCCTGACGGTCGCCTCGCAGTCCTCGATCTCGGCTTCGATGAGCTCCTCGACGTCTGCTGGGTCCATACCGGTCGGTGGGTCGGCCGACCGTAAAAACGCGCCGCCGCGGTCGTCGCGCTCGCGGTCGGGGCTACGAGTCGCCGAAGACCCGAAGGGCGACGCCGGCGACGATGGTGAGCACGCCGAGGATGGTGGCGATCGGCGGGATCGGGACGAACAACAGTACCACGCCGGCGAGGATGACGCCGGTGGAGAGTCTGACCATACCGTCGGTTCGGCCGGCCGACTGAAATGCGTGGGGGCGGCGACCGTCGAGAGGCGAGTATTTACCGCTCGGGCGACGAGTGGCGGGCATGGATTGCGTCGTCGTCCGGTACGGGGAGCTCGGGACCAAGGGGCGGTCGGTGCGCCGGCGGATGGAGGAGCGGCTGCGCGGGAACGTCGCCGCGGCGCTCGAGGACCGCGACGTCTCGGGGAGCGTCGAGCGGACCGACGGCCGCCTCGTCGTCCACGCGAACGACGCCGAGGCGGCGGCCGACGCCGCGGCCGCGCTGCCCGGCGTCGTCTCCGCCAGCCCGGCCCGGGAGGTCGTCCCCGAGACCGAGCGCATCTACGAGGCGCTGGTCGAGTTAGCCGAGGCGCGGGACGGGGGATTCGACACCTACGCCGTGCGCGCCTCGCGGGCGCGCGACGATTACCCGTTCACGAGTCCGGAACTGGAGCGGGAGGGCGGTGCCGCGGTCGGCCGGGCGGTCGACGCCGGCGTCGACCTCGACGACCCGGACGTCACCTTCGAGGCGGACGTCCGGCCGGACACCGCCTACGTCTTCGACGAGCGCCGCGAGGGGCCGGGCGGGCTTCCGGTCGGGACCCAGGCGCCGCTCGTCGCGCTCGTCTCCGGCGGCATCGACTCGCCGGTCGCCGCCTTCGAGGCGATGCGCCGCGGCTCGCCGGTCGTCCCGGTGTACGTCGACCTCGGGGACTACGGCGGCGTCGACCACCGCGCCCGCGCCATCGCCGCCTGCGAACACCTCGCCGAGCGCGCGCCGAACCAGGACCTCCGGCCCTACGTCGTCGACGGCGGCGAGACGCTGGCGTACGTCGTCGAGAACGTCGACCGCGGGCGGATGCTCTCCGTGCGGCGGTACTTCTTCGCCGTCGCCGAGGAGATCGCCCGGCGGGCGGACGCCGCGGGCATCGTCACGGGCGAGGCGCTCGGCCAGAAGTCCAGCCAGACCGCGCTGAACCTCCGGGTGACCTCCGCCGCGGTCGACCTCCCGGTCCACCGGCCGCTGCTGTCGATGGACAAGCCGGACATCACCGCACGGGCCCGCGACCTCGGCACCTACGCGGAGGCGGCGATCCCCGCGGGCTGCAACCGGCTCGTCCCGGAGCACCCGGAGACGAGCGGCAAGCTCGAGGGGTTGCTGAAGGTGGAGCCGGAAGACCTCCTCGACCAGGCGGCCGAAGACGCCGGCGCGGCGAGCCGGATCGAGTGGTGACGGCGGTCGCTCACTCCCGATCGCGGTAGAACGGCGACCGGACCTCGACGTCGGGGAAGCGCCAGCGGAGTTCCAGCCCGGCCAGCACGAGGAGGGAGACCAGCGACGCGCCCGCGGCGAGGAACTGCGGGCGACCCATCCAGACCGGCGAGATGTAGATGACGCCGTTGACGAGCCTGGAGGGGAACAGCGACTTCACCCCGCCGACGAACGCCGAGATCGGGTTGAAGCCGCCCTCTTCGTTCTCGGCGTCGCCGGTCCGGGATTCCAGATCGAGTTCGGTGGCGCTCTGCCCGGAAGAGCTCCCCCCGCCGGTCCCGAGGCGCTCGGCGTCGTAGGGGTGGGTGACCGGCACGGACCACGCGACGGAGCCGTTCGGTGCGATCTCGGCGACGCGCTTGCCGTGGGTGTCGGCGACCAGCGTGTTGCCGTTCGGGAGCCGGTCGGCGTCGCGCGGCCACTGCATCCGGTCGTCCGACCACTCCCAGGACTGCGTCCACTCGTCGCCGTCGCGCTGGTACTCGACGATGCGGCCGTTCTCGGAGTCGGCGACGAGCACCGCCGGGCCGCCGCGTTCTTCGGGGATGTAATCGGGGTTGTGCTGCTCGTGGAGCGTCCCGTAGTCGTTCTCGCTGCCGAGCGTCTGGTTCTCGATCAGACCGGTCTCCCGGTCGAGGAAGACGACCTGGTCCTGGTTGCGGAGGCTGACCATCACGCGGCCGTCCTCGAGCACCTCGACGTCGTTGAGGTGCGCCCAGTCGTCGGGGAAGTCGCCGGCCTCTTCGACCGGGAAGTCGGCCTGGGCGTCCCAGAGCCACTCGACGATCTGGGTCTCGGTGTCGACGAGGAACACCTGGTCGTCGATCATGTCGGCGATCACGATGTGATTCTCGTCGACCCGGTCGTGGTCGTGCCACTCGGCGGCGAGCTCCTCGGCGTCGTAGCGAGCGTACACCTCCTCGACCTCGCCGGTCGAGAGGTTCGCCCGCTCGACGATGTTCCGGGTGCAGGGTGGCGACGAGCAGGTCGGCCCCTCCGTGTGGATGGTCTCCGTCGCTGCGTACTCGACGGTCATCGACTCGTTCGCCACGGGGTCGACATCGTAGTACTTCGTGTGTTCGTCCTCGTAGTACAGCACGGACCCGTCGGGGTTCCAGGCGATGAGCGTGCCGTACTTCGCGGACTCCGTCACGACGGTCACGTTGTCGCGCGGTTCGGGTTCGGGGACCGTGTCGGCGCTGGCCGTCCGCGGCGCGGTGGCGGCACCGTGGGCCAAGGCGACGGCCGAGAGGACGAGTATCGCGACGACGACGGCGCGTATCTTCCAGCGCATCTCGATGCCGGATACGCGCGTTGTGGCGCCAAAAGAGTATCCTTCTCCACGACAGGACCGCCGGTCATGCCAACGGAACTACATTTGGGGCTGGAGGGCGTATCCACGCCCGTGGAACAGTACGAACTCGACGACGTCGACCGGGGTATCCTGCACGCGCTCCAGGAGAACGCCCGGGACGCGACCATCGAGGACATGGGCGAGGCGGTCGGCGTCTCCGCCAGCACCGTCCGCAACCGGATCAACGACATGGAAGCCGCCGGCGTCATCGAGGGGTACTCTCCGCACGTGAACTACGCGAGGGCCGGCTACGACCTGCACGTCCTCTACCTCTGCCAGACCGACGTCGACGAGCGCGAGCGGCTCTCGAAGGCCGCCCTGGAGGTCGACGGCGTCGTCAACGTCCACGAGTTGCTCGACGGCCGGCAGAACGTGATCATCGAGGCCGTCGCGAGGGACACCGAGCACATGACCGACATCCACGACTCCGTCGTCCGCGCCGGCCTGGAGATCAGAGAGACCGAGTACGTCCGCAACAACTACGCCCAGCCGTGGAACCACTTCGGTGCCGAGGTCGTCGACGACTGAGCACGTCGACGTCCCTCCCCACTCCCCGAGAATCGTACCGCGCGAAGCGGGCCGTCAGGTCCAGCGGTCCAGCCCGGTCTGGACGACGGCGTCCTCGATGCGTTCGAAGCCGCGCTCGACCTCGTCGGCCGGCACCTCCCACTCCTCGGTGACGTAGCGCCGGGCCGCGTCCATGTCCGGGTCGATGTCGGTGTCGTAGTCGTAGTCGTCGGTGACCGCCGGGTCGAGAAACAGGTTCCGGATGCGGTCGGCGTGGGGGATGGACTCCTCGCGGGCGTCCAGGGCGCCCCAGAGGTCGCCGTGCTCGTGGATGAGCTTCACCGCGGTCTTCGGGCCGACCCCGGAGATGCCCTCGTTGAAGTCGGTGCCGACGAGGATGGCCGCGTCGACCAGTTCCTCCCAGGTGAGGTCGTGCTCCTCGAGGGTCGCCTCGAAGTCCATGCACTCTGGATTCCCTTTGCTCGTGAGTTGGCGGAGCGTGAACGGCGCGCCGAGCAGCAGCGTGTCGTAGTCCTCCGAGCCGGCGTAGTCGGCATCGCCCCGTCTGGCCATGTAGGCGGCCTGGGCTTCCCCCTCCGCGGGCGCCTTCACCACCGGCACGTCGAGCAGTTCCAGCAGTTCGCGGGTCGTGTCGACGATGGTCTCGGTGAGGCGCTGGGTCCGGGAGTCCAGCGTCGCGATCTCCGCGGCGTCGGCGTCGTCGCGCTCGCGGGCCTCCTCGAGCTGTTCCTCGTAGGACTGCCGCTGTTCCCGGCGTGACTCGACCTCGTCGTCCTTCAGCTCCGTGACGCCGCCGTCGAAGACGAAGACCGGCGTGATGTCGTTCTCGAGGAACTTCGGGAGCCCCTGGACGACGCCGACGAGGTTGGCGACCTCCTCGCCGTCGGCGGTCGTGTACACCTCCGAGCGGGTGAACCGGACGGTCGTCGTGAGGTAGCGGTACAGCCAGTTGTGCGCGTCGATGGCGACGGTCGAGCCGGCCAGCTCCCCGAAGGGCTTGGGCTCGAGGACAGCCAGTTGCCGGAGGTCCGCGTTTCCCATCGGCGGCGGTATGCGGTCCGGCGGCTTGAAACCGCCGGTGCCCGACGGCGCGGGCGGTCAGCGCTCCGGGTCCGCCGCGGCTGCCGTCGGCGGCTCCGACCCAGTCTTCCGGGCCAGGAACGCGACCTCGGCGTCGGAGAGGTCCCGTTCCCGGTAGCGGTCGAGGCCGGCCTGGTAGGTCTCGGCGGAGCGGTCGGGGGCGACCTGCGAGGTCGGCCGCTCCAGGACGAGTTCCGCGACGCCCGTATCCTCGCCGGTGAACGCGAAGCCGGCCCGGTAGAGCGCCTCGTAGGCGTAAGGGTTGTTGACGCCGATCCGGACGCGGTCGTAGCCCCGTTCGGCCGCCCGATCGGATACGAACCGGCAGAGTCGCGGGCCGAGCCCCTCGCCCCGAAGGTCGTCCCTGACGGTCACGTATCGGAGCCACAGCGTCGACGGGTCGGTCCGGTCCTCGTTGAAGGCGACGGCCGCGAGCACGGCGTCGTCCCACTCCGAGTCGGTGGCCGCATTGGGCTCCCGGACGACCGCCTTCCCCGTGTTCGACATGACGAACTTGCCGGCGTAGCTGAACCGGCGGTAGTCCAGCCGGAGCGTCGGCCCGTCCGGGGGCCACCCCAGGACCTCGATCTCCATGCCGACGCTTGCGGGGCAACGGTGTTAGGTTCGACGCTCGTAGCCCGGGTATGGACTGGGACGTCCGCGCCTTCGACGCCTTCGCCCCGGCCTACGACCTGTTGATGCCGTCGGCCGACGCCGTCGCGCTCCGGAAGGGACTGTACTGCGCCGACCGCGACGTCGAGCGCATCGTCGAGGTGGGCGGCGGGTCGGGACGGGCCGCCCGGGAGGTCGACGCGACGGTCCTGGACCCGGCCCGCGGGATGCTCGAACGGGCCCGCCGGAAGGGGCTGGAGACGGTCCAGGGCAGCGCGGCCGATCTGCCGCTGGTCGACGGGTCGGTCGACGCCGTGCTGGTGGTGGATGCCCTCCACCACTTCCCCGACCACGCGCGCTGCCTCTCGGAGATGGCGCGCGTCCTCGCGCCGGGCGGCGTCCTCGTCGTCAGGGAGTTCGACCGCTCGACGCGCCGCGGTCGGCTGGTCGAGCGGGCCGAACCCCTCTTCGGCTTCGATTCGCAGTTCTACACCGCGGCGGAGCTACTGGAGGCCGTCGACGCTGCAGGGCTGGACGCCAGGCCCGTCGAGTACGGCTTCGAGATGACCGTCGTCGGCGTCAAGAAGTAGTACCCGGGTCGAACGCGGCCGGGGGTGGTCGGAATCTACGCGATCTGGAAGTAGAGGAAGCGCCAGATCGCCAGCACGACGGCGCCGCCGACCAGCATGATGGCGGCGAAGACCGGTTCGGCGCCGCGGGCGGGGAGGGCGACGACGCGGATCACGAGCGCGATCAGCACCGCCGGGATCCACGACCGGATCGCCAGCGGGATCGAGGAGTTCGGCGCGGAGCCGCCGCCCGGGGAGTAGGCGCCGATCAGGGGCGCACAGATCAGCCAGCCGAGGACGAACGGCCCGGCGACGATCAGGTAGAGTGATGGTTCGGCCTGTATCTCTTCGACGGTGCTGTGCTCGAGAGTCCCCACGAACAGGAACGCCAGCAGGGCCACGAGGTCCCCGACGGCGATGGGCCACGTGCTCGCGTCGAGGCGCTGTTCGAGGAACGACTGCTCTGGCATGCGCGACCGTTCGGCGCCACCCCTTCAAGTCCTTGCGGATTCGGGCGTCCGTGGGACGGACCGACACCCCGGACCGTCAGCCGGCGGCGTCCGGGTCGGCGTCGCCCATGCCGGACCCGGCGGGCGGCCGGAGGACGAGGGCGGCCAGCCCCGCGGCGACGGCGAGGCCGCCGCCCAGCGCGAACGTCGACACCCAGCCGAAGCCGGCGACGAGGAAGCCGGCGACGGTGCCGGCGATGACGCCGCCGCCGACCTTCGCGGTGTAGAGGACGGCGTAGTTGCTCGAGGAGAACTCCGCGCCGTAGTAGTCGGCCAGCATCGCCGGGAAGTAGACGTACAGCGGCGAGGAGAAGAACATCGCCGCCATCACCAGCCCGACGAAGGCGATCTCGGCGTCGGTCTCGCCGGCGGCGATGAGCCCGAACCGGAACACCCCCGCCAGGAGGAACGACCCGGCCATGACGTACTTGCGGGGGTAGCGGTCCGAGACCTCGCCGAGGACGAGCCGGGAGACGCCGGCGGCCAGCGGGAGCAGCGTCGCGGAGGCGGTGGCGACGACCGCGGCGAAGCCGAACGCCTCGGCGAAGCGGACGACGTTGGCGATGACGAGGAGGTCGGCGCCCGCGATGGCGACGAACATGGCGTAGAGCAGCCAGAACTGCCAGGTCCGGAGCACCTCGGTCGTCTTGTACGCGCGACCGCGGAGGGAGGCGGCGAGGTCGGAGTCGTCCTCCTCGGCGCCGTTTTCGCGGGCGAGCCACTCGCTCGGCGGGTCCCGGAGGACGACCGTCCCGAGGAGGAGGACGATGAGGATGCCGAGGCCCATGTTCCGGAGGACGTCCTGGTATCCGCCGACGGTGGCGTTCGCGCGGACGTAGGGGACGACGAGCGTGCTGCCGGCGGCGAAGGCCATCGTCCCGATGCCGGTCGTCAGGCCGCTCCGGTCGGGGAACCACTTGACGGCGGTGTTGACGGCGACGGTGTAGACGATGCCGACGCCGACGGCGCCGACCGAGTAGAGGACGTACAGCTGCCAGATCGACGTCGCGTACGCGAGGCCGAGGTAGCCGCCGCCCGCGAGGATCGCCGCGAGGAACGTCAGGTAGCGCGGCCCGGAGCGGTCGCGCCACCAGCCAGCGGGGAACTGCGAGAGCGACTGGAAGACGACGTAGAAGGAGAAGACGGCGCCGAGCGCCGGCAGCGAGATCTCCAGGCTCTCGGCCAGCGGACCCTCGATCGACGACCAGACGTACTGGTAGGGGCTGACGGCGGCCATCATCGCCGCCGCGGCGAGAATCTGCCACCACCGCGAGAAGCCGAGGGCGTCGCGTGCGCGGCCCGCGTAGTCGACGGACGACGAGTCGCCACTCATTGCCCGCGGCTTCTCGCGGTGTCGGGATAAACGGACGGACTTCGGTCGCTGAACTCAGTTCTCGAAACGAGTATGCGCAGGAGGAATTACGACGTGGCCGCGACTGAATCGAACGGTTACTGATAAGTGGGTTTGAGAATCCGATTCTGAGCCGATATCACCGCACTTTTCGGGCCCCTAACCACGTCATAAGTTATAGAGATAGCTCTCGTTTACCATTCAGGACCAACTCATCAATGGCAGATACAGTATCCAGCCCGTTTGGGAAACACTTATATGGTTATTCCTCATAGACTGTAATGTATTATGACTGGTTATTACGACGTCGTCCTGGGGCTCATCCCGCTTTCACTCGCCGGCCTGACCGCACTCCTCTTCGTCGCCGGGATGTCGTTGTCTGTCTCGATCCCGCTCGCCTCCGTCGTCACCCTCGGCCTGATGGGCCACGCCATGTTCGTGAACGCCCCCGTCTCGCCGACGCCCGCGGACGCGAACGCACAGCAGTCCAGCGACTCCTCCTCGACGACCGGATTCACGGCCGACTGAACGTCACGCCAGCACACCCGCAGCACTAAGCGCACCGCATCCGAACCCCTTCCTATGACGGACGTCCTGTTCCTGCAGAGCGACGAGCTATCGGACCTCGCGACCCCCGCCGAGTACGTCGAGTGGGTCCGCGACGGCTACGAGAGCCACGGCAACGACGGGTCCGCCGAGCCACGGACCAAACTCGTCAGCGCCGACCCGCCGGGCATGTGCACTGGCTACCTCGCGATCCTCCCGGAGGTCGGCGGCATGGGCGGGTACACCTACGCGGCGGGCTTCGGCGACGGCGACGTCCACTTCGCGCTGCCGCTGTTCGACGCCGAGTCCGGCCGGATGGAGGCGCTGCTCGACGGCGCGTCGATGAACCCCTTCAAGACCGGCGCGGCCGGCGCGGTCGGCGTCGACGCGCTCGCCCGGGAGGACGCGACCACGCTCGCGATGATCGGCTCCGGAGCCCAGGCCCGCGGCCAGCTGAAGGCCACCGCCACGGTGCGGGACTTCGAGACGGTCCGTGTCTTCTCGCCGACCCGCGAGAGCCGCGAATCCTTCGCCGCCGACTTCGACGACCGGCTCGACGCTGACGTCTCGGCAGTCGAGTCCGCGGCCGAGGCCCTCGAGGAGGCCGACGTCGTCGTCACGGCGACGAAGGCCGAGGACCCGGTCTTCGACGACGCGGACCTCCCGGACGACGCCCACGTCACGGCGATGGGCCAGTACGACCGCGGGAAGCAGGAGATTCCCCCGGAGACGGTCGCCCGGTCGACGTACGTCCCGGACCTCCGGGAGCGCGCCTTCCAGGACGCGGGGGCGTTCCTCGCGGCGCTCGACGACGGGCTCGTCGACGAGGACCACGTCCACGCCGAGCTGGGCGAGGTGGTCGCCGGCCACGAGGCCGGCCGCACGAGCGACGACGAGGTGACGGTGTTCGACAGCGGGGGAACGGGCATCGAGACGGTCGCCGCCGCCTGGAACCTCTATCGCCGGGCGGAAGAACAGGGTCTGGGTCGCCCCCTCGAGTTCGCGCCGGGCAGTGAAGCGTTGACCGGCGAGTGATCAGAGGTAGGGGGCCAGGCCGACGGCCTCGACGAGGGCGACGCCCACGTAGATCGAGCCGAGCAGGTACCCCGCGATTGCGCCGCCGTTGAGCAGCGGCAGGCCGGCGTGGGCCCGCCCCTTCATCACCATCCACATCAGGATCAGGAGGCCGACGATGGTCCCGACCATCGCACCGAGCGCCGGCACCGTCAGCGCGACGCCCTCTATGTAGGCCACCCGGACGTCGCCGGGCCGGAAGAACGCCGCCGACGCGACGAGGATGGTCGGCATGACGGCGTCGCCGAGCCCGATGAAGAACGAGTCGCGCTCGAAGGGCTCGGGCGCGTCCCCGTCCGGCGTCTGGCCGTCGGGTTCCTCGGGAGCCGCGGGACCGGGGTCTTCCGGGGCTGCAGCGTCGTCGGCTTCGGTCCCGTCTTCCTCCTCTGCGAGTGTCTCCGGGCCTTCGTCCTCGATGAACGAGTACGACGCGGTGAGCGGAACGACGAGGACGACCGGGAGCTTGAGGTCCATCACCCCGGAGGCCAGCGTCAGCATGTGTTCGGTGCCGTACACCGAGACCGCGTCGTAGACGGCGAGGACGACGAGGAGGACGATGGCCGGCAGGAGGCCGAAGCTGATGCCGAAGAGGCCGGCCGCGCCGGCGCCCATCACCACGCCGGCCGCGTCGATGACGTACCACTCGGGGTAGACGAGCAGGCCGACGCCGAGGCCGAGCGCCGCCAGGACCGCCACGACGTTCACGCCGGCGACGGAGACGACGTCCGGGACGATCACCGAGAAGACGTAGAACGACAGGAACACCGACGCGAAGATGACGAGCCCCTGGAGCAGCTGGTCGACGCCGAATCGCATCGCGACGAGCATGAACGCCGTCGCGACGAGGATGGCGCCGACGTAGACGACGCTGTTCGTCGGGTCGGAGGGGTCCTCGACGGTCTGGTAGCCGGCGTCCATGAACGGCTGGACGAGCGCGAGCGCGCCCACCTGGACGAGCAGGAAGAGTCCGACGGTGGCGGCGACGGCGGCGTACGCCCGATTCATACCCCACGGTTCCGGGGGCGGTCGTTTGGGCGTTGTGGTCTCGCCGATGCCCCCGATGGTCCGGCCGGTCCCGGTGGCGAGTCAGGGGGCGTACGTTCCCTCGAGGGTCGCCTCCGCGAGGACGAAGTCGTCCATCGTGTCTCGGAGGGTTTCGGCGTTCGTCTCCTCGTCGACGTCGAGCGTTCGGTCCAGGGCGTACAGTTCGAACCGGTAGGTGTGCTCGCCGTCCGGCGGGTTCGGGCCGCCGTACCCCTGTTCGCCGTAGTCGTTGCGCCCTTCGACCGCGTCGTCGGCGTCCCAGTCCTCCGGGATCTGCTGGTGGTCGGTGTCGACGTTCCAGACGACCCAGTGGTCCCACACCTTCCCGGCCGGGTCGACCGCGTCGGGGTCGTCGACGATCAGCGCCAGCGACTCGGCGGTCGGCGGGACGCCCTCGATCTCCAGCGGCGGGTTGACGTTGCGCTCCTCGTAGCCGTACTCGTCGGGGATCGGTCCTCCGTCCTCGAACGCTGAGCTTGACAGCGACAGCGCCATGTGAGAAGCTACGACGTCCAGTCCTGTTTTTCTATCGGGGGGCGGGACCGCGGGGCGTCACCGCGCGTAGAGCTTTTTCCCGAGGAGGTTGGGGAGGACGACGCCGTCGGCGGGGGAGACGGCCACGTAGGGACGGTCGACGGGACCGAAGACGTCGACGACCTCCCCGACGTCGTCGAGGTCCTGGTCGACGACGCGGTCGCCGACGTCCGGGTGCTCCTCGTCGGGACAGCGGACGACCGCGAGCCCCTGGGCGGTCCTGACGACCTCGCCGACGCGCTTCATTCGCGGAGGGCGGTGACGTACGCGGCGACGGCGCCGAGCAGGTCGGACTTGCTGGCGTCCTCGGCGCCCTTGACGACGACGCGGCCGCGCTCCTCGTACTCTCGTGGATACGTCTTGTCGCGCTCGATGACGGCGTCGTAGCCGACCTGCTGGACCGCCTGGGCGATCTCGTCGACGGTGGGCTCCGGCACCGCGAGGTCCTGGGGGACGCGGCGACCCTCGCGGCGGGAGCACTCGGCGTCGAGATAGGCGGGCCAGATGACGTTCTCGACCATACGCGAGCGTGCGCGACGCCGGCCTAAAAAGAGGGCGGTTGCGGGTTACTGTCGGCGGGCCAGCAGCGCGGCGGCCGCCAGCGCGGCCGCGGCGACGCCGACGCCGAAGCCGGCGCCGTCACCGTCGCTGCCGTCGTCGCCGCCGGGCGTCGACTTGCCGGTCTCGTCGGGCGTCGCGGTCGCGTTCTGCTCGGCGAAGGCCTCGGGGTGGAACGTCTCGGCCATCGTCCGGAGCGGTTCGACGACGCGCGGGGCGGCCTGGCTGACGAGGTTCGCGTCGACGCGCAACACCTGGTCGTTCTCGACGGCGCTCGTGCTCGGGAACGGCTCCGCCTCCGCGTCGAAGGCGCCGTCCTCGTCGGTGGTGACGATCCACTCGGGGTCCTGCTCTAAGATCACCTCGTCGGAGATCTCGCCGTACTGCTCGATGCCGGCCTCGGCGGCGACGTTGTTCCCGCCGGCGGTCTCGACGATGTCGTCGATGAACGTCCCGTTGCCCGCGGCCGTGCCGAAGAAGTAGTAGAGGACGTCCGGACTGTCGCGGTCCGCGGTCGCGTTGCGGATGGTCTCGACCTCCTCGCGGGTCTCCTGGGCGGTCGTCGCGCCCGCCTCGCAGTCGCCGACGAAGTGGCCGTACAGTTCGGTCTTCGCGTAGATGTCCTCGAAGGACGACTCGAAGGGCGAGCGGTAGACGGTCTGGTCGGCGTCCCGGAGCTGCTGGACGGTCTCGTCGCTCGCGTAGTTCGGGACGACGACGAGGTCGGCGTCGAGTTCGATGATGGTCTCGACGTCGAGGCCCATCCCGTCGTCGGAGATGACGTCGGTCCGGTTCTGGGAGCCGTTCAGGTACTGGGTGTAGTCGCGGACCGGCATGCCGACGACGCGGTCCGCGGCGCCGATCTCCCAGAACGTCTGGGCCGAGGCCGCGTCGGCAGCGACGACGGTCTCCGCGGATTCGTTCAGCGTCACCTCACTCCCGGTGCCGTCGGTGACCGACACGGGGAACGAACAGTCGGTCCCGCCGTCGTGGCTCGCGGTCGCGGGGGTCACCGCGATACCGCAGAGGGACACGACCAGCAGGGTCGCGATCAGTGTGGCTCGGAGCTTGCGCATCGTTCACGCCAAGAAGCGTATACAATAAGTATTTGGCTAAACCAACCATGCTTGTATCATGGTCCTCCGTCGGACGGTCGCGTGGTCGACGACCCTCGTCGCGCTGCTCGTCGCCGTCGCCGTCGGCAGCGCGATGGTCGGGCCGGCCGACATCGGTCCCCTCGAGGTCGTGATGGCGGCGCTGAACGGTGTCGCGCTGCCGCTGCCGACGCGGAGTGGAATCTCCTGGGTTCGCCCGTTCGACTTCGAAGTGCCGGCGACCAGCGAGGCCATCGTCCGCACCGTCCGGCTGCCGCGCATCCTGCTCGGCGCCATCGTCGGCTTCGCGCTCGCGCTCGCCGGCACCGTCATGCAGGGGTTCTTCCGCAATCCGATGGCCGACCCATCGATCATCGGCGTCTCGACGGGCGCCGCGGTCGGCGCGGTCGCCTTCATCGTCTTCGGGGCGGCGCTACCGCTGTCGGCGGGCTTCGGGCTGCCGGCGTTCGCCTTCGTCGGCGCGCTGGTGACCGCATTCGGCGTCTACCTGATCGCCACGGAGGGCGGGCGGACGCCCGTGGCGACGCTGCTGCTTGCGGGCGTCGCCGTCCAGACGTTCCTGGGGGCCGTCATCTCGTACATGCTGCTGCACGCCGGCGAGACCCTCCAGCGGGCCGTCTACTGGCTGATGGGCCACCTCCACGACAGCACGTGGCCGAAAGTCTGGCTCGCCCTCCCGGTGGTCGCCGTCTTCTTCGTCCTCCTGTGCGCGTACGCCCGCGACCTGAACGTCCTGCTGCTCGGGGAGGAGGACGCCCACACCCTGGGTATCGAGGTCGAGCGTACCAAACGCATCCTGCTGGCGGCCTCCAGCGTCGTCACCGCGGCGGCCGTCGCCGTCTCGGGCGTCATCGGCTTCGTCGGCCTCATCGTCCCCCACGCGATGCGGCTGGTCGTCGGTCCCGACCACCGCATCCTCCTGCCGACCAGCGCGCTCGCCGGTTCGGTCTTCCTCGTGGCGACCGACACCGTCGCCCGCTCGGGGGCCGCCGAGATGCCGGTCGGCATCGTCACCGCCGCGCTGGGCGCGCCGTTCTTCCTGTACCTGCTGGTCGACCGGGAGGTGCACGCGCTGTGATCGACGTCGACGGGGTCCGCGTCGACCTCGGCGGGTCGACCGTCCTCGAGGAAGTTTCGCTGACCGCCGAGGAGGGGCAGTTCCTCGCGCTGGTCGGCCCGAACGGCGCCGGGAAGACGACCCTGCTGCGGACCTGTAACGGCCTGCTGGCGCCGACGAGCGGTCGCGTCACCGTGGATGGGGCGGACGTGGCGTCGCTGTCGGCCCGGGAGATCGGCCGCCGGGTCGCGACCGTCCCCCAGGAGACGGCGCTGGCCTTCGACTTCGACGTCGAGGACGTCGTCGCGATGGGTCGGACGCCGCACCGGTCGCGGTTCTCGTCGACGACGGTCGCCGACCGCGAGGCCGTCCGGGGGGCCATGGAACGGACAGACACCGCGCGGTTCGCCGAGCGGTCGGTCGGCGACCTCTCGGGCGGTGAGCGTCAACGTGTCGTCCTCGCGCGGGCGCTCGCCCAGGAGACGCCCGTCCTCCTGCTCGACGAGCCGACGGCGAGCCTCGACGTGAACCACCAGATCCGGACGCTGTCGCTGGCCCGCGAGCTCGCCGCCGAGGGCAAGGCGGTCGTCGCGGCCATCCACGACCTGGAGCTGGCGGCGCGGTTCTGCGACGCCGTCGCGCTGCTCTCGGACGGCCGGGTGCTGGCCGCCGGTCCTCCAGAAGACGTGCTGACGGCCGGCCACGTCGAGACCGCCTTCGACGTCCGCGCGGCGGTGACGACGAACCCCGTGACGGGGACGCGGGCCGTGACGCCGCTGTCCGACGCGCCCCCGGGCGATCGACGCGTCCACGTCTTCGGTCGCGGGGAGGCCGCGGCCCGAGTGATCGGCCGGCTGGTCGACGCCGGCATCGAGGTGACCGTCGGCGTGCTCCCGGAGGGCGACGTCGCGGCCGCGACGGCCCACAGCGTCGCGAGCGAGGTCGTCACCGCGCCGCCGTTCGACACCGTTTCGGACGACCGACGGAGTCGGGTCGCCGAGCTGGTCGCGGCTGCCGACGCGACGGTGATCGCCGGGCCACTCGACGAGGCGAACCGGGCGTTGGCCCGCGACTGCGACCCCCTGTTCGCGCTCGATGGCGTCGATGCGCCGCCGACCGCCCACCCCGTTTCGGAATCCGAACTCGTCGAGCGGCTCCGAACCCCGCCGGCCAGACACTCCTCGCCGACTCGTTCGTAGCGCCGACGCTGCTACCACTCGCCTCCCGGACGTATCTATCCGGTAACAGCTCAACCAATACTGTTATGTGGTACCACGTCGCATATATTGCCGGAGGGACAATCGATGGCAGCCAGCCCAGAGTGGACGCATCCGGCAGACGAGCGCATCCTGCGATACCTCGAGGAGCACCCGCCAGATTACGTGCCGCTCATCGCGAACCGACTGGGGATGCACCTGGGATACGTCGAGCGGCGCGTCGAGGCGCTCGTCGACCACGGGCTGGTCGAACCGATCAGTGGGGAGTCCATCTACGCGGTCACCGAGCGGGGAGAACGGTTCCTCGCCGACGAGGCCGCGGCCGCGGCGGCCGATTGCGACGACTGATCAGTTCTGTCGCGTCGACCGGGCCTCGCGGACCTCCGCGCCGTCCCTCAACTTGTCCTCGCAGTTCGGGCAGACGCGGACCGTCTCCATGCCCTGCGGCGCGAAGACGCGCACGTAGTTGTCCGTCACGAACGTCTCGCAGTTGCGACAACGTGGCATACGTACACTCCCCACACGAAGTTCAAAGTATCTTTCCTTCCGGCGCGAAAACTAGGCGCTCGTCCCGGCCAGCGACTGGTTCAGAACGTGACCTCGTTGCCGCACTCCTGGCAGGTGAACTCGAAGCGGTTCTCGTCGGTCAGCGAGAGGCCGTGGCCGGTCTCCTCGCCGCACTCGCTGCAGTGCAGCACCGACTCGATGGACTCCCAGTCGTGCTTCGAGGACGGCGCGCCGAAGGCGAAGCCGACGACCGACTCCTCCTCGTCGTCGTTGTACCCCTCCTGGTACTGCCCCGGCGGGAACCGGATCACCTCGCCGGCGGAGACGGTGACCGGCTCGGTGGCCTCGGAACTCGGTTCGTCCGCGACGTCGAAGGTCGCCTCGCCCTCCAGGACGTAGAAGACCTCCTCCTGGTCGTGGTGGGTGTGGAGGCCCCCGGAGAACGACTCGCCGGGTTTCAGTTCGAAGTAGTTCATCGCGAAGTGCTCGGTGCCCAGCGCGTCCGAGACGGGTTTGCGGACGCTGTGGACCCCGAGGGGACTCCGTTCGACGTCGACGTCGTCG
Source organism: Natronomonas salina (assembly GCF_013391105.1). NCBI lineage: Archaea > Methanobacteriati > Methanobacteriota > Halobacteria > Halobacteriales > Natronomonadaceae > Natronomonas > Natronomonas salina. The sequence continues at coordinate 553,450 of NZ_CP058335.1, forward strand.
ATGGCGACCTTGCGCATACGGCCGCCTCGCCCGCACTTCTTATAAACGGTTTCCCTGTTGTAACAGGTGTTGAAAATACCCGGGGGACCCAAACGATTACCCCGGTCGATGCAATACACCGGTGTAGAACAGCGCATGCGATACTTCGACCTCGTCCTGACGTCGGACCACAACGGGATTCACCCGGTCGACGCGGAGCTGGCCACCCTCGGCGGGGTCGAACGGGAGGCACTGCTCCACATCGACGCCTTCGGCGACGGGACGGGCGTGTTGCTCTACCGGCTCGCGGGCGACCGCAACGCCGTCGTGGAGTCCGTCGAAGCCAACGACTACGTCATCAGCTACGATATCCTCAAGGTGGAGGCCGAGAACACCTTCCACCTCTACCTCCATGTCCACCCCGGCGAGCCCGCCGGGACGCTGATGGCGCTGTGCTACGAGTTCGCGCTCATCATCGACACGCCGATCGAGTTCACCGACCGCGGCGGCGTCCTCGTCACCATCGTCGGCACCCACGACATGCTCCGCGAGGCCCTGAAGGCCGTCCCGGACGACATCAACATCTCCATCCAGCAGGTCGGCCAGTACTCACCGGGAACCCGGGACATGCTGTCGATGCTGACCGACCGCCAGCGCGAGGTCTTCGAGACGGCCGTGGACATGGGCTACTACGACATCCCGCGACAGGTCAACCAGAGCGACCTGGCAGAGACCCTGGAGTGTGCCCCCTCGACTGTCGACGAGCACCTCCGCAAGGCCGAATCGAAGATGCTGTCGGCGCTTCTCCGCACCGCGGAGTCGAGCGGCTGAGAAGCGGGAGTCGCCACCAGAATTCGGTGTTTTCAGAGCGTTACCACCGACGAGTCAGCAGCGCCGCCGACAGCAGTGCGAACACGGTGACGAGTGCCCCGAAGCCCGGCCCGTCACCCGGCGTCGGGGTGGACTGGCCGTTCGCTCCGGCGCTGTTCGCTCCCGCATCCTGACCGTCGGCGGTCGAATCCTCCGCGGTACTCCCACCGTCACTCCCCTCGTCGTTCACTGCGTCCGTCGACGTGGGTGCAGGCGTTCCGGTTTGTGAGCTTCCCTCCTCGGACGTCGATTCCGCCCCATCGTCACCATTCTCGTCAGAGGAATCGTCGGTGCGAGTCGGCGTCGCCTCCTGTTCGGTGGTTCCCTCTCCAGTACTCCCGTCACTATCGCCGTTTCCGTCGCTCGGTCCATCTTCCGACGGCGGCGGTCCGAGTTCCTCACGGGCCCCCGCTTCCGACTCGAAGTCGCCGATCCAGAAGTAGTGGGAGTCCAGGTAGACCTCCTCGTAGCTGTCGTCGTACGTGGTCCCGTTCACGTATCCCTGAAACTGGTACCAGCCGGGGTCGCCGGTGTTCTCGACGCAGTCCGCGAGGACGGCGATCGTCGCGTCGGGGGCGTTGAGGTTGATCGGGTCACCGCCGAAGTCCCCTTCGTCGAAGAGTTCGAGGGTGATCCGGTTGTCGCCCACGTTGTAGTTCTTCATGTGCTCGAGCAGGTCGACGTCGGTCTGGGTGCCGGTGTTGTTGTTCCCCCGGTCGATGCCGAACGTCCGGGCGTTGTCCGGGTTACAGCCCGTGAAGCTCGCCTGGTCGCTCTCGATCCAGTAGAAGTCGACGTACTTGAGCCCGCGTTCGCTATCGAAGGCGTCGGCGCCCGCCGAGCTCATCACGTAGTTCCCGGTGGTCGTGGAGGGGCTCCGATCCTCGGTGGTCTCCGGGTAGACGGTGAAGTTCGCCGGCGAACCGTGCCCGGCTGCCGCGACGCCTGCGAACTGTACCGCGACGATGGCGACGACGAAGAGCACGCTACCAACCAACAACCTGTTTCTGATTTCTCCCATGTGTCTAGGTACGCCGGAGCGGTGGGTGCAAGTAATAGTTGTGTAACGGGTAGGGGGTTGCTTTCAGTTTCCACGGACTGTTCGATCGCTGAGAACCAGGCCCTCGTGTTCTACTAGACAGCCTGGGAGGGATGGTCACCCTGCCCCGATACGACACGTACTGTGTTCTCAATCGCCGAAACAACTATATTCGAAGGTGCTAATATTAGCACTATCTAAGATGTCCGAGAACGCAAGCGACGCCGATTCGAGCGGTTCCGGCCCCGCCAGGTCCGATGCGTGCTGTTCCGCCGACCACGGGTTGACCGAGGAGGAGCTAGCCAACGACGTCCAGTTGCTCACGACGCTGGGCAACGACACGCGCTACGAGGCGCTGCGCCTCATCGCGGGGGCCGACGACGAGATCTGCGTCTGCGAGCTCGAACCGTCGCTCGGCGTGAGCCAGGGTGCCGTCAGTCAGGCGCTCTCCCGGCTCTTCGGGGCGGGACTTGTCGAGCGTCGCAAGGAGGGCCGGTGGCGCTACTACTCCACGACGCCGCGAGCCGAACGGGTCCTGAGCGTGCTCGACGAGACGAGGGCGATGACCGATGACTGACGAGTCGACGTCCGCCGGGGTGGAACCGGGACTCGACGCCGCGGAACAGCGCGCCGCCGTCCGGGAACGGTACGGCACCATCGCCGCCGAGGGATCGACATGTTGCGGTGGTGGACAGGATAGCTGTGAGTCGTCTGACGAGGCAGCCCTGGAACGGGGTTACGCGGCCGAGGACGTAGCTGCCGTCGCCTCTGGGGCGAACCTGGGGCTGGGCTGTGGCAATCCGACGGCCATCGCCAGTCTCGAGGCGGGCGATGTGGTCCTTGACCTCGGGGCGGGCGCCGGCTTCGACTGCTTCCTGGCCGCCCAGGAGGTCGGCGACGATGGACGCGTCGTCGGTGTCGACATGACGCCGGCGATGGTCGAGAAGGCCCGCGAGAACGCCGCGGAGAACGACGCCTCGAACGTCGAGTTCCGGCTCGGCGAGATCGAGCACCTGCCCGTCGCCGACGCGTCCGTCGACGTGATCATCTCGAACTGCGTCGTCAACCTCTCGCCCGACAAGCCGCAGGTGTTCCGCGAGGCTTACCGTGTCCTGCGGCCGGGCGGCCGACTCGCCATCTCGGACGTCGTCCTGACCGCAGAGTTACCGTTCGACCTCCAGGCAGACCCGGAGTCGGTGGCGGCCTGCGTCGGTGGTGCCTCGTCGATACCGGACCTCGAGTCGATGCTGTCAGAGGCGGGGTTCATCGACGTCGCCATCGACTCGAAGTCCGACAGCGAGTCGTTCATCCGCGAGTGGGACGAGGAACGCGACCTGAGTGACTACGTCGTCTCGGCGACGATCGAAGCCGAGAAGCCGACCACCTGATTCGACAATCGTTCCGAGAATACGAGTCTATGACCGACACCTCGATCACCTTCCAGCCGGCCACGGACGAGGAACTCGATCGGATAGAGACCCTCCTGACCGAGAACGACCTTCCCACAGCGGACGTCCGGGACGGACTGGGGCGATTCGTCGCCGCGCGCTCGGAGAACACCGTGGTCGGGGCGGGCGGCCTCGAACTGTACGAATCGGTCGGGCTACTCAGGTCGCTCGTCGTCGACGAGTCGGCCCGGGGCCAGGGACTGGGATCGACGCTGTGTGACGAACTGGAAGAGCGTGCGAAGGCTGCCGGCGTCGATACGCTATATCTGCTGACGACGACCGCCGAGGACTTCTTCCGGCGACGGGGGTACGAGAGGATCGACCGTGACGCTGCACCGTCCGAGATCCGAGGGACGACAGAGTTCCGAGACCTCTGTCCCACGTCTGCGACCTGTATGGTCAAAGAGCTCTGAGCAGTCTCTGGATCGGTTTCTGACTGGAACCGAGAATCGGGCAGGTGGATCCCTATTCCTCGTCTTCGTCTTCTTCCTCGGGGGGACTGTCCGCTACGAACGTATCCTGCATCTCCCCGAAGTAGTCCTCGTTCGAGATCTGGTGGAGTTTGTCCAGTTGGGCGATGTGGATGTCGTGATAGAACTGGTTGCCGCGGTAGGCCTCGCTGTAGGCCTCCTCACCGTTCTCGTACCAGTTGTAGCTGTCGAGGCCGTAGTAGCTGACCTCGCCCGGGACGCGGAACTTCTCCATAGTGTCCTCGAGCGTCGTCAGGGAGGCTTCGAGGACCGCGCGACTCTCAGCAGATCGAGTATGCAGCCAGTAGTCGTAGACACCCCACAGCCCGACGCAGTACCCGTTCAGCACGTGCGTGGGTGGATCGGCCGGGTACTCCTCGATCCAGTAGTAGCCGTCGTCGACCATGCTCGTCCACGGACCGTCGGTGTGGCGGTCGAGCGTCGTGAAGCTCCGGAAGACGCGGTCGGCGTTCTCCCGGTGCCGGTCCTCGCCGGTCAGTTCGTGGAAGTACGTGTACGCCGAGAGCGCTACGCCCTGGACCATCCCCGAGAACCACGGGGCCTCCAGTTGCGTGCTCGAACCGCCCTTGTCCACCCGATAGGGGAAGTAGGGTGTGCCGGCCTCGTCGGTCACGGCGTCCTCGAGGAACGCTTCCGACATCTCCTCGGCGCGGTCGAGGTATCCCTCGTCGCCGGAGACGCGATAGCAATGGAGGAGCCGGAGGAGCCACCGCGCCGACCGCAACGGGAAGTGACCGGTCTGGTCGCCGACGGTCGCCTCCTGAAGGTCGTCGACGCGCTGGACACGCTCGACGCTGTAGAGGCACTCGGGTTCGTCACGACGGAAGTCGCCGAAGAACTGCGGTCGACGTTCGTACGGTAGCTCCGCGAGGTCGTAGCTGCGGCGCTCGACCGGGACGCCCGCGATTCGAGTCTCGTCGGGTGTGGACTCCTCGGTAGTGGGCTCCGGCGTCGGCGATTCGTCGGTCGTCGGCTCCGGGGTGGGTGTCTCGTCGTCGTCGGCGTCGGTCGTACAGCCGGCGAGGAGCACACTCCCCGAGGCGGCGAGCGAAACGCGACGGGCGAGGGCGCGACGAGTGAGATCGTTTGCGTCCGACTCCTGTCCAGTCATTCGACTCAATCTTCTTGGTCCCTCATCGTTATTATATCTGTGATAATCTGGTGTTAGAACTCCGTTCAACTGTGCTGGAGGAGACGTCACGAGAGGGGAGGCAATTAGGGGTTCAATGGAAATGGAATCGAGGCACCGACCTAGATGATGTAGGAGCTTACCCTTCTGAGTCCGAACTGATTCGACGGTGTAACCGTGCGCTACGGGTCCGCCTCGTCCCCGTCGTCAGAGAGGCTTCCACGCAGGTGCCTGGACCGCGAGATAGGACGGGATAGCCTTCAGCAGCGACCGCCGAAACGACCAGCGGAGAGATCGGGAATCGGAGAATATATGTAGAATAAATTGTATTAAATAATATATGACAATATTGGCGACCGTCGACGGCGACGACGAACGCGATCCAGTCGTCGAGACCGGCTATGACCTGGCGACCGCGTACGAGACGGAACTGCACGTCCTCCACGTCGTCACGCAGGAGGCCTTCGAATCCCGGAAGAAGACCGTCGAGCAGGTCGACGAGTTCCGGGGGTACAGCAAGGAACAGCGAGCCGATGCCGCGGCGAACGTCGCCAATGAAGTGGTGATGGAGACCCTCGACGAACCGAACTTCGAGATGGTATCGACGGTCGGACAAGTAGGCGATCCTGTCGACTCCATCATCGACGTCGCCCGTGACGTGGAGGCGGAGTACATCGTCGTGGGCGGGCGGAAACGGTCACCCGCGGGGAAGGCTCTCTTCGGTAGTACCGCCCAGTCCGTGCTCCTCGAGTCTGATCGACCGGTCGTGACGGTCATCGACGAAGACGGGTGACTACAGGCCATCACGATACGGTCACGCTGGATTCGTCGGTATCGAGCGAGGAGGTGGACTGCGAGTTGGTAGCTCCCGTGTTCGTGATCTCCACCCGCTCGATCCGTGTCGTGTCGACCGCTTCGACGGTCAGTTCGTGGCCCTCGTAGGCGAACGTCTCACCGGCGCTGACGAGCCGCCCGGACCGATCGAAGATGAAGCCGGCGACGGTCTCGTAGGCCTCACCCTCCGGCAGGTCGACGTCGAGGACTTCGTTGACGCTCTCGACGTTCACCGTGCCGTCGACGCGGACCGTGCGCTCGTCGACGACCTCGAGGGATTCCGACTCCCGGGCGTCCAGAATCTCACCGACGATCGTCTCGACGATATCCTCGGTCGTGACGAGGCCCTCGATGGTGCCGAACTCGTCGACGACGACCACCTGTTCGATTCGCCGCCGCCGCATCTCCCGGAAGAGCTCGTCGGCCGGCTTGCTCTCGGGGACGGTGAGGGTCTCGGCGACGAACCGGTCGATCCGGTCACCCGCCGGCGCGTTGGCGATGTCACCCAGTTCGATCACGCCGACGATGGTATCGAGGTCGCCGTCGTACGTCGGGAGTCGGGTGTGACCGCTGTCGACGCACGTCGATACGGTCTCTTCCACCGTCGCGGTCCGGGGGACCGCCGTGACGTCGAGTCGCGGCGTCATCAGTTCCTTGGCGATGGTCGCCTCGAACCGGAGCACCCTTCGAAGCAGTTGTTGCTCCACGGAATCGATCACCCCCTCGCTCTCCCCCGTCTGTATCACCTCCCGTATCTCCTCGCGGGTCACGTACGGGTCGCCGACCGCCGACCCGCCGCCGGTCACGCGATTGACCAGGCGGGTCAACCGGTCGAACGTGGCCACGAGCGGCAGCAGGACGTACCCGGAGAGTCGGAGTGGTCGGGCGACGGTCAACGCCCACGACTCCGTGTGCTCGATGGCGTAGGACTTCGGCGCGCTCTCGCCGAACAGGAGGATGACCGCGGTGACCCCGAACGTGGCCGCGAGGACGGCTTGGCCGCGCGCGAGGTACATCGCGAGCAGAGCCGTCGCCAGCGACGACATGGCGATGTTGACGAGATTGTTCCCGACGAGGATCGTCACGAGCAGCCGATGGGGGTCGGATTTCAGCGCCTCGACCGTCTCGGCGCCGTCCACGCCTTCCTCGGCCAGCGCCTCGATCCGGTGTCGGGGCAGCGAGAACATCGCGATCTCGGCCGACGAGAAGAACGCCGACAGGACGAGCAACACCAGGAGCGCGCCGACGCCGAGGGTGGCGACGAGCGCCGTCGAGCCAGCATCGATCCCCACCATCCCGATGCTGGTCGCCGTCATCGGTCAGTCGCCCATCGAATCGACGTCGGTCGGCATTTCGGGTCCAGTCTCGTCCGTCGGCGGCGTCTTCGCCACCGCCGATTCCGTCTCGTCGTCCGGGAAGTAACACGCCGCCCGGTGGTCGGGGTCGCCGGCTTCGTCGAGGCCGGGCTCGACGCCCCAGCACTTCTCTTCGGACTTCGGACACCGCGGCGCGAACGCACACCCGGAGGGCAGGTCGACCGGGTCCGGAGGCTCGCCCTCGAGCAACACCCGGGTCCGGTCGGCGGTGGGGTCCTTCTCCGGCGCCGCCGCCAACAGCGAGGACGTGTAGGGGTGTTTCGGCTGGGCAGCGATGCGGTCGACGTCGCCCTCCTCGATGATTCGGCCGAGGTACATGATGGCGAGCCGGTCGGAGACCTGCATCAGGCTCGCGAGGTCGTGGGAGATGTAGACGATCCCGATGTCCTCGGTATCGGCGAGCCGACGCAGGAGGTTCAGCAGGTTGACCTTCAGCGAGACGTCCAGCATCGAGGCCGGCTCGTCGCAGATGAGGAAGTCGGGGTCCAGCACGAGCGCCTTCGCGACGGCGACGCGCTGGCGCTGGCCGCCGGAGAGCTCGTGGGGGTACTGGTCGAGGAACTGCTCGGCCGGCGTCAGGCCCACTCGCTCGAGAGTCTCGATGATCGCCTGTTCCTTCTCGTCGGTGCGGTAGCCGTGGATCGTCAGCGGCTCGCCGACCAGCTTGCGGACCGTCTGTCGCGGGTTCAGCGAGTCGAAGGGGTCCTGGAAGATGATCTGGACCTTCCGGCGGAACTCCTTGAGGTTCCCGTCCATGTAGTGGTCGTGCGACTCGCCGTCGAAGACCATCTCGCCGCCCGTCGGCTCCTCCAGGAGCGCGATCGTCTCGCCGAGCGTCGACTTCCCACAGCCGCTCTCCCCCGCGATGCCGAGCACCTCGGAGCGACGGACCGACAGCGAGACGCCGTCGACGGCCTTCACGTAATCCGGGGACTCGCCGCGGAACTTCCCGATGAGCGACTGGCTCTGCTCGTAGTACTTCTCCAGATTGTCCGTCTCGAGGATGACCTCACCGCGACCGGACTCCCCCGCCCCGTCGTCGGTGATGTCCCACGTCTCGGGGTTCTTCGCTTCCTCGCGCATCGTCGCGGCCTGATCGACGTGGTGGCACGCCGACCGGTGATTCCGGTTCGGCAGTTCGTGCAGAGGTGGATGGGACTCCTCGCACTCCTCGGTCGAGAACGGACACCGGTCCTTGAAGACGCAAGCCGAGGGCTCCTGATTGAGATTCGGGGGCGACCCAGGGATGGCAACCGGATCCTCGTCGCCCTCGTCGATCTCCGGGAAGGAGTTCTTCAGCCCCATCGTGTAGGGGTTGGTCGGGTTGACGAGCACGTTGTCGACGCTTCCCTGCTCCATCACCTTCCCGCCGTAGAGGATCGACAGCTCGTCGCAGGTCTCCGCGATGACGCCGATCTCGTGGGTGATGAGGAGAAGCGAGCTGTCCATCCGCTCTTGGATCTCCAGGATCTTGTCGATGATCTTGTCCTGGACGATAACGTCCAGGCCGGTCGTCGGCTCGTCGGCGATGATGAGGTCCGGCTCCAGCGCCAGCGCCATGGCGATCGTGACGCGCTGACGCATCCCGCCGGAGAACTCGTGTGGGTAGTCGTCGATGCGGTCGGGGTCGAGGCCCACCATCTCGAACAGTTCGCGGACGCGCCCGCGGGCCTTCGAGTCCGTGACGTTCCGGTGGGTGTGGATCGCCTGGGCGATCTGGTCGCCGGTCGACATCACCGGGTCCAGCGAGTCCATCGCGCTCTGGGGGATGTAGGCGATGTCCTCCCAGAGGACGTCCCGGCGTTCCGCCTCGGAGAGGGCGGTGAGGTCGCGACCCTCGAACTCGACGGTGCCCGATTCGACGGTCCCGTTCCCGGGAAGCAACCCGAGGATGGCCTCGGCGACGGTGGACTTCCCCGAGCCGGATTCGCCGGCGAGGCCGTAGTTCACTCCCTCGTCGATGCTGAACGAGACGTCGTTGACCGCGTGGACCGTCTCGTCGTCGGTTGCGTACGTGACCTTCAGGTTCTCGATGTTGAGTAGCGTCATTGTTCGGATCGGATCTCTGGGTTGACGACCTCCTCGTAGGCGCGCCCGATGAGGAAGACCGAGGTGGTTATCGCGGCGATACCGATGGCGGGCGGGAGGACCCACCACCAGGCGACCCGCATGTTCCCGGACTCGAAGACCTGCCGGAGCATCCGACCCCAGCTGGTCATCGTCGGGTCGCCGAAGCCGAGGAACGCGAGGCTGGCCTGCGCGGCGATGGCCCAGGCGACGCCGTAGGCGGTGTACAGGAAGCCGATGGGCAGCACGTTCGGCGCGACGTGGTACAGCATCGTCCGGAGGTCGCTGGCGCCGCTGGCCTTCGCGGACTTCACGAACGTCCGTTCCCGGACCGAGAGGACCTCCGAGCGGACGACACGGGCGGGCATCTTCCAGAGGAAGCCCGCGATGATGGCCGTGATCAGCCAGACGCTCGGCGTCACGAACGTCAGCAACAGCAGCGCCATCGGCATGAACGGCAGCGAGAACGTCAGGTCGGTCAGCCGCATCAACACCTCGTCGACCCAGCCGCCGTAGTAGCCGCTGACCAGCCCGACGAGGAAGCCGATGACCCCGGTTCCGACCCCGCCGAACAGTCCGACGATGAACGTCGGCTGCGCGCCCGCGAGGAACTGGCTCAGGACGTCCTTCCCGAAGGCGGTCGTGCCGAACACCGCCTCTCCGGACGGCTGGTCAAGCCGGAGTATCTGTCCGTCTTCGCCGCGGACGTCGTGTTCGATGGGGTCGTGCGGGGCGAGCATCGGCCCGAACAGACCCAGCAGGACGAACAGCGCGACGATGATGAGCCCGGCGAACGCCAGTCGGTCCTGTCGGAGGAACGCGAACTGGTCGGCGACGAAGCCGCCCCAGCTGTGGAGGCGCTCGGAGATGGCTGATCGCTGCTCCGTCTCGGTGCTCATGCGGTCCCACCTCCGCTGGTCGATACGGTCGGATCGAAGTACGCGTAGAGGACGTCAGCGAGGAGGTTCGCGATGATCACCGCGAGCGCCATGATGAACACCGCGGCCTGGACGAGCGGGTAGTCCTGCTGCTGGATCGCCAGGACGAGCTCCCGGCCGATCCCGGGCCAGCCGAAGACGACCTCGAGGAGGATCAGCCCCTGGAAGATCATCCCGAGGCGGAGCGCGAAGTACGTCAGGATGGGTAGCATCGAATTCCGCCCGGCGCGGGCGAGCTGCTCCATCTCCGTGAGGCCCTTGGCGCGGTGCAGCTTGAGGAACTCCGAGCCGCGCTTCTCGACGACGCCGTTGCGGGCGAGCAACAGGAAGTCGCCGCTGAAGTACAACACCGCGATGGTGAACGGCAGGATGTAGTGGTGGGCGAAGTCCAGGGAGAGGAAGGTATCGAGGTAGCCGTCCGGGGTCGCCGTCACCGACCGCATCCCGAAGGCGGGGACGAGTTCGAGGTTGTACGCGAAGATGATGATGAAGAAGATGGCGGTGATGAACACGGGCGTCGACCGCAGGAACGTCGTCGTGATGATGCTGGCCTTCTCGAGGGTGCTCCCGCGGTTCCAGCCGACGTACATGCCGAGCAGAGAGCTCAGGATCGCCGTCGTCACCAGCGCCGGCACCAGCAGGACGAGCGTGTTCACGAGCCGGGGCTCGAGGACCTCCCAGACCGGCTGGCTCCGGAGGATGGAGTAGCCGAACTGGAATGTCAGCAGGCTCCAGATGTAGTCGAGGTACTGCTGCCACATCGGTTTGTTCAGGCCGTACATGGCCCGGATTTCCTCGATCTGTTCCTGGTTGAGGTTCCCGGAGGTCACGAGGGCCTCGAACGGGCTCCCCGGCAGGAGCCGGAGGACGACGAAGATGACCGAGACCGCCACGAGCGTCAGACCGATGGAGACGGCGATCCGCTTGAGCAGGAATCGCAGGAACTGGTTCATCGGCGCACCTCACGGATCGGCCGGGATGGTCCTGCATCGGTACGTGCCGTCGGTTTGCTGCGGGTCGAGTGTCGTGCTGTGTGTGGAATCATGCTGGCACCTTGCTGTTACGAGAAGTCGGGCTGGTCGAGTTCGTCACGACGTTTGTACTGGTTGCCGTCCTGGATCCGCTCGACGAACGCCGCCCAGGCGTCGCCGTTCGGGAACCGCAGGTTGTCGTTGTCGTCCCACGTGTACCCGGCGCGTTCGAGGATCGCCCGGGCCGCCTCGATGTCGTACTCATAGTGGGTGACGTCGTCGTTGTGCCACTGGGTCAGATCCGAGATCGGGTTCTCACCGGTAGGGACCGTCCCGCGGCCCAGCAGGACCTCGTCGACGAACCGCTCGGAGTTCATCGCCTTCGCGAGCGCCACGCGGAACTCCTTGTCGCGGACCAGCGGACAGGAGAACATCAGCTTGTTATCGAGCGGCGCGAAGTTCCCGGTCACGATGGTCTCGATGCCGTCGGTATCGGAGGCCCGATCTGCCTGGCTGTTCGAGAGCGTCGTGCCGACGGCGTCGATCTCGCCGCCCTCCAGCGACCCGAGCAGGGCGTCGATGTTGCCGATGTTGATCCAGACGACCCCCTCGATACCGTCGCCGCGCTCGGCCTGGTCGCCCAGCACGTCGGCCCGCCACTCGTCGTCGAACATCCAGTGGCCGTCGTTCCGCGAAGCCTCGAAGCGCGTCCCCTGCTCCCAGTTCTCGAAGACGAAGGGACCGGTCCCGACTGGGGGGTCGGGGTTGTGCTGTGAGGGGGAGTCGACGTCCTCCCATCGGTGCTTCGGGATGATGACGCTGCGGACCACCCGCTGGGTCATGAACGAGGCGTCGGGGTTCGTGAGGTTGAACCGGACCTCGTGGTCGCCGAGGACCTCGACGGAGTCGATCGGCTCGTAGAACGGCGTCTGGCTCGACGCCGAGTACTCCTGGTAGTAGTCGACGGTGAACTTCACGTCCTCGGCCGTGAACGGCTCGCCGTCGTGCCACTCGACGCCCTCCCGGAGCGACAGCTCGACGGTCGTGTCGTCGACGAAGCCGCCGCCCGACGCGAGCGCGGGGACGACGCCCAGATCGGGCGTCGCGTCGAAGAGCCCGTCGTAGATGAACGAGAGGCGCTTCTCCTCGGCGCCGCCGGCCGCCCAGGGCAGGTTCAGGGAGTTCATCGAGGTCGTGACGCCCTTGACGTAGGTCCGGTCGTCGGTCTCGGGTTGCAGGTTCACCTCGGTCCACTGGAAGGAGTCGCCCGTGGGCCCGTTCCCCGGCGTCCGGACGTAGCCGCTCCACCGCTCGGAGTTCACGGCCGTGACGATGTCGGAGAAGAGCGTGATGAGCGCGCCGACGTCCTCCGCGAAGATCTCCTGAGCCTGGTCGACCAGTTCCTCTCGGCGTTCCCGGTCAGTTTCCTGAGCCTGTTCGATCAGCAGTTCCTGTAACTCGGGGTGGTAGTAGTTATCGTAGTTCGAGAGGTTCCCCTCGGTTCTGCGCATCAGGAGGGGATTGGGGTCGAGTCCCCGCTGAGGGTCCGGCCCGTGGGTGCTCATCGAGATGACTGCCTCGAGGCCGGCGGTCGACCAGCTCTGGGCGTACAGCTGGTTCAGCGGCCTATCGTTGAAGTCGACGCTGATGCCCAGGTCGTTGAGTCCTCGCTTCACCATCAACGCGTGCTCGCGCATCCAGGGGTCGTCCTCCCGCGAGAACTCGACCGGCAGTCGGTCCAGGACGGCCCCGGCCGTCGCGCTGTAGTCGAGCGGCGGTGACTCCGCGTCGATCGTCTCCCAGTCGCGCCAGTACTGCGTTTCGACCGTCTCCGGCGTCCCCTCCGGCACCTCCGGGGTGAGGTCTTCGGCATTCCGGTCGCCGCCGCTGCACCCCGCCAGCGCAGCAGCGCCGACCGCGGCCGCCGACGCCACGTAGCGACGGCGGGTGAGCCGAGGAGAAGGACCACGGGTCGAGTCCTGGTTCTGGTGTGCCATCCTGCCCCACTATATTGGGTTGTATAGAATCGGTCTATTCCCTATCCGGGGCGATACCTATCGAACTTTAAGTAGGGCCGGGCGGAATCTGGCAGCAGAGCGGTTGGACCAACTCATAAGTAGACGGCCAGTAGGTGCTCGGCCTCGGCCACTACTCGCGGGGCCCGTAGATGAGTTCGAGGAGCGCGCCTTCCGCAGTTCGCAACCGCTCGCTGACCGTCGACTGCGCGATGTCGAGTTCGGCGGCCAGTTCCGTCTCCGAGATCTCCCGCGGGACCGAGAAGTAGCCGTGATTGTAGGCCATCTCCAGTATCGCCAGCTGTTCGGTGGTCAGCTTCGAGACGAGGACCTCGGTCAGTCGGCCGCTGTCGAGTAGCTCGCCCGGCTCCTCGTCCTGTGTGACCGACAGCAGTTCGAACTCGCCGAGGGTCGCCTGAATCTCGTCGGCCAGCGACCGGAACTGGTCCCAGTCCCGCGTCGTCGCGACGACCTCGAAGACCCCGTTCTGGAGGACAATTCGGTTCGGGATGGCTTCCTGTCGCAGGACCAGTCCGAGGATGAACGGGTACGACTCCTTCGCCAGGACGGTGATCCGGCGGATCTCCACGTCGCTCGATTCGGTGGGGATCTCGCTGGTGTAGTACAGCGACACCCCGGAGATATCGTCGACAATCGCCTGAGGGTCGAAGGGCTCCTCGGAGACGATGGTCAGCGATTCGATCCAGGCCCCGTCCTCAACGTAGAACGCGTTATCGAGTTCGATGCTCCGGAGTGCCGGCAGTCGCTTGGCTAGCTCCGCCATGATCCCGGTCGTCATCGTGGTGAACTCGATACGGAGGATGGCGACTCACTCCGCGTTCGTACAGACCGCTCGAACATATGTCTCACGACCGAGACTACGAGACCAGCGGCCAGTAGACCAGCCACGAGACGGCGACCACGACCAGGGAGAGCAGCATCGTCAGGACGCCGAACCTGGCGACGTCGTGATGAGACAGCGGCCCCCGATCCATGGAGACCAAGACGGCGGTCGTGTTGAACGGCAGGATCGTCGTCGAACCGACCACGAGCAGCACGGACAGTGCGAGGTGGAGCCGATCGACGCCGAACACACCGCCGAACTCCAGAACGATTGGCAGTATCACGACGATAGCGGCCGAGCCGGTCGAGAACAGGATTCGGATGCCGACTGCGATCGTGAGCAACGCGAGGACGACCTGCCACTGTGTCAGGGCGGCGAACGGAATCCATCGAGTCAGTATGTCGACGACGAGGGTGATCGCTCCCGTCGCCTCCATCACGTCGAGGATCGACAGCATCGCACCGATGAGGAAGATTATGCCCCAGCTAACCTCAGCGATGTCCTCGGCCGTGATGATCTCGACGCCCGGGAGCGCGAGCACCGCCACGGCGACGATTGCAGGGACGATCGTCGGCAAGCCGACGAACGACCCGACGACCCAGCCGAGGACGGCACCGACCGTTACCCCGCCGACGATGTACTGATCGCGAGTCACCGGCTCCGGCTCTTCGTCGGTGGAAGGCGACCCGACCGTCTCCGCCCGCTTCGCATCGTCGATGTCCGCGAACAGGCCTGCAGCGACCGTCGTGAGTCCGTACAGGCCGACCGTCGGCGGGAGCATCATCACGGCCCACTCGACCCACGTCACCGTCCGGACGGACTCGTTGACGATCTCGGAGGTCACGAGCGCCATCCCGCCGCCCGTCATCAGGGCCATCGAGGCGATCGGGTTGACGTGTCCCAGGAGGAGGTACGACCCGCGTTCGAACCCCTCGCTCGGCCCGAACCTGGTAGTGAGGCGCTCGACGACGGGGATGAACGTGACGGCACGAGCCATCGCCGAGGGCATCACGAGCGCCAGCGCCAGCACGCTTCCCGCGATAGAGCGGAAGGTCCGGGCGGGCGATCGCTCCGCGACGAGGAGGCGCTCGGCCAGTCGAACGTCCAGCCCGACACTGGAGATGGTGTTGGCGAGCAACAGCAACAGCAGGAGGAAGAAGACGAGTGTGGAGGTGTAGCCGGTCGCCGCCGCGGCGAACGAATCGACGGTCCCCAGGCCGAACAGGAGCACGACACAGAAGATACTGGAGACGACGTACGGCAGCGGTCTGGTGAGCCAGAGAATCAGCGCGGTGAGGAACACGGCAAGCGCGCGCTGTGCCGACGGCGAGACGCCGTCGGGGGTCGGAAAGAACACGCCGACTCCGAGCACGACGAGCGCGATCAACAGCCCGATGACCGCAGAGGGCTGGATCGTCACTCCCTGTGATTCGTCATCGGCCGGCCCCGAACCCATTTACATCCCTGTTACTGTCAGCGGGGAAATAGCTGATGACAGATAATCGGAGACGGAACACACTGCCCATCTGTAAACCGAGAAATGAAAGCCGGCGGAGGGATTTGAACCCTCGACCTAATCCTTACGAAGGATTCGCTCTGCCAGCTGAGCTACGCCGGCGGGGAGTGCATCCGACACTGGGAGGATAATCGCAATAAGGGTTGCGAACTGGGCTGAATCCCGAGTCGCTGGAAGGCAAAAACGAGAGGCCTGGCCAGCGTTAGTTCTGCC
The DNA here is from genome assembly GCF_013391105.1 of Natronomonas salina. NCBI lineage: Archaea > Methanobacteriati > Methanobacteriota > Halobacteria > Halobacteriales > Natronomonadaceae > Natronomonas > Natronomonas salina. The sequence goes on from NZ_CP058335.1 coordinate 569,180, forward strand.
GGTAGATCCTGGCGCCGGCGACAGCCAGGAGCGCCGCGATCACCGCGACGACCGCGAACGCGACGATACTGAAGGTGCCCATGCCGGCCTCTTCTGCAGCACCTCCGGTATCGGTCGCTGTCGACTGCGTTGTCGTCGACTGGGTGTCGTCTGGCTCCTGGGCGAAGACCGCGAAGGTCGAGAACCCGGGGGTCTGGAACTCGTAGACGAGCTCGCCGTCGGACTCCTCGACCGACGTCGGCTCGAGTACCTGCCAGCTGTCGTCGTTGAAGCGTGCCAGGTGGATACGGTCGGGGTCACCGTCGTACTGCTCGGCGCTCAGCGACAGCCGGATCGTCGCCGATTGGTTCTCCAGTTCCTCGGGGACGGTGATCTCCATCGCCTGGACGAGCACGCCGGGCGCCACCGAGAGGTTCGCCGGCAGTTCCTCGAGGTCGGCGACCGTCGCCGTGCCGTTCGAAGCGTTCGGGAAGACGAGCGCGTCGACGGTGACGTTCTCGTCGAACTCGACGACCGTCCCGTTGACGTCGTCGTCCATGTCGACGACCGGCTGTGCGTCCGCGTCGACGGTCGAGTCCGGGACGTCCTCGGGCTCGATCTTCTGGACGACGAGCTTGCCGCCCTTGACGCCGTCGACCGAGATGGTTCGCTTGCCGGTGTGGTAGAAGGTCACCGGGATAGTGACCTCGACCGTCTCGCCCGCGGCGACCCCGACCGTCTCGTTCTCGACGGTGACGGTGTTGGCCTTGACGCGGACGTCGTACTCGCCGTCGGCGTCGCCCTCGTTGGCGACCGTGACGGTGACGTCTACCGTCTCGCCACACTCGATCTCGTTCACGGCGAGGGTGACGTCGGTGACGTTGAAGTCGGGGGATGGCACGGGGGCAGCACCGCCACCGCCTCCACCACCGCCACCGATACCGCCTCCGGTATCGCCACCGGTGTCGGGTTCTTCTTCCTCGTCGCCCTCACTGGGCGGGCTTTCGTTGGAACTGTTCTCTTCGAAGGTCACCGTGGCCGGTTCGACCTGCGTATCGGGCGCATCGATCGTGACCGAGCCCGCTTCGGTCGCCTCGAGTGTGAGGTAGGCTTCACCGTCCGTGCCCGTCTCGCTCTGCACCTCGGAGTCGTTGGTGAGAATCCCGTTCGGATCCTCGACCGATATCGGCTCGTTGGAGACGACGTCGTCGTCGACCTCTTCGATCGTGACGGTGACGTTCGTCTTACTACCGACTGTCACAGTGTTCGGTTCGACGACCAGCTTCGGAAGAGACGCGGAGATGGTATCGTTGATCTCGTAGCCGTTTCCGGTTGCCGTGACCTCGATCGAACCTTCATCGTCCGGTGCAAGGCTGAGCGTAGCCGCTCCGTTCTGGACACTCTCATTGGTGTCACTCGCGTTTCCAGACGCCTCGACGGTTTCGAGGTCGTCTGCAGGCGATCTGCCCTCGAAGACCTCGACCGTGACGTTGGTCGTCTCGCCGACATCGATTTCGTCCGGGACCTCCATGTCGACGGTCTCGACGGTCTCCGATGCGTTCTCGATGTCGTCTCGTGTGAAATTGATTTCGCCGCGGAACTCGGGACTCACCTGGAACGTCCCGGTCTCACCGACGTCGATGTCCTGTTGCTCCGAATCCTCGAGTGCGCTCCCGGAGGCGGTCACGGGAACCGAATCCGAGGCACCTCCGATCACGGTCACTTCGACAGGCTGGGTCTCACCGACTTCGACGTAATCGGTGTCGACAGCGAGACCGGTCTCGCTGGCTTCGACCGTCACGTTCGTCTCGAGGGTCGTGAAGCTGATAGTCGCCAGAGAGTCGTTGTCGGTCGGCTCGAACACGAGCTCGGCTTGACCGTCCTCGTCTGTCGCATCGTCGGATTTGGCGTCATTGTAGCCGATTCCCTCATCGGCATCGACGTCAAGCGTAACCCCCTCAAGCGATTCGTTGGCGGCACCGTTGAGCGTGACCGTCACCGAGGACTCCTGGTCGACCGGCACCCGCTGTGGCTGGACATCGATGCTAACCGTCGAATCAATCTTCTTCTGTTCGATGGGTTCACCGGTGTCATCCTCGTAGGTGAACGTAATTTCTCCAGCGCCGTCGGGGTTGAGCGTGAACTCGGCGACGCCGTTCTCGTTGGTCTGGCTCTCGTCACTGACTCCAGGTCCGTCAACACTGACTGTCCCATCGTCGACGGCGTTACCGTTCTCATCGACGACGGTGACGCTCACGTTGGTGTCGACACCGGCGGAGATCGCGTCGGTGTCGACGACCATCTCCTGGTCAGTCACCAGTAGTTCGGTCTCCGTAGTCTGGACGACCGCTTCATCACCGGGACTGGTCTGGACAGTCAGCGTTCCCGAGCCACTCTCGGCAGCGTCGAACGCGATACCGTCGCCGTCCTCGCTGTAGAGGGTGAGTGAGTCACCCGCAGTGGTCGAATCGAGGAAGAACTCGTCGACATCTACGACGATCTGGTTGTCGTTGACGGTGACGTCCTTGACGGGGATATTACCCTTCGTTGCGAGCTCCTGGGAGTCGTTGAAGGAGACGGCACCATCGATGCCGACGACGATGTCTTCCGTCGCGTTGATCTGTCCGCCCTCGGTGTCCTGGATGGTGACGTTCACCGGCACAGAAGCCGACTGGTTGTCCTCGTTGGGGGACAACACCGCGGGCCCTTCCGGGGTAGTGGTCACGGCCGGGACGAGGGTCTCGATCGGTGTTCCGTCAGATTCGACGGTGATCTCGTCGCCACCGTTGAGGCCACTCTCGTACTGGAACGTCAGACCGCTCGTCAGTTCAGCGTCCTCACCCTTCGTCTCGTCGACTCCCGAGACGTTGAACTGGATGCCGGAGAGCTCGATCTCGGTGCCCGATGTGAACTCGTCGGGCACGTCGAAGTACGGGTTCTGGAACTGGTCACCGACGAACTCAACGATGCTCGCATCGTCGTTGCCGATGTCCTGGCCGACGGTGAAGGCGATTTCGTTCTCGGTGATGCTCACGTTCTCGACGTCGTCGCTCTGGATAGCCGCGCTCCGGTCGAACGAGAGGTCGTCGCTGTACGCCTCCGGGATGGTGATCTGCATCTCGTTGCCGGCTTCGTAGAACGACCCCGATTGAGTGTCGGAGTTGTCGACAGTCACGGAGACGTTCCCGGCGTTCGCCGCGCCACGCGGGAGGGGTTCGTCGGATGTAACCGCGAAGTTCAGCCGTTCGGGTTCGATGGAGTAGCTGTCTTCCTCACCGCCAATCTCCCAGGTGAGGTTCGTCGTGGTCGCATCGGGCGTCGCGTCGAAGCGCAGCCCCTCGACGGTGAAGTCGGCGTCGCCTTGGAGCTGGCCTTCGAGGTCGGATGCCGATCCATCGTCCGCCTGGAAGCCACGCACCGCGACCTCGATTCGATCCGACCCGAGATGAACGACGTCCGTCGTGACGTTCTCGTCGGCCGACGTGACGTTGACGTCCTCCTCGGACAGTTTGTCGGCGAACGTGATTCCGGACCCGTCCGAAAGCGAGAGGTTGAACGTGAAGCGGTCGGGGAACTCACTCGACTCGTTGACCGTGACGCTGACGTTCTGGGCGCGTTCGTTGGCCGACGGGTCTGCAGCGTTCTGTGCGCCGTAGAGTCGCTGGTTGTCGGCGCCGGCGGTCAGCGCACCGTTCTCGCCGCCGAACTCGTCGTGGAAGTCGAAGACGGGATCGAAGTTCACGACGTCGAGGTTGTAGGCGGCGCTGCCAGAGGTACGGTCGCCGCGAATCTCGGTGAGGCTCCACTGGAGGGTGTCGGTCGAGGTGTCGTCGACCTCGGCGGCGTCGAAGGTGAGGTTGGTGATCCTGACGCCCTCAGCTTCCGGCGGCGTCGTCACATTGCTAGTTCCATCCTCGAAGTTGAACGAGAGGGCCACTACGTCCTCGCTGACCTGGTCGACGCGGATGTCGTTGGACCCCGCCAGCTCGTCGTCCTCCATGACGACGTTGCTCCCGTAGACCTTGACGTCGAAATCAGCCAGATTATTCTGGTCTGTATCGAAGGCGACGTCGTCGCCGTCGATCGTCAGGTAGAGCCGGAACTGATCGGGAAGCGGTTCGTCGCCGACCGCTTCTAGCTGGAGGGTGTCGTCGCCGCTGACCGCCCCTTCAGGGAGCTGCCCGTCGAAGTCCTCGAAGAGACGCGAGGTGTTCCCCGGTTCCGTAGTGGGCTGTTGCTCCTCTACGCTATCACGGAACTGGTCCTCGTAGCCGGCGCCGTCGGAGGCTTCGAGTTCGAAGCCACTGGAATCGTCCGTGATGTTCCCGTGGACCAGTTCGACGGCCTCGTCCGGCGAGACGCCGTCGAAACCGGCGAGGAGACTCACCAGTTCGGAGTCGGTGAGTTGGTCGAGTTCTTCAGGACTCTCCAGTTCGTCGGCGAGTGCACTGGCGACCGGCGAATCCGGATCCTCCAGCCCCTCGAGCCGTTCGACGACCGTCGTGGGGTCGACCGTCGACTCTGCCGAGGTCGAATCGCTCCCATCATCGGTAATCGACTCCGTCGTGTCGTCGATCGTATCCGTGGTGTCGTCGATGGTATCGGTCGTATCATCGACGGTGTCGGTCGTCCCGTCGAGGGTGCCGGTCGAATCGTCGATCGTACTGGTGGTCTCGTCGACAGTATCGGTCGTGTCGTCGACGGTATTGGTCGTCTGGTCGACTGTTTCGCCCACGAGGCTCCCGTCGTCCGCAGCGATCGTTCCGACGGCAGCTGCGCTGCTACCGACGACCGAGATGATCATGATCGCCGCGAGCAGGAGGGCTCGTAGTTTGTCAGTTGTTTCGTTTGTCATGGTTCGTGGTTCACCCAGCCGCGTCGGCTCTGTCTTGACCGAGCATTTCCCGAACCCCACAAAAGGGATTCTGGCAAACGCGTCCAAACGAATACAAAATATCTACAACTAACTGGACATTGCGAGAGATGCCCGGGCGCTTAAGTCAGCGTGTTAGAAGACGTGACAAAATCAGCCAGCCGAGCGGAATTCGATTCTTTCTGGATTCAGTCCGGTACGAATCGTGTACAAAGTACCTTCGAGGGTTCTACGTGTACTCGCCAAGCACCTCCGCCGAACGGAGAGCGAATATGATACGACTACAGTCGGATGAAACGGACGTTGGTATGGAGCGAACCACCACTACCTTCTGGGACGAAACTCAAAGGCAGACGCCAGGAGAAGTACTCCGGCCAGGGCGAATCCAATAGTGGTCCGAAAGCCCGTGATATATTGTCCGGTAATCGCACGAATGAAGCCCACCACTGCGATTAGCAAGAAGATGACCGCTATGACGGCAAGACTGACTGACACGTAGGGTCGCTCAACCGTCTTGGAAATCATACGACTGAGTAGAAGCTATCAGTTGATAAAACCGCCTTCATTCAACTTAGACACCCACCAGTAGCAACTGCAACCGTCACGCTACCGTATATGAATCGGGACATCGGTCCGTGGAGATCATTGAGACCAACCGTGATGAACTCCGCCAGAATGGTAAACCGGCCTACTTCTGTTAGTTGCCTGTATCGCTACTCGTCACCGCGTCAGTCGCACGTCCAGACAGACGTTCAGTTCGTGCGGCGCGTAGGATCTGACCTCCCGTTGGGTCTCCACCGAGACGTCGTACTCGGGTTCGGCAGCAGCCCGGATTGCCGCCTCTCCCGGCCCGAACGGGTCGGAGTCGTGCTGGATGTCGTAGTAGTGGAGCACGCTGTCGTCGCCGGCCAGTTCGACGGCGGTCTCGAGGAACTCGTCGGCGCTGTGGGGGAGGTTCATCACGATCCGGTCGGCCCAGTCGTCGTAGCCCTCGACCTCACGGACGTCACCGTGGATGGCCGTCACGCGGCTGCCCACCTTGTTCCGCTCGGCGTTCCGTTCGAGGTACTCGATGGCGGCCTCGTTGAGGTCGACGCCGACGCACTCGGCGCCCCGTTTCGCCGCGGGGATCACGAACGGCCCGACGCCGGCGAACATGTCGAAGAACTGTTCGCCCGACTCGACCTGCTCTATGACACGGCGGCGTTCGGTGGCCAGTCGCGGCGAGAAGTACACGCGCTCGATGTCGAGTTCGAACGCACAGCCGTACTCGCGGTGGACGGTTTCGGTGTCGTCGCCGGCGAGGACGTCCCACTCGCGGACCCGGAGTTCGCCCTCGATGGGCGAGGCGCGATTGACGACCGTCTCCACGGGGATGTCTGAGGCGATCAGAGCGTCGGTGATGGCTGTTGCCCGTTCGGCGTCGTCTTCGTCGACGATGACGATGTCGCCGAGGCGCTCGTAGGACGGCTCGAAGCCGAGGATATCCTCGGGGAGGGTCTGTGTCTCTCGTTCGGTCGCCTCGCGGTCCACGACCTCAAACTCCTCGCGGAGCGCTGCCAGGTCGGCGTCCGCAGCGAGCGGGATGTAGATGTCCCCGTCGACGACGTCGATCTCGTGGAGGTCCGAGACGACGTCCCGCTCGGCGAGTCGCTTTCGGGTCGCCTCCCCCTCCTCGCGGGGAACGCGGACGCAGGGCACCGACATTGGGGGGAGTCGGCGCGGCCGGGCGGTAAGGCTGACGGTCGGCGTTCCGCTGCGTACGTTGCCGCCGATTCCGAACGCGGTGCTTTTCCCGGCGGCGCGTCGAGAGCGGGTATGCTCACCTTCGTCGGACTCGGCCTCTACGACGAGCGCTCGATCACCCTGGAGGGTCGGGACGCGCTCGAGGCGGCCGACCGCGTCTTCGCGGAGTTCTACACCAGCAAGCTCGCCGGTGCGACCGTCGACGACGTCGAGGCGTTCCACGACGTCGAGATCGAGGTCCGCGACCGCGCAGGCGTCGAGCAGGAGCCCGACCCGATCCTCCAGGCCGCCGAGTCCGAGGACGTCGTCTTCCTGACCGCTGGCGATACGATGATCTCGACGACGCACGTCGACCTCCGGCTCCGTGCGGCAAAGCGAGGCATCGACACTCGAATCGTCCACGGGACGACCGCCGAGGCGGCCGCCGCGTCGCTGACCGGCCTCCAGAACTACCGCTTCGGGAAGGCGACGACGTTGCCGTTCCCCTATGCCCACGGCGCTGACGGTGTCCCGAGAAGCGTCGTCGATACCATCGAGGACAATCGCGAGCGTGGCCTCCACACGCTCGTCTATCTCGACATCAAGGTCGGTACTGGGCCGAAGGGACCAGATCCTGACCACGAGGAGTACATGACTGCCGACTACGCGGCCGGACTCCTTGCCGAGGATCTCGATACGGTGGGAGTCGTCGTGGCCAGGGCCGGGAGTCCGGACCCAGTGGTGGCCGCCGACGCCTTGTCGGCGCTGGGCGAGCGGGAGTTCGGCGACCCGTTGCACCTGCTCGTCATCCCCGGTGATCTGCACGTCATCGAGCGGGACGCACTGGCTTCGATCGGCGGGGCCGCCGACGAGGTCCTCCCGGACCCGCTGTAATCACATCGACGACCGTTGCGACGATAGTTACCAGTAACTCATCACCGAAATACAGACCCTCCATGTCGACGCAGACGGTTCGCGGGACGATCGGGGGTATGGGGCGGCGAGCGAATCCAGCCTTCGCGATGGCGGTGATCCTGGTACCGTTGGCAGCACTGGGCTATGCGGTGACGGTCTCGTCCATCCAGGGTCACATCTACGTCCACGTCATGGCAGGGGTGCTCTGGACGGGCATCGACATCTTCGTGACATCCTCCCCGCTGTAAACAGCGGGGTCCCCACACAGTGGGAATCCGGCGTGGCAGGTTTCAGTCCGAATACGCCGAGAGAGTCATCTGTCCGGTTCTCGGACTCGTCTCTCAGTGGACTGTGGCGCTGTCACAGGCGCACCCGTCCTGTGGCGAGTCATCGCGTCCGGGTTCCCAACGGACGCTCTCTCCCCACGGGTTGACGCGACTGGCGATATTCGCCGCCGCGTTAATATCCGCTTGGAATCCCGATACGTGGCAGTCGTCGTTCGAACACACGAACTCCGCTTGCTGACTCCGCCGACCGAGACGGTTACAGGCATGGCACGTCTGCGAGGTGTACGCCGCATTGACGTACTCAACGCGAATGCCTGCCTCGGTTGCTTTGTCTTCGATTCGGCCTTGTAGCCGGGCGAACGCCCACGCATGAAGCCGCCGGTTCATGAATTTGCCGTAATCCAGCCGTTCCCGGATGTACGACAGGTCTTCTAGGACAATAACCGGATTCTTGAACTGCTGGGCATACTCAATGGCTTGTCGAGACGCCTTCTCGACAATATCTGTGAGGGCGTTTTGGTAGTGGTTGAATCGTTCGTCCAAGCGCCACTCGGCGGCATCTCGGGACTGAAGCCGCCGAAGTGTAGTGAACATCTCTTTGCGAAGCTGTTGCGCTCGACTGCCGCTGACGAGCAGGGGTTTCCGTGGCGCGTCGCGTTTGAGGGCACAGCCCGTGATCAACGCGCTCTCGCCTATGTCGAAGCCGACAGGGGTTTCGTCAGTATCGTCCGAGTCAGTCGGTCCCTCGACCGAGTATTCGACGGTGACGTGCAACTCCCATGACGTGCGGTGACGCTGTAGACGGAGTTCGCCCGCATTTGCACCCTCGGAGAGCAGGTCGAACCATAAGGATTCCTGCTCCGGGTTAATCCGAAGCGGGATCCAAAAGTTCGTCCCGCGACCGGGTTGCGGGACTTGCCAGACGTAACCGTGTTCGCGCTCTTCGGAGTAGTCAAACTTCGCGGCCCGGTTGACGAGTCTAATCGGATGCTCCTCGTCCAACTCCTCGGCATTGAACGTGGAACATAGTTTCGGGACGTAGGATTTGAGCGCATCTTTGGCTTGGTACGGTAGTTTGTAGGGCGTCACAACTTCATTGACAGCAGACATTGTGTCCGCCCCGTTGTCGAAGGCGTCGTGGAGTGCTTGACGGTAGATATCCAACAGCCGCTGTAGGCGTTGCTCTTTGCCCGTGGTGGGCGTAGCGAGCGTGGCCTGTAGCGTCTTGGTCACCGTCTCGGACACACTACCCATTAGGCTACCGGCACTCATAAATGTAACATTGATGTAACATTAGTTGTGAAATACGTCAAGATAGAGTTCGATGACGAATCGCAATACAAGAGTCTGAGAGAGACGAAGAAACACCACGGGCTTACGTGGAAAGGAATGCTACTCCATGCTCAGAAGGAATTGGATTCCGACCCGACCACCAGATAGCGGTTGTCCAGTATCGTGGCGCTTATCCGCAGGTCCAATGGCTGGGATTCCGTACTAGGTAGCTGGTCTCACTATCGTCAGTGGGGTGTGTACTATAGCGTATGTGCTTCCTTCCAAGGCAAAAATTCGCAAGTTTCCACGCTGCATCTCGACGACGACGCCGGGCGTCGTCGTCGCGCTCGCGCTCGTCACCATCCTCTCCGTCCAGGGGTTCGGATTCCTGTTGCCCGGCGAGATCCGGATGTACCGCGAGATGCAGTCGGCCGACCCGGACTCGTCGGCCATCGCGGCCATCGGCAAGCAGAATGCCGCGCTGGGCGGCGTCCAGGGGCTTGTTCAGCTACTGTTAATCCTCGATATGGTGTATCTGCGCTGGGGCGGCTTCCCGGTCTGAGCACCCAGTGACGACCCTGCAATGAGCTCAGTCGTCGGTTGGCGTCGGTTCGCCCGACGCCTCCTCGTCCATGTCGACGTCCGGCAGCAGGCCGATCTCGGCGGCCGTGTCGCGTTCCTCGCCGGTGACCATGAACGCGACGTCGTCGATGATGACCAGCAGCTCCGGGAGTTCCCGGATGACGAACCACGCGATGCCGACGAGCGCGACGACGGAGAGCGTCTGGCTGATGACGCCCTCGGCGACGATGTGGGAGACCATGTAGGGGTCGGAGGCGCCGAAGAGGTCCATCAGGTAGGGCGCATACCAGCCGTCGAACCACTGGCGACCGAACGCCAGTCCGATGAACGTCGTCCGGACGATGTTGAGGAGGTAGATGATCGGGATGGCGATGGCGAGTGCCCTAAATTTCCGGCGCCACGGCGCACGGACCGCGGCGATACAGCCGGCGAAGATGGCCATACTGCCCAGTGCGGTGCAGGCCATCACGATGTTGTAGACGATGCCGCCATGACTGGGATCCGCGGTCGGGAAGAAGAACGCGGCGTCGAAGCCGGCGTAGGCTTCGCGGTCGGCGCTGATCGGTCGGCGGGTCGGCTCGTAACCGAGGAGATCCATCGTCGTCGCGGTCTGGTTGGCGACGTGCTCGACGAGCACCTGGCGGACGATCGGGATGGTCTCTGCGGGCAGGTAAATCAGGCCCATCACGGCGACTGCACGCGTGAGGACGAACAGCGAGTCGCGGCCGCCCGCGACGAGGTAGCCGGCATAGATGCAGGCCGGGACGCCGACGAGTGCGAGGATGGCCTCGACGAAGCTGTTCTGGGCGAAGAAGAAATGAGGCGCGAGCAGCAGCCAGAAGGCGGCGAACAGCACCCATCCGCCCCCGACGACGTAGCGTGCGGCCTCGGGGAAGCGCCGCTCGGCGAGAGCGCCGCCGCCGAACAGCGCGACGAGGAGCCACGCTAGCGGGTCCGTCACGGCCAGGACGTCGAACGGGAGCATCGATGTCTGTTCGACCGATGGACTGGTCGAGTAAAGTTCTTGTCGGCCCCCACAGCTGGGAACTCGGGGCGGTGAGCGAGGGAGAAAGGCTTTGCCGACCGACCGACAACGCCGGGATATGCGACGGCGACGCTTCCTCGGACTCGCCGGCGGCGGGGCCGCAGCCCTCGTCGGCGGCGTCGCCGTGGACAACGTCATGCTCGGCTACGGGACAGTCTCCGGGACCAACCTCACCGAACAGGACCTGGCCGCGAAAGCCAACGAGCGACTCGGCCCGGTCGAGGGCCGGACGCTCCAACTCGACGGAACGACCGTCGGCATCCACGATGATCGACTCGATGTCAGCGACGACTCGCTGTCGTGGGCTGCAGATGCCGATGAGATCGAACAGGTGGAGCAGGACCAGGGGATCGAGTCGGGGACTCTCGCCGGACTGGTCGCCGACATCCCGACGCTCTGGGCGGAGGACCACGTCGTCGAACCCGTGAAGGCCGAGACCTTCTTCGACCGTGCAGCCGCCTCGGAAACGCGCCCTGAGACCGTCGAGGCGCTCCGCGGCCCGCGAATCAGGGATGTCTCTCCCAAGGTCGTCGAAGCGTTCGCTGACGTCGACCCAGCGGATCCACGCGAGATGGCTTACGGGTTCGTCGACGCCTTCCGCGAGCACACCTTCTACGACGCCCCGCGGTATGTCGCGGGCGCCATCGAGGACAACGTCCTCAGGAAGACCGTCGAGCTCCGTGAGCCATTCGACCAGCCGACGGACTTCGAGACGCTTCTCGAGGGGGAGAACGCGGGCTTCTTCTGCTACGACTTCGTCTACCGCTCCCTCGAGGCGTTCCACGCGGTCCCAGCCGCCGAGCAGACCATCCCGGTCGTCGGTGCGTACGTCCGCGACTCGCGGCACAAACACGCCTACACGGGGCTCGCGACGGTCACGCGGGAGAACGATGGACAGCTCACGCTCCTGCTCACGTTCCTCGATTACACGCCGACGACGACGGCCCACAGCTTCGGGGTGACGCGGCTAATCGGCGACGACCCGAACGCCTACACCGACGGCCACCGGACGACCGACATGTTCTGGAACAAGCCGACGTACATCTAGATCCGATCGAGGTCTCGTTCCAGGTCCTGGGTGCTGTAGCCAACATCGATCCCTTCCTCGGCGGCGAGCGTAACCATCTCTACGTACGAGACGTCGGCTGTCTCGGCTGCTTTCCGAATCGAGACGCTATAATCAGCAAGCTGCTCTAATGCCCGCTCGGTCTGCCAGTTAGCCAATCCATCTCGGATAAGACGTCGAAGGACCACCGTGCGATCCACATCCCATTCTGCCTCGAGTTCTGCAAGCGTCTCTGCGTCGGCCTCCGAGAGACGAGTCGTTACTGTCCTCATCGTATTCAGATTACGTGAAGGATTGCTATCCGTATTAGCTAAATTGAGGGTCGGGTTTCAGGCGTCGGAGTTGTCTGCCTCCTGCTCCAGCAGATCACGGATCCGGTCGAAGTGTTCACTGATGCGGTCGGGCATCGATTCGAACTCCCCCTCACTCACAGGACGCTCCTGTCTTTCACTTCGTGCCATGTCTCGTACCTCTTGAAAAATCGTTCGACGTTCTCGTGTAAATCTTCTTCGACGGCATCGAAGCCATCGTTTACGGGCATCGGCGGGGAAACCACTTCCGACTGGAGTTTCTCTCCATCACGGTAGACATCTCGGTGCAGGCTTTCCTGAGTTACTGATTGGTAATCACTCAATCACTGTGTGTCGCGTCGGGGTCTTCGACGCTCGGAGCTCTCGATCGGAGCTCGACCTCACTCCCGGTGAGCAGGTAGAGGAGTTCCTCGGCGATGTCGAGAATCTCTGGGACCCACCGCGAGATCAACCAGGCGACGCCGACGAGTGCGACGACGGCGAGGCTCTGTGAGAGGACTCGGTCCGCGAAGAAGAACGACACCCGCGCGGGATCAGACAACCCGAAGGCGGCTATCACGGGGCCTTCGATCCAGGAGACGGTGAACCACTGGTAGGCGTTCGCCACTGCGATGAAGACGTTCCGGAAGATGTTGAGCACCCAGATGACGCCGACGGAGACAGCGACGCCGACAGCCTTGCGCCGTAGCGGCGCTTGCACCGCAGCGATGAGCCCCCCGAACATCGCCATGCTCTCGATGCCCGTACAGGCGAAGACGACGCGGGTGTCGTTGACGCCCGCGACGTCATTGTCGAAGGTGTTCGTCAGCGTGCCGCCCAGCTCGCCCTGCCCCTCTGTGAGGGTGATGCGGTCGAAACCGAGCGCGTCGATGAAGAAGTACGACTGCTGGGCGACGACCTCGATGAGCAGGCCGCGGGCCCACGCCGACATCAGGAACGGCATGTAGATGAGACCCATATACGCGATTCCGCGTGAGAGCACCAGCAGCGAGTCACGACCCTGCAGGAGGAGCCAGCCAACGTACAGACAGCCAGGCACGGCGACGAACAGCAGCAGCGTCTCGACGATGCTGCGATGGACGAACGCGAAGTGCTGGATCAACAGCAACCAGAACAGCGCGAACAGCCACCACGCGCCGACGGTCGTTCGGCGAGCAATCTCGCGGCGGTCGGTCCACTCCGCTAGCGCGCCCGCGAGGAAGGCCCCGATGACGACCCAGGCGAGGACATCGGTGATCGGGATGACCACCGGCTCGGTCAGCCATTCGGGGACGTTCATTACCGAATTCTACAGCAGGACGAGTATATGTCTTGTTGTCCAGTCAGTGGATTGACGCCACGACAGCCGGGCGAACAGTGTGACTGCACACCTGTCGACGGTCGCGTCGCTCTCGGTATAGCACGCGAAAGAATGGAACCGCAAACCGCGAAGACCGGCCCGGTTCCGGTTAGTTAGAAGTCGTTGCGTCGGGCAGCGAGGAGCGCCGCACCGAGGAGGGCGATCAGCGCGATGACCGCGCCGAAGCCAGCCTGGTCCTCTCCGCCGTCGTCGCTACCACTGTCGTCGGTAGCGGTCTCGGTGTCGTCACCGCCCGGAGCCTCCTCCGTACCGGTCGGAGTCTCCGTGCCGTTGTTGGTGTCGTCCGAGAACGTCACGGAGGCGGAGTCGGAGATAGCTTCCCCGTCCTCGTCCGTGTACTCGGAGTCGTCGTCACCCTCGGAGTCGACGAAGTCGAACTCCTGGTTGTCGTTGGTGTCCTGGTAGACCACAGCGAAGAGGTCCGTCTCTTCCGTGATCGGCTCGTCCAGCTGAACCTCGACGTCAGAGTTCTCACCCTCACTGAGGTACTCGCTGGAGCCCAGGTAGCTGTCGAAGGCGGCGCCGTCCTCGAGCGAGGAGTCGTGGATAGCCACGAAGCCGCCCTGCGGGACGTCGACGCTGTCAACAGTGACCGAGCTGACCTCGTCGCCCTCTGCTTCAACGTCGCTGAGGGAGACGGAGGCCTGTGCCGCTTCACCGACGCGACCGGGCGTCTCAGAGTCGAAGTTCTCGTTGGGGATCGTCACCTGGAACTCCTGCTCAGACTCAACGTCCGAGAAGTCGAACTCACCGGAGAAGGTGCCGTCTTCACCGACCGTTGCGGTAGCGGTCTTGAGGAACGGGTTCTCACCAGTCGCTCGGGCACGGATGTTGAATTCCGTACCGGGTGCGACGGACGTCTCACCGGAGATCTCTGCGTTCTCGGACGCCGAGACGACTACCTCGTCGCCCTCGGTGTCGAACTCAGCGCTTCGCTCGACGAGACCGAAGTCATCGTTGACCGACTCAACGTCATCCGAGCTCTCGATGTACTCGTATTCACTCGTGACATCGAAGGAGGCGTTGAACTCGTCACCTTCACTGATGTCACCGTCCGGCTGCAGGCCAGCCGTATCGATGGCCACGTAGAACGTGTCGTTGTCCGCGTCCTGAATGACGCGCGTCGTCGAGTCCTCGAGATTGACAGTAGTGGGAGCCTGGTTCGTACCAGGGTTAGTCTGCTCGATGGTCAGGTCGAGTCCGTTCTCGGTAGCAAGGAACTGCTCGGGATTATCCATCTGCGCACCGAACAGACCGTAGATACCGGATGCTTCGACCTCCACGAGGAGCGCATCCTGCATCGCGATGTCACTGGATTCAGTGACACTACCGTCTTCCTGACCCTCTCGGATCTCAGCTGCCGAGCTAAGTTCGCTGTAATCAGGTGCAGTGTGGACCGTCAGACCGTCGGTCGAACGCTCCTGAATGTCCAGCGCAGCAACGTCGTATTCTTCGTTGTCAGCAGGGTTGCTGGCGACGATATCGTAGAGACCCATCTCGAGGGGGTTCTCCGTACCGTCCACACGTTCCGTAGCTCGGTGATCGGTCTCAATCGTACCTTCTTCAGCAGTGAAGACCTCTTCCAGAGCGGCATCATTCCAGCCGCCGGCCTCGTAGGTGTTCATGTTAATGACGACCTCGCCGTCCTCGTTCGGAGAGACGACGAGATTGGCCTCGTACGAGACGTCGTCCGAGTTACCAACCGTCACATTGAACGTTTCGAGTTCCTGGGATTCCAGGGAAATCGTAGCGTTGTCACCTCGAGCCTCTTCGAAGACAGGCTGGGTGAAGTCAGCGTCCGCGTCGATATCCTCATCTACGGTGAGGGTAGCGGTGTCGCTCGCGGAGGTGTCTGTGACATCAACGTTGAAGACGTAGTCACCAGGTTCAATGTCAGCCTGACCGACGTTAGCCGTCAGGTCATCAGAGGTGGTCGGGACGATGATGCCATCGTCCGTTTCCTCGTAGTCCGCGTTGTTGAAGAGATTCTGGAGCTGACCGACGCTCAGGTTGTCAGAGGAGATCTCGAGATTGTGCTCAGCGGAACGGCCAGTGCTGAGTTCAAGCTCGGAAGTCCCCTCCTGGGAGACAGCATCCGGCGACCAGGATGCATCAAGATCCTGAACGAGGAACTCAATAGCCTCGTTGGTATCGTCCGTGTTAAGGCCGGATTCAGCACCGTCGGCCCCAGTTTCGACAACATCTTCGTTACTTCGTCCATCCTTGGTGATCACATACTCACCCTCGAAATCACTCGTATCGATGTGAGCATAGTACTCATTCGTGTCGTCCGTTTGACTGAAGGCCACCCTTCGGACGGCCTGTCCAACGGGCTCCGAGGATTGAGAGTCGTATTCTCGGATGGTGTAAGTAGTCGTTGTCGGGTCATCTGCCGGTTCGAAGTACAGGGACTGACCCTGCCACTTCCCGGACTGAGTTTCCCAGGTATCATCGGCCTGGTCACTCGCGTCGTCCAAGTTGCCTTGCGCAACAGCACTTCCACCGAACGCGACGGCACCTGAGAAGACCCAGAGAACCATCAGCGCGGCAAAGAAGGCCGCACGCAGCTTGTTATTGTTTCGTGTCATGTTTGTTCTGCATCCGCAACGGCGACAGAGCGTCGAGATCTGTGGGGCGCGTCGTCCGGCCCACACAGATTCTCCGTACTGCCACCATGGGTAGGGGTACACCCAAGACAACAATCGCTCCCTATAAATGCTTTGTGGGGATGTCGACTTTCGTGAGACGGTTTCCCTCGGTGAAATACAGGCGGTAGAGGCCATATGTGTGATTGTATCACACGCGTCTGACGCTGGTCTTGCGTATATAAACTAGCTGAGGTGCGTAGCGTCTAGCATCCGTACGTAATGGCTCCCTATACCGCGTTATCCGGCTGTTGCTATATATGAGATACCGTTCAACCGGATCGGCTTTCGAGGTGAAAAAACCGCTCTGCTGGCACACAGATTTCCTTTCCTATCATCGTTCTAGTAAATGTTACTCATTTGCATCCTCGTCACGAAAGTCTAATCACAAACCAGACTACTCGAAATGAACGGTGAAAATAAGAGCTTACAACGCCCCATCGACTTTCGACGGACGCATCGTGACGGCGTCGATTCCTCATCGGGCCACTTTCATTCGTCAATATGCCGCCTGAGATCCTGTGGTGTGATGAGATAGACCCCATAGAAAGCCCTACTAGATGCTATGTCGACCTCTGTGAAGGTGGCTAAAGAACAGAAAGCTCGGCTGGAGGGGCTCCAGGCCGAGATCGAACTGGAGACCAGCAAGAAAGTGACTCAATAGGAGCTCCTCGGCCGGATAATCGACGTTGCCCACGAAACGAGGGCCGACCTGATCGATTCGTTCCATGACGATAGGGTGGCGCTCTCCGAAGCAGAAATCGGGGTATTCCTGTCTGACACCTCCTCAAGTGGCAATCCTGTCGCGGAGGAGGATATCGACGATGTATTGGACGACGAAGAGCAGTCTGAACAAGTCTGATCATCGCCACCGGGCTGTTTCTATGCCCAACAGAACGAAGACGCCAGCCGGCACGACATCGTCACGCGAGCGCTTATGGAGACACGCGGCAGCGAGTCCGGCAGGCTATACACAAGTGATTACGTTCACGACGAGGCCGTCACACTGGTGCGAAATCGAATGGGAACCTTTGAGGATGCGGAAACAGTCAGCAACCGAATCATCGGTGTCGAGAGTGTCGCGCCAATCAAGCTACTCTTCGTCGATGAACGGTATCTCGATCGAAGTCACGACGTCTTCGAACGATACTCCGATCACGACCTCAGCTTCACCGACGCGACGACGATCGCCCTCGTCCAGGCCCACGATATCGATGCCGTGCTCAGCTTCGACGACGACTTCGACGGGATCGTCGACCGACTCCACCCGGAAGCCCTCGCCTGAACCCTATCGCGTCACAATCTCGATCTCGTGGCTGTCCTGGTCCTTCGTGAACGCGTAGCGGTTGTCACAGGACTCTGGGTCGCGGTAGTCCTCCGCCCCGCGCTCCAGCAATTGCTCCCAGGTCTCCTGCAGGTCGGTACATCGCACCGCGACGTGCCCCCACGCATCCCCCAGTTCGTAGGTGCGGCCGTCGTAGTTGTAGGTCAACTCCATCGACATCGCCTCCTCAGCTGCCCCCTCGGGCTTCATGAAGTAGTTCGCGAACGAATCCGACTCCCAGCGGCCGGTGTGCTCGTACTCGAACTTCCGGGTCCAGAAGCCCAACGCTTCGTCGGCGTCCTCGACGCGGATCATCGTGTGGTCGAGCGACCACTTCGCGCCGTGGTCCCTCTCGACGATCTCGACCTCGTGGCCGTCCGGGTCCTTCACGAACGCGTACGATCCACCACAGGAGTCGGGGTCGCGGTAGTCCTCGACGCCCGCGTCCATCAGTTCCTCGTAGGCGTCGTAGACATCCTCGACGCGGACGGCGATGTGGCCCCACGCGTCGCCCATCGTGTACTCGCGGTCGTCGTGGTTGTACGTGAGTTCGAGCAGTGCGCCCTCCTCGTGGACGTCCTCGGGGCCGAGGAAGACGTTCGTGAACGTGTCGGCCTCCCAGCGGCCCTTCTCCTCGTAGTCGAGGTACTCCGTGTACCACTCCATCGACTCGGCGAGGTCGTGGACGCGCATCATCGTGTGGTCGAGCGTCGCTTGCATACCCGCACCGACGGGCGGCGCATACGAAAACCCTGCTACCACCGGCAGTCGGTGACGCCGCCTCCCAGTTACTCTCTTGAGCCGTTCTCTCCGCACCGGATCTATCGAGAAGACCGATTTCGAGGATGGGACCACGTCGGAGGCATGACGTCAATTCAATCTGTGGACCGCTCACCCTGCCCGAGCGACCAGCCCCTGCTCCTTCACGAGGGGCCAGTAGTACCACCAGACGACGACCCACGTCGCTAGCGCACCCAGTGGAATCACGAGTGGGCCCGCGCTCCCGTAGACCTGATACAGCCCGTAGGCCACCTGCGCGTGCGCGATGCCAGCGAGGAAGAGCAACCCGGCTGTGAGCCGCGGGTCCTCGTAGCCCCATATACTTCCCACCGCGCACGCGAGCGCGCCCGCGTGGAGTACTACCCCAAGCGGCCAGGCCTCAAGACGGCGCGGAAGCCCTGCAGTGTAGACGAACAGGTAGTCGTAGAGGTGGACGACGTTGAACGGACCCGTATTCACGAGGCCGAACGAGAAGACGAGACTGGCGCCGTCCTGCAGCACGACGACGGTCCACGGCAAGAGTCCCACGAGGAGGACGGCCAGCAGGCGACGGCGTGGCGAGGTCACGAGCCTCCCCTTGCCCGCATCGTCACTTCCGGGCGACGATGCGGAGGACGTCCTCGTCCTGCAGTTCGTGGTCGCGGCCGACCTGCTGTTCGTCGTGTTTCGCGGAGGGGCCGGTCACGCGAGCGAACCGGAACCGGTCGTCGAAGCTCCCGCCGAGCTTCTGGAGGGCGTCCTCGACGGTGTTGTCCTCCTCGGTGAGGACGAGCGGCTCCTCGCGGTCGACGCCGCGGCCCGGCTTGTCCATGTAGATGCGGATCAGGCCCAGTCGCTCCCAGATAGTCTCCTTCAGCGACTCGAGACCCTTCTCCTCCTCGGCGCTGATGAAGACGGTCTCCTCTGGGTCGATATCGTGGTCACGGAGGTTCTCCTTGACCGTCTCCATGTAGTCGGGTTCGATGAGGTCGACCTTGTTGACACAGACCGCGGAGGGGAGGTACTCACGGTTGTCCTGCAGGGAGTCGACCAGCTGGTCGATAGTGAGGTCCTCGCGGATGGTGACGTCGGCGTTGACGAAGTCGTACTCCCGGAGGACGCCCATGATCGTCTCGTCGTCAAGGCTCACCCGGTCGGAAGTCGTGAGGTTGATGCCGCCCTTGTGCTTCTTGCGGATGTTCACCTGGACGGGCTCCTCGTCCAGCCGGACCTTGTTCTTGTAGAGTTCGTCGTAGAGCCGCTGGTACTGGTCGATCTCGAAGGCCGACAACACGAACAACACGAGGTCCGCAGTTCGGACGACAGAGAGGACAGCCTGCCCGCCGCCGCGGTTCTCGGCGGCGCCCTCGATGAGCCCGGGGACGTCCAGCAGCTGGATGTTCGCGCCGCGATACTCCAGCATTCCGGGGTTGACGTCGAGGGTCGTGAACTCGTAGGAGCCCGTCTCGCTCTCGGCGTTCGTCAGGGCGTTGAGGAGCGTCGACTTGCCGACCGAGGGGAACCCGACGAGCGCGACCGTCGCGTCGCCGTGCTTCTCGACGGCGTAGCCACCGCTCCCACCGCCAGAGGACTGCCGGCGCTCCAGTTCCTCCTTCTTCTCCGAGAGCTTGGCCTTCAACCGACCGATGTGCTGTTCGGTCGACTTGTTGTAGGGCGTCTCGGCGATCTCCTCTTCGATCGCCTCGATGTCCTCTTTGAGCCCCATTACGAGAACCCATTCGCCGATGCCGAAAAAGCCGTTCGGTTGTCCTCGTTCGGCGGCCACCCGGGTACCCCTCCAGAGTCCCTACAGGCTGGGCCAGATACCCGTCGATGAACTACAGCGACTGTTCGCCCGCAAGAAGTACTGTACCTGCGGTCTGAACCTCACGGCAACGGACACCAGATACTCGAGTCCTGCGACCCGAATCCAGGTGCGTGCGAATCTCCCGGGAGAGCACTACTGACGGCCATGCGTCCGACGGCGAATGATACACATACGAATACTGAGTGATATCTCTCCAAACCAGAAATCCCCGGACGGCACGTCCCTGTAGTTCCTCATACTCGGGCTCTGAAGACCGGATATCTATGATTCTAAATAGGTTTGACCGAACCGCTGATTCGCCCGGTTCGGCTATTTCCGTCGCCGAGAGGTCGTCTCCGTCCGGATTCGTCCATCCGGACGTCGAGCGTCGAACCGTGGTATCCGGTGCTGAAAACCGCAGGCGGGCGAGTCGGTGTAGTACATTTCCACCCCATCTCGCGGCTGTCACCGCAAACTGCCGTCTTTTGCCCCTGAACAGGAGGTACTGAACCCAGCCCTCTGTATAGCGGATATCGCCGGTTACCGTCACCGCTCGCTGCTCTCGCGGCGATACTCATCTTACACGATCCAGGTTTCCTGATAGCCTCGTTCGACACCAACTACAGCGATCTACCGGGCGTATTCTTGCGGATGAGCCACTCTCTGTAGTTCCGGGGAGGCTGGAGGACCGAGAAGATCGAGCCGGGAATGCGCCAAGGCAGTACAGACACCGAATCACCGACCGTTATCACCTGCCGCTACCAACGTCATCTATGGACTCGAAGAAGCGCCTCGCCTACAACATCGCCTGCGTAGGCCTCGCTTTCGTCGGCGTCTTCCACGTCGTCTTCTCGACAATCTTTGACTACGGCTTCCGGCAGGTCGGCGGCCTCATCATCGCGGCGGCGCTCTTCGGCCTGCTACTCATAAATGCATGACCGGTTACTTGCGGTTGTTTGATATGCACACAGGGTTTCAACAGTTTAATACCCCCTTACAAGAAACTCTACGGTGATGGCGACCCCCTCCAGCTTCCGTGACAGCACCCAGATTGTGCTCCCGTGGGAGACGCTGGACCCCATCCACGGCGAACTGGAGTCGGAGTTCACGGTGACGGTCCACGACGAGGGATGCAAGGCCCGCATCATCGGCAGCCCCCTCGTGATCAAGGAGGTCAGCGACTTCCTCGCGCGCCACGGCGTCTCGCTGCCCTGACATCCTCCCACAGCTAAAGCCGTGGGGTTCCCCCACTGGGGGTGGAACCCACGGAAACGGAGAGGTTCGCAGGTTCGTCGTCACGTTGGACGATGACCTGCGTTTCGGGCTGTGCCAGTACAGCCCCCACCTTGGACAGTGGTTTCGAGAACTTGCCCAAGGCTCGTTTGCCGATGTTCAGCGCACCGTTCTTGTCCGCGCTATCGTCCAATCCACACACGGGACACTCAAAGCGTCCCTGCGTCTCTCGGACACCATCGCAAGCACAGCGATTGCACGTATTTGACGTGTCGTATTCTTCAACCAACTGTACGTTGATGCCTGCGCCGTGGGCTTTGTACTCAATGTAGTTGAGCAGTCGGGCGAACGGCATCTTGTGGGTCTTGTCGTTGACGTACCGCCCCTTGTCGTTGTCCTTACGGATACCACCAAGATCACCCACGACGATCACCGCGTTCCGTTCCTCGGCATCCTCCACGATTTGTCGTGCAATCTTGTGGAGGCGGTCGCCTATTTTTCGAGCTTCGGCGTCACCGATTCGTTCGACAACCTGCGTTCCCTGTCGGGGTTTTGCCTTCCCGATGGACTTGCGAAGTTGCTTGTAGTGTTCGCGGATACAACGGACTTCCTCGCCATAGAAGGTGGTTTTCCGGTCGGAGAGGAACGAGCAAGTGGCGATCCAGCGTGCACCCATATCGATGGCCAGCACGTCGTCGTACTCGTCTTGAACGGTCACAGACCGCTTGACGACGAGATGGACGTACCAGTCACCATTACGGCGCACCAGTTCGCTGTCCCGAATGTCGCCCTCGCGAACGAGTTGTTCGTCTTTGTGTGGGACGTGGGCAGGACACCAGATGGAGTTCCCCTGCCCGCGCTCGGGGTCGTAGACCGGGACTTTCACCCACCACGACGAAAGAACGGTATCCTCGTCGTAGGCCACGTCGAACACATCGTTGCGAAGAACGACGGGTTGTTCGGTGTCAGGGTTCGGGTCTTTCTGCCGCTGGACTTTCGACGCTTGTTGGGCAGTCGCAGAGTAGAGGTCGGCGTCTCCGCCGTGAACCTCGCTCTGGAATGCCTGATACTCACGGTCAAGGAGGTCGGCTTTCCTGTTGGTCAGCGAGTGGAGTTTAACCCGCACCGTGGTTAGGACGTTGTGTTGCACGACTACTCACCTGCTATATTCACTCGGGGATTTCCATTTTAGCTCACCAACGCCATAGCCATTCGACTGGAGCCCTCTGAGGGCCTTTCTGCTGTTGAACAGACGCCGAACAGCCATTTGGAGGCTTTTCGAGTACACATCACTGCATTCCGGCCATCGTTTCTTCCACGTCGGTAAACGGTTCTGTAGGGTAGTGTACGAGGGCTTCTCATCATTGGGAGCAGCGCGATGTTGACCGAGTGAGTGATTATATACCTGCCTACAGATATCGATGTGCCTCCGAGCTTCGTTAGCTACCGCTTCAGAAGGATACACTCGGTACTTGTATGTCTGCTCCACACTGAAATTCTGTCTCGTAATCGTATTTAAAGCATAGACTGGAATAATGGCATTCCCGTGTCGGTGACAACCATGGGCCAGCCTCGTTATAAACGCTTAAAGCCGCCGAACGTATTCCATCCAACATGGCTGGAACTATCGAAGTACTCGTCCCCGGTGGCCAGGCCAACCCCGGCCCGCCGCTCGGCCCGGAGCTCGGCCCGACCCCGGTGGACGTGCAGGCGGTCGTCAACGAGATCAACGAGCAGACGGCGGCGTTCGACGGGACGGAGGTCCCGGTCACCGTCGACTACGACGACGACGGCTCGTTCAGCATCGACGTCGGTGTCCCGCCGACGGCCGCGCTCATCAAGGACGAGCTCGGCTTCGACACCGGCTCCGGCGTCCCCAACGAGGACTTCGTCGCCGACATGTCCGCCGAGCAGCTGAAGACCGTCGCCGAACAGAAGCTCCCGGACCTGCTGGCCTACGACGTCCGCAACGCCGCCAAGGAGGTCGCGGGCACCTGCGTCTCCCTCGGCGTCACCATCGAGGGCGAGGACGCCCGCACGTTCAACCAGCGGCTCGACAACGGCGAGTTCGACGACACCTTCGCGCAGTCCGAGCCGGCGGCGTAACTCACCGAACCGATTTCTCTGCGGCTTGCCACTCGACTACGTCCGATAGCTGTGCAGCCGGGGTGCTGGAGCCGTCGGACCTATCCGTTCAGGACCAGTAGTTGTAGGCGTGAGCAGCCAGTCCGACGCCCCCGGTGAAACAGAGACTGAAACCGAGGTCGACGTCCCGACCGATCGGCCAGTCCTGCTGTTCGACGGGGTCTGCAACCTCTGTACCGGGTCGGTCCAGTGGATCATCGAGCGTGACCCGGAGGGGCAGTTCCGGTTCGCGTCCCTGCAGTCCGACGCCGGCCAGACCCTCCTGGCAGAACTGGGGTTGCCGGAAGAGTACATCGATTCCATCGTCCTCGTGGACGGCGACGACTACTACACTCAGTCAACGGCCGCCCTCCACGTGGCGAAGCGGCTCGGGCTGCCGTACTCGGCGCTGTACCCGCTCGTGGCCGTCCCGGAACTCGTCCGCGATAGCGCCTACGACGTCGTCGCGAACAACCGGTATCGGATCTTCGGCAAGAAGGACTCCTGCATGATGCCGTCGCCGGAGGTCCAGGACCGATTTCTCGATTAGCTGAGACGCACCACCGTTTCCAGGCACCTCGGCGGACACCTAGGACGAGATAGCGAGACTCTTCTAAGGCGGATGGTCGGCACCGTGGAATCCCATCTCCGCACCCATTTTTGGACGTCAATGTCGGGGCACGCGGCACAGAAACTATACGCTATCGTCTCGAAAAATATTGTTGATGGCTAACAACCCACGTGGTCGTGACGGTCGAGGTGCTCCCGACGACGCGAACGGTGTGAGCCGGCGGTCGTTGCTGAAGGGTGCCAGCGCAGCGGCGGCGACGTCGGTGGCGTTCGCGGCGGCCGATTCCGTCGCCGCGGATCCGGTCGTCGAGGAAGTGTCCGTCGAGATGAGCGACGGCGTGACCATCAGGGGACGACTCTTCTTCCCCGACGACGGCAGCGGCGACAAGGCAGACGGCCAGTTCCCGGCGGTCGCGACGTTCGAACCGTATCGGAACGGCAGCGATACCGTGAGCGGCCCGCCGAAGCCCCGCGGGACCGACCAGCTCGTCGAGGCGGGGTACATCCGCGCCGAGTTCGAGGTCCGCGGCACCGGCAGCAGCGAGGGGAAGTTCAGGCTCGGCGACGACCGCGAGCGCCTGGACTACGGCGAACTCGTCTACTGGCTGCACGACCACGCGAAGACGACCGGCGACGTCGGCCTCTACGGCGTCTCCTACCGTGGGCTCAACCAGTGGATGGCCGCGACGGGCGTCGCACGGGTCGACCGGCCCGAACAGCCCCTGCAGGCGCTGTTCCCCATCGTCACCGGGGTCGACGGCTACCGCGACGTCCTCTGGAACGGCGGGATGTACGATACGGTCTTCGCGACGTTCTGGCTGGGCCTCGTCGCGGGGTCGCCGCTGGCGGCCAGCGCGCTGTCGCTCGACGAGATGGACACCGTCGAGTGGCTCGACCTCAACCAGGACCACATCCAGGGCGCCTTCGAGGGGCCGCTGGCGTCGATCATCGGCTCCCATCTCGGCGGCGAGCAGGCCTACCGCGACCTCGAGAGCTCCCGGGAGCCGGACCTCCCGAACGTTGTCGGCCAGGACATCCCCGCGTTCACCATCCAGGGGTGGTACGACATCTTCCAGCCCGGCAACACCCTCCCGTACACGCAACTGCAGAACCTCTGGGCCGACCGCGACCAGTTCGCCCCGATGGATCCCGACCAGCCCGTGACCGGCCGCTACCAGTGCGTCCAGGGGCCGTACTTCCACAGTTCGAGCTTCGGCGACCTGGAGTTCGGGTGGGCGCGGCAGTGGTTCGACCGCTTCCTGAAGGGCGAACGCAACGGTATCGACGAAACCGACACGCCCCTGCACCTCTACCAGGTGTTCGGCGACCGGTGGGTCGACGCCCAGACCTGGCCGCTCCCGGAATACGGCGATCGATTCGTCGAGACGTACTACCTCCAGGCCGGCCGGACCGGGACGGCGCCGCACTCGGTCAACGACGGCCTCCTCAACCCCACGCCGGGCGGCAGAGAAACAGCCAGCGACCCGCTCCCCTGGCGGCTCCACAACCCCTGCAACCAGGGCACCAACGAGGAGGGGACCTTCGGGCTCGCGCCCAGCACGCGGTGTACCGAGAGCAACCACGGGTTCGAGACGGGCACCCTCGTGTACACGACGCCGCCGTTCAGCGACGACCGGAACATCGCGGGCCCCATCGCGGCGAGTCTCTTCGCCAGCACCCAGAACACGAACACCGCCTGGGTCACCACCCTCAGCGTCGTCGCCCCCGACGGGAGTTCGACGCTCATCTCGAAGGGCCAACTGCTCGGTTCCTTCCGCGGCCTCGACGAGGACCGCTCCTGGTACGTCGATCCCGAGGACAGCGACCCCGGCTACCGCCCCGACTTCCCGCCGCAGGCGAAGACTCCAGACGGCGTCGAGACCGACGAGGGGAAGCTGATCCGGCCGTATCGCGGGTTCACGCGGGCCGAAGAGGAACCCGTCGAACCCGGCGTCGTCGAGCGCTACGACATCACGATGGACCCGGTGTTCGCCAGGCTCCCGGCCGACCACCGCCTCAGACTCGCCATCCGGACCTCGTCGTCGTGGGCGACGCCCCTGGCGAAGGACCTCGACGACGTCGTCGGCACCTACCAGGTCCAGCGGACCGCCGACCACCCCTCCCACGTCAACGTCCCCTACGTCTCCGGCCCGCTCCCCGAGAGCGACACGCAGTGGGGGCGCTGCGAGTACAACTGCGGGCCGCCGTGACCGGTCTGGGGCGTGCACTCCGGTTCGACGGCCTTAAGTGCGTCATCCACCTCGTCGGAAACGAGACAGGCACCGCCTGTTTCACACCGTAGTAGCCCACAGTGGCTGCGACTACGGAGGTGAACGATGGCAGATTCGATACAGGAAGCAGTATCTCGCGCGATCGAGGAGGCCCCCGAGCGGAACTTCCGTGAGACGGTGGACCTCGCGATCAATCTGCGCGACCTAGACCTAGACGACCCCAACAACCGGGTAGACGAGAGTATCGTCCTACCGTCGGGTACGGGCCAGGACACGCGTATCGTCGTGTTCGCCGAGGGCGAGACCGCAATTCGCGCCCAGGACGTCGCCGACGACGTGCTGGACAGCGACGACCTCGAGGACCTCGGTGACGACGACAACGCGGCGAAAGACCTCGCTGATGAGACGAACTTCTTCATCGCGGAGGCCAGCATGATGCAGGACATCGGCCGCTACCTCGGGACCGTCCTCGGTCCCCGCGGGAAGATGCCGACGCCCCTGCAGCCCGACGACGACGTCGTCGAGACGGTCAACCGCATGAAGAACACCGTCCAGGTCCGGTCTCGTGACCGGAAGACGTTCCACACGCGCGTCGGCGCCGAGGACATGTCGGCCGACGACATCTCGGACAACATCGACGTCATCCTGCGCCGCCTGTTCACGGACCTCGAGAAGGGGCCCCAGAACATCGACGCGGTGTACGTGAAGACGACGATGGGTCCGGCCGTGGAGGTGCCCGCATGAGCGCCGAAGCCGAATCCGAACGGAAGACCGAGACCATCCCGGAGTGGAAGCAAGAGGAGGTCGCCGACATCGTCGACTTCCTGGAGCGCTTCGAGTCCGTCGGCGTCGTCGACGTCACGGGCATCCCGAGCCGCCAGCTGCAGGACATGCGCCGCGAACTGCACGGCACCGCAGCCCTGCGCGTCTCGCGGAACACCCTCATGGAGCGGGCCCTGGAGGAGGTCGACGAGGGCCTCGAGGACCTGACCGAGCACATCGAGGGCCAGGTCGGCCTCATCGGCACGAACGACAACCCCTTCGGGCTCTACCAGCAGCTGGAGGCCTCGAAGACGCCGGCGCCGATCAACGCCGGCGAGGTCGCCCCCAACGACGTCGTCATCCCCGAGGGTGACACCGGCGTCGACCCGGGGCCGTTCGTCGGCGAGCTCCAGCAGGTCGGCGCGAACGCCCGCATCGAGGGCGGCTCCATCCAGGTCGTCGAGGACTCGACGGTCCTGGAGGCCGGCGAGGAGGTCTCCGCGGACCTGGCGAACGTCCTCAGCGAGCTCGGCATCGAGCCGAAGGAGGTCGGCCTCGACCTCCGCAGCGTCTTCTCCGACGGCGTGCTGTTCTCGCCGGAGGAGCTGGACATCGACGTCGAGGACTACCGCGCGGACGTCAAGTCCGCGGTCGCGGCGGCCCAGAACCTCTCGATCAACGCCGAGTACCCGACGGCCCAGACGGTGCCGTCGATGCTCGCGAAGGCCGCCGGCGAGGCCAAGTCCGTGGGCGTCTCCGCAGCCGTGGAGAGCCCCGATCTCGCCGACGACCTCGTGGCGAAGGCCGACTCGCAGGTCCGCGCGCTCGCGGCCGTCATCGACGACGAGGAGGCCCTCCCCGAGGAGCTCCGCGGCGTCGAGGGCGAGCCCGCTGGCTCGAGTAGCGAGCCCGCAGACGCGACTGCCGAGGCGGACGCAGACGACGCAGACGACGAATCGGAAGCGACTGACGAAAGCGATGCCGAGGCCGACGACGCCGACGACACCGACGACGGTGAGGACGGCGGCGACGCGCTCGGCGACATGTTCGGGTGACACACAATGGAATACGTTTACGCAGCACTCATCCTGCACGAGACCGACGAAGAGATCAACGAAGACAACCTGACGGACGTCCTCGAGGCAGCGGGCGTCGACGTCGAGGAATCCCGCGTCAAGGCGCTCGTCGCCGCGCTGGAGGACGTCGACATCGAGGAAGCCGTCGAGACGGCCGCGGCCGTCCCCGCGGGCGGCGCCGGCGGTAGCGGCGGTGCCGCAGCGGGCGGCGCAGCCGACGAGGAGGCCGCCGACGAAGGCGGCGAGGACGAGGCCGAAGAGGAAGAAGCCGAAGACGAAGGCGACGACGAAGACGAGGGCGACGGCGGCGAAGGCCTCGGCGAGCTGTTCGGCTAACGTCGGCTTCACATCCACATTCTCTATCTTTCAGGCGAGTAGCGACAGCAACAGCGACAGTACCGACGGTCTCCATTGGTGCGCCTATATTTCGCAACCGGGGCAGCGAGGGACTCGCTGTCGCTACGACGTCGCACATCGATTGTACGGCCTCGCGGTTCCAACGCCGCTGAGAACAGATAGTGAAGCCCGACTGGAACGCTACGCGCTCGAGTTGTCGTTCGTCCCGTTCTCGCTTGCGTCCGATCCAGTCGAGACCGGGTGCTCGACGCCGCCCATCAGCGTGTCGACGTTCTCCTGCTCTTCGAGCCTCTGTGGGTGGACGCCGATGGCGAGGACGATGTCGTCTTCGTGTTCGACCTTGCCGATGTGGAGGAACACGT
Source organism: Natronomonas salina (assembly GCF_013391105.1). Lineage (NCBI taxonomy): Archaea > Methanobacteriati > Methanobacteriota > Halobacteria > Halobacteriales > Natronomonadaceae > Natronomonas > Natronomonas salina. The sequence continues at coordinate 597,845 of NZ_CP058335.1, forward strand.
CGACGTTCTGGCCGCCCTGCGTCTCGGCCTCCGCGCTGAACTTCGTGACCGAGACGGTCTCGCCGAGCATGGAGACGTCCCGCTCGTCGACCTCCTGGACGTTCTGGACGCTCCCGTACTCCTGCTGGAGCTTCTGTGCGAGCTCCTTCTCGCTCATGTCGTTGACCGGGTTCAGCGGCCCGACCGGGCCGACCTCGACCTTGGGCGTCGAGAGGACGGTGAAGCGGGCGAGTTCACCACCGATCGGCCCGATTTCCACCTCGTTGGAGTACTCGGCCAGCCGGTTGATCACGACGACCGTCCGGTCGACCTGGTCGTAGTCGCGTTCGATCGTCATGTCCTCGACCCGCTGCTCCTGGTAGTCGGTCTCGGACTGGACCTGGTCGGGGACGACCGCCGTGTCGGCCTCGAACGTGACCTCGTCGCCCGAGAGGAGGTCGGTGCAGCCACCGAGCAACAGTGCCGACGAAGCCCCTGCCAGTACCGCGCGTCGTTTCATGAGTCCTGCTATCCGACGGGTCGCCATAAATTCGGTGGCCGACACAGCGACGAAGTATATCATATCTCGTAGGGGCGGGGGGAAATGGCACCGACCCACTCGTGGCGTTCTTATAGTGGCGGAGTAGGCCTGCAGTAGCCTTTCCCGAGGCAGGTTGCATGTGACCATCAGCCATGACGAAGGAAGACCCCTCGGTCCGCAGACGGTCGGTACTGCAGGGCGTCGGCGCCGGACTCGTCCCCCTCGCGGTCGGGGACGCCGCGGCCGACCCGGTGAGCGAACCGGTGGACGATGCCGTCAAGACCGCACCGAGCGTCTTCGGTGAGATCGGCCGACGCATCGACGAGGTCCGGTATCCGCTCGTCGGCGTCCCCGCGATCAAGGAGCCAGGCGAGACGCTCCGTGTCGAACTAGATTTCCAGGCCGACCCGGGAGACATCTCGGCGACGCTGGAGCCCTCGTTCGGCATCGCCACGCCAGAGACCGAACTCGAACTCGAGTCCATCGACAGAGGGGAAAGCGAGATTTGGCGCGATGAGGAGTATTACGTCGCCGAGATCGTCGTCCCCGAACTCGACCGACAGTTCACCGAGGGGCTGTACGATCTCCGCGTCGAGTGGGATAGTGGAGACTCGCAGGTCGAAGGGAACGTCGACGGCCAGCCGCGGGCAGTCAGTATCTACGACTCATTCCCGGACAACCCAGAGATTGCGATCATGGGCGACCCGCACGTCGGCGATCCACGGCCGTTCCAGGACGGCGCCCGCGAGGCGTTCGAGGCCCGCGATCCCGAACCGTTCCTGTTCCGGTACGGGGAGACGTTCGGAACGGGCACGGAGGACGACAGGTGGGGTGCCTTCCAGCGGGCGGCCGCGGAGATCAACGCCGAAGCGCCGGACCTTGTGTTCGTCATCGGCGACCTCGCGTTCGGTTCGGCGAACTACTACCAGGAGTACGAGGACGCCTACCGAGTGCTCAACCAGGTGAACGCGCCGACGTTCGTCACGCTGGGCAACCACGACGGCTACATCTCGCCGGGCGCCGGCATCGACGGCAAGGAACTGTGGCGTCGCTACTTCGCGCCGTGGCACTACAGCGTCGACATCCGCCCGGACCTGCACTTCGTTTCCATCGACTCGTACGACTGGCCCGCCCTGGACCGGACGACGGTCTCGTCGGTCCCCTCGACGTGGGGCGGACAGGTCCGCGACGAGCAGTTTGGATGGCTCGCGGACGACCTCCGATCGTGGCGCGACGACAACGAGGGGACGATCGTGACGATGGCTCATCACAACCCATCGTGGCGGCAGACCGAGGGCGGCGAAGCGACGGGAACGACCGACGGTGTCCCGGGTGTCGAGCAGGTCGGCCGCGGCGCGGAGATGTCGGGCGGCGGCTGGGTCGGGAAGAACCGCCTCGAACTCCGCTCGCTGCTCGCGGAGGTGGGCGTCTCCCTGCACGTCTCCGGACACGAACACCGCGACCGGGTCGCACGCTACCACGGTGACGACACGGTTGTCGCGACGACGGGGACCGGCCTCGAACACGTCGGACCGGACGGCGAGGTGCTGGAGACGACGACAGGTCGGAAGCGAGAGATCCTCACCGAGGGTGAAGGGCCCTTGTTCCTGGAGGTGACGACCGCGGCCTCCGGGACGACGGAGTACTGGGGGTGGCGGACGGTCTCGGTGGCTCGCGACGGGAGTCGGGTCGACCCCACGCAGTTCGGTTATCCGGTCACCGACGAGTTCCTGGCCGAGCGAGCCCTCGAACCCGACCAGTGGTCCGCGGCGAACGCCGACCTTGGCTTGTACTCAACCCCCTCGTATCGAGTCGACGCCCGCATAGTCGAGGCCAGTCCGGAGCGAGTTACGGTCCGCATTATCAACGATCTACACCGCGAGTTCGACGGCGCGGTGACGATCCCCCTCCGCGCGCGCCGCGGCGTCCGGGTATGGAACGGGGTGAAACGCTGGCAGCGGTCGGACGGCGACTGGCAGGACGTCCGCATCGCTTTTTCGGCCGATCAGGGGAAATCGATAGACGTGACCGCCGAGACGGCCTCTAAGGAGTCTAGTAACGGTTGATTAAGCCGCCAAACTCCATGCTTATCATTTACTTGCGAACCGTTCATCCGTCCTACATTACGTGGCATTTATAGTAGTGGATGTCTACGGGAGGAGTATGGAAACCTTGCAGGTGGTAAGCCAATGAGTTCCCAGGAAGGACCTGGGCCGTCCCTCGAAAGCCTCGTCGACGACCTCAACAAGAGCCGCGCACCCACGACCGGCGACCCGGCCGCACGCACGGAGTCACTCGTCGAAGAGACGACCAGCTCCATGTTCGGCGGCGCCGGTCCGGACATCGACGACGGCCTCATCAAGCAGTCCCTCCCGGAACTGCTCGTGGTCCTCGTGGGCCTCCGCGAAGCCGAGACCCACGGGAAGGGCATCATGGAGGACCTCAGCCGGTTCTTCGGCGCCAAGCTCAGCCCGGGTACGGTGTACCCGACGTTGCACGACCTCGAAGAGCAGGGCGTCCTCGAGATGCGCGAGCTCATCCAGACGAAGGAGTACGCGGTCGACGACACGGACGCGGCCAGCGAGGCCCTCCGCGACGCGATGGGCCAGCACCTGGCACTCGGCGTCCTGTTCCACCGCGCCATCCAAGAGCTCGACGACTCCGACGAGTAAAACCCCAATTCCCACTTCTTCGAACGCTAACTCCTGAGCGACAGCTACCGGCCACGACCGTGAGCAGTATCGGACCGTCCCCGATCCCGTTCTCGGAGCGCCACGATAACGCCGCCGCAATCCGCGAACTGCTCTGCCCGCGCCGCGACGTCTGTGGGCGGGTACGCCTCCAGCGTCGCCAGGTAGAACAGCGTCTGCTCCCAGGTGTGCGGCTGGGCGTTGATGGAGACCACATCACCGTCGTGGACCATCCAGAACTCGCCGATGATGCCGGACTCGCGTGCGTGCTCGTGGGCGACCCAGTCGATACCCTCCCGAACCCTCGCGAGCTTCTCGTCGTCGTCCTTCCAGGCCTTCGCGAGTGCGACCAGCGCCTTCAGTTCGTACCCGCCGAACGCACCGTCGGCGTCGGGCTTGGGCTGTTCGAACGTCTCGGAGACCCCCTCCCACAGTGTTTCTAAATGCGTCTGCATTCGGTCGTCGTCGAACGGCTTGAAGCAGACCGGCCAGGCGACCGGGGCGTAGACGCCGGGGAACGGTGCGACCGGGATGCCGCCCGGACGTGGGACGTCCGGGTCTTTCGTGTAGCCGCCCGCCTCCTCGTCGTACGTCTCCGCGTCGATCGCGTCACCGAGTTCCCGCTTCCGGGCCTCGTAGCGCGACGACGCCTCGGCGTTTCCGAGCTCGGAAGCGGCCCGGACCGCAGAGTCAAGCGCCAGCCAGACCGGCGCCGCCCCGACTACCGTCTGGGTGTACGCCGCGTTGTCGTCCTCGTGGGCGCGCTGCTGCATGCCGTTCTCGGGGTCGCGGTACTCGACGAAGAAATCGGCGGCGGCCTCGATGGCCGGGTAGACCGCCTCGAGATACTCGCGGTCGCCGGTCGCCTCGTAGTGGTCCCACAGCGTCCAGACCGTGAAGCCAGTCTGGTCGATCTCCCAGGGGACCGGCCCACCGACGGCGCCGTCAGCGTAGTAGTTCATCGCCCAGTTACCGGGCGGCACCTGCGGGCTCCCTTCGTTCGGGTCGCCGGTTCGCTGCTGGAGGTCGGCGTACCAGCGGTTGTGGGTGTCGACGAACTCGTGGAGACCGACCAGGTCGAGCGCGTGGTTGAAGAACGCGCCGTCCCGTGGCCAGTCCTCCCCGTAGGGCGGCTGCGTGGCGATCGAGGCGACGACGGCGCCCGTCTCCCGGTCGACGTTCGTCACCAGCGTCACGAGCGCCCGGTTGCAGACCGTCTGGATCCGCTCGTCGTCGGTGTTCGGCATGGGTGCGTCGGCCAGCAGGTCGTCGAACCACTCGCGCTTAGCTGCGACGACGTCGTCGACCGATCGTTGGCGTCCCGACTCCAGGGCAGCAGTCGCGTCGACGGGCGTCTCGCCCGCCCCCAGTACGACCGTCTCCTCGGCTCTACCATCCTCGAAGGTCAGGTCGGTAACGATCGCAGCAGTCGCCTGGCCGGCGTAGGCGTCGTTCCCCGGGAAGGCCCCCTCGCTGGCGGCGTCGAACGCGTCGCGGGTCGGCCCTGCAGCCGCGGGCGCTGCAGCCGGGTCGTGGGCGTCGCCGCCGACATGGTGGGCGGTCGTCTCGCCGTCGAACCCCCAGGCGAGGGCCACCCGCGACCGCTCGCCCGTCGAGTCGTCGACGCCGTCACCCTGGAAGACGACGGCGTCCGACTCGGCGTCGTACTGCGCGAGCCCGTCGTTGGCCTCCTCGAAGCACCAGTCCTGCGTGGGGTTGCCGACGTGCTTCGTCGTCACGGGGTTGACGTTCGCGAAGGCGACGAGTCGGACGTCGGTCGGCGCGTCCGAATCTCGCTCGACGGTGACGCCGCGGACGAACGTGTCCGATTCCCGAGCGACGACTGACCGAACTCTGACGGTAAGGCCGCGTTCGTCGTCGCGGTGGACCGTCTCGACGCTGTCCGAACGGTCGTACTCGTAGCTCTGCTCGGTCGCCAGTTCCCGGAGCCACGTCGTCTCGCCGTCGACGACGAGGCCGAGGAACGCGCCCTCGTTCTGCGCGACGCCCCAGCGCGGTTCGTCCCGCGACGTGGTGTGGTACTTGACGTGGTCGTAGAACGACGGCGACGGCCACTTCAGGACGGTGATCATCCCCTCGTCGTTCAGCGCGACCGAGAGGCCGCGGTTCCCGCTCTGGGCATGGATATCGGTCGGGCCGTACAGTTCGGGGTCCTCCTGGGGCTTGACGCAGCCGACCGACTTCACCAGCGCGTTCTCGATACCCGGGTCCTGCTCTCTCAGGTCCCCTACGGTATCCTCCAGTGGGTTGCCGTCTACACTTCCTAACAGTGCCGGGGCGACGCCGGCTGCGCCGACCGCACGCAACAGCGACCGTCGACTGGGATCGTCTGGCATGGGCGGCCAGAGCGAACCCAGCGGTTTATCAATTCTACCATGTGTTTACTGTTGATTATAAGTGAGCGGATCGGAACACCGACGATTACTGGGCAGGAAGACGCAACCCCACATCATCAGCCACGAACGACGTTCAGAGTCGGTAGCTCGGCCCGTCGTCGGTGTCCTGCACCTCGACGCCGAGGGCCTCGAGGTCGTCGCGGAGCGTGTCGGCCCGCTCGTAGTTGCCGGCGTCGCGTTCGGCCTCCCGGACGTCGAGGACGAGTTCGACGAGTTCGCCGGCCAGCGTTGCCTCCCCCTCCGCGGTGCCGTCGAAGTCGAAGCCCAGCACCTCGCCGCCGAACTCCTCGAAGGCCTCGACGGTCTCCCGGAGCGCGCGGTAGTCGTACTCGTCGCGCTCGTCGAGATGGCGATTCGCCGCGCCCGCGAGGTCCAGCAGCGCCGCGAGCGCCTCCCGGGTGTTGAAGTCGCCGTTCATCGCGTCGGTGAACGCCTCCCGCGTCTCGGCGACGCCGTCACGCAGCTCGGACTCCACCTTCGTGCGCGCGTCCGGGTCGTCGACGGCCTCCTCGACGCGCTCGTAGGCGTTCTCCAGCCGATCCCAGCGCTCGAGGGCCTCCTCGACCGCTTCCTCGCTGTAGGTCTGCGTCGAGTTGTACGACGCCGACAGGAAGAACATCCGCAGCGAATCGACGCCGAAGCGCTCGACGGCCTCGTTGACCGGGACGAAGTTCCCGAGGCTGGAGGACATCTTCTCCTCGTCCATCTGGAAGAGGTCGGCGTGCAGCCAGTAGCGGGCGAACGGCTCGCCCGTGGCGGCCTCGCTCTGGGCGATCTCGTTCTCGTGGTGCGGGAACACGAGGTCGCGACCGCCCATGTGGATGTCGAGGGTCTCGCCGAGGTGCGTCATCGACATCGCCGAGCACTCGATGTGCCAGCCCGGGCGGCCCTCCCCCCATGGTGAGTCCCAGGTCTGGCCGGCGGGACTGTCGGCGTCGTACTCCCGGTCGTCGTGGCGGTGCTCGTCGACGGCGTCAGCGTCGACGCCGCCGGCCTTCCAGAGCGCGAAGTCCGCGGGGTGGCGCTTCTCGGCGCGCTCCTCCTCGGGGCCCTGGGCCTCGACCTCCTCGATCTCTTGGTTCGACAGCTTGCCGTACTCCGGGTACTCGGTGACGTCGAAGTACACCGACCCGTTCGACTCGTAGGCGTAGCCCTTCTCGACGAGCGTCTCGACGAGGTCGACGATCTCCGGGACGTGCTCGGAGACGCGGGGGTAGACCTCCGCCCGCTTGAGGTTCAGCGACCGCATGTCGGTGAGCAGCTGGTCGATGAAGTGCCGCGCGACGCCGCCCTCGTCGTCGCCCAGGACGTCGTCGTCCGTCCGCTCGCCGACGCGCGCGACGATCTTCTCGTTGACGTCGGTGATGTTCTCCACGTGCCGGACCGAGTAGCCGAGGTGCTCGAGCCAGCGGTGGATGACGTCGACGTGGACCCACGTCCGGGCGTGCCCGAGGTGGGCGTCGTCCGAGACGGTCAGCCCGCAGTAGTACAGCAGGACGTCGTCAGGGTCCGCCGGCTCGAACAGTTCGCGCTCGCCCGTGAGCGTGTTCGTCACGCGAAGGCTCATTACCGGGAGCGTCGCCCGGAGGCGGTTTGAATGCGTCGCTTACAGGGCGTCTTCCACGGCCCGCACCGCGTTCGCGCCGGCTCGGCGGCCGACCACGACGACGAGCGTTCCCTCCGTCCCACCGGCCGCTTCGACCTCGACCTCCGCGGTCCCGAGCCGGGCGAGCACGTCCCCGAGCACGGCGGCGTCGACCTCCCCCTCGGCGACCACGGCGGTGTAGTCACCACCGTCGGCGCTGAACCCCGTGTCGCCGACGACGAGGAGCGCGTCGTCGGACTCGTCGGCGCGGCCGACTCCGGATTTCATCGAGACGCTGGCGCGGCGCTCCGACGGGGAATAGTCCTCGAGGTCTTCGACGTACCGGCGGAGCGCGGCGGCGACGGCCTCCTGCTCCCCGACGTCGAGGAACCGCGCCGCGGCGGTGTAGTTGACGACGCCGGCCCGGAGCGCGGTCTGGAGGAACGGGTGCTCGCGGACGGCCTCGCGCGTGTCGGCTGCGACGGTCATGGACGGTGCGTCGGCGCTCGGCGACAAACCGGTATCGGTTCCAGAGGGCGACGCCCGGATCTGGTTCCGGGAAACGACTATGTGCTTCGGTACCACACGTCCCACCCTATGATGGACGTTCAGCTGACGGTCGACGCCATCCTCGACCGCGCCGTCGACCTGTTCCCCGACAGGGAGATCGTCACGAAGCGGCCGGACGGTTCGATCCACCGCTACACCTACGCCGACCTCGACCGCCGAGTTCGCACGCTTGCCAACGCGCTCGACAGCCTCGGCGTCGAACGCGGTGACCGCGTCGGCACCGTGGCGCTCAACCACCACCGGCACCTCGAACTGTACTTCGCGCCGCCCTGCTCGGGCCGGTCGATCCACATGTGCAACATGCGCCTGCCCGACGGCCACTTCCAGCACACGGTCAACGACGCGGAGGACAAGGTGCTGTTCGTCGACCCGGCGTTCCTCGAGAAGGTCGAGGCCAGCGCAGACCAACTCGAGACGGTCGAGCAGTACGTCGTCCTCGGGGAGTCCGTCCCCGAGACGTCGCTGGAGCCCGTCGTCGCCTACGAGGACCTCCTCGACGACCACGACGCCGACTACGAGTGGCCCGAACTCGACCAGGACACCGAGTGCGGGATGTGCCACACCTCGGGGACGACTGGCCTGCCGAAGGGCGTCCCCTACACCCACCGGGCCATCTACCTGCACAGCATCATGTGCGGGCACGTCGACGCTAACGGGGTGAGCCAGCGGGACACCGTGTTGCCGGTCGTCCCGATGTTCCACGCCAACGGCTGGGGGCTCCCCTACGCCGCGACGCTCGTCGGCGCCAAACAGGTCCTCCCAGGCGTCCACACCGACCCCGGCCCCATCGCCGAACTCATCGACTCGGAGGCGGTGACCGTCTCGGCGGCGGTCCCGACCATCTGGCTGGAGATGGCCGACTACCTCGACGACCACCCCGAGGTCGACATCTCGAACATCGACCGGCTGACGGTCGGCGGCAGCGCGCCGCCGGAGGCGCTCATCCGGCGGTACGACGAGGAGTACGACGCGCCCATCATCCAGGGGTGGGGGATGACCGAGATGTCGCCGCTCGGCACGCTGAGCGTCCTCCGGAAGGAACTCGACGACGCGCCGGCCGACGAGCGGTACGCCCACCGCGCGATGGCCGGTATGCCCGTCCCGGGCGTCCAGACCCGCATCGTCGGCGACGACGGCGAGGCGGTCCCGCGGGACGGCGAGTCGATGGGCGAACTCCAGGTGCGCGGCCCCTGGGTCGCCGACCACTACCACGAGCGGCCCGAGGAGAACGAGGAGTCGTTCACCGACGACGGGTGGCTCCGGACCGGCGACGTCGCGACGATGACCGAGAACGGGTACGTCGACATCGCCGACCGAGACAAGGACGTCATCAAGTCCGGCGGCGAGTGGATCTCGTCGCTGGACCTCGAGAACGAACTGATGGCCCACGAAGCCGTCGCGGAGGCCACCGTCGTCGGCGTCGACCACAGCAAGTGGCAGGAACGCCCCCTGGCCTGCATCGTCGTCCGCGACGGCCACGAGGTCACCGAGGAGGAACTGGAGGCCCACCTCGCGGAGACGTTCCCCGACTGGTGGCTGCCCGACGTCTACGAGTTCCTCGAGGCCATCCCGCGGACCTCGACCGGCAAGTTCGACAAGAAGCAGCTCCGCGAGCAGTTCGGTGACGTGACGCTCTCCGAGGAGGCCTCCTGAGGGGGCGATTCCCGGCGCTATCCCGCCGCCTTCGAAGGCCCTAAGGCCGCCGTAGCCTACGGTCGGGTATGCAAGCGCTGGTCATCGTCGCGCACGGGTCGCACCTCAACCCGGACGCGAGCACGCCGACCTACGAGCACGCCGACACCATCCGCGAGGCCGGCGTCTTCGACGAGGTCGAGACCGCCTTCTGGAAGGAGGAACCGCACTTCCGCGAGGTGCTGCGGACCCTCGAGAGCGACGAGGTCTACGTCGTCCCGCTGTTCATCTCGGAGGGGTACTTCACCGAGGAGGTCATCCCCCGGGAGCTCCGCCTGGAGGGCTGGGAGGCCGACACCTGGGAGTCTGATGGCACGAGCGCGACGCACGCCACCCTCGAGGCCGGCGACGTCGCGAAGACGGTCCACTACTGCGGGCCGGTCGGCACCCACGACGCGATGACCGACGTCGTCGTCCGCCGTGCTGAGACCATCACCGGCGACCCCGACGTGGGCGAGGGGTTCGGGCTGGCGGTCGTCGGCCACGGCACCGAGCGCAACGAGAACTCCGCGAAGGCCATCGAGTACCACGCCGACCGCGTCGCCGAGCGCGACCGCTTCGACGAGGTGAAGGCGCTGTTCATGGACGAGGAGCCGGAGATCGACGACGTGACCGACCACTTCGGGAGCGACGACATCGTCGTCGTCCCGCTGTTCGTCGCCGACGGCTATCACACCCAGGAGGACATCCCCGAGGACATGGGCCTGACCGACGACTACCGGACGGGCTGGGAGACGCCAGCCGGGGTCGACGGCCACGACGTCTGGTACGCCGGCGCCGTCGGCACCGAGGCGCTGATGGCCGAAGTCGTCCTCGAGCGGGCCGCCGACGCCGGCGCCGAGGTGGGCGACGCGCTGGCGGAGGTCCGTCGACGGACCCGGGTCGCAGGTGGGGACGCCACAGCCAGCGCGGGTGACTGACGTGCAGGACGAACACCTCGACGCGCTCGTCGCGGCAGCGGACGCCGAGGACGTCGACTTCGACGGCCTCCGCGTCGAGCGCGGCGAAGACGGCTACACCTTCGCCACGCCGGAGGAGACCCACGAAGAGCTCGAGGAGGCCGACCTCAGGACGGTCGCTGCCGAGAACCCCTGGTACGTCTCCAACTGGCACTACTGGACCGCCCCCGACCGACCGGAGCCCGAGCAGGCGTTCCTCCGGTGGGTCGAGGGCGCCGACGAGCGGTCGGTCCCGGAGCGCTACGAGGCTCTCGCCGACGGCGGGCTGACCGAGTCGTGGGGGCAGCTCCGGATCGAGACTCGCCTCGGCGACCACGGCGAACGCGTGTACACGGTCCGTCACGAGGACGACGCCGACGCCGCGGTCGAAGCTCTCGAGGTTCACACCGACCCACTGGACGCCCGGGAGCTCGTCAAGTACGACGACCAGGGTCGGTACCGGCCGCTGAAGACCGCGCCGTCGCTGCCGACGGGCTGGGCGTTCGTCGACCTCGACGGTCGCGGGCTGGGCCGGACGGTCGACGTCGTCTACCCCGCGACCATCGCGAACTGGCACCTCGAGCGGCAGGGCGACCTCGACGTCTCCCACTGGAAGCCCACGATGGCGCGGCAGACCGGCATCTACGGCGTCATCGAGACGTGGGACCGCGGCGAGGGCCACGAGCACGTCGAGCGGGTCGCCGAGGCCTGCTGTGTCGACTCGCAGTGCCTGAAGCGCCGCGAGTGGCAGTACGACGAGGAGACCGACCTCGCGGTCGACGGGGGCGACGGCGAGTTCCCCTGCCGGGAGCCCTGCTCGCTCGTCGTCTCGGCCGCCCGCCAGTGGACTAAACTCGAGGGCGAGCAGCCCCAAACGTACGAGTTCGAGCTCACGCCGAGCGAGAAGGAGCAGATCGAGGACATCGTCGACGCCGTCGCCGAGGGGACGGCCGACGAGGTGCGGGAGGCCGACGTCTACGACGGCGCGAACCGCTACCGGGCGCGGTACCTCCGGGCGAAGCTGTTCGACGAGGACGGCAACCTCGGCGGCGTCCCGACGGACCGCGAGTCAGGTCAGTAGGTAGTAGGCGGCGACGGCACAGAGCGCGCCGGCGACCACCGAGAACAGCCCGAGGGCGAAGCTGAAGCCGTCGGCGGCGAAGATGGCACCGACGGCCAGGAGTAGTGCGATACCGCCGAGGACGCCGACGGGGAGGGCGCGGAGCGACGGCGAGACCTCCATCTCGGCGCCGTCGTTGGGGCGATCGAGGTCCGGGTCGACCTCCACCGGTCGCTTGTTGGCCGTCCGGTCGAGGACGACGTCGACGTAGTGGGTCTCCTGGCCGTGGGCGGCGACGACCTTCAGCTTCCCGCGGACGACGTCGGCCGGCCAGTGTTCGGGGTCGCGGACCTCGATCTCGATCTCGCGGGTCTCGCCGCTGTCGACGAAGTGGTTCGTGGCGCCGATGCGGGCGACCTCCGAGAGCCGGTCGTCGAGGTTGAGGTGGACGTGGACGCCCTCCCCGTGGTTGGTCAGCTCGACGACGAACGGACCGCCGACTTCGAGGGTGTCCTGGACTTCCAGGGTGTGCAGCCCGTTTTTGTTCACCGCGACGCCGAGCGTATCGGTCACGGGCGACAGGTCGCGCGGTGGGGTAAAAAAGGCTACTGCTCGACGAGCAGCGCGGGCCTCGCGCCGTTCGGCATCGTTCGACGCCCGATCAGGCTGCCGCCTCGTCGCGCATGTCCGGCGGCAGCAGGTTCGGGATGCCGTCCTCGATAGGGTACTCCTCGCCGCACTCGGTGCAGACGAGGCGGCCCTCGAGGATCTCCTCGTCGTCCTCGCGGATGACCTCCAGTTCGAGGTCGCTCTTGTCAAGCGGACAGCACAGGATGTCCATCAGCGACTCCTTCATACCACTCGCTCCGGCGGGCCCCGGCAAAAACGTGCCGGGACACTCCGGGGGAGTTTTCCCCGGACGCGTCGAAGCCCGCCCGTGACCGGCGGGACGTACACCCTGCTCGTCGAACTGCCCGACGCCGTGACCCTGGAGGTGGGCGCCCTCGGCGAGCGACGGCTCCCCGCGGGCTGGTACGCCTACACCGGCAGCGCGTTCGGCGCGGGCGGTTTCTCCCGGGTGGACCGCCACTACGAACTCGCGGCCGGCGAGCGCGAGGCCCGACACTGGCACGTCGACTACCTGCTGGGCCACCCGGACGCGCGGATCCGCGGCGACGTCCGGACGCCCGACGAGGACGTCGAGTGCGCGGTCGCGCGGGCGCTCCCCGAGTCCCCGGTCGAGGGGTTCGGCGCCTCCGATTGCGACTGCACGGCCCACCTCGCCTTCGACGCGGACGGCACCCGCCTCCGGGCGGCCGTCTCCGAGGCCCACCGGCGCGCCAGGACCGAGTGAAAGTGAACGAGCGGACGTCAGGCCCGCGCCGACGCGGTGAGGTAGATGCCGAACAGGACGACGCAGCCGCCGAGTAACGTCGTCGGCCCGGGAAACTCGGCGAGGAACGCCAGCGCGAGGATCGTCGCGCCGACCGGCTCGCCGAGCAGCGAGACGCTGACGACCGACGACTCGAGGTGTTCGAGCGCCCAGTTGACGACGGTGTGGCCGAACAGCCCCGGGCCGACCGCCATCCCGAGGAAGATGAGCCACTCACGGCTGCCGTACCCCGTCAGCTGCAGCCCCTCGACGAGCGCGACGACTAACAGGGTGGCGGTGCAGGCCGCGTAGACGACGAGGACGTACGGGACGAGCGCGACGCGCTGGCGGAGCGACCGGCCGACGAGGACGTAGGCGGCGGCCATCACCGCGCCCAGTATCGCCAATGCGTTGCCGTACAGCGGGTGGGCGCCCGCGACGGCGGCGCCCGAGAGGAACTCGCCGACGGACATCGCGACCATCCCGGCGACGGCGACGCCGATACCGAGCGCCTTCCGGAGGCCGATGCGCTCGCCCAGCACCGCGGCGGCGCCGACGGCGACGAAGATCGGCTGGGACTGCACGAGCGTGACGCTGGCGGCGACGCTGGTCCACGCGAGGCTCTCGAAGTACGCGGCGAAGTGCACCGCGAGGGCGGCGCCCGTGACCACGGCGATCGCCAGGTCCCGGCGGTCGAAGGCGCGGAAGTCGCCGCCGTAGCGGGTGGCGGCGAACGGGGCGACGAGCAGCGTCGTCAGGAGGACGCGGTAGAAGGCGAGGACGACGGCGGGCGCGTCGCTCCACCGCACGAGGAGCGCGCTGGTCGAGACGGCGAGGATGGCGACGCCGAGGGCGACCATCGGCGGCGTGCGGTCCTCCAGGCGGGCGAGCACACCGACACTCGCGCGGGGAACCGCCAAGTCGCTTCCGCAACGGATTAGCCCGGGCCCGGGGTGACGACCGTATGGACGACGCCCGCGTCGGCGCGCTGCTGGTCCTCGGCTCGGCCGCGGGGTTCGGCACGCTCGGCGTGCTGGGCGTCGTCGCCGGCGACGAGGGGCTGTCGATCCCGACGGTCCTGTTCCTGCGGTTCGGACTGGCGACCGTCGTCGTCTGGGCGGTCCTCGGCGCCCGCGGCGAACTCGAGCTCCTGTCGGGTCGGAACCTCGTCGTGGGCTTCGCCCTCGGCGCCTTCGGCTACGCGGCGATGAGCGGCCTCTACTTCGTGGGCCTGGAGTACATGACCGCTGGGCTGGTCGGCATCACGCTGTACACTTACCCGGCGTTCGTCCTGTTGCTCGCGGCGACGTTCCTCGACGAACCGGTGGGCCGCCGGAGCGTCGCGGCGCTCGTCGCCACGCTCGGCGGCGTGGCGCTCATCACGGGCGCCGACCCGGCCGCGGCCGACCCGCTGGGCGTCGGCATCGTCCTCGTCGCGGCCGGGGTCTACGCCACCTACATCACCGTCAGCCGGACCACCCTGCGGGACGTCTCCGCGCCGACGCTCACCGCCCACGTCATGCCGGCGGCGGCGCTGACGTTCCTCGTCGTCGGCACAGCGACGGACTCGCTGGCGATGCCGGAGGGCGCGATCGCCTGGGGCGCCGTCGTCGGCATCGCGGTCCTCGCGACGGCCGGCCCCATCTTCGCGTTCTTCGCCGGGCTCTCACGGATCGGCGCCGGACCGACGGCGATCCTCAGCGCGGTCGAGCCGATGGTGACGGTGGCGCTGGGCGCCCTGTTCCTCGACGAACCGGTCTCGGCGGTGGTCCTCGCGGGCGGCGCGCTCGTGCTCGTCGGCGTCGTGCTCGTGCCGCGACGCTGATGCCTGCCCCGCCCCGGCTCAGAGACAGCACGTTATATACGGGAGCGTTCGAACCGACGCGACACATGCTCGAAGACAGGGTCTGCATCGTCTGCGGCGGCGGCAACGGCATCGGCGAGGAGACGGCGGTCGCGATGGCCGAGGCGGGCGCGACGGTCGTGGTCAACGACCTCGGAGTGGACGTCTCCGGGGAAGGCGCCGACGAGCAACCGGCGGAGGAGACCGTCGAGCGCATCGAGGACACCGGCGGCGAGGCGATGGCGCACTTCGGCGACGTGACGGAGCTCGCCTACACCGAACAGCTCGTCGCCGACGCCGTCGAGGAGTACGGCGCGGTCCACGCCGTCGCCAACTTCGCCGGCGTCCTCCGGGACTCGATGCTGTTCAAGATGGACGAGGCGGAGTGGGACACCGTCGTCGACGTCCACCTGAAGGGGCACTTCTCGCTGCTCCGGGCGGCGTCCAGCCACTGGCGCGACCGGTACAAGCAGGACGACGGCTTCGAGCGCGAGCGGTCGTTCGTCTGCGTCTCCAGCGGCGTCTCGGTCGGCAACGTCGGCCAGGCCAACTACTCGGCGGCGAAGGCCGGCATCCTCGGGCTCATGCGGACCGCGGCGCTGGAACTCGACCAGTACGACGTCCGCGTGAACGCGATGTGGCCGACCGCGCTCACCCGGATGACCGAGGACCTCCCCGGGATGGCCGGCGTCGACCCCGACGACATGGGGCCCCAGCACACCACCGCCGTCCCGGTGTTCCTCGCCGGCGAGGCGGCGGAGGGCGTCACCGGCTGTACGCTCGCCATCGCCGGCGACAGCGTCGCCATCGTCTCCGACCCGGAGCGCGAGCGGACGCTGTCGAGCGAGGAGGGACAGTGGTCACCCGACGAGATCGCCGACCGCTGGGAGGAGCTCACCGACGGCTTCGAGACGCGACGGATGACCAGCGGTTACTAAATGGAGATCGACGGCAGTAGGTTACTCCAGCAACTCCTTCGTGCGTCGGTGGCGGTGCCGGAACATCGGTTCGAGGCCGACGACGCCCACCGGCGACGCCGCGCGTCCGAGCGGGCCGCAGGGCAGTTCGTACGCCACGCGGTCCTCGACGACCGTCCCGTCGCCGTCGGCGAAGAACCGGTGAGTGTGCTCCCAGTGGGGGAACGGGCCCTCCCGCATCTCGTCGCGGAACATCGCGGCGCCGTCGTCCTCGGTGCGCTCGAGGATGTGGGAGGTCCAGTCCTGTCGCGGGCCGACGCCGAAGGGCCGGATGGACGCCTCGACGATCGACCCGGCGTCCAGGACCTCGGGGTCGACCTCGCCGTCGGGGCCGGTCACCCGCTCGATCTCGAGGTTCAGGAACGCCGGCGTGAGCTGCTCGAGCCCGTCGGCTGTGGCGTGGAACCGCCACACGTCGGCGAACGGGGCGGCGACCCGCGTGCGCCGGTGGTAGGTGGCCATGTCGGACGAAGGCGGGCGAGGAACAAAACGGCACGGACGAGGGGACGCGAGTCGGGACCGGGAGTGCGGAAGCGATCGGCGGCCGGCGCTACTTCAGTCGTTCCTGGAGGAAGGAGGGGTGGGCGGCCTCCACGCCGTCGATGGAGAGGATCTCCTCACGGATGATCTCGCCGACCTCGTCGCCGTCGGCGGCCCGGACCTCCGCCATCAGCATGTGGTCGCCGCTCGATGAGTACAGCGACTCCACTGCGGCGAGGTCCTTGAGCTTCCGGGTCACTTCGACGTAGCGTTCGCTGGCCACGTCGACGCCGACGAGGGCGATGGACTGCCCGGAGAGCTTCTTGGGGTCGATGTCGGCGGAGTAGCCGACGATGACGCCCTCCGACTCCAGCTTGTCGATGTACTTCCGGACCGTCGGCTTCGACACGTCCGCGCGTTCGGCGATTTCGGCGTAGGAGGCCTGGGCGTCCTCTTCGAGGACTGATAGGATCCGATCCTCCGTCTCCGCGCTCATGGGAGTACGTTTTCCGTCGACGAAAAAATATCTTCCGAACGATAAAACACCCTCGACCCCCGAACGGGTCGGCTCGATGCCGTCGCGCGGTTTTACAACAGTAGTTGATGGACACGTATTCCCTAACAACGCTAATCTGGTGAGGTACCCTTAAGGGGCTGCCGGTGGGAGTCTGTGGCGTATGACGCTCGATGACATCGACCGCGTCGCCGTGCTCGGCGCGGGGAGCATGGGACACGGCATCACGGAGGTCGTCGCGCTGGCCGGCTATCGGGTCACGATGCGCGACATCAAGGAGGAGTTCATCCAGGACGGCTACGACGACATCGAGTGGTCCCTCGAGAAGCTCGCCGAGAAGGACCGCATCGACGAGTCGCCCGAGACGGTGCTGGACCGCATCGACATCACGACCGACCTGGAGTCGGCCGTCGAGGACGCCGACCTCGTCGTCGAGGCCGCCCCCGAGGAGATGGAGATCAAACACGACATCTTCTCCGACCTCGACGAGTACACCCACGAGGACGCCATCCTCGCGTCGAACACCTCCTCGCTGCCGATCACCGAGATCGCCGAGGCAACCAGCCGACCGGAGCGCGTCGTCGGGATGCACTTCTTCAACCCGCCGGTGAAGATGGACCTCGTCGAGGTCATCTACGGCCAGGAGACCAGCGACGAGACCGCCGAGACGACCTACGAGTTCGTCGAGTCCATCGACAAGACGCCGATCTACGTCCGCAAGGACGTCCGCGGGTTCGTCGTCAACAGCGTGCTCGGCCCCTTCGGCGACGAGGCCGCCTGGATGGTCAGCCAGGGCGAGGCCGAGGTCCGCGAGGTCGACGGCACGATGGTCCACGAGCGCGGCTACCCGATGGGCCCCTTCGAGCTCTCGGACATGACCGGCATCGACATCGGCTACCACGTCCGCAAGGAGGCCGGCCAGCCCATCCCGCCCATCGTCCAGGAGAAGGTCGACGCCGAGGAGCTCGGCCAGAAGACCGGGAAGGGCTACTACGACTACGAGGACGGCGACGGCGCCGACTACGGCCCCGAGGACGCCTCCGACGACTTCGACTGGCTCCGCATCGAGGCCCGCATCATCAACGAGGCCGCGAGGCTCATCGGCGACGACGTCGCCACCGCGGAGGCCATCGACACGGGCCTCCGGCTCGGCGCCGGCTTCCCCGAGGGCCCCTGCCGCCGCGCCGACAAGATCGGCCTGGACACCGTCCTCGAGAAGCTCGAGTCGCTGTACGAGGAGCACGGCGCCGACCGCTACGAGCCATCCGAGCACCTCCGACAGCTCGTCGAGGCGGGCAACACCGGCGAGGACGCCGGTGCCGGCTTCTACGAGTACGGCGAGTCCGCCGACCGCGACTACACGACCATCAACGTCGAGCACCACGACAACGGCCTCCTGGAGGTCGAACTCGACCGCCCGGAGCGCATGAACGCCCTCAACCAGGACCTCATGGACGAGGTCGTCCACCTCCTGGAGAACGTCGACGTCGACGAGGTCCGGGCGGTCACCTTCGAGGGCGCCGGCGACCGAGCGTTCTCGGCGGGCGCCGACATCACCGGCTTCTCCGGCATCGACCCCCACGAGGTCGAGGTCACGCCGGTCTTCCAGACGGTCAATGACTTCCCGCGGCCGACGCTGGCGAAGATCGACGGCTTCTGCCTCGGTGGCGGCCACGAACTCGCCCTCGCCTGCGACCTGCGGATCGCCACCGAGGACTCCGAGTTCGGCTTCCCCGAGATCAACCTCGGGCTGCTGCCGGGCGGCGGCGGCACCCAGCGCGCCATCCGGATGCTGACGGAGGCACGCGCGAAGGAGCTCATCTTCCGCGGCGAGCGCATCGACGCCCAGACCGCGGAGGACTGGGGACTCATCAACCGCGCCGTCCCCGCCGAGGAGTTCGACGACACCGTCCAGGAGTTCGTCGACGACCTCGTCGGCGGCCCGCCGATCGCCCTGCGGAAGG
Source organism: Natronomonas salina (assembly GCF_013391105.1). Taxonomy (NCBI): domain Archaea; kingdom Methanobacteriati; phylum Methanobacteriota; class Halobacteria; order Halobacteriales; family Natronomonadaceae; genus Natronomonas; species Natronomonas salina. The sequence goes on from NZ_CP058335.1 coordinate 616,467, forward strand.
CCAAGCAGGTCATGAACGAGGGTCGGGACCAGGACATCTCCGCGGGCCTGCAACTGGAGTCGCAGGCCTTCGGCCTCCTGCTGTCGACCGACGACATGATGGAGGGTGCCACCGCGTTCATGCAGGACCGCGAACCCGAGTTCGAGGGGCAGTAGGATGGGCGGCTGCGAAGCCGGTGACGCCGGCACCGACCCTTCCGACGCGGAGCACCGCGACGACGCCCTCGAACAGGCGCTCCGCGAGCACGGGCTCTTCCAGTGGCTGAACCTCGACATCGAAATCGTCGAACCCGGTCGCGTGGTCTTCGACCTCCCGTTCGACGAGAAGTTCGCCAACCTCGCGTCGGGGACGGTCCACGGCGGCGTCACCGCGACGGTCATCGACACCGCCTCGGGCTTCGCCCTGCGGTCGACGTTCGACGACCCCGCCTCCGCGCGGCTGACGACGACCGACCTCAACGTCCGCTACGTCCGGCCCGCGCGGAACGACCTCCGCGTCGAGGCCGAGGTGGTCCGGGCGGGCGGGTCGATGGGGTTCACCGAGAGCGAGGTCACGACGATGCACGACGGCGAGGAGAAGGTCGTCGCGACGGGCGGCACCAGCTACCGACTCTTCAGAGACTGATATGAGCGACACCACCGACGAACCAAGCGTCTTCGCAGACATCGAGGAGGGTGACACGGACGTCACGCAGGGCCGGACGATCACCGAGGCCGACGTGACGAACTTCGCCGGCGTCTCCGGCGACTTCAACCACCTCCACACAGACGAAGAGCGGATGGCGGACTCGCCGTTCGGCGAGCGCATCGCCCACGGGATGCTCGTCGTCAGCGCGGCGACGGGGCTGCTCTGGCAGAACCGCTCCGAGGAGGAACGGGAGGCCGTCGTCGCCTTCTACGGCATGGACGACCTGCGGTTCCGCCAGCCGGTCTACATCGGCGACACCATCCGCGTCGAACTGGAGGTCCTCGAGACCCGCGAGAAGGGCGAGGACAGCCCGGGCAACGGCACCGTCCAGTACCTCGCGGAGATCAAGAACCAGCGCGACCAGACGGTCGTCTCCTGCAAGATGACGTCGCTGCTGAAGTAGCCGCCCCTCCCTTTTTCGCCCCAGTCTCAGTTGATGGCCAGGACCTCTCCGTACTCGTCGGGGAGCTGGTCGACTGCGATGTCGAGTTCGTGGTCCAGCGAGACCTTCCCGAGGACGTCCGTCACCTCGACGACGTACTCGCGGGCGCGGTCCGGCGGGACGTCGGCCCGGGCGGCCACCCGGTCGACGAACGTGTCGACCGCGAGGTCCTCGGTGTGGGACTCGACCAGCCACTCCTTGGCGTCGCCGCGGAGGTAGACCGCGACGTCCTCGGCCTTCCGCTGGGAGAGCCGCTCGCCGAGCGTCGTGAGCGTCGCCTCGGCGGCGACGGCGGCCTCCTCGCCGTCGAGCGCGGACGCCTCCTCGACCGCGTCGGTGAACGTCTCGGCGACCGGGACCGACTCGGGTTCGATCACCTCGCCGTACGCCGGCGGGAGCTGCGCGGTGGCGTTCGACAGCGCGTCGCCGCCGGCGTGCTCGGCGACGGCGTCCACGACGCTCCCGATGGCCGCCCTGACGTCGCCGTCCAGGTTCGCGTCGTCGGCGACGCTCTCGACGAACCGCTCGAACGGCTCCGGACAGGCCTCCTCGCGGTCGACCCGCGTGAGCGCGCGGCCGAACCTGGCCGGGAGCCGGGCGGCCAGCTCCTCGGCCTGCGCTCGCGAGATGCATCGCCCCAGTTCCGCGAGCACCGCCTCGGAGACTCGACCGGCCGCTTCGTCGGACTCCAGTGGCCCGGACCGCCGGACGGACGCGAGGAACTCGGGTTCAGTCATTCGATTGAAACTTTCTGGCGAACGGTTGAAAGCGTAGTTCCCAATCGGTCGGCGTCTGGTCGGCGTTCGGTTGCCTGTATTGACGCCGGTGACAGACCGAGAACGGGTAACTTTCAGGGTGAAAGCGCCGGAACGACGGTCCCCAATCGGGCCGAGAAAGTCGGCGAAGCGCCGCGCGACTAGTACTCCTCGTAGGCGAGGTTCATCACCCACTGCGAGAAGGCGTCGCTCTGGGCGTCGATCTCCTCGTCGCCGACGAACGGCGAGAGCATGTCGCCGGCCATCAGCAGCGAGAACTCGAGGTCGGCCGGGTCGCGGACCGGGGTGATGAGGTAGGTATTGTGCCCGTCGTAGACCGTGTCCTCGCGCTCGACGAGCCCGCGCTCCTCGAGCTTGTCGATGATGCGGCTGCCCTTCCGGGAGTCGACGTCGAGTTCCTTCCAGAACTCGCTCTGGTGGATCCCCCCGACGTCGCGGATCAGTTCCAGCCCTGCACGTTCGACGTCCGAGAGTTCCTCCTCGGCGGCGCTACTCATTGTCGTATACTGGGGCCGCGAACCCTTTAATTTTTGTAAGCTGTGTCCACGGCCCGGGAGAGCAATACAAAGAGTATCAACAAGTGATTTTCTCATTTGGATAGAAGGACAGCTGTTAGCACCCACCGAAGACCCTAAATATATACTGAATATATAGGTTGGTATGGGCACTTTCGAACTAGAAGGTGAAGAAGTCATCGACCGTGAGGCAAAGGAGTTCGGCGGGAGTGCCCATGTCACCGTTCCCAAAGACTGGCGTGGTGCGGACGTGAAAGTCATCCGCATCACCGAACCCGACAACCAAGGCGAGTAACGCGATGAATTACAACTACAGGTATCGAATCGAGCCGAGTGAGGCTGTTGAAGCCGAGTTAGAATATCATATTGATACCTGTAGGCAGCTCTATAACCATTTTCTGTACGAACTTCGTACCACCGATAAGTACCTGTCGTACACCGCGATGCAAAATATGCTGCCCGGTCTGAAGGACTGGTGGGATCAGTTGAACGACGTCTACTCTAAAGTGTTGCAGATGGTCGCTCGACGCATTAGTGACAACATCAATCGACTCAAAGAAAAGAAAGAAAACGGCCAGAGTGTCGGGAAACTCGTGTGGAAGCGCCCAAGAGAATATCGGAGCCTCACTTACAACCAGTCTGGTTTCGAGCTCAAGAACACGAGTGAGCAGACTGTTCTCTCCCTTTCCAAAATTGGTGAGATGCCGATACACCTCCACAGGGACATTCCCGACGACTCCCGTGTCAAACAAGTCACTATTAAGCAAGAGAAAACGGGCAAGTGGTACGCTATCTTCGGCATCGAAACCGAACAGGACGTACCTGAGAAACCCGCGTTGGACGACGTTGATCGCAATGCTATGGTCGGCATTGATGTTGGCATCCTCAAATATACTCACGACACCGATAGTACGATGGTCGGCAGTCTCGACCTCGAAGCAGAAGTACGAACGGCTAGAACGTGAGCAGCGAGCGTTGAGTCGCAAAGAAGAAGGCTCGCAAAACTGGCACAAACAATGTCGCCGCATGGCGCGCGTCCACGCCCGTATCGTCCGAAAACGGCGAGACTTTTTGCACAAATTATCTGCGTACTACGCTCGGGAGTACGACCTCGTGGCCGTCGAAGACCTCGACGTTCACGGGATGATGCAGCTCCCATCTAATAGCCAGAACAGAGCTTCCGCGGCATGGCGGACATTCATCGACTTCCTCGAATACAAGTGCGACCGCGAAGGGACTCACTTCGTGCAAGTCGAACCGAAGGGGACGACAGAGGAATGTGCAAAGTGCGAGGTTAAAGTTGCAAAGGAGTTGTGGGTTCGCGAGCACTCTTGTCCGACATGCGGATTCGAGACTGATCGTGATGAGAACTCTGCCTACAACGTATTGAAACGCGGTCTTCAGGAGTTAGGTGTGGGACACGCCGAAGTCACGCCTGCGGAGACTGCACTCACTACGTCCATGACTGGTGGTGATCCCGCCGTCGTGGATGCAAAGTGTGTCGTCGAAACAGGAAGCCCCTCCCGGAACGAGTGAGCGCAAGCGAGCGAGTAAAGTGGGGTAGTTCACATCGTGTCATCCACGGGCCTGAACGAGGTTTCGCAGGGCCGCCCGTCGGCGAACTCGACGACGGCGTCGTCGCCGAGGCGGACGAGCGTCGACGACCGGGTGCCGAAGCCATCGCCGTGGATGCAGACGCCGTACTCGTGGTCGCCGAGGACCTCGCCGGCCCGGCGGGTCCAGTCGGCGCCCGTCTCCCCGTCCCGGGGCTGGAGCACCTCGCGGACGCGGTCGGCGTTGGCAGCCTGCTGGCGTCCCGCGTCGGGGCGGGCCGGCGGGACGAACCAGTCGCCGTCGAAGCCGACGTTGACGACGACGTGGACCCCCGGGTCGAGGCGTCGTCGCTCGAAGCCGGCGTCGTCGCCGCCCAACCCGCCGTTCACGACGAGTTCGCAGTCCTCCCGGTCGGCGACGAGGAGGTGGAACGGCGCGTACTCGCGGGCGCCGAGTTCGTCTTCGACGCGGGCGAGGGCGGCAGTCGCCGACGGTTCCTCGAGGGCGTCAGTGACGAGGCGGCCGCGGGAGCGTTCGCCCTCGCCGCTCACCCAGCGGTTCGTGACGGCCGCGAGGACGCCGTGCTCGTTGTAACCGAGCCAGGTGCCGCCGGCCCGCTCGTCGCGGGGGGCGAGGATCCGCGGCGACGTCTCCCAGACGAAGGGCGGCGACGAGGGGCGGCCGGTCGCCTCGTCGCGGTTGGCGGCGACGCAGACGGGGGCGTCGTCGAACACCTGCCACGCGACGATGAGAGTGCACACGGAGGTCCGTACGGTCGCCACGGGTTTAAATTCCGTCGGGGCCGGCTCCCGGGGAGGCTTAACGTGCTGGCGGCCCTACGGGTCGTATGGACGACGAGACGGTATTCGAGTTCGAGGGATCGGGGAGTCGAGCGGAGATCGCGGCGTCGCTGCGCGCCATCACGGCCCAGCTGTCGGGTTCGGGACCGATTTCGCTGACCGCCGGCGACGAGACCGTCTCGGTCCAGCCGGCAGAATCGATCGACTTCGAGGTCGAGGTCGAACGAGAGGGCGAGGACGGGGAGCGTCAAATCGAACTGGAGATCGAACTCGAGTGGCCGGAGAAGGCGGACGGAGAAACGGGGTCCGCTGGCGGTGCGGTCTCCTCGGACGGTGAATCCGAAACGACCGAGCCCGTGGGGGAAGCCGACGAAGCAGAGAGCGAGGCGGACGTCGTCGACCTCGAAGCGGACCACACACCGGCAGAACCGGAGGAGGGCGTCGCCGAGGCCGTCGGCAGCCTCGGGACCTTCGAGGTGTTCGAGGACCGCGCCGGCGAGTGGCGCTGGCGGTTGGTCCACCGCAACGGGAACGTCATCGCCACTAGCGGCGAGGGGTACACGCGCCGAAGAAACGCCGAGAAAGGACTCCGGAGCGTCGTCGAGAACGCTCCGGGGGCCGACGTGGTCGACGACCTATAGCAACAGCGAGACGATCGCGAGGATCAGGAAGACGGCGACCAGGATCTTCGCGATCTGCATGCTGACGCCCGCGATGTCGCGGGCCCCGACGACGGCGGCGATCAGCGCCAGGACGAAGAACAGGATCGCCAGTTCGAGGAAGTCACCTGTCAGTTGCATGGGCGTCCCGAGGAAGCCCAGCAGATTCGCTACGCCGACGTCGGCCGCGACAGTTGGTACAGTCATCGTGCTTCGGTTGACACTATGCTAGTTCTGCCCTTCGTTATAGGGAGAATACCCGGACCGCCCCTGTACGGGCCCCAGCGCGGTCGTTTCGTCGCCGAGCCGTCTGCCGAAATGTCACCATATACACAAACCGGCCGGGGACAGGGTGACCGTACGAACGGGGCCACAACCATCACGCAAATATTACAATCCACCCGACGGGTCTATCCTCGCCCGCCCCCCGAGCCGTGAGTGCAGCCGAGCGGGCGGGCACACGGAGCGTGACTCAATCATGCAACACAACTTCACAGAGGAAGACGAGGGGAAGAAGGTCGTCGGAACGACGGGCGACGAGATCGGCATCGTGTCGGGCGTCCGCGGCGGCACCGCCTACGTGGACCCCGACCCGGGGCTCACGGACAGCCTGAAGAGCCGCCTCGGCTGGGGCGACGTCGACCAGGACGACTACCCGCTCGACGACGCCCACGTCGAGTCGGTCACCGACGACGAGATCCGACTCGGAAGCGACTTCTGATCGGCCGCTAGTCGCGGCGGTCGAGCAGCCGGTCCCGGACGGCCGTCCGGTCGACGGTTCCGGAGGCCGTCCGGGGGAGGTCGTCAACGAACCCGATTTTTCTGGGAATTTTGTACCCGGCGATCCGGTCCCCACAGTGCTCGCGGAGTTCCTCGGCAGCGGCGCTTCGGCCGTCTGCTAGCTCGACGAGCGCCGCGACCAGTTCGCCCCACTCCTCGTCGGGCAGCCCGACCACCGCGCAGTCCGCGACCGCCGGGTGTGTTTGCAGCGCGTCGGCGACCTCTGTCGGGTCGACGTTCTCGCCGCCAGTGACGATGCGGTCGTCCGCTCTGCCGTGGACGTACAGGCGCCCGGTCTCGTCGCGGTGACCCACGTCGCCCGTCCGGAGGCCGGCGGCGGCGAACGCCTCCGCGGTCCGGTCCGCGTCGAGGTACCCCGGCGTCACCATCGGCCCCGAAACGACGAGTTCGCCTTCCTCGCCCGGTTCGCAAACGCCGCCGGCGTCGTCGACGACGGTGACCTCGGCGAACATCACCGGGTTGCCGACCGAGGCCGGGTTCGCCCTCGCCTCGTCCGGTCGCGCCGTCGCGATCTGGGAGGCCGCCTCGGTCATCCCGTAGGTCGGCGCGACCGGGACGTCGCGCTCCTGTGCCCGCGCTAGGAGTTCCGGGGGGCAGGCGGCGCCGCCGAGCAGCACGAACCGGAGGTCGGGGAACGACCCGGCGTCGAGGAGCCGCTCCAGCATCGTCGGGACGAGCGAGACGGCCGTCGCGTCGGCCTCACGCATCGCGGCGAGCGTCGCCTCGGGCTCGAAGTCCCGCTGGAGCGACAGCGCCGTCCCGTAGAGCACCGAGCGGTACACCGGCGCGAGCCCGCCCATGTGGTACATCGGCAGCGGGACGTGCCAGCAGTCGTGGGGGACGAGTCCGAGTCTGAACGCAGAGGCGGTCGCACTCGCCAGGACGTTCCCCAGCGTGAGCACGACGCCGTCGGGGTCGCCGGTCGTCCCGGAGGTGAACATGACGACCAGCGGGTCGTCGAGCTCCCACTCCGGGAGGTCGAACGGCTCGGGCTGGATGGCTGAGAGTTCCTCGGCGCCCGCCGCGGGGTCGTCCAGCGAGAGCGCCGTGCCGCCCGTCGCGTCGGCGACGGCGGCTTCGGTTTCGCGCTCGCAGACGACGGCCGCGGGGTCGACGCGCTCGAGTCGTTCCGCCAACTCCGTGCCGGTCGAGCGGGCGTTCAGCGGGACGAGGACGGCGCCGAGTCGCTGTGCGGCGTGGACGAGCGAGACGAACGCCGGGCGCGTCCCCGCACAGACCGCCAGCCTGTCGTCGACGCCGACGCCCCTCGCGGCGAGCCGGCCGGCTAGGACCTCGACGCGTTCGTCCAGCGCGTCGTAGGTGACGGCGGACGCGACGTCGCCGGCGCCCGCCAGCGCCGTCGCTGCCGGCGTCGCGTCCGCCCGGACGGCCAGCCAGTCGCGCATGTTCCGGTCGACGCTTCACGAGGGGGGAATATTGCCTTTTCCGTGTGGGATGACCGCGCTCCCCGCCCGGACCGTCGCCACGCCCTCTCGGAGATCCGCGGCGAGGCGGTCGCCCGTCGCCAGCCCGCAGGCCCGGACGTCCGGGACGGAGGCCGCGAGGTGGACGGCGGCCGCGCGCGCGACGGCGCCGTCGACGGTCGTCGTGACGACGGGTTCGACGCCCGCGTCGCGGGCGCGCATCGCGACGCCCCGGGCCGCGTCGACGCCCCCCAGCGCCATCGGCTTGCAGACGACGACGTCGGCGGCCCCCGCCTCGAGGACCGCGTCGAGCCCGTGTTCGACGACTCCCTCGTCCAGGGCGACACCAACCCCGACTGTCTCGCGTAGTGCGGCGTGACCAGCGAGGTCCGCAGCAGGCAGCGGCTGTTCGACGAACGCGACGTCGAGCGCGGCGAATCGCGAGAGCAGCTGCTCGGCGGTCGACCGGTCCCACGCGCCGTTGGCGTCCGCTCTGAGTTCGACGTCGGGACACCGCTCCCGGACGGCTTCGAGTCGCCGGAGGTCCTCATCCGGGGCGCGCGCGCCGACCTTGACCTTCACCGCCCGGAACCCCGCGTCGACCGCGGACTCGGCGGCTGCCGCCGTCGCCTCCGCTGGGCCGTCGCCGACCGTCGCGTTCACCGGGACGCGGTCGACCTGTGCCTCGCCGCCGAGGTACCGGTAGAGCGGTTGCTCCGACGCGCGGGCCCGTGCGTCGAGAACCGCCAGGGAGACGCCGTGGCGCGCTGCGGGGGTCTCGTCCAGCTGACCGCTATCGAGTGCGGCCGCCGGGTCCTCGACCGACCGGAGTGCGGTCTCGCAGTCCACGAGCGACTCCGTCCAGCCCGGCAGCGGTGTGGCCTCGCCCAGCCCGGTCACCCCGTCGACGTCCACCTGGACGAGGAACCCTTCCCGGCTGTCGATGGTGGCCGCGGCGGTCTCCAGCGGGCTGGACAGCGGCAGCGAGAACGGCTCGACGTTCATAGCAGCGCCGGGAGCGCGAACCCGGCGGCGAACAGCACCGAGTGGGCGAACAGAAGCTGCCCGGTCCGCTCCAGGGCGGGGTTCAGCGCCTCGCCCTCCGTGCGAGTCCAGACCGTGCGGCCGACGGTCGCCGCCAGCGGCGCGGTCAGTAACGGGAGCAACACGGCCGGGTGGAAGCCGTCGAGCCAGAGTGCGACCGGGGTGACGTAGGCCAGCCCGACCATCGCGGTCCACTCGATCCGGGACAGCCGGTAGCCGAGGACGACGGCGAGCGTCCGCTTGCCGGCCGCAGCGTCGGTCTCGCGGTCGCGGATGTTGTTGACGACGAGAATAGCCGTCGAGAGCCCGGCCGCGGGGAGGGCGGCGACGACGGCGACGGCAGGGAGTGCCTCCGGCGGCACCCACAGCGGCAGCGGGTCCGCGACGTGGACGACTGCCTGGACGTAGTAGGTGCCGGTCACCGCGACCAGCCCGAAGAAGACGAACACGAAGAGGTCGCCCAGCCCGCGGTAGCCGTAGGGGAGGGGCCCGCCGGTGTACGTGATGCCGGCGGCGACGCTGGCGAGGCCGACGACGAGGATGGGGACGCCGCCGACGTAGACGAGGTAGACGCCGAGGAGGATGGCGAGCGCGAAGGTGGCGTACATGGCGCGCTTGACCGCGGCGGGTTCGATGATGCCGCCGGCGGTGACGCGGGTGAACCCCTCGCGGTCCTCGGTGTCGGCGCCTCGGACGGCGTCGTAGTAGTCGTTGGCGAAGTTGGTGCCGATCTGCAGCAGGAGCGCGCCGACGAGTGCGAACAGCGCCGGCAGGGCTGCGAACACGCCCTCGTGGACCGCGAGCCCGGTGCCGACGACGACCGGCGCGGCGCCCGCGGGCAGCGTCTGCGGCCGCGCGGCCATCAGCCACGCCTTCGCCGGGGAGACCGTCTCCGTCATTGTCGGGGCTCGGGGCGGCGGCGGCTTAAGCGGGCGGGATTGCCCGCGAGCTTTTCACCGCCCCGGAGCCTACTTTTTCGTATGTTCGCAGACCGCGCGGACGCCGGCCGACAACTGGCCGCGGAACTGCAGGAGCGGGGCGTCGCGGCCGACCTCGTCCTCGCCGTCCCCCGGGGCGGCCTGCCGCTCGGGCGGGCCGTCGCCGACCGCCTCGGCGCGCCGCTGGACATCGTCGCCGCGAAGAAGCTCGGCGCGCCCGGAAACCCCGAGCTCGCCGTCGGCGCCGCGGCCAGCGACGGGAGCCTATACCTGAACGACGACCTCGTCGAACGCCTCGACCTGAGCGACACGTACGTCGAGAACGAGGGGGAGAAGGCGGCCGCGACCGCCCGCGAGAAGGAGGCCACGTACCGAACGGGAGCGGCTCCGGACCTGGGCGGCAAGCGCGTCGTCGTCGTCGACGACGGCCTGGCGACGGGCGCGACCGCCATCGCCTGCATCCGGAAGGCGAAGGCGGAGGGAGCGAGTCACGTCGTCCTCGCCGTCCCGGTCGGAGCCCCGGGCTCGGTCGACGAGGCCGCCGCGGAGGCGGACGAGGTGGTCGTCCTCGAGACTCCCCGTCGGTTCGGCGCCGTCGGCAGCCACTACCGCGACTTCTCGCAGGTGAGCGACGAGGCGGTGATGGCGTACCTCGAGCCGTGATCGTCCGGGTGCGCGGAATCAGTAGTACCAGTCGAACTGCTCGAAGTCGGGGTCGCGGTCCTCGTTGAAGGCGTCGCGGCCCTCCTGGGCCTCCTCGGTCATGTAGCCCAGGCGGGTCGCCTCGCCGGCGAAGACCTGCTGGCCGACGAGGCCGTCGGTGTCCATGTTGAACGCGTACTTGAGCATCCGGATGGCCATCGGGGACTTCGAGAGGATCGCCTCCGCCCACTCGTGGGCGACGTCCTCCAGTTCCTCGTGGGGGACCGCCTCGTTGGCCATCCCCATCTCGACGGCCTCCTCGGCGGAGTAGGTCTTCCCGAGGAAGAACACCTCGCGGGCCTTCTTCTGGCCGATCTGGTTGGCGAGGTACGCCGAGCCGAAGCCGGCGTCGAAGGAGGCGACGTCGGGGTCCGTCTGGAGGAACTTCGCGTGCTCCTCGGAGGCCAGCGTCATGTCGCAGACGACGTGCAGCGAGTGGCCGCCGCCGACGGCCCAGCCCGGGACGACGGCGATGACCGGCTTCGGGATGTGCCTGATGAGCCGCTGGACCTCGAGGATGTGCAGCCGTGGGGCGTCCTGCCGCTCCTCGTCGGGAGTCGCTCGCGGGTCGCTCTGCTCCCCGCTCGCGTTTTCCGAGGCGCGCCGCGCCTCGCTATCCTCGTACTCGTAGCCGGCGTCGCCCCGGATGCGCTGGTCGCCGCCGGAACAGAACGACCACCCGCCGTCCTTCGGCGACGGGCCGTTGCCGGTGAGCAGGACGCAGCCCACGTCGGTCTGGCGCTTGGCGTGGTCGAGGGCGGTGTAGAGTTCGTCGACCGTCTCCGGCCGGAAGGCGTTGCGCACCTCGGGGCGGTCGAAGGCGATGCGGACGGCGCCGGTCTCCGTCGACCTGTGGTAGGTGAGGTCCTCGAAGTCGTCGGTGACGGGCTCCCAGCGGTCCTCGTCGAACAGTTCGGATACCATTGGCGGCGATGGGACCCCTGCGAGCAAAAAGCCACCCGACCCGTCCCCGCGGCCTCGGAGGCGATTGCGGGGTCGATGCCAGGCGTTAGTCTTCGTCGAGCGACGTCTCGATCCGCCGGGCGGTGCCCGCCAGGTCCTCGACGGCCACGACCAGCCGGTAGAGCAGCCAGACGACGAACGCGGTGAGGACGACGCTCGCGAGCGCCACAACGAGCCAGACGAAGAGGAGGATGCTCTTGAGGACCAGTATCGAGTAGGCGAACGCGGCGACCAGGAGGACACCCAGGACGAACGCGGGTCGTAACAGGACGTCGACGAGCCATGAGTCGGCCGTACCGGAGGACATGGCTGCTCGTGGTCGCCGTCGGATTTAACCGTTGCGTCGCCCCGCGTAAGGAAGGTTACAGGCGACAGACAGGAGCGTCGCCGAGCGCGTTACTCGCCGCGGTCGATAGCAGCCTCGAACACCGACTCCACCTGGTCGGGCGTGTCGAAGTCGTGGTAGTTGTCGCCGCGCTCCTTCGAGAGGATGTTCAGCGCCGCGGCGGCGCCGTCGCCGGCGGAGATGACCGCCTGCCACTCCTCGGCCCGCCCCATCGCGCCCGTGGCGTAGACGTCGTCGACGCTCGTCTCCATCGTCACGTCCACGTCGACGACGTCGCCGTCGAAGGCACAGCCCAGCGACTCCGCGAGGTCGCGGTTCGCGCCGGTCGCGAGGACCACGTAGTCGGCGTCGTACTCGTCGTCCTCGGTCGTGACCGTGAAGCCGTCGCCGCTCTCGGCGACGTCCGTGACCGCCTCCCCCTGGCGCCGCTCGGCGCCGAAGGTGTCGACCTGTCCGCGGAGCGTCTCCAGGAACGCCGTCCCGTCCTGCGAGCCGATCCCCGGGTAGTTCAGGAGGTGGGTCTTGTGGAGCCACGTCTCGTCGGTGTCGAAGACCGTCGCCTCGAGGCCGTTCTTCGCGGCGAACAGTGCAGCGCTCAGGCCGGCGGGGCCCCCGCCGACGACGATGACGTTCGTCATGTCGGAGAGAACGGCCGTGGGACGGATAGGGATGCGCCGGTCGTGTCGCGATGGACACGACCGAGTCGCAGTTTTCACATCGAGTCGAGGACCCGCTCCTGCAACGCCCGCCGGTCGTCGTGGTTCCGCTGGCTGTCCGCGACGAACTCGATGACCTGCGAGCCGTCGATCTTGACGGACTCCGCGTACAGCTCCCGGAACTCCGCGCGGTCGTCGGTGCGGGCGAACTCCAGGCCGTAGAGGTCCGCGGAGTGCTCGAAGTCCAGCCCGTGCGGCGTCCGGAACCACTCGTCGAAGGCGTCGTGCTCCTCGATGGGGAGGAGGTGGAAGATGCCGCCGCCGTCGTTGTTGACGCAGACGATCGTCGCGTCGACGTCGCACCGCGAGATGGTGAGCAGCCCGTTCATGTCGTGGTAGTAGGCCAGGTCACCGGTCACGATGACGAGCGGGTCGTCGGTGGCCGACCCGGCGCCGAGGCCCGTCGAGGTGATGCCGTCGATGCCCGAGGCGCCGCGGTTGCCGAGGACGGTGAGGTTCGCGGTCCGGGGCCGCCCGAACCGGTCGAGGTCGCGGACCGGCATCGAGTTCGAGACGAAGAGCGTCGCCGGATCCGGGGCGCCGTCGACGACCTCCGCGAGGACGGCGCCCTCTTCGGGCTCCGCGCCGGCGACGAGCTCCCAGTAGTCGCGTTCGGCCGCGCGGAGTCGGTCGGCGTAGCCACCGGGGTCGCGGTCGACCGCGCTCGCGAGTTCGGTCGCCAGCCGGGTCTCGTCGGCGACCACGAGGTCTGTCGCGGTGAACGTCGCCTCCCGCCAGCCGCCCGCCGGGTCGACGACGAACTGTCGGGCCCCGGAGTCCCGGAGGTAGTGCCGGAGGGGCTTCGAGGTCGGTGACGCGCCGAAGCGGACGACCACCTCGGGGTCGGCGTCGATCGTAGGCAGGTAGGTATCGTACCCGCCGAGGACGGTGGCCCCGTCCATCCCGACGTGGACGCCGAACCTGGCCCCCGAGAGCGGGTCGGCGGCGACCGGGAAGCCGCTCGCGCGGGCGAGGCCGAGCAGGGCGTCGCGGGCCGGCGACGGTCGGTCCGCGGGCCCGCAGACGATCAGCCCCGAGCCCGCCCCCGAGATCGCCTCGGCGAGTGCTCGACGGTCACCCTGTGCCAAAGCCGCGCGCCCGCGTGTCGTCTCCACGAAGGGGCCGTCCCGCCCCTCGACGGCCAGGGGGTACGCCTCCGGGAACCCGGCCGGAACCGAGCCGTCCGGGACGCCCTTCGGCGCGGCACCGGGGCCGGCGCCGGGTTCCAGCGGCTTGCGGAAGGGGACGTCGAGGTGGACCGGTCCCGGTTCGGTCCCCGCCGCGGTCGCGATGGCGCGACAGACTGCCGTCCGGAGCGACCTGAGCTTCCGGTCGGCGGCCTCCGGTTCCGGGAGCTTGCGGTACTGCCGGACCGAATCGCCGTAGAGCTTCTCCTGGTCGACGGTCTGGTTGGCGCCGCTGTCCTGCAGTTCCGGCGGCCGGTCGGCGGTCAACAGGAGCATCGGCACCCTGGCGCTGTCGGCCTCGACGACCGCCGGGTGGAAGTTCGCCAGGGCGGTCCCGGAGGTCGAAACCAGCGGCGTCGGCTCCCCCGTCCGTTTGGCGCGACCCAGCGCGAAGTACGCCGCCGAGCGCTCGTCGAGCTGCGAGTACGTCTCGATATCCGGGTGGTCGGCGAGGGCGACGGTCAGCGGCGTCGAGCGGCTCCCCGGCGACAGGACGGCCGCCTCGACGCCCGCCTTCGCGAGTTCGTCGGCGATCGCCGTCCCCCACAGCTCGTTGACGGTCATTCTAGCTCGTCGAGGATCGGGCGGTACTTCAGTTGCACCTCGTCCCACTCGCGGTCCGGGTCCGAGTCGGCGACGATGCCGACGCCGGCGAACAGCGTGGCGACGTCGCCGCGGGCGACCGCAGACCGGATCGCGACGGCGAAGGAGCCGTAGCCCGCGGCGTCGAACCAGCCGACCGGCGCCGCGTACCAGCCGCGCTCGAAGGGTTCGGTGTCGCGGATGGTGCGGAGCGCCTCGTCCGGCGGGAGCCCGCCGACGGCGGGCGTCGGGTGCAGCGCCTCGACCAGGGTGAGGACGTGCTCGTCGGCGGCCAGTTCGGCCGTGATCGGCGTCTCGATGTGCTGGACGGTCGCGAGCCGCCGGACGTCCCGGCGCCCCGACTGGATGGACGAGGCGTACGGCGCTAGCTGCTCGCGGATGGCGTCCGCCACGAGTTCGTGCTCGTGGACGTTCTTGTCGTCGTCGAGCAGCTCGGCCGCGAGCCACTCGTCCTCCTCGGGCGTGTCGCCGCGGCCGGTCGTGCCCGCGAGCGCGCCGGTCTCGACGGTCCGGCCGCGGAGGCCGACGAGCCGCTCGGGCGTCGCACCGAAGAAGCTCGCCTCGCCGTCGCGCGGCTCGACGAGGAAGCGGAAGCAGTCCGGGTACGTCCCCGAGAGCCGGGTCAGCGCGGCGGGGACGTCCAGGGGTCGCTCCAGGCGAGCCTCCAGGGCCTGCGCGAGGACGACCTTCCGGAGTTCGCCCGCCTCGATGCGGTCGACGGCTGCCGTGACGCTCTCGCGCCACTCCGCCTTCGACGTGGTCCGCGCCCGGCTGACGACGCCCGGCGGGTCCGCGACCGGGCCGGGGTCGGGACGGTCGAGAAGTTCCTCGCGGGCTGTCTCGAGGCGGGTCTCGACGTCGTCGGGGTCGGCGCCGACGGCGTTGACGGAGAGCCACGCCTCGTCGTCGGTGTAGGTCACCTGGACGCGCGGCAGGACGAACTCGGCGCCCGGGTAGCCGTCCCACGGGCCGTCGGCGGCGTGCTCGTCGTGGAAGGCGAAGCCGCCGAACAGCCGGGGTCGCGCCGCGAGCGTGCCGGCGTGGACATTGCCGGTGGCGAACAGGTCGTCGGCCGCCTCGCGGACGGCCGCGAAGCGGTCGGGGCCGTCGGCCGCGATGGTCGCCGCCGCGCCGCTGCCGACGACGGTCGCCTCGGCGGGGGCGGCCCAGAGCGTCCGGGGGGCGTCGGCCGCCGAGAGCGCGGCGCGCGGGCGTGGCGGCTCACGGAGGCGTTCGGTTCGGCAGACGAGCCCCTCGCCGTCGGGGACCGCCTCCTCGCTCCGCAACGGTTCCATTGCTTACCCGTTGGTACCCCACCATTTTAGGTTACGTGTTCGTCGCCGGCGGCCGGCGGCGCACAGAAGAGACCCGGTCTACAGCTTGGACTCGGCGTCCTCGGCGAGCTCCGCCATCCGCTTGCCGATGCGGCCGGCGTCGGAGAACTCGTCTTCGGCCATCACGTTCGCCAGGGCGTTGCCCAGCACGAAGACGGCGTGCTTGTGCTCGCTCTTCGACTTGTGGACGTCGTCGGGCGTCACGTCGAGTTCGTCGTAGGGGTCGAAGGCCGAGGCGTCGACGTCCTCCATCCCGCGGAAGTGCTCCATGATCGACACCATCTTCGCGTGTAGCTCCAGGAGTTCGTCTTTGTGCATGTTCTTGGGTGTTCTATCGGCAGGGACCGCTTAGTCTTTGCGCGGCAACGTACCACACACGCATCGCTACCGACGACTGATACTGCACGAAAGAGGGAGTCAGAAGACGTACTCGTCGTCGTGACCCATCATCCCGTCCTCTTCGAGTCCCGGTTCCTCGTCCTCCATCGGACCGCTTGTCTTGTAGGCACGGAGCCCCGTCGACAGCAGTTCCTCAATGGCCTCTTCCCGGTTGACGAACTCACCCTTCTCGACGAGCTGGGCGACCTGCATCTCCAGGTGCTCCGGGATCGTTAGTTGTACCTTCGGCATCGGAACGTATTGAAGTTCGGGGATGGGGTATTTAATCCTGACGGGGGATTTTCGCGCGCGGCGAACACGAGCACGCGGCTTCGAAAGTATATTTGGGGAACCGTTCACCCCGCTTAAGAGGGTGCCGAAACGCAATCCGGAGCGACAGGCCTACCAGTCCGTCCCGGCTACGATGGGGCATGAAGGACGTCACGGACCTCCACGCCGAGTTCGACGGGGAGCGCCTCCCCCCTGGACAGCGCGAGACGAGCCGCTTTCCCGTCCTCTCGAAGGGCGGGACGCCGTCGGTCCCGAACGACTGGTCCTTCGAGGTCTGGGGCGCCGTCGACGAGGAACTCTCCCTCCCGTTCGAGGAGTTCAAGGCGCTCCCGAGCGAGACCCAGCGGCAGGACTTCCACTGCGTCACCGGCTGGTCGCGCTTCGACTGCGAGTTCCGCGGCGTCACCTTCCCGACGCTCGCCGATCGGGCGGGCGTCCGCGACGACGCCGTCCACGTCATGTTCCACGCCCACGACGGCTACACCACGAACCTCACCCTGGAGGACTGCATGCGCGAGGAGGTGCTGTTCACCTGGGAACTCGACGGCGAACCGCTCCCGGCGGACCACGGTGGCCCGCTCCGCGTCGTCACGCCCCACCGGTACGCCTACAAGGGCGCGAAGTGGGTCTCGGGCGTCGAGTTCCTCACCGAACCCGAACGGGGCTACTGGGAGAAACGGGGCTACTCGAACACCGCGAACCCCTGGAACGAGGAACGATACTCGTAGCCCGAGCAACCGCAGGTAACGGCACTTCCGGTTCCGGGACCCGAACTGGGGTCCTAAACATTTAGGAGGGCCCCTCATCCTGTCGCTTCTCCAACGGGTGTCACGATGAACGAGTCGCGCACGCGCCGGAGCGAGTCGACGACGGATCGGGTACTCGGCTGTCTCGCCCACGAGACCCGGCGGGAGACCGTCGCCGTACTTCGGGACCGGACGACCGCCGTCTCCGTGGAGGAACTGGCCGCCGTCGTCGTCGCCCGCCGCGACGAGCGCCCGGTCGCCGACGTCCCGGAGGCCGACCGAACCTCGGTCGCCGTGCAACTTTCCCACGCCCACCTCCCGGCCCTCGCCGACGCCGACCTCGTCGACTGGACGCCCGGCGAGGAAACCGTCGCCCTCACGGACCACCCGGCGCTCGACGACGAGCAGTTGGCCGAACTGCTCTCCGCCGACGCAGCTATCGACGACTGGGACGCCCTCATCCGCAGCCTGGCCGACGCCCGCCGCCGGCATCTCGTCTCCACCCTCGAGAACGCCGAGGGGACGGTAGAGAGGCGCGCGCTCGCGCGTCGCGTCGCCGCACGCGAGGCTGACGAAGCCCGCTCGGCGGTCTCCGAACCGACCGTCGACACCGTCGAGACGTCGCTCTACCACGTCCACCTCCCCGCGCTCCGCAGATGCGGCCTGGTCGAAACCGACGGCGAGACGGTGACGTACGACGGCCACTCCGAATTCGATGCATCGTGGGTCTCCATCGACCTGGCCTCGCCGGGAGAGATGGCTACCCCCGGCGCCGCCGAATCGGGGACACGCGACGAGAGCGGGACCGTCGAGCGCCCGCAGACGACGTTCGACGAGGCCGGCGACTAGAATCACGCCGGGTCACGGGGCGTCGAGCGGGCGACGGAACCGGGACGCTCCGTAGCGGCCGCGTCGAGCGCGCCTGCGACTCACGAAAGACGTTGGGCGGTAGCTATATGCCGCTCCTGTGGCTTCCCGCCTGTATGGACGCCCACACCCTGATGGAAGACTGGGAGGTGTCCCCCTTCGACGGCGGCTTCGATGGACTCCGCGACCTCGCGTCGCGGCGGTTCAGCGGCGCCGTCGAGGCGGGTGGCTCCTGGCTCTTCCTCCGCGACGGCGAACCGCTGGCCGCCGTCGACGACCTCGAGGTCGACCCCCGCCCGGGCGACGTCGCCGCGTTCGAGGGCGCCAGCGGACGCATCCACGAGGCCACCCACCCCGCGACGGCCGCGCTCGCGGCGATGCTGGCCCTCGGCGGAGAGGTCAGGGGGCAGTACTTCACCGAAGATACCCCGCTCTCGACGGTCCACGACACGCTCTCCGAGGGCGGCTTCACCGGCTACGTCGAACTCTCCGAGAACGTCCTCAGCGGCGACTACTACGTCGTCTACGAGGAGGGCGACGAGGACTACCTCGGCGTGCTCGGGTCGAGCCAGCGGCTCATCACCGACGACGAGGCGCAGTCGAAGGCCGAAGGCGAGGTCGGCATCTACAGCGTCGTCGCCGTCTCCCTCCCCGATATCGAACTCCCGGAACCGGAGTCGGCACCCGCGGACGACGCCGGCGAGACGGTCGCCGCGGGGCCGTCCGATGCCGCGGACGAACCGGCCGAGTCGTCCGGTCTGGAGGACCCGCTGGACCAGTCCGAGAGCGAATCCGAACCCGAGCCCATGCCGGCTGCGGACGACGGTGCCGCCGCAGTGACCGAGCCGGACGTCGAGACAGCGGCGACCGTCGAACCGGAAGCCGACGCCGACGAGACGGCGGAATCCAAACCGGAATCTCCCGGAGAGACCGCCGCTCCGATTCCCGAGGAGCCCGAGCAGGAGCAGGAGACGCAAGCAGAGACCGCGGTCGAGCCCGAATCGGAGCCGGCCACGACTCCCGAACGAGCCCCGGAGCCCGAACCCGAACCCGAATCGGAGCCGGAGGCTCGTTCCGGGCCGACTCCCGAGCCGGACGACGACGAATCGGAAGAACGGCTCGAGTACCCCGATGTCGAGACCAATGGCGAGTCATCCGCCGCCGGGACCGGAAGCAGTGGCTCCAGCGAACCCGAGCTAGCGGGAGTCACCACCCGGTCCGTCCCATCGCTCGACCCCGAGCGGACGGGCCGTGCGGTGTCGAACAGCCCCGATGGCTCGATGGAAGAACCCACCGCACAGCCGACGAAGAGCCAGGAAACCACCCCTCGACCCGAGTCCGCGAGCGGAACGCAGAGCGACCCCGAGCCGGTCGACGAGGACCGCCTCGAGGAGGTCCGCGAGGAGACCCGCCGGGAGGTCAGCCGGGAGTACGAGAACCGGATCGAGGAGCTCCAGTCGGAACTCCAGTCGGTCCGCGAGGAGCGCGACAACCTGCGACAGCGGGTCTCGAACCTCGAGTCGGCCGCCTCGGACGGAACCGCCAGCGACGGGCCGATGCTGTCGCCGGCCGAGGCGCTGGCCGGGACGAGCCTCTTCGTCCGCGAGGGCACGCGCGGCGAGGCCACCCTCGAGGACGCCCACGCCGGCCGGACGGACCGCGAGACGCTCGCGAACAACCTCCGCATCGAGTACCACACCCAGTTCGACGACGCTGACGCGACCGTCGACGGCGAACCCTTCGAGTCGTGGCTCCGGTCGTCGGCGCCCCACGAGTTCGTCGAGTGGCTCATCGAGGACCTGCTGTTCGAGATCCAATCGACGGGCTCCGGGGCCGGCCTCCGGCACCTCTACGACGCCCTCCCCGAGATCGACCGCATCGGCTTCGACGACACCGTGACCGTCGGCGACGGCGAGGAGGGTCGGGAGGTCACCTTCGACGTGGTCGCGCGCAACCGGATGGGCGAACCGCTCGTCGTCGCGGACATCGACGAGAGCCGGGACCCGACACGGGCGGACTCGATCCGGCCGCTCATCGGCGACACCGAGGACGTCTGCATGGACCACGAGACGCTCGCGGCGGCGTTCTCCGTGACCTCGAGCTTCTTCGAGCCGGACGCCCTCGACGCGGCCCGGGAGGCGACCAGCGGGAGCCTGCTCGGCCGCGACAAGTACCGCAGCTTCGTGAAGCTGGCCCGGAAGAACGGCTTCCACCTCTGTCTGGTCGAGTCCCGCGAGGAGTCGTTCCACCTCTCGGTCCCGGAGCTGTAGCCGGGGCTCGCGACCGTCGGGAAGACGAGAAGAAGAGAGCGGTTACCCTTCGATCTCGGGGACGTCGTCGATCTTCATCCCTTCGAGCTTGTCGATGATGTCGTCGACCTTCGAGTCCAGGTCGTCGACGAACTCGACGGTGTCCTCGGTCGTGATGGCACCCTGGCTCGACGGCTCGATGAGGTTCTCCTCCTCGAGGACTCGCAGGGAGTACCGCACCTTGTGGTGCGGGTAGCCAGTCTCGTTCGACATCTTCACGATACCGATCGGCTCGTTCTCGATGACCATCCGCAAAACCTGCAGATGGCGCTCCAGCATGTCCACTTCTTTCTCAAGCCGGTCTATCATGGCATTTGTTAACTTGTGTTTGGAGGTTTTAAAGGTTGCTGTCCGTTCGACGGCCGAGGGGGTTCGGCCGGTTCCGTACGTAGGTAATGGTTGTGAGACGCTTATAGTCCTTGTGAACCCGGCACACGTGCGAAAGGTTCAGGGGAGACGACGCCGGACGTACGCCCGGATGACGGCCGGTTCGTTCGACGGACGGGCGACTCCCCGCCGACGTGCGGGACTTCTCGTCAGCCCTTTCGAGCCCGCCTTCGGTGCCCGTTTCACCCGCTGGAACGGTCGGTCGACGCCCCCTTTCATACCGTAATCGGTTTACCACGTTGGGCGGAACTCCCGTCCGATGACCGTAACCATCGTCGGTTCGCAACTCGGCGACGAGGGGAAGGGCGGCATCGTCGACGTCTTCGGCGATCCCGTCGACGTGGTCGCCCGCTACCAGGGCGGCGACAACGCCGGCCACACCGTCGTCCACGAGGGCGACGAGTACAAGCTCTCCCTGGTCCCCTCCGGCGCCGTCCGCGGGAAGATCGGCGTCCTCGGCAACGGCTGCGTCGTCAATCCCGCGACCCTCTTCGAGGAACTCGACGGCCTGCGCGAGCGCGGCCTCGACCCCGACGTCCGCGTCGCCGAGCGCGCCCACGCCATCCTCCCGTACCACCGCGTCCTCGACGGCATCGAGGAGGACGTCAAGTCCGACGAAGACCTCGCGGCGGGCACCACCGGCCGCGGCATCGGCCCGACCTACGAGGACAAAGCGGGCCGCCGCGGCGTCCGGATCGGCGACCTCCTCGACCCCGAGGTCCTCCGGGACCGCCTCGAGTACGTCGTCCCCCAGAAGCGCGCGCTCCTCGAGGACGTCTACGGCATCGACGTCTCCGACCTCGACGACCCCGACGCCTTCGACGTCGACGCTCTCTTCGAACGGTACCGGACCTTCGGCGAGCGCCTCGCCGAGGAGGACATGACCGTCAACTGCGGGGAGTTCCTCGCCGGCCGTCTCGACGACGGCGAGGAGGTCATGTTCGAGGGCGCCCAGGGCACCTCCATCGACATCGACCACGGTATCTACCCCTACGTCACCTCCTCGAACCCGACCGCGGGCGGCGCGGCGGTCGGCACCGGCGTCAGCCCGGGCGTCGTCGGCCAGGGCGAGGTGATCGGCATCGTCAAGGCCTACCTCTCCCGCGTCGGCACCGGCCCGCTCCCGACCGAACTCGGCTCCGTCGACGGCCAGACACCGCCCGACGGCGGCCGGCCCGAGGAGGCCGACCTCGCCGAGTATATCCGCGACGAGGGCGGCGAGTACGGGACCGTGACCGGCCGGCCCCGCCGGGTCGGGTGGCTCGACGTGCCGATGCTGCGGCACGCCGCCCGCGCCAACGGCTTCACCGGCCTCGCGGTCAACCACCTCGACGTGCTGGCCGGCCTCGACGAGGTGAAGGTCGGCCACGCCTACGAACTCGACGGCGAGGAGCTGCTGACCATGCCCCCGACGACCGAGAAGTGGGGCGACTGCGAGGCGGTGTTCCGCAGCTTCGACGGCTGGCCGGACGTCGACTGGGCCGCCGTCGCCGACGAGGGCTACGACGCCATCCCGGAGAACGCGCGCGCCTACCTGGAGTACCTCGAGGACGAACTCGACGCCCCCGTCTACGCGGTCGGCGTCGGGCCCGGCCGCGAGGAGACCATCGTCGTCGAATCTCCCTTCTGAGGCCGCCCGCGTTTCGGGCCTCGAAGCGCTGCGCGGTTTTTAGGACGATTGTGGCGGTTGTCCGGTATGCTTCGAACAGTACGGCGAGTCCTGAACGCCGCGGTCGGCCGCGGGGATCGACGCGTCACCGACGGCGGCACCGAGCGGGCGGCCGTCGGGGGCGGACCCGACGTCCGTCCCGACGCGGGGCCGGACCTCGAGGCGGGGCGGGACGATGAGCTCGTCGACGACCGGATGGAGCGCTTCCTCGACGGCCTCGCACAGCCGACGTTCGTCCTCGACGCCGACGGCCGCGTCGTCGCCTGGAACGCGGCCATCGAGGAGCTGACCGGCGCGTCGGCCGAGGAGGCGGTCGGCCACGAGCACGCCAGCGAGATGTTCTACCCCGACGGCCGGCGGGCGAAGACCCTCGCCGACAAGGTACTCGAGAACCCCGAGTCGGCCCACGAGATCCACGACGTCGACCTCGAGGAGCCGGCGCTGAACCGCGTCGCCGACACCAGCACGATGGTCGACCAGTACGGCGACGAGAAGCACATCTACTTCGCGGCGACCCCGCAGTACGAGGACGGCGAACTCGTCGGCGTCATCGAGACGGTCGTCGACCGGACCGAGGAGGTGAGCCGCCGGGTCGCCATCGAGCGGCTCGTCGACGAGCTGTCGACCACCCTGGGAGCCGTGCGGAGCGGCGACCTCGCGGCGCGCGCGTCGCTCGACGACGCCCACCGGGCGGCCCTCGCGACCGAGGACGTCGACCTCGCCATCGTCGAGGAGTTCAACGCCTTCGTCGGCGAGTTCGAGGACCTCAGCGGGCGCGTCGAGGAGAAGGTCGACCAGCTGCAGGGGACCGTCGAGAAGGTGGTCGCCAGCGCCCAGGACATCGCGACCCACGTCGACGAGCAGAACGACATGCTCGGCGAGACGGTCGGCGAGATGCAGTCGTTCTCCGCGCGGATGGAGGAGGTCGCCGCCACCGCCAAGGAGGTCGACCAGGCCGCCTCGCAGGCCAGAGAGGTCGCCGACTCCGGGGTGGCGACCAGCCAGGACGCCCGGGAGGCCACCGACGAGGTCACCCAGATCGGCGACGAACTCGTCGAGAGCATGACCGCCCTCGACGACCGGATGGACGACATCGAGCAGGTCGTTGAGGTCATCTCCGACGTCGCCGAGCAGACGAACCTGCTGGCGCTGAACGCCAACATCGAGGCCGCGCGGGCCGGCTCCGACGGGGACGGGTTCACCGTCGTCGCCGAGGAGGTCAAGACGCTCGCCGACGAGACCCGCCAGCACACCGAGGACATCACCGACAACATCGCCGAGCTCCGCGCCCAGACGGAGCAGACGGTCGACGCCGCCGTCGACTCCAGCGAGCGCATCGAGAACGCCAGCGACCAGATCGACGACCTCCTCCTGGCCTTCGAGGAGATCGCCGAGGCGGTCGAGGAGGCCGCCGACGGCATCGCCGAGGTCTCCCGGGCCAACGACGAGCAGGCCTCCGCCGTCGAGGAGGTCACCGCGACCCTGGAGAACGCCCGCGACCGCGCCGAGCGCGCCGAGGAGGCGACCGAGGCGGTCGTCGCGGCGGCCGACGAGCAGGACGAGGTGCTGAACGACCTCGTCTCGCACGTCCGGGCGCTCCGCGACGGGATGAAGACCGACTGACGCGGCTGCGGTCCCTGGTTTTTCTCTTCGCGCGCCGATTCCCGTAATTCGTCCGCGAGAAACCGTCCCGGCGGCTGCTTACCGCATGCCGGGGATGTGCCGCTGGATCTTCAGCGTCTTGTTCATCAGCTTCGCGTACAGCCAGTGGGGGACCCCCGGCGGGTTCGTCATGCCGAGGTGCTTCTGGACCGAGACGGTCTG
This sequence comes from Natronomonas salina, assembly GCF_013391105.1. Lineage (NCBI taxonomy): Archaea > Methanobacteriati > Methanobacteriota > Halobacteria > Halobacteriales > Natronomonadaceae > Natronomonas > Natronomonas salina. The sequence goes on from NZ_CP058335.1 coordinate 640,429, forward strand.
TGACTCGGTGTACTTCATGATGCCCTCGTCGCCGTGGCGGCGGCCGATGCCGGAGTTCTTCATCCCGCCCATCGGCGCGTCGAGGGAGGCCCACGCGGCGGCGTAGCCCTCGTTGACGTTGACGGTCCCGGTCTCGATCTGCGTGGCCATCTCGCGGCCGCGCTCGTGGTCCTCCGTCCAGATGGAGGCGTTGAGACCGTAGTCGGAGTCGTTGGCCCGCTCGATCACGTCGTCCTCGTCGCTCCACTCGTAGACGGCGACGACGGGACCGAACGTCTCGTTCGCACAGAGTGTCATCGACTCGTCGACGTCCGTCAGGACGGTCGGCTCGTAGAAGTACGGCCCGAGGTCGGGCCGGGCGGTGCCGCCGGTGAGGACCGTCGCGCCCTGGGCCTTCGCCTCCTCGACGTGGTCGGTCACCTTCTCGAGTTGCTCCTCGGAGATGAGGCTCCCGACGTCCACGTCGTGGTCGTAGCCGGCGCCGACGTGGAGGCCCTCGATGGCGTCGACGAACGCCTCGACGAACTGGCCGTAGACGTCCTCGTGGACGTAGAGCCGCTCGATGGAGATGCAGAGCTGCCCCGCGTTGGTGAAGCACCCGCGGATGAGCCCCTCGACGGCGCGGTCGACGTCGGCGTCGTCGCAGACGATACCCGGGTTCTTGCCGCCCAGTTCCATCGAGCACTTCGTGAGGTGCTCGCCGGCCTGGCTGGCGACGATGCGGCCGGTCTCGGTGGAGCCGGTGAAGCAGACGAAGTCCGACTCGGCGACGAGCGGCTCCCCGATGACCTTCCCGTGACCCGTCACGACGCGGAACACGTCGCGCGGCAACCCGGCCTCACGGAGCAGCTCGATGGCCTTCAGCGCGGTGTAGGAGGTCTGCTCGGCCGGCTTGATGACGACGCTGTTGCCCGCGAGCAGCGCCGGGATAGCGTCGGAGACGGCCAGCGACAGGGGATAGTTCCACGGCGTGATCATGCCGACGACGCCGACGGGGTGGTGGTGGACCTCGGTCTCGGTCAGCCCCGGCAGCGCGCCCTCCCGTTCCTCGCTCTCGAGGTAGTCCTCGGCGCGGTAGGCGTAGTGCCGCGCGGTCATCGCGACGTCGAGGACCTCCTCGTAGGCGTGGCGACGCGCCTTCCCGCTCTCCAGCTGGACGATGTCGAGCAGCTCCTCGCAGTTCTCGATGACGAGGTCGTGGTAGCGCTTGAACACCTCGGCGCGCTCGGCGACGCTCCGGCGCTCCCAGGCCTCCTGGCCCTGCCGGGCGCGCTCGAAGGCGACCTCGACGTCGTCGGGACCGCAGGCCGGGAGGTCGCCGATCTTGGTGCCCCGGAACGGCGCCTCGACGTCGAAGCGCTCCTCGGGGGCGCCGGCGGTCGTCACGCCTGACTCCAGGCCGGCGAGCAGTTCGGCCTCCACCTCCAGTTCGGCCTCCGCAGCGGACTCTGATACTGTCATGTCCCCCCTTAGTGACTACCCGGTGATAATCGTACGGGAATGAGTAACAACGACACGGCAGTTTCGCTGGCGGCCCCGCCGCTAGGCGGCGTGGCGGCGAAGAAACGAGGTGGGTTACGGACCGATCAGTGGATGCCGAGCGCTTCGATCTGCTCCTGGTAGCGGTTGCGGATGGTGACCTCGGTCACCTGCGCGACCTCGGCGACTTCGCGCTGGGTCTTCTTCTCGTTGCAGAGCAGCGACGCGGCGTAGATGGCGGCCGCGGCGTAGCCGGTCGGCGATTTCCCGGAGAGCATGCCCTTCTCGGCGGTGACCTCGATGATCTCGCGGGTCTTCTGCTCGACCTCCTCGCTGAGGCCGAGTTCGGAGCAGAACCGCGGGACGTACTGGACGGGGTCGACCGGCTCGAGGCCGAGCGACAGCTCCTGGGCGATGTAGCGGTAGGTGCGGCCGATCTCCTTCTGCTCGACGCGGGCGACCTCGGCGACCTCGTCGAGGCTGCGCGGGATGCCCTCCTGTCGGCAGGCGGCGTACAGCGCGGCGGTGGCGACGCCCTCGATGGAGCGCCCGCGGATGAGGTCCTCGTCGAGCGCGCGGCGGTAGATGACCGAGGCGACCTCACGCACCGAGCGCGGCACGCCCAGCGCGGAGGACATCCGGTCGATCTCGCTCAGCGCGAACTGGAGGTTGCGCTCGCCGGCGTCCTTCGTTCGGATCCGCTCCTGCCACTTCCGGAGCCGGTGCATCTGCGAACGCTTCTCCGAGGAGATGGAGCGACCGTAGGCGTCCTTGTCCTTCCAGTCGATCTGGGTCGTCAGCCCCTTGTCGTGCATCGTCTGCGTGGTCGGCGCCCCCACGCGGGACTTGGACTGCCGCTCCGAGTGGTTGAACGCACGCCACTCCGGCCCGCGGTCGATGTTCTCCTCCTCGATGACGAGCCCACAGTCCTCGCAGACGAGCTCACCCCCGCCGTCGGCGCTTCTGACGAGTGAGTCCGATTCGCACTCCGGACAGCCGGTTTCCTGCTCGTTCTCCGTCTCGTCCTCGCTGGTGCGCTCTCGCTGACGGGTGGGCCCTGGCATTATGCTTATATGGTTTGCCTACTCAACATATAAATGCTTTGCACCCCTGGCTTCTTGCCCCATCTTTTCCGGTAAAAGCAACTTCTTCCGGACCCGTCTAATCAAAAACTGGCCGTTCGGGGCCGTCCAGCCGAGGGATTCGGTCACCGGAGCGCTCGCGCGGCGACGACGCAGACGCCGGCCGTGAACAGGCCAGAGACGACCAACATCGGCGAAGTCGCCAGGAGGACGAGCGTCGCGAAGGCGACGCAACTGCCGACGGTGGCGGCGCCGGGCGGCGAGCGTTCGTCCGGGCGATACCGGTCGGAGGGTCGAAGGTCAGGGGGTCGCATGGAATCACGGGGCAGAGCCCCAGGGTCCCGTCAGGGGTCGAACCCGAACTGCCCCGGCTGGCACGGGACCGGTCGATCACTCGACGTCGACCTGGAGGACGCCGAATCCGTCGCCCAGGCGGACGGCGGGGTCGGTCACCGCCTCGTCGAAGGCGACGGTGGCGCGGGCTTCGACGTAGAGGTCCAGCGCGTCGGGCCGGACGCCTTCCAGATCGTGGACGTCGACGCGCGCGACGCCGTCGACGCTCGAGACGACGTCGCGGACGCCGCCCTCGACGTCGCCGGCCGCGCCGCGCGGGACGCGGACTGACAGCTTCGCTCGACAGGTCTCCGCGAGCATACGCCCCCGGCGGGAGTCGAACCCGCCTCGCGCGACCGCGAGACCGGCGGCTATCGGGGGTCAGACGTCACTGGTCGGCGGTTCGCGCCGCGCGGCGCCCGGCCGGGGACGGCGACGGCCGGACGTGGGACTCGCTACCTGGCTGGTCGGCGACGTAGAAGGCGGGTCGCACCCGCGGAGCCGACGTTCTCAGTGGTCGGGGTCGGGAGAACGTCGTCGCGCCGCCGAACCGGGTCAGCTCGTCACGCGGCGCGGATTGCGGATGCGAGCGGAGCGTAGGCCACCCCGTTCGCCCCCGCCACGTGCCACTGAACGCCGGCGGCGTACGTCGGGGAGCGAATGGTGGTGGTCATGGTGTCCTCCGCGTCATTCTTTCGTGCAGTCGGGAGGGTATTAATTATTGTGCGGTATTGGTACGCACTAGCACCCGTTTGGCGGGCGTACAGAGTCGTACACCGACGGACAGGAGTCTACAGTTCGTCGGCGCGGACCACGGCCTCGCGGTCGACGTCCTCCACGTCGTCGTAGCCGATCAGCCCGAGCGTCAGGTCGAGGTCGGCCAGGAAGTTCTTGACGACCTCCTCGACGCCGTCCTCACCGTCGATGGCCAGCCCGTAGGCGTACGGCCGGCCGAACTGGACCGCGTCGGCGCCGAGCGCGAGCGCGACGAGCGCGTCGGCGCCGCGGCGGATGCCCGAGTCGAAGAGCACCGGGACGTCCGCGTCGAGCGCCGAGACGACGTGCGGCAGCGCCTCGAGCGCGGGGACGGCGTTGTCGACCTGCCGACCGCCGTGGTTCGAGACGACGACGCCGTCGGCGCCGCGCGCGACGCACTCTCGGGCGTCGTCGGGGTGGAGGACCCCCTTGACGACGACCGGGAGGTCGGCGAACTCGCAGAGCCACTCCAGGTCGTCGAAGGTCAGCGACGGGTCGCCGAAGACGTCGATGAACGTCCGGATCGCCGCGAGTTCGCTGTCCTCGGGCGGCGCGTCGAGCAGGTCGCGGAACGCCGGGTCCGAGAAGTAGTTGGCGACTCCCTCGCCGTCGAGGAACGGGAGGTAGGCGTCGCCGATGTCCCGCTCGCGCCACCCGAGGATGTTGTTGTCGAGCGTGACGACCAGCGCCTCGTACCCGGCCTCGTCGGCCCGGGTGACGAAGCTCTTCGTGAGGTCGTCGTCCGACGGCCAGTAGAGCTGGAACCACCCCGGCGTGTCGCCGAGCTCCTCGGCGATGTCCTCCATCGTGTGGGAGGCCGCCGAGGAGGCCACCAGCGGGACGTCCAGGCTGTCGGCGGCCCGCGCCGTCCCGAGTTCGCCGTCGTCGTGGATGATCGACTGGACGCCGATGGGCGCCAGCAGGACCGGCACGGAGAACTCGGTGCCGAACAGCTCCGTCGAGAGGTCCCGTTCCGAGAAGTCCCGGAGCATCCGCGGCCAGAGCCGCCACTTCGCGAAGGCGTCGCGGTTGTGGCCGACGGTCCGCTCGCCGCCGGCGCCGCCGGCGACGTAGCCGTAGGCCTCGTCGTCCAGCACCTCGAGGGCGGCCTCCTCGAGCGCCTCGAACGAGGGCGGGACGTCCGGCGTGATGTCCGCCAGCCCCTCCATGTAGACCTCCACCTGCCTGTCGGAACCGCGGTTGGATCCGCTCATGCGCCGACCGTGGGACGGCCGTGGTATATAGTTTCACTCGAACGGCGTCGATATCCCCGGTGGCGGTCGCCGGCGGTCAGCCGACGACGGACAGGCCGACCGCCAGCGCCGAGAAGACGAACGCGCTCCACAGCGTCGCGACGAACCCGACTTTCAGCGACAGCGAGACGTAGGTCTGCCGGCGGAACCACTCGCCGATGGTCTCGGCCGGCTCAACCGGGGCGCCGCTGAACCGGTCCGGGCCGTACCCCGGACGAGCGGCGTCCGGCGGCAGGTCGTCCGTCGGGGATTCCCCGCCGACTTTGCCCGCTCCGCCGTCCTCGTCCGCCGCGGCCTCCCCGGGTCGGTAACTGGTCCGGCCCATGTCGGCGGTCACGTCGCGCGACCCAGGCGGGGTCCAGTCGTCGTCGAACGTCGGGGCGCACCGGTGGTAGCCCCGGCCGTGGTGGGTCGCACAGAGGTTCGACCCACAGCGTCCGCAGGTGTAGATGAGTTCGTCGCCGCAACCGCAGACGGCGCACTCCATGGCAGTCGACATCGTCCCAGGAATGATATAGGGGGTCGGCCGGCTCACTCGCTGAGTCGACCCCCTCGGCTATGTCTCGCTCGAACCATCGGCGGACTCTCGTCCGAGAGCCTGCCGTCGGTCGGTTCCCCGACCGGTCTGGCCGCCATCAGAACGTTATTGCGGCGGGGTGGCGAACCGCCGGCAACGCGCGGTTCGCGCGCTCCAGATGGAACGAACGTACTCGAACGCGGAGGTCCGGACGGTCGCCCTGGCGATCATCGCCGGCGTCTTCTTCGGCGGGGTGGCCACCGGCGTCGCGTTCCCGACGCTGCCGCTGCTCGACGAGGCGCTGGCCATCAGCGCCGTGATGCTGAGCCTCATCCTCTCGGCGAACCGCATCGCCCGACTGGTGATGAACACGCCGGCCGGCAGCGTCATCGACCGCGTCGGCGCCCGCAAGCCGATGATCTTCGGACTGTTCACGCAGGCGCTGGCGCCGTTCGGGTACGTCCTCGGGCTGCACACGCCGCCGATACCGCTCGGGCCCGTCCCGCTGCTCGGTGAGGTGTCCCTGCCGGGCATCGTCTTCGTGCTCTCGCGGGGGTTCTGGGGGGTCGGCAGCGCATTCGTGTTCATCGGGGCGTTCGCGACGATCACCCACGTCACGACGACGGACAACCGGGGACAGTGGATCGGCTACATGCGCGGCGGCCAGTCGCTCGGCTTCCCCACGGGGCTCATCCTCGGCGGCGTCCTCACCGACCTCGCCGACATGCAGACGGCGTTCCTCGTCGCGGGCGTCCTGGCGCTCGCCGCCGGGACCATCGCCGCGTTCGTCCTGCCGGAGGTCCGTGAGGCCGACGGCGACGCCCGCACCGCGAAGCTCCGGGAGGTCCCCGGCATGATAGCGCAACGGCCGTGGATCCTCCCCATCGGCTTCGGCAACTTCACCCTGCGGTTCCTCTGGGGCGGCGTCATCCTCACGACGCTGGTCCGCTACGCGGCGGTCAACGAGATGCAGCTCTCGGCGCTCAGCGCCGCCGGCATCAGCGGCGTCGTCATGGGCGTCGGCGTCGTCGTCTCCGGCGCGACGACGGTCGCCAGCGGCTGGCTGTCCGACCGCGTCCGCTCCCGCGCTATCCTCACCGTCCCGGCGTTCGTCTCCTTCGCCGCCGGCTTCGCCGTCATCGCCTACGTCCCGACCATCGAGGCGCTGTTCGGCAGCCTGGTCCTGATGGGCTTAGGGATGGGCGGGGCCGCGCCCGCGCTGCTGGCCATCCTGGGGGACATCACGCCTGGCGAGGAGCTCGGGCGCATGGGAGGCGTCTACAACGTCTTCGGGGACGTCGGGCTCAGCCTCGGACCGCTGATCGCCATCCCGGCCGTCGAGCTCTGGCTCGGCTACGAGCTCACATACGTCCTCTCGGGGCTGCTCGTCCTGGCGTGCCTGCTCGTCGTCTCGGCGCCGCTGCTGCGCCGCGACGTGGCGACGCCATCCCCCGCGGCAGACTGACAACTCCGCTCGCGAGAACGGAAGTTTATCGTCGCCCGCCCGCGCTACATCCACACATGCAGGTGACTGTCATCGGAGCCGGGAGTATGGGCCACGGCATCGCGCAGGTGTCGGCGATGGCCGGCCACGAGGTGCGGCTCAACGACGTCGACGAGGAGCGCGTCCAGTCGGGTCTCGACGGCATCGAGTCGAACCTGGAGGGCGGCGTCGAGCGCGGGAAGGTCTCGGAGTCGGAGCGCGACGAGGCCCTCGAACGCATCACCGGCGACGCGGACCTCGAGGCCGCGGTCTCCGACGCCGACCTCGTCGTCGAGGCGGTCCCGGAGGACATGGACCTCAAGAAGGGGATCTTCACCGACGTCGAGGCGGCCGCCCCGGGCGACGCCATCCTCGGGTCGAACACCTCGTCGCTGTCGGTGACCGAACTGGCCAGCGCCCTGGAGTCGCCGGAGCGGGCCGTCGGTCTCCACTTCTTCAACCCGCCGCACATCATGGACCTCGTCGAGATCGTCGTCGCCGAGCAGACGAGCGAGGCCGTCGAGGTCGCCGCCGTCGAGTACGTCGAGGGGCTCGGCAAGGAGGCGGTCGTCGTCCGGGACAGCGCCGGGTTCGCCTCCTCGCGGCTCGGCGTCGCGCTCGGCCTGGAAGCGATCCGGATGGTCGAGTCCGGCGTCGCGAGCGTCGAGGACATCGACACCGCGATGGAGGAGGGGTACAGCCACCCGATGGGCCCCCTCGAACTCACCGACCTCGTGGGCCTGGACGTCCGCCTGGACATCGCCGAGTACCTCCGCGAGGAACTGGGCGAGCGGTTCCGGCCGCCGCAGCTCCTGAAGAAGAAGGTCCGGGCCGGCAAGCTCGGCAAGAAGTCCGGCGAGGGCTTCTACGTCTGGGAGGACGGTGAAGCGGTCGGCGTCAGCGGGGAGGTGGACCGATGAGCGACTCCTTCGCTGACGTCGGTTCGAACTTCGAGTTCGTCAGGACCGACGTGGACGCCGACGCGAAGGTCGGCACGATCACCATCGAGCGGCCGGACGCCCGCAACGCGCTGAACGCGACGGTCCGCGAGGAGCTGCAGGCGGCCGTCGACGCCGCGGAGGCAGACGACGACGTCCGCGTGCTCGTCCTCACCGGCAGCGAGGAGGGCGGCGCCTTCATCGCCGGCGCGGACATCACGGAGTTCCGCGAGCGCGACCACGTCGAGCAGCGGGAGATCAGCCAGCGGCCCCGCGTCTACGAGGCCTTCGCCGACGCCGACCTGCCGGTGATCGCCGCGATCAACGGCCACTGCCTCGGCGGCGGCTGCGAGGTCGCCCAGGCCTGCGACGTCCGGATCGCCAAGGACGGCGCGAAGCTCGGCCAGCCCGAGATCAACCTCGGGATCATCCCGGGCGGCGGCGGCACCCAGCGGCTCCCCGACCTCGTCGGCGAGGGCCAGGCGCTGAAGCTCATCCTCTCCGGCGAGCTGATCGACGCCGACGAGGCGAAGGAGATCGGCCTCGTCGAGGAGGTCCACGACGAGGGCGACTTCGAGGACCGCGTCTACGAGCTGGCGGGCACAATCGCCGAGAAGAGCCCGCTGGCGCTGCGGCACGCCAAGGAGGCTGTCCGCGCCGGCTCGCGGATGGGCCGCAATGAGGGACTGGACTACGAGATCGAGCTGTTCAGCTCGCTGTTCGGCACCCACGACATGCAGGAGGGCGTCGATCGACGCGTTCTTCGAGGACCGCGACCCCGAGTTCGAGGGGAACTAGCGAGACTCCTAGCAGAGTAGGGGGTTTCGAGTAGGCGAACGAGTAGCTGATCGTCCCGTGGGCAGGCGGAGCGAGGGTCGGGGCGAACCGCGGGAATCGGACAGCAAGCGTCGTCGTTCCCCCGCCAGCACCGAGTGGCCGCCCCGGCTGACCGGGAGACCACAGAACGCGGGTTTCATTCGCCCCGGCCGAGTAGCAGGGGCCCGTGTCGGGGACCGAGCGCAAGCGGGTCGACATGACGAGCGGGCCGATCGTCCCGAAGCTGGCCGAGTTAGCCTGGCCGCTCGTCCTCGGGAACCTGCTGCAGACGGTCTACAACCTCGCGGACATGTTCTGGGTGGGGCGGGTGAGTCCCGACGCCGTCGCGGCGGTCTCGCTGATGTTCCCGCTGACCTACCTGTTCATCTCGACGGCGCTGGGGCTCTCGGCGGCGACGATCGCGCTCGTCTCCCAGTACGTCGGCGCCGGCGACGACCGCCGCGCCGACCGGGTCGTGGCCCAGACGATCCTGCTGACGCTCGTCGTCTCGACGGCGCTGGCGGCCCTCGGGCTGTGGTTCCGCCGGGAGATGCTGGCGCTCATCGGCGCCGAGGGCGCGGTGTTCGACGCGTCGCTGGCGTACATCGAGGTCATCTTCCTCGCGCTGCCGCTGACGTTCCTGTTCCTGGGGTTCCGCGCGTCGCTGCAGGGCGCGGGTGACACGAAGACTGCGATGTGGCTGATGCTGCTGTCGGCGGGGCTCAACGTCGTCGTCGACCCGTTCTTCATCCTCGGGTGGGGGCCGTTCCCGGCGATGGGGACGCGCGGTGCCGCGTGGGCGACGTTCCTCTCGCGGGCCTTCGCCACCGCCGCCGGCGTCGCCGTCCTGCTGCACGGCGGCTTCGGCGTCAAGCTCCGCGTCCGCGACCTGCGGCCGGACGTCGAACTCCTCCGGAAGCTCGTCGGCGTCGGCTACCCGGCGGCCATCGACGGCTGGGCGCGGAGCTTCGCGGCGGTGGTGATGGCGGCGTTCGTCACGCCGTTCGGGACCGCCGCCATCGCGGCCTACGGCATCGGCGTCCGGCTGATGTCGGTCACCTGGACGGTCGCCGGCGCGGTCGGGCAGGCCACCTCCACCGGCGTCGGCCAGAACCTCGGCGCCGGGACGCCGGACCGCGCGAAGTCGGTGACGTGGGTCGCGACCGCCGGGACGATGGTCGTCCTCTTCGCGGTGGGCGCGCTCTGCGTCGCGGTCCCGGAGCCCGTCATCGGCGTCTTCGTCGAGGACCCCGGCGTGATCGCCGAGGGGCAGGTCTTCCTGCGCTACATCGCGCCGTTCTGGGCGTTCTTCGGCGGGACGATGGTGATACAGGGCGCGTTCCGCGGCGCCGGCCAGACGAAGGTCGCGATGGCGCTGTCGTTCCTCTCGCGGTGGGTGTTCCGCGTCCCGGTCGCCGTCGCGCTCGCCTTCACCACGGTCACGGTCCCCCTGGTCGGCGTCACGGTCGACGTCGGCCCGTCCATCGGCGTCCAGGGGATCTGGGCGGCGTTCTCGTTCGGCGCGTTCGCGTCGTTCCTCGTCGCCGTCTTCTGGTTCCGGCTGGGCCGCTGGACCGAGGGCGTCATTGAGGGCGACCGGCCAGAGACGGAACTGGAGGAGATCGAGTCGGTCGACGACTGACCCCTGTCCCGGATGCCGATTCTCGGGGGATGGTCGTCGGCTACCCGGCTACCGCTACCGTATCCACCGGTACGACCGGCGCGGAGTCGGTCCGCTCGCGGATGAAGCTCCTCCACGACCACGAGCGAGCGCCGCCGCGACGGGCGAGGAGTGACAATCAGGTACGGACGACGAACCGGGCGCCGCCGGCGTCGCTCTCCTCGACGTCGACGGCCCAGCCGTGGCCCTCCGCAATCCGCTCGACGATTGCCAGCCCGAAGCCGGTCCCCTCGTCGCTGGTCGTGTGACCGACGTCGAAGATGGAGTCGTGTCGCTCCGGGGGGACGCCGGGGCCGTCGTCGGCGACGTAGAACCCGCTGCCGTCCTCGAGCGGGCCGACGCGGACGGTGACGTCGGAGCCGCCGTGTTCGACCGCGTTGGCGAAGAGGTTCTCGAGCAGGCGGTGGACGTGCTCGGGGTCGGCCTCGAACCGGAGTTCGCCGTCGACGGCGAGGGTGGCGCCGCCGGTCTCGACGAGCGACCACGACCGCTCGGCCGACCGCTCGAGGGAGACCGGCTCCAGCTCGCCGACCTGGTCGCCCTCGGACGCCAGCCAGAGCACGTCGGTGATGATCTCGTCCATGTGGTCGAGGGACTCCCGGACGCGCTCGAGGTCGTCGTCTTCGCCGATGCGGTTCTCGAGGAGGTCGAGGAAGCCCATCGCGACCGACAGGGGGTTCTGGAGGTCGTGGGAGACGATGCCGGCGAACTCGTCGAGCCGCTCGTTCTGTCGCTCCAGGTCGCGGTAGTTCTCGACGCTCTCGAGGACGGCCTCGAGGTTCGCGGTGAACACCCGCCCGATGGCGAGGTCCGTGTCGTCGAAGGCGTCCGGTTCCGGGCTGGTGAGCCGAGCGACGCCGTAGTCGCCGGCCGACAGGAGGAGTTCGCTGCCGGTCTGCCCGTCCGGTTCTTCGATCGGTCGGGTCTCGGCAGCTTCGACGGCTTCGACCGGGCAGTCGCACGCCTCCAGGGACGCGGCCTCGCCCTCGGCATCGGGGCCGCTACGCGCCGCGGGGACGAGTTCGCCCTCGTCGTCGTGGCAGCAGATGCAGACGGTCTCGGCGTCGAAGAGCGCGGCGAGCTGGTCGCAGGCCCGCTCGGCGACCCCGCCGGTCGTGTCGTCCTCGAGCCACGCCCGGGTCGCGTCGTGGAGCGTCTCGAGTCGCTCCTCGCGCCTGATCCGGTCGGTGATGTCGGCGTTGACGGCGACGAAGCGTTCGATCCGGCCGTCGACGACGATGGGGGCGATGGTCTGGTTGACGACGTAGCGGGAGCCGTCCGCGCGGTGGTTGACGAGCTCGCTCTGCCAGACGTCGCCGGCGAGGATCGTCTCCCAGAGGTTCTCGTAGAACGCCGGGCCGTGCTCGCCGGACTTGAGGATGCGCGGCGTCCGACCAATGGCCTGCTCGGCCGTGTAGCCGGTCGTCGCCTCGAAGGCCGGGTTGACATACAGGATCGTGCCGTCGGTGTCAGTGATGTAGATGGAGTGACCGGCCTGCTCGACGGCGTGCTTGAAGCTCCGCAGCTGGACGTCGCCGCCGGTCTCCCGGTCCGCGAGGATCTCCGCGACGCGGGCGGCCACTTGCTCGAAGCGGTCCTCGGCGGTCGACGGGACGTACTCGACGCCGTCCGTCCGCAGTGCCCGGACGGCAAGTGCCTCGCTACCCGACTCGGGCGCCAGGACGAATGGGATCGCCGGCGCGGTCTCCCGCAGCGCGTCGACGACCGCCACGCCCTCCCCGTCGGGCAGGGTCGCGTCGCTGACGACGCAGTCGAACGCGTCCGCCGCCAGCGCCGAGCGGGCGCCCTCGATGGAGGAACGGCCGACGACCTCGACGTCCGACTCGTCGGCGAGTGCGGCGTCGACGCTGGCGACGAAGGGCTCACGGCCCACACAGCAGACGCTCTGACCCACGATGGAGGGTCCTTGCAGCTGACGGGTATAAAAAGAGTCGACTCGATGGTGTCGGCGGCCGATACGTGTCGTCGCACTGTCACCGACGCGTGTTCCGCCGATCGGTTCGACCCCGGGACTCTTGGGAGCGGGCGGCGTCCACCCGCTCGTGAAGCGGTACCCGTCGGTCCCGCACGCGGAGGACTCACCGGCGCTGTTCGACGGCGGCCACCTCTGGGTGCAGGAGCTGCTCGACGGCGCGCACCTCCGGTTTCGGATGGAGCCCTCCGGCGCACTCCGGTTCGGCGACCGAGAGCGGGTGTTCAGAGACGGCGGCGTCCCGCTGGCCTACGACCACGCCGTCCGGCACGTCCGCGAGTCGCTCGACCGAGCGGCGCTCCGGGCGGCCGTCGACGACGTCGGGTCGGTCGTCTTCTTCGCCGAGGCGATGCACAGACAGGCGGTCGCCTACGACTGGCACCGGACGCCGTCGGTGCTCGGCGTCGACGTCTGGGACGAGGACAGCGGGCGGTTCCTGCCGCCCGACGCGGTCGAGCAGATCTTCGAGCGGCTCGGACTGGAGCCGGTCAACACCTTCGAGAAGGAGGTCAGGGCGGCCGACTTCCAGCCCGAGTCCGCGACCTTCCCGCAGTCGGCGTGGCGGGAAGGCCCCGCGGCCGGACTGTTCCTGCGGAACAAGACCGGCGGGCGGGCGAGGCTCCCGAATCCAGCCGTCGAACTGGACGCGGACCCGGAGCCGCTGACCGGGGAGGCCGAGGTGCTGGCTGCTCGCTACGCCGACGACGAGCGGCTCCGGCGGGTAGCCGAGACGGTGGACTCCCGAGAGGGCGCGGTCACCTTCGAGTCGCTGTTCGACAGAGCGTTCGAGTCGATCCTCCGGGAGACGCACGCGCGACTCGACCACGGACAGACGACACTCGACGTCGGCGAGTTCCGTTCGGCCGTGGCTGCTCGGTGTCGGGCGTGGCTGGCCGAGCAAGAGTGAGATCTTCGATGGTGAGGGTCGACTCGGGGTCGCGCTAAAGCGGGAGGACCGAGACGCCGAGGGCGTAGCTCGCGGCGATGTCGGCGGCGAACAGCAGGAAGGTCGCGGCCGCGGCGTAGTGGACCCACGCGCGGTTCAGCAGCCGCGCCGTGCGGTGGAAGACCAAGGCGACGAGCAGGCTCACCGGGACGATGGCGAGCATCTCGCCCACCCAGATGGCCGGGTGGGCGCCGTACTGCACCGCCAGCCCGATGGTCACGAGCTGGGTCTTGTCGCCGAACTCGGCGACCCCCATCGCCGAGAGCGCCGCGGCGTACCCGCCGTCGTAATCGCCGGACGCACCGAGTTCGGCCGTCTCCTCGTCGACGCCAGCGCCGTCCGTCGTCCGACTGGCCACGGGGGACTCCCCGGGTTCGCCGGCCTGTCGTTGACCGCCGTCGCCCATCTCGCCCTCACCGGACTCGCGGTCGGTGCCGTCGTCGGGGCCGAGGATCGATCCGTCGTCGCCGCGGTACTGCGAGTACAGGATCATCGCGGCGAAGGCGACGAAGAGGGTCGCGGTCAGCGCGTCGAGGTAGACCGTGGCGACGGCGTCCGTCAGCGCCTCGCCGACGAGTATCTCGACGGCGGTCCAGGCGCCGAAGGCCGTCGCGGCGCCGGCGACGACGCGATACGGGTCGTACCGCGTCGCGAGGGCCGCGATGACGAGCTGGCCCTTCTCACCGGGCAGCGCCAGCAGCTGGAGGAGGAACGCGGTCCCGAGGACCTCGACCCACGGTGCCATCATGTCGAACAACTCCGGGCCGACGGATGAAATCGTCGGGTCGTCCCGAGCGGCGCGGCGGCTTAAAGAGGCCCGGATGTACGGTGCAAGGGCTAACCCGGTCCCGGGTCATCGTATGCGTGACTATGACAGACGATCGGCGAGCGGACGGGCGTTCCTGCGACGGTGAGCGACGATGACCGACCGGTTGACGCGCCGCCGGATGCTGGCGCTGTCGTCGGTCGCCGCGGGCGGCGCCGTCCTCGGCAGCGGCCCGATCGCGGCCCAGGCGAGCCACGAGAGCTACGACGAGACGATCGAGAGCCATGACGGCACCGACATCGCGACGACGGTCTACCGGCCGGCCGGCGCCTCGGCCGACGAGCCGGTGCCGATGATCCTGCACTCCCACGGGTGGTCGGGGTCGCGGACGTCCGGCGAGGGATCGTTCCAGCGCGAACTCGACCGCGGGTTCGGCGTCCTGAGCTTCGACCAGCGCGGCCACGGCGAGTCGGGCGGGCAGGCGCACGTCCAGAACCCCGAGCTCGAGGGCCGGGACGTGATCGCGGTGCTGGACTACGTCGAGGCCCTCGAGTGGGTCGCCCGGGACGTCGGTCGCTCGGGGTCGACGTCTGATGGAGCGGCGAGCGACCCGACCGTGTTCGCGATCGGTGGCAGCTACGGCGGCGCCTACCAGTTCGTCGGCGCGCTCACCGAGATCGCTCGGCGGGGCTCGACCCGTTTCGACGCGCTGGCCCCCCAGATCACCTGGCACGACCTAAGCCAGTCGCTGGCGCCGCAAGGCGTCGTTCGCACGGCGTGGATCGCGGCCCTCTACGCGCTGGGCGCGGGAAACGTCCCCGAGCACATCCACCGCGGGTTCGTCTACGGACTCACGACCGGGCAGTGGCCGAACGGCGACACGCCGGGGGAGCCGGACCTCGATAATCGGTTCGCCCGGAACGGCCCGAGCGGGTTCGTCGACGACGGCGTCCACCTCGACGTCCCGGTGCTCATGGGCCAGGGGATCAGCGACAACCTGTTCAACCTCAACCAGGCCTGGCGGAACTTCGAGGAGACCCTGACCGACGAGGCCCGCGAGCGGAGCGCCGTCGTCGGCTACAACGGCGGTCACGCGCTGCCGAACCTCCTGCCGGCGGGTGGAACGTGGAACTTCCAGGACGCCTGTACGTCGGGTGGGTCGGACGGAATCGCCGGCGGCGACGTCATCTCGAGTGCCGGCTTCGAGGAACTCCGGCTGCGGTTCTTCGAGTCGGTCTGCGACGGCGAGGGCGACGCGAGGGACATCGTCGGGTCGCCGTACTCGTTGACGACCGCCGACGGCGAGCGGTGCCTGCAACTCGACGTGCTCGACGACCGGACGTCGCTCGCGGCCGGCGTCGACCTCAGCGTGCGGAACGACGGAGCCGGCAACCTCGAGCTCCAGCGGGCGGACGGCGTCGACGACTCGGCGGTGGCGAACCCCGACGAGTTCCCCGCGGCGTTCGATCCCGACGCCGTCGCCGAGGCGTTCGAGGGCACAGGATTCGAGAGCGACGTCGAGGGCGGGACCGCGGGGACGACCACGGGCGTCGGCGCGCCGGTCCATCTCGAACTCGCCGCGGGGCCGCTGACGGTCGGCGGCGTGCCGGAGCTGTCGGCCGCGGTGACGTCCGTCGGCGTCGACCAGCGGGTGTTCTTCGCGCTGTCGGTCGGGGAGACGCCGGCGACGGCGCGGGTCGTCCAGAACAACATGCTGCCGCTCCGGGAGCCGGAACCGGTCGTCGGCGCCGACCGAACCGTGGAGCTGCCGGGCGTGGCCGTCGACGTCGCCGAGGGCGAGACGCTGTACCTCACGCTCTCGGCGATCTCGGACATGTCGTTCGCCCACGGGTCGATTCGGACGCCCGGAGCCGTTTTGCTGGAGGACTTGACGGTGGACGTCCCGCTGGTCGACGAGTGATCAGACGAACTCGACGGGGACGTCGGGGTCGTGCAGGTTGACCGCCGGCGGGTCGAACCGCGTCGAGACGGCGCCGACCTCGACGCCGGCCTCAGCGGCAGTCCCGAGCAGGTCCGCGAACTCCGGGTCCACCTCGCGGAACGGGTGGAGTCGGTCGGCGTCCGGCCGCTGGATCACGAAGACGACGTGGCACTCGGTGACGTCGCGGGCGAGGTCGGTCAGGCTGCGGAGGTGCCGGCGGCCGCGCTCGGTCGGCCGGTCGGGGAACTTCGAGACGCCGTCGACGACGTAGGTGTTGGACTTCACCTCGACGTAGGCGTCGCCGTCCGGGCCATCGAGCAGGAAGTCGGACCGGCCCGCGTCGGGCAGCGCCGGTTCGGCGCGGACGACGTCGTACCCGTCGAACTGCGGGAGGCGACCGCCGGCGACGCAGGCCTCGAAGACCGCGTTCGGCAGCGTCGAGTCCAGCGTGACCCACGTGCCGTCGACGTCGACCGCGATGGCGTCGAAGTCGGTCTTGCGGTCGGCGTCGTCCACTCGCCGGAGGAGCATCTCGCGGCCGGGCCGGAGGACTGTCTCCAGCCCGCCGGAGTTCCGGAGGTAGACCGGGCGATTCTCGCCGTCGACGGACGCCGCGAGGCTGAACCGGTTGCGACGCTCCCGGAACGTGCCGGACTCCAGCGGCTCGTCGTAGGTCACCAGCGGCTCGGGCATCGTCACCCTGCGGTACCGGGCGGCCCGACATAGGCGCGTCGGCACGCGGCGAGTGTCGGCACGCAGCGGACGTCGGAAGGCCGCGTGGCCGGGGTCGCGAGCCGTCGAAACATTGTCGGAACTATGCTTTTCCGCCTCTCGGACGAAACGTGGAGCATGAGCTTCGAGACTGTCTGGCGGGACCTGCGGACGGAGGCGACGGACCTCGATTCCGGGACGGTGCTCGTGACGCCGGCGAGCGACCGGCCGTTCGTCGTGACGTCGTCGGCCGACGACCGCATCGTCGTCGAGTTCCGCGAGCGCAACGAGGAGCGCATCCTCTGGCGCGACCAGTTCGAGGTGCTCTACGAGCGCCTCGCCGTGGAGGGCGAGGAGCTGTCGGCCTCGGAGCTACCGCCGGGAGTCGAACCGTACGTGGTCGTGCTGAGCCTCGGGATGGAGTTCGACGTGGACGGGGACACGCTGCGGGCCTCCGACGACGGCGTCGCCGGCGAGAGCCCGTTCCGCCACCCGGAGTGGGAGGTCCGGACGACGCCCGAGCGCGCCCACGACGACGCGCTGCTGCTGGCCGACGCGCTGGAGCGCTACGACGTTGCGGACCTCGATTCGCTGTCCAGCGAGGACCTCGTGAACCTCTACGTGCTGCTGTCGGACGTCCAGCGCGAGGCCGACCGGTTCCGCCGCGCGACGAGCGACCTGCTGCTCGACCGCATCGGTCCCGAGGGGCGGTTGCACGGCCAGTTCGGGTCCGTCACGCGGACCAGCCGTAGGCGCCGGCGCCTCAAGCCGACCGAGGAGATCCTCGACGCCCTCGAGGCGGAGGGCATCCCGGAGGACTGGGTCCTCGGCATCGACCAGGACAAGCTCGACGTCGTGCTGTCGGTGACCGACCTCGTGGAGTCCGCGGTCTACGACGTCGACGAGCAGGTGTACGTCCAGAAGACCGGCGTCGAGGAGGGCGAGAAACACTCCAGGCTGGAAGGGCTGAAGGACCGGCTCGCCGAGGCCGAGGACGACGAGGCGGCCGCGGACCTCCACCAGGAGATCGAGGTGCTGGAGGAGCGGATCGACGAGGTGCTCGCCGCCGGCTGACGGATGGTCGTGGTGCTCGTCTGCGGACCGGCCGGCGTCGGGAAGACGACCGTCGCGACGGCACTCCGGGAGCGGCTGGCCGACCGCGGTCTCTCGTTCGATGCACTACACTCGGACGACTTCAGCCGCGACACCTACCGCCGGATGTTCGAGCGGGTCGCCGACTCCGGGGCCGACTGGATCGTCGACGGGACGTTCTACCGGCGGGAGTGGCAGGCGCTGTTCCAGCGGCTCGACGACGAGGTTCTCGTGGTCTACCTCCGGGCCGACCTCGAGACCTGCCTGGCGCGCAACCGCGAGCGGGAGGACCAGATCTCGGAGCGGGGCGTCCGGGTGGTCTGGCACGAGTTCGACCCGCCGCGGGCCGACGTGACGGTCGAGGTCGACGAACTCGGCGCCGGAGAGACTGTCGACCGGGTTCTCGAAGGGTTGGTGCCGCTGCTCGAGGACGTGACGTGAGTCACTCGACCAGTTCGAACCCGGAGACGTCGCGGTGGCCGTCGCGGTGCCGCTCGAGGTAGTAGCGGACGCCCGGCTGGTGGGCGGCGCCGACGACGAGGTGGACCGTCTCGACGTCCTCGGCGTGGTGGACGACGTAGTCGGCCATCCGCTCGTTGCGGGCGTGGGAGACGGCCTCGAGGTCGGGGTCGTGGCGGCGCAGCCACTCCCGCTCGACGGGCTGTGGGAGGAACGTCGTCTTGTAGTACCGCTGTAGTTCGCCCAGGCGGGTCGGGTCCTCGGCGGCGCGCCGGGAGGTGGCGAACGCCTCGAAGTCTTTGCCGGTCGCTGCGTCCTCGTGGTCGGTGAGGAACGACGAGGCGACGTCGCCGAGGGCCTCGGCGAACGCCTCGCCGTAGACGTCCTCGCCGGAGTGGATGAGCGAGAACGCGGCCTCGCGGAACTTGCTCGCGGCGTCGTCGACGTCCTCGCGGAGGCCCTCGAACTCGGCGGCCGCCTGGGCCAGCGGCGAGTCGGGGTCGCGGTCGTCGGCCCGCAAGAGCGCCCAGCGGTAGTCGTCCATCGCGCAGACGTCGGGCATGTCGGCGAAGTACATCGGCCGGACGCCCTGCTCGCAGTAGACCTCGTGGCCGTCGTCGACGAACCGCGAGACGTGCTCTCTGAGGAACTCGCGTTCGGCGTCGGTGTCGGCGTGGGTAACGCCGTGGACGACGTACCGGCGGCCGTCGAATCGGACCTCGTCGCCGGGCAACTCCTGGGAGGGCGTCGCCGGCGGGAGTTCGCGGTCGCGGAGGGTCGCCCACTCCTCCTTCGCCGCGAAGTAGGCCGCCTCCACGTCGTCGGCGTCCGTGAGTTCGACCAGGTCGGAGAGCCGGGTTGCGGCCCGGAGTGCCTCGAGACGCTCCCGCTCGGCGTCGGATAGCGACGTCTCGACGTCGGATGCCATCGTCGGCACTAGAACGCTGACGCCGTTAACGGTTGCGTGACGGCGTCGGACGGGCGGGTCGGTCTGTCACTCGCCGAATCGCACGACGGGGTCGAGTTCCGACTCGTCGACGTCGGCGAACGCCTCGCGGGCGACGGTGCGGCGGTGGACCTCGTCGGCGCCGTCGACGATGCGGAACTGCCGGACGCTCTCGTAGAAGTCGCCGATCGGGAGGTCCTTCCCGATGCCGTTGCCGCCGCAGAACTGCAGGGCGGTGTCGATGGCCTCCTGGGTGACGTTCGCGGTGAACACCTTCGCCATCGACACCTCGACGCGCGCGTCGTCGCCGGCGTCGACCGCGTCGGCGGCCTGTCGGATGAGCGATCGCGCGGCGGCCAGCCGGATGTGCTGGTCGGCGATCTCGTGGCGCGGCACCTGCTTGTCGGCGAGTCTCGTCCCGAAGGCCTCCCGCTCCAAGGTGTAGGCCTTCGCGACCTCGAGGGACCGCTCGGCCATCCCGGAGAACCGCATGCAGTGGGTGAGCCGCGCGGGGCCGAGTCGCTCCTGGACGTGCGCGAAGCCCTCGCCCTCCTCGCCGAGGAGGTGCTCCTCGGGGACGCGGACGTCGTCGTACTTGACCTCGGCGTGGCCGACGCCGTGGACGTCGCTGCCGACGTGGGGGATGTCGCGGACGATCTCGACGCCGTCGGCGTCCTTCGGGACGAGGAAGACCGAGCAGCCGGCGTAGGGGTGGGCCTCCTGGTCTGTGCGGGCGAACACGAGCAGGACGTCCGCCTGGATGCCCTTCGACGTCCACCACTTGTGGCCGTTGATCACCCACTCGTCGCCGTCCTTCTCGGCGGTCGTCTGCAGCATCTTCGGGTCGGAGCCGCCGCCCTGCATCGGCTCGGTCATCGAGAAGCCGGAGGCCATCTTCCCCTCGACGAGCGGTTCGAGGTACTGCTCCTTCTGGAGTTCGGTGCCGTGCAGCTCCAGCAGGTGCATGTTCCCCTCGTCGGGGGCGTCGACGCGCATCGCGGGCGCGCCGAGCGTACTGCGGCCGGCCTGCTCGAACGTCGGCAGGACGTCCCGGAAGTCGTAGCCCATGCCGCCGTGCTCCTCGGCGATCTGCGGGGCGTACACGCCGTAGTCGCGGGCGGCCTCCTGGAGTTCCCTGATCGTGCTGTCGGAGACGGCCATCCCGCCCTTGAGTTCGCGCTCCTTCGGGATGACGACCTCGTCCATCAGCTTCCGGGCGCGCTCGGCGAGTTCCGTCGCGGCCTCCGAATCGTTGTACGAGAGCATCACTCACGTTTCCGCCGACGAGAGTATAAAAGGCGGGCGAGAGTCCCACGATTCTGGACAGCCGGCGGCGCGGGGTCGATCGAATCGCCGTCGCGCGATACGTCCAGTGGCGAGGGGTCGTTCTCGGATTGAGTTCGGGCCCACGTTGATAACGTGGGGTCGGAAAGAACTCGAGGTGAACCCGGCGACACGCTACAGGCTCGGAGGCGTCGTCATCGGCGGTGGAATCGTCCTCTCCTTCGCCCACCACCTCCAGTTCGCAGGCGTCTTCAGCGAGTCGCCCGCCGAGACGGCAGCAGCCTTCATACCGTCGGTCCTCGCCGCGGGCGCGGCACTCTGGCTCGGGTCCGTGATCCGCTCTGGCGGGATTCCGAAGACCGCGCTCGACCGGGCCGCGATGTGGTACCTCGGCGGTGCACTCCTGCTCGCGCTGGCGCTGTACGTCTCGTTCTCGGCAACGTTCGGCAGCGACGCCCTCCCGCCCGACCTCTGGTTCAGTATCAGGAACTGGGCCATCGCCGGGTCCGCGCTCGGTCTGGTCGTGGCGAACTACGACCTTCGACGCACGGCGGCGCTGCGGCGGGCGACCGCGAACGAACGGACCGCGACGCACGTCTCCCAACGCCTGTCGGTGGTCGATCGCGTCCTCCGGCACGACATCCGGAACAAACTCAACATCATCCTCGGTTACGCCAGTTCCACAGAAGGGGACGGTATTCGCGAGGACGACGCCCTCGCCGTCGTGGCCGCCGCCGAATCGCTCATGGTGATCGTCGAGCGGGCCAGATACTTCCGGAACGTCCTCGAGAAGGAATCCCCGAAGCCGCTGGACCTGACGGAACTCGTGACTGAAGTCATCGCCGGCTTCCGGGAGGAGTACCCTGAAGCGCAGGTCACCATCGTTCGGCAGGAGGAGGTCACCGCCCGGACGTACCCGGAGTTCCGCAACGTACTGGAGGAGCTCTGCGAGAACGCGGTCGTCCACAATCCGCGCCCCGACGCCGAGTGCCGCCTGGCAGTGACGCTCCGGCGGGTCAGGACGGAGGAGGGTGCGGTGGCGGAGATCGTACTCGAGGACAACGGTCCCGGCATCCCCGAGCGAGAACAGTTGGTGCAGACGGACGACGTCGAGACGCAACTCGACCACAGCAGCGGGACGAGTCTTTGGCTGGCTCGCTGGGTCCTCGACGCGTCCGGCGGCGACTTCGCTATCGAGTCGGCGAATCCAGACGGCACCCGGCTCGTGCTCAGGTTACCGATAGCGGAATCGGACGCTGGGCCCGCGTCCCCGGATTGAACGCTACTTCGGGGGTAGCTGCACCTGTACCAACCAGAAGTCCTCGATGGACTGAGCGAGTCGCCTGAAGTCGTCCTCGGTGGTCGGCTTGTGCAGGTAGGCGTTGGCGTTGAGTTCGTACGATCTCGCGACGTCCTCGTCGGCGTCGGAGGAGGTGAAGACGAGGACGGGGATCCGGGAGAGTTCCGGTTGGGCGTCGAGTTCCTCGAGGATCTCCTCGCCGCTCGGGCCCGCGACGTGGAGGTCGAGGAGGATGAGGTCCGGCTGTGGGACGGCGGCGTACTCGCCTCGCTGGTGGACGAAGTCGAGGGCTTCGTCGCCGTCCGAGACGACGTGGACGTCGTTCGTCCGGTCGGTCTCCTCGAAGGAGTCGATGAACGGGGCGATATCGTCGGGCTGTGACTCGACCAGGAGGAGGTCGTAGGCACGGCCCTGACCAGCAGAAGAACGTCTACTCATACATGGCTACTCTACTGGAGCATACTCACCGGGGGACAAGGAACCACGCCCTAATCTGTTTGGGCCAGTCGGTTCTACTTATCTAGAAGTAGATACCAGGTTCGTCCTGTTCCGATCGGCATCCGAGACCTCCCAGGGGCCTCGATTGGCAGGAAATCGGGGGAGACGCCCTCAATCGTCGACTGCCGGGAGCGTGAACGAGAACGTCGATCCCTCGCCTGGCTCGGATTCGACCCAGATCTCGCCGCCGTGGTTCTCGACGATGCGTTCACAGAGCGCCAGCCCGATCCCCGTCCCGTCGAACTCGTCGCCACCGTGCAACCGGTTGAACACGGTGAAGACGTCGTCCTGATCGTCGGGGTCGATACCCATGCCGTCGTCGCTGACCGAGACGACACACTCCTCGCCCCGTCGTTCCGCCGCGACGTGGATCTCCGGCGGGTCGTCGCCGCTGTAGGTGATCGCGTTGTCGAGCAGGTTCTGCAGCACCTGGAGCAACTGGTTCTCGTCGCCCAGCACCCGCGGTAGCTCTTCGCTGGTGATCTCGACGTCTGAGCGCTGGATCTGCATCTGGAGGACGTCGGTCGCGTCGGTGAGCACCGAATCGAGGTCGACCGGGCGGGTGTCGCCGCTCCGCGTCTCGACGCGGGAGTACGCGAGGAGTCCCTCGACCATCTCGCGCATCCGGTCGGCGCCGTCGACGGCGAACTCGAGGTACTCCCCGCCCTCCTCGTCGAGTGCGTCCCCGCAGCGGTGTTCGAGCAACTGGAGGTAGCTCGAGACCATGCGGAGGGGCTCCTGCAGATCGTGGGAGGCGGCGTAGGCGAACCGCTCCAGGCGAGCGTTGGACGCTTCGAGCTCCTCGACGGTCTCCTCGAGGTCGCGTTCCCGCTCCTTCCGCTCGGTGATGTCCTGGGCCATCGTCATCCCGGCGAAGACGTCCCCGTCGTCGTCCGAGATCGGGACGGCGTGGAGGATCCACTCCCGGTCGGCGTAGGAGAGTTCGACCGTCCGCTCGCTTCCGTCGAGGGCCGCCCGGAACGCGGGCTCCAGGGCCGCCCAGGTCTCCGCGGGCCAGACCTCGTCGACCCGGTTCCCCTCGAGGTCCTCGGGTTCGACCGGGATGCGGTCGAACCCCAGCCCGGCCGCCAGCGTATACTCGAGGTCGTCGTCGAACAGCGTCACGAGGCCGTTCGGGAAGTACTCCGCGAGCGTCCGATAGCGCTGCTCGGACCGCTCGAGTTCCCGTTCGCGCTCCCGGTGTTCGGTGACGTCGCGGAAGTAGACGGACAGCCCCGTCTCCGAGGGGTAGACGTGCTCTTCGAACCAGGCGTCGTACGGTTCGTAGTACGCCTCGAACGAGACCGTCTCCTGGGTCGCCATCGCCTGACGGTACCGTCGTTCGAACTCGGTGTCGACGAGTTCCGGGAAGAAGCTCCAGATCTCCTCGCCGAGGAGGTCCTCGTCGCTGACGTCGAGTATCGATTCCGCGCTCTCGTTGAGGTGGGTGAACGTCCAGTCCTCGTCGAGCGCGATGACGCCGTCCCTGATCCGACCGTAGATCTCCTCGAGTTCCGTCGCGAGTTCGTCCCGGCGTCGCTCGAGGGTACGCTCGCGCTCCTTGAGTTCGGTGACGTCCTCGCCCGTCGTGACGACGCGGTCGATGTCGCCTTCGTCGTCGAGCAGCGGCGCCGCGTTCACCGAGAGCCAGTGGCGGTCGCCGCTCGGGAGTTCGACCTGAAGGGTGCGGTCGTACACCGGTTCGCCGGTCCGGAGCGTCTCCCCGAAGGGGTGCCGATCCGGCGGGAGTTCCGCGCCGGTCTCGTCGTAGACGGTCCGGTCGGAGGGGTCGTACGACCGCGCTTCGTCGTCGGAGATCTCGAGGATCTCCCGGAGTCGTTCGTTCATCCGCGTGACGTCGCCGTCCGCGTCGAGGACCTGGATGCCGACGGGGCTCGTCTCGAGTATCTGGCTGGTCAGGTCCCGTTCGCGCTGGAGTTGTTCCTCGCGCTCGACCAGTCGCCGCTCGGTCCGTACTCGGTCCGAGATATCACGGACGATGCCGACGGTCCCGTCGAAGGTGTCGCCGTCGAAGAGGAGACTCACCTGGAGTTCGCAGGGGATCGAATCGCCGTCGCTCGTCCGGGCGTCGAGTTCGTACGTCTCGTCGAGTTCCTGCCCGGTGGAGAGGCTCTGGTAGATCGCTTGACTGATACGTTCGACGAGGTCGTCGTCGAGGAGGATCGAGACGTGCTCTCCGAGGAGGTCGTCTCGTCCGTAGCCGGTCATCTCGGCGATGACGTCGTTGACGGCGACGAACCGGCCTCCCGCATCGAGCTGGTAGATCCCGTCGTCGACGGTGTTGACGAGCGTCTTGAACCGCTGGAGGGCGGCCTCCGCGTCGGTGTCGGCCCAGAACCCTCCGTCCGACGTGTCCACTCGTCGACTCATACCACACTACAGGCGAGTGACATCAATAAAGCCCCCGTGCCGTGGTCGCAGTAAGGCCGGATTTCCGCCCCCGCCCGCATCGAGAGAGGTGTGACGGGCACGGACCGGTGACGGACGTCCAGGGACGCTATCGAGGGACGAAAGCCCATAGCTGGGACCCGAAGAGCCCCGTCGGGACAGTCAGCACTCGCAGTCGGGTTTTACATGCTCCACGTCCGAATCTATCGCAGTCTGAGTCGGCGCTACGGTCCGCGTCGTGAAATCGAACTCCACCAGCCCGACGTAATCGAGCTTCGGGAGGTGCCGGTGGTGAAGGGTGACGCGCAGTTCCCGGGCTCGCTCCCAATCCGGCTCGTCCCGGTTGTCGTTCGGCTGTTGGGCTAGCTGCATCGCCAGGTCGGCGATCGATACCGGACGGTCGGCTGTCCGTAGTATCTCGATGATCTGTCGACGCACCGGGTTCGAAACCACTGATATCCACACGTCTCTATCGATCTCGTCGCCGGGGTATTCGAGCGGATTCATGGATTGTTTGTCTCGAGCGCGCGAGCGCCGAGACGCTCCGTTCGGTCGGTCACGCTGTTCGACCGATCGACGTCCGCACGGTCATCTGACGGTCGGTTCGCATGATCCGCCGTCATGTTATATTGGTACTGCGAGTGGACGGCCGGGTCCGGCCGTCGAGCGGCGGTCGTCAGTCGAGTTCTCCACAACTGCTGCAGCGGGACGCCTCGACCTCGTGATCGTAGACGAGGTTCCCCTCTTCGCAGTGACGGCAACCCATGTAACTGGCACAGCGGGGGACGTTCGGCGAGTCGGTGGTCGGTACGGACGGCGCGTCCGGGTCTTGAACGCTCATCGTAGTAGCAGCATCCACCCATCGCTACTAAAGCGTTGTGGACAAATGAACTAGTATTCCTAGAATAGACTAACGTGCAGAGTTCTATATCCTCTATAGATTGAAATACACTTATCCATTGGCGTATATTCTGAATGTTTGACTATCATGTCCCATCGTACTGTCCCATTGATGGACAGTCACACACGTTCCGACCAGCGGTCCGATAGAACGTCTCCACTGGTGGTATCCCACGTAACGCCCGCTCTGCAGAATCGAACGGTCGTGATGAACGACCGGTCCGTGTCGACCATCCTTCCGAAAGCGGGTTTCACCCTTAACATCATAGGGGGAACCACCATATCGAAGTACCCGAAATCCGTTGGTATGTCGAAAACGGAATCTGAGGTGAGGGGAATCGCGGAGTGCAGCTACTGCGGGAATGTGTTCCCGGCGAAGGTGGGCCCGGACGGGTCGGCAAGGCCGATCGGCGTCGCGAAGTGCACCTGCGGAGCGGATACCTTCCACCAGATAGGCGACTGAGTATCCGAGTGTTTCTCGGTTCGGATACCCGCCGAGTCACTTCTGGGGGTCTCTAACATTTGACTCGTCCACCTCGCCACTGAGAACCTGAGACCGCCCGACCATGGATGGGCGGTCCAGTCGCTGTCAGCGACCGAAACCGGGCCGGCCAGGTCTTCCTGGAACCGAGTCGTACTTGTGGTCCTGAGTCGGTCAGAAAGCTTATACGAAACTCCCACCCCGATAGCGATAACCGCGCCGAGGAAATCCGTCCCGTGGACCACCACGGCGGCGGGCCGGGTAGGGGTACTCGGCGGCGCGGAGCGATTACGATTTTTCACGACCGACCAGCCCCGGCAACGCTCGGTTGCAGGAAACGCGCATCTTGTATACGGCAATTAGAGTCCCTGAACGTCCCACACACCAGTCTCGCAGGCCAGAGCGACTCGTCTATGGAGATATTATTCAGGTCGAAAGCTGCTATTACTTAACACGGTTCCTCCGGTCGATCGAATATGGACAGGCCTGGTGGGGTGACTTCAACGCCGACCCGTCGAACGGTCCTCGGTGGCGTCGCGGGGACTGCCGCGCTGGGGAGCGTACCAATCGCAACTGCAGACGGACAGGACCTCCGAGTCTCGACCCGGAACCTCTACGTCGGCGTCGACCTATTCCTCCTCGGTCTCGCCGAGGACCTCGACGACGTCCGGGAGATCGCCGGGCAGTTACTCGCCGATGCCAGGCGCCATCCGTACGAGGCCCGGATGGAGGCCCTCGCGGCCGAGGTCGGAGCGACGGAACCGGCCGTCCTCGGACTCCAGGAAGCGGCGTGGATTCGGACCCGCAGCCCCAGCGAGTTCGACGGCGACCACGACCCGGGGGCGACGGACGTACTCGTCGACCTCCTGTCGGAATTCCAGGCCGCACTGTCGGCACGGGGCCTCGAGTACGAGGTGGCTGCCTCGACGACGACGAGCGACATCGAGGTGCCGGCGGCGACGGACGACGGCGACGTCGACGTGCGGATCACGGACCGGACGGCGATCCTCGTTCGAAAGGACGTGACCGTCGAATCTTCGGCGGCCGACCGTTTCGAGGCCACGGTCCCGATTCCGCTGGGGGAGACCGATCTCGAACTCGGACGTGGCTATTCCACCGCTGAGATATCCGCTGGCGGGGAGACCGCGACGGTGGCAACCACGCACCTCGAGTCGTTCGACGGGACCACGCGGCAGTCCCAGGCCGAGGAGTTGCTCGGGCATCTCCCGGCGGACCGACCGGTGATCCTCACCGGCGATATCAACAGTGGACCGGGCGGGCAGACAGCCACGTACGACCTACTTCGGACGGAGTTCGCCGACGCGGTGGAGACGGACCGATCAGATGCCCCGTCCCACACGTGCTGCTACGGGAGCGACCTCCGAAGCGACGTCGGCGCGCTCTCGAGGCGGATCGACGTCGTCCTCTACAGGGGCGCGCTCGAACCCACGGCCGTCGAACTCGTCGGCGTCGATCCAGACGAGCGCATCCCGGTCGAACGAGGCGGAGAGACGATCCAGATATGGCCCTCCGACCACGCTGGCGTCGTCGCGAGCTTCCAGTTCGGAGCGCAAACGGGGGCTGGAGGAGGAACGTCTGGCCCGGATTCTGAACGGACGTCCCCCCAGACGTCAGCCGGACCAGACGGGGGGGACCGCCAGTCCGAGTCGCAATCGGGCTTCGGGTTCGTGGCGACGCTGGTCGGAGCGGTGCTCGCGGCGATAGGGCGGCGGCGAGGCAGCGATTAGATAGCCGCACGAGGCTGGACGGGCGTGGAACCGAGTTCAACTGTCCAGGGAACTGATACCCGGCCAAATCTCCTTTCTACGCTGACATTTATGTCCGCACAGGAGCAATTGACGGGTATCTTCGAATGGTCGAGGGAGACCCCCGGCTCGATCGACGAACCGTCCTGACGGCCCTCGGAGCCGGCGTGGCGTCACTCGCCGGTTGCGCGACGATCTCCGGGGGTTCGTCGGAGAGCGAACTCCGCGTCGGAACGATCCGTCCACCGATGGAACTGGACCCCGTCGTCGCCACGGACGTCGGCTCCCAGCAGGCGATCGCCCGCGTCTTCGACGGGCTCTACACGTACGGCGACGGCACGGACGTCGTCCCGCAGATAGCGGCCGGCTCCCCTTCGGTAGCCGACGGCGGCCGCCGGGTGACCGTCGAACTCGACGAGGACGCCAGGTTCCAGAACGGCGAACCGGTCACGGCGACCGACGTGCAGTACACCTTCGAGGCGCCAGAGAAGGAGGACGCGGCGAGCCAGTGGGCGGTGAGCCCGGTCGAGACCGTCGAGACGGTCGACGATCGGACCGTCCGCTTCCGCCTCGAGCAGCCGTATCCCGCCATCGAGCACACCCTGACGAACCCGATCGTCCCGAAGGACGTCCGGGAGGCAGATCGGAAGGCGTTCGCTCGCGATCCCATCGGCGCCGGTCCCTACCGCGTCCGGTCGTTCAGCGAGGAGAAGAAGACCCAGCTCGCTCGCTGGGAGAACTACTGGGGGGAGCCGGCGCCCGCCATCGACCGGGTGACGTTCGCCTACGTCGAGTCGCCGATCACCCAGCTAATGGGACTCGTCACCGGGCAGTCGGACGTCGTCGAGCCGATCTCGCCACGGTACCGTCGGGAGATCACCACCATCACGGACACGACGGTCGCCGAGGAACCGGGCTTCCGCTCGTTCTTCTTCGGGTTCAACTGCAACGACGGACCGACGGTCGAGCGGGCTGTCCGGGAGGGGATCGCCCGCTGCGTCGACGTCGAGAAGCTCGTCGAGCAGTTCGTCGCCCCCGTCGGGTCGCGGCAGTACAGTACGCTGCCGCGCGAAATCGCCGAGGGATGGGACCTCCCGGTCGAGGAGTGGGCATCAGCCGTCCCCCCGAAGGACACCCGGGAAGCGAAGCGGCGCTTCGAGGAGGCACCCGTCTCCGTCGGCAAGCTCACCATCCTGACCTCGAAGCATCCGGTCTGGAAGGAGCTGGCCCACGCGCTGGCGTCCGGCCTCCGCGACGCCGGACAGTCCGCGCTCGTCGAGGCGGTCAGCTGGAAGCAGTACCTCGAACGCTCCGTCAGTGGGTCGGCCAGGGACTACGCGGTGTTCGTCGGTGAGGTCGCCGGCAACGGCGACCCCGACTCGTTCCTCTATCCGGTCTTCCACGAGAACGCCCAGGGCGGGACCAACGGGATCTTCTACAACGAGGAGACGGTGATGAACCACCTCCTCGAAGCCCGACGGACCACGAATCGTCAGCGGCGGCGGTCGCACTACGAAGCGGCGATATCGCGGCTCAACGAAGACCAGGTCTACGTGCCCATCTGCTCGTTCAAGAACAGCTTCGCCCACCGGTCGGACCTCCAGCACTTCGACGTGCACCCCATCGCCGGGCTGAATCCGAGAGTGACGAGTCCCGACGGGGCGGTCAGCGTGGAGGGACGATGAGCGAGGAGTTCGGCCTCCCGACGGGCGTCGCATTGGGCGTCGGCGGCATCGTCGGCGGCGGCATCTACGCCGCCATCGGGATCGTCGTGATGGCCGCCGGGGTGCTGACGTGGTTCGCCTACTCCCTGGCGACCGTCGTCGTCCTCTGCTGTGCGTACTCGTACGTGAAGGTCAACGAGATAACCGACTCCGCCGGGGGGTCGGTCTCCTACATCGAGGAGCTGACCGGCCGCGGGACCGTCGCCGGCGTGGTCGGCTGGACGCTGGTCGTCGGCTACATCGGGACGATGGCGATGTACGCCTACGCCTTCGGCGCGTACGGGCAGATGCTGCTCGGCGTCCAGTACGTCTGGGGGCTGCCGTTCCGCCCGTTCCTCTCGGTAGCGATCATCGCGCTGTTCGTCGGCCTGAACGTCCTCGGCGCGTCGGCGTCGGGGGCGACCGAGCGGTACCTCGTCTTCGTGCAGGCGGGCATCATCGCCGTCTTCGGCCTCGTCGGCCTCTGGTTCGGGTTCTCGGTGGGCGCCCTCCGGCTCGGGCTCTCGGAGTTCGCGACGGGGCCGATCATCGCGGCGTCGGTCGGCTTCGTCTCCTTCGAGGGCTGGCAGCTCCTGTTCTACGACCAAGAGCAGTTCGAGGACCCCCAGGAGACGCTCGCGAAGGCAATCTTCATCTCCATCCCGATCGCCGCCGCGATCTACATCCTCGTCGGCTTCGTCATCACGAGTCTCCTCCCTCCGGAGGTCGTCTCCGCGCAACCAGAAGCGGCGCTGCTGTACGGTGCCCTCCGGATCAACCAGTGGCTCGCGCTCGCAGTCGGACTCGCGGGGCTGGTCTCCACGGCCAGCGCGATCAATTCGACGATGTTCTCGGAGGCGATCTTCGCGAAGAACCTCATCGACGACGACATCCTCCCGTCGGAGATGGGCGACCCCGACGACGACGCGGCGCCGACGCGGACGGTGCTCGTCATCGGCTTTTTCACCGCCGCCTTCGCCGTCCTCGGGAGCCTGGAGGCGGTCGTCGAGTTCGCGTCGCTGGCGTTCATCGTCGTCTTCGGGACGGTCAGCGCCCTGGCGTTCACCAACCGCGACGGCACCGACATCAGGACGCTCCCGCCGGTCGTCGGGATGGTCGGCTCGGCGGCGTTCTTCGTGATGCTGCTGTACTTCCTCTTCACGCGACTCCCGCACGTGTTCTACCTCGTCGTCGTCATCGCCGCGGCCGTCTTCACGGTCGAGGCAGCCTACTTCAAGCGTGATTCGATCAAGGAAGGGATCCGCGAGGTCGAGAAGGAGATATAGAGGTGGTGCGATCCGGTCGTCGACGATCTACGACGTCCTCGGACAGGAATCGTCTAACATCGGGGTGCACGGATCGTCGGTTCTGGAATAGCGCTGTCAGGGACTACCGACGTCGGCCGGTAGACTCAAGCCGTCGTAGCCCGCGCGTCCTTGGACGAGGACCCCATTCATGGAAATCGCCGATCGCTTGCGCTGTCTGTTCTCCGGGACGATCGAAGAGCGGGACGGCTCGTATCAGATCGAGATACCGAAGTCGGAACTCGAACTCGGCGGAGTCGACGAGGGCGCCACGTACCAGGTCGCGCTCCTGCGGTCACCGGGAAAGACATCCGAATCGACGGACGAAGGTAGCTCGAGGTCGCGTGACTCGCAGGCCCCGCCGGTGGAGGAAGGAGAGTCCCGGCAGGTCGAGATCGAGGGGATCGGCGAGCAGGGTGACGGCATCACGCGAGTCGAGCGCGGCTTCGTCGTGATCGTGCCGGATACCGAGAAGGGTGAACGGGTCCGAATCACGATCACCGACGTCCGGGACAGCGTCGCGTTCGCCGAGGTCGACGAGCGCATCGATTACTACGAGTGAGGACACCGCGGACGCTTACCGCCGGTTCCTGTGCGATACTCGATGCCTGATACGGCGTGTTAACGAGTGACTCATATTTCCTAACAACGGAACCCGAATTTCGTTGGGTTTATGATATTGTGTCACAAGGTCTCCTGCTATGCGAACATCGGTGGACTCGGGGCAGTCAACCACGCAATCCCTCACAGTTGCGGTCGTAGAACGAGTCGCCAATCGAGAGAACGTCGAGCCGCTGGACGTTCCACCGTTGAACGATGTCATCGATCCGGACGCACTGGAGGCGCTGTTCGACGACCCGGAGACCGCTGCTGACCGCGTCACGTTCAATTTCCACGGGTACGAGGTTGTCGTCGAGGGACCCGAGCAGGTACGGGCCACACCGCTCGAAGACCCATCCAAGTGACGCGTAAGGCGTCGACGCATCGGAGAGTAGTACCGCACGATTGACGGGTTCTCGGAACCGTACCTCGCGTATGGGATCTCGTCACTGGCTCTATTTCGGCGGCTTCGTCGTCAGCGTCATTCTCGCGGTGGCCACCGCTCTACTGGGGCTCCTCGAGGGACTCGCTGCACTCTCCGGCGGCGTACCAGCCGGCGAGGGGTTCGTCCTCGCGACGGTGCTCGGCGCCGCCGCCGAGTGGGTGGTGCTCACGCTCGTCCTCGGAGTGGTCGCCATCCTGTTTCTCGCTGGAACCGTCGTCTCCGTCCTTCGGACCGCGTCGCTGCCCCGCGACGATCGCCTGGTCTCGCTCGTCGAATGGCTGGAACGCCAGTATCCCTTGCTACGGAAGTTCGACGTCTCCGGGAAGGTCGAGCCGACGACCGAAGACCGGAAACGGCAGCTCAAAGAGCAGTACGTGGACGGGGAGATCAGCGAAGCGGAGTTCGAGCGACGATTGGCGCAGCTGATGGACGACCGGCCGGAGGGAGCATCGCGGTCGGAATCCGGCTCGAAGCTCGAACGGAACGACCGACCACGGCGGTGAGCGAGGGTAGGGAACAGTCGTCCGATCCGTCTGCCTCAATCGGCGGCCTGGCCGCCGTCGACGGGGATCGTATGGCCAGTGATGTAGGAGGCATCTGATGAACAGAGGAACGCTACGACGCCGGCCATCTCCTCCGGTTCAGCGATCCGGTCCATCGGGACGTCGCGCATGGCGGACGTATCGAAATCGGCGCGAACCGCCCGGATCGCGGTCCGGATCAACTTGACGGCCATCTTGACCCGGTCCAGGAGGGACGACCCGTCGATGCCGCCGAGCAGGCCGGACTGGATGTTCGTCTTCGTCGGTCCGGGTGCGATCGCGTTGACCCGGATGCCACGCTCGGCGTACTCGAGTGCGACGGATTTCGTCAGTCCGACGACGCCGTGTTTGCTGGCCGAATAGCTGGAGAGCCCACCCATCCCGACGAGGCCGGCTTCCGAGGCGGTGTTCACGATCGCGCCGCTTCCTTGAGCCTCCATGACGGGGAGTTCGGCCTTCATACACGCCCAGATCCCCTTCAGATTGATATCGAGGAGTTTGTCCCACTGTATCTCCTCGATGCCAGTCACCTCTACGAAGTCGGTGAGGATCCCCGCGTTGTTGTGGGCGAAGTCCAGGCTCCCGTAGGTCTCGACAGCCAGATCGACCATGCGTTCGACCGACGACAGGTCGGAGACGTCCACGTTCACGAAGGTCGCCTCGCCACCTTCGTCTTCGATGAGTTCGACCGTTTCACGCCCCGTCTCTTCGACGATGTCGGCAACGACGACGTCGGCGCCCTCGTCGGCGAAGCGACGCGCAGACGCCCGCCCGATACCCGACCCAGCGCCGGTGACGAGCGCCGTCTTCCCGGAAAATCTGTTCATGTGATGTACTCGCAGAACCACCTGCGGGAACTGTATAGGCCTTTGGGACCCTTCGTCCAATGGTCCGACCACCGCTCTGAACGTTCCTCCCGACCCGATGGGACGGCGACCGTTTCAGGACCTGCTGGACGCCACCTCGAGAACAGCGGTGAATGAGCACTGCAGAGATACGTCTGCGCGGACTGACGACGCTTTCAGAACGACTTACTGGGATGCGGTCAAACCCGGGCGTATGGAGTTCGACCTCCCGAAAGCTGCCGGATTGCTGGTCGCAATCGTGGCCCTCTCGATCGCCGGCCTGGCCGCGAGCGGCGTGATGACGCTGCAGACCGTCCTGATGATGGTCCTCCCGTCGATGGCGGTCTTCGCCGCCGTCGCGTTCTGGCTCGGCGTGAAGCACGGCGAGTTTCGCGCTACCCCGTGATAACGATCGAGATCGTGAGGCGCTGGTACCGTTGGCAGGGTCCGTCTCGGTAGGCTCGGGCGCTCACGCCCGTCAGAACCCGGATACCGTCTCTCAGAAGGCGGTGTTGAATCCACCCGTTCAACGCAGTCACAAAGGCTATACCCCAGGTGTTCACAGGTTGGTTAGCATCGATGGTCCCCAACACGCGACGACGCTTCCTCCACGTAGCGACGGCCGTCGCCGGCGGTCTGGCAGGGTGTAGCCAGTTTACCGGCGGTGAGACACGATCTTCCGGATCGGCCTCCGAGAACGGTGCGTCGAACTTCTCGAACGACACTACCGATACGGATCCGCCGACGGTGCTCCTCCGGTCCGAGTCGGACGTTCCACCGATCTACCTTGAGGGAACCGGCGACAACTACTGGAATGCAGCCCGAGATCGCCGGGTCATCGGAATCCGGAACGAAGTGATCGGTTCGCCGTCGAGTGCTGAGGCACTCACAGTCGCCGCTGAGGCCGACGCCGAGTCGGTCGATCGGTTCGTCTCCGAGACGGATTTCGAGAGCGAGACACTGTATCTCGAGGTGAATCAGGTACGGTCTTGCTTCCGATTGGATCTCTGTCGGATCACGTGGCGGTCCGACGAGGTCCAGACGTACTACGTCAGGAACCTCCGGTCGTACGACGAGCGCTGCTCGACCGATAGCCACGCGTACGAGTCGCGGCTCGTCCGCCTGCCGGTCGCACTCGACGAGGGGTCCGTGACCGGCTCCGGTTCGTCGATCAGCGGCGGCGGCGAGTGCGGCGGTTCGGGTCCGAGAGGAGCCGAGGGCGGTCGGGAGAGCGGTACCACGACCCCGACCCCGGAAGCGTCGACAGACGGGGGTGACGAGTGATGCGGGAGACGTCAGCGACTCGGCGCGGCGTGCTGGCGGCTGCTGGCGGCGCGCTGCTCGCTGGCTGTAGCGGCCTCGACGAGTTCGGAGAATCGTCCGACGAGGAGATTCGGTCCTCGCGACTCCCGGACCTCACCGACGACGGCGAGTCCCAGCCGGTCGTCGTCGAGACGATGCCGATCGAGATCGAACGGACGGTACTCGCCGAGCGAGTCCAGCGCACGACGGACCTGCTGGCGACGCTCCCGATGTCGTTCGGCGCCGACGACGTCCCCAACGGCTACGTCCGGAAGCAGCTGATCGAGGCCGCCGAGGACGCATCCGAATATATCCAGGACGCCCGCACCGCACAGAGCCGGCTCACAGCCATGCGTTCGCTCCAGCGGGCTCGCTCGGAGGCCCGGTTCGCTGCTGCCGGCTGGGGGTTCGTCGAAGACGGCACCACCGAGACAGCCCGCCAGAGCGAACACGAAGCGGTGATTGAGGACGCCAACGCGCTCCGCTCCGACCACGCGTATCTCGGCGAGGATCCGGTCGAAGCCGTCCTGTTCCACGCCGAGGTCGAGCAACACCTCGCGTTCGTCGCCGAGAACCGATATCCCTCCGGGTCGGTGAACACGGACGAACTGCTGACGGTCGCCGAGTGGGGCGAACACACCGAGTACGCCCGGGCACGGGTCGACGACGGTCGCTACCTGTACGACCGGTTCAGGGAGTCGCTTCCCGCCGACGCCGGGTCTATCGAGGAGACGCTTACGACGGCGGGAGAGTCACTGGTCGACGAACTCCAGCGGCGGAGGTCCGACCTGCCCGCAGAGCCGACCGAGGGCGACCACGAGCTGGTGTGGCGGCTTCGCTACCGTGTCCGCGACGCTGCAGAGTCGAGTGCCAGGTACGCCGGAGACGAGCCGGGTGCAGCGAGTACGGTGTTGCGGGGTGCCGAGGGGCTCGCGGACTTCCTGGCCTACGAGCGAATCCGCGATCGGATCGACGACGGCGAGCAGTTCGGCGTCGAGGAGGCGGCCGACGTCCACGACGCGAGAGACCAGGCCGTCGAATCCGTCCGGACCGCGCTCGACGAGAGCCCACGGGCTGGGCTCGCTCGCCCGGTCCTCGCCGACGCAGCCCAGCAGATCGTCGCAGCGGACGAGGAGCTGGCCCGGTTACGCGGGACCGTCCGCCCGGCCCGACTCGACGACCCGATTCGCCGCTACGTCACCGCGACGGCCCGCGCTCGGAGCGTCCCGGCGGCCTGCCAGGAAGTGCTCGATACGCTGACGCAGTGAGAACGGGCCAGGTCTGCGACCGGAGGGAGAATCGGATTCGGCGAGTCTCACTCGTACCGAAGGGCGTCGATCGGGTCGATTCGGGCAGCGCGCCACGCCGGGTAGAGGCCAGAGACGACCCCGACGACGATTCCGACCGCGATCGCCAGGACGACGTACTCGACTGGATAGACCAGGGGCAGGTCGACGTACCAGGCGCCGAGGTAACCAGCCGCCAGCCCGAGCACCGTCCCGAAGACGGCGCCGATCAGTCCCAGGATGACCGATTCCATGAGGAAGAGGCCGAGGACGTCGCGGTTCTGTGCGCCGACGGCCTTCATGATCCCGATCTCGCGAGTCCGCTCCGTCACCGAGACGAGCATGATGTTCGCGATCCCGATCGAGGCGACCAGCAGGGAGATGGCGGCGATGCTGACGATGAAGTTCTGCAGGAGTTCGAAGATGTCCTGGAGCTGCTGGAGGAGCTCTCGGCTCGTCTGCATCGAAATCTCGAGGTCCTCGTCGAGGTACTCGCTCGCGTCCGACTCCTCGCTCTCTAGATACGTGATCGCGGCGTCACGGGCGCGGGATACCGCCGCGTCGTCGGCCGACTCGGCCTCGACGACGATCGCGTTGAACCGGACGTCGGCGTCTTCGACATCGCCGTCGGAGGCGGCCCCGATCTGCTCGTTGTAGTACGGATCGGTCGGGACGTACAGCCGCGGGGCCTGGTCGAAGCCCTCGAAGGGACTCATCCCCTCGGACGTCTCGGTGATGCCGACCACTTCGACGCGCGTCTCCTGACCGCCGAGCAGCACCAGCGTGAGTTCGTCGCCCACCTGGATCTCCTCCTCGAACTGTCCGGCCGCAGCCGGGTTCAGCACGGCTTCTCGGTCGCCCATCTCGAACTGACGGCCCTCAGCGAGGCTGTCCGAGCGGACGTACGACGGCCCCGTCGAGATGACGCCGTCGCCGAGGACTACCCGCTCGCCCCCGGACCGGATCGCCTGGGTTCGGAGTGGCGCGTAGCCGTACGCCGCTTCGACGTCCTGCAGTTCGCCGACCGCGTTCAGGTCGCGCGCGCTGAAAACGGGCTGGGAGCCAGCGCCGGGCCCGCCCTCGGTGTCGGGGTCCGCGGCCCACCCGTAGAGGTTCCGCTGGTCGTCGGGGCTGATCTCGCCGATGACGCCGGCCTGGAGACTCGCGCCGAGCGTGACGAACGTGATCACGGCTGCGACACCGATGACGATACCGAGGACCGTCAGTCCCGACCTGAGCTTGTGGCCTCGTATCGAGCGCCACGCGAGACGGAGCGATTCGAGCGGATTCACGACGCGCCACCCGCCCCGGTTCCGTCCCCGGGCCGGTGTGTGTCATCCTGGCTCCGGACTCGGTTCGCAGCGTCGCCGGTTTCGATGCGTTCGATCTTCCCGTCGAGGAGGTGGACGACCCGTTCGGCGCGTTCGGCGACGTGCGGTTCGTGGGTCACGACGACCATCGTGGTGCCGGCCGCGTGGAACTCCCCGAAGAGGTCGAGGACCTGGGCCTCCGTCTCCGTGTCGAGGTTGCCGGAGGGTTCGTCGGCCAGCACGAGCGCCGGGTCGTTGACGAGCGCTCTCGCGAGGGCGACGCGCTGGCGCTGGCCGCCCGAGAGTTCGTTCGGCCGGTGGTCCGCCCGGTCGGCGATGCCGACCCGATCCAGTAGCGCTTCGGCCCGGTCGCGACGCGCTCGTCGCCCGACGCCCTGGAACAACTGAGGCATGGCGACGTTCTCGAGGGCCGTCAATCGGGGCATGAGATTGAACGACTGGAAGACGAAGCCGACTTCCGTCCCTCGAAGACGAGTCCGCTCGCGTCCCGAGAGCCGGCCGACGTCCTGGCCGTCGACGACGACGTCGCCTGCCGTCGGCGTGTCCAGGCATCCGACGAGGTTCATCAGCGTGGACTTTCCCGACCCGCTCGGCCCCATGATCGCGGTGTAGGACCCCCGTGGAATCTCGAGTGTCACACCATCGAGTGCGTGGACTGGTTCACCCCGCTGGTAGGTCTTCCGGACGTCCGTCAGCGCGACGGCCAGGTCCTGACTCGGCATGGAGCGGATACGACAGCGACGGCGAAAAGGGTTGATGCGAATTACCTCGGCGAGAGTCCCCTAAGAAGCCGTACCGGTACGCCTAACGGGGCCTGTTCTCGTCGGTTACTCCCGACGGCTGGACTGTCAATATTGGGTGCTCGTGAACTAGATTCCCGAAGTGTGACCGTCGATTAGCTGTCGCCTCGATTCCCGTCGACGTGTTCGACGAAATCGCGCTCCCGTTCGGCTCGTTCGAGGGTCCGCAACCCCACGATATCGATCGCTTCGTCGCGAGAGCGCTCGCCGTCGAGGTACTCCTCGATGACGACCTCCTGCCAGAGTGCCTCGAGCCCTCGATCCAGTGCCGCTTCGCGGATCTCCGATTCTGGGACGTCGCGCGCATCCGCGATGGCCTGGAGCCGGTCGGAAGTCTCGAGTCCCATAACGTTCGATAGGTGACGCTTAGCTATAAATCCATGTCCGGGAGCCCCCTACCACAGAACCGCCTTCCGTATTCGTGTCTCCCGTAGGCTGTTGTTCCCCGAGGAACACACACGATGTTGTCCCTCACGTGGTGTCAGTTAGCTTATCTGTCTCTCCCCGGTATACTGGATATCCGATCTGTCGGGCCGGTCGTCTGCCGACACTAGCATCCGACGTTATCGGACTCCCGGAAACTCGACATGAGATACTCGATACGACCCCCTGCCGGAGACGAGTTTGGCCTCGATACGGTTCGACCGTGTCCAGACGACCCCCAACACCACGACGACTTCG
Organism: Natronomonas salina; assembly: GCF_013391105.1. Lineage (NCBI taxonomy): Archaea > Methanobacteriati > Methanobacteriota > Halobacteria > Halobacteriales > Natronomonadaceae > Natronomonas > Natronomonas salina. Next base: position 679,099 of record NZ_CP058335.1, read on the forward strand.
TCGGACGTTCGGTAGAATTGTCGGCGCTCACCCTCGAGGAACCCCTCGCCGATATCACCCCTACAGCGGAAGACCCAAATCCGGGATACCGGACGGACGGTAGCGAGTCGCGCACCGAGTCCCGAGGAGGCTCACTATAGATGTCGGAGGAACAACGTCGGCCAAACGTCGAGGTCGTCTGTCTCGAATGTCACTTCTCGGAGGTCGTCGAGAAGTGCGGCGGGCGGCCGGCGAATCTGATCATCGAACACGGTCGGGACACCGGACATAAACTGACGACCGAAGAGGTGGGCCTCGAATAGTCGACCTCTCGGCGTTAGGGGCGGAAATTGAACTGGCCCGGGTGTTCAGTTCGTTCCCTCTATCGTCGGTCTGGGAAGAGCCGGGGTGTACCTGTGGTCCTGAGTCGGTCAGAAAGCTTATACGAAACTCCCACCCCGATAGCGATAACCGCGCCGAAGAAATCCGTCCCGTGGACCACCACGGCGGCGGGCCGGGTAGGGGTACTCGGCGGCGCGGGCCGAATCCGATTTCTTCGCCAGCGGGAAGCAAACAACACAAATCGAACTAGCGACGGGTGGAGGTTGATAGTCGCTGGATTCGACGGGGGCACCGGCAGGTAGGCTATCGGTCCGGGCCGGCGTGATAAACACCCACACATCCGATGCCGTACGCTGATTGGAGTCGCGGTAGTCCCGTGAGTACGGTCGCACAGTCGAGGGTCGAGTGAAGATACCCAGCCGGTGTTGACGGACGGGACCCAGACGGGAAGACCCGGCCGTAGGACACCCCCTGCACGTCCCTCGAGCGCCAGTCGCCCAGTAACCGAATTCCACGACCGAAACCGACCCACGATGTCACGACAACACGGTCCGCCGGCCGACTCGTCTTCGATCCCCACCCCGAGCAACGCCGGACTGCTCAAGCACGTCGCTCGAATCGTCAGTACCGACACGGCGCCGATGCTAGAGGAGCTCCGCGAACAGTACGGGCGGATCGTCCGGATCCAGATGCCGACCGACGATGCCGCCACGTACCTGCTCGCCGACCCGACCTACGTGCAGCAGGTCCTCGAGTCGAACCAGGCCAACTACCGCAAGGCCGAGATCTACCGTGACGAACTGGGGAAGATCTTCGGGCGCGGACTCCTCACGAGCGAGGGCGACCACTGGAGCCGACAACACCGCCTCATCCGCCCGATGTTCACCTCGGACAGCGTGCAGTCGTTCACGGAACTCATCGCCGAGCAGACCGACGCGATGTGCGACCGCTGGCAGGAGCACGCCGACCGGGGTGAGCCGATCCAGCTGCTCCCGGAGATGGAGCGCGTGACGCTCCGCATCATCGGGAAGGCGATGTTCAGCACGGACATGGAGGGCCACGCCGAGGACATCGCCGAGTCGCTCCAGGTGCTACGGCGGGAGTTCCAGCGACAGACGAACCGGATCCGACCGACCGTGCCGGAGTGGGTTCCCACACCCCACAACCAGCAGGTGAAGGCCGCTCGTGACCAGTTGAACACGGTCGTCTACGGGTTGATCGAGGACCGCCGTGGACAGGCCGACGAGTACGACGATCTCCTCTCCGCGCTCATGGCTGCGCGCGAGGACGAGACGGGCGAGCGGATGGACGACGAGCAGATCCGCGACGAACTCATGACGTTCCTGCTCGCCGGCCACGAAACCACTGCGGCGGCGCTCACGTGGACGTGGTACCTGCTGGTTCGCAACCCCGAGATACACGAATCGCTCCACGCCAGCGTCGACGGACACGCCGGGAGCGAACAGGGATCACCCGCGTTGGGCGGGGACGACCCGTCGTACGCCAAGCAATGCGTCCAGGAGGCGATGCGCATCTACCCACCGGTTCCGGTCTTCGTCCGGGAAGCCCGCAAACCCGACATCATCGGCGGATACGAGATTCCGTCCGGAAGCGAGGTGCTCCTGAGTCAATACGTCGTCCACCGCGACCCCGAGTACTGGGAGGCACCGACGGAATACCGACCGGAACGATTCACACCCGGAGCTGCAGCCGACCGGCCCGCCTACAGTTACTTCCCGTTCGGCGGCGGCCCTCGCATGTGCATCGGGCGGCAGTTCGCGCTGCTGGAAGCCCAGATGGTCCTCTCCCGCGCGGTCGAGCAGTACCGCCTCGAACTCGATTCACCCGCCGTCGAGCCGGGCGTCGATTCCGCCGTGACGATGGTTCCCGACGAGCCGCTGGAGATGCAGGTCGACGAGTGGTGACCTTTCACGATTGACCCGCTAGGTGTCTGCGTCGGAGCGGTTCGAGGCCGAATCCTGATACGTGTCCCAGTCGATTCGTCTAGTGATTGATGGAACGGCTCAAGCTCAGCACGATCGTCTACGCGCCGCCGCAGGACGTCTACGACGTCCTCATCGACTTCGAGGACTACCCGAAGTACACCGAGTACGTCAACGACGTCGAGCGTCGAGGTGACGGTGGCGAGGGAACCGAGTTCGGCATCTCGTTCGGCTGGTGGAAACTCACCTACACCGCCTGGTCGAAGGTCACCGAGCTGGACGAGCCACACAAGATCGCCTGGAAACTCACGAAGGACATCGATGCGGAAGGCAGCTGGCTCATCGAGGACGTCACGGACGACGTCGACGAGGATGCCGAGGCGGCGACGCGGGTCACGATCGACGTCCAGTTCCAGGTCTCGAAGTCCGGCTCGAAGATCCTCGACCTCCCGAAGTTCGTGAGTTTCGGGTGGGTCGTGGACCGGGTGAAGCCGTTGATCTTCAAGGAAGCGCGCTCGGTCCTCCGGAACCTCGTGTACGAACTCGAGGGGGAACGCAGGACACCCGAACTGACGATTCACGAGACGCCTCGACACGTCACCGCCGCCGAACTGAGAGAGATATCCGGTTAGGGCGATTCGACGGCGAGCGTTCGACAGACGGTCCATCGGACCGAGAGGTGCAGGGAGATCTTCAATCGAGGGTACTCGGTCGCCTCACCGAGCCTCCATCACTCGGAGGGCTGGTACTTGATATCTCCTCGGCTGACGGCTGCTCGGACGAGGAGTATCGTCGCTACCGCGGCGACCACGATCGACGGCCAGTACGGGATCACCATCCCCGAGAGGTGGTTCACGAGATAGGTCAGGAGAACCAGGAGTCCACCGATGCAGATGAAGGTGATAGTGGAAGCGACCACGATTCCTCCCCACCAGACACCTTTGCTCTCGCCTTCGAACGGGAATAGATCGGTCGAATCGTCAGGTGCCATCGTTCTGCTCGACCGGGTTCTCTCCCGGCAGGGGCATCGGTATTGCGGTCGTTCGAACCGTCGCAATGCAAGCCTCGTGACACTCTTCGAACAGGCCGGACGTCGTTCAGATCGCCACCGTCCTCTGTGCCCTTCTTTCGTGAAACCGCCGTGCGTAGAACGGAGATAACTACCAGACGCCATCTCGCGTTCTCGTGAACACTCGCTATCTTTAACACGGACTAGTCAGACCACCAAGCATGCACGACCTGACAGGATTCCAGCGTGATCTGCTCTACGTCGTCGCGGGACTTGACGAACCCCACGGATTAGCGATCAAAGACGAACTCGAGGACTACTACGAGAAGGAGATCCACCACGGCCGCCTCTACCCCAACCTCGACACGCTCGTCGAGAAGGGGCTCGTCGAGAAGAGCCAGCGTGACCGCCGGACGAACCAGTACACCACCACCCGCCGAGGCAAGCGGGAACTCGATGCCCGTACCGAGTGGGAAGCCCAGTACATCGACCGCTGATTCCCCTCCACGAACGGTCCTCCCGCTTCGGTTCAAGACCTATCGAGCGTCTCTTCGGTCTATTACTGTCGCTCGTCGTGCTGTCTAGAGCTACCTCTGTCGACATGTTACGTTGGCGTTCACACCGCAAGGAGAACAGTCGAGGGTGGACCCGGTGGAATCGCTAATTTCGATGGCGCGTTCTCAGTTCGATCCATCCGTCTGTTTCACTCTGACGTAGACTTCGTCGTCGGATTCGATGGTGACCTGATAGCCCTGATACTCGAATTCGACGCTGATCGTCCCTTCCGGACGATCGTCCGCTGCAGACGCAAAGAGGCCTTCTACAGCGTCGATATCGATGATGGAGTAGAGGGGCGGCTGTAGTTCGAGCGGATCGACGCCCTCCATGATCGCTATCCGCTTCACGACCCGAGTGGTTATCGAGTCTACATTTATCGACTGTGAGTCGTCGTCGTTCGGCATCTACTCCAAGGGTGACGAGGCAGTATAAATACTTCGTGGAAATAATCCTAAGTTATCTCCAGTAAATATAATCAATCGAAGGACCCGACCAGTTTCAGGACGACGTTCTCTTGCGGGGCGTCGGTTATTGAGCCGGGAGCCAGCAGCTGACAGCCCCCTTCGCGACCCTGCGGTGATTCCATTCGAAGCTTCCTCACGGTGGCTTTCAGATATTCCGGAAGGAAGAGATATACTCGCAGATTATTTCAGGAAATATATCGGCAGTTGGACCAAAACAAAAATGGTCCCTCCAGTCCACTGGTTCAGCAACCTCAACTAGATGGCTAGAGTCGATTATCTGGACGAAATCCTGCACGCTCTCGCCGACCAGCAGCGCCGCTACGCCCTCTACTATCTCCAGGAAGCGGACGACGAGGTAGATGTAGAATCGCTCGTCCGGCAGGTCGACGCCTGGACCACCGGGAAACCCGTCGCTGACCTCACCGACGACGAACTCCAGCCATTGCTCGTCGAATTCCGCCACAACCACCTCGAGGCGCTGCGAGAGGCCGGCTGTATCGAGTACGACGAACGTAGTGGCGTGGTCCGGTACCGGGACCCTCCACGGATTCTCGAAGCAGTCTTGAACGTACTCGCTCCCATCGAACACCCCGAGCGGAACTGAACCAAGCCGGGGCATCCGTCACGCTACGTTGGGAAGTGCGGCGGAAGCAACTGTACAGATTACATCCGGATCGGTAGAGTCACGTGAATCTCGAGTGGCTGCGAAAGGCTATAGGAGAAATCACAGCCTGACGACAACCTTCCGAAAACTCGGCCGTCGTGACAATGACTCGCTACTCGAGGGAGATGACGCGGTCGACGCCGTCCGACGCGGCCGGCGCGGGGGTGACCGTGACCTCGCCGTTGCCGCGGACGTGAACCTCGCAGTCGGCCATCTCGAAACTCAGCTGGGTGATCGACGACCCGGCGCCGGTGTGGTCGAAGAGCTGGTCCAGTGCGTCGGGGTCGATGCTCTCGTACAGCGGGTCGAGATCGAGCGGAGAGACCTCTTTTGCATCTGCGACTGCGGCGATGACCGTCTCACTGACGGTCTCGTCGCTGGAGGTCGTTCGTACCGTGTCGCCGAGTGTGCCCGTCATCGTATCCATACTATCAATGTATACCCTTGGGGGATAGGTGCTGTTTCAATACCCGTAGTATTCCGGCTCAAGTGGGCACTACATATGTAGTGTACGTCCCGGCCACCGAATCGCTGTCCTGGATCGATTCGAGAACTCGAGCAACGTATTCGCGTGCCCCGACAGCAATCAATTTCGTGGCTTCCCTGGTCTCAGGAGCGCTCGGGCCGATTCTGGAGAGACTATCTCGTTCCGTCGAATCCTCCCAGTCCCAATCACCTCCGAAGGGCTATGTTTTTACTTCGGGGGGGCGTCGTTCGTGGTGTGGCTGCACATAGCTCTCAGAGTGGAGGCGACGATAGTACCGACCTCCCCGAGGTCGTGCCGTTCGACCTCCCTCATCTCACACGGTTGAGCTGGGAACTGGGCTCTCGCGTCGTCGAAGACGAGGAATCCACGCTCCAGAGCAGGTGGGAACACGACCGGCTGGCGTGGCTGCTATCGATCTTTCGTGTGACGGACAATACGGTCATCCTGTGCGTCCGAACGCCGACGGGCAGGGAACGGTTCTACGGGGCCGCCCAATCGGACCTGAACATCGCCTTCCGAAAGCTCGCTGCAGCCCCGTCCTGGCGACCACGCAGCGAGTGAGTGCCGTGCCGGAGTGGCCAGACCAGTACCACATTCAGATATACTCTGGCCAGAGCTTTACACCGGTATGCGTCGTTCCCGATCTCGTACTCTCGTTCGGTAGGCGACCCGATCGTAAACCGTGTTTAAAGACGCCCCCCGAAGTATTATTTCAGCGGCGTTTGATCGGTAGCTATGTCGACAGGCCCTCCAGCCGCCGTCGAGTTCGATAGCGTCACCAAACAGTACGACGGGGTGACAGCCCTCCGGAACCTCTCCCTCACCGTCCAGCAGGGCGAAATCTACGGGTTCCTCGGACCGAACGGCGCCGGAAAGTCGACGTCGATCGGCCTCGCCCTCGATTTCGTCCGTCCGACGAACGGCTCGGTTACGGTTCTCGGTCACGATGCCCAAGCGGCCAGCTTGCAGGTTCGCGAACGCGTCGGCTTCCTCTCGGACGACTTCGAGGTGTACGACCGGTTGACCGGCCGTCAACACGTCTCCTTCGCTATCGAGGCGAAGGGCGCCGACGATGACCCGGCAGCGCTCCTGGATCGCGTCGGCCTCGAGGAAGCGGCCGATCGAGCGGCTGGCGGCTACTCGAAGGGCATGAAACAGCGACTCGGCCTCGCGACGGCGCTCGTCGGTGACGCCGACCTCCTCATCCTCGACGAGCCGTCGACCGGCCTGGACCCGAACGCGGCCCGGGAGATGCGCGAGATAATCCGCGCCGAGAACGAGCGGGGAGCCACCGTGTTCTTCTCGTCACACATCCTCGAACAGGTGGACGCCATCTGTGATCGCGTCGGTATCCTCCGGTCCGGCGAGCTCGTCGCGGAAGACACGGTCGACGGCCTCAGAGAGACCGTCGGCGGCGACTCCCAGCTACGGCTTACCGTCGACACGGTCCCCGACGGCTTGCTCGAGGCGGTACGGAACGTATCCGGCGTCTCCGACGTCAGCCTGGACGCCGGCGACGTCGTCGCGGTCTGCCGACCGGACGCCCGGCGAGACGTCATCGACGCCGTCGAATCGACCGGGGCGACCGTCGAACAGTTCGAGACGGAGGAGATCTCGCTGGAAGCGATGTTCGCCGCATACACGGAGGGTGGAGCATGAGCTGGTTCGTCGTCGGGAAGAAGGACTTCGCCGACGCCAGCCGTTCGCGGCTCCTGTGGGTGCTCACGGCGCTGTTCGTGCTCCTCGTTGGCGGGCTCGCCTACGCCTTCGCCGCGATTCTCAGCGGCGGCGGCGAGGCAGGGAGCCTCGGATTCATCGTGTTCCTGCAGAGCGTAGCGACCTTCTTCATCTCGATCGCCGCGCTCCTGGTCGCCTACAAAGCGATCGCGGGCGAACGGGAGACTGGAACCATCAGTTTCCTGCTCGGATTGCCGGTGACGCGCCGGGATGTCGTGTTCGGGAAGGTCGCTGGCCGTAGCCTCGTGCTCACACTCTCTCTGCTGGGCGGGTTCGGCGTCGCTGCCCTGATCTTAGTGGCGCTCGGCGGTGATTTCGATCCCCTACAGTATCTACTGTTCACCCTGCTGTCCGTCTTCTACGGTGTGGCCTTCGTGAGCGTGGCTGTGACGCTCTCGTCGATTACGGCATCGTCTTCCCGCGCGGCCGCTGCAGCCATCGGGTTCTGGGTATTCGACCAGTTCTGGAGCACTGCCGTTCTCGTCGTGCTGGTGGTGGTGAACGGACTGTCGATGCCGCAGCCCCCGTTGCCGAACTGGTACCACGTCCTCGCCGGACTGGGTCCGAGCGCCGCGTACGGGAACGCCGCGGGGTACTTCCTCCCGCCCGAGTTCGCCGAACAGGTCCAGGGCCAGTTCGGCGGACTCCCAGAGTGGTATGGCCTCGTCGTGTTGGCCGTCTGGTTGGTGGTGCCACTTGTACTCGGAATCGTCCGTTTCCAGCAACTCGACCTGTGACGGACTGCTGCCGCTCGCTCGGAGAATCGTGTCGGAAGTGTGGTAAGTAAATATTCGTTGACACGGCCGAAAACCGCACGACAAGACGGGGAAAGGGCCGATGATCACCGAGGCGTTCATGCGCGACGTCGCCGCCAGCACCGCCGGCGAAGTCACGACGCCCGTTCCGCTTCCGGGTGCGTTCCCCGAGGCCGGGTACTACCCGACGAGCTAACCCGCTACGTCGGAGGTGCCGACGCCTACGCCATCACGCTCGAGAACTTCGTTCAGGTCGACGCCTACACGGCCTGATTCGGAGTGGTCTCGCAATACCCTCGGTGATCCAAGGTGCGGCCGGGAGTCGACGGTTATCTCGGCGCTGTCGAGGTGCACGTTTCCGGACGATATTGAAACGGTTCTAGGTACTTTGACCGAGCAGTCATTGTCCACCGGTGAAAGATAGAATTGACGGCCAATCCCGGTTACCTGCCATAAATAACCACAGGCCGTCATTCTGAAACCTCACACTGGTCAGTGTACCCGAGACCGACCGAATAGGTAATAGGGTGATTCCAGCGCAGCGAGACTGAATCAGCCGAACGATCGAACCTGCGTAAAGCCCTTGTTTGTCAATACATTGAGTAGAACTAATGACGGACCCGGAGACGCCGAGTGAACCCGCTCTTCAAAGTTCTCCAGAAGCGGTCTTGGAGCGGGTAACCGACGCTGTCTACGAGCTCGACGAAGACTGGCAGTTCACGTATTGCAACGACCAGGCTGAAACCCTGTTCCAGCGAGACCGAACGGATATCCGTGGGGAATCTATCTGGGAGGAGTTTCCCAGATTGACCGACTCGCTGTTCCAGTGGGAACACGAGCAAGCGATGGAGACCCAGGAAGCTGTCACGTTCGAGACGCACTATCCGCCGCAGGACGGGTGGTTCGAGATCCGTGCCTATCCCTCTGAAACCGGACTTTCAGTGTACGTACGCGACATCACTGACCCGGATGACCGTCAGCAGGAAGTCGAGAAACGGGAACAAGCGCTTCGACGTGCCAACGAGATAATGGCGGCCGCAGACCAGCCGTTCTCCCAACAGATAGATTCGCTCCTCGAAGTCGTCCGAACGACGGTCGGTACCAAGTTTGCGACGCTCTCACGGGTCAATGAAGATGCTGGTGAGTACATCTTCGAACACGTGGCCGCGCCGGAAACGGTCGACCTCGAAGCGGGTGACACGACACCGCTGGAGACCCTTCCCAACTGCTCACGCGTCGTCGAGACTGCGGAGACGCTCGTCCTGCAGGACGTGCAGTCCGAGGCACCGGAACTGGTCGACCCCGAGTGGGGGATCGCCTGTTATCTCGGGACACCGGTCATCGTCCATGGGGAGGTGTACGGGACGTTCTGCTTCTACGGGAACGAGGCGCGGACCGAGGCGTTCTCCGATTGGGAAGTCTCGTTCGTCGGGTTACTCAGCAACTGGGTGAGCAACGAACTCGAGCACAGGGTGTACAAGCAGGAACTCGAGGAGTCCAACGAGCGCTTAGAGCAGTTCGCCTACGCCGCCAGCCACGACCTTCAGGAACCGCTCCGGATGGTGACGAGCTACCTCCAGCTGATCGAGCGGCGGTACACCGACGAACTCGACGACGAGGCCGAGGAGTTCATCGAGTTCGCCGTCGACGGCGCCGACCGGATGCGAGACATGATAGATGGATTACTCGAATATTCGCGGGTCGAGACGCGAGGTGATCCCTTGGAACCGGTCGAGTTGGACGCCGTTCTCGAAGACGCTCGTCAGGACCTCCAGTTACGCATCGAGGAGACGGATGCAGAGATAGTCACGGGGACCCTCCCTCGGGTCAGAGGCGATGGCGATCAACTCCGGGAGGTGTTCCAGAACCTGCTGGACAACGCCATCGAGTACAGCGGCGACGAGTCACCGCGTGTCTACGTCTCGGCCGAGCGAGCGGGCGATGAGTGGGTGCTCTCGGTTCGCGACGAGGGCGTCGGTATCGATCCTGCGGACGCCGACCGTGTCTTCGACGTGTTCGAGAGCCTCCATACGCAGGAGGAAGGCGGGGGGACGGGAATCGGACTGGCGCTAAGTGAGCGAATCGTCGAACGCCACGGCGGCGATATCTGGGTCGAGCCCGACTCTCGCGATGGGACGACGTTCGCGTTTACACTGCCGGTAGCAGACGAGCCCGATAACTGAACGCCCTGAATCGACCGATTCAGAAATGGGACGGTTCAAGCGCGACGAGACTGAAACAGCCGCCAGAACGTGTCCGCTCAGCATGCTCGAAAGGTCGGTAGGGTTCTCCTGCTACGTCGAACCGAGTGAAGGGCCTGTGTCAGCGCTACTCGTCGCCGTAATGGCTCCGCTTCTTGAACATGAACTTCATATCGCCCTCGAAGACGCTCTCTCCGTCCTGGTTCGTCGTTAGCGCATCGATGACGACGAGACCAGCGTCCTCACGGGATTCGAGATCGCGCTTCTCCGCCACTTCGAACTCCGCGGAGATGGTGTCGTCGACGTACACCGGGTTCTGGAGGTCCATGTAGTTCATCCCGAGAAACGCGATAACGCGGCGTTCGACGAACCCGCAGCGGTGGACGAACCCGGTCGTGAGCACGAACGTCAACGGACCGTGACCGATACGCGCGCCGTACGGGCCGTCCTCGGAGTACTCGTCGTTCGTGTGAATCTCTTCCCAGTCACCCGACACCGAAGAGTACATCTCCAGGGTCGCGCTCGTCACAGTCCGCCCGGCGCTCTCGAACGTCTGTCCCTCCTCCAACTCCTCGAAGTAGTGCGGTTCGTAGGTGATCGACATTATCGGTGGTCGTACACTCGCTGGACTTTGCCGGTTGCCTGTCGCTCGATGCCTGCGGGCGAAGCGATCTTCACATCGTCGGGCGAGACGTCGAGGGTCGAATCGAGTGTCTCCCGGACCCGCCGTTCTACCGCCTCGGCGTCCGCGTTCTCCCGGCGTTCGATGGTGAGTTCGAGCGTGTCCAGCTGGCCCTCTCGACGGATGTCGATGCGGTACTGTGGAGCGACGCCTTCCAGGTCGAGGACGACGGACTCTATCTGGCTGGGATACACGTTGATGCCACGGACGACCAGCAGGTCGTCGGTGCGGCCCCGGACGTTCTCCATGCGGGCGTGGGTCCGTCCACAGTCGCAGGGCTCGCGGGTCAGCGACGTGATATCGCCGGTGCGGTATCGCAAGACGGGCAGCGCGTCTTTCGAGAGTGTCGTCAATACGAGTTCGCCCCGCTCGCCGTCGTCTACGGGCTCGCCCGTCTCGGGATCGACCACCTCGGGGAGGAAGCGATCCTCCCAGATGTGGAGTCCGTCCTGCGCGGCAGCACACTCCATGGCGATGCCGGGGCCGATTATCTCCGAGAGACCGTAGATATCGACGGCGGTGACCCCGAGTTCGTGCTCTATCTCCTCGCGCATCGGTTCTGTGAACGGTTCCGCCCCGATGATGACCGTCTCCAGCGGCAGTTCCCGGACGTCGACGCCCTGCTCGCGGGCCGTCTCCGCGAGGTACAGCGCGTACGAGGGCGTGCAGGTGAGCGCGTCGGACTCGAGGTCCTGCATGAACTCTATCTGCCGGTCCGTGTCGCCTCCGCCGATGGGGATGATGCCCGCGCCGAGTTCTTCTGTTCCGGTCTGTACGCCCAGGCCGCCGGTGAACAGGCCGTAGCCGTAGGCATTCTGCACGATGTCGTCCGGCGTGACGCCGGCCGCCACGAGCGAGCGGGCCATCACCTCTCGCCACACCTGCATGTCCTTGTCGGTGTAAGCGACGATCTTCGACTTGCCCGTGGTGCCGGAGGAGGCGTGGATGCGCTCGATGTCCGAGTGGTCGACGGCGAACAGGCCGTCGGGGTACTCCTCGCGGAAGTCCTCCTTCGTCGTGAAGGGCAACTCGCGGATGTCGTCGAGTGAGTCGATGTCGTCCGGCGCGACGTCAGCCTCCTCGAGTCGTTCGCGGTAGAACGGGACGTTCTCGTATGCGTTGCGGACCGTCTCGCGGAGGCGATCGGTCTGCAGCCCCCGGAGATCGTCCCGGGAGACAGCCTCCACGTCTTGATATGGCATATCACGAATATAGGGGGATGCTTGTAAAGAGATTCACCCGTCCACTTGTCGGTTTTATAAGGTCGCGATAGCTGCCCTCCTCCAGCTCCGAAACGAGACTCCCTCTTCGGTCGAACTGTCGTGTATTGCAATCCAGGGAATCCCGGCTAGCCAGGTGCTGCCGAAGCGGGCGTGTCGCTGGCGCTACAGACAGGGAGCAGAACTATCAGAAGTTCGGCAGCGTCCGTATGGCCGTAGTTACGCGATCTTCGAAAGGTGGATTCAGCGACTGGTCTATCCGGCTATCCCATCGCCTCGAACGGCTCGTCGCAGTCGTTGCAGTAGTGGATAGAGCGGCAGAGGGACGGCCCCTTCGGATGGTCTCGATCGGTGTTCGTCCCGTCGCAGTACGGACACGCCGCCGGGGTGTCCGCTTCGGTGTCCGTGGAGGGGTCGGGCTGCCGTCTCATATGCTCACCCCGAAGTCGCGGAGCGACTCCTTGCCCGCCTCCGTCACGAGGTTGAGGTTCCACTCCGGCGACCAGACGAGTTCCACCTCGGCCGAGTCTACTCCCGCGGCGCGCTCGGCAGCCTCGACGACGTCGTCCTGCAACATCGAGCGGGCCGGACAGCCCGTGTAGGTGAGGGTCATCGTCACCTTCGCCTGTCCATCCTCTACCGAGACGCCGTAGATGAGCCCGAGGTCGACGACGGAGACGGGCATCTCGGGGTCCTCGACCTCGTACAGTTCCTCCCAGACGCGCGGCTCGATGCCCGTCGCGTTCTCCCCGGTCGCGGGGAGCTCCTCCGGGTCGACGCCGTGGTCGTACTCGGTGTACCCGCAGTACTCCGGGCCGAACTCGTCGGCGTCGTCGGGGGCTTCAGACATCGGCCTCGTCGGGGTCCGCCATCAGTTTCGCCGGCTCGCGGCCGAGCATCTCGTAGGTGTACGTGAACTCGTCGTAGAGCCCCTGCCAGTCGTCGGTGTGGGACCCGTCGCGACCACGCACGTCCGGGAGCTCCGGGTCCGGCACCGTCATGCCGAGCCCCTCGAGGAACGGCGTCGTGATAGCGAGCCAGTCCTCGCGGAGTTCCGACAGCGGCGCCGTGCGGACGCCGAGGTCGACGATGTCGTCCTCGTGTTCGGTCGGCGCGAACATCGTCTGGGCGTGCGGGTAGAGGCGGTCGAGCGCCGACTGGAGGCGCTGGATGGCCTCGCTGGAGGCGTCCTTCCCCTCGGTCAGCCGCTCCAGCCAGTTACTCGTGTGGTCGCGGTGGTAGTGCTCCTCGCCGAGGACCTTCCCGACACGGTCCGCGATGCGCGGGTAGCTGGTGTCCTCGAGGGCCTCGAGTCGCAGGCGCTCGAAGTGGTCGTACAGGTAGCCACGGAGCACGCAGTCGGCCCAGTCTCCCGTCTCGAAGGCGAGTTCGGCCATCGTCGTGTGCCGGAAGTCGGACGGATCACGCTCCCAGATGAGATCGGGTTCCTCGTAGCCGAAGTCCTCGAGCAGGTCGTACCAGAGCCGCGCGTGGCCGTACTCGTCCTGCGCGATGTTGGCTACGGCGAGGTCCGCCTCCAGCGTGGGGCCCCGCACCTGCCAGTCGATGTAGCGTTCGGCCATCACGAACTCGTCGTCGGCGAGACACTGGAGTTCGGCCTCGACGGCTGCGCGTTCGCGGTTGGATAGGTCGTCGGGGTTCATCTCAGTTCTCACCCGCGGCTTTCTTGCGGTTGTCTTCGGCCTCCTTCTGTTCGGCCTCGCTCTCCTCGATCTCCTCGGCCATCTCGCCGGTCGAGTAGTTCGTCGCCCAGCGGTACTCCTTCTGTGTGAGCCCGCCCATCGCCACGTCGTGCTCGTCGGCGTCGACGGTCTCGATCTCCTCCTTGGGAACGACCCACAGCGAGTTCGCGGGCTTCCGGCGCGCGTGCATGATCTGGGCGTACTGTGTCGCCAGTTCGGCGTTCGGCGCGTGGACGTCGCCGACGTGGCTGTGGTAGTCCTTCGGCTTCTCTTGGCGGAATACTTCCCAGCGCATGGTCAGTCGGCCGCGGCGCTTGTCGCGCCTGCGGCGGGGGAGTCGTCCGTAATCGCTTCGCGCACCCACTCGACGGCCGCCTGGCGGCGCTCGCGTTTGTGTATCTGCTCGGCGCCAGGGGGGTACTCGTTCTGTGACACCGCGCCGAACTCCTCCCAGTCGAGGTCCGACTCCTCGACGTGGTAGCGCTCCTCGTACTCGTCGTACTCGATACGGGGGGTCTCCGGGATCTCGAGGCCGTACTTCTCGGCCTTCGACAGATAGGCGTTCAGGAACGCCGTCCGCAGGTCGTCGTTGCTCATCGTCTTCAGGCCCACGTCCATCGCGAACCCGCCGTGGACCGACTGGTCGTTCGTGGGGCCGAAGAACTGCAGGATGCGCGGCCACCACTTGTCGAACGCCTCCTGGAGGAGTTGTTGGTCGCGCCTGCTCCCCGTCGCGATCTCACCGAGGATGCTCTCGCCGTGTTTGATGTGGAAGCCCTCCTCGAAGCAGATCTTGTCGATGGCGTGGGCGTACGGCTCCCACGACGTCCGCTTGAGCGTCGCCTGCCGGCGCATCGCCGCACCGTCGACGAAGAACATGATCATCGGCAGCTCGTACCAGTTCTGGATGGGGTAGTGGAAGCAATTGAGGAACTTCCCCTCCCCGTTCTCGAGTTCGGCCAGCATCTCCTCGCGCGTCTTCACGCCGAGGTTCTCAGCTGCACGGTACAGCAGTTGGCCGTGGCCGATCTCGTCCTGGACCTGCGCGCTCACGGCAAGTTTCCGGTCCAGACTCGGTGCCTGGCGGATGAACGGACGCTCGATGTACGCGCCCATGATCTCGGAGTTCGCGTGGAACTGGATCATCCGGGTCGCCGCCTCGCGGTACTCCTCGGGCATGTCGTCGCCAGGCCCGAACTCTCGCGGTCCGGCCCGTGACTTGACCTGTTCTAGGTCCATACTCCCCGCTTTCGACGCCACGAACGTAGCAACTCACCCGCACATAGCGCGGGTTTAAATGATGCTGTCGCCAATTGTGCATCATGATCGCCGAGTGTCTCGTCGTCGAGTTCCGGGTGACCGGCGACGAGTGCCCCCTCGCGGACGCATCGCGGGAAACGGGCGCGGCCATCGACGCACGCCCGCCGCTTCGACGCGCGGACGGGAATACGCTGCTCCAGTTCAGCACCGAGGATCCGGCGGTCGGCGAGGTACTCGACGCCGACGAGCGTGTCCGACCGCTCCACCAGTCGCGCGCGAACGGGCGGTACAACTACCGCTGTCTCTCCAAGCACCGATGCATCGTCAACGACCTCGTCGACGTCGGCTTTCTCGTGGACTCGACCCACTACGACGCCGGGACCGAGCGGTACGTGGGCGCAGTCGTCGGCCGCGACGTGCTCAAAGGGGTACTGGAGGCCGCGGGCGAGACGTTCGGCGTCAAACTCGAGCGCATCTCTCCGCTGGACGACAGCGACGACGAGCCCGTGGCGAAGCGGTGGGACGTGACACCCGCACAGGAGGCGGCGGTGCGAGCCGCCATCGAGAGCGGCTACTTCGAGGTGCCCCGAGCAGCGACGGCGGGTGAGGTAGCGGCGGAGCTCGACATCTCGAAGTCGGCGTTCCTCGAACGACTGCGCCGGGCAGAGGAGTCGCTACTCAGACAGATCGTCGGGTGACGACTACAGCCCGAGGAACTGTTCGGCGTTCTCCCAGAGCAACTTTCGCTGAACGGACTCGTCGAAGCCGAGGTCGGCGAACTGTTCCAGCCACGGCCCCGGCTCGATCATCGGATAGTCGGTCCCGAACATCACCTTGTCCTGGAGGACCGTCCGGGCGTAGTGGAGTACCTGGTCGTCGATGTAATCGGGCATCCACCCCGAGAGGTCCATGTAGACGTTCCCCTTCTGCTGGCAGACCGCGAGCTTTTCCTTCTCCCACGGGAACGCCGGGTGCGCGAGCAAAATCTCCATCTCGGGGTGTTCTGCGGCCACGTCGTCGACGAGCATCGGGTCGCCGTGCTTGACCTTCAGTCCGCGACCACCCGGCGCACCGGCGCCGAGCGTGGAGTTGCCGCCGTGGAACACCACCGGGACGTCGAGGTCCTCGATCGTGTTCCAGAGGTGGTCGTGGCGGTCGGCGGACGGGTCGAATCCCTGGGCTATCTGCTGGAACTTGAACCCCGAGAGGTCGAGGTCCTCCACACAGCGGATCGCCTCCTGCACGCAGTCGTCTTTTAGAGGGTCCACACTCCCGAATGCGACGAAGAAGTCGTCGTGCTCGTCGCGGACCTCGGCGACGTAGTCGTTGGGCACGGGTGGGTTCCCGGTATTGGTCTCGGCGTCCCAGCCGAGTAGAATCGCCCGCCCGACGCCGGCTTCACGGTACTCGGCGATCATCTCGTCGTACGTCGCTGTTTCCATCTCGGCGCCGAACTTCTCCGCGGCGTCTTGCATCATCTGCCCGCCGGCATCCTCCAGGAACTCCTTCGTCGGCTGGTGAGCGTGGGTGTCGATGGCGCGTGGCCCGTCTTCGGCGGCGAGTACGTCTATCACGGTACACCATAGCACCCCTGGTGGCAAAAACTGCGGCGGTTCCGGTACCGTCGATGGTTTCGGGGTCGGGCTACTGAATCAGTTGATAGACTGAGTCGGCTTAGTCACCGATTTATCGCCCATCGTAGCGCAACTCCCACCCCGAACGCGAGTGTACCGAGGAGAACAGCAGTCGGCACCCAAAATCCTGCCACCCCAACTCCGACTAACGAGAGGGGTAATGCAACCGGGACTGTCTCCCCAGAGGCGATGAGGGCCTCTGTATATAGTATCGGAGCAGACACTGGGGCGAAGACCAGTACCCAACTGATGAGCAACCCGCTGTTCCGATACGCGGATACACTCGCCAGAGCGACACCGGCTACGATGAGGAGATAGAGGCCGCCGATAGTATCGGGTACGGAGAACAGCTCGTGGCTACTGATGAGGGTGAGGGAGAGGACAAACAGCCCGAGAGCGCCGAGTACGCTCTTCTTCGCGAGGTCGGGGTCGACTCCGACGAGATGATTCCGCTTACTGTTCGTCATCCAATTCCCTCTGTAACTCTCGTACCTCCTGTTCCAGCTCCTCGATGCGTTCATCGCTATCACGTCCAGTGTAGAGATCAAGGACGCCGACGATGAAGGCGATGAACAGTCCGACGAAACCCCCGATCGGGCCGCCCAGCACGAAACCGAAAATACCGGCTGCACCCGGTAGAACACCGAGGGCGACGAAGTCATTCATATCTTTCCTGCAGTCTGTCGACAAATAAACGTTGAGGACGTGGATTCCCGCACGTCGTAGAGTCCATCTATTGACCGACAGCTGACTACCTTTGCCGGATGAACTACGGATTCGGGAACGGTCAGAGTTCGTCACCCTGTGAGGTGAGGTATTGACGTATGTCGTGACCGAGGAAGCCAGAGAGAAACGCGGTCGCGTATGCCAGTGCAAAGATGAACGGAACGTCTAAACTCTCATCGTGACCACGCCACCCGAATCCGAACACAAGTATAACGAACGTAGCCGCAAAGGCAAGGATTCCAAACAGACCCGTATTGAGCCGGATGTATCTTGCTGCGAGAAACGACAGAATAGCGATTGGAATCAGCAATATCAGTACTTCAAACGGCGGTTCGATGGACTGCACCCATGATGCAGGCAGCAGCCAGATGAGGCTATTCAACACCAGTACGGCACCAACAACGAATCCCGTAGCGATGACCCACCCCCGATGATCCTTCGTATCCATCTATAGCCGATAAATATTCGACCCGATACGTGGTAAAATTTCCCTCCATTCGGTATGCGGCTCGTCCTGCGAGGGACACACCCGCTGTGATTGGACGGTGAGAAGCGAATCCGTACTCGATGAATCTTGTCTGATTCTCGATATTTCTACACGTGTAAATACAATTGTTATGTCGACCGGGCTGGAATGGGTGCGTGATGGATCTGGCCGAGCGGTACGCCGCCTTCGTGACCGGCCACAGCAAACTCGTCATCGTCGCCCTCCTGCTGACCACGTTGGTCGTCGGGAGCGCGGCGGGGAACGTCGACGGGGGGTTCTCTATAGCGAGTTTCAGCAGCGACACCACCGAGGAGGCGAAGTACGACTCGCTGCAACAGAACTTCACGACAGAAGGGGAGAACACGACCGTCGTGCAGGTCGTGTTCCGCGGTGAGAACGTACTCACGAAGCAGGCGCTTCTCGAAGAACTCCAGTACCAGCAGGCGATCCGGGACGATTCGAGCATCAATTCGACGTTGCGGGACCGGCAGCCGATGGTCGGGGTATCGAACGTCGTCGCCACGGCGGCGATGCTGCAATCAGAGAACGGGTCCGATGGCCCAACAGCCGGAGACGACCGTCGAACGGTGATGCCGCCGCTGTCTGCGCAGCTCGAACAACTGGAATCGATGAACGAGAGCGAGGTCAACGCGACGCTCGAGCGGGTGCTCGCTCCCGACGCCCGGGTCGGCGGCCAGACCGATCCCTACTCGCTGCTGCCGACCAGCTACGAACCGGGGACCACGGCGGCGACGGGCCGCGTCATGATCGTCTCCCAGGACACGAGTACCGCGACTGGCGACGACCTGCCCCCATCCGTCGTCGACGCGCAACTCGCGATGCAGGACCGAGCTACGCGCACGGTCGATTCGTCAGAGGTCTTCGTCTTCGGGGCCGGGATCGTCGACGAGGAATCGGGGCAGGCGACCGGCGAGAGTTTCGCCATCATCTCCCCGATCGCGTTGCTCCTGATGCTGGTCGTCCTGGGGATCGCCTATCGCGATTTCTTCGACGTCCTGCTCGGCATCGTCGGCGTCGGGCTCGTCCTCACGTGGATGATGGGCTTCATGGGGTGGGCCGGCATCGGAATGACGCAGATCCTGATCGCCGTTCCGTTCCTCCTGATCGGGCTGAGTATCGACTACGCGCTACACGTCGTGATGCGGTATCGAGAGGCCAGCCAGGACGACCCTGGTGGGACGCGCCGGGAAGCGATGCGGCGCGGGCTCGCCGGCGTCATCGTGGCCGTCGGCGCGGCCACGTTCACGACGGCCGTCGGCTTCCTCTCGAACGCGGTCAGCCCGCTCGAGTCGATCCAGGATTTCGGCGTCGTCAGTGCCGTCGGGATCGTCGCGGCGTTCCTCGTCTTCGGGCTCCTGCTCCCCGCGTTGAAGCTCGAACTCGACGGTCTCCTCCGGCGCATCGGCTTCTCACGGCGCACCTCACCGTTCGGTCGCGGTCGCTACGCCGGGCGGTTCCTCCGCGTGGGGGCCGACGCCGCGAAGCGAGCGCCGTACCTCGTCATCGCCGTGGCAGTCGTGTTGAGCGTCGCCGGCGGCGTCGCGGCGACGGACGTCCAGACCTCGGTCGACCAGACCGACTTCCTCCCGCGGGACTCCCCGGAGTGGATGGCGTCACTTCCCGGGCCGTTCCAGCCGAGTGACTACCAGCTCCGAGAGAACGCCGAGTACCTCAACGACCGGTTCGCGCAATCACGCGGCCAGTCGCGGGCGGAGTTCCTGATCGAAGGCAACGTCACCGACCCCAGGACACTCGATCGGATCGCTGCCGGGGAGGACCACCTGTCGAATACGTCGTCCGCCGCGACGCTCGCCGACGGAAGCCTCCAGGTGACCGGACCGATAGAGACGATCCGTGCGGCCGCGGCGTCGAACGAGACGGTCGCCGCGATGGTGAGCGATGCGGACACCGACGGTGACGGCGTCCCCGACGAGAACCTCCAGGCGATCTACGACGCGGTGTACGCCGCCGCACCGGCGGAAGCCAACGCGACTATCCACCGATCCGACGGAGAATACAGCGCGCTCCGGCTTTCGGTCGGGCTCTCCGGCAGCGCCGATACAGGGACGGTGACCGAGGAGATGCGGGCCGTCGCGACGACCATCGAGGACGACAGCGACGTGACCGTGACCGCGACAGGCCAACCGGTCATCGAGGAACTCATCCAGCGGAGCCTGCTCTCGACGCTCGTCGAGGGGTTCCTCATCACGTTCCTCGTCATCGTCGGCTTCCTGACCGTGATCTTCTGGCTCCGGTACCGCTCGGCCACGCTGGGCGCAGTGGTGGTCGCCCCGGTCGTGCTGTCGCAGGCGTGGCTGCTCGGGACGATGTACCTCGCGGAGATCGCGTTCACGCCGGAGACGGCCATCATCGCGGCGATCGGGATCGGGATCGGCGTCGACTACGCGATCCACATCGGCGAGCGGTTCGTCGAGGAATATCACGGTCGGGGCGACAGTACCGATGCATTGCTGCGGACCGTCCGCGGGACGGGCGGTGCGCTGCTGGCCAGCGCCGTGACGACGGCTGCCGGGTTCGGTGTGCTCGTCCTGGCGCTCGTTCCGTCGCTGCAGCGCTTCGGCTTCGTCACGAGCATCGCCATCGGGTACGCGTTCCTCGCCAGCATCCTCGTGCTGCCGAGTCTACTGGTTCTGTGGGTGCGTCTCACAGATCGCTCCAACGCAAACGAACAGACCGACCAGTAGTGGTCTCTACGGGGAGATGGTCAGCCCATCTTCGGCGACGATCACCTCGCCGTCGAATACTGCCTCTGCGTCTCGCCGCATGGATTCGAGGTCGCGGTACGGCATGATGTGCGTGAGAACGAGCGTCTGGACGCCGGCGTCCTGGGCGATTTCACCCGCGTCCGTGGCATCACAGTGGTTGGCCGTCAACGTGGACTGGTCCAGGTCTCGATCGCCCTCGGCATACCGCTGCCAGACGAACTGCTCGTCCTCGGCCGGCACGCGGTCTTCGTCGACCGGAGCGGTATTACAGTCCTGGACGAGGACGTCTGCGTCGTCAGCGAACTCGGCGAGCGACGGGACCTTCCGCGTGTCGCCGGAGAAGACGAACGACGAACCCGTCTCGTGTTCCTCGAAGCGGTAGGCGTACGTCTCGATGGAGTGTTCGACCGGGAGTGCGTCGACCTCCCAGCCGTCCATCTGGCGGCTGAACCCCTCCGTCACGAGCTCGGTCTCGATGTTCGAGATACCATCGGTCGGGTAGATATCCTGGCGGTACTCGATGTCTTCCGCGTAGACGTCGTACAGCGCGTCGACGAGGCGGTCGGTGCCGTCGGGTCCGTATACGGTAAGCGACTCCCGTCCACCCTCGGTCCAGCTCGTGAACGCGAAGTGGAAGAACGAGGCGTTGTGGTCCATGTGGTGGTGGGTGAAGAACATCGTCTCGATCTCCCCGAAGTGAATCCCTGCGTCCATGAGGCCGTAGACGGTCTTTGGCCCACAGTCGATCAGCACGCGTTCGTCGGCGACGTCGACGACGATACTCGTGCCACCGCGCTCGGGAATCGGGACGGGACTCCCAGTACCGACGAGGGTGATCTCCATGGTCGTTCTACGGGCTAAATCCGTTTGTACGTTCGCACCGTCGCTCGGGACATGGCTCGTTCGATACACCCGACGTCCGTGCCGTTCGACAGACAGCTACCGTTGCTGCAGCGTCTTACATTCCGCTGTGCTGTCCCCAGAGACTCGCGACCGGGCCCGAGACGACGAGGCTGAGGAGTCCGAACGCGACGATGATCGTGAGGACGCTGGGGTCGCTGAAACCCGTCGCGGCGATGAGCAACGCTGTGGCCACGTTTCGCGCAGCCGTCGTCGTCGCGAGGACTTCCCGCGTGCGTTTCGCTGGGCCGCCGAGGACGTACCCCAGTAGTAACGCCCCGCCGATCACGACGACCGAGATGAACAGCGTCCCGGTGCCGACCAGCTGGCGCATTTCGCCGGCGTAGACGATCGTCAAGAGGATGACAAGGAGGACGAGCAAGTACGTCGAGAGTTGCTGGATCGGCGGATGCAGGCGTGTTGCGACGGGCTGATAGCGTGCCCTGACGCCGAGGCCACCGATCAGGGGAATCAGTTGCGTAACGACGACGATCCGGGCGATACCGAGTGGGTCCGCCGCGACGTCGCCAGGCATGAGGAGTGTCACCGTGATCGGAATCGTTGCGACGGAGACGACGGCCAGGACGGCCATCAGCCCGCTCGCGAACGCGACGTCGCTTTTCGAGATCTCGGCCAGTTTCGGACCGAAGGGCGCTCCGGGTGCCATGGCGATCAACAGGAGCCCGACGACGTGACCGGTCTCCATCGGAACAGCGAGGACGAACGCGAACGCCAGCAGCGGGACGAGCACGAGGTTCACCAGCAGTGATTTCGCCATCAGCTGCCGTTGGCCGAGTGATGTGAGAATTTCGTCGGTAGTCAACGCCAGCCCCATCGAGAGCATCGTCGCGAGCACGAAGACGACCGTCACGAAATCGATGACCGCGGTGACTGTAATCGGCCCCATTCACCTACAACCTCGTGTCGGGGTTTGGAGAGAAAAGTGGCCTGCATGTCGCTCGGCACAGGTTTTCCATCGATGAACTACGCGTTCGTTCGAGCCCCTGTTGGGAAACCTGACCCCCCTTGCTCTACGAGGAGAACTCTCTGTGAAATCCCCCTCCCACCGGTGTCTATACGCGCTCGGTCGAATCCCCGAGGTCCTCCCTTGCGTAATCCGGGTGGTCAGGTACCGTGGCTGTGGAGGCGTGGGTTCACTGCCGCTGGTACGGTCGACCTGCCATCTCTGCGTCTGAATTCGTTACAGGCGGTGGTGGCCAAGTATTATTAGGTGACCCGGTGAGTCGAGGGTGTGTCACGAACTAACTCGCCACACGGGGGCGACGATGCCGGCGAGGAGGCGATCGGACTCCTCGACGCCGTCGCCATCGAGGTCGGGCTCATCGTCGGCGGCGCGCTGTTCGCGCTCGTCGGCGTTGGCGTCGCGCTCGCCGGCGCGGGCGTGGTCGTCTCGTTCGGCATCGCGATAACGATCGCTGCGATCGGGCTCGTTCCGACCGCGATGCTCGGGGCGGCCCACCCGACGACGTGCGGCCATTACCGGTACCCGGCGCAACTGGTGTCGCAACCGCTGGCCTTCCTCGCGGCGTGGGGGCTGGGGATCAGCATGTTCACCGGTGGGTTACCGCTCTACGCATTGACAGCGGGCGAATACGTACAGCCGCTGGTACCGGCCTCACCCACCGCAGTAGGCCTCCTCTTCTTGACCGGGTTCTTCGTGCTGAACCTCCTCGGTATCCGACTGGCGGCCCGCGTCCAGCTCCTGTTGTTCCTCGGCCTCATCGTTGCTCTCGGGGCGTTCGTCATCTTCGGACTCCCGGCCGTCGACGGCGCGAACCTCACACCGCTGATAGACGGCGGTATCGGGAGTGTCCTCATCGGCGCTGGCGTCCTCTACTTCACCTGTCTTGGCGCCAATTTCGTCATCGACATCGGCGGCGAAATGCGGGACGCGACGGTGACGATCCCGCAGTCCTTCCTCGTGAGCATCCCGCTGGTGTTCGCCCTGTATGTACTGATTTCGCTGGTGGCCGTGGGCACGATGGGCGTCGAGGCGATGGCCAACCAGACGTTGCTCGTGGTCGCAGAACGAATCTTCTCACCCGCGTTCCAGACGGTCTTCATCATCTGTGGCGCGATCTTCGCCGTCGCGACCACACTGAACGCGACCTTCATCCTGATCCCGCGGTACGTCGAGGCGCTCGTCGAGGACGACATCTTCCCCAGAGTCCTCGGAGTGACCAACGAGCGATTCGGGACCGCCCACTGGACGTTACTCGGGGTCTACGTCCTCGCCGCCCTCGTCCTGCTTGCACCGCTTCCCTTCCAAGACCTGGGGACGATGCTAGCTTTCGGCGGCGCGTTCCTCGTGACCGTCGCGATGCTGGCCGCCATCAGCGTTCTCCGCGACCCGCCGTCAGGGTACCAGCCGGAACGGTTCCCCGTCCCAGGCCGCGTGGTGCTCGCGCTCGCGGTCATCGCCGTCCCGCTTAACGTACTACTGCTCGGGCTACTCGCCGTCGACGCCCCGGTGCTATTCGGGGTGTGGATGGCCCTGCTCGTCACGGGGCTGGCGTACTATCTCGTCCGAACGACCTATTACGCCCCGGGTGGCACGGAGCCGACGGAGCGAACGCAACCATGATATCGAAAACCGGAGTCGTCGGCGCGGGGCTGATGGGCCGTGACATCGCCGGTCTGCTGGCGAACGCCGGGTACGCGGTCACGCTGGTCGACGTCGACGACGACGCGCTCGATGCCGCACGACACTACCACGAGCGGAAGCTTCCGGATGAACTCCAGGCGAGCGGTTACACAGTCTCGGACCGACCGGCCGACCGAATCACGTACGCAACGGAGTACGAAGGGCTGGCTGACGCCGAGTTCGTGGTGGAAGCCGTGCCTGAACGCCTCGACCTGAAACGTGACGTAATGGCGTCCCTGGAGGCGGTCCTTGATTCGGATGTGGTCGTCGGGACGAACACCTCGTCGCTGACGCCGGGCGACATCGCCGCCGAAATGAATCACCGCGACCGCGTGGTCCTGTTCCACTTTGCGAATCCTGCGATCCACCGCGATCTCGTCGAGATCGCCGGCGACGACGCCACCGACCGTGCGCTCGAACGCGCCACCGAGATAGCCGAAGCGATCGACCGCGAGCCGATTCGGCTGCGGCGTGAGTACCGGGCCAACGGGCTCTCGCGGCTCTCCGCCAGCATCAAGTGCGCGGCGACGTGGGAACTTCTGGATGCCGACCCCGCGGCGATCGACGTCGCCGCCACCCGCATCGGGTTCGACCGTGGTCCCTTGGAGCTCATCGATCTCATCGGACTCGACGTTCATCTCGCGACGATCGACAACCTCGCGGTGACGTACGGCGACCGCTACGAACCCCCGGCGGAGATCCGCGAGCAGATGGACGCGATGGTCTCGGACGGCCGTCTCGGGCAGAAATCCGGCGAGGGCTTCTTCGAGTGGGATGGCGACGAGTGCCTGATCCCGGAGCCAGAGGACCCGCACGACATCCAGCCGATTCTGGCGGCGCTCGTCAACGAGGCCCATCGACTCGTTACAGACGGGATCGCCGACCCTGAGACGGTCGACGAGATACTGCAGCGAGGTGGCGACAGCGAAATCGGGCCGTTCGACGTCGAGGAGATGTTCGGCGCGGAACCCCTCCGTGAGGTCCTCGAGCGCCGGCACGACGAGACCGGTGCGGCAATCTACGAACCCGTGTTCTAGCTCCTCGACCTAGCTTAGTCTATCAGTATCGGTGGCATCGCGTAGGGGTCGACCTGGACGTCCAGCAGCGTGGGGGTGTCGCTCTGGATGGCTGCCGGCAGCGCGGTTTCGAATCGCTCGACTGAATCGATCCGCTCGCCCTCACACCCCAGGCCTCGTGCGACGGCGGCGTAGTCGACCCCCTCCTGGAAGTCGGTCGACAATTGGAAGTTACCGGTGCCGATCTGACTGGCCGTCGAGGACCCGAGACCGTCGTTGTTGAGAACGACGACGGTCAACGAGAGGTCCTCTCGGGCTGCCGTCTCGAGGTCCGTCAGGTGATAGCCGATCCCGCCGTCGCCGCTGAGAGCGACGACGTTCGTCTCCGGTCGAGCCACCTGGACGCCGATGGCTTGAGGGAGACAGACGTTGATGCCGTCGCTACCACGAGCCTGGAGGTATCCGAGGCCAGGGCGCTCGACCTCGTAGAATGCCCCGGAGAAGAACCCGGCGTAGCTCGTGGCGCTGACGAGGACCCCGTCGCTCGGGACGTGTCGGTCGAGTTCATCGACGACGCGAGCGGGAGAGATCGGCTCGTCGTCGCTATGGAGGTCATCGGCGTGGGATTGCCGCCACTCCTGGCGGCGTTCGGCTAACGAATCGATTCGCGACTCGCGGTCGGCATACGTCGCGTCCGTGACGTCCGCGGTGAGCGCCCGGAGGGTCGTACGGACGTCGGCGTGGAGAGCGACGTCGGCATCGCAGTTCTTCCCTAGCCACGCGCGGTCGAGATCGACGTGGACGACGGTGGCGTCGTCGGAGATCAGCGACCAGCCGGCGGTCGTCAGGTCACCGAACCGCGTCCCGAGGCCGACGACGAGGTCCGCTCCCTCCAGCGTGTCGTTGGCCACCTCGCAGAATCCCCATCGGCCGACGACCCCGAGCGCGTACGGCTCTGTCTCAGCGACAGCCCCCTTGCCGTTGATCGACGTGACGACCGGAGTATTCGTCCGGGCAGCGAACTCCGTCAGAGCACTGGCAGCGCCGGCCCTGATGACCCCTTCACCGGCAAGGACGACCGGCGCGTCGGCCGATTCGAGGTGATCGAGGACTTCCGCAACCCGATCGGGGTTCGGTTCCGGCCGGTCGGCAGGGTACGACAGCGACAGGTCGCCGGGCTCATACGAGGACGCTTCGTCGAAGATGTCCCCCGGGAGATTGACGTGCGCCGGCTTCGGGACACCCGTCGTCATCTGTCGAATAGCGGATTCGACGGCCTCGACGGCACGGTCAGGCGACTCGGCATCGAATGCCACCTCCGTGTGCGGCGCCAGAATCGCCTCGTTATCCGCATCTTGAATCACCTCGCGGCCGCGGATCGACCGTTCGTTATCGCCAGTGAGCGCCAGGACCGGACTTGAGGCGCCGGCGGCCTCGCAGAGCCCTGCACCGATGTAGGCTGCCCCGGGCCCCCCGACGCCGTCGACGACGCCGACCGTCCGGTTCGCCCGCGCGTAGCCATCAGCCATCAGCGCCGCGCTCGCCTCGCTACGCGCAAGGACGTGTCGAACTGATGAGTCGGCCAGACTGGAGTAGTACGGGTCCATCTGCTCGCAGGGGAACCCGAACACCGTTTCCACACCGCCGTCCTCGAAAAGGGACACGATCTGATCTGTCGGATTTGCGGTTACCATGGTAGCGCTCGACTCGCAGACCGGAGTCGATGTCCATCGTGTTACATCGCCCCACGAAAAATGTATCCCCGAGGAAAGTTACCGTGGACAATGCGCCAAACCGCCGGAGGGCGGTCGAATCGGGTGGTCCGTCGAATGTGGTTTCCCTGTGCATGTTCGTTTACCTCTGGTTAGTGCACAGGCCAGAGTCGGCAGAAGGCGACGGGATTTCGATGCTCCGTCAGGGATTCGAACCCTGGTCCTTGCCGTGAGAGGGCAAGATGATTGGCCGGACTACACCAACGGAGCGCACCTCGCTGGAACGCATCCGATTGTATCCGGGAGGAACGTATAACGGTTGCGCTTCACCGTCGCTGTGGGCCGTTTTCACACCCTGAGGACGGCTTCCTCGTCCTCTCATCGTCGAACCCGATCGACCCAACGAGCGAAAACGAAGTCGAACGGTTCGATCGACGAGACGGCCGAACCACTGATAGGTTCCAGCGCCGCGAACCCAGCATTTACGCCCCCCAACTACTAACCCCCGAGCATGCCCGAGGTAGAAGTGTCGTTGCCGGACCGCATCGACAGCGAAATCGACCGTCTCGTCCACGAGGGAGAGTTCCTGAACCGCGAGCAGGCCATCGAGGAACTGCTCACGATGGGGGTCTCGGCGTACGCCCCAGCAGAGGACGCCGACGAGCAGGAGGGCGAGAACCTCTTCACCCAGATGACCGACGACCAGAAGGACCCGGCCGCCCGGGAAGACGACCAGGGCGACGACTACACGCTCTGAGACTGGCGAGTAGAGCCGAGACGTTTCGATGAAGGACCGTCGACGGATGAGAGTGACGACGCCGCCGCTACCGTAGCAGACTGATTACGTCGTCGACAGCGAGGTCTCGCTGCGGTAGACGTACCGCATCGGCAGCCCTCGCTCGTCGGTCGGCGGGTCCGCCGGCAGCGACCGGAGTTCGCCGGTACCCGGGCGGATGGTGAGTCCCAGCGCGACGGCATCCACGACGGCCGGGATTGGAACCTGGTGGCCCTCGGTCGCCTCGGCGACGGACTGGACCGTCGGTGGCGCGTCGACGTCGAACTCCGCGAGCGTCCGCATCCGTTCGGCGTAGCCGGCGGCGGTCTCGGGCGGGTGGGGCATCGGCTCGCCGTGGAACCCGAGGTAACTGAGCTCCGGGTGCGCCTCGACGAAGACCGGTCGGGCCTCGTCGATGGTCGTGAGGAACTCGTCCATCCCGGTGACGAGGCGAGATCGCTCGAAGGCGGCCCGGGGGAGCTCCAGGTCGGTCTTCCGCTCGTGGACGCGGGCGGCCGTCCGGTAGCGCTGCTTCCGGGCGGCCTCGCGAACCGGCGCCTGGACGACGGCGTCGCCTCGGTCGCCGAGTAGCTCCCGGAGCGCGCGCTCGTTCGGCCGCGGTGCCGTCGCGCCCTCGAGTCCGATCGGCACGTCCACCGCGATCCGCTGGGCGTCGTCCTCGTACTCGGTCCACAGCTCCCCGACGCCGTCGACGATCGTGGTGTGGTCGTAGCCGTCCTCGGTGTAGGCGACGGCGAGCCAGGCGTCGCCTCGAGCGACGCCGCCGACGTAGTAGTCGCTCACGGCCGTGGGTTCGGTCGCCGATACGTAGTTGTGTCGCCCGCGTCGGACGCCCGTCGTGCGGTCGTCTGTCAGGTTCGACCGGGGAGTCGTTCAGCGCGGCCGGCAGCCGCGACTCGTGGGTCGGCGCAGCTACTCCGCCTCCTACTCCTCGATCTCGACGGCCATCTGCACGGAGAAGATGAAGCCGAAGTACGCGACGACGCCGGCGACCATCATCATGTAGTACGCCCAGTCCGGGCCGTCGACGAGCCGGAAGAACGCGTTCACGACCGTCACCCAGACGATCGCGAACACCAGGTCCCCCAGCATCCCGTGTCTGTTCTCCAGCACGTACACCCCGACCCGGTGGAACACGCTCTCGTCGGTCGCCATACCCCCTCTGGGACCACCGCCGGCTAAAAGGTCACGGGCCGGAGCAGCGACGCCGACCGCCGGTAGGAAACCGTTGGTTCGGGCGAATCTCCGGCCCGTCTCAGGCCTGGGCCCGACAGTCGTGGCTGACGAGTTCCGTTCGCTCCGGCTCACCGCCGCCCGCGGACGGTACCGGCTGTTCGACCACGTAGAGGGTGACGGCGGTCACCTCCGCGTCGGTGGACCCCTCCGCGCGCCGACAGAGGTGCTCGGCCAGGTAGACCCGTTCCCCGTGGCTGGCCCACCGGACTTCGGCGAGGTAGCGGTGCCAGAGCGTCCCGGGGTACGTTTCGGCTGCGTCCGCGGGCGGCCCCCACTCGACCGCCGAGCCGTCGAGCGCGTCGACCTCCCCGCCGGATTCGAGAGTCGCCGGCGCGACGAACCAGCGGGTGTGTGACGGCGGCTCCGGCGCGAACAGCTTCCAGGTGTAGCCGTCGGGGTCGGGGACTGATTCATATTGGGTGGTGTCGACGACCCCGACGGCGGCCGCCGGCCACAGGACGCTGACGACGAGAACGACCGCGAGGATCGCCGTCGCAGTGATTCGGCCGAGCCGCCGGACCTCGGGTGGGAGACGTACCGGGGAGGTGGCCGGAGACAGTCCGTCGAGGGTCCGATGCAGCGTTCCGGATACGTTCCAGCGAGCGACGGGTCCGCGCTCGATTCGATCCCAGACGGACGGCGGGAGGTACAGCAGGAGCAGCGCGCCGACGACAAGCGGGAAGAGGCCGAGCCGCATCGTCGCCAGCATCCCCAGGTGCGCGACGGCGAACGCGGCGACGACCAGCGTTCGCCGCCGGCCGGTCGCGACCAGGAGCAGCGGCGAGGCGACCAGCATTGCGACCCACAGCCAGGTGATTGCCATGAGTAGCCCCGGGAAGGCGGTGAGGTGCGGTCCCAGGAGGACGGAGAACTGCTCGAGTTCGAGGACCGTCCGAACCGCGGTCCCACCGGTCCAGGCGTCGCTCCGCAGTTTGAACGCCGCGTTGGCGAGGTAGACGACGACGGGTTGCAGCAGGACCGTCGCGGTCGCCATCGACGCGACCCGCGGGCCGGTGGCGGCACTCGCCTCGCGACGCCGGAGCGCGTCGATCGACCACCGCCGATCGAGCGGCAGGAACACCGCCAGGAACAGCGCCAGGACCAGCAGGGCGTCGCCGCCGTTCATCAGGTAGGTGTTCCGCGCGTGCATCGAAGCGTGCAGAACCGCCACGACTGCCGTGGCGAGCCGCGTCCGGTAGCCAGCCGCGAGTGCGGTCGCCGCACAGCCGGCGACGAGGAAGAGGACCGCCTGCCCGGCAGTCGAGCCGGTGAGGCCGTGGATCGAGAGCCGCGCCAGCGTCGGGAAGAACTCGGCGTGGGCCGCCCGTGGAAGTACCCCAGCGTCGGTGTAGAAGGTCGTCAGCTCGCGGGCGCGGAACAGCAGGTCCGCGACGACGAGGAGGCCCAGCGAGATGCGGAACGCGGCGAGGGCCCGCGCGTCCACGCCGAGGCGGCGGTCGACCGCGTCGCGGCCGCGCTCGCGGAGGGAATCACCTCGGCCGGCGTCGCGTGGCGGGGGCGGGGACACGTCACCGGGAACGTCGCCGGCTCCGGCTAATAGGTCTTGTGCGTCGCGCTGCGCTCAGAACAGCGCCTCGCTCTCGTCGAGCACCTGTGCCGGACCGCCGACACCCCAGACGCGCGTGTCGATGCCGAGCTCGGAGATGGCCTCCTCGACGCGGTCGACGTGCTCGTCGGTGGTGTTGACGTACACCGAGGCGCCGGTGTCCGTGGAGAAGTACACCGGGACGCCCTCCTCGCGGAGGTCCCGGACGGCCTCGAAGACCTCCAGGGTCTCCGGCTGCCAATAGACCCAGCCCGCCGGCCCCGTCATCGTCGTCGCCGCCAGCGACAGCGAGTCGTGCTCGGCGAGCTCGAAGGCCGCCTCGAAGTCCGCCTCTCGGAGCGCGTGCCGCATCGTCGCGATCTGCTCGTGGATGTGCGCCAGCCGCGCCTCGAACATGTGGCTCTCGGCGGCCTCCTCGTGGGCCGCTTCGGTGTGCTTGAACGCCGGCACCTCCGCGGCCACGACCCGCAGGTCGTCCTCCAGGTCGGTCTCGATGCGCTCCGAGCGGCAGTCCTCGTCGTCCAGCCCCGTCCGGAGGTGCGAGAACGCGCCGGTGACCGCCCGCGCCGCCGACGAGGACCCCCGCCGAGCGACCGTCGACATCTCGGGGTGGGTGAGGTCCAGCCCCGCCGCCTCGCAGAGCGCCACCGCGGCCGCCGCGAACCCCGATGACGAGGAGCCGAAGCCGATGTTCGTCGGGAAGTCGTTCTCGGACTCGAAGCGGACCCGGTGGTCGAAGCCAGCCAGCTCGCGGACGTGGTCGACGACCATCCGGACGCGCTCGGCGCCGCGGCCCTCGATCTCCTCGCCGTCGACCACGTAGACGTCCGACTCGCGGTCGGGGTCGAACTCGGCGGTCGTCTTCGAGTGGCTCGGCGCGGTGCACACCGAGATGGAGTCGTGGTACGGCAGCCGCAACTCCTCGTCGCGCATCCCGTGGTACTTGACCAGCCCCTGGATCGGGTGGGCCTTCGCGGTCGCCTTCATACCTCCGTGGGGGGTCGTCTCCCGCTTAATACGTTCGACACGTACGCGGGTCGTGGGGCCCGGTCGGTGGACGGTAGAATTTCAGAAAGAGAGTCAAGTAAGCCGACGACTCGCTCAGGGCCAGCTCCCGCCCTCTTCGTAGGCGTCGAGGACACGGCGGATCGCCACGACGTAGGCGGCGGTCCGGAAGTTCGGGACGTCCTCGTTCTCGAAGGTCCGGACGAGTTCGTCGAAGGCCTCGACGATGTGCCGCTCGAGTTCCTCGTTGACCTTCTCCTCGGTCCAGTAGAACCGCTGGCGGTTCTGGACCCACTCGAAGTACGAGACCGTCACGCCGCCGGCGTTTGCCAGGATGTCGGGGAGGACGTAGACGTCGCGGTCGGTGAGGACCTCGTCGGCCTCGGGGGTGAGCGGGCCGTTCGCAGCCTCGACGATGACGTCCGCCTCGACGTCCGCGGCGAGGTCGCCGTCGATGGCGTTCTCTAGGGCGGCCGGGATGAGGAGGTCGACGTCGAGCGTGAGAAGCTCCTCGTTGGTCAGTTCCTCGGTCGCACCATCGTACCCGGAGACCGACCCGGTCTCGTTCTTGAAGCGCTTGACCTCGTGGGGGTCGAGACCGTCGGGGTTGTAGACGGCGCCGGAGGAGTCCGAGACGGCGACGACGGAGGCGTCGAGGTCGTCGTGGACGAGCTGGGCGGCGATGCTGCCGGCGTTGCCGTACCCCTGTACCGCGACGGAAGCGTCGGACATCTCCTTGTCCAGGTGGTCGAAGGCTTCGCGGGCGGTCAGCATTGTCGAGCGGCCGGTCGCCTCCACGCGGCCGAGCGAGCCGCCGGACTCGATGGTCTTCCCGGTGACGACGCCCGGCGCCGTCGTGTTCTCGAGGGTCTCGTAGGTGTCCTTGATCCAGTTCATCTCCCGCTGGCCGGTGTTGACGTCCGGCGCCGGGATGTCGCGGTCCTCGCCGATGAGCGGCCGGAGTTCGGTCGCGAACGACCGGGTGATGCGTTCCAGTTCCGTCTCGGAGTAGGCGCTCGGGTCGATCTGGATGCCGCCCTTCCCGCCGCCGTAGGGGATGTCGACGGTCGCGCACTTGTAGACCATCCAGCCCGAGAGCGCCTTCACCTCGTCGCGGTTGACGCCCGGGTGGTAGCGGATGCCGCCCTTGTAGGGGCCGCGGTCGCCGTTGAACTGCGAGCGGTACGCCCGGAAGACGCCGACGTCGCCGTCGTCGAGTTCGACGGAGAGGTTCGTCTCGAGGACGCGCTCGGGGTTCTTCAGGCGCTCGAGTACGTCGTCGCCGACGTCGAGATACGCCGCAGCGTCGTCGATCTGTTCCTGCAGGCTCTCGAAGGGATTGACGTCGTCGTCGGCCATACTGCATCCGTCGGACAGTCGCCGCTTAAGGATGACGCTCGTCGAATACGGATACCAGAACCGAGAGGTCGCGCTACTCGTCTGCCGCCCGATACCGCTCCACGATGCGCTCGGCGCGGGCGATCAGCGGCGCGTCGATCATCTCGTCGTCCACGCGGAAGACCCCTCGGCCCTCGTCGTCGGCCTCGTCGCGGGCGGCCAGTACCTTCTCGGCCCACTCGACGTCCTCCTCGGCCGGCGTGAACGCCTCGTTGATCACCGGGACCTGCGCGGGGTGGATGGCCATCTTGCCGTCGTAACCGAGCTGGGTGGCGAACGCCGTCTCCTCGGCCAGCCGGTCGGTGTCCTCGACGTCGGTGAAGACGGTGTCGATGGCGTCGACGTCCGCCGCGCCGGCCGCAAGGACGACGTGCTGGCGCGCGTGGGAGACCTCCTCGCCGGACTCGGTGCGCGTCGCGCCGATGTCTGCCGAGAGGTCCTCGGCGCCGAACGCGACGGCGTCCACCGCGGGCGTCGCCGCGATCTCCTCGGCGTGCAGGACGCCCTGTGCGGATTCACACAGCGCCAGCACCGGTAGGTCGTAGCCGTGATCGCGGACGAGTTCGTCCTTCTCGCGGACGTCCGCCGCGGACGACGCCTTCGGCACCATCACCGAGTCGATGCGAGGCTCGCCCGCGAGGACCGCCTCGAGGTCGTCGTCGGCCACCCTCGGGTCCGGATTGACTCGGACGCAGACCTCGCAGTCGGGGTCGAACCCCGGGTCGGTCAGGACGTCGTTGACGGCCTGTCGGGCCTCGTCCTTCCGGCCCGGCGCGACGGCGTCCTCCAGGTCGAATACCACCGTGTCGACGCCGGCGCCGGGCGCCTTCTGCATCAGTGCCGGCTGGTCGCCGGGCGAGAACAGCACGCTCCTGCGGGGCATAGCTGGGAGAAGAGCCGGCGGGCTTGTAAGCGGTACCCTTCACCCTCCAGTATCGTTTTGTCCACGCCACCCGACGCGGCAGGCATGCCCGGACTGTACTACGAGGAGTTCGAGGTCGGCGAGACCATCGAACACGACAAGCGCCGGACGATCTCGGAGTCGGACAACCAACAGTTCTGCGACATGACGATGAACCAGCAGCCGCTGCACCTCGACGCGGACTTCGCCGCGGACACCCAGTTCGGCGACCGCCTCGTCAACGGCCTCTACACGATGAGCCTCGCCGTCGGGCTCTCCATCCCCGACACCACCGACGGCACCATCGTCGCGAACCTCTCGTACGACGACGTCGAGCACCCCAATCCCGTCTTCCACGGCGACACCGTCTACGCCCAGACCACCGTCACCGACAAGCGGGAGACCAGCGACGGCGAGCGCGGCATCGTCGAGATGCACGTGGAGGCGTTCAAAGTCGAGGACGACGGCGACGACACGCTCGTCTGCGAGTTCGACCGGACGGCACTTTCGCTGAAGAAGGACGAGTAGACGCGGCTCGCGGCTCACTCCGGTCGCCGCTCCCATTTTCGTGGCCTCGCTTCGCTCGGCCCACCCTTTCGAAACCCTTAGTGACGCCCCCCACGGACCCACACCCAATGACCGTAGACGACGAGGAGGTCCGCCACGTCGCGTCGCTCGCCCGCGTCGACCTCGACGACGAGGAGGTCGAGCGGTTCACCGAGCAGTTCGGCGACATCCTCGAGTACTTCGAGGCGCTCGAGGAGGTGCCCGAGGTCGACCGCGAGGCGGAATTGGCCAACGTGATGCGGCCCGACGAGGTCGAGGAGGGGCTCACCCAGGAGGAGGCCCTCCAGAACGCTCCCGAGACCGAGGACGGCTACTTCAAGGGGCCGAAGGTCTCATGAGCCACAACGCGTTCATCACCGAGGCGACCGTCGACCCGACCGACTCCGGCCCGCTCGACGGCGTCACCGTCGCGGTCAAGGACAACATCTCCACCGAGGGCGTCCGGACGACCTGCGGGTCGGCGATGCTCGAGGAGTACGTCCCGCCGTACGACGCGACGGTCGTCCGTCGACTGAAGGAAGCCGGCGCCACCGTCGTCGGAAAGGCCAACATGGACGAGTTCGGGATGGGGACGACGACCGAGACCTCGGCATTCGGCGCGACGGAGAACCCCGCCGCCGAGGGGCGGGTCCCCGGGGGCTCCTCCGGCGGCTCGGCCGCGGCGGTCGCGGCCGGCGAGGCCGACGTGGCGCTGGGCTCCGACACCGGCGGCTCGGTGCGCTGTCCTGCCGCGTTCTGTGGCGTCGTCGGCATCAAGCCCACCTACGGGCTCGTCTCCCGGTACGGCCTCGTCGCCTACGCCAACTCCCTCGAGCAGATCGGGCCGCTCGCGCCAACCGTCGAGGACGCGGCCGAACTCCTCGACGTGGTCGCCGGCCCGGACCCGAAGGACGCGACGACCAGAGACGAGGGCGCCGACTCGGACTACGCCGCGGCCGCGGACCGCGACGTCGACGGCCTCACCGTCGGCGTCCCGACTGAACTCGTCGAGGGCGCCGACGAGGGCGTCGTCGAGGTCTTCGAGGACGCGCTGGACGACCTCCGGGCACAGGGCGCGACGACCGAGGAGGTCTCGCTGCCCTCCGTCGAGACCGCGGTGCAGGCCTACTACGTCATCGCGATGTCGGAGGCGTCCTCGAACCTGGCGCGATTCGACGGCGTCCGGTACGGTCCCGCGACCGACTCGGAGGGCAACTGGAACGAGGCGTTCGCCGCGGTCCGCGAGGAGGGCTTCGGCGAGGAGGTCAAACGGCGCATCCTGCTCGGCACCTACGCCCTCTCCGCGGGCTACCACGACAAGTACTACAAGCAGGCCCAGGACGCCCGCGCGTGGGTGAAGCAGGACTTCGACTCGGCCTTCGAGGACGTCGACGTCCTCGCCTCGCCGACGATGCCCGTCCCGCCGTTCGAGCGCGGCGAGAGCCTCGAGGACCCCCTGCAGATGTACCTCGCCGACGCCAACACCGTCCCGGTCAACCTCGCGAACCTCCCCGCCATCTCGGTGCCGGCGGGCGAGACCGACGAGGGGCCGGTCGGCCTCCAGTTCGTCGGCCCCGCGTTCGACGAGGAGACCATCATCCGGGCCGGCTCGGCGCTGGAGTGAGCGCCGACCGGGATTCTCCCACGGCCGTCCAGAACGTCCGGGGTGGGTAGCCGCGAACCCGGAAGCTTTCCCCGCTACCCGCGGGGCATCGCCAGCCGTACTGGACGTTCGACGACGTTCCGCCCGATGCGGCTGCTCCTTTTGCGTCCGAGTCACCTAGGACGGTCGATGGTGCCAGACCTCTCTATCGACGCCGACTGGAACAGTCTCTACATCGACGGCGAGTGGGTCGACTCCGAGAGCGGCGACGACATCGCTGTCGAGGACCCCTCCACGCGCGAGGAGGTGGCCCGCGTGCCCGCCGGGGTTGAGGCGGACGTCGACGCCGCCTACGAGGCCGCCGCCGACGCACAGAAGGAGTGGGAGCAGACGCCGCCTATCGAGCGCGAGCAGCTCGCCCAGCAGTTCGCGCAGGTGCTCCAGGACCACGAGGCGGAGATCGTCGATCTGCTGGCACACGAGGCCGGGGGGTCGCAGGTCATGGGCGAGACGTCGGTCCGCATCGCCGCCGATCAGGCCGCGCAGGCCGCGACGTTCCCGCGGCGGATGGGGGGCGACCAGGCCGAGTCCAACGTCCCGGGCAAGGAGAACTTCGTCCAGCGGGAGCCGGAGGGCGTGGTCACGGCGATCTCGCCGTGGAACTTCCCGCTCAACCTCTCGGGGCGGGCCGTCGCGCCGGCGCTGGCCACAGGCAACGCGGTCGTCCTCAAACCCGCGACGAACACGCCCATCACGGGCGGACTGCTCTTCGCGAAGCTCTACGAGAAGGCCGGACTCCCCGAGGGCCTGCTCAACGTCGTCACGGGTCACGGTTCCGACATCGGCGACGCGGTCGCCGGCCACCCCGAGAGCGACGTCGTCACGTTCACCGGCTCGACGCCGGTCGGCCGCGGCGTCGGCGCCACGGCCGGCGAGAACCTCTCGACGATGTCACTGGAGCTCGGGGGCAACAACGCCCACATCGTCACCGCCGACGCGGACGTCGAAGCGGCCGTCGACTCGGCGGTCTTCGGTTCGTTCGTCCACCAGGGGCAAGTCTGCATCTCCATCAACCGCCACCTCGTCCACGAGTCCGTCTACGACGAGTACGTCGAGCGGCTCACTGAGCGCGCCGAGTCTCTCCCGGTCGGCAGCGCTCACGACGACGAGACGGTCGTCGCCCCCATCATCGACGAGGGGCAGCGCGACGAGATGCTCGGCTACGTCGAGGAGACGGTCGAGGCCGGCGCGACGCTCGAGACCGGCGGCGAGGCCGTTCCCATGGAGGGCGTCGACGACTCGTTGCTCGTCCCGCCGACGGTGCTCTCGGGGGTGACCAACGACATGCCCGCGGCCGCCAACGAGCACTTCGGCCCCATCGCGCCCGTCGTCCCGTTCTCGGACGTCGACGAGGCCGTCGAGATGCACGACGACACCGAGTACGGCCTCTCGGGGTCGGTCCACGCCGGCGACGTCGGCACGGGGATGCAAATCGCCGAGCGGCTGGACACCGGGATGGTCCACGTGAACGACCAGCCGATCAACGACGAGGCCCACGTCACGTTCAGCGGGACGAAGGCCTCCGGCGTCGGCCGCTTCAACGCCACCGACATCCTCGAGGAACTCACCGAGAAGAAGTGGATCTCCGTCCAGCACGAGCGGCGGGAGTATCCGTTCTGAGGGGCGGCGGGTGCCCGCCGAACGCACGAGGGCGGACCGACAGCCCCATGCCGCCGGACCGCGCCGCTCGGAGTATGCAGTACCTGTGGTACGCGCTGCTGGCGCTCGTCGCCTACTCGCTGGTCGCGCCGCTGACGAAACTCGCCACGCGGGATCTGCCCGCCGACACGGTCGCGCTCGTCACCAACGGCATGCTGGCGCTCACCGCGCTGGCGCTGGTCGTCTCCACCGACAAACCGCTGGGCTCGGCGCTCACCCACGAGCACGCGCCGTACATGTACGCCGCGGGCGCCTGTCTCGCCGTCGGCATCCTCGCGTACTACCGCGCGCTGGCCGCCGGCCCGGTCAGCGTCGTCGTCCCCATCTTCGGGCTGTTCCTCGTCGCCAGTTCGGTCATCGGCATCCTCTTTATCGACGAGGCGCTCACGCTCCGGAAGGGCGCGGGCATCGTGCTGGCCGTCGTCGCCGTCTTCCTGACGACGTTCGAGGGGTGAGTTTACGGGGCGGAGGAGCCTACGAACGACCATGGTCGCACTCGACGCCGAACCCGACGCCCTGCAGCGGGGCGACGAGGCACCGGACTTCGAACTGGAGGGTACCGACGGCGAGACGCACTCGCTTGACGACTTCGCCGACCGCGAGGCGCTGCTACTGGTGTTCACCTGTAACCACTGCCCGTACGCGCAGGCGAAGTTCGACGCGATGAACGCCATCGCCGCAGACTACGACGAGGTCGCCGTCGTCGGCGTCAATCCCAACGACGCCGAGGAGTACCCCGAAGATTCCGTCGAGAAGATGGTCGAGTACGTCGACCGCGGCGAGATAGACGTCGACGCCTACCTCCGCGACGAGTCCCAAGCCGTCGCCGAGGCCTACGGCGCCGTCTGCACGCCGGACCCGTTCCTGTTCGAGAACGCCGGTGGGAGCTTCCAGCTGGCCTACCACGGCCGCCTCGACGACGCGCAGGACCCCGACTCCGAGCCCTCTGGAGAGCCGGGCTTCGAGATGCGCGAGGCCATCGACGCCGTCCTCGCCGGGGAGGAACCGACCGACGAGTTCCGGCCCTCGCGCGGTTGCTCGATCAAGTGGCGGGAGTAGCGGCGTCCGGGCGGTGTCAGAGGCGAATCGACGGCAGCATTTCTGCTGTGAGCCGGAACCGGTGACCGTCCGCGACGAGCGGGCTTTTTCCCCCTGGCGGTCGACGCTCCGGGCATGACAGTCCCCGACGACGTGGAGACGTTCGCGGCGACGGTCGGCCCGGAGCGCGACGCCGTCCTCGAGGAGATGGACGAGCGCGCCGCGGAGACCGG
The DNA here is from genome assembly GCF_013391105.1 of Natronomonas salina. Taxonomy (NCBI): domain Archaea; kingdom Methanobacteriati; phylum Methanobacteriota; class Halobacteria; order Halobacteriales; family Natronomonadaceae; genus Natronomonas; species Natronomonas salina. The sequence goes on from NZ_CP058335.1 coordinate 718,032, forward strand.
CTTCCCGACGGTCGGGCCGGTGGTCGGCGGCTGGCTCCAGCAGTTCGCCGGCCTCGTCGACGCCGAACGGGTCTTCGAGTTCGGCTCCGGCTTCGGCTACTCGGCCTACTGGTTCGCCCGCGGCCTCCCGGCCGACGGCGAGGTCGTCCTGACGGAGGTCGACGAGGACGAGCTCGACGACGCCCGCGAGTACCTCGAACGCGGCGGCTACGCCGACCGGGCACGGTTCGAACTCGGCGACGCCATCGAGACGGTCGACGACTACGAGGCGCCCGTCGACGTCGTCCTCATCGACAACGAGAAGGACCGCTACGTGGAGGCCTTCGAGGCGGTCCGCGAGAAGGTGCCCGTCGGCGGCGTCGTCCTGGCCGACAACATGACCGCCGGCCCCTTCGACTTCGAGGAGATCCACCGGCTGGTCGTCGAGGGCGGCGACAGCGACGACGCGAACGCCACCGGCGTCGCCGACTACCTCGCGCGGGTCGGGGGCGACGACGACTTCGTGACGACGCTGCTGGCGCTCGGCGAGGGCGTCGCGGTGAGCCGCCGGGTCAGTTGACGGACCGAATTAGGTCGAGCGACTCCTGTCGGTACGCATCCGGCGTCAACCCGAGGTCGATGTCGAGGGTGAGGTCGACGGCCTCCGTCACCTGTCGTTCCACGCGCTTCTCGTAGTTCTCCGCGGGGTTGACCGCACCCGCCACGAACGTCGCGCTCGCGTCGCGGTCGTACCACACCGCGAGCAGCCCCTCGACGCCGACGGGTTCGCCCGCCACGCTGACGACCGAGTCGCCGGCGTCGAACTCGAAGCCGTCGTACGGGTAGACCGCGTCGTACAGCAGCAGGTCCGTCGTGGGACCGTCGGCGACGTCGATGCGGCGCGACTCCCGCCGCTCGATGTCGTCCAGTCCGGCCTCCTCGAGGCGTTGCTGGAAGCGGTCGCGGGCGTTCGACTCGGTGCGGTCGACGACGACGCTGCGCCCGACGCCGAAGGGGAGTCGGTCGACGGCGGGGGAGTACTCGATGCGGGTCGCGAAGAACATCCGCAGGTCCTCGAAGCCGGTGCCCATGGTCCGCTGCCGGAGCGTCTCCGAGAGCCCCTCGTCGCGGTAGACGATCGTGGTCCCCCTCGACGTGACGCCCATCCTGGACTCGGTGAAGGTACCGCTCCGCTCGCGGTCGACGACCCAGCCGCCGTCGGCCTCGCCGACCGGAACCGACGGCGTCTTCGGGCCGTCGCCGGAGCGGACGTCGACGTCGGCGTCGGTCCCGCCGACCTGACCCGCGAGGGCGGCGCCGCCGACCGCTGCCGTACCACCCAGGAACTGTCGTCGTTGCATGGGACAGAATCGCCGGTGGGCGGCGATATATCTGTTTACCAGGTGTCAATAATCCGGGCGCTGCGTCGGCTGAATCGGTCCCGTGGTGGCAAAGCCCAAGTCAACACCATCCGTAGGGGTTTGTGATATGCCCGGAGGGACCGACCAGACGCTTCGACCGTTCCTGTGGCGAGCCGCCAACCTCTATCCCGACACGGAGATCGTCTCCCGGACCCACGAGGGGATAGACCGGTACACGTACCGCGAGTACGAAGAGCGGACGGCCCAGCTGGCGAACGCGCTCGACGAGTACGGGATCGAGGATGGGGACCGGGTGGCCACCTTCTGCTGGAACCACCACCGGCACTTCGAGACGTACTTCGCCGTCCCGACCATCGGCGCCCAGCTGCACACCATCAACCCGCTGCTGCCCGACGAGCACATCCAGTACATCGTCGACAACGCCGACGACGAGCTGATCTTCGTCGACGAGTCGCTGGCCCCGAAGCTCGCCGGCGCCGCCCAGGACGCCCCCGAGTTCGAGGACGTCGACTTCGTGGTGATGTCCTCGACGGAGACCGACGCCCTCGACGCGACGCCGTACGAGGCGTTCATCGACGGCCACGACACCGACTACGACTGGCCCGACCTCGACGAGGACCAGCCCGCCGGGATGTGCTACACCTCGGGGACGACGGGGAACCCGAAGGGCGTCGAGTACACCCACAAGATGCTCTGGACCCACACGATGGCCACGCTGACGCCGCAGGGCATCCCGATGGCCGACGACGACGTCGTCATGCCGGTCGTCCCGATGTTCCACGTCAACGCCTGGGGGATGCCCTTCACCGCCACCGCCGGTGGGTCCAAGCACGTCTACCCCGGCCCGTCGCCGGAGCCGGAGGACATCGCCCACCTCATCGAGGAGGAGGGCGTCACCATCACCGCCGGCGTCCCGACCGTGTGGCTCGGCCTGATGGACTACGCCGAGGAGAACGACCTCGACCTCTCGCAGCTCGACACCGTCATCGTCGGCGGCTCCGCCGCACCGGAGTCGATGATCCGCTGGTTCGACGACCGCGACGTCGAACTGCTCCACGCCTGGGGGATGACCGAGATGTCGCCCATCGGCTCGGTCTCCCAGCTGAAGGGGAGCCTCCAGGACGCCGACTACGAGACCCAGCTCGAGCACCGCGCCAAGCAGGGGCTGCTCATCCCCGGCCTCGAGATGAAGGTCATCGACGAGGACGGCGAGGAGATCGCCTGGGACGGCGACGAGTTCGGCGAACTCTGGGTTCGCGGCCCCTGGGTCACCCAGGAGTACTTCAAGCGCCCCGAGGCCAACGAGGAGGACTTCGAGGACGGCTGGCTGAAGACCGGCGACGTCGTCACTATCGACGAGGAGGGGTACATCAAGATCGTCGACCGCGCGAAGGACGTCATCAAGTCGGGCGGCGAGTGGATCTCCTCCGTCGAACTCGAGAACGCCATCATGGCCCACGCGGACGTCACCGAGGCCGCCGTCGTGGGCGTCCCCCACGAGCGCTGGCAGGAGCGACCCGTCGCGTTCGTCGTGCCGACGGAGCGCGCCGACACCGACACGCTCGACGACGAGATCCTCGACCTGCTCCGCGAGGACTACCCCAAGTGGTGGCTCCCGGACAACATCGAGTTCATCGACGAGATCCCCAAGACCGCCACCGGGAAGTTCTCGAAGAAGGACATCCGCGAGCAGTACACCGACGAGTCGCTCCTCGAGGGGCAGGTTCCGGAGGAAGCGGCGCCGGACGACGACTAGCCACTTTTTGCACGCGAACGCGGGTCGCGCCGAAGGCGCGACACCGGTTCGCGGCAAAAACGTGGGGTAAATATGCGCGCGTGCTCCTTCCGCTCGCTGCGCTCGCTCCAGTCCGCGCGCGCTACGGCGACTCGGCGCTCCGCGCCTCGTCGCCGGGAACCGCTCGCTCACGCCGTTCGCTCGCGGATGCTCTGTCGACCGTCGGTCCAGGCTTCCTCACGGGCCCCAACCAATCGACACCTTGCCCGCAAGGTGGGTTATTTCTTGTTGGACGCACAACCGGTGAGACAATGGAGGTCCTCGATTCGACGCCGGTCCCGGAGCACGCTCAGGACGTCAAGCAGGAAGCTCGGGAGTTCGCCGAAGAGCACATCGAGCCGAACGCAGCGGAGTACTACGAGACCGGGGAGTACCCCTGGGAGATCCTCGAGGCCGGGATGGACGCCGGACTCGTCGCCCAGGAGATCGGCGAGGAGTACGGCGGCCGCGGGTTCAGCGTCCAGGAGATGCTCGGACTCGCCGAGGAGTTCTACCGGGCCGACGCGGGCATCGCGCTGACGATGCAGCTCGCCAGCTTCGGCGCCTCGATCACCGAGGAGTTCGGCTCCGAGGAGCAGAAGGAGGAGTACCTCCGACCCGTCGCCGAGAACGAGCAGATCACCGGCCTGGCCGTCTCGGAGCCCGACACCGGGTCCGACCTCGCCGGGATGCAGACCCGCGCCGAGAAGGACGGCGACGAGTACGTCATCGACGGCGAGAAGTACTGGATCGGCAACGGCGTCGAGGCCGACTGGGTGACGGTGTACGCCCGCACCGGCGACGACGAGGACAACCGCTACGGAAACTTCTCGCTGTTCATCGTCCCGACCGACGCCGACGGCTACGACGCCGAGCACATCCCCGAGAAGATGGGCTTCCGCGCGTCCAAGCAGGCCCACATCGAGTTCGACGGCGTCCGCATCCCCGAGGAGAACGTCATCGGCAGCGAGGGGACGGGCTTCTACATGCTCGCGGAGTTCTTCAACCACGGCCGCGTCGTCGTCGGCGGCCACGGTCTCGGGCTCGCCGCCGCCGCCATCGAGGAGACCGCCGACTTCGTCCACGACCGCGAGGCGTTCGGCCGGACCATCGACGGCTTCCAGAAGGTCCAGCACATCCTCGCCGACATGATGACGGAGTTCCAGGCCGCCCGGATGCTCAACTGGACGGCCGCCGAGAAGGTCGAGGCCCACGACAACGCCGGCTGGTGGGCCGCGATGGCGAAGGTGAAGTCCACCGAGACGGCGAACTTCTGTGCCGAGCGCGGGATGCAGCTCCACGGCGGCCGGTCGGTCCTCACCGAGAACCGCATCTCCCGGGTCTACCGGGACGTCCGCATCCCCGTCATCTACGAGGGCGCCAACGAGATCCAGCGCAACCTCATCTACGGCCAGGGCCCCTGGTGAGGGCGGGCAACGTATTTCCACCCCGCCCCCGATGCGGCTGCCATGGAACTGCACGTCCTCGACCGCGGCCGCATCCACGCCGACCTGAACTTCGCGCTCGACGGCGAGGTCGCCGCCGTCCACAGTAACAGGGACCCCGACCTCGAGTACGCCGAGTTCGCCGTCTGGAACCTCCTCATCGACCACCCAGAGGCGACGGTCCTCTGGGACACCGGCTCCCACCCCGACGCCGCCGACGGCCACTGGCCCGCGCCGCTGTACGAGGCGTTCGCCCACCCCGACGCCGAGGAACGCGACCTCGAGACCGCCCTCGGCGACGTCGGCTACGGCGTCGAGGACGTCGACCTCGTCGTCCAGTCGCACCTCCACCTCGACCACGCCGGCGGCCTCTACCACTTCGACGGCACCGACGTGCCGGTCGTCGTCCACCGGCGGGAACTCGAGCACGCCTACCTCTCGGCGAAGTCGACGGCCGGCGACGACGCCTACGTCGCCGCGGACTTCGACCACGACCTGAACTGGCGGGTGATCGAGCAGGACCGCCACCACCTGCTGGACGGCGTCGAGTTGCTCCACCTCCCCGGTCACACGCCCGGCCTGCTGGGTGCGCTGGTCGAGCGCGAGGGTCGGAGCGAAGCGAGACCCTCGGAAAGCCGAGCGGAGAGGGACGACCCGCGAGGGACGCGCGACGATGCCGAGAACGTCCTCGTCGCCGGCGACGTCGCGTTCCTGAAGGAGAACTACGAGGACGGCCGGTCGATGGGCGCGAGCCTGCTGTACGACTCGCGGGCCAACGAGGCCAGCATCGACTTCCTGCAGGACCTCGAGCGCCGCTACGACGCCCGCGTCGTCTACGGCCACGACCTCGAGCAGTTCGAGCGCATCCGCGACGGACTGTAGCGCCCGGCAGCGGGCGACGGAATCCGTTCAGTCGTCGGCCAGGAGGACCGCCTGGAGGTACGCGTCGAGTTCGTCGCGGACCGCCGAGCCGGACGTCGGTTCGCTCGTCACCTGCTGGAGCATCGACCCGTTGAACGTGACCAGGAGGAACGCCGCGACCGCCTCGGCGTCGACCGGTCGGAAGTGGCCCGCCGCGACGCCGCGGTCGATGATGGCCTCGAGGCTGTCGACGACGAAGCGGTCGTGCCGGGTGAAGTGGGCCCGGTAGTCCTCGTCGTGGGTCGCCTGGGCCCGCAGCTGGACCATCGCCCGGGTGAACTCGCGGCGGTCCTCCGGCAGCGGCGTCGCCAGCACGTAGTCGAGGATGGCCTCGAGGTGCTCGCGGGGGCCCGCCGCGTCCGGGAACGGCATCGCCGTCCGGAACCGGTCGAGCATGAACGAGAGGAAATCGAGCAGGAGGTCGTCCTTCCCGTCGTAGTGGTGGTAGATGAGCGACTTGCTCTTCGGGAACTCCTCGCCGATTCGCTGGACGGTGAGGTCGGCGTACCCGTGGGTGCAGAGCGCGAGGTAGGTCGCCCGCATGATCTCCTCGCGGGTCCCCTCGGGCGACTCCAGGAACGACTCGACGGCGCGCATTGCCGAATGGGTGTTCGGTCCGGGTCAAATAGGTTCCGTCCTGCCGCCCGCACCCCGGTGGCGTTCGGACGCGACCGACCGCCTCAGGAGGGCTCGATCAGCCCGTAGGTCGACTCCAGGTGCTCGACCATCCAGTCGACGGTGTCGGGGTCGTACGTCCAGAAGCCGTAGAACGACCGGGGTTCGCGCTCCTCGGCGAGCAGCGCGCACTTGTTGACGTCGACGCCGGCACCGTCGTAGACGACGAACCACGAGCGGGCGATCTCGTCGCTCCGCTCGACGTGGATGGTGAGATCGGAGTCGTGCTCGGGGACGGCCCCGTCGGGCGATGCGAAGGCGTGAACCGAGAGGCCACCTCGCTCGGACAGCCGTTGGTAGACTGCGAGTTGGTCTCGGAGGATGGATAGTCGCTGGAAGCCGGCGTACAGCGATCCCGAGCCGATTCGCCAGGCGCGGTCCTCGATCTCCCGGGAGGCGGCGACCATCTGGTCGACGTCGTAGGAGGTGAACAGCGTCTCGTCGAGGTGGTCGAGAACCGGACGGTAGGTCTCAGCCTCGAACTCCGGGGTCGTCCCCTCGCGGCCCAACCCGAGGACGTCGTCGACCGATGCGGCGGTGAGGAATGCATCGTCGTCGGCGAGAACGACGAAGGGCTCGGGGTCGCCGCTCTCCGTCCGGTCTCCGGCCACCGTGAGGTTCCGGTCCCGGAAGCGCTCGCGGACGGCCTCGACGGTCGCCCCGTCGGCGTTGAAGACGGTGAGCGTCTTCTCGTGGGCCTCGACCCCCGCGATGAGTTCGGTGAGCGACATCCTCGCAGGAGGGTCGGTTCTCTCGAGGATAAACCTGTGGTCGAAGGCCGGCCGAGGCCCCGATATAGTCCGTACGGTGATAGAAACCGACGGACTGCAGCGGTGATAATACACCTATATCATTATTAATCCGTGCGAATCCCTCGCAAACTCTTTACTTTCGGGGTCCGAAGCTATCGGAAGGCGCCCGGCCGGGGCGCAGTGATACACATGACTGAGGAACTCGCCTGGCGGATCGCGGGTGGCTCTGGCGACGGGATCGACTCCACCAGCCAGAACTTCGCGAAGGCACTGATGCGCTCGGGGCTGCACGTCTTCACCCACAGACACTACCCGTCGCGGATCCGCGGCGGCCACACGTACGTCGAGGTCCGGGCGGACGAGGAGCCCGTCGAGTCGCGGGGGGACGGCTACAACTTCCTGCTGGCGCTCGGGGACTCCTTCGCCCGGAACCCGAAGGAGGAGGCCTACTACGGCAACGAGGAGGTGAAGCCGCTGGCCGAGAACCTCGACGAGCTCCGGGAGGGCGGCGTCATCGTCTACGACGAGGGGCTCGTCGACCCCTCGGAGGTCCCCGACTTCGAGGAGCGCGTCGAGGAGAACGACTGGCACGTCTACCCGCTGGACCTCCGGGGGCTGGCCCGCGAGAAGGGCCGGGAGGTGATGCGGAACACCGCCGGCGTCGGCGCGACGGCCGCCCTCCTCGACTACGAACTCCAGCACATCGAGGACCTCATGGCCGACGCCATGTCCGGCGAGGTCCTGGAGACGAACCTGGACATCCTGGAGATCGCCTACGAGTCCGTCCAGGACCGCGAGTTCACCCACGACCTGCGGGCTCCCGAGGGCTCCCACGACGAGGAGCAGGTGCTGCTCTCGGGATCGAACGCCATCGCCTACGGCGCCCTCGACGAGGGCTGCCGGTTCATCGCCGGCTACCCGATGACGCCGTGGACCGAGGTGTTCACGCTGATGACCCAGCACCTCCCGAAGGTCGGCGGCATCTCCGAGCAGGTCGAAGACGAGATCGCCGCCGCGGCGCTGGCCATCGGTGCCTCCCACGCCGGCGTGAAGGCCATGTCCGGCAGCAGCGGCGGCGGGTTCGCCCTGATGTCCGAACCGCTCGGGCTCGCGGAGATGACGGAGACGCCGGTCGTGCTGATCGAGGCGATGCGCGCCGGTCCCTCCACGGGCATGCCGACGAAACCCGAGCAGGGCGACCTCGAGCACGTCCTCTACACGAGCCAGGGCGACTCCACCCGGGTCGTCCTCGCGCCAGCGAACGTGAAGGAGGCCTACGACCAGACCCGCGCGGCCTTCCGCATCGCCTACGACTACCAGATTCCCGCCATCGTCCTCTACGACCAGAAGCTCTCCGGCGAACTCCGGAACGTCGACGAGTCGTTCTTCGACCGCGAACCCAGCCCGGACCTCGGGTCGACGCTCAGCGAGGACGAGATCGCCGAGGCGGCCCACCACGCCTCCGGGAAGTTCCAGCGGTTCCAGCACGAACCCGAGGACGGCAGCAACGTCTCGCCGCGGTCGCTGCCCGGCCAGGAGGGCGGCCGCTACCTCGCGACCGGCAACGAGCACACCCCCGAGGGCCACATCAGCGAGGACCCGCGGAACCGGGTCGCACAGATGGAGCGCCGCCTCGGAAAGCTCGAGGACATCCGCGACGACCTCGACGCCGAGTACGACCACCAGACGTACCACGGCCCCGAGGACGCCGACTACGGCATCCTCACCTTCGGCAGCCACCAGGGGACCGTCCACGAGGCCGTCGACCGGCTGAACGCCGACGGCCACGGCGTCAAATCGATCGGCGTCTCCGACCTCATGCCGCTGGCCGAGCGGGAGGTCACCGAGTTCCTCGAGTCCGTCGACGAGGCGCTCGTCGTCGAGATGAACGCCACCGGGCAGTTCCGCGGGCTGATCCAGCGTGAACTCGGCCGGTTCGGCCCGAAGATGAACAGCCTCCTGAAGTACAACGGCGAACCGTTCGAGCCCCACGAGATCGTCGAGGGCCTCGAGACCATCGCGGAGGGCGACGAGCCCGCGCCGACCACGCGGTTCGTCCCCGCGGCAGGTGACTGACTATGAGTGCCTTCAACGCCATCGACTCCGACCGCGAGGTAGAGCGCGACGACTACACCCCGGGCATCGAACCCCAGGCCACGTGGTGTCCCGGCTGCGGCGACTTCGGCGTCCTCAAGGCGCTGAAGGGCGCCATGGCCGACCTCGGGAAGAGCCCCGAGGAGATCCTGCTCGTCACCGGCATCGGCTGCTCGGGGAAGCTGAGCAGCTACTTCGAGAGCTACGGCTTCCACACCATCCACGGCCGCGCGCTGCCGATCGCCCGCGCCGCCAAGCTCGCCAACCCCGACCTCGAGGTCGTCGCGGCCGGCGGCGACGGCGACGGCTACGGCATCGGCGGCAACCACTTCGTCCACACCGCCCGCGAGAACCACGACATCACGTACATCGTGTTCAACAACGAGATCTTCGGGCTGACGAAGGGCCAGACCTCACCGACGAGCCCGATGGGCCACAAGTCGAAGACCCAGCCCCACGGGTCGGCGAAGGCGCCGATCCGTCCCATGTCGTCGTCGCTGACCGCCGGCTCCTCGTACGTCGCCCGGACGGCCGCGGTCAACCCCAACCAGGCCCAGGAGATCCTCGTCGAGGCCATCGAGCACAACGGCTTCTCGCATATCGACTTCCTGACGCAGTGTCCGACCTGGAACAAGGACGCCAAGCAGTACGTCCCCTACATCGACGTCCAGGAGAACGAGGACTACGAGTTCGACGTCTCGGATCGGAAGGAGGCCTCCGAGATGATGTACGAGTCGGAATCGGCGCTGTACGAGGGCGAGGTGCTGACCGGCCGGTTCTACCACGCCCCCGACCGCCCGTCCTACGGCGAGGAGAAGCGCGCCGTCGGCGAGATGCCGGACGAACCGCTGGTCGAGCGCTACCACGACGACAGCTACGAGTGGGAGCGCAGCTACGATCTGCTCGACGTCCACAAGTGATCGTCTCGCTCCGGTGAACTGGCGGTTAGGTCCGCTTTTCCCGCTGGGTCACCGGATAGAACGCTCCGGTTCGGTTGAGTCGTAGACGACGCCCTGTCTGCCGAACTACGTTGGATGCCTGTCGACGAGATTTACGTTCACTCTTGGTCGGTATGGTCGAACTCGGGGCTGGCTCGGTCGAACAGCGGCCGGGCCAGCAGCATCGATCCGACGACGATGACGATGAAAGCGACGCCGGTCATCCCGATCGGCAGCCCCAGGAGGTAGAGCCCGAGCGTCGTCGCCAGCGCGACGGAGACGACGCCCAGAATCACGAGGTGGACGGCGCCGAACGCAACGGTCGAGTTCGCGTCGCCGAACATGGCACTCCTCCTGGTCGAGCGGGCAAATTCCTTCTGGTGGAATCGGAATAGAATTACGCGCTGGCTGAACGACTACGGCGAGGCCGCCCCGTCGTGGAGTCGTTCGATCGCGATTCGGGTTATCGCTGGTTCCCCTGCTGGCCGCGGTCGAGGTCCTTCCGCTCCCAGGGCTGGTCCTCCTGGCTCCGCTGCTGGCTATGACCCTGCCGCCGCTGTTGCTGGTGCTGCTGATTCTGCTGATTCTGCTGGCCTTGCTGCTGTTGACCGGAGCGCTGTCCCTGTCGGCCCTGCTGGCCGCCACGACCGCCTCGCTGGCCCTGCTGCTGTCGCTGGCCGCTCTGCCGGCGCTGCTGTTGCTGGACCTGGCCGTGCGGCTGGTTCTGCTGGTTGCCCTGGTGACGACCGCTGTCCTGGACGGGTTCGCCGTGGGCGCCCGGATGGCCGCCCTGCTGGCGGTACTGGTCGTTCTGCTGGCCCTGCTGGCCCTGCTGGGACCGCTGCCCCTGCTGGTACTGCTGGCTCTGCGGGCCCTGCTGCGGCTGCTGGGCGCGCTGTTGCTGACGCTGCTGTCCGCCCTGCTGGCGCTGTTGGGTCTGCTGGGACTGCTGGTAGTTCTGCTGCTGGTTCTGGCCCGTCTGCTGATACTGGTTCTGCTGACGGCGGCCCTGCTGGGACCGCTGCCCTTGCTGGTACTGCTGGCCGCCCTGCTGTCGCTGCTGTTGCCGTCGGTCGCTCTGCTGCTGGCTGCCGTACTGCTGGTTCTGGGTCCCGCCCTGCTGCGGTTGGGCCCCCTGCTGAGACTGCTGGTGGCCGCCGCCCTGGTGCTGGTGGGGCATGTTCTGGCGGGTGCCGCCGGGCTGGCCGGTCTGTCCGCCAGCGCGGCTCTGCCGCTGCTGGCCGCCCATCCGGCTGTCGTACGTCCCGCCCTGCTGGGCTTCCTGGGGCTGGCCCTGGTGCATGTGGCCGCCGTGCTGCTGGTTCTGGGTCCCGCCCTGCTGCCGCTGGCCGCCCTGCTGGGACTGCTGGCCGCCGCCCTGCTGGACGCGCTGCTGTTGCTCCTCTCGGATCTGGTTCTTCTGGTGGCGGCGCTGGTCCTGCTGGTCGCGCTTGTTCCCCTGCTGGGTCTGCCAGTCCTCTTTCTGAGCGCTGCGGGCCGGCTGCGGATTGGCGTCCGTCTGGGACGGACCCTGTCGGCGCTGTCGTTCCTCTTCCTGGGCCTCGCCGCTCCGGTTGCTGGGTCTGTTGTGTTCGGACATGGGTGGATGTTGTAAGGGTCGCCACTCGGTTCGCGCCGCTCCGCGCTCGTTCTACACCGGAAAATCGGGCCGTGAGACCGGTGTGGGTTGTGCCTGCGTTTGCAACGGGCTACGACCGGCCGGGGCGACCGGAACCGACCGGTGGACCCAGCGGGATTTCACGGGCGTCCGATTCGTTCGGGACTCCGAAACGGTCAAACCCGGACGCGGCCAACCGTCGGGTAGTAGATGGCTCTCACCAAGCGGATCATCCCCTGCATCGACGTGGCCCTCGACGACGCGGGGAACGCGTCGGTGTACACCGGCGTGAACTTCGAGGACCTCCAGTACACGGGCGACCCCGTCGAACTGGCGCGCAAGTACAACGAGTCGGGCGCCGACGAGTTCGTCTTCCTCGACATCACGGCGTCGGCGGAGGGCCGCGAGACGATGCTGGACACCGTCTCGGCGGTCGCCGACGAGGTGTTCATCCCGATGACCGTCGGCGGCGGCATCCGGACCCGCGAGGACATCAAGGAGACGCTCCGGGCGGGCGCCGACAAGGTCTCGATCAACACGGGTGCCCTGGAGCGACCCGAACTCATCGGCGAGGGGGCCCGCGCCTTCGGCAGCCAGTGCATCGTCATCTCCGTGGACGCCAAGCGTCGCTTCGACGAGGCCGGCGAGCACTACGCCCAGGTCGACGGCGAGTCCTGCTGGTTCGAGTGCACCGTCAAGGGCGGCCGCGAGGGCACCGGCGTCGACGTCGTCGAGTGGGCCCGCGAGGCCGCTGAGCGCGGCGCCGGCGAGCTGTTCGTCAACTCCATCGACGCCGACGGCACGAAGGAGGGCTACGACATCCCGCTGACGAAGGCCGTCTGCGACGAGGTCCCGACGCCCGTCATCGCCTCCTCGGGGGCCGGCGGCCCCGGGCACATGCACGAGGTCTTCCGGGACGCCGGCGCCGACGCGGCGCTGGCGGCCTCCATATTCCACTTCGAGGAGTACACCATCCGCGAGGTCAAGGAGTACCTCGACGAGCGCGACGTCCCCATCCGGCTGTAGCCGGACAGGGTCGCTTACCCTCCAGTCTCCCTATCCCGTGACGACGTCGGCGGTGAGTGTCGCGAGGGTGTCGACGACCGTGTAGTCGGGCGCCTCGATCCGGATCTCGCTGTCGTCGGTGACGTCGCTGAAGTGCAGCGTGAGTTCGAAGCTGCCGTCGTCGCCGACGAAGGCGGCCTCCCACTGGTCCGTCGGCAGGTGCGTCGCGAACACCGTCTGGCCGGCGTGGGCGGCGTCGCTCCGCCCCCGGATGACCCGCGCCGAGGCCTGCTCGTCGCCCTCCGAGCCGGTGACCGGGTGCCCGCGGTCGGACCACTCGTGGAACCCCTCGTCGATGACGAAGACGTTCTCGTAGCCGGCCGAGATGAGCTCCGACGCTCTGAGCGACGAGAGGTGGTGGGGACAGCCGCAGTAGCAGACGATCCGGTCGGACTTCGGCCAGTCCGCCACCGGGTCGTCGTTCCGCGAGTACGGCTCCGGCGGGCTCCAGGCCGCGCCGACGATACGCGACTCGTCGTACTGGCCCTGGCCCCGGGCGTCGGCGAACCGGGCCTCCCGGCGAGCGTACCAGTTGTAGGTCACCTCGACGGGCGCCAGCGGCACCCGCTCGCCCTCGACCTCGAGGCGCTCGAAGGAGTCGGTGTCGACCTCCATCGGGTCGGGGGACTCGACCGATTCCGGGGCGTACCCGTCGGCGGAGGGGTCCCCGCCCTCCGAGCCGCCGTCGCCGCCGAGGCAGCCGGCGGTAGCGGAGATTGCGAGTGCAGACGACGCGAGGAACGTGCGACGGCGCATACGCTCCAGTGGGGAGCGGGTCGGGAAAGCGGTTTCGAAGGGGAACGGAGAGGAGTTACGCTGCCTGCTCGAAGGCGTCGCGGAACCCGCCGGTCTTCTCCTTGATGCCGCCGGCGGCCTCCTGGAGGGCGTCCAGGGGGTCGATGCTGCCGTCCGTCTTCACCGTGACGACGGGCTCGGTCTGGCCGCCGGACTGCTCGGGGTTCATGTCGTAGGTCGCGGCGGCGACGCCGTCGACCTCCAGCAGGGCGCCCTTCAGGACGTTCATGAAGGTGTGGTCCTCGCCCTGTACCTCGATGGAAAGCTCCGTCTCCAGGTTCTCGATGACGCGCAGGTCCATTGGAGGACCTTATGCGCATCCGCCGTATGAGCGTTACGGAGCGGGGCGAGCGAGCGTGACGGGCGGAACGCGGGGCACGGGGTCGGGGTCCGAGGCCCCGGCCCCGCCGCGGCGCACCTTTTTTGCCGCCAGCGGTCCCGTCTGACGTATGGAACTCGATCTCACGGGCAGGACGGCCGTCGTGACAGGTGGCACCCGCGGCATCGGCCGCGCAATTTCGCTCGGGTTCGCCGACGCGGGCGCGGACGTCGTCCCGCTGTCGCGGACCGAATCGGACGTCGAGGCCGTCGCCGAGGCGGTGCGCGAGCGCGGCGTCGAGAGCCGCATCGAGACGCTCGACGTCGCCGACCGCGAGGCGGTCGCCTCGACGTTCGACCGGATCGCCGACGACCTCGGCGTGGACGTCGTCGTCAACAACGCCGGCATCAACCCCGAGGACGCGCTGGGGACGCCGGAGGCGGTGAGCGACGAGGGGTACGACCAGGTGCTGGACGTCAACCTCGGCGGGGCCTTCGCCTGCGCGCGCGCCGCCGAGTCCTCGCTGAAGGAGTCCGGCGGCACGCTGCTGAACGTCGCCAGCGTGGGCGGGCTCGTCGGGCTGCCGCGCCAGCACCCCTACGTCGCCTCGAAGCACGGCCTCGTCGGCCTGACCAAGAGCCTCGCACTAGATTGGGCGCCGGACGTGCGCGTGAACTGCCTGGCTCCGGGGTACGTCGCGACCGAGCTGACGACCGACCTCCGGGAGAACGAGGAACTGCGGCGCTCCATCGAGGAGCGGACGCCGCTGGACCGGTTCGCCGACCCCGACGAGGTCGCCGGACCGGCGGTGTTCCTGGCCAGCGACCTCGCCTCCTACGCGACCGGGGCGACCCTGGCAGTCGACGGCGGCTGGACCGCTCGCTGAACTTCGCCAATCGTTGTCACGTGTCGAAACGGGTGAAAACTAGCAGCACATTTATGTGCGATTCACTGTAAGTGATTCTCGGGATAATGGTTAACAATGGCAGAACCCCTCGGGAGTCGGCATCGAACGCGAGAATCAGCGGCGTCGGTCGGCGGTCGTTCCTGAAGGCGACGGGAGCCGGGGCGACGGGCGTGGCACTGGCGGGCTGTCTCGGCGGCAACGGCGGCGACGAGGGAAGCAGCGAGGGCCTGAAGGTCGGCCACATCGGACCGATGACGAGCCCCCTCGGCGTCGGGTCGCTCCGAAGCGCCAACATGGCGGCCAACGTCGTAAACGAGGGTGACGGCGTCAACGGCGGCGAGGTCGAAATCGTCGAGGGCGACACGGAGGCGTCGGCCTCCCAGGCCCAGGCCGTCGTCGAGGAGCTCATCCAGCAGGAGAACGTCGACATGCTCGTGGGCGTCTTCGCCTCCGAGGTTGCCCTGTCACTCGTCGACCTGACGGCGGACAACGACGTCCCCCTCCTCGTGACGGGGTCGGCCTCACCGCAGGTCACGCGGGACCACGCCGGAGAGAACTACGACAAGTACAAGAACATCTTCCGTCCGGGCCCCATCAACTCGGACCTGCAGGCCGAGGCGATGGCCGGCTACGCGGGCTACCTCAAGGACCTCCACGACTGGGATCAAGTCGCGTTCCTGCGCGACAATGCCGCCTGGACGACGTCCTTCGAAGAGCTGATTCCGGGGCTCCTCTCCGAGCGCGACATCGAGATCGTCTACGAATCCGCCCTCTCCATCGACAGCCCCGACGTCGGCTCCGTGATGGACGAGATCTCGGGGACGGACGCGGACTACATCCTCCGCTTCTTCGCGCACATCGACGGGAGTTCGATGCTCGGCACGTGGCACGACGGCCAGTACGACTTCGGCATCGAGGGTATCCACGTCACCGGGATGTTCCCCGGCTACTTCGAAGCCTCGCAGGGCGCCGCGCTGTACGAGACGACGGCCCAGACCGGTGCCGCTGGCGTCACCGACATCACCGAGAAGACGGTCCCGTTCGTCGAGTCCTACCGCGAGCAGTTCGGCGACGCGGAGAACCCGCCGAACCAGGCGCCGATGTACATGGGCTTTACGACCTACGACGCCATCAACATCGTCAGCGAGGTCGCCAACGAGAACGAGGAGTCCCCGAGGGGGAGTATCGACAACTTCGTCGACTCGATGCTCGACGTGAGCCACACCGGCGTGGCGGGCACCATCGAGTTCTACGGCGAGGACTCCGACTACCCCCACGACCTCAAGGAGACCCGCAACGACCAGGGGGATATCGTGAACTACCCTGTCACGCAGTGGCAGGGAGATGGCAGCCTCGAGTGCGTCTACCCCGAGCAGTACCGCACGGCCGACCACGTCATGCCGGAATGGATGCGCTAAGCGATGGTCGCCGGCCAACTACCCGAGTTGATCGTCAACGGTGCCATGATCAGCGCGGTCTACGCGCTGATAGCCATCGGCTTCACGATGATCTTCGGCGTCGGGGGCGTACTCAACCTGGCCCACGGGGCCCTCATCATGTCCGGGGCGTACATCTTCGCAGTGTTCTCGCGAAACGACATGCTGGGCCTCCATTCGGCGCTCGCGTTCGTCCTAACGCTCGGCGTGATCGCGGTGCTGTCGCTGGCCCTCTACGAGGTGCTCGTCCGGTGGGTCGAGGAGAACCCCGTGATAACCTTCCTATCGACGGTGATCGTCGCGGTCATCGCGACGGAGGCCGTACTCACCGTGTTCGGATCGCCGACGATGGGGATGTCGCTCGTCTCGCGCAACTCGGTGAACCTCGCCGAGTACGGGATCAGCACCCGCATCCGGTGGGTACAGATACTCGGCTTCGTCGTCTCGTGGATCGCAATCGGCTTGCTCTGGTACTACATCACCCAGACGGACGACGGTCGGTCGATCCTCGCGGCGTCGATGAGCGAGCGCGGTGCGGTGCTCACCGCGGTCAACCTGCACGCCGTGCGGGCGAAGACCTGGCTCATCGCCGGCACGCTGGCTGGCATCGCCGGGATCTTCCTGGGCGCGGCCGACGGGGCGACGCCGCAGATGTGGCTGAACCCGCTGGCGCTGGCGTTCATCATCGTCGTCATCGGCGGCATCGGCTCCATCAAGGGGTCGGTCGTGGCCGCCTACCTCATCGGCTTCCTCGAACAGTTCACCGTGACCTTCATCGGCCACGAGTTCAGGGGGATCCTGTCGTTGATCCTGCTGCTGTTGTTCATCCTCTACATGCCACAGGGCCTCTACGGGAGGGAGTACGTCCATGACTAGTGCCAAGGACACCTTCGATCGCGGGCTCGACCGCGTCCTCGGACCGATCGAGCGTGCGTTCTCGCCGGTCGCGAATCTCTTCAACCGGTATCTCGGGCCGTACTTCGGCAAGCTGAACGGCCTGCAGTTCCTGCTGCTGGCCGTCTCCATCCTCGCGCTGCTGACCGCCGAACTCTGGGCTCCCCTCGTCAGCGGGACCATGTTCCGGACGCTGGCGCTCGCCAGCATCTGGGCCATCTTCGCGATGAGCTGGGACATCCAGAGCGGCTACACGGGGTATATCAGCTTCGGCCACTCCGTGTTGTCGGGCATCGCCGCCTACACGACCGCGCTGCTGCTCGTCAACGTCAACCCCGAGATGCCGTTCGTCGTGACCGCCGTGCTGTCGGTGCTCGCGTCGCTCGTGCTGGGGCTGCTCATCGCGCTGCCGACGCTCCGGCTGGAGGGCCCGTACTTCTCGCTGATCACGTTCGTCGGGGTGCTCCTGTTCTACAGGCTGACGACCGCCTACGACGCGCTCGGCGGGATTCCCGGGTTCAGCCAGCCGGAGGTGTTCACGTGGGACCCGGTCATGCGGTACTACTACATGCTCGTCCCGATGCTGCTCGTCGCGCTGGTGCTGACGTTCCTGGCACGGTCGAACCTCGGGATGATCCTCGTCGCGATCCGGGAGAACGAGTCGGCGGTCTCGGCGGCCGGTATCAACCCGACGAAGTTCAAGATCTGGTCGTTCGTCCTCAGCTCCATCCCGATGGGCATCGGCGGCGTGCTGCTCGTCGGCTTCTACGGGAACGTCGACCCGGCGACGTTCATCCTCGTCGACAACAGCATCGAGATGATCGCGATGGCGGTCCTCGGCGGCATGGGCTCGATCCTCGGGCCCCTGGGCGGGGCGTTCCTCTTCGAGTTCCTCAACGAGGAGCTGCTCGGCGGCCAGTCGCGGTCGGTCCGCTACATGATCCTCTGGGTGCTCGTGCTGCTCGTGCTGGTGTTCGCCCGCCGCGGCCTGTTCCGGAAGATCTGGCACCGCCTCGGCGAGGTCGGAGGTGACCGGCGGTGAGCAAGCTCGAGATCGACGACCTCAGGAAGGAGTTCGGCGGCCTCGTCGCCGTCGACGACCTCTCGTTCGACGTCGAGGAGGGCGAGATCCTGGGGCTCATCGGCCCGAACGGCTCCGGGAAGACCACCGTGTTCAACTGCACGATGGGCATCTACGACGTCACGGACGGCCACGTCCGCTTCGACGGCGAGGACATCACCGACTGGCAGACCCACGACATCGTCAACCGCGGTCTCTCGCGGGTCTCCCAGGAGTCCAACCCGATCGACGCCTACCCCGTCGCGGGGAACATCAAGCTGTTCACGCTGCCGAACAAGATCTCGTCGCTGCACGGCGGCGCTTCCGACGAGGAGATCGCCGGCTACGCGTCGCGGGTCGACATCCAGGACAAGCTCCACGAGACGCCCGACGAGCTGGCCCACGCCGACGTGCGCCGCCTCGAGATCGCGAAGGCGCTCGCGACCGAACCGGAGATGCTCCTGCTCGACGAGCCGTTCGCCGGTATGAACCAACAGGAGATCCGGACGCTCTCCGAGCAGATCGAGGCGCTCCGCGACGCCGGGATGTCGATGGTCGTCGTCGACCACAACATGAGCGGGCTGATGCAGCTCGTCGACCGCGTGGTCGTGCTGCACAACGGCGAGAAGCTCGCTCAGGGCACCCCGGAGGAGATCGCCGAAGACGAGCGCGTCCAGGAGGCGTACCTCTCCAGCGAAGGTGATATCTGATGAGCCAGAACCCACTACTCGAAGTCGACTCCATCGACGTGTACTACGGGAAGACCCAGGCGCTGAAAGACGTCTCGCTGTCGGTGAACGAGGGCGAGATTGTCGGCGTGATCGGTCCCAACGGGGCCGGCAAGACGACGATGCTCGACAGCATCGCCGGGCTGAAGGACTACGAGGGGTCGATCCGCTACAAGGACAGCGACGTCGCGGCGGTCAGCAGCCGGAAGCTCATCCGTGACGGCCTCGTCTACACGACGGAGAAGCGGGACCTCTTCCCGTTCTTCTCCGTCCACGAGAACCTCCTGATGGGCGCGCAGTTCCGCGACGACCGCGAGGGCGTCAAGGAGGACCTCGAGATGGTCTACGACCTGTTCCCGCGGCTCGACGAGCGGCGCGAACAGGAGGCCGAGACGATGTCCGGCGGCGAGCAGCAGATGCTCGCCGTCGGGCGGGCGCTGATGAGCGACCCCGAGTTGCTCATGCTCGACGAACCGACGCTCGGGCTGGCGCCGGTCATCATCGACGACATCAGCGAGGCCATCCGCCGGCTCCACGACGAGGGGATGACCATCCTGCTCGTCGAGCAGAACTCGACGTTCGCGCTGCGGCACGCCGAACGGCTCGCCCTCATGGAGAACGGCTCCATCGAGCTATCCGGCACGTCCGAGGAGTTCAAGGAGAGCGAGTACGTCCGCGACGCCTACATCGGCGTCACGTGACGTCGCCGCACGGAAGCCGCAACCAATCGTAATCGACTCCAGCGAATTTCTTTCGGCTGTTAGGTAATGGCGGCACCTCGGCGTACGCTGGTTACCCAGGTGGCAAGGCTTTAGACGTGGGCCGCGCATGTCGAAGTATACCATGAGTGACGCAGTCGAACTCGACGTCGAGGACGGGGTCGCGACCATCACACTGAACCGACCGGACAACCGCAACGCCCTGTCCTCGGAGATGTCCGGGGCAATCGTCGACGCCGTCGACGAGGTGGAGACCGACGACGACGCCCGCTGTCTCGTCGTGACGGGCAAGGAGGGGACGTTCTGCGCCGGCGGCGACGTCAGCTCGATGGTGGAGCTGATGAGCGGGCAGGCCGAGCTCCACGAGGCCGTCGAACGCATCCAGCACGAGACGAGCCGCGCCATCCAGCGCATCGCGGAGTTCCACCTGCCGACGGTCGCGAAGGTCGACGGCGTCGCCTACGGCGCGGGCGCGAACCTCGCCATCGCCGCCGACGTCACGCTCGCCTCCGCCGAGGCGCGCATCAGCTTCGGCTTCCGGCAGGTCGGCCTCGCCATCGACACGGGCACCTCCTACCTCCTGCCGCGGCAGGTCGGCGTCAGCAAGGCCAAGGAACTCGTCTTCACCGGCGAGCTGCTCGACGCCGAGGAGGCCGAGGACCTCGGCCTGTTCAACCACGTCTACGCGGAGGACTTCGAGGACCAGGCCGACGAGTTCGTCGAGCAGATCGCCACGGGCCCGACGGTCGCGCTCCGCACCTCGAAGAAGCTCATCGAACAGGGCTTCGACACCTCGCTGAAGGACGCCCAGGACAACGAGGCCGCCGCGCAGGCCGCGGTCTTCGCCACGCACGACCACGAGGAGGGCGCCAACGCCTTCATGGAGGGCCGCGAGCCGGACTTCCAGGGCCGCTGAGGAGCGGTCGTCGCGGTCCGACTCCGCACCCGAGCGTTCGGCCCGTCTCCGTTCCGTGACGGGGCGACGACTGGCCGGTTTGTTTTACCATTGTTTGGCGAAAGGGGCAATCTATTTTTCAATGGAACTCTATGGAACGCGTATGACGTTCCAGTTGACGGGTGAGCACGAGGCGATCCGGGAGGCTGTCCGCAAGTTCGGCGAGGAAGAGATCACGCCGGTGGCCCAGGAGCACGACGAGAACAAGGAGTACCCCGAGGACCTGCGGCGGGAGGCGGCCGAACTCGACTTCGTCGCCCCCGGCATCCCGGTGGAGTACGACGGCGCCGGGATGGACAAGCTCTCGGCGACCATCGTCACCGAGGAGCTGTGGCGCGCCGACCCCGGCATCGGGTCGGCCGTCGGCAGCGCCGGCTTCGGGACGGACATGATCATCGAGTACGGCGACGAGTGGATGAAGGAGGAGTGGCTGCCGAAGGTCGCCAACGGCGAGTCGGCCTCCTGTTCGATGATCTCCGAGCCGGCCCACGGCTCGAACGTCGCCGGCATCGAGACGGTCGCCGAGCAGGACGGCGACGAGTACGTCATCAACGGCAACAAGATGTGGATCACCAACGGGACGGTCGCCGACGTCGGCGTCGCGATGACGAAGACCGACCCCGAGGCCGAGCCGCCACACCGCGGCATCACCGCGTTCCTCGTCCCGATGGACACCGACGGCGTCAAGACCGAGAAGATCAACAACAAGCTCGGCATCCGCGCCTCCGACCTCGCCGAGGTCGTCCTCGACGACGTCCGCGTCCCCGAGGAGAACATCATCGGCGAGAAGAACAAGGGCTTCTACCAGCTGATGGACTTCTTCGCCTCCGGCCGGACGAGCGTCGCCGCCCAGGCCGTCGGCGCGGCCCAGGGCGCCCTCGACGCCGCCGTCGAGTACGCCAACCAGCGCGAGCAGTTCGGCCAGAAGATCTCCGAGTTCCAGGCCATCGAGCACAAGATCGCCGAGATGGCGACGAACGTCGAGGCCGCCCGCTCGCTGACCTACCGCGCGGCGACGGCCGTCCAGAACGACCGCGACGACACGGCCGTCCGCCTGGCCTCGATGGCGAAGCTGTTCGCCTCCGAGCACGCCGTCGACGTCGCCGACGAGGCCATCCAGGTCCACGGCGGCGCCGGCTACGTCACCGACCACCCCGTCGAGCGCTACTACCGCGACGCACGCATCACGAAGATCTACGAGGGCACCAGCGAGATCCAGAAGAACATCATCTCCGACCGCGTGCTATGAACCACGAGGAGTGGACCGACGTCCAGACGGAGACGGAGGTCACCGTCGACGGCCACCACCTGACGGTCGCCTTCAGAGACGAAGGGCCGGAAGACCCCGAGGACACGCTGCTGTTCGTCCACGGCGTCCCGACGTGGTCGTACCTCTGGCGCGACGTCGCGCCGGCGTTCGAGGACGACTACCGCGTCGTCGTCCCCGACATGCTGGGGTACGGCAACTCCGCGAGCCACGACGGCTTCGACCGGTCGATCCGCGCCCAGGAGGCGATGCTCGAGCAGTTGCTCGACGACCTCGGCGAGGAGTCGGTCACCGTCGTCGCCCACGACATCGGCGGCGGCGCGGCGCTGCGGCTCGCGGCCCACTCCCCCGACCGGGTCCACCGCTTCGTCGCCTCGAACATCGTCTGCTACGACTCCTGGCCCGTCGAGTTCGTCTCGAACCTCGGGCTCCCCGACACGACCGACCTCGACGACGACGCCTTCGAGGAGAAGCTCGACTTCGCGTTCGCCGAGGGCGCCCACGGCGAGGCCGACCCCGAGTTCGTCGAGGGGATGAAGGCGCCGTGGCTCCGCGAGGGCGGCAAGACAGCCATCTCGCGGGCGGCCGTCGCGACGAACACCAACCACACGACGGAGATCCCCTACGAGGACATCGACGTCGACCTGCTGTGCCTGTGGGCGAAAGACGACGTGATGCAGCCGATCGAATACGGCGAGCGGCTCGCCGACGAACTGGGCGGCGAGGTCGTCGAACTCGGCGACGCCTTCCACTGGGTCGTCGAGGACCGGTCGGACGCCTACCGCGAGGAACTCGGTCGCTTCCTCACCGAAACTGACACTACGGGGGAGCGTGAGTAGGAGCCTATGGCATCGAGCGAACCACCGGACTGGGAGTTCAAGGAGCGCGACGTGTTGGTTCTCCGAGAACTCTCGCGCGACCCGCAACTCTCCTCGCGGGACCTGGCGCGGATCCTCGACGAGAAGTACGGCATCGACGTCTCCCACGTCACCGTCTCCGAGTCGATCCGCGGCATGCGGGAGGAGGGCGTCTTCAGGGAGGCCATCATCCCCAACGAGGAGTACTTCTTCTTCGCGCTCTTCGAGTTCAAGTTCAACCCCGAGAACTTCGACGAGGGCTGGCGGCCGGCCATGGAGTTCATCCGGGACTCGCCGAACACGCTGTTCTACTTCCTCTCGGACGGGGAGTACCAGTGGAAGGCGGTGATGATGTTCGCGACGCGGCAGGCCCAGTCGCAGTGGATCCACGACTTCTACAAGCACCACGGCGAGGTCGTCGACAACCTCCGGAACTCCATCGTCCACAACGTCCTGAAGTTCCGCACCGACCCGGAGATCCTCGAGAGCCTCCACGAGAGCGAGCAGTAGCGTGTTCGACGCCGACGACCCGCTCCGGCCCGTCGGCCTCGTCGTCGCGGCGTTGGCGGTCGCCTTCGCCGCCGTCCTGCTGGGCGTGCAGTTCTCCGGCGACGCCGGGGGCGTGCTGACGCTGCCGCTCGTCGTCGCCGTCCCGCTCCTCGCGGCGGGAGCCTACTGGTACGTCAAGGGCCGCTAGCGGGGCCTTTTTCGTCCCGCCGGGTATAGCCGGCCGCATGTCACGCCAGTCCTCCAGCGGGGCGGGAGCGATCACCGGCCGGATCCCCGATCCCCTCCTCGCGGTCGTCGTGGCGCTGTCGCTGGCCGCCCTGGGCCTCGGTGGCGGCAGCCTCGTCGGCCTCGCCGTCAGCGAGGCCCTCGCCGCCCTCGGCGTCGAACTGTCCGTCATCCCGGCGACGATCCTCTCGACGCTCCTGCTGCAGGGCGTCGCCTTCGGCGGCCTCTCGCTGCTGTACCTCTCCTACCGCGACGTCTCGCCGATCGAGTACCTCGGCGTCCGGGTGCCCGACCTCGAGGGGTGGATGTACGCCGCCGCGGGGTACATCCTCGCGTTCGTCACCGCGTTCTCGCTCATCTTCGTCGTCGTGTTCCTGCTGGACCTCTCGCCGGCCCAGAACCGCGCGGCCGAACTCGGCGAGCAGGACCCCCGCGTCTTCCTCGTGCTCGTCGTCCTCGCGATCCTCGTCATCGGCCCCGGGGAGGAACTGCTCTTCCGCGGCATCGTCCAGGGCCGCCTCCGCGAGACGTTCTCCGCGCCGGTCGCGATCGTCCTCGCGACCGCCATCTTCGCCGGCATCCACTGGACGTCGCTGGCCGGGCCGGTCTCGGGGCGCGCGCTGACGGTGACGATGCTGTTCGTCCCCGGCCTCGTCTTCGGCATCACCTACGAGGTGACCGACAACCTCGTCGTCCCATCGCTCATCCACGGCGCCTACAACGCCACGCTGTTCACGCTGGCGTATCTCTCGCTGGCCTTCGGCTGACCCCCGGGGCCCAGTAGACGGGTAGAAGTGATACGTAGTTGGCAAGAACTCCGAGCAGTCGAGGGACGTTCGACTACCGGCGTCCAGTACGCACCAGTACAACTTATGAGGCGACGGCTCGACCGGCTGTCGACGTCGTTCGAACGATGCCGCAGCCTGACGAGGGGACGACGGCGTCTGTCCGCCTTCCCCCGGTATTCGGGCGAGACGTGGTAGCATCCGACAACGAAGTTTTAACAGGAATGCCGGAGTTGTATAGAATTGGAGGACGATATAAATGCCCGAACAATCCAACCCCGAGCTTCCGCCGCTCCCGTACGACTACGACGCCCTCGAACCGTCAATCTCCGAACAGGTCGTGACGTGGCATCACGACACCCACCACCAGGGGTACGTCAACGGCCTGGACAGCGCCGAGGAGACCCTCGCCGAGAACCGCGAGTCCGGCGAGTTCGGTAGCTCCGCGTCGGCCATCCGCAACGTGACCCACAACGGTAGCGGTCACTACCTGCACACGCTGTTCTGGGAGAACATGTCCCCGAACGGCGGCGGCGAGCCGTCCGGCGAACTCGCCGACCGCATCGAGGAGGACTTCGGCTCCTACGAGGGCTGGAAGGGCGAGTTCAAGGCCGCGGCCGGCGCGGCCGGCGGCTGGGCGCTGCTGGTCTACGACCCCGTCGCCGACCAGCTGCGCAACCTCGTCGTCGACAAGCACGACCAGGGCGCACTCTGGGGCAGCCACCCCATCCTCGCGCTGGACGTCTGGGAGCACTCCTACTACTACGACTACGGTCCCGACCGCGGCGAGTTCGTCGACAACTTCTTCGACGTCGTCGACTGGGACAACGTCGCCGAGCAGTACGAGAAGGCGCTGAACCAGTAACACGACGAGCCGCAGTACCGTAGTCACACCACCGACATTCTTTTGACGCCACACCAGAGCCGAGGCTATCTCCATCGCCGACGTAGCCACGGGCAGGCGTCCTGGCCGATGTCCACGCACAGGGCGGACGGGGCGACATCTCTCGCGCCGCCGTCCCGTCAGGGCCAAGGGGGGCGCTCGCCTAGGCCCGCGCATGCCACGACCACGCGAGGACTTCGAGGACCTCCGGGCCTTCGAGTTCCGCGACCCCGAGGAGGTACTCGACCGCGAGGAACTGTACACCGTCTACGAGATCGCGCGGCTGCTCCAGGGCGTCGAACCCGGCCAGGAGCTCGACCCCGAGACCGAGAACGTCCTGCTCGACTGGGCCATCCCGTGGATGCTCGACCACAGCGAGTCGTTCGTCTTCGCCGAACCCGAGGCCGACGACCAGCCCGGCTACTACGGCCTGAAATGAAGCTGCTCGTCGCCGGGTCCAGCGAGGTCGACGCCGGCAAGACCACGTTCACCACCGGCCTGATCGAACGCACCGGCGTCCGCGGCTACAAGCCCCGCGCCGGCAACGGCTACTGGTACGACCAGGACGACTACCGCCGCTCGGTCGAGCAGGGTCGGCTCTACGGCAAGGACTCCAAGCTGATCGCCGCCGCCTCGCCCGGCGACGTCCGCCCGGAGGCCATCAACCCCGTCCACCGGCTGTGGCTGCCGACGCCCGGTCGCGGGAAGGGACCACTCGGCCGCGACGGCCGACGGTTCATCTGCGACAGGGTGACGCCACCCACGGTCGACGGGGGGGACCGCTACGTCGCCAACGCCGACGTCGAGGTGCCGCCGGCCGCCCGGCGAGCCTTCTCGCTGGACGAGGCGCCGGTCGTCGAGACGCTCGCGGAACTGAACGACGTCATGGCCGACCTCCACGCGCCGGCACTGGCCGCCCTCGACGACGAACTCGCCGCCCGAGACGCGGCGATCGTCGAGTCGTACTCCGACATCGCGCGGCCATTGACAGAGTTCGCCCCCGACGCCGTCGCGGTGGTCGAACCCCGGCGCTGCCGGATCTACGACGGCGAGCGGTACGCGAAGTCCTGCGAGGTCGCCAGCGGCAGCGCCCACGAGGGGCGCCTCGAGGAGCGCGTCGACAACGTGCTGGAGCTACTCGACCCCGCGGCCGCGCTGACCCTGCCGGCGCTGTCGAGCGACGAGCGCGACGACGTCGGCGCCGTCGCGGACGCCTACGAAACGGCGTACGACGAGTTGCTCGCGGCGGTCTGAACCGGGGCACAGTTCTTTAGGGGACCCGCCAGAGTCGGAGGTATGGTGCTGGACGACGGGCGCTCGGAACCGCTGACCGCGCCGACCGTGGTCGGCGCGCTGGACGACGAGCAGTGCCGCGACCTCCTCTCGGAGCTGTCCGAGCCGACGAGCGTGAGCGACCTCGCCGAGCGGGCGGACGTCCCGCTGTCGACGACCTACCGGAAGGTCGCGCGGCTGAAGCGCGCCGAACTGGTCGACGAGCGCACCGAGATCCGCGAGGGCGGCCACCACCGGACGCGGTACGTCCGGGACTTCGAGCGGATCGTCCTGGAGATGGACGAGGCCGACCGGCTCGACGTCGCCATCAACCGGCCGCTCGCCGAACCGGAGCAGAACCTCGTCGACATGTGGACCGAGGTCCGGGACGCGACATGATCGCGGCGACCATCTCGGCGGAGACCGCACCCGCGGTCGTCGCGCTCAAGGCGATCACGCTCGTCCTGGGCGGGCTCATCACCTTCTTCGCGGCCCGGGCGTACCGTCGGACCGGCGCCCGGCCGATCGGCTACCTCGCCGGCGGCTTCGGCTTCGTCACGCTGGGGTCGCTACTCGCCGGCGCCGCCCACCAGGCGTTCGGCGCACCCGTCGACGTCGTGCTCCTTATCGAGAGCCTGCTCGTCGCCGTCGGGTTCGCCGTCATCACGTATTCGCTGTACAGCGAGTGACGGGGTGGCGTCGGCGTGTGGGACGGAAGATGATCGGAAGCGGCGCAGAAAGAGATCGTCCAGCGGCCGGGGTCGACCTCAGCCGAGGACGTACTCGAGGCGGGGGTACTTCTCGACGAGCGGCGTGCCGTCGATCTCGTACTGTTCGATGAGCGCGTCGAGCCCGAGGATGCGGCCGGCGCCGAACGCCGCGACCGCCAGGAACACGAGCATGTACGCGAAGTCGCCGTTGATGAACCCGTGGGCCATGTCCCAGTTCCCGAAGTAGAACATGAGCATCATGAGCGCGCCGAAGAACGCCGCGAGGCGGACCATGGCGCCGACGATGAGCCCGAGGCCGATGAGGACCTCGCCCCACGGGACGGCAACGTTCGCGAACTCGACGAACCACGGCGACGACCCCATCCAGGCGAACACGCCGGCTAGCGGGTTGCCGTTCGCTGCGGCGACGTGGGTCAGGTAGCCGCCGGCGTCGAACGGCTCCGCGGCGGTGAGCTTCGTGAAGCCCGAGTACAGGAACGCGTACCCGATCATGAGCCGTAAGGCGAGGACGAACCACGCGCTCAGGCTGTGGGCCTTCCCCGTGACGCTGATGCCACCGATCTTGCTCTCGAAGACGTTCGTCCCGGCCGACAGTTTCTCTGTTGACATTGTGATCTCCTACAGTTACAGAGACGCGACACAGGAGCATATATACCGCAGCAGATTCCCAGATTCGTAGAATGACCGGATAGAGGCCCGGTAGGGACCGAAATCGGGGACCGAGGTGTCAGGCGCTCATCCGGGCCGACTGGAGGGCGAGTTCGACGTGGTGGATCGGGTCCGTCTCGACGGCGGGACCGTGGCCGACGTACATCGCCGACAGCGAGTCGTCGACGGTCTCCAGCAGGTACTCGACGCTCTCGATCAGCGTCGCCCGGTCGCCCTCCGGTAGGTCGGTCCGGCCGAAGCCGCCGTTGGCGAAGACGAGGTCGCCCGCGTACAGGGTGCCGGCCTCTTCCGAGTAGAAGCAGAGGTGGTCGTCCTTGTGGCCGGGCGTGTGCAGCGCGACGTGCTCGTGGTCGCCGATCCGTACCTCGTCGCCGTCGGCGATGGCGCGGTCCACTAGGTCCTGGTCGGGGTCGAATCCCCAGACGTCGACGTCGAAGGCCTCGACGACCGGTCCGACGTTGCCGACGTGGTCGGGATGGGTGTGGGTGAGGACGAGGGCGTCGAGGTCGTCGACGGCGCTCTCGATCCGCGAGACGGCGTCGAAGTCGTTGCCCGCGTCGACGAGGACGGTCCGCTCGCCCTCGACGAGGAAGGCGTTGCTCGTGAAGCCGCGGGCACCCTGCGCGATGTTCCGGACGTGGCTCATTGGGAGACCTGTCGCCACCGGCGCGTTTGTGCTTTTCCACCTCGGTCTGGGAGCGACGCGGGTCGACGTGCGTTCAGGCACCGTCGCGGACGGTCCGGGCGACGAGGAGCGACAGCCCGAGAGCGACGGCGGCGGTGGCAGCGACGCCGACGAAGGCCGCCCAGACGTCGGTCTGCTCGATGACGTAGCCGAAGACCGGCGGGGCGACGGCGCCGCCGGCCGAGATGCCGATGGTCATCAGCGCGAAGTTCTTGCCGACGTCGCGGCGCTCCGAGGCGAGGTCGGTCAGCGTCGAGCGGGCCGGCCGGGAGAGGTCGACCGTGGCGGCAAGCAGGAGGACGACGCCAACGGCGGCGAGCGCGGGGAGGAGCGCCGTCGAGAGGAGGCCGGCGAGGACGACCAGCGAGCCGTAGCCAGCGAAGAGCATCGGGAGCGGCCCGATGCGGTCGGCGAGGTAGCCCCCACCGAGGAGGACGACAGCGCCGACGACGAGCATCGCGCTGGCGACGAGGCTGGCCGTGCCGGCGTCGACGCCGTAGCCGGCGTCGAGCAGGGTGGCCGCGTACGACCGGACGCCCCAGATGGCGGCGCTGTTGACGAACCACAGCGCGGTGAGCGCGAGGATGAGCGGCGCGCCGGCGAGCATCCGGAGGTAGCCGACGAAGCGGTCGCGGAGGTCGCGGAGGCGCTCCCGGGGAGTGTCGGCGCTGCCGAACGGCGCCGGGTCGTCCTCTCGGGCCTGCGCGCCGGCGCGGGTGATCGACGCCGGGAGTCGCCGGACGACGAGGGCGGCGACGCCAGCGTAGCAGAACCCGAGGGCGGCGATGGCGAGGAAGGCCGCCCGCCAGCCGTAGCCGAGCGCGACGGCCGCGGGAACGGCGGCGTACGGGACGGCGAGGCCGACGGCGCCGGCGAAGCCGTGGGCGCTGTAGGCCCGCGAGCGGTACGATTCGGGGGCGGCGGCGGAGATGAGCGGGTAGTGGGCGGGGTGGTGGCCGGCGACGCCGAGGCCCATCACGCCGGCGGCGACGAGCAGCCACTCGTAGGTCGGCGCCAGCGCGGACAGCGCGCAGCCGAGCGACCCGACGACGAGACAGCCGATCAGGACCGCCGCGTGGCTGTAGCTGTCGGAGATGTACCCCAGCGGGAGCTGGCCGGCGGTGACGACGCCGTTGACGACGCCGATGGTGAGACCGAGCGCCGCGAGGGAGGCGTCGAACTCGCCGCTCAGGAGCGAGAACGCGGGCGCGAAGAGGAGCAGGTACGCGTGGTTGACGACGTGCGAACCGGAGACGAGGCCGACCACGAGCGGCGCGTGACTGCGCGGCACGGCCGGGGCTTCGCCGTCCGGTCTGTAAGCCGGTTCGGTTTCGATTCGTCAGCGGCGCCGGGTGCGGGCTGGGGGAACCGCGGTCAGTCGGCGCCGACGGAGATGCGCTTCGGACTGGCGGTGGGCGTCCCGAGGGTGCCGCCGGCGCGTTCGACGGCTCGCTGGAGGCGCTCGGGCGAGATGCCGGCCTTCTTGGCCGCCGTCTCGGCGTCGAGTGTGCCGCCCTGGTACAGTGTGAGTGCCGTCTGAAGCGCGTGCTGCTTCATGTCCGGACAAGCGTTCGAAGGGATAATAATAGTATCGAGAGATAATATGCCACAGCATGACCTTATATGCCGAACCGCACCAAGAATCGTTATATTAAGCGGCACGCAGCTATCCGTCGGTCGGGCCGGTCGGCGTGCGACGGCGTGCCGGAGGCTCGCAACGCTTTAGTCCGCGCTATCCCGGGTACCCGTATGGACGAGCGCGACGAACTCCTCGAACTGCTGTGCGAGAACGCCCGCTACTCGACGGCCGACCTCGCGCGCCTCACCGGGCGGGACGAGGAGGCAGTCGAGGAGGCCATCGACGAACTCGAGGCCCAGGGCGTCGTACAGGGGTACACCGCCATCGTCGACTGGGACGCCGTCGGCGACGAGCGCGTGCAGGCCCACGTCGAGTGCAACGTCACGCTGGACCGCGAGACCAGCTACCGCGACGTCGCAAAGCGGCTGGCGGGCTTCCCGGAGGTCCAGGGCCTCCGGCTGGTCTCCGGCGACTACGACTTCGCCCTCGAGGTGGAGGGCCAGAACATGCGGGAGGTCTCGCGGTTCATCAGCGACAAGGTCGCGCCGCTGCCGGAGATCACCCAGACGGTCACCCACTACATCATGGAGACGTACAAGCAGGGCGGCTACCGATTCGACGACGGCGGCGACGACGATCGCCTGTCGGTCACGCCATGACGCTGACGCCCTCCGACCGCGTCGCCGAGGTGCCGCCCTCCGGCATCCGCCGGTTCTTCGAACTCGCCGAGGAGATGGACGACGTTATCTCCCTTGGTGTGGGCGAACCCGACTTCTCGGCGCCGTGGGCCGCCCGGGAGGCTGCCATCACCTCCCTGGAGCGCGGGCAGACCTCCTACACCGCCAACCGGGGCAAGCGCGAGCTCCGGGAAGAGATCGCCCGCGACGTCCGCCGCTGGAACCTCGAGTACGACCCCGACGACGAGATCCTCGTCACCGCGGGCGCCAGCGAGGCCCTCGACCTCGCCTTCCGCGCGCTGGTGAACCCCGGCGACACCGTCGCGGTCGCTCAGCCCTGCTACGTCTCCTACGAACCGGGCGTCACGTTCGCGGGCGGCGAGGTCCTCGACGTCCCCACCCGCGTCGAGGACGAGTTCAAGCTCACCCCCGAGGTGCTCTCCGAGGCCGGCGCCGAGGACGCCGACCTGCTGGTCTACTGCTACCCGAACAACCCGACGGGCGCGACGATGAACCGCGCCGAGCTGTTCGAGGTCGCGCAGTTCTGCCGGGAGCACGACGTCGACGTCCTCTCCGACGAGATCTACGCCGACCTCACCTACGAGGGCGAGCACGTCTCCATCGCCGAGTTCGACGGCATGCGCGAGCGGACCGTCGTCTTCAACGGCTTCTCGAAGGCCTACGCGATGACGGGGCTCCGCCTCGGCTATGCGATGGGGCCGGCCGAGGTCATCTCGGCGATGAACCGCGTCCACCAGTATACGATGCTGTCGGCGCCGACGACGGCCCAGCACGCGGCCATCGAGGCGCTGCGGAACTGCGAGGAGGAGGTCGCGGAGATGCGCAAGCAGTACGACCGCCGGCGGAACTTCGTGCTCTCGCGGTTCGAGGAGATGGGCGTCGACTGCTTCGAGGCGACGGGCGCCTTCTACGTCTTCCCGGAGTGTCCGGGCGACGACGCCGAGCAGTTCGCCGAGGACCTCCTGGAGGCCGAGCAGGTGGCGATGGTCCCCGGGTCGGCGTTCGGCGCCGGCGCGGACGGCCACCTCCGGGCCTCCTACGCGACCGGCCTCGACGAACTGAAGGAGGCGATGGATCGGCTCGAGCGGTTCGTCGCATAACCCCGGGCCGTTCTCAAGCCGCTTTCATCCGCCGATTTCGGGGTCGAGAGCCAGCCCTTCGGACGAATCGGCCCGTGAAAGGGTCACAACCCTTTTTCACTGAGATGATGAAGGCTGGTGGTAATGGCTATTGATGAGTCGGATGCGGGAGATGCTGGACCTGGGGGGCCGGCCGATGCCGTCGACTCGGATACCACGCCCGGTGCCGACGAAGGGGATGTCAACGGGCGAGAGGAAACGCCCACAGTTGGCGAGTATGACTGGGAAGATTTCAAGCAAGAGTACTACTACGACGAGGAGGGTGAAGAACCAGAGGACGCGGAGTTCGAACCCGAAGAATTCCTCGGCTTCAATCCTGACTCCCTCTCGGATGTCGTCGGAGCGGCCGGCGTCGGGGCGACGCAACTGACCGAACGCGCCAACGAACGGACGGTCCGCGTCGACCCGGATATCAACGAAGACGAATTCTTCACCAATCCCGACGGCACGACGACCGTCGCGAACCGCTACGATCTCGAGAAGGCCGTCCCCCAGGAGAAGAAGCACCACTTCCGGGAGGTCGACCGCTACTGGGTGAACAAGCCCTACGCGTTCGTCGTCATCTTCCACTCCGAGAAGGAAAACGAGAAGAAGTACTACCTCATCGAACCGCACCTCACGCCCATCGAGTCGGACCTCCGGGAGTTCATCTCCGGGAAGCTGAAGACTGCGATCAAGTACTCCAGTGACGACGTCATCGTCCAGGGCGACGAGGACGCCCGCGCCAACGTCATCGAGACCGAGACGCACGCCCTCCTCGACCGCTACGATCTCTACGACGAGGGCGCCAAGCCCGACGAGAGCTTCCTTGATGGCATCAAGGGGCTCTTGAACCGCGACGAGGAGGTCGAGGTCGAAGAGGACGAAGGGCCAGCGGAGCTGCAGGGCGTGGCGGCCCGTCCGGAGCCCGCCATCATCGAGGAGGACTCACAGACGCTCACGACCTACCAGATCGAAAAGCTCCTCTACCTGCTGAAGCGAGACTTCATCGGCTTCGAGCGCATCGACGGCATCAAGCACGACATCAACATCGAGGACATCTCCTGCGACGGTTACAACTCGCCGGTGTTCGTCTACCACGGCGACTACGAGCAGATCATCACGAACGTCTACCACGGCGAGGAGGAACTCGACGAGTTCGTCGTCAAGATGGCCCAGCGCTCCGGGAAGGGGATCTCCAAGCGGAGTCCGCAGGTCGACGCCACCCTCCCGGACGGCTCGCGCTCGCAGCTCACGCTCGGCCGAGAGGTCTCCGATCACGGGACGAACTACACCATCCGGCAGTTCAAGGACGTCCCGTTCACCCCCATCGACCTCATCAACTGGAACACGTTCTCCCTGGAGGAAATGGCGTTCCTCTGGCTCTGTATCGAGAACCACAAGTCGCTCATCTTCGCCGGAGGTACGGCGTCCGGGAAGACGACGTCGCTGAACGCGGTGTCGCTGTTCATCCCCTCGAAGGCAAAAATCGTCTCCATCGAGGACACCCGCGAGGTCGAACTGCCCCAGCGCAACTGGATCGCCAGCGTCACTCGGCCTTCCTTCTCCGACGGCGACAAGGGTGACGTCGACGAGTTCGACCTGCTGGAGGCCGCCCTCCGACAGCGGCCCGAGTACATCGTCATGG
Organism: Natronomonas salina; assembly: GCF_013391105.1. Classification (NCBI taxonomy): domain Archaea; kingdom Methanobacteriati; phylum Methanobacteriota; class Halobacteria; order Halobacteriales; family Natronomonadaceae; genus Natronomonas; species Natronomonas salina. The sequence goes on from NZ_CP058335.1 coordinate 751,415, forward strand.
GTGAGATCCGTGGTGAGGAGGGCCGGACGCTCTTCCAAGTCATGTCGACGGGTCACACCACGCTGACGACGTTCCACGCCGACTCCGTCGGCGAGGTCATCAAGCGGTTCACGACCGACCCGATCAACGTCTCGAAGACGATGTTCACGGCGCTGGACCTCGTGTCCATCCAGACGTCGACGCGGGTACAGGGCAACAAGGTCCGCCGGAACAAGTCGCTGACCGAGATCAACCACTACGACCCCGAAAACGACGAGATCAACGTCCAGGACGTCTACCAGTGGCAGGCCGAGACCGACGAGTTCCTGAAGATGGGCGAGTCGAACACCATCGACGAGATCATGTTCGACCGCGGGTGGTCCCGCCAGCAGAGATCGAGGAGGAGATCTTCATGCGGGAGATCGTCATCGCCTACCTCATCAGCGAGGGCCTCAACACCTACACGCAGGTCGCGGCGACGCTGCAGGCGTTCATCAACGACCAGGAGACCATCCTGGCGCTGATCGCCAACGACGACCTCGAACGTTCCCTGGAGGACCTCCGGGAGATGGAGTCCGTCAAGATCGACATCGACCCCGACAAGGAGGCGATGGTCCCGCGGCCCTCCGCCAGCGAGGAGATGCAGCGGGTGGTCGACGGCATCCTCGAGGACGCCGACGGGCTGCTGGAGCGCTACCGCGGTGAGACGCCGGATAAGGACATTGCAGATGCCCTCGTCATCGAGGAATCCGACGACATTGCGGTCGGCGCCGATGATAGCGATGGTGCCGATGATAGCGATGGTGCCGATGATAGCGATGGCGACGGTGAAGACACCGATGCAAGCGACAGTGACGGCTTCGACTACGGCGGCTTCGCATTCGAGGCAGGTGGTGAAACCGAATCAAATGACGAGGCGACGACCGACGGCGGTGAAGCCGACGATGGCGTCGATATCTTCGGCAACGAGGACGAGCGATGAGCTTCGGCTCGGCCGGTTCCACCGGCGGTGATGATTCACTCGCCAACGCGTTCTATCCGCTGTACCGCCGAGTCTTCGGTGATAACAGCGACTTCGTCGCCAATCTCGAGCGGAAGCTCGCCGAGGCTCGCGTCCCCCAGACCGTCGAAATCTATCTCTCGCGGGCACTTGCGATCGGCGTCCTGGTTGGTGCGGGCCTCTGGTTGATTGGGACGCTGCTCGGCTGGGCTATCGTCACCTTCCTGGTCACGACGCCACCGGTGTTTCTTGGCCTTCCGATGCCCGAGCCGTATCTCTCGATGATTAACGACCTGAAGATCCCCTTCATCATCGTCATCTCGGGGCTGATATTTGGCTCCATCGGCTTCGGCACCGGCTTCGGTGGAATGGTTGCCAAACCGTATCTCGATTCCGACGCCCGGAAACGTGAGATCAACGTTCTGCTGTCGGATTCCATCTCCTTCATGTACGCGCTGTCCGTCGGCGGTCTCAACCAGCTCGAGATTCTCCAGGCGATGGCGAAGGCCGACGACACCTACGGCGAGGTCGCCCTCGAGTTCCAGTCGATCGTCCTCGAGACGGAGTACTTCGACACCGACTACCGGACCGCGATCCGGAACCAGGCGATGGAGACGCCCTCCGAAGAGCTCAGTCAGTTCCTGACGGACATGCTGTCGATCATCAACTCCGGCGGGGACATGGAGAGATTCCTCGAGGACCAGAAGGAAAAGCACATGCGGACCTCCCAGCAGGAACAGGAACTCGTCCTCGAGACCCTCGAGCTGTTCGGCGAGATGTTCATGACGCTGTCGCTGTTCCCGCTGTTGCTCATCATCATCCTCGTCATCATGTCGATGCTCGGGGAGGCCCAGGACATGCTGCTGTACGGGACGGTCTACGGGCTGATTCCGCTCATCGGGGTCGGGTTCCTGGTGCTCGTCTCGACGGTCGTCCAAGACGAGGTCGGCGACGGCTACCTGCGGACCGCCGACGGCGAACTCGGCGACGAGTCCAACGAGATCTTCGACCTCGGCCTCGTCGAGCAGTACACCGGCGAGTACGGTCTCTTCGACCGCATCAAGTCCCGCGAAGGCGTCTACGTCACGCTGAACGTCCTGAAGGAACCGCATATCTTCTTCCGGGACCATCCGCTGGCGGTCCTCGCGTTGACCTTTCCGGTGTCGCTCGTCCTGATGGCGTTCTCAGTGATGGCGGGGTTCGCGCCGACGACCACCGACGGCCTCATGTCCTCGCCTGTCCGGGGGACGTTCTTCTGGGTCTATCTCCCGCTGTACGTCAACCTCCTGCCGCTGACGATCTTCTACGAGTGGAACGTCCGCTCGCGGAGCGCCGTCACGAACAGCCTCTCCGACAACCTCCGGAAGCTCTCCAGTGCGAACGATACCGGGATGACGCTGCTGGAGTCGCTGAAGGTCGTCGCCGACACCTCCTCTGGAAAGCTCTCCGACGAGTTCCAGACCATGTACGCGAAGGTGAACTACGGGACCAGCCTGAAGACAGCGTTGCGGGAGTTCAACAACAAGTACCACATCCCCCGGCTCGCCCGGACGGTCAAACTCATCTCGAAGGCCCAGGAGGCCTCCAGCCAAATCACGCAGGTCCTCTCGACGGCCGCGCAGGCCTCCGAGAATCAGGACGACATCGAGCGGGACCGCAAGTCCCGGACGCGGATGCAGATGGTCATCATCATCATGACCTATTGTACGCTGCTCGGCGTGATGGCGTTGCTGAAGGTGGAGTTCCTCGACACGATGGCTGGCCTCACCGAGCAGGCGTCCTCCGCGCAGAGCGGGGGTGGCGGTGGGGGGATGCAGCTCGGCGGCGGCCTCGACATCGACATGCTCACGATGCTGTTCTTCCATGCCGTCACCCTCCAGGGAATCATCTCTGGGTTCATCGCTGGCTACATCCGTGACGTGAGCCTCCTGGCAGGCCTGAAGTTCGTCGTCGTCCTGCCGACGCTGGCGCTCATCGTCTTCATGATGGTGTGAATCTTCCATGTACCCCACAGACCACCAGGACGGCCGGGCGCAGACGACGCTGGACTTCGCCATCGCGATGGGCGTGTTCCTGCTCGCCGTCGCGTTCGTCTTCACCTTCATCCCGTCGCTGACCTCGCCGTTCATCGACGGCAACCAGGAGCAGTCGGCCATCGCCGACCGCGTAGCGAGCAATCTAGTCGAGGGATCGCTGGCCAACCCTAACGAGCCATACATCTTGAATACCACCTGCACCACCGGATTCTTCGGAGAAGACGACAGCGCGACGGTCACCGGCTGTGGATACAATACCGATAATGGCGACTACAGACAACGAATCGGGGTCAGTGAGCGTCCGAAGATCAACATCTCCCTCGTAGAGATCGACGAAGAGACGCGCGTTCAGAGCTCCCTCTGTTATGATAAAACAGGTGAAACGGTCGTCACAGTTGCTGAAAGCAGCTGTGATACGCCCTACCGTATTGGCGGCGATTCCGAGAAAGCAGAGTCCGTCACCGTTGCGCGACGGGTCGTCAGCATCGACGGTAGAGATGCAACACTGTTCGTGAGGGTGTGGTAAAATGCGTCCCCCCAGCCAAGCAGCACGAGGCCAGGCATACACCCTGGAAGCGTTCATCGCCGCGTTACTACTGGTAGCGAGTCTCACGTTCGCGCTCCAAGTGACAGCAGTGACGCCGCTGTCGGCCAGTACTGCCAACCAGCACATCGAGAATCAGCAACGTTCGTCGGCTGTTGGGCTATTGGCTGCAGCCGACGAGAATAGCTCTCTCAAAGAGGCCGTGTTGTACTGGGACCGAACGGAAAACACGTTCCATGGGACCACAGGAATGGGCTACTACACGAACGGGTATTCTGAGAACACGTTCGGGAAGATGGTCGACCGGGCCTATGGAGACCGAGGACTTGCCGTGAACATCATCGTCCACGTAGAGAATCAAACGTCCCCACAGCGGATGGTCTATCACGGCGAGCCCAGCGATAACGCCGCCTCAGCCAGTCGAAGGGTCACCCTCTATGACGATGACTCGATTCGGGCTGCGGATGGAACGACCGACGTACAACTCTCGACCACTGACGAGTTCTATGCGCCTGACGCCCATCCCGGAAGCGACGTGTACAACGTCGTGCGTGTGGAGGTGATCGTATGGCGGATGTGAGCCGGTGGCACTATGATGGGGACCCCTCGTCATTCCGCCGTTTCAGCGCCGCCAGAGGGACGCCTGTGAGAACCTTTGCTAATGATATGGAACAGCAGGTGAGCGACCCGTTCGCGAGAGAGACCGACGGGACTCACAGGGGACCCGAGACCTGTTCCGAGGACCACTCTCAACGGTCCACTCATGGAACGTCTTATCCGTGGCAGCAGCCTAATCACGTGGCGATTAATCGCCCTACGGCCATGGAGATCCCCTGGAAGGGTGACCTGATGTTCGAGAGGGAGGAGCTGGTATGACCCATTTCCAGGCCGACAGTCGAGGTGTCTCACCGGTCTTTAGCTACGTGTTGACACTGTCGGTCGCCACTTTGCTGGTTGGCGGCTTGCTTATCAGTGCCGGTGGATTCGTAGACGATCAACGAAAGAATACAGCCAGGAGCGAACTCCAGGTGATCGGCCAACAGGTATCGGCAGATATCTCGGCCGCCGACCGGCTCGCTCGCACCGCGACCACCGAGGATATCGAGGATATCCGGGTTCGGAGAGGACTCCCTCAAGAGGTCGTTGGCACACCGTACAGGATAGAGGTGGTTCACAGCGGCGGTTCGAGTGAGCCGCAGCTGCGACTCTCATCGCCCCAACTGGATGTGGTCGTCACCGTCGGTATCGCGTCGAAAATTGCCGTCGACGGCTCTGCAGATGGTGGAGGCGTCGTAGTGCAGATCGACACGTCCACCGGCGATCCGGAGGTGAAATTACAGAATGACTGATGACCGCGCGGTGAGTGAGGTGGTCGGATTCATCCTCGTGTTCTCAATCATTCTGGGGACCATCAGTTTCGTCTATGTCGGCGGCTTCACCGGACTGCAGGATACACGTGATCACGAACAGCTGGCGAACGCGGAACGTGCCTTCGACGTCCTCGCGAATAACTTCGAGGATATCGGCCTCAACAAAGCACCCAGTCGTGCAACCGAGATCAAACTCGCCGACGCCCGAATCACGGTCAGGGATAACGGTCGGATGTCGATAAACGCCACTTCTCTGGCGACGGCTGCCACGGCTCGACCTCGCCCGATCGTCTATGATGCAGGTGGCGATACCCAAATCGTCTACGAGAACGGTGCCGTCATCCGCGAGGATGGAGATTCTGCAGTGATGCTCCGCGAACCCGACTTCATCTTCAATAGTGAGCGAACGGTACTCCGCTACATCGAACCTCGGGGTGGGTCCGAATCAGTCTCTGGTTCGACGACGGTACTCGTGCGGGCCGAAGAAAGCCATTCTCGCCTCCTTGCCTCCGTCGCTGAACCGAATACAGTGACCCTCAACTTCTCGACCACTCCCAACCGGGCACCCGTCTGGGAGAGCTACTTTGAAGCTGAACTTGACGATCTCGGCGGTGATTGCACCATCAATGAATCCGGCTCAGATATCGCCCAGATCGACTGCGAGTTCGAGACGAACTACCTTCATGTCGCGCGGTCGAGACTCTGGGTGGACGTAACCTGAGAGAACGACACTTGGCACCGTCCCCGGATTGAAGCAGAAGGATGCTTTCAGGAGTGGGTCAAAGCGTCAACTCTCCCCGAGGGTAACGTCCCCTCCATGGCTGGGTTCGGGGTCATGCAATACCTCTTGGCCCTCAAGTACGGTTAAGGTATGGCGAGCATCCGAGAGGGAGGCAGTATCCTTTTGTGCCGTATTCGGAACGACGTCACCGCGAACCGTACGAATACAGGCACGGGACTCACCCATCATTGAACTATGGAGGGTCACCGATTGTTTGGCCTCCTCCCACCCCTTGAGGGTGGGCTTCCGCTCGCTACATGTCAGTCATATCGGGCCCGTCGACTTCATCCGTGGCGTGACGTGCGAGACATCCGCCACGGATGTTCCGTATCCGTACGTCGATCAGTCGAATTCGACAGTGACGTTGTTCTCCGTGATATGGAGGAACGTGATAACCCTGCCATCGCCTGTATACTGGATATTACCGCTCGAGGCGTCACTGATACCAGCGTTGTTCCCCTCCAGAATATTGAGATTCATGTCTCCCATCTCGACGACGTAATATTGGATGAGAGTATCGATGTTCTCGGAGCTCTTGTCACCCGGGTACGTCGTTCCGTCGAAGCTCGTTGAGCTTTTGTTGGACTCGGCGTCCCCTCTGAATCGCGGCAGGCTCTGTCCATTACCGCCACGTTCGTACACATCCGCCGACGTATAACTCATCTCTGTAGATGACAGGAAATCAACCCTGAGCACTGGTTCACTCCCCTCACATTCGATAGTGAAGTCCTGATCATTCTGCCATGTTTCGTAGTTCGCTCCCCCATCTGCGCTATAGTACATGACTACATTGACGGGCACTTCACCGGGAGTATCGTCGCTACAATCAGGCTGGCCGTCCGAGGCTTCGATGTAGACCTCGAACTGCTTGTCGCCTTCCTCAGCGCTCATCGACCATTCGAAGTTGTTGAAACCAGAATTCTGTCCGGCCCCATCCTGATCGACACGGAACGTGAGGTCGAATTGACCACCCTCAAAGTCCTCAACCCCGCGCATTGTCAGTTCGGGCTCGTTAGCGATGGGGAATTCACCCTGTGTTCCAATCGAGTAGATTTCGGCGGTTACATTCCCATCCGTACAGCCTGTGACGTTCCCGTCGGTCCGGGTCTCGAAATAGCGCTTCCAGCCCCCGCAATACTGGCTCTGGACAGTCACCTTCATCGTCCCCGAGGAGATCGGGTTCTCCATCGCAGTTTCTGAACCGGGGTAATCTTCATCTCTTGGGAAGACGGGATTCGGTGGGCCAGATCGACTCACACGAGCCGAGATATCGCCTGCGCCGTTCCCCCCACCCGAGACGCGGATGATGGGAAAGGTGAGGGTCGCGTCCCGATAGTGGAACTCCGGTGATGAAACCATAGATGACCCACCGCCGTCGGACCGCCATACACCGCCACCCTGATAGGAGATCACTGTGTCGCCGAGCGTATAATCGACTGTCCCCAGTGATTTGCTATAGATCACGTCTTCCTCCCCGTTCCCGGTCCGGTTCTCGTGGACGATGGTCACGTGCCCAGCTTCTGGATCGATCGAATACTGTCCATTAGCACCACCGATCCGGACGGTCTGTACCTCGGATTCCCCAAGTGCGACTTGCGCTGCTCGAGAGTCGAACTGTGTCATCGCCTGCTCGGCCTGGCCAACTTGTGACTGATGGCGGCCCCCGTCGAGGGCAGCGCTACCGAACATGACCACAGCAGAGGCTGCAGCTAACGTCATGCCAATGATGAGGACGACGCCGATGACCGAGGATTGTGCTCGCCTCTGGTCGCGTGTGCGTCCTCTATCCATAGGCTGATACTTCTCTCACTGGGATATAAGGTACCTGTCCGATTCATCTGCTGAATTCGACGATTCGGTCGACGCGATGAACGGGATTTGACACGGGGATGTATACCGATCAGAGGGTCCGTCCCCGAAGTCCACCGTTGACCAGTCACCCAAATGGTGTTCTGATTCGGGAGAAATAAGAGACACTTGCACGCCCAAAATGGCCATCTGTATTGTCACATGCGGATTATCGTCCATTCGCAGAATATCAATATGGTATTAGGTGTTATAGGCAGACTCATGAAACGGTTAAGTACGCCAGATGTGCTACGACCTCACAAGATGGCAGAGAAACAGACCCTCAAAGACATCGATCACACACCGCCGGCCGGCGAATCGGTCTCGAACGTCTGGGAACGCGGCAGCGAACAGGCGGACTGAGTCAGAGGTCTTCTCCCGGCGGCACCCACCCAGCAAGAGCCATCGCTGTCACGAACGTTCAATAGGAATCGCTCGTAGTGACGCGTATGGACATCGACACGGACGAACTACTCGCGTCGCTGACCCCCCGTGAGGAGAACTCGGCGATCAAGTCCTACCAGAACACGGTCTCGGTCGCCTGCCCGGCCTGCGAGGAGCCCTTCGACGACCTGGTCGTCTGCAAGCAGAACCCCACGAGCCTCAACCTCTCGAAGCAACTCGACCTCTGCGTCGGCGTCGAGGACGAGCAGGCGTTCATCTTCACGCACAAACCCTAGCCGCGATTCTGCGTCACTCGGCGTCCGAGCCTGCGTCCGCCCACGGACCGACGCCCCAGATTTGCCCGGCGATCCAGCCGGCCAGCAACGGCAGCACGAAGCAGAGACCGATGACGCCGACGTACCGCATCGGCGGCGCCTGGACGGCGAGGTACCCGAGGTAGAGCGACCCGACGAACGGCCACGCCAGCCGCAGCCACGACCGGACCTTCGCGAACATACCCTACCGTCGCCGGCCGACTCAAAGAGCGTTCCGTGCGACACCCCAATCCTTATATCCGACACCCAATCACGTGCACCCGGTTTCCGGCGGACGGCACATCCCCTGTCCCGTCGTCGCGGCGGAAACCGGGTGCACGCGACCACGCACGTCGCGTGCTTTCTCACGGATTCTCCGTTACAGGAATCCCTCTACAGAGACCCCACATAGGCGACCGTCTATCTTCGGGGGTACGCTTAGGCCCGACGACCCGAACGGTCGGCTATGCGCCGACGACGGTACCTCTTGCTCTCTGCGACCGCGGTCGCGACCGTCGCCGCCGGATGCTCGAACGGCGGCGCCGGTGAGGACGGCAGCGGCGAGGGGTTGGACAACGGCATCGTGATAGAACGAATCCGAGGCGTCCTCGAAGAGGAGGGCGTACAGATTCACGAGCTGAGGGACGGCGGCAACGTGGTGACGCTCGAATACGCCCCCGGCAAGCTACCCGATGACGCCGGCGAGTCCGAGATCGAGACGCGCGTCGAGGAGACGATCCGGTCGGTCTCCCAGGAGTACTACCAGCCGATCGTCGGTCCGGGCAGCGGCTGGCAGGCCGACCGGCTCGAGGCGAGCGTGCTGGTCGACGGGACCGTCGTCGCCAGGTACCGCCTGGAGACGGCGTGGGCCGAGGAGTGCAGCGGGACGGGCGATACGGCCAGCTGCATCGAGGAGCGCGTCCAGAACAGCGTCGAGCGGCCCCAGGCGAGCGGTGGGGCCAACGGGACCGAGGACACCGAAGGAACCGAGGACGCTGACGGGAACTGACGCGGTTCAGCGATCGAAGACGCGGCCGAGGAGCGAGCGCTCGGCCCGGCGCTTGGCAATGACGACCGGTGGGGCGGCCTCACGGGCGACGCGCTCGGCGACGGACCCGACGACGCGACGGGTGAGCGCCCGCTCGCGGGTGGCGCCGAGGACGACGAAGTCACTCTCGGCAGCCCGCGCGACGACGCTGTCGGCGACGTCGCTTGAGGTCTCGACCTCCGTCCGACAGGTGACGCCGGAGAGCAGCTCCTCGGCAGTCGCGACGTGCTCCTCTGCGGTGGACAGCGTCGATTCGTCAGCGTCTGGGGGCACGTAGGTGACCACCGAGACGGCGGCGTCGTTGGCATCGGCGACGGCCGCTACGAGGTCCGTCGCGGGCTCGAGGTGCGGGCCGCCGACGGTCGGGAGCAGAATCTCGTCCATCCCGTCGGCGGTCGTGCCGACGCGCTCAACGAACACGTCGCAGGGAGCGCGGCCGACGACGCGATCGACCGTCGCGCCGAGGACGAAATCCGACGGCCGGGCGACCTCCTGCCACCCGAGGAGGATCGCGTCGGCGTCCGAATCTGCTTGTGCCGTCAGGATGGCCTCGGAGACGTCGCTCCCGACGAGGAGGTGTCGACGGATCGGCACCGGGGCGTCCTCGGCGAGTACGGCCGCCCGCTCCAGGAAGGGCGGGCGCCGCTCGTCGTACTCGTCGCGGATAAGATCGCTGGAGAACAGCAGGAACGGCGACGTCACGGGCTTGTGGATGACGCTGACGACCAGCACCTCGCCACCCGTCGCGAGGTCCGTCGCGGTCCGCAGCAGCTGGTCGACGTGATCCGGGTTGGACAGCGCGACGAGGACGGTAGCGCCGTCACTGGAGCCGTCGACAGGTTCGTCCTTGAGGACCGTCCGTACGCCAACCATAGTCTAGCACATAGGGGACCTAGTACAAGAAATCCCCGTGCCGACTAACATTCAAACTGAAGACAACCGGAGGTAGCGTCAAATTATTCCGCCTTCAGGCGGAGATGGAGGTCAACCTCAAGCGGGCAGTCACTACACCTGCACGATCGGTTGGCGGATGCTGACTCGGTCGACGATGAGTCAACGTCCGAGACCGCGACAGGTCTGGCCAGCTGCCGGCAACAGAACACACTCCCGAAGCCCGCAAGGCAGCACTAGCCTGCTTTCGTTCGTTGGGGTCCCTCGCTTGACGAGCTCGTAGTGACCATCTAGGCGCTCTTGATCGTCCTCACCCGGTTAACCCGAGCGAGTTTTTCAGATGCGATTCTCGATATTCATAACCGAGCAGCGATCCCTGCGATCTACTGCCAACTACAGAGAGCCGCTCATCCGCAAGTATACCCCGGCGAGAGCCCTGTAGTTCACACTCTGAGTGTCGTTTCTAGCCGCAGAATCCAACTTCGACGAAGCAACCTGGTGAGTGGATGCAGATTCCTCAATACCTCCGAAACGTAGGGTTTTCGACCTCTTCCGTCGGATCTGGGTGCCGCAGTCATCTGCGTCAGGTTAGAGGTATGAATCACGTTCGAGCCGTGACCTCGAACACCCCGGCAACATCAACTACAGCGCCCCGCCGTCACCGGGTTTCAGGAGATGCGTAACGCCGCGATCAAGGAATACACTCTATCAGTGTTTTGCGGGTTTCGACATCTCTCAAGCCCGGGTTCGGCCGTTTGAGGGTTATCGGCCAGCCATCTTGATTTAAAAGATATATGATATAATGGCCCATGTTATCCGCGATACTGACAACTACAGGGACTCGCTTTCTATCGATTTCCGAGAACGAGACCAAACACTCCGTTACCTGATAATAGTACATCCCATCGCTGAGACCGCGCGATAGCGGCCCTCTATCCGATAATCGCCAGCATCGATATCGTTGGGTTCCCCGGTTGACCTTGAATCCAGCCGACCATTTACTACAGATTGCTCTGTACAGCCTTTCTTGCGGATAATCCGGTCTCTGTAGTTCGGGTCGGTGACGTAGTGCCCACCCGAGCTCGATTTAGGACTCGGTGGTCCCCCACTGTCTCCATATTAACCCCAGCCTCTCCCCGTACCCTGGGAATGACCTATCTGAGGGGATAGCGGTCACTCCTGCTTCCGGTTGAAGAAAGCGTCTGGATTACAGAGATTCGAGGAGAAGGCCCACGACGTCAGGCGTGGGATGAATCCGACCACGGGCGATACGATCCATCCTCGATAGCAGACCGAGGGTTGCTGAAAGCCCTACACCCGATAGAGATACATAATTGAATACGGTTACAGCAGAGTTGCACGATCTCGATGACGTTCAGGGAATCGACGGGACTGGCCCGGACTGGATAACTACCTGCCAACACTATGGGAACGGATTCTCCAGACCGGGCGTGTGACCCGTGCAGGGCATGACTAGGAATCAAACAGTGGCGCACCAGTCCTGCTGTTGGTTTCCGTTCTTGGCTCCGAGGAGCGTTACTGGTCTTCGGACTGCTTGGCCACACACCACTCGAAGATCTCCTGCTTCAAGTCGTCCGGCGTCTCCCCAAACAGACACCCGAGCCTATACCCCACTCCGACACTCGATGTACTTGGACGATGCACGGCTACAAATCGGCCGCTGTCGGCTCCATGGTAATCGAGTGGAAGAAAGATGGACTCGCCGGGGCTTCGTCAAGACGGTGGCCTGCCGAGGCTAGGGTAGAATCGTGTCGTCGCTGTCGTGGAGTGGAATTCATCAGTCTCTATTCCTCCTCGAGAAACTCTCGTCGGATCTCCATCTTCTCGCGCTCTGTCCGCTCGTCGTAGTGCTGATCGAGCACGTCGCTCGAGACGTTCGAGCGGTCCGACACCACCTCCTGGGGCGTCCCATTCCGAAGGTGGTCCGTGATCGCCCCACGGCGGATACCGTGCGGCGAGCGAGACGACGGGCAGCCGGCGCGCTTCCCGTGGCTCCGATAGGAGCACGTCTCGGGATCTTTGTTGTGCGGGCAGCCGCCGACCTCGCACGGCTGGGTAACGCGGTAGATCGTCTCGCGGATCGACCCGTCGCTGAGTCGGCCCTGTGAGCTCGTGATCAGTGGGCGTCGCCCGTGGTCGTCGGTGACCGAATCGCGGTTGTGCTGGAGGTAGTCCTCCAGGACGCTACAGTAGTACGAGCCGACGGCGATCGACCGCTCCGCCGCGGCCTTGTTCTTTAGAGGTGTCCCGCTCTCCGGCCGGTGCCGGAGGTCGAGACACCGCGCGTCGGAATCGAAGTCGTCGACGTCGAGCGCGCGGAGCGTCCCGAGCCGGATGCCGGTATGCCAGAGGACCGCGACGACAACGTGGTCGCGGCTGGCGTACGAGAATTGCTCGAGGTGCTCGAGGATCTCGTCGGCGCGCGCGGCGTCGAGGTGCTCGTCACGCGCCTCGTCCTCGGGCTCGATATCGGGGAGCTGGACGCGCTCGCGCATCCCGGGCTCGACGGCGTCGATCGCCGCGCAGAACTCGAGAAACACACGGAACGTCTGGAGCTCGCCGCGGAGCGTCACGGTCTTCACTTCTTTGCTCCGCCAGACGCGGTACCGGTGGATGTCGCGACCGGTGAGCGCGTTCATGTCGTCGAGATCGTGGCGACTACAGAACTCGAGGAATTGATCGAGTCGGTAGCGCTGGTTCTGGAGAGATTTCTCTGAGAGTTCGGGGTCGCGTTCGGCGAGGTACCACTCCACGGCCTCGGCAGGCGTCGTGGGTTCGAGTCCATCGCTCATAGAACCCCGATGCCCGTCTCTCGCCGCGCTGGGAAAGGTACTTCGCCGCTCGTCGCTCTCACTGCTCATTATGACGACCTCCCCTGAAGGTGCTTCCTCCGGTAGCGGTCGGGGCGATCGCTCCGCATCGCGGCGTTGAGCCGGTCGAGCTGCGAGGCCGTGATATCATCTTCGATGGATTGATCGACGCCCTGGAGGGCGTATTCAGCTCGCCAGCCGGCGCTGGCGTCCGGTTCTCCGTCTTCGGGACTGGTCGCGTTTTCAGTGGTGTGTGCGCTCATTGGGTCGGGAGAGAAGCCCCCGACGACGAGTGAGCCGAAAAAGCGAAATGCACCCAGCCCGTAGGGTCGGGTGACACCCGTCGTTAGGGTTGTCTTCCATTTGGTCAGTCGCGGCGCTCAGGGGCCGTTGGTCCGGTCCCGTCACAGCGCCGTTGATTCTACAATCGGTGAGAGTCATCTGTGTGTTTGGGGAGTTTCTTGCATTAGGCGGTCTAATACGTCCGAATAGCTTTCCTGTCCGCGTTTGAGGGATCTGACTCGGTCCCTCACATCGGGCGTGACAGAGATCGTTGTGTATTCGTTCGCCGCCATGGTTGCTTCATAGGAGCCATAGGTTATAAGCGTCATTACCCCGTTGAGAAGTAATGAGTAATACCCATTACCATGACAGAACACCGAGGCTTTCTCACGGATGTCGACAAGTTGTTTCTCCAAGGCGGGAAGGCATATGACTCTAAACAACAGCGATATGAGCGCAGACGAGCGATTCGAGAACGCACCAGAGAGGCGTTCAAGGATTTCGCCGTGCTTTACGGGTCGCTCAGCGAGGAAGAACGAAACAAGATATTCGACGTTGGGGAAAGTGTAACCGACCAAGAGGCGCTGAACGAATTCCAGGACGGACTCGTCGATACGATTGCTTTCATGTACTTGTCTTTGGAGGGGGAAAGCGATTCGGACGCGATCTATCACCGATCGTTCCGAGTGCCATTCGATACAATCCTTAAGCAGGGTGTGAAGAAGGGCGAAGCCGATCGGCAACCTGGCGAAACCCTCCGAATCAGGATCGCCGTCGATTTCGACGTTGACGTGAGTAATATGGAGATGATCGATGCAGAGCGAGCAATCGATAAAATTGCCCGGCTCCGGGACAACGAACTCACGGAGAAGGAAATGCAAAGCCTCCTCCATGGATTTGACCCAGCAAGAGGGATTCATGGCGACTGGGACGATTTGTCCGATCGAATCAGGGAGCGTCGCGACGAGATAGAAATGACGTTTCCAGCACTTGAGCAGAAACGGAGTGAACAGAATCCCGACACCGACGAGGAGTAGCAGTCACTCGGGTCGGACCGCGACGGGATACTCAGGGGAGACATCATCACCCCCGCAGTACGGGCACGCGGTCGGGGTGTCGACGACGTAGAATGCTTTCGAGCAAGCCCCGCAGAACGCGGCGGCCGCGGCCTCGGTATCGGATAGCATCTCACTCCTCGCGTTCGTCCTCACAGACGACGTCGCGGAGCTCATCGCCGAGGGTGTCGTGATGTTCGTCGAGAACTTCGAGGTCGTCCTCCAGTTTCTCGATTTTGTCTCTGACGCGCGTGATCACGCGGTAATAGTAACTCTCTGAGACCTCGTCGTCGCCTGCGAGGATTTCTCGCTCTCGGTCGGTGAGGATCGCCCGGTAATCCTTGTCCGGCACATTTGGGAAGTCTGTAGCTGCCATATTACTCCTTGTGGTAGCATGCCTAAATAGATTACTCTGAGGAGTAGGCTACTCAGTGGAGTAAGAGTTATATGACTAGCTACTCTATGGAGTAATAGAGACAGACCGGTCACTCAGGGCGTCGATCCTCGCGAGAAACGCCCGGGTGTTGCACCACCCAGGCCGGGTGTCTCTGGAGAGACCACCCATGCAGACCCAACATACGGCGAAAGATGAACCCAGCGATGAACTAACCGACAACTGCGGATGCACGGCACTGATGTCGTGCTTTGATCACTACCTCACGGAACGCGGCCGCCCCGCAATCCGGAGGATCAACTGATGGCGGTGACGACCAATACGGTCGATGGCACCGAGGACGACGAGCTCGACGCTCGCGCCCTCGGCGAGTACATGACCGTCCTCGATGACGGCGACGTCCGCGCCCGCTCGGCGCCCGACCTCTACACCGTGACGACCCAGAGCGGTCGCGAGTACCTCGTCGATGCCACACTCCCCGCCTGCGAGTGCCCGGATCACGAACACCGCGACCGGATCTGCAAGCACATCCGCCGCGTCCAGTTCGCGACCGGGCGCCGCGAGTTCCCCGAGTGGGCCGAGGATCATCACGTCGATCCCCAGCTCGGCATGCACGTCAACGACGTGCAGGAGGACGAGTAGATGCCGAAGGTTACCATGAGCGGAGAGGGAGACACGATCATCGAGGCTATCTACGACCTCTCGTTGAACGTCGAGGCCGCCCTTAAGCGCGCCAAAGCCGCGAGCGACGAAACACCTGACGCTACTGGAGACCGCCCATGACGCACGAACCCACCGAGATCACGATCGAGAGTAACGCCGAAACCATCCCTGCCGACGGCCTCGGGGTTGACCTCGAGAACGCCGCCGACCCACTGAACGAGCTCCGGGTTGCAATCGCGAAGCGCGAGCAGCCCGCGTGGAACGTCACAACACTCGTCGAAATCGACACCGAGACTGCCGAGCGCTTCCGTCCCGCCTTCGAGCAAGCAGTCAACGACCCCAGCGAGGATCTCCTCGATCTCATCAACAACTACGCGGCGACCGACGTCCAGCTCACGATCCACGGGTATGACCCCGAATACTACTTCGAGGAGCGGAGCGAAAAGGAACGTGACCGTCTATGACGACCGACACAATCATTAACGCGCTCGATACCGACGACCCGATCACCTGGGATGAACTCGTGGACGCGACCGGTCTCGACGAGGACACCCTCGACACCAAGATCGGGGAGCTCCAGTTCGAGGGCACCGTCCGGGTGCGGGGCCGTGAACCCCACGGCTTCTACCTGACTGACGAGGGAAAGCGTGACAACGACGACGTGTAGGCGCTGCGGGACCACGTTCGATACGAGTCGCGAGCCCGCCACCCGAGGCGCCGACCCCTCGCGCTGCCCCAGCTGCGGCGCGGAGAACGACGCGCCTCGAGGTGACGGCGGCGACGTCGACGAGACGATCCGCGTCCCCCGTGACGCCGGCGAGATCGAGGTTACTGTGACGCTCACAATCAACAACAGGAGGAATCCATGAGACGCAACATTACCGACGCCACAATCGAAGAGCGGATTCGCAAGCTCGAGGAAATCGAGGACGAACTTCGACTCGTCGCGGACACCGATTGCGCGTACACCAAGCTCGCCCGGCGCTGGCTGAGAGCTCTCAAGGACGTGCGCGGCTACTGAGCGCTCAGTCCTCGGTAATATTTCTCAAAAAAGGATGCCAAGGCTTCGGAGTGAAGTGAGTACTAATGATCTTCATCCATCATTTAGTTCTCGTACTTTCATCCGAACTCTTGAAATTATCCACTCCTCAGTTTCCTCCCCCTCTTCATCAGTATCGGTTACTTTCACATATGTGAACTTCCTGTTTTGGACGATATAATCACTCTCTTTAGTCTCATCCACCAATTCGCCCTGCTCTGAGTTGATTGAAGAGAGCTCAACTCTGTCACCCTCATCAGGGATAGGAAATTGATCAGAGACTAGGATAGCCAACAAATCACCTGTTTCCTCAGACAGGAACTCAATCCCAATTCGATTGGTGCCAGAAATTTCGAATACTTCGTCGTCAGCCATTTTGCTCACCTGCAAGGAACTTGCTTATCTGCTCTTCATCCTGCGTTTTTTGTGTAGCAGATTTCTCTTTGGTCTCCTGACTAAGCTTCAATGCCTTCTCCACAGTGTTCAAACGAGATTCACCTGCTCTTTCCAGGATTTCGTCCGCATGATCGGATAGCTCCCTATGGAATTCGGCTAAGAGCTGAACGACCTCATTTTGCTTGTTGACCTGATACCGAGTTGTTCCCGCCTCATCGTACTCGGTCATGATCTCCAAGTCGAGCAGGAAATCTTTGTTACGGCTGAAGGTAGATCTTGAGATATTCGCCTGAGTTGCAATCTGTTCAGCTGTAAGTCTACTTGCGTTTCGGCGAATTAACGTGTCCAAGATTTTCGCCCTCCCTGGATTCTCAAGTAATTGGACGAATGGGGAGGATTCCGAGAATCTCCAACTCATACCCGGCTTTTCGTCTCCCCCATCAGGCGTGAGGCTATCTTCTGCCGTGGTTGAGTTGTATCTCATAACGGTGTAGGCCTTCGGGACCACGTCCTATAATTCTATCCATGCAATCGTCCCTTCCATCCATGCAAAGCGAGCAGCGAATCTATAAGTGTTTTGCAGGGGGTGAAGAGAGTACATGGCTTCGCTGCGGGACGATGAAAAATTGGCTCTGAAGGCCATTATCATCGAGCTTGTTGTTTTTAACAGCGGGATGTTCAAGGCGGGCCACTATATATCCGATATTGATAATGTAGTGGATGGATACTCACTGAACAATATTGAAAATATGGCAGAGGAATTGAATGGCTCCTACAATTGGGTAAATTATAAAGCAGGCCACATAAATATATCAAATAAAAATAAGGCCAAAGAGAAATTGAAGGAGCTAAGAGAAGAGTCCTTCTCATCAAGTTAATCTACACTCCTATTCCCGACAGTAGAGATAGCCCCAGCAAAGTAGCCAAGAGGAGTCTAAGATTAGGACAATCGGCTCCGCATCGAGCAAGACCCACGTAACGCTTTTTCGCACCTCGGTCCGTGACCTCACGTATGGCAATCTACGATGCTCTTCTGCGAATCCCGTGGTATATCGCCGTGTCTATTCTTCTGTCGCTCACGGTATTGATAGTATCTGCAACTAATCTCTATATGAGCCATTTTCAAAAGAAACGCTCTGACGTCCGCATCCGCCAGCGATTCCAAACGGGAGCCGTCATTATGCAGGAAAAACGGTTGGATATCGATCTATTCCTCTATGCAGAGAATAGAGGCGATCTGAACGCAAAGCTGGCGTATGGAGGGGTGGAGGGTGAGGTGACGTTCCACGGTCCAATTGAGGAGAAGAATGTGGAGTCATCGGAACTCGATCATACGAGCGGAGAGCTACAGTTTAACTCCCCGAATGAGGGTCTCCTGCCCCCTTCACACGGCTGTTCGCTGGTACTCCGCTTGTCGTTTCAGAAAGAAGGTCGAATGCGCGAACTCATCTACGACTATGAGCGAGCGGAGATCCCGTGGACCATCTCGGTGACAGAAGGGAAGAGAGATTACAGGGTCACAGGGCGGGCTACTGTCCGGTTATCAAATCCAACCTCGGTAGACGAGTGATTCCCGGATGAATGTTTGAGAAACGAGGTACCCCCAGTAAGCGAAAGAGGCGCCAATCATCACAGCCAGCGTTGCTGTAACTCGGAATTGCATTGGCCCAAAATTGGGAATCAGGAGAATACCGATGTAGAGGTATGCAATCGCAATGAGCTCGATAGTTATGCCGAATAGGATGCCCGCGATTGCAGCCGGGAGAGATGGCCAGTATCCGCCGAACGTGCTGAAAGGGGCCATTGCTTCTTCCCTTGACATGAAGAGACTCAGATCTTCATCTGTGGAGTGCTTGAATAGAAGGGTCAAACCAATACCGATGAGGAAATATAACGGTATCAACTCAACGAGCATCCAATATTGGTTTATATCTAATTCTCCCATATCCAAGGAACGACTTAATTGATATTAAATATAAGGGTTAGATGACAACTGACGCTTATCGATGTCGTCGGCGATTAGAGAATGTCGTCGTCGGAGTGCTACTCAATGTGTTCATTCTCGCTGAAAGCCTCCCAGTCACATGGATTCAACATCCCGCTTTACAACATGCACCAGGAGAATATTTAACACTGATAATCATTTTTAGATGAATATGGCATTGAAGAGAATTATCACCTGGCCATTTCGCTACATCAAACAGACTCTTCGCGTTCTTGTGATGATATTCCTCGCACCAATCCTAATCATGCTGGATCTGATTCTCTATCTCCCATATCGGATGGTTGTCGGGGGACTCTTCGGTGAAGGTGCTGGCAAAGAAATTGGTGCAGCAACCGATCGGTGGAAGGGATGGGTTAGGGAGGTCCTCAGAGGACTTTTGAAACTTGTCGGCGTCGGGGAGTGAGTTCACCGTTTTTGTTGAACAAGGTTACTGCGACCTACTCTGGAATCCAGGACGTCCCTCAGACGCTTGCTGAATCTATTGAAAAGTGGTCAGTATACACATCTAGTAGTTCCGCGACAAAATCGAAGAACACCATAGGGTGCGCATCTGCTCCCCCTGCCGAAATATGCGGATTTGAGCCTCTCACCCCCCGGATGGTTGGGGGTGTTTTGCCGCTTAACGGAGAGTTCCTAACCCGGGTCGGGAACCAGTAGTGGTTGAAGTAAACTATCACCTCAGCAGGTGGCTCAATCTCGTCAACGGCTTTAACTACTGTTTCATATGCATCTTTGTACTCCTCTTTCGTCCCCTCTCCTACCGGCGCCGGTGGGAGTCTGACACAAAATTGAGTCACGCGCCAGCCGTTCTTCGATTGTTCAAGGGCGGCAACACTGTAGGGCGTCCCTGCATTCCGATATGCTACATTGGCTGCATTTGTATGGCTTTTCAGTGATCGTGAGATTTTTGGTTGGAAAAGTAAGAAGTCGAGAACCGTTTGCCCCCCAATCCTGTGAGAAGATGCCTTAAACGCGAGCCGGTCTGCTCGCCGCTCAATGGATGGTAAATCTCTGATTGGCATCCGTTTCGACGGACATCCCGCACTGACTTTGTAGGGGTCAGGAACGAACGGAGTTATTTGTTTATAGGGGTCCATACAATAAAAGGAGGCGACGTTACTCTCTCGCCGAATTCGTCGAGCACTTTTCGATCCGCGCCACCAGTCATGTCCTCTATACTGACAGCGTAATCCTCCGAAATTGAGGTCATGGCTTCTGGGGTAGATTCAGATTTGGGGATTCTGGTGAAAGACTGTCGTGCGTGCTGGGGTCGCGCCTGCGACGGATCGGAACGAACACTTCCGGGAGTGGGTTGGCGGTCGTCTCGAGGACGACACTTGTAGACTGCCGGTCGGATCTGCACCGACCGGCGACGACTGGGACCCAATTTTGGAGAGCGGTCGTCACCCCTCTCGCCAGCGCCCACAGACACCGCCGACCGCCGCAGGTATCGCGCCAGCACGCACCACCTCATCGACAGGGCAGGACTGCGCTGTCGATCGCTCTGCGTCACTCGATATCGTCCCGATATCTCGCTCGTACCTCCGAGGCGTTCTCGTCGAGCTCACCGACGCTCGCCTCGTAACCCGTGCCCCGGATGATGCTCGCGTACTTCCGCTGCTGGCTCCTCGTCTCCGCGTCCCGGAGCGCCTCGGCGTGCTCCGTTAGCCCGTGCTCCAGGCACTCCTCGTACGCCTCCACAACCCGCATCTCGCCCGCCGTCCGTCTCGCGCCAGAGTCCTCCAGATCCAGCGGCGCGTTCCGCCGATCCCGCCTCTCGTCCATCCGCGCCGCCACGCTCGCCGGATCAAACCCGTCGTCGTCGGTCTCGCCACTGTTCTCCTGGTCGGTGTTGTTGGTTCCACTCATAGATGATCGAGCCTCTCCAGTCCGCGCTCCTCACACGCCGCCCCGAACGTCTCCGTCCCCGCGGCCTCGCACGCCTCCGCCTTCAGCTCCGCCACGTGATCCGCCGGCATCGCACTCCCCGACGACGCGAGCCGAGCATGGATCTCGCCGACCGAATCATCAACATCCACATCAATGCCGTACGCCGCGAGCGCCGCCTCGTACTCATCGACGCCCGCGAGGTCGCACGCCTCCTCTCTCAGCGTCGCCTCGAGGTCGTCCGGCATCGGACCACTCCACCCCGAGAGCTTCGCATGGATCGTCTCCACGCGCTCGCTGGCATGCTCCCAGTCAGCGCTCTCGAGACGCTCGAGTTCCGACTGCCACTCGAGGCGCGGCTCGCTGTCCCCCGCCTTCGCGGTGAACGTGAGTTTCTTCCGGAGCGTGCTCATCCGCTCCGTTCGATCCGTCGTCTTCGGTTCCGGTCTGTCGTCGTTCTCAGTGCTCATTGGTCGCTCGTTGAATCAGTCGGGAGAGCAGCGAGCTCCTCGTCGGAAACGCGCTCAACCGAGTCTTTCTGTCGCGCCATCTTCTCCGCCGTCTTCGGATTCCCCACGCGGAGGTACTCGAAATCCGGACGCTTCTCCAGGAGCGCCTCGAGTTCCGACGGCTCGATGCGCTCGATGCTATCGTACAGGCCGCCCTCGGCGCGCTCCAGCGCCGTCGCCAGCTCCTCCTGGTCGTCACCCGGAGCCACCTCGTAGAACCAGACGCGGTATGATCCGCGCGTCGCCGTGTCGAACGAGAGCTTCCGCGCCTCAGTGTTCGGGAGATCCCGGTCGTCCGGATGGACGAGAGTCCCCACGTGTCGCTTGGCTCGGAAGTAGATCGCATCCGAGTTGATCTCGACGTCGTCGGGATCAATCACCGTCATCGAACCGCCTCCATGTCCCGCGATTCGTATCTCCGCTCGGTTCCATCGTCGGTCTGTGTGTTCGTATTCATGTCTGTGAAATCCGCATTCATTCGCTTGAAAAAGGCCGCGCGAGGCGGCCTCATGGGAGACAACGTAGACGACCAGCGATCGCTGGGCTCGCCACGGGTCGCGACTCCCGGGGTCATCGCCGCTCCTCCGGCGCCGGCTCCATGCCGCTCGCCTCCACGAACTCCCGCCACTCCCGACGGGCGTCGTCCTCCGTCAACCCGTAGTCCTCCGGCTCCGCATCGCCGTCCTCGAGCTTGATGAAATCGACCCACTCGAGGCTCGCCTCCTCCTCCACCTCGTCGAGCGCCTCCTCGATCTCCCGCTTCGACGGACGAGTCACGACTCCAACCCTCCTGTCATCCGGACGTTGTACGAGAACTCGCTATCCGGCTCCGCGTCCGCATCGAGTTCGTGACCGTCGTCGTTCACGTAGACGCCGCGCTCGCTGCTCCACGTGTAGTACCCGCCGACGTCCGGGTCGGGATCACCACCAATCACGAAGTAGTGGAACCCGTCCTCGTCGTCCTCGTCGTCATCCAACTCGTCGAGCGCACTCTCGAGCTCCCGCTTCGACCGCCGAGTCACCGACCCTCACCTCGCTCGCCGTCTCGCTCCAGCGTCAGCACCTCGGCGCCACCGGACAGCGACGTCGCCGACACCGTCCAGCCGTCCGGGATGTCCACGCCCGACCATGGCTCTCGATCCGACTCGTACGTCACGAACTCGGCGGTCACGCTCTCGCGAGCATCGCTGAACTCGCCGGGATCGTCGTCCTCGGCGAGCGCCTCGAGAGCGCGCTCGATTTCCCGCTTCGACTTCCGCGTCACGACGAATCACCCCATAGAACCCGAACCGGATCATCCGCGGCTGGAGCGTCCTCCGCTGGACCGAGGATCTCGCGGTCCTCCTCCAGCGCCTGCTCGCGCTCCATCACAACGACCGGGTCGCGTTGCATCACGATCAGCGGGTCAGCGCCCTCGAACTCGTCCTCAGAGACGCGGTCAGCGTCGTCGCCCTCTCCGTCGTACCACTCCCCGGTCCTCGGATCTTCATAGACGATCGCGGGCGGCGAGTGGCGGTCGCCCTCCAGATCGTTCAGTGCCCGTTCGATTTCCCGCTTCGACTTCCGGGTCACGACGGATCACACTCCACGGGTAACTCCCGGTCAGCATCGATCCACGGCGGCACGTCCGCTCGCGGCACGAAGAACTCGAAGACCTCCGTCCGCAACACGCAGACGTCCGACTCGCGCTCCTCCTCGAAGTCACCGAGCCCGCCCTCGAACCCGTTCGCGAGCGCATCCTCCAGGTACCGTCGCACCCAGCGCCGCGCGTCCGACGCCTCCTTGTCGATCGACTCGAGCACCGTCTCCGCATCGACGTCCGAGACCTGCGTCATGGCTCCTCGTCCTCCTCTAGCAGTTGATCCACCTTCTCGCCGAGCTCCTCCAGGTCGCGGTCCGTCGTCACCTGCCGACGCACGTTGACCGAGTAGGCGAGCGCCCGAATCCACTTGATCCGCACCTTCTCGTTCTCCGGATCGTACACCCGCCCGCTCTCCACCTTCCGTCGCGCCTCCTCGATCGCGACGTCCAGGTCATCCAGCATCGCCTCGTAGTCCTCCAACCGACGCGGCTCCTCGTCGCCTCCCGCGCCTGCGCTCGCGTTGCCGCTCACGGAGCGGACACCCCGGGGGGTCTCGCTGTGATTCGACGGTTCTGAGGTTTCTCGTACATGATTTGGATAGGTTGGTGCGATTTTACTCGCGGCTTGTCAACGGCTACGGGAGGGGCTACCTTCGGGGTCGGGGCGTTTTCACTCAGCCGTCCGATTTCAGGGATTTCAGCCCCATTCGGAGGACGTCGACGTCGTCCAGGAGGTGTTTGTGCGTCCCGCAGTACGGGATGCCAGGGATCGCGTCGTGTTGGCAGCGGTCGCCGGTAGAGTCCGCGTATGCCTCGCACCGATTCTCGTCGGTGCTTGTCGACGTGGTGAACTCGTCGAGCGGGAGCTGTCGCTCCTCGGCGGCCACGTCGACGGCCCCCGAGTCCGAGTGCTTACCCGCCATGCGGGGGTGATCTATCCCCCGGCGGCTGGCCGCCATCGGTCGCGACCTCCTCGATCGGGGGTTCGTCCGTGTCGTCGCCGTCGTTCGCGCCGAAGTTCATGAACTCCCACGTATAGAGACTACTACGTGCCAGTTCACGAACCTCGTCAGCGCCGAGATCGTCGAGAGAGACGCCCTCAAGCTCGACGTCGCCGTGTTCGTTGAGCCGGGCGACGCCACCGTCCCGCCAGACGACGCGTCGACCGTCGGTGTCGTCTTGGTGGCGCTCGAGCACGCCGAGATCCGCGCGGAGTGTCTCGAGGTGGTCGAACACCTGTCGTTTCCCGACGTCGACCCCAGGGTGGGCGGCGATCTCAGCGGACGTGGCGGCGCCGAGGTCGCTGAGGGCGTCGATCACCTGTCGGAGGCCGTCGCTCCAGGTGGAGAGCACGCGGCCTTCGCCGGCGGTGGGCACCCAGTCGGGCAGCGTGTTGGTGTGGATGTAGACGGCGGCACCGTTGCCGTCGCGCCCGAAGCGCATCGCTGCCTGGAGGGTCTGATGCTCGCGCATATGGGTGAGGATCTCGTCGCCGACGTCGCCGTAGGAGAGGTCGGCGCCTTTCTCGTCGTTCCGCTCGACGGACTCGCCGTCGTAGGCGGCCCATTTCTTGATGAAGCCGTCGCCGTAGTGCGTGGAGCCGATGATCGCGCCGACGCGCTTCGATCCGAACTCGTTGCTCCCGAGGACGTTCCCGTGGTAGGCGGTGCCGTCGGTGAGCGCGTTGACGTCGACGGCGTCGCTGGCGTCGTATTCGTGGAGCGCGGTGCTCGACGTGATCAGCCCGGGGGCTTCGCCGTGGTCCTCTTGGATGGCTTCGAGGAGCGCGGCGTCCTGCTCGATGCTGACGTAATCGGGGTTGTTGTAGGGTTTGACGGCGTCCGTCGTTGGGACGAGCTGGAGGCCGAGGCCGTCTTGGATGTACTCGCGGCGCTCGCTCTCGGAGAGCACCGGGCGGTGATGGAGCCGGGGGGCGCCGAGTGCCCGTCGCCACATGCGGAGCGTGGGGGTGCCGTCGAGCCCGACGACACCGCGCGTGTACTCCAGCGCCGGGGGATCGAGGAGTCGGAGGGTGCCTTGCTCGCGGTTGTAGACGGCGCTCGCGTTCTCGAGGTCGTCGACGTCGGCGCTGGAGAGGTCGGTGTGCTCCCAGCCGTTCCCGAGGTCGTCGCTGGCGAGCAGTGCGAACGTCGCGATTGGCGCGGCGGCGTGGCCGGCCTGTCCGGCGAACACCTCGTCGGGATCGCGTCGGAGCGCGCCCTCGTCGAGGAACCAGGCGAGCGCGTCGGCGCGGTCGGCGTCGTCTCGCCGGCGCTCGATCAGGTCGGTGTAGTCGCTGTATGGGAGCTCGTCGTGGCGCTGGAGGAACTGGGTGACGGCGCCCTGGAGTCGCCCGCCGAGTTCGGTCTCGTAGGCGCTCGCGGGGAACTCGTCGAACACGATCGTTCGGCCCTCGCTGACTTTCGGTTTGTGAGCGTGCGCGTAGTGTCCGATGAGGACGTCGATCCGCTCGCCGTCCTCGCCGTCGCTATCCGGGTCGAAGTCCCATTTGTGGGCGTACTCGCAATCGTGGGGCTGGCCGTCCTCCGTGGCCTAACAGGGGAGTGGGCGGCCGAGTTCCTGTTCGGCGTACTTGTGGATGTCCTGAGGGGTGGCGCCGCGGCGGTACCAGTCGAGGACGCGCTCTTGCCAGTCGTCGCCGTGGTCGCCTCTCGCGGTCGGGCAGTCGTGGGTGAACGCGGGGAGCGTCTTATGGGTGAGGCCCTGCTCGTCGCACCACTGCTCGAATTGCTCGTATTGCTCTTTGCGGCCGCGGCCGGTGAGGACGCTGATCGGCTCGTCGGTCGCGGCGGCCGCGCGGATCGTGCCGCTGCTCTTTCCGAGCGTCGGGAGCGCCTCAACGAGGACGCGCTCGTCGTACGTGTCGAGGGCGTGCTCGAGAACGTCCTGTGTCCGTGCTCTCGCGGCCGTGAGGGGGTCCTCCTGCTCGTCGTCGGTCGGGCCGGCCTCCCAGTCCCAGACGTTCCGCTCGGCCCGCTCCCGGGGCGTGTCGGGGAGGATGGCGACGTGCTCGACGTCGTCGCCGTCGTCGACGTACTCGGGGATGTCGAAGCCGAGGCCGCGGAGGTGCTCGACGCCCTCCCACCACAGCGAGCCGCGGGCATCCGAGGGTGCGGCGCCGCGGTCGGAGAGTTCGCCGGCGTGGATGAGCGCCATGACGACGGGGCCACCGTAACCGCCGCGGCTCCCGGTGTCCTGCCAGATCTGGTCGTCGACGACGTTCGCCGTTCCGTTGTCGCTGGGACTCCCCCAGGTGGGGATGAACGCGCGTTTCCCGCGGCTCGTCGAGGCGTCGTCGTTCCAGGACCCGACGATCGTGCGGTCGGCGACGCGGCGGGCATCGAGCCGATCGAGCGCGGCGAAGACGTCGCGGATGTCGTCGGTTGTCTCGCTGCTGGTCGTCGTCGACGGCTCGTAGTTCTCGAGGTCAAAGCGCTCGCGGGCGGCTTCGACGTCCGGGCGAGAGTCGGGGAGCTGTCCCTGCTCGTCGAGAAGGGACTCCAGGGCGTCGGCGTCCCACTCCCGAATCTCGGTCGGCGTCCCGGGGACGTGCTCGCCGGTCGCGACGCACACCCGCTTACCGGCGTAGATCTCGATCGAGGGTAGGTCGTCGTCGTTCGCGCCCCAGGGCTCGTCGTCGAGCTCCCAGGCAGCTTGCTTGACGCCGTCGGGGAGTTCACCGCGGTACTGAGCGTGAACGCCGGCGCCGCTCTGGGAGACGTCGGCATACGTGGCGCCGAGCTGCTCGAGGGCGTCGATGAACGCGGGATGGACGGCGCCGGTCTCGGGACACCGGACGTCGTCGCCGTCGACGTAGGCGTAGGGGTCGCTCTCCTGCTGGAGGAACGCGCGGCCGTCCAGCCGGTGATCGTCCTCAGCGAGTGCGACGGTCTCGCCGTCACGGTAGAGGTCGGTGATGCCCCACTTCCAGCGGGCGTCCTCGTCGGAGTCGGCGTCGGGGTGATCGCGGTCGCCCCACGGCGCGAACGGCTTCTTGTCGACGTGACCCATCCATTGCTCGCGCTCGAGGAGTTCCGTCGGCCACACTCCCGGGGTGGGGTTGCTAAAGTCGGCGTCGCGCCAGATGCACCCTGCGCGATTACGACTATTATCGTCCGATGTGACAGCATCGTCGTCGTTCTCCGGAGTTGTCGCCCCGTCGCCCTCTTGCGTTTCAGTCTCGTTATCTATTCCATCGGAGGGGTTCTCGGATGGGGACTCGTCGGGCGGACTGACATTTTTCGAGCCTCTGGGAATGCAGTCCTCGCAGAGATACCCGTTCCCGAAGGGCTCGAAGCCGGGCGATCCGCACCGGAAGCAGTCGCCCGTCATGCTCGACACCTCCCGTCATCGAGCGCCGGGCAGCGCTTCTCGGCCTCGTCGATCTCGCACCCGCAGTATTCGCAGATTGGGCGCTCGGGGTCGACGAGACTCACGCTGACCACCTCTGTTCCCTGAAAAAATCGCCAGCGGGCGGTGACCCGCGCTTGGCGGACTGTTGAACTCCCTTTTTCGTGGGAGGAACCTCCAGCCCAGAAGTGGCGAATCCGACCGTGTTGAGGGTTCTATCTTGCGATAGAGAACCCTCTCCACGGTACTTTATTTCAAGTGGACTCGCCGGGATTTGAGACCCGGGGCCTCACTCCGCGCCTGGAGGCGCTCCGTGAGCAGGCTGATGCACAGCCGGTGATACTGCCTAATCGGCCTCGGTTACCCCAATGGGGGTCGCATCCCGGCGAGTCCCGCTCCGCTGCGCTCCGCGGGGGCCGAGGTTGGCTCTGGTCGTCCGTCTGTTGGTGGCTCAGAGAGAAAGATGCTCGAACCAATCTCACCACGACGGGCGAAGGAACTGTACCTCGAAGACCGCACTGACCTCAGTGCGACATCGAAGCAAAACCACGGATATCGCGTAGAACGGTTCGTGGAGTGGTGCGAGGAGAACGACCTCGACAATCTCAACGACCTCAGTGGACGGAATCTCCACGAGTTCAAGGTCTGGCGAGCGCAGGACGTGAACAACGTCACGCTCCAAAACCAGCTCGGGACCGTCCGACAGTTCCTCGATTTCTGCGAGAGAATCGACGCGGTGCCGAGTGGATTAAGCGGGAAGGTCGAACTCCCTCAACTCGGGATGAACGAGGACGTGAGCGACGCGGCCATCTCACCCGAGGAAGCCGACGCGATTCTGGACTACCTCGACAAGTACGAGTACGCAACACTTCGGCACGTCATCTTCTACACGCTCTGGCATACTGGCATCCGAACCAGTACGCTCCGAGCGTTCGACGTGACTGACTTCCACCCCAGTGAGGGCTACATCAAGGCGATAAATCGGGAATCCACGGGAACGCCGCTGAAGAACCGTGAACGCGGCGAGCGTGAAATCAACCTTGGGGCAGACCTTGTGGAGGTCATTGACGACTGGGTTCACGACCAGCACCCTCACGTCGAGGATGAGCATGGACGGATGCCACTCATCTGCACGCCCCATGGCCGTGCTCACGAGACGACCATCCGCTCTCACGTCTACAAGGTTACGCGCCCCTGCTATTACACGAACAAATGTCCTCACAGCCGCGATATGGCAGAGTGTGAAGCGGTAAACAACGGGAAGGCCAGCCGGTGTCCATCCTCCGTAAGTCCCCACGCGATTCGCAAAGGGTCGATAACTTACCATCGAAACAAAGGCTGGCCGGTCGAGGCGGTCAGTGATAGAGCGGATGTGAGTAAGGAGGTACTGGACAAACACTACGACAAGGCGTCAATCACCGAGAAGCGCGAAAGGCGGACAGAGTTCCTCGATAGGTTGTAGTCTCCTACTCCTTTTTGACATGATTTCACGATAGGCTGACAAGCCGAGTAGCGATAGCTTCGGTTTAGATTGGAGCTGTCACGTAATGGACTACGAAGCCGGTGAAGAAGTAGAGAAAAGCGGCACCGACGATACCGGCTTTGACTGACTCTTTAGCGCCTTTCACGAGTCCTATTGATGCTACAATTGCTGCACCAATATCTATCGCCACTGCAACCTTTGACGTTGGAGCAACTGTCATGACGCCGGCATAAAGAAACCGTGTCGCTTTCTTTGTGTTCTCGACTGTATCAGGGTTAGAATTGATTGAGAAATCAAACGTAGAGAGCCAAAGAGTAGCAAAAACGAATAGCGCGAATAGAGCACCCAACTTCACCGCTTCTTCCGCGTCCATACTTCTTGTTGTATTTCCATACCTATTAGTTTGTCGTCGGTTGTGTACGATAGTGTTACCAGATGTCTGATTCAATAATACATCGCAGTCAGTGGCGATAGATTCTTATCGTACCAAAGAATCGCTCAGACCACCAGCAGACGGTGACCGGGAGTGGTCCCCGCTTCAAATCACAGCGCGGGCACTACCGGAAACCCAGTTGAAATCCCAAGAGACTGTGTAAAAAGGAGCGAGGAAACCGCCGGAAGGCGGCTCGTCCATCCTCGCTCCGCTCGGATGGACTCGCCGGGATTTGAACCCGGGGCCTCTCCCATGCCAAGGGAGTGATCTACCGCTGATCTACGAGCCCTCGAACGCAGGAGATAGTATCCGGAGGCGATTCATAAACCCATCGAAGCGGCCGGCTCCGTGCCTCGAGAACACACGGTCGACGGTCGTCCCGGACGGTCGATTGCAACTCTGCTTGTACTCGCACAATTCCGCCGAGAGCGGTGCCCTCCTCCGTTAGAGTCAAACACCGGGCGCACGAAGGTGTGTCACATGAGTACAGAGCAGGAGCAGCGGACGATCCGGTGTCTAGTCGCGAAGGTCGGCCTCGACGGCCACGACCGCGGCGCCCACGTCATCGCCCGGGCGTTCCGCGACGCTGGCTTCGAAGTCATCTACTCGGGGCTGCACAAAGCACCCGACGAGATCGTCCAGGCAGCCGTTCAGGAGGACGTCGACGTCCTCGGGATCTCCATCCTTTCTGGCGCCCACGACACGCTCGTCCCGAAGGTCATGGATGGTCTGAAAGAGTACGGCGCCTTCGAGGACACGCTCATCCTCGTGGGGGGCATCATCCCAGAGGAGGACCGCGAGGAGCTCTACGAGCTGGGCGTCTCCGAGATCTTCGGGCCCGGCGCCTCCATGCAGGAGACCATCGACTTCGTCCGCGAGAACGCCCCAGAGCGATAGATGTCGGTCGACGAGTCGCTCATCGACGACCTGCTGGCCGGCGAGCACCGCGCGCTCGCACGCGTCATCACGAAGATCGAGAACCGCTCGCCCGGCTACCGCGACCTCGTCTCGGCGTTGCACGAGCACACCGGCCACGCCGAGGTCGTGGGCATCACGGGCTCGCCGGGCGCCGGGAAGTCGACGCTCGTCGACAAGATGGCCGCGACGTACCGCGAGCGCGGCCAGACGGTCGGCGTCATCGCCATCGACCCGTCGTCGCCGTTCAGCGGCGGCGCCGTCCTCGGCGACCGCATCCGGATGGCCTCCAACGTCGGCGACATGGACGTCTTCTTCCGGTCGATGTCCGCCCGTGGCTCGCTCGGCGGGCTGTCGACGGCGACGACGGACGCCGTGAAGGCACTGGACGCCTTCGGCAAGGACAAGATCATCGTCGAGACCGTCGGCGCCGGCCAGAACGAGGTCGAGATCGTCAAGACCGCCGACACGGTGGCCGTGCTCGTGCCGCCGGGCTCCGGCGACGACGTCCAGATGCTGAAGGCCGGCATCCTGGAGATCGCCGACGTCTTCGTCGTCAACAAGGCCGACATGGACGGCGCCGACCGCACCGTCACGGAACTCCAGGAGATGGTCCACATGCGCGACGCGTCGCCGATGGCGGGCCACCACGGCGCCGACGCCATCGACCTCGGGGAGGAGCGGGTTCCCGACGAGGACGACGAGGAGTGGACGCCGCCGATCGTCGAGACGGTCGCGAAGACCGGCGACGGCGTCGACGAGTTCCTCGACGTCCTCGACGACCACGTCGCGTGGCTGACCGAGACCGGCGAACTCGAGGAGCAGGCCAGCCAGCGTTACGCCGCGGAGATCCGGACGCTGCTCCGGGAGGACACAGCGGCGCTCGTCGAGGAGGAACTCGAGGCCCGAGGCGGCCTCGAGGCGAAGGTCCAGGCGGTCTTGGACCGCGAGACCGACCCCTATGGCGTCGCCGACGAGGTCGTCGAACCGATCGCCGAGTGTCTCCGCGAGCGGCGCGACTCGTAGCCGGCACCGCTGTCGGCGGTAGTTCTAAACGCGTTACGGCCGAACTCCCACCATGAACTTCAGGCGACTCGCGAGCGGTGCCGCGGTCGGACTCGGGACGGTTGCCGTCACCAATCGGGCGCTCCGGGGCGACCCCGGGGACCTCGAACCGCCGCTGGGGCGACCGACGGAGACCTACGGCTGGCGGGGGTTCGAGGTGTCCTATACGGAGGCGGGCGATCCGTCGGACCCGGACCTCCTGCTGGTACACGGCGTCAACGCCGCGGCGTCGAGCCACGAGTTCCGGTACATCGTCGACGCGCTCGCGGAGAACCACCACGTCCTCGCGCCGGACCTCCCCGGCTTCGGCTGCTCGGACCGCCCGCCGCTCATGTACTCCGGCTCGCTCTACGTCACCTTCGTCCGCGACTTCGTCCGCGACCTGACCGACGAGCCGACCGTGCTGGCCTCCTCGCTGGGTGCCGCCTACGCCGCCGTCGCCGCGGAGGAAGCGGACGTCGGCGAACTCGTCCTCGTCTGCCCGACGACCACCACCGTCCCCGGACGGCGGGCCTGGGTCCGCTCGCTGCTCCGGGCGCCGGTCGTCGGCGAGGGGGTCTACAACCTGCTCGTCTCGCGGGCGGCCATCCGCTACTTCCTGCAGGACCACGGCTTCGAGCAGCCCGCCGCCATCAGCGACGAGTGGGTCGAGTACGACTGGCAGACCGCCCACCAGCCCGGGGCCCGGTTCGCGCCCGCGTCGTTCCTCGGCGGCTTCCTCGACCTGGACGTGGACCTCGGCGAGGTGCTCGCCGGGCTCGACGTCCCCGTGACGATCGTCTGGGGCCGGAACGCGGAGATATCGCCGCTCGAGAACGGCCAGGAGCTCGCGGAGGCCGCCGACGCGCGGCTGGTCGTCTTCGACAACGCCGACCTGCTGCCCCACGCCGAACACCCGAAGGCGTTCGTCGAGGAGTTCAGGCGACTACGGAGTGACGCCCACGGTCTCGAGGAGTGATCGTTTGGGGCTGTGAGCAACCCCATTCGAGATGACCGATAAGGAGGGGTGGGGAGGGTCGGCTACGAGAGCTCGATAGAGACGGCCATCGCCGACGGCGGGTCCTGGTCGAGCAGGTTCTCGATGCCGTCGATCTCCTCGCGGACGGCGTCCTCGTCGCCCTCGTCGAGCGCCTCGCGAACCCGGTCGAGCCGGCTCTTCGCCGCCCGGACGTTCTCGCTTTGGTCGCGCGCCCACTCGCTGGTGAGCTCGTGGCCCAGCCAGTCGCCGAGCAGTTCGACGAACGCCCGCTCCCAGGCGGTGAACTCCGTGCGGTCGCCGCGGTCGCAGAAGCAGATCGTGCCGTAGCGTCGGTCCCCGACGTAGACCGGCGTCCCGATGTAGGCCCGGAAACCCTCTTCGTCGCCGTCGACACCGTCGACAGCCACGTCCGTATCGCCGTCGCCGGCGGTGACTGCGACGATGCCACCCTCGACCGTCAGGTCGTCGAGGTCGTCGGCCAGGGGGACGCCCTGGCCGGTCGCGAACGGGACCTCCCCGTCGACGCTCTCGACGAGCACCTCGGCCTCGGGCCCGTCGCCCTGGACGAGGGCCGCGTACTCGACCTCGAGGGTCTCGCGGCCGAGTTCGAGCAGTTCGTCGACGGGCGTCGAGACGCTGTCGATGACGGTCCGGGCGAGCCGACGGAGGGCCGACTCGCGGCGCTGGACGGCCGCCTCGGCGCGGTAGCGGGCGGCGACGTTCTCGATGCGGTTGGCGAGGACGCGCCACTGGTCGGAACCGCGGCGCTTCCGGAAGTAGTCGGTGACGCCCTGGGAGACCGCGTCGCTGGCGATCTCCTCGCTGCCGCGGGCGGTGAACAGGATGAACGGGATGTTCGGCTCCATCTCCCGGACGTACCGGAGGAGCTCCAGCCCGTTCATCTCGGGCATGTGGTAGTCGCTGACGACGCAGTCGATGCCGCCCGCGTCGACGACCTCGAGGGCGTCGTTCGGGTCGGTCTCGACCTGGATTGCGAACTCCTCGCGCAGCCCCCCGAGCTGGTTCGCCATGAGGTCGGCGAGAGAGGGGTCGTCGTCGACGAGAAGGACGCGAATAGGACCGGCCATTGCCGGAGAGGTGGAGTTAGTGCGGGTTAATCCTTCCGCCCGACTCACTCGAGAAACACGGAGAGACGGGTTCTCGGCCGGTTACCGCGGTCGGAACGCCACGACCCGGTCGCCGGTCGTGACGGTTTCGGCGACGCCGACGCCGACGACCGTCCCCGGGTCGGGCTCCCCGTCGACGTCGCGGACGAGCCCGGTGAGTCGGACCGGTCCGAAGTCGATGATGGCGGTCACGTAGGGGGCGTCGTCGGCGAACTGCGGGCCGGCCACGGAGACGGTCGTCGCCGCGACCACCTCGCCGCTGTCCGGCAGCGGCGCCTCCGCGAGTTCCCGGCTGCCGCACTCGGGACAGACCCGCCGCGGCGGCAGCGAGCCGTGGTCCTCGGGACAGGCGAGGTAGAACCCGTTCCCCTCCTCGATGGCGTCCAACAGGTCGTCGTAGCCGTCGTGGCGCATTTCGAAGTTCATGCGTCCACCTCCGCGTCCTCGGCCTGGAGGACGTGCACCGTCGCGGTCGCCACCGTCCCGCCGGCGTTGTGGGCGACGCCGACGGAGGCGTTCTCGACGGCGTCAGAACGCGCATGTTCCCCGGCGAGCAGTTCGGTCAGTTCGGCGATCTGTGCGACGCCCGTCGCGCCGACGGGGTGGCCCTTCGCCTTCAGGCCGCCCGAGAGGTTGACCGGGAGGTCGCCGTCGCGGGCCGTGCGGCCGTCGCGAGCCGCGGCGAGGCCCTCGCCCGGTTCGAAGAAGCCCAGCGCCTCCGTCGCCAGCACCTCCGCGATGGTGAAGCAGTCGTGGACCTCCGCACAGTCGACGTCGGAGGACTCGATGCCGGCGTCGGCGTAGGCCTCCGCAGCGGCGTCCTCGGCGGCGGGCGTCCGCCACAGCGAGTCGCGGTCCTGCAGGGCGAGGCGGTCGCCGCCCTGGCCGGTACCGGTGACCGAGACGGGCGCTTCGACGTCGTTCGCCTCGGCGTAATCCTCGCTGACGAGGACGACCGCCGCCGCCCCGTCGGAGATGGGGCAGGCGTCGTAGAGGCCGAGCGGCGTCGCGACGCGCGGCGCCTCGACGGCGTCCTCGATCGTGATCTCCGAGCGGAAGTGCGCCTTCTCGTTCGGCAGCGCGTTCCCGTGGTTCTTCACCGCGACGTGGGCGAGGTCGTCGGCGTCGACGTCGTTGGCCTCGACGTACGCCGACGCCATCAGCGCGTACGCGCCGGGGAACGTGATGCCGGCGCCGATCTCGTAGAGGTCGTCCGCGGCGATGGAGAGGCCGTCGGTGGCGCCCTCGGTGCCCATGTCGGTCATCCGCTCGGCGCCGCCGACCAGGACGACGTCCGCGGTCCCGCTTCTGATCGCCTCGACGCCCTCGCGGACCGCCACGCCGCCGGAGGCGCAGGCGGCCTCGACGCGCGTCGCGGGAGCGGTCGTTCCGACCGCCTCGGCGACGAGCGGGCCCTGGTGGCCCTGGTGTTCGGCCAGTTCGCCCATGAAGTTCCCGTAGTACAGTCGGTCGACGTCGGCGGGGTCGACCCCGGCGCCGTCGACGGCGTCGAGGCCGGCCTCGGCGAAGAGGTCCCGCCCGGTCCGCCCGGAGTGCTCCCCGAACGGGGTTAGCCCCGTGCCGGCGATTCGCACGTTCGTCATACAGGCCGGTTCGGTGATGACTACGTAACGAACTGTCGAAGCCGGCAATCTGAACAGGAAACTTTCTGAAAGTTTATTCTTGAAGTAACGTCGCCGTCCCCGAATCCAGTCACATCCCCATGTCTGCCGCGTCCTCGGGGACCGGGAGGGCCGCGGCGTCCACGCCGAGGAGTTCGGCGGCGTGGTCCAGCGCCATGTCGAAGCCGTAGTAGCGCTCCAGTTCGTCGCCGGTCGCCGTGGGCCGGACCTTCAGCATCGCGTAGCCCTCGACGTTCTGGGCGACGGCGGCCGTCCGGCCGTCGGCCTCGAACTCCAGGATCCGTTCCTCCTCGGTCTCCCGGTAACTGGCTGTGATACCGTCGGACTCGACCGTGGACATGCGCAACCGTTGGCCGTCGGCCTACGCCAATCTACCGGTCCGGGCGCGGCCGCGCGGGTCGAGTCGGAGCCCCTTTGCCGACGCCGGGCGGAGGAGTTGACATGGAGTGGCTCACCAGCGGCCTGCGCCGCGACGTCTGCGTCCTGCTGTACGGCGAGGAGCGCCGCGCCCAGAAGCTGAAGTCCAGTCTCGAATCCAGGTACGGCCGGCGCGTGAAGCCCGACCGGTTCTACGGCGCCCTGGACTCCCTGGAGAAGAACAACTACGTCCAGCAGCGCGTCGAAGGCCTCGAGGACGTCTACTCGCTGACCGATCCGGGGCGGTCGTCCGTCGAGGCGCAGTTCGAGTGGATGCGAGAGCAGGTCGACGCGTAGGAACGTGCGCCGGGACCCGTCAGGTCAGTTCAGCAGGTCGTTCGCGATCGTGTTCCGCAGGATCTCGCTGGTCCCCTCGTAGATCTCGTTGAGCTTCGCGTCGCGGTAGTAGCGCTCTGCCGGGAAGTCCTTCGTGTAGCCGTAGCCGCCGTGGATCTGGATGCCCTCGTTGGCGACCTCCCGGGAGATCTCGGAGGCGTAGAGCTTCGCCTGTGCGGCCTCCTTCGCGAAGTCCTCGCCGCGGATCTTCTTGTCAGCCGCGTCGTGCATCAGCAGTCGCGCGGCGCGGATCTTGGTGTCCATGTCGGCGAGCTTGTGCTGGATGGACTGGAAGTCCGAGATGGGCTGGTCGAACTGCTCGCGGTCCTGGCTGTACTCGAGGGCGGCGTCGAGGGCGGCCTGCGCGATGCCGATCGACCGGGCGGCGATGGTGATGCGGCCGCCGTTGAGCGTCTTCAGCGCGTGGACGAAGCCGCGGCCCTCCTCGCCGAGCCGGCGGGACTCCGGGATGCGCATGTCGTCGAAGCGGAGTTCGGCGGTGGGGCAGCCCTTGTCGCCGAGCTTGTCCTCAGTCCCCTCGACGATGAAGCCGTCGTCCTCCTCGGGGCGGACGATGAACGAGGAGATGCCCTTGTTGCCGGCCTCGGGGTCGGTCTTCGCGAACAGCGTGACCGTCTCGGCGACGGAGCCGTTCGAGATCCAGAGCTTCCCGCCGTTGACGACGTACTCGTCGCCGTCCTTCTCGGCGGTGGTCTCCATCGCGGGGACGTCGCTGCCGGCGCCGGGTTCCGAGAGCGCGAAGGCGCCGATGTCCTCGCCCTCGGCCAGCGGCGTCAGGTACTCCTCCTTCTGCTCCTCGTCGCCGAACGCGTAGAGCATGTTGCCGGCCAGCGAGATGTGGGCGGCGACGATGGTGCCGAGGCCGCCGGAGCCCCGCGAGATCTCCTCCAGTGCCGCGGGGTAGGCGTGGTAGTCGAGGCCGGCGCCGCCGTACTCCTCCGGGAACGGCATCCCCATCAGGTCGAGGTCCGCGAGCTCCTCGACGATCTCCCACGGGAACTCGTCTTCCTTGTCGATGTCGGCGGCGACGGGGACGACCTCCTCGTCGACGAACTGGGCGACCATGTCCTTGATCTGCTTCTGCTCCGCCGTGAGACTGAAGTCCATACCCCGTCGTTCGGTCAGTCAGTCCTTTACTTTTCTTATCGCTCTCACCTGCCCCAGCTCACGCTCGAAGAAGGTCCGCTCGCTCGTGACGACCGTCTCGAAGAGAGCGCCGGTGTAGGGATCGAAATGACCGGCCGGGAACCGCTCCCGCTCGACGTGGTCGAGTCGCTGGACCAGCGCGTCGACCGTCGACGAGGGGATGATGCTGTCCTCGGTGGCCTCGGCCACATAGACCGGACAGTCCACGTCTCCGGCGGCGGTCACCGGCCGGTAGAACGCGACGGTCGCGAGGATGCGGGCGGCACACTCGTTGTCGAAATCCTCGGCCCGACCGTCGGGGATCAGGGAGTAGTAGCCTGGCTTCGCGTCGGGCGTGTTTAGAACCCCGAACTCGTCGGGGTCGGCGACGATTGGTACGTAATGGGGGTCCCGAGCCGTCAAAACCCGGACGCTCTCCTGGAGGATGCTCGTCGTGGCGCCGACCAGGTAGTCCAGACCGCCCTGTCGGAGCAGGTGGACGGCGTTCCGCAGACCGTCGGTGAACGGCACCTGCGCGACGACGGCGTCGACGTCCCCGTCGCGCGCGGCCGTCCGGATCACGTGGCCGCCGCTGAAGGAGGTGCCCCACAGGCCCACGCGCTCGCCGTCCACGGCGTCCAGCGAGCGGACGTGGTCGAGGGCAGCCAGGTAATCCGCCACGTGGCGCCGCCCCGAGACGACGTGCGCCGGATCGCCGTCGCTGTCGCCGAACCCGCGGTAGTCGAAGAGGAGGGCCGCCATACCGGCCTCGGCGAACCGCTCGGCGAAGGCCGGGAGGCGCGCCTCGCGTTCCCCGCCGAACCCGTGGGCCATCACGATCACTGGCGGGTCTTCGACGTCCGCCGGTTCGTACAGCCACGCTGCACACCGAGTGTCGTTGCTCTCGAAGTCGGCGTCTCGTCGCTCGTAATCCATACGACGTCGGCTCACCGCTGCCTGAAGGTGATACAGCCTCCTGTGGGTGGTGTTTTATACCTAATGGCCCTCGCGTCCGGTTCCGTCCGATGCGACGACTGCTTCGACCGACCGCCTGTCACGCCCGACAGGTTGACACGCGAGCGCGACGGCGGTCCTGGGGGCCGGCGGGTCCGTGGTGTAGACGGTGACGGGGTCGTTCAGGCCGTCGACCGCGACGGTCACGCGGTGGCTTGCGTCCTCGCGCGTCACGCGGTCGACGGTCCCGATGAGGTCGGGGTCGGTCGCGCCCAGTTCGACGTTCTCCGGGCGGATCGCGAGGTGGGTCTCCCCGGTGATCCCGTCGATCGACTCGAATCGGTCGGCGCGGTCCCCGAGTGCTGCAAGCGGAACGCAGTTGCTCCCGGTGAAGCGCGCGACCAGGGGCGAGGCCGGGCGCTCGAAGACGTCCACGTGGGTACCGGTCTGGACAACGTGCCCGTCGTTCATCACGACGACGGTGGAACTACCTCGGACGACGCTCACCTCTCCGATTTACTGACTTCCTCTAGGCATCAGATATAACCGGCCCGGAGCGCTACGTCAAGGTAGACCCATGAGTGACAATTCCGCCGAGGGCGAGGCCGACCCCGAGGACGTTCGAGCGGCGGTCGAGCGCGTGGAGACCGAGCGCGAGGAGGACCGCGAGGCGGAGGACCTCCCCGAGGGCGCCGAGAACGTCCCCGACGACGAGAAGGACGAGGTCGTCGAGGAGCACATGGAGGCCCGCGAGGAGGCGGACGAGGAGCGCGTCGAGGAGGAGATGGAGGAGGCCGACCAGCGCGAGGAGAACGCCGCCGAAGTCGCCAACCCCGACAACCACCGCGACGAGCCGCCGTTCGAGAGCTAACGAGGGCTCGCTCCGCTCGCCCTCGGGTAGATCGAGCGGTGAACGAGGTGAGCCGCGGGCTAGTCGTACTCGTAGAACCCCCGTCCCGTCTTCTTCCCGAGGTCGCCGGCATCCACCTTCCGCTTGAGCAGGTACGCCGGCGTGTAGCGGTCGCCCAGCTCCTCGTGGAGCGTTTCGGTCGCGTCGAGACAGACGTCCAGTCCGATGTGGTCGGCCAGCTCCAGCGGCCCCATCGGGACGTTCGTCCCGAGCTTCATCCCGCGGTCGATGTCCTCCTTCGTGGCGACGCCCTCGTCGTAGGCGCGGACGCCCTCGTTGATCCACGGCATCAGGATGCGGTTGGAGACGAACCCCGGTTTGTCGTCGGACTCCCAGGTCTCCTTGCCGAGCGCCTCGGAGAACCCGTGGGCCAGCTCGACCACCTCGGAGTCGGTCTTCTCGCCGACGACGACCTCGACGCCCTTCATCACCGGGACGGGGTTCATGAAGTGGACGCCGACGACCAGTTCCGGCCGCTCCGTCGCCGAGGCGATGGTCGTAATGGAGAGCGTCGAGGTGTTCGTCGCCAGCACGACGTCGTCGTCGGTGACGTCGTCCAGGTCGGCGAAGACGTCCTGTTTGATCTCCATCTCCTCGACGGCCGCCTCGACGACGAGGTCCGCCTCGCCGAGTTCGGCTAGTTCGGTAGTGCCTTCGATCCGTTCGACCGCCGCGTCGGCGTCGTCGTCGTCGGACAGGTCGCCGCTGTTCACCTTCCGGTCAAGGCTCGACCGGATCGTATCGAAGCCACGATCGACGAATTCGGACTTCACGTCCCGCATCACGACGTCGTAGCCCGCGACCGCGGCCACCTGTGCGATGCCACTGCCCATCGTCCCCGCGCCGACGACGCCGACTGTCTCGACCGCTTCGAGTTCGCGCATGGCTCACCGTGGCGGCGGAACCGTCGTAAGCGTACCGTACGGCCGCGAAGAAAATAGCCGGATTCGAAGTCCGAGAGACCGTCAGTAGGCGAAGAGGCCGCCGTCGTCCTCCTCGGTCTCCGTGCCTGAGCCGTTGCCCGACGCGTTCCCGCTCTCGTTGCCGCCGGGGTTGTTCGGGCCTGCGGCGCCGCCGGGACCGCCCGGCTCGTCGTCTGCCTCGTCGCTCTCGTCGGCCGAGGGGCCACCGCCGGCGTTGCCACTCTGGCCGGGACTGTCGCTGTCGTTGTCCTGACCTGGCGGGCCGTCGCCGCCGGGACCGCCGGACTCGTTGCCCCGGCTGCCGGATTGATTGCCCTGCCCGGGGCCGCCACCCTGCTGGCCCGGCGCGTCGTCGCTGCCGAGGCCGGCGTCGGCGCCCTGGCCGTCCTGCTCGAGGACGAGCTGGAACGCCTCCTCGCCGCCCTCGGGCGAGCCGACGGCGTACACGGAGTAGGCCTCGCCGGCCTCGAGTTCGACGTCGGCGGTTCCGACCTCGTCGCCGTCGTTCATGTCGGCCGCCTCGCGGACCGACAGCGAGTAGGTGCCCGGCGGGACGCCGACGTACTCGGTGCCCTGCCCGAACGTGACGCCGTCGAACAGCGTCATGCTCGCTTCGGGGGCGACCACGTCGACGGCCGGCGCGTCGGGGGAGGCGTGGACGAGTCGGACCTGGGCCGCGTCGTAGTCCTGCAGCAACAGCGTCTGGATGTCGTCGGCCGTCCCGGTCGCGGCGACCGTGTAGTAGGACTCGCCGACGGTGACGTCCTCCTCGTAGAGGACCTCGCCGCCGGAGGCCGGGTCGTCGCCGCCCAGACCGCCGCCGGTCTCGTTGCCCGCCGTGTCGTTCGTCTCGTTGGAGTCGTTGGCGAACTGCAGGTCCTCCGTCGTGTTGTCGTCGGAGGTGTTGCCGCCGGTCTCGTTGTCCTCGCTGTCGTTCCCGCCCGTGACGTCGTCGGGGAGCGAGATGATCGGGTCATCGTCGGTGCCGACGTCGGACGTGTTGTCGTCCGTCGTGTTACCGGTCGTGTTGTCGGTGTCGGTCGGGTCCTCGGTATCCGCCGTCTCCTCGGTGTACTCGACGAGCTGTACCGTGTAGTCGCCAGCCTCGACGCCGGCGTACTCCGAGACGTCGCCGAAGGAGACGTTCTCGGCGATCAGCTCGCCTTCGCCGTCCGTCGTCCCGCCGTCGGTCGAATCGTCGGTCTCGTTGTCGCCGACGAGCCCCTCGTCAGTCTCGTTGGCCGCCGTGTCGTTCGTCTCGTTGGAGTCGTTGGCGACCTGGAGGTCTTCCGTCGTATTACCGTTCGTCTCGTTCCCCCCGGCCTCCGTCTCGGTATCCTCTCCACCGTCACTCCCGTCGGCGGGGACAAGTCGGACGTTCACCGCAGGCGCGCCCGTGACGAAGTGTCCGACTCGGACACCGGCCTCTCCATCCTCGAGCTGCTGGGCTCCGGGGTTGTCGTCGTCGCTGCCGGGCGAGCCCTGCTGGGCGACCGCGTGACCGCCGAGCATCGCGAGCCCGCTCGCCGCACCTGCCGCTTTCAGTGTGTCTCGTCTTGTGGGTGACATTGCGTCCGTGGGGACGAGACGACGACAATAAAGAGGGTCCAATAGTTCAGCCGAAGTATAATATATACGATATGATTTCCTCGGGCGGCTCTAACGATTCACACCCGCGAGGACCGCCCGCTCGGCGCCGTACTTTCTGTTCGGTAACCTTACCACTATCGGAACGGCACGGAACGCGAGGTATCCCCGGTAACAGGCCCGACACTAAGTAGTAGTTGAGAAACATGTCCGCATCGTATTGTAAATATACCAGCGACTCACCGACTACTTGTCTTACAGGTCACCGGGTGATTGTAAGCTTCGGACCGAGTGGTTATCGTTTCAATCTGATACGTAGCGGGAGTTAGTATCGCACGTATACATTTCGGTTCCTCGGTCGCAGGCTCTCACGGCGCTGGCTGCGGAGGGTCCCGGTTCATCGGGTCGCTTCGCTCCCCGCTCGCCAGTCCGGGGACTCTCACCTCGTTCGAGTCCCCCATACCAGAATCTTCTTTGTTCGTCTCGCCGCACGTCCACCCGTATGATTCCCATCGACGACACCCCGCTGTGCCGGGACGGGAAGGTTCTCATCCTCGCGTACGACCACGGCCTCGAACACGGCCCGGTCGACTTCGACGCGGTACCGGAGAGCGCCGATCCCGAGCGGACCTTCGAGGCGGCGACCCACCCCGCGGTCACGTCCGTCGCGGTCCAGAAGGGCCTCGCCGAGGCCTACTACCCGAGCTACCAGGACGAGGTCGACCTGCTGATGAAGCTCAACGGCACGTCGAACCTCTGGATGGGCGAACCCGATTCGGCGGTCAACTGCACCGTCGACTACGCGGCCGAGGTCGGCGCGTCGGCCGTCGGCTTCACGCTCTACGGCGGCTCCAACCACGAGATCGAGATGGCCGAGGAGTTCCGCGACGCCCAGGAGCAGGCCCGCGAACACGACCTCCCGGTCGTCATGTGGTCCTACCCGCGCGGGCAGGGCCTCAAGAACGACACGAAGCCGTCGACCATCTCCTACGCCGCGCGCCTCGCCCTCGAGCTCGGTGCCGACGTCGCGAAGGTCAAGCACCCCGGCAGCCAGTCGGCGATGGAGGACGCCGTCCGGATGGCCGGCCCGACGAAGGTCGTCATGTCCGGCGGCTCGAAGACGACCGACCGCGACTTCCTCGAGAGCGTCAAGGAGACCATCGACGCCGGCGGGAAGGGCCTCGCGGTCGGCCGGAACGTCTGGCAGCGCGAGGACCCGACGAAGATCCTCGACGCCCTCGAGCAGGTCATCTTCGAGGAGGCCAGCGTCGACGAGGCGCTCTCGGCGGCCGAATAGATGTCCGACGCCATCGACGAGATACTCGACGCGGTCGCCGCGACCGCCCCGGAGGTCCGGGACGGCCTCGCCGGGCGCCGCGTCTACGAGTCCGGGGAGAACCCCTCGGGCGAACAGCAGCTCGAGGCCGACGTCTACGCCGACGAGCTGCTCGAGGAGCGGCTGCTCGACATCGACGCGGTCGGCAGCTACGCCAGCGAGGAACGAGACGACGTGGTAGAGGACGACCCCGACGCCGAGTACCACGTCGCCGCCGACCCGCTCGACGGCTCCTCGAACCTGAAGTCGAACAACACGATGGGGACGCTGTTCGGCGTCTACGAGTCGCCGCTGCCCGCCTCGGGCCGCGACCTCGTCGCCTCCGGGTTCGTCCTCTACGGCCCGATCACGACGATGGTGGTCGCCCGCGACGGCGGGGTCACCGAGGCGGTGCTCGAGGACGATGGGACCAGGCAGGTCGTCGACGAGGACCTCTCGTTGCCCGAGGAACCGACGGTCTACGGCTTCGGCGGTCGCGTCCCGCAGTGGACCGACGACTTCGCCGGCTACGTCGACGAGGTCGAGGACGAACTCAAGCTCCGCTACGGCGGCGCCATGATCGGCGACGTCAACCAGGTGCTCACGTACGGCGGCATCTTCGGCTACCCCGGGCTGGAGGGCCGCCCGGAGGGCAAGCTCCGTCTGCTGTTCGAGGGGCATCCAATCGCCTACGTCGTCGAGTCCGCCGGCGGGGCCTCCTCGAACGGCGAGCGGTCGCTGCTGGACTGCGAACCCGACGGCCTCCACCAGCGGACGCCGCTGTTCGTCGGCGACGACGGCTACATCGACCGGCTCGAGGACGCCCTCGGCGAATAAACGAACAACCCCCAGTTCGTTCATCCCGGATGGAAAACGGTTTAGTGGCAACGCTTGACGATGGTGGTATGAAAGTCCGTATCGGGGGCGACGCCAGCGTCGAGGAGGCCGAGGCCATCGCCCGGGCGATGGCGAACCACGCCGAGACCGACGTGGAGGTCTACGTCGGCGACGCGGAGGAGCCGGCCGCCACCGGCGAGGCGGACCTCTCGCCCATCGAGGACGACCTCGGCCCGACGGAACGGGAGGAGCAACTGATCGAACAGATCGAGGAGATCGAACTCGGCGGCCCCGAGAAGTACAAGGAACAGCTGCCCGAGCAGGGCAAGCACTTCGTCCGGGACCGCCTGGACCTGTGGTTCGGCGAGGACGGCTTCCTCTTCGAGGACGGGAAGTTCGCGGAGTTCGACGCCGACGACGAGCTCCCTGCCGACGGCCTCATCACCGGCGCCGCGGAGTTCGAGGGCCGCGACGTCCACTTCATGGCCAACGACTACACGGTCAAGCGCGGCAGCATGGCCGCCAAAGGCGTCGAGAAGTTCCTCCGCA
This sequence comes from Natronomonas salina, assembly GCF_013391105.1. Lineage (NCBI taxonomy): Archaea > Methanobacteriati > Methanobacteriota > Halobacteria > Halobacteriales > Natronomonadaceae > Natronomonas > Natronomonas salina. Next base: position 795,242 of record NZ_CP058335.1, read on the forward strand.
TGCAGCAGCGCGCCCTCAAGACCGGCAAGCCGGTACTGTACCTGATGGACTCCTCGGGCGGCCGCATCGACCAGCAGACCGGCTTCTTCGCCAACCGCGAGGGCATCGGGAAGTACTACTACAACCATTCGCGGCTGTCGGGGCGCGTCCCCCAGATCTGCGTCCTCTACGGCCCCTGCATCGCCGGGGCCGCCTACACGCCCGTCTTCGCGGACTTCACCATCATGGTCGAGGGGATGGCTTCGATGGCGATTGCCTCCCCGCGGATGGTGAAGATGGGCGAGGACATCGACCTCGACACCCTCGGCGGCCCCGAGGTCCACACCAAGGAGTCCGGCAGCGCCGACCTCGTCGCCCAAGACGAGGAGCACGCCCGCGCGCTCGTCGAACAGCTGGTGACGTACCTCCCGAACAACAGCGACGAGCAGCCCCCCCGAGACCGCCTCGAAGCCGCCGAAGCGCTCCCCGGAGGGCATCGACTCCATCGTCCCCCAGGAGCCGAACAAGGGCTACGACATGAACGACGTCATCGAGCGGATCGTCGACCGGGACTCGTTCTTCGAGCTCCAGCCCGACTACGGCGGCGAGATCCTCACGGGCTTCGCCCACGTCGACGGCCGGCCGGTCGGCATCGTCGCCAACCAGCCCGACCAGCGGGCCGGCGCCATCTTCCCGGACGCCGCCGAGAAGGCCGCCCAGTTCGTCTGGAAGTGCGACGCCTACAACGTCCCGCTGCTGTACCTCTGCGACACGCCGGGCTTCATGGCCGGCTCGCAGGTCGAGAAGGAGGGCATCCTCGAGAAGGGCAAGAAGATGATCTACGCTACCTCGGAGGCGACCGTGCCCAAGCAGTGCGTCGTCGTCCGAAAGGCCTACGGCGCCGGCATCTACGCCATGTCCGGCCCCGCCTACGACCCCGAATCCGTGATCGCGTTGCCCTCCGGCGAGATCGGCATCATGGGCCCCGAGGCGGCCATCAACGCGGTCTACGCCCGGAAGCTCGCCGAGGTCGACGACCCCGAGGAACGCGCCGAGATGGAGCAGAAGCTCCGCGAGGAGTACCGCGAGGACATCGACGTCCGGCGGATGGCCAGCGAGGTCGTCATCGACGAGATCGTCCCGCCGTCGTCGCTGCGCGAGGAACTCGTCAACCGCTTCGAGTTCTACGAGGACGTCGAGAAGGACCGGCCGTCGAAGAAACACGGGACCGTCCTGTAAGCTAACCCACGGCTGAAGCCGTTGGATTTCGCGCTGCACAACGCTGAGCAGTCGGTTCCGAAGAACGGGGACCTGCCGCCGATCGATGGGGGAAGAGTCCGGCGGCGTCAGAACAGAAGGACTGGACGGCCTAAACGATTCAGCGGTCTGGCACGAACCGTACACAGGTGCCGCGCCCGGATTTCTACGAGGTGGCTCAGAAGCCCGCGAGCAGTGCCTCGAGGCCCAACGCCACCACCAGCAGGCCACAGGCGTAGACGGCGGAACCGGCCAGCGAGGACGCCGAGAAGCGGGCCGGCGTCGTCTCGGACAACGCCGCCGGGACGGTCAGCGAGCCGCGGGCGACCGGCAGCGTGTTCGAGACGGCGACGGCCGACAGCCCCCACCGGTCGAACCACTCGTCGAGGCGGCCTCCCTCCAGGCCGTCCGGGCCGGGGAGCGTCGCTGGACCGGCGGCCGTGTACCGCACGAGGCCGAAGAGCACCAGCTGGCCGAGCGTGGCGCCGACGACCGCGGCCGCGACGACCGCGACGACGCCGTCGCTGCCGACGGCCAGCACCGCGGCCACGAAGAGCGCGCGGGTCGGGATCAGCTTCCCGACGAGGGCGCCCTCCAGGACGAAGACGACGAGCAGGAGGACGAGTCCGTACTGGACGATGAGCCCCGCTCCCGTCTCGGTCAGTGCACCGTACATGACCCCTCTTAGGCCGGTCCCCGTACTTACGTCTTGAGGCAGCCGTGCTAGCGCGACTCGTGACCGGAGGAACTGCACGGCTGGTCAGGCAGCCGGCAGAGACAAGGCCCGTCGCGGCGCAATCGAGGCTATGATCCAGACGGGCCAGAAGGCCCCCGACTTCGCGCTACCGGGCGTCGAGCGCGGCCGGCCGGACGTCTACGACCTCCACCGCGCCATCGGCGACGACGCCGTCCTGCTGTGGTTCTTCCCGGCGACGTTCCTCCCGACGGCGACGGCGGAGCTGTGTGCCATCCGCGACGCGGGCTGGCACGACCTCGACGGGCTGGCGGTGTGGGGCGTCTCGATGGACAGCATCTACGCGGCGTCGGCCTACGCCGACGACTTCGACCTGCCGTTCGTGCTCCTCGGCGACGGCGGCAGCGCCGCCGAGTACTACGGCGTCCGGTACGAGGAGTGGGAGGGCCACTACGGCGCGCCGAAGCGGGCGGCGTTCCTGGTCGGCGACGACTGGACCGTCGACACGGCCTGGGCGAGCGACGACGCCTTCGAGCGGTCTGACCCCTCGCCGGTCGAGGCCGTCGCCGACAGCGTCGGCGAGTCGTTCCCCGAAGCCGACACCGACGTCTCCGTCGACTACGACGCCTACTTCGGCTGAGCGTCGACGAGACGCCGGATCGCCCGCAGTTCGTCCCGGACCGCCCGCCACTGCTCGACGGTTCCCGGGATCGACTCCCGCGCGCCGCTCAGGCGCTCGACGAGCCGCCGCACGTCGTCGGGATCGTAGACGTCGTAGAACCGGAGGTCGCTGCCGCCTGCCACCTCGATCTCGACGGTCCCGTAGCCGAAGGCGTTCCCGAGGACGCCGCGCGCGGAACGGGTGTTCTGGACCCGGTCGAGTTCGACGGTTCGGATGTCGACGCCGACGATGCCCCGCTTCCGGTGGACGCTCCGGTCGGTAACGACGAACCGCGTATTGACGACGCGGAGGTAGCCGTAGAGTCCCGGTGCCGGTGCGACGAGGAGGGCGACGAGCGCGAGCGGGTCCAGGGCGGCGGCATCCCCGAGAGCGACCGCAGCGATAACGAGGCTCGCGACGACCGCCGGCGCGGCGCGCATGAGCCGCGGCCGGGCCGCCCACTCGACCGCCTCGCCCGGATCGAGGACGAGCCAGTCGTCCGTCATCGGTCGTCCTCGAGGGCGGCCCGGATCGCGCGGAGTTCCTCGAGGACCTCGTCGAGGACGTCCGTCTTCTCGTCGCGCGAGGGGTCGGCGGTCTTGATCTGCCGGTTGATCCGCTGCTGGACGCCGGCGGGGTCGGGCACCGACCGGAACCGCATCTCGACGCCGCCGCTGCCGGCCGTCGAGACGTCGACGTTGCCGTAGCCGAAGTACGAGCCGACGGCGCTCTGACTGTAGGAGGTGTTCTGGACCTTGTCGAAGCCGATCTTCTGGACGTCCCGCGAGAGGATCCCGGTCTTCTTGTACAGGCCCTGGTCGGTGACGACGTAGTGGGTGTTCGTGTACGTGAGGTAGGCGCCGACCACCAGCGGGATGCCGATCAGGACGAACGACAGCGGGATGCCGACGACGAGGGCCGGGACGAGACTGCTCCGGTGCGGTCGGCTCGACCACAGGAGTTCCTCGTCGCCGTCGAGGGTCAGCCAGTCGAACGTCGGAGGGTCCTCGGACATGTCACGGGCTTTCACGGAGGGCTGGTATAAATGAGAGGCCCGTTCGGAATCGGGAAATCGGAAGCGGAACGCCGAAATCCGTCGGTTCCGGACGGGGGGTATGGAGACGACCCGCCACTTCGTCGCGACCTGCTACGTCGTCAACGACGGCGCGACGCTCCTGCACGAACACGATACGCTGGACATGTGGCTGCCGCCCGGCGGCCACGTCGACCGCGACGAACTCCCCCACGAGACCGCGCTCCGCGAGACCTACGAGGAGACCGGCCTCGAACCGGACCTGGTCGCCGACGCCGGCCCCTACGACACCGGCCAGGTCGAGTCGCTGCCCCGCCCGACCGCGTTCCTGCTCGAGGACATCGACGTCCGCGAGGACGGCACCGTCGCCCACCAGCACGTCGACTTCGTCTACGTCGGGCGCGTGGACACCCGAACCGTCGACCCCGCCGGCCGCGACGAGGCCCCGGCGGACGCCTGGCGGTGGGTAACCCCGGCGGAGCTCGACGCCGAGGCCGACCGATTCGCCGACGACGTTCGCGACGTGGGGAAGCGGGCGGTCGATCTCGTCGAGCGGAACTCGGCGGGAGTATAATAGGGATCCCCGCCGTAGCCCCGGCCATGACGCACGTGGTGCTCGCGGTGGACGACGACGAAGACCGGGCGATTCTACAGGCCGAGCGGATCCGGGACCTCGACTGGGCGCCGGACGAAATCCGGGTGACCGTCCTGCACGTCTTCACGGAGAACCGTGAGGGCGCGTCGGTCAGTCAGTTCGGCCCCGCCAGGGAGGCCCGGGACGTCCTCGAGGACGCCGGGATCGAGGTGACCCTCGACGAGCGGAGCGGCGAACCAGAGGTCGAGATCGTCCGGTACGCCGAGCGGGACGCGGACCTCGTCTGCGTCGCCGGCCGCAAGCGCTCGCCGGCCGGGAAGGCGATGTTCGGCAGCGTCTCGCAGTCGATCATGCTGGACACCGACCTGCCGGTGCTGTTCTGCCCGTTCGACGAGTGAGCTGACCCGCGGTCGCGGCTCAATCGAGCAGCGAGTCGACGTACTTCCCGACGTGGTCGTCCATCCGGCGCTTGAACCCCGCCTGGCGGGCCAGCCGGTCGAGTTCGCGGGCGACGTAGCTCCCGTACTGGACGGCCTTCTTGTCGCGGTCGCGCACCTCTGGGGGCAGGAAGTCGGCGGCCCGCCTGAGCGCGACCTTCCGTTCCTCGCCGTCGATCAGGAGGCGCCCCGGCAACCGGAGCGCCGCCGCGACGACGCGGTCGTGGAGCAGCGGCGCCACCGGCTCGACGCCGGCCGCCCGCAGCGTCAGCACGTCCCGCTCGAGCTGTGCGGGCAGCGAGGTGACGACCTCCCGCGTCGCGCCGCGGACGGTGTCAGCCTCGACCCGCGGGTCGTCGGGGGCCTTCGCCACCTTCGCGTAGCCGCCGAACAGCTCGTCGGCGCCCTGTCCGACAGCCAGGCGGTCGTGGCCGTCCGCGGCCGCCCGCTCGGCGACCAGGTACAGCGGCAGGGCTATCTGGACGTCCATCGGGTTCGAGCGACCGGTCGCGCGGACGATCTCCGGGACCGCGCGCTCGAGGTCGGCGTGAGAGAACTCCACGACGCGCACCTCCCGTCCGAGCGCCTCGGCGGCCGACCGAGCGGCCTCGACGTCGTGGCTGCCCTCGAACCCGCCGACGTACAGCGGCCCGTCCAGGCGAGCGGCGAGGATCGATGAATCGACGCCGCCCGAGAAGGCGATCGCCGGCGATCCGTCGACGCCGTCGACCGAGTCGAGGACGGCTCCTCGGACCTCGCTGACGGCCCGCTCGTCGTCGACGTACGGGTCCGGGTTCGGGAGCGTCCAGATCCGGGACTCGCCGTCGGCGTCGCGTCGATGGCCGGCCGGCACGGCGTCGGGTTCGTCGAGGTCCGTCGGGTCGGCGCTCCACGTCGAGCGGTCGCCCGCCTCGGAGAACAGCGGGTACCGCCCAAGGACGTCGCGGACGAGGGCCCCGTCCCGTTCGCCGGCGAAGCCGCCCGTCCCGGGCAGCGGGTCGCGGTCGTCGATGGCACTTCGGACCGTCCCGGGGTCGGCGCCCTGCATCGTCACCACGGCAGCATCGAGGCGACCCGGCGGGTCACGCCGCCGCCGAACTGCTGGATGCTGATGAACCACGGCGTCCGCTTGCCGACGACAGTGGTCCGGCCCTCCCTGATCGCGTCGAGGACGGCCTCGGCGCTGGGGTGGTAGGCGTCGACCTCGGTGGTCGCCTGCCCGATCATCTCCGCGATGTGGGCGTCGCTGCCCGCCGTCATCGGGACGCCGTGTTCCTCGGCGAACGCCTCGGCCTGCCGGTTCGACCGGCCGGTGAACAGCCGGGAGTTGTACACCTCGATGGCGTCGGCGCTCGCGAGCTGCTCGGTGGTGACGTGCGGCGCGACGCCGTGGCGGGACTTCTGGAAGGGGTGGGGGACGACGGCGATGCCGCCCAGTTCGCGGATGCGCTCGAGGGTCTCGTCGAAGCCCAGCCCGGCGGGGACGAGCTCCTCGACGCCCAGCGCGAGGACGTGGCCCGCAGCGCTGGAGACCTCCATCCCCGGGATGCCGACCAGCCCGTAGTCCTGGGCCTTCGCGGCGGCCTCGAGGGAGGCCTCGATCTCGTCGTGGTCCGTGACCGCGAGCGCGTCGAGACCCACGGCTTCCGCCTGCTCGAGCAGCAACTCGACGGGGTCGCGCCCGTCGTACGACAGTTCCGAGTGCGCGTGGAGCTCGACCGACAGCACGGCCGCGGCTTCGACCGCCCCCGAGAAAAGCGCCCCGGTTGCGGCGGCGCTACCGTTCTCCGCCCGTCTCCCGCTCGTACCAGCCGGGCGCGACGACCGGGTCCGGCCGCGACAGCCAGTAGACGTCCTGGGTCACCGAGACGTTCTCCCCGTCCAGGGACGCACCGTACCGCGCGGAGACGTGTGGGACGTGCCCGTCGGCACGAACGGACGCACGCACGGTCGCCCGCCGCGGGTCCGACAGATAGTCGGGCACGGCGGCCGGTGCGACGGTCGGTCCGACGAGCCGGACGGACCCCTCCGTCCGTTCCTCGACCGACGCGTTCTCGAGGAGCGCGGCCACGAGCGCCGCGTCGTCGAGCTCCGGGACGGCCGGGACGAGCGGTGGCACGGATCCCCCGACGCGATCCGTCCGTCCGTCGACGGTCCGCCGATGGCCGACCCCCTGGTCGCTGGCGTACCGCTCGGACCGGGCAGACGTCGCGTCCGGGTCGTCGGGCACGAACCGCGCCGTTCCGGGCCCCTCGTAGATCCGGGTCCGGAGCGACGCGTTCGAGACGCCGACGATCGTCGTCTCGCGGTAGTCGAGGTAGATGCCGTCGGGACCCGAGACGTGGACGTGGACGACCCTCGTGTAGCCGCCCTCGAGGGAATCGGCGTGGGCAGCTCCGAGACCGGCTCCGTCGACTCGGTCGCCCTCGACGCCCGGGACGTCGCTTCCGGACTCGGCGCCCTCCGGAACGGGTGCCGCCGTGAGCGTCTCGGCGTCCTCGGTCGACCCGGTCGGGACCGTCCCGCTACAGCCGGCGACGACCAATACGAGCACGACGCCAACGACGCGCCCGTACATATGTCCGTGTTAGTCCGTGACATCCTAACGGTTTCGGATACCGCACGAACGTGCACATGAAAAGCGATTTATCCGGCGGAAGGTAGCATACAGGTGAATGAGCCTCTCGCCGTCCGACCGGGAACTCGTCGAGGACGAACTCGGGCGGGACCCCACCCCCGCCGAAGCAGCGCTGTTCGAGAACCTCTGGAGCGAGCACTGCGCGTACCGCTCCTCGCGGCCGCTGCTGTCGGCCTTCGACAGCGAGGGCCCGCAGGTGGTCGTCGGCCCCGGCGACGACGCCGCCGTCGTCGCCCTCCCCGACCCCGAGACCGGCGAGAACTCGGACGTCTATATCACGATGGGCGTCGAGAGCCACAACCACCCCTCCTTCGTCGACCCCTTCGACGGCGCCGCGACGGGCGTCGGCGGCATCGTCCGCGACACCATGAGCATGGGCGCCTACCCCATCGCGCTCGCCGACAGCCTCTACTTCGGCGACTTCGACCGCGAGCACTCGAAGTACCTCTTCGAGGGCGTCGTCGAGGGCATCTCCCACTACGGCAACTGCATCGGCGTCCCGACGGTGACCGGCAGCGTCGCCTTCCACGAGGACTACGAGGGCAACCCGCTCGTGAACGTCGCCTGCGTCGGCCTGACCGACGCGGAGCGCCTCGTGACGGCGGAGGCGAAGACCCCCGGGAACAAGCTGGTCCTCGTCGGGAACGCGACGGGCCGGGACGGCCTCGGCGGCGCGTCCTTCGCCAGCGAGGACCTCTCGGAGGACGCCGAGACCGAGGACCGGCCGGCCGTCCAGGTCGGCGACCCCTACGCCGAGAAGCGCCTGATCGAGGCCAACGAGGAGCTCGTCGACGCCGACCTGATCCGGGCGGCCCGCGACCTCGGCGCGGCCGGCCTCGGCGGCGCCTCCTCCGAACTGGTCGCGAAGGGCGGCCTCGGCGCCGACATCGATCTCGAACGGGTCCACCAGCGCGAGCCGAACATGAACGCCCTGGAGATCCTGCTCGCGGAGTCCCAGGAGCGGATGTGCTACGAGGTCCGCCCGGAGGACGTCGACGCCGTCGAGGCGATCGCCGAGAAGTACGACCTCGGCTGCTCGGTCATCGGCGAGGTGACCGAGGGCAACTACGTCTGCACCTTCGACGGCGAGACGGTCGTCGACGTCGACGCCGACTACCTCGCGGAGGGCGCGCCGATGAACGACCTCGCACACGAGGAGCCCGCCCAGCCCGACCGCGACCTCCCCGACGTCGACCTCCGGGAGGCGTTCGAGGCGGTCGTCGCCTCGCCGAACACGGCCTCCAAGTCCTGGGTCTACCGCCAGTACGACCACGAGGTCGGCACCCGGACCGCGATGAAACCCGGCGACGACGCCGCGGTGATGGCGATCCGGGAAGCAAGCGTGCCGGGAAGCGGCACGGACACGTCGAGCGGCGACAGCCGCGAGACGGGCGTAGGACTTGGCTTCTCCTCGGGCGCCGACCCCAACTGGACCGACGCGGCGCCGTACGACGGCGCCCGGGCGGTCGCCCTCGAGAACGCCACCAACCTCGCGGCGAAGGGGCTGACGCCGCTGGCCGCGGTCGACTGCCTTAACGGCGGCAACCCCGAGAAGCCGGGCGTCTACGGCGGCTTCCGCGGCATCGTCGACGGCCTCGCCGACATGTGCAGCGAACTCGACGTCCCCGTCGTCGGCGGCAACGTCTCGCTGTACAACGACTCGCCGTCCGGCCCCATCCCGCCGACCCCGACGCTGGCGATGACGGGGACGAAACCGGGCTACGACGCGCCGACAGCCGCACTCGACGGCGAGGGCGACCTGCTCGTCGTTGGCGGGGCCGACGACCGCGCCCTCGGCGGGTCGGAGTTCCTCGCGCAGTTCGGCGGGGCCGACCGCTTCCCGGCGGTCCCCGACGACGCCGGGGAACTGGTCGCGGCCGTCGCCGACGTCGCAGGCCTCGAGAGCACGCTGTCCACCCACGACGTCAGCCACGGCGGCCTCGCGGTCGCGCTGGCCGAGATGGTCGGCGAGAACGGCGCCGACGTGAAACTCGCCGGCGCCGGGACCGCCGCCGAGCGGCTGTTCTCCGAGGCGGCCGGTCGCGTGGTGGTCGAGACGACCGACCCGGACGCGGTCCGCGACCGCTTCGAGGGCGTCGCTCCCGTCGAACGGATCGGCGAAGCCGACGAGAGCGGTCGGCTCGAACTCGCCGTCGACGGCGTGGAACTGGACTACGCGGCCGACGAGCTCGCGGCGCTCCGCGACGTCATCGCGTCCGAACTGGAATAGCCTCGCGGAGCGTGCGGAGACCCGCCCGCAGACGGTCGAACCGCGGCGGCGTGTCCTCCATGTGCTGGCCGAGCCGGACGCTGATCCAGCCCAGCACGATGCCGAAGGCGGCGTCGGTCGCCCAGTGGATGCCGAGGTAGACCGTCGAGATGACGACGCTGACCGCCAGGACCGCCGAGACGGGTACCCACAGCGGGTACTCGTGGCGGGTCGTCCACGCGAGCAGGGCGGCGGTGACCGCCATCGACGTGTGCAGCGACGGGAAGACGTTGGTCTGGTCGTTGACGGCGGTCGTCACGAACTGGTACTGGGAGTACTGGGTGTACAGGAGAGCCTCCGCCGACTCGACGATGAAGTTCCGGGGGCCGTAGGCGATGAAGACGATATAACAGGTCACGCCGAGGAGGTAGTTCGCGCCGTAGGCGACGATGGTGCGGCGCAGCGGCTCCGGCTGCGGGAGCGCGAAGTACGCGATGAGGGGGAAGACCAGGAGGAAGACGTAGCCGTAGATGTAGGTAAAGGAGAAGTAGGCGGTCAGCTCCGGGGTCGCCATCGACTGCAGCCACGTGACGACCTGCGGGGTGTTCCCGGGGTACAGCGGCCACAGGATCATCCCGTCGGCCTGCCGCAGATGGCCCGTGATGCTGATGCCGATGAGCCACGAGATGTCCGGGCCTACGTCGCGGGCGACCTTGTTCGCGACGAGGACGATCGCCAGCAGGCCGACGTACGGCGCGACCGAGGCGAACCGCTCGCGGTACTCGTAGCGCGTCCGGATGAGCCGATCGCGGCCGACCAGAGAGAGGCTCGCGACCGCGAGTAGCGCGACCACGACGACGAGCAGTTGCCCCAGGACGACCGCGAGCATCAGGACCCACCTCGCCTGACGATCCGGTCGTCCTGGTAGGTGTAGCCCGCCTCACGGAAGGCCTCCCGCGCCGCTTCGGCGTCGAGTTCGCCGTCCTCGCCGAAGAAGGCCAGCTCCGGGGCGTGCTCGGGGTCGTCCCACCGGAGTTCCTCGGGGGTCCACGGGTCCTTCAGCGGCGTCTCCGTCGGCGTGGCGTACCCCGCGAAGGACTCCGAGACCAGCCACTCGCGGTCGAGGAGCCGCGCCACGACGCGGCGGAACCGGGGGTCCGACAGCGGCGCGTTCCGGCAGTCGTAGCCGACGTGGTAGAACTGGCTCGACCGGCTGATACTCAGCGATATCGTCTCGTCGCGACCGATCCGGGGGACGACCGACGCGCCCAGGCTGTCGGCGGTCGCGTCCGCGTCGTCGGACTCCAGGACCTGGACGGCCGCGTCCGGCGACGGCATCACCTGGAAGCGGACCTCCTGGAACGGCAGTCCCTGGGCGTACGACTCGGGGATCTCCTCCAGGCCGTCCCCGCCGGCCGAGTTGAGGAAGTGGTCCTCGAAGGTGGTGAGGACGATCTCCTGGTCGGCCGCCGCGGACTCGAACTGCAGCGGTCCGCTGCCGACCGGCTCCTCGTTCGTGAACACGACCGCCTCCGTCGTCTGCCCGCCGATGTCGATGCCGGCGAGGTCGGCGCTGCTGGTCAGGTCCTGCCAGACGTGCTTCGGGAGGATCGGCACCTCAAACGCCCGACCGGCCACCTCCTTCGAGGCCGCGCCGAAGTCGAGTCGGACGACGTCGTCCGCCGTCGCCTCGGCGGCCTCCACCAGCGAGACGCGGCCGCGGCGCCACGGCGTCGGCACGGGCGAGTCGAACTCGCCGAGCGACGTGTCGTTCAGGAAGTCGTACGTGAAGGCGACGTCCTCGGCCGTGAGCGCTTCGCCGTCGTGCCACGGCGTCTCCCGCAGTTCGACTGCCGCCGTCAGGGACCCGCCGCCCTCGTCCCACTCGATCGCGCGGGCGAGCCACGGGACGGGGTCGCTGCCGTCGCTCACCGTCCGCACGAGCGGTTCGTACAGCAGGTCGGTCACGTGCCCCCGCGTGCGGTGCTCGGGGGCGATCGGGTTCCGGTTCTTCGTGATGCGGCCGTCCCCGAGCAGCATCTCGAGGGTGTCGGCGTCGCCGACGCGCTCCAGCCGCAGGTAGTCGGTGAGCCGCTCGGGCCCGCCGGCCGGCCAGCGTTCGAACCGGTCGGTCCGGTAGCTGGCGATGCGGTCCGGAAACGCGAGCGTCGTGAACGGCTGCTCGCGGACGACCTCCCGCTGGATCTCGTAGATCGTCTCCCGGCGGGTCTCGCCGGCCTGGGACCGCTGCTCGGCCAGGAGCTCGTCGACGCGGAGGTTGCTGTAGCCGAACGGGTTCTGCCAGCCGCTCTCCTCGCCGTAACTCGAGTGCAGGAGCGTCCGGAGTTCGTCGGGGCTACCCTCGCTGGGGTAGCGGGAGATGTAGATGTCGAAGTCCTGGTTGATCAGGACGTTCCGGAGGAGGACGTCGGGGCTCAGCAGGTCGACGAACGTGGCGATGCCGGCCTGTTCGAGGTGGTCGGACAGCCGATTGGCCACCCGGACCGCGTAGGGGTCGTACGACGCCGGCGTCGTCGCGATGGACAGCTCCAGCTGGCTGGTCGACTCCCGACCCAGGAGGTTCCTGAGTTCGCCGACGCAGCCGCTCGTGGCCGTGAGCGTCCCGGCGGCTCCCGCGAGCAGCGCTCGGCGCCGGAGGGAGGGTCCGGGGGACATGCTGTAGGTACCTGACAGGCGAATAGCTATAAACTTCTTCATAGGCCCACCACGTCGGCGGTTCCCCCGACGCGCGGTCAGAGGTAGCCGAACAGCGGCGCGAGCAGCGCGAGCGCCCAGCCCGCGAGGCCGACGTACAGCGGCGGGGCAATCGACTCGGACTCCGCGGTCGCGGCGCCGCCGAGGGCCACGAGCCCGACGGCCAGCAGCACGGCGCCCCGGTGGAGGGCGACCCGCAGCGGGACGACCGAGACGCCCATCACGGCGTAGTCGACGACGAAGGCCGCCCCCAGGCCCAGCGCGGCGAACGCGAACGCCCAGGACCGGTCGGAGCCCCGCCCCAGGACGTACGCGATCGACGGGGTACCCACGACCAGCACGAAGTAGAGGAACGCGGCGATGATCTTCGGGTTCAGCCCCGGGAACAGCTGTTCGCCGGCGATGCCCAGGTGTCTGATCGTGGTGAACAGCGCGAACAGCCCGGCGCCGAGGGTCAGTTCCCGGCTGCGGCGGTCGAGGAACCGCCGCACCTCCCGCTGGGCGCGGCGCGTCCGGATCGTGATGCCGACGAGCACCAGCGGGAGGACCGTCCCGACGAGGTGGATGCCGGTCGCCCAGCCGTCGCTGTCGGACCGGCCGTTCTCGAACGGCATCCGCACGACCCGGTCGACGTACCGCTCGCCCATGAACTCGCGTTCGAGCTGGCGCTGGGCGTCGCTGACGCCCATGACGGTGTGTCTGAGCCGGAACCAGTCCCAGTACTCGCCGTGGATCTGGACGGCCGTCCACTCCCCGCGCGGGTCGTCGTACGCCCGGATGTGCTGCCGCGAGCCGAAGTACGTCCCGGCGTGCAGCTGGTAGGACTCGTCGATCCACCGCCCCTGGTCGCCGACCTCGACGTACGTGTAGCGGGTCGACCCCTCGGCGCTGTCCCACGCGACGACGTCCGTGAGGTTCGAGGCGTTCGGGTTGAGCGTCACGCGCTCGTAGGAGATGGTCTGGCTCTCGGCGTCGCCCTCGTGGAGCTGCTCTTCCTCCCACTCGAGTTCCGACCGCCGGGTCAGCGCCGTCCTGACGTCGGCGGGGTCGCCGAAGAACACCATGTTGATGCCGAGGGTCTTGCTGCCGTAGGTCGTCCGCTTGGACGTGTACGGCCACAGCACCGTCCCGTTCTCGGCGGGTTCGACCAGGTTGGGCTCGCCGGGGGCGTCGGACTGCTGGACGTCGACCCCCCAGAGGGGCCACTCCGAGAGGACGACGGCGCCACCGAGGACGGCGACGAGGACCAGCGCGGCCGCGACCCACGCCGCGTCCTCGCCGATCTCGATGTCGATCTCGATCTCGCCGTCCTGGTCGGCCATACCCTGCTTGTGTGGCGCATCGCTACAAATACCTAGCGTGTCGACTGATCGCCCCCGGAGGCTGGCCTCCGTCGGCGGTAAACGCGGAAGCTAAGACCCCGGCAGTCGACGCCCCCGATATGGCCTTCGAGCCCGGCCGTCGACTGGTCCACGCCTCCGGCGCCCTGGTCCCCGGGGCGTACCTCCTCGACGAACACGTCCTCGAGTACGGCGTCGTGACGTGGGAGGTCGTCCAGGGACTCACCCTCTTCGGACTCGCGCTGGTGGCCGTCCTGGAGGCCGCCCGGCTCTACGGCGGCCTCGAGCTGTTCATCTACGAGCACCTCACCCGCGAGTACGAGCAGGACACCGTCGCGGGCTACGCCCTCTACGTCGTCAGCGCGACCGTCGTCGTCCTGCTGTTCGAGCCCCAGATCGCCGTCCCCGCGGTGTTCATGCTCGCGCTGGCCGACCCGATCAGCGGCTACCTCTCGACCGGCGAACTCCGCACCGTCAAGCGGCCGCGAGTCCTCGTCGGGATGTTCGTGGCCAGTCTCCTGATCGCGCTCCCGTTCGTCCCGGCGGCGGCGGCCGTCGCGGGCGCCGTGGGCGCGATGCTCGCCGACGGGATCAAGCCGGTCGTCTGGGGCTTCGTCGTCGACGACAACCTCACCATCCCCATCGCCGCCGCGGTGCCGATGTGGGCCGTCGTGACGCTCCTCTGAGCCCACCATCGGCGGATCGCCAGCGATCGGTCTCGGGAGTCTCGAACGTGCAGCGATCGGAGAAGAGCGCTCGGCGGTTCAGAGCGTGAGCAGCAGCGGTACGCCGAAGGTGATCAGCAGCCCGACGAGCGCGACGACGGCGCCGATGCCGACGTCCCGGCCGGAGTAGGGGCTCTGGGGTGCGGTGTGCCGCGCTTCCCACTCCTTCTGGGGCTCCTCGGACTCGTCGTGGTCGTCCGCGTCGTGGTCGGCCATGGTCGCTCGTGCGGACGGCCGGTACTTTGGCCTGTCGTTCTTTGTCGCTCGGCCCCGAAGCGCCGACAGGATGTACCTCGGCAACGAAGCCTGGCCGGATCTCGAGACGTACTTCGAGGAGGAGTCGCTGGCTATCGTCCCGCTCGGATCGACCGAACAGCACGGCCCGCACCTGCCGGAGGCGACCGACCACCTCATCGCGGAGGCGTTCGCCCGCGAGGTCGCCGACCGGACGGGCTACCTCTGTACGCCCACCGTCAACGTCGGCGTCAGCGGCCACCACCGCCAGTTCCACGGGACGATGTGGGTCGAGCCGCCGGCGTTCCGCGAGTACGTGGCGTCGCTCACCCGGAACCTCACCTATCACGGCATCGACCGCGTCGTCTACGTCAACGCCCACGGCGGCAACGTCCCGCACCTCCGGGAGGTCGGCGCGCGCCTCCGCCAGGACGAGGTCGCCTACGCCATCGAGTGGATGTGGAACGAGAGCATCCCCGACCTCGTCGACGAACTGTTCGACCAGAACGGCCCGCACGGCGGCCCCAAGGAGACCGCGATGATCCAGTACCTCCACCCCGAGCTGGTCCACGACGACCGGCTGGCGACGGCCCGCGACGGGGGCGTCCCGAGCGTCGAGGACGCCGGGACCCAGAAGTTCGGCTCGCGGACGTTCTACGACGCCGCGGACAACACCGACAACGGGGTCTTGGGTGACCAGACCGACGCGACGGCCGAGAAGGGAGAGGAGCTGTTCGAGGCCGCGAGCGAACAGCTCGTCCGGCTCTGCGAGTGGCTCGACGAGCAGCGCTTCGCGGACCTCATGCCGAACGAACACGTCTGAGCCGCCCCGGCCGACCGAGCCGGAGACGGCGACAGTTCGGCCAGGCTCAGGGCGCCCCGGCGATGGCCACCCGGACCCGCCCGTCGCCGTGGCTGTGGAGCTGTCGGCGGGTCTCCGGGCCGACGCGGATCGCCTCGCCCTCGGTCAGGACCACCTCGTCGTCGGCCGGTTCGTCCTCGCTCCCGCCGAGCTGGACGGTCAGCTCACCCTCGACGACCAGGTAGACCTCCTCCTGGCCGTCGTCGGCGTGGTCGTGGGCCTTCCCCTTGCCGTCCGGTTCCAGTTCCAGCAGCGTCATCCCGAGGTTCTCGCAGTCCAGCGGGTCGCGGAAGAACCACATGCCGCCGTACTCCTCGGGGACCACGCTGTCGACGTCGTCGGTGCTCGCGGTGTCGTAATCCATACTCGGGCGTTCGGCCGGGACCCTTATATAGACCGGCCAGCCAGAGCATATAATCGACTCGAGGCCGGAGTTCCGGGTATGGCACAGACGTACTCGTCGCGGACCCGAACGGCCCACCCCAAGTTCCGGAACGTGGCCGTCCCGGCCGCGATCCTCATCGCCGTCAACGTGGCGCTCATGTTCCTCGTCGCGCAGACGCCGCTGGCGGCGGTCAACGACCTGCTGTTCTCGACGCCGATCCTGGGGCTGATCGTCTTCGGCGCGGCCCTGACCGGCGGCAACGTCCTCGCCGAGCGCGGCCTCGAGCGCGGCCAGGTGGCGGTCGCCGGCGTCGGGATCGTCCTGCTGCAGGGCGCCTACGCCGTCTTCGGCGGCGGCATCCTCGCGCGCGTCCCGCAGGCCTCCCAGGGCGTCGCCCTCGGGGTGACGCTCGTGGTGACCGTCGCGATGACGATCGCCGTCGCGGGGTACGTCTACGTCCGCGACCGGGACTTCGACCACTGGAACAAGTGGGCCCTCGGCGCGTTCGTGATCGGCGCCGTCCTCGTGCTCGTGGGCTCCTTCGTCACCGACCTTGCACTCCTCGGCGGCTTCCTGTTCATCTTCCTCGGCTTCATGTTCCGGCTCGGCTACGAGATCTGGCGGGTCCGAGCCTCCTACGACCCCGACCGCTCGCTGATCCACGCCCTCGGCATCTACGTGGCGTTCACCGGCGTGTTCGTCCACGTGCTGCAGATCGTCGCGCGGATGATGGCCGACAGGTGAGCGGCGGGCTCCTCGTGAGGGCGAACAGCGGAGGCGAGTCCGTCGTCAATCGGAGCCGGCGAAACCGGAGTGGACCGGGTCCTCGACGTCGACCGGCAGGCCGGCATCGACCAGCGACGGTCGCCGGTACAGCGCCACGAGCACCCAGAGTGTACTGACCAGGGCGACCCCTGCAGCGGACCAGACCATCCCCAGCGAGAGGAACGCGGCGACGTACGCGGTCCGCAATCCGGCCGACGTGAGGCTGGTCCCGAGCGGGATGCACGCCCTCGAGTCGCGGAGGACGGGGCCGAGTGCGAGCGCAGTCAGCACGCTCCCGCAGAGGAAAATCGCGTCCTGCCACATCAACGGTGTCCCCAGTAATTCAGCGTAGATCGAGTTCGAGCGAAGAGAGACATCGTCCGGAGGGAGGATTCGCCGAGATATAAGGGTTCGCGATTTGATTACTACTGCGAATAATTCGCACGCCTCGACGTCGCGGGGTTCACAACTGTTGGCAGGATTCACCCTCGGGAATCGCGGCCAACTTCTCGCGGCGGACGGAGCAAACCAGACCCTCACCAGTAACTCTTTACCCCGTCGGTGCCCCACCGATTCACAGTAGATGCGCCAGTATCTCGACCTCGTCTCCGACGTCCTCGCCGGCGGGACGTACAAGCCGAACCGGACCGGCGTCGACACCGTCGCGTCGTTCAGCCACCACTACGAGGTGGACCTCGGGGAGGGGTTCCCGCTGCTGACGACGAAGAAGATGGACGGCTACCGCTGGAACTCCCTGATCCACGAGCTGCTGTGGTACCTCTCCGGCGAGGAGCACATCCGCAACCTCCGGGAGGAGACGAAGATCTGGGACGCGTGGGCCGACGACGACGGGATGCTGGACACGGCCTACGGCCGGTTCTGGCGCCGCTTCCCGATTCCGGACGACGCCGGGCGGCTACCGGGCGAGAGCTGGCCGGACGAGACGCACCGCTGGACGAAGACCGAGGAGACCCCCGACGGCGGCGAACGCCAAGTGTTCGACCAGCTGCAGTACGTCCTCGATACCCTGGAGGAGAACCCCCACTCCCGGCGGATGGTCGTCAACGCCTGGCACCCGGCCAACGCGGCGGTCTCGACGCTGCCGCCCTGTCACTACACCTTCGTCTTCAACGTCCAGGGCGACCGACTGAACGTCCACCTCACGCAGCGCTCCGGCGACATCGCGCTCGGGGTGCCGTTCAACCTCGCAGCGTACTCCCTGCTGGCCCACGCCGTCGCCAACCGCACCGAATACGAGGTCGGGTCGTTCGGACACACCATCGTCGACGCCCACGTGTACTGCGGGCAGGGCGACCGCGGCGAGTGGTACGCCGACAACCTGACCGCGCTGCAGCAGCGACTCGCCGACGTGGACGACCGCGAGGAGTACACCGACGTCCGCGAGTGGCTCGAGGCCGAGGCGCCGACCGAACCCGAGGCCGAGACCGGGTACGACCACGTCCCCGGACTGCTGACGCAGCTGTCGCGACAGCCCCGACGGCGCCCCCGGATCGAGGTCGCCGACCGACCGCTCGACGAACTCGAGTACGACGACATCCGGCTCCGCGACTACGACCCCGCGCCGGGCCTGGAGTTCGCGGTCGCTGAATGAGCGAGCGACGCCCGCGGATCTCCCTCGTCGCCGCGGTCGCGGAGAACGGCGTCATCGGCGCCGACGGCGAGATGCCGTGGCACTACCCCGCGGACCTCGCGCACTTCAAGGAGACCACGATGGGCCACCCCGTGATACTGGGGCGGCTGACCTACGAGTCCATCGAGCGACAGCTGGACGGGCCGCTCCCGGGCCGGACCAACGTCGTCCTCTCGCGGCGGGACTCCCTGGAGCTACCCGACGGGGCCGTCCACGCGCACACCGTCGAGGAGGCCTGGGAGCTGGCCGAGGCGGCGCTGGACGACGGCCAGGAGACCGTCTACGTCGTCGGCGGGGCGACGGTCTACGAGGCGTTCGTCGACGACGCCGACGAACTGCAGATCACAGAGATCCCCGAAGCGCCCGACGGCGACACGAAATTCCCCGAGATCGGCGACGAGTGGACCGAGGTCGACCGGACGACCGACGGCGAGCTCTCGTTCGTCACCTATCGTCGGTAGCGTCATCCCGAACGGCTCTCGGCGCTGCCGGAACAAGGTCCGCAACTACTTCTCGACCGTTCCGTCGTCGATTCCGTGACACCACGCCGCGTCCGGCGGTAACCCGGGGTCCTCAGAACTCGTCTTCCAGCGAGGCGCCGATGAGCCCGCCGAGGGCACCCAGGCCGACGGTGTAGAGCGCGAGGAACACCAAGGCGAGCAGGAACAGGACGCCGACGCCGACGGGCGCTCCGACGCCGAAGAAGAACGTCGAGACGACCAGCCCGAGGAACGCCAGCGGGAGGGACATGACGACTCCGGCGATGGCGCCCACCCGCAGCCCGTCGTCGGAGTCGCCGCCCTCGAGGTAGCCGGCGACTCCGCCGCCGAGCACGGGCGAGAGCGGGACGAAGGACAGGACGATGCCGACAGCGGCGCCGATGAGCGCGTTGACGAGGGTGCTCCGCGAGTCGCCAGGTTCCTCGACGGGTGGCGCCGAGACGTGGTGGGTTTCCGCTGCCGTGTCACCGGTGGAGGGGCTGTCGGGCGACATACCCGACCGCTCGGGGGGCAGGGCGGATAAAACCCACCGGCGGTGGAGGGCCGGACTTATGGCCGCGCGGGGACCAACGGGAGACATGGCAATCGAGGGGGAAAACGACGAGACGGCGGGGCCGCTCGACGCGACGGCGGACCGGCCCGACCCGGCCGACGACGACCGGGCGGGGTACGACTACGCGGGCGGCGACGTCGACCGGCCGGGGCTCGTCGAGGACCTCGAGCGGGTGGTGGACTGCGAGGTCCGCTTCGACGAGTACACCCGGACGCTGTACGCGACGGACGCCTCGGCATACGAGGTGACCCCCATCGGCGTCGTCTTCCCGACCGACACCGACGACGTGGCGGCGGTCGTCGAGTACTGCGCGGATCGGTCCATCCCGGTGTTACCCCGCGGCGGCGGCACGTCGCTGGCCGGCCAGAGCGTCAACGAGGCCGTCGTCCTCGACTTCACGAAGGAGATGGACTCGCTGGTCGACATCGACGCCGGAGCGCGGCGGGCGACCGCCCAGCCCGGCATCCGGCTCGGGGACCTGAACGCGGAACTCGAGCCGGAGGACCTGAAGTTCGCGCCGGACCCCGCCTGGGGAGACAAGAGCGCCCTCGGCGGCGCCGTCGGGAACAACTCGACGGGGAGCCACTCGCTGGTCTACGGCAAGACCGACGCGTACGTCGAGGAACTGGAGGTCGTCCTCGCCGACGGAACGGTCCACCGCTTCGGCGAGGTGACCCCGGAGGAGTGGGGGGCGCGAGCCGACGAGGACTCGACGGTCGGCCGGATCTACGCCGAACTGCTCCGGATCGCGAAGGAGGAGGCCGACGCCGTCGAGGACGCCTTCCCCGAACTGAAGCGGAACGTCTCGGGGTACAACATCGACCGCCTGGTCGAGGAGTACCGCGACCTGGAGGCCGGCGACCGCGAGACCGTCAACCTCGCGCGGGTGCTGGTCGGCAGCGAGGGGACCCTCGGCGTCGTCACCGAGGCGACCGTCTCGCTCGAACCGATCCCGGAGACGAAGGCGATGGCGCTGTTCGCCTACGAGGACCTGCTCTCGGCCCTGGAGGACGTCGAGGCGATGCTGTCGTTCGGCCCCGCCGCCGTGGAGGTCCTCGACGACGTGCTCCTGGACCTCGCCCGCGACACCTCCGAGTTCGGCAAGCTGGTCGAGGAGACGCTCCCCGAGGAAACCGGGAGCGTCCTGCTCGTGGAGTTCTACGCCGACTCGGACGACCACGGCCGCGACCAGGTGGCGACGCTGCTGGCCGACCGCCAGCCCGGGATGCAGCCGACGGGCGAACCCGACCCCGACCGCTCCGGGACCGACGCGCCGGTGCGAGCCTTCTACGCCGCCGAGGCCCACACCGACGAGGCCCGCGACCGCTTCTGGAAGCTCCGGAAGTCCGGCCTCCCGATCCTGCTCGGGCGGACGAGCGACGCCAAGCACGTCTCCTTCATCGAGGACACCGCGGTCCCCCCGGAGCACCTCCCCGAGTACGTCGCGGACTTCCAGGACCTCCTCGACGAGAACGGGACGTTCGCCAGCTTCTACGCCCACGCGGGGCCGGGCTGTCTGCACATCCGCCCGCTGGTGAACCTGAAGACCACCGAGGGCATCGAGCAGATGCGGAACATCGCCGACGGCGCGACCGACCTCGTCCTGGAGTACGAGGGCAGCGTCTCCGGCGAGCACGGCGACGGCCGCGCGCGCAGCCAGTGGAACCGGAAACTGTACGGCGACGCGGTGTTCGAGCTGTTCCGCGACCTCAAGCTGGCGTTCGACCCCGACGGCCTCCTCAACCCCGAGCAGGTCTGCGGCGACGTCGACATGACCGAGCACCTCCGGTTCGACCCGGACTACGAGTTCGACCCCGGGTTCGAGCCCGAACTCGACTGGCAGAACGACAACGGCTTCCAGGGGATGGCGGAGCTGTGCCACGGCTGTGGCGGCTGTCGCGGCCCCCAGGAGACCACCGGCGGCGTGATGTGTCCGACCTACCGCGCCGAGGACGAGGAAATCCTCACCACGCGCGGCCGCGCGAACAGCCTCCGGCGGGCGATGACCGGGGAGCTCGACGCCGAGGCGACCGACCCCGAGTTCGTCCGGGAGGTCCTGGACCTCTGTGTCGGCTGCAAGGGCTGCTCGAACGACTGCCCCAGCGAGGTCGACCTCGCGAAGCTGAAGGCCGAACTGGAGTACCAGCACCACCGCGAGCACGGCTCGAGCCTCCGCGACCGGCTGTTCGGCGACGTCGACCGCGCCGCCAAGTGGGGGAGCCGGCTGGCCCCCGTCTCGAACCGGCTGCCGGAGCTGCCCGGGATGCGCGCGCTGCTGGAGAAGACCCTCGGCATCGCCCGCGAGCGGACGCTCCCGACCTTCCGCCGGGAGTCCTTCGAGGAGTGGTTCGAGGCGCGCGGCCCACGGGTCGCCGAACGGGCGGCCGAGGAACGGGTCCTCCTGCTGCCGGACACGTTCACCAACTACACCGAGCCCGGGGTGGCGAAGGCGGCGGTCCGGGTGCTCGAGGCCGCCGGCGTCCGCGTCGAGGTCCCCCACGTCGGCCCCAGCGGGCGGGCGGCGTTCTCGAAGGGGTTCCTAGAGGTGGCGGCCGACCGGGCCGAGGACGTCGTCACGGAACTCGAACCCCGCGTCGTCGACGGGTGGGACGTCGTGGTCTGCGAGCCGTCGGACGCAGTCATGATCCAGTCGGACTACGCCGACCTGCTGTCGGGCGAGGCCGTCGAGACCGTCGCCGGCAACACCTACAGCGTCTGCGAGTACCTCGACGTCCATCACCTCGACGGCAGCCTCGAGTTCGACGCGGCGGCCGACGACCCGCTGGTCTACCACGGCCACTGCCACCAGAAGGCGACCAAGCGCGACCACCACGCGGTCGGCGTGCTCCGGCGGGCCGGCTACGACGTCGAGCCCGTGGACTCGACCTGCTGTGGGATGGCCGGGTCGTTCGGCTACGAGGCCGAGCACTACTCGATGAGCCGGGCCATCGGCGAGCTGCTGTTCGAGCAGGTCGACGCCGCCCGCGGGAGCCCCGTCGCGCCCGGCGCCTCCTGCCGGACGCAACTCGGCGACCGCGAGGACGCGCCGGCCCCCGACCACCCGATCGAGCGGATCGAGGCCGCGCTCGTGGCCGACGACTGAGCGACGGCCGGCCACTTCGCCGTCGGTCACAATCTGACCCGAGACATAGGGGTTTTATAATTCGGCGAGTGTGGATTCGATACTGATGAGACGGTCGTCCCGGGCGTGGATCGCGCCAGTCGTCGCGAGCCTGCTCGTCTGTACGCTTCTCGCGCCCGCGCTGGCCGCCGCCCCGGTCGCGGCCCAGGACGACGCGAGCGCCGGCCTCGCCGTGACGACCCAGGAGTTCGAGGCCGACCGCGTCGACTTCGAGATCACCGTCTACGAGAACGGCTCCGCGACGTGGACGTTCCGCTACATCCAGGGCCTCGAGACCGACGAGGACCGCCAGAACTTCGAGGCCTACGCGGAGGACTTCGAGAACAACGAGACGGAACTCTACACCACGTTCCGGAACGGCGCCGAGCGGCTGACCACCAACGGCTCGGAGGTGACGGGCCGCGAGATGAGCGCCGAGAACTTCCAGCGGAGCGCCAGGACGGAGGGACTCGACCCCTCGCAGTCGACCCGCGGCGTCGTCGAGATGTCGTTCCGCTGGGACGGGTTCGCGCGCGTCGACGACGAGGGCGACAACGTCGTGATGGGCGACGTCTTCGAGGGCGGCCTGTTCATCTCGTCGGACCAGCAGCTGATCGTCCAGGCCGGGCCGAACCTCGCCTTCGGCGACGTCCAGCCCGACGACGGCGAGTTCGACGAGGGGACGATGGCGGAGAGCGACACCGTGACCTGGGGCGGCGAGAAGTCGTTCAACCCCAGCCGCCCACGCGTGGAGTTCGTCGACCCGAACGCGGTGTCCACCGACGACACCGCGCCCGCCGCGGGCGGCTTCGGGTGGCTGCTCCCCGCCGCCGGGCTCGTCCTCGTCCTCCTGCTCGGCGTCGGCGCGGCCGTCGCCTACCGCTCGGAGGCGTTCCCCTACGTCGGCGACGGTTCGGACGTCCGCTCGAACGCGGGAGACGGCGGCGCCAGCGCCGCGACCGGCGGTGGCGAGGCCGCAGCCGGGGCGGCGGCGGGCGCCGGCGGCGTCCCCGACGAGGAACTCATCTCCGACGAGGAGCGCGTCGTCACGCTCCTCGAGGAGAACGGCGGCCGGATGAAACAGGTCAACATCGTCGACGAGACCGGCTGGTCGAAGTCGAAGGTGTCGATGCTGCTGTCGGATATGGAGGACGAGGGCACCATCTCGAAGCTTCGCGTCGGCCGCGAGAACATCGTCTCGCTGGCCGGCCACGAGCCCGACGCCGCCGGGTCGCCGTTCGAGGACGACGGCCGGTGACGAACCGGTCCGGTCGAGTTACCGGACCTGGCCGGCGGCCTCGGGGGCGTGGGCCTCCAGGAAGTCGACGACCGCCTGGGCGCCCTGGAACCCCTCCGCTTTCCTCGCGATCTCCTCGCCGTCGCGGAACAGGACGAGCGTCGGTACCGAACGGACGTCGAACCGCTCTACGAGCGTGATGTCGTCCCCGGGGTTCACCAGGCCGACGGCCACGTCGGTGGCCCGCGCGACGTTCCCCAGGACGGGCTCCATCGCCTGACACATCGAACAGCCCTTCGTGTAGAACTCCACGAGCGCCACGTCGTGGTCGGCGACGAACCCGTCGACTGCGGCGCCGTCCTCGAGCCGTTCCGGTCTGACGTCTGGGTCCATACGGGCGGTACGCCGCTCACCGGGAAACCGCTGACGGCGGCGGAGAGCGAGGGTGAGAACAGCGTGACTTGGTCAGCGCGCCGACCGCCGCGCCGCGAACAGCCCGGCCAGCACCGCGAGGAGCGCGGCGACGACGCCGAAGCCGGCGCCGTCGTCCTCGGTCGGCGACGCGGTTCCCGAGACGGTCGAGGTATCAGTCGGTGCCTGCGTCCCCGTGGCTGTCGGGGTGGGCGACGGCGTGTCGTCCGGCACCGACCGCGACTCGGCGGGCGTCGACCGCGCTTCGTTCTCGACGAGCGCGAACCGCGAGAAGCCGGGGGTCTCGGCCGTGACGAGCACCCGCCCGTCGTCAGCGGTCGTGACGGTCGTCTCCAGGGGCTGCCACTCTCCGTCCGCGTACCGGTACATCGTCACCCCGCCGTCGCCGACGGTCGCGGGATCGACGGTCGATCGGACCGTCGCCGGCCGGTCGGCCAGGGCCGCGGGGACCTCGATCGAGAGCTGTACGACCGATCTCCCCGGCGTGGCCGGCAGGTCGTCGACGACGCCCTCGCTCACGGTCACCCTCCCGGCCGCGTCGTCGTCCTGGAACGTGATCTCTGAGACGGACGTGTTCCGCACCGGGACGCTGACGCCGGCGCGGTCGGGGTCCGAGTCGACGATGTCCGCCGACTCCGCGAGACCGGCCGGGGTCGCGTCCGACTCGTTCACTCCGTCGTCGATCGGCTCTTCCGGCGTCGTTTCCTCTTCTGCAGGCGGCGCCGGAGGAGCGGGCGGGGCAGGAGCAGCACCGCCGCCTCCGCCGCTACTCCCGCCACCACTGCTTCCCCCGCCGCCGGTCGAACCCCCCGAATCGGCGTCCTCTCCGTCCTCCGCTGCCGCGATATCGACCGTCGCGGCGGTGCTCGCGTCGGGCGACCGCACGACGACCTCGAGAGGCCCGCTCGCGTCCGCGGCGTGTGCGAAGACGACCGTCCCGTTGGCGCCGGCGTCCAGCCGAACCGTCCGCTGGTCGATCGTCCGGCCGTCGACGACGAGTTCGACCGTCCGCTCGCCCGCGGAGTTCCCCAGGTTCTCGACCGTCGCGGTGACCTCGAAGGAGTCGCCGACCGCCGCGCTCGGGGGGACCCCGAGGCCGCCGACGGCGAAGAACCGGGCGGACTGCTCGAGGTCGAGATCGACCGCCGTAGCCTCGCCGTCTGCGACGGCGACGTCAGTCTCTCGGACCGCATCGTAGCCGTCCGCGGTGGCCCCGACCGAGTAGTCACCGACCGGGAGTCGCAGTCCGTAGGTCCCGTCGGCGTCGGTCGTCGTGGTGAACGGTTCGCCCGTCTCCCGGTCGGTCGCGGTCACGGTCACGCCGGCCAACGGTTCGTCTGTGGTTGCGTCCGCGACGCTGCCTTCGAGGGTCCCGTTGATTCGGGAGACGTCGATCGAGGCCCGCGCGTCGGCGTCCTCGCTGAACACGCCGATCTCGAGCACGCCGGTGTCGGCGTCCCTGGGGACGTCGGCGGAGAAGGAGACCACCGTAGCGTTCCCGGCTGCCAGCGTTCGGTTCGTGCTCGCCAGGACGGCGTAGTCGCCGACGGCCGCGTCGCCGTCGAGGTCGGCCCCGAGGCGTAGTTCGAGCCGCTGCTCCTCCGACAGGTCACCGGTGTTCGCGACCGTCGCGGACACGAGGAGCGGGTCGGCCCGCTCGACCGCGCTGGGTGCATCGAGCCCCGAGACGTCGAACCGGGCCGGCTCGTCCACCCGGACGTCGGTCACGTACGAATCGTCCGCCGTCCCGACCCCGTGTGAGACGACGCCGCCGGAGCGGGTCTCGTCGACGGCGTGGGCGAACGCGACCTGCCGGGTTTCGCCCTCTTCGAGCGTCACGGTCCTCGAGGCCACGACGTCGCCGTCGAACGTCAGGTCGACGTCCTGCGTCGCGATTTTGACGCCGCGGTTGGCGACCGTTGCTTCGACCGTCAGCTCCTGGCCGGCGACGACGTCAGTCTGGGTCCGGACGTCCTCGAGGACGAACTCCGCCGGGTGCTGTTCGCCCATTGGCGCGACCGTCCCGAAGGGGTCGAGCGTCCCCGCGATGCGGCCGGTCGCGGCGTCGACGCTCGAACCGTCTACAGGCGACCACTCCCCGCTGGACTCGTCGTAGCGCCACAGCCCCAGCGTCTCGTTCTGGAGTCGCGTCCCGTCCCCGGCCGCGTAGTCGACCGAGAGGGACGCGGCCGCGTCGCTCCCGAGGGGCTCGGCCGCCACGGCCGGGCCGATTCGCTCGTGGTGTTCCGGGGCCGGCGCGGGGGCGGCCGTCGGCGAGAGGGCGACGTCCGTCGCGTCGACGTCCAGGCGGCGTCCGTCCCCGAGGCTGACGTTCCGGGCGTGCGCGTCACCGCGGAACTCGTAGGCGAGGGTGGCGTTCGAGACCGACGTGTCGGCGACCGTGGTGCCGTCGACGGTCCCGAGGCCGACGCCCGCGCCGCTGGCGTCGAGGTCGATCCCGCGGAGGTCCACGCCGGGGGCCAGGACGTCGATGCCGACGACGGAGGTCTCGGCGCCGTCGAAGTCGGCGACCGCGAGTTCCAGGGGCGCCTCGCCGGCCGAACGGAGCGTGACCGGCCGCGGTATCGAGAGACCGCTGGCGGTCGAGTCCGTCCCGTCGACCGGCAGGACGTACGGCCCCGACGACGCCCCGTCGACCGCGACGGTCGTGTTCGGCGCGGCGACGTCGAGGGCGGACTGGAGGTCGTCCGGGTCGTAGTGAGTCGGAATCTCCATCGGATCGTGGTGGACGTACGTCGGAGGGGTCGAACGGGTGAGCGAATCGGTGCCGTCCTCGAAGGTGTACGCCAGTTCGAGTGCGGCGACCGTCTCCGCGGTCGTCTCGACCTCGACCGTGAGCGGCGTGTTGATCTGCGGTTCGGTGAAGTTCAGCCGCTCGCCGAAGGCGACCGTCTCCCCCTCGATCCGGAGCGTCACGTTCCCCTGCTCTATCGTGGAGTCGCCGACCCGGTCGACGGTCACCGCGGACACGTTCGAGACGGCGAACTCGTGGGTGACGGTCTCACCCGGGTCGACCCGTTCGGGCGGCGCCGTCTCCGCGCGCGCGGCGAGAACTGGCTGCGTGAGTTCGAGATCCTTCTCGAGCGTCTCGGAGTTCGGAGCGACGGTGAACGTCTGGGGGGCGAACCCGAAAGCGTCCACCGTCAGCGTCTGGTCGAGCGACGGGACGTCGAGGCCGTAGGTACCATCCACGTCGGTCGCGGTCCCGTAGTCGAACTCCGTGTCGACGCGGCTCTCCGAGACCGGCGTCCCGCTCCCGTCGACGACCTGCCCGGTCACCGTGCTGTCGGACGCGCCGCGGGCGGTCGCCTCGTAGGCGTCGACGACGCCGGCGCCGTATCGGGTGTCGAGTTCGTCGCCACCCCCGGCCGGGTGGTCCGCGGAACGCTCCAGCAGGTCGCGCATCTCCGCCTGCGTGAGGTGGTCGCCGCCGGCCGCCCGGACGAGCGCGACGGTCCCGGCGACGTGCGGGGCGGCCATGCTCGTCCCGCTCATGTCCCGGTAGCCGCCGTCGGGGGCGGCGCTCGTCACGCTCCGGCCGGGCGCCGCGACGTTCGGGACGACGTACTCGGCCGGCCAGTCCTCCGGCGGGTCCGTCCAGGTCTCGGAGGTGTCGATCCGCTCGCCACCCGAGAACCCCGCGACCTCGCGGTTCGAGTCGACGGCCCCGACCGCGATGCTGTCGTAGAGGTTCCCCGGAGAGCCGCTCGTCCCCGCACCGTCGTTGCCGGCGGAGGCGACAACGATGACACCGAGGTCGTTCGCCTGTCTGATGGGTTCGACGAGCGACGGGTTGTTCGGTCCGCTGAGGCTCATCGAGATGATGTCCACGCCAGCCTCCGTCGCGGCCCACTCGATGCCCGCGGTGGCGCCCGCCCAGGTCCCGGACCCCTCGTGGAGCACCTTCCCGTGGTACAGCGTCGCCTCGGGGGCGACGCCGATGTACTCCCCGCTGGCGTTGCCGCCCGCAACGGTCCCGCTCGTGTGGGTGCCGTGCTCCGCGGAGTCGTAGGGTTTCGAATCGACACGGTTGCCGTCCTCGTCGAACTCCGCCCAGCGCTCCGGCGGCACGTCGACGTCGGGATGGCTCGGCTCGACGCCGGTGTCGAGGACCGCGACAGAGACGTTCCCGCCCTTCGTGCCGAAGCGCTCCCAGACGTCCGGAGCGCGGATCTGCTCGACGCCGTACGTGGTCGCGTAGTCGTGGTCGGTGGAGTCGGAAGCCGAGAGAGAGGAAGAGAGCGAACCAGTTGACGGAGCGGGAGCGACCGTCGACGTCGCCTCCATCCGGTAGTTCGGGTGAATCTCCCGGACGTCCTCGACGGCCGCCAGTTCCGCGAGCTGGACGGCGTCAGTGTCGACAGTCACCAGCTTGGCGTTGGCGACCCAGAAGGAGCGGACCACGGTCACGCCGTCGTGGTCGGCGACGAACTCGTCGAAGGCCGCCTGCGAGTTCGTGGCGTGGCTCCGCATCCGCATGCCCGTCTCCCGGTTCGACCGGGTCTGTGCACGGTCGTTCCCCAGTTCGGGGAACCGGACGACGACGGTGACCTCGCCCGTCGCGTCGTGGAGGTCGGGGTGGACGGCGTCGGATTCCGGAGCGGTCCCGCCGTGCGTCGGGGTGGGCCGGTCGGCAGTCCCGCCGGCCGCAGCGAACCCGATGCCCGTCCCGAAACAACTCACCATCAGGACGGCGGCGAGGAGGACCGAAGCGACGTGCCGACAGTCGGGACCGCCTGGTAGCATTGGCTTACCATCGACCTATCAGCGCGATAAGGGCTCTCCGCGACACAGAATATGAGCGGGTCGGCAGCCGCCCGAACGCCGGCGTCCACGGTGGCGGAAGGAGGTTCGGAACGGTCGAGCCGGCGACCGGTTACACGGACTAACCCGACCGCCAGGCTTAGGCGCGTGAATCACTCAGGTGGAGCTATATGGGACGCGTCCTGGGCCGACTCCTGATGGCCGCCGCGGGAGCGTTCTCCTTCGCGTGCTACGCGGGGGTGGCGTACCTCGCCTACCGGCTGCTGCGGTTCGCCGTCGTCGACCGGCCCTCGACGCTGACGCTCGTCCCCGTGCTGATGGCCGGCGCGCTCGGCCTCGCGTACCTGAACTATCGGTACGGCGCCCGGCGGCTCCTCCGGCGCGTCCCGACCGTCGAGGCGCCCACCGACCGGGCCGCGAGGTTCGCCGACCGCGTCGACGAACTCTGCGCCCGGATGGACGTCGCCGAACCGTCGGTCCTGTTCACCGACCTGGAGGCGCCGAACGGGTTCGCGCTGGACGGCCCGGCGGGCGGGGTGGTCGTCGTCGACGTGTCGCTGTTCGAGTTCCTCGACGACGAACAGATGGAGGCCATGCTCGCCCACGAGCTCGCCCACCTGGAAAACGGCGACGGCCTCTCGCGGATGCTCGCCTTCACCGGCCTGCAGACCGCGGTGGGCGTGGTCACGCTCGTGCTGTCGCCGGCGATCATCCTCCTGACGGGGCTCGCGAAGGCATCAGGGTGGGTCCGGGGCGCACCGTCGACCTGGCCGCGGAGCCTCGCCTGGCGCGTCCGGAAGACCGTCCTCTCGGTCGTCATGGTCGTCCCGGCGGTCTGTGCGTTCCTGGTGCTCGAGCGGTCGCGCCGGCGAGAGTTCGCCGCCGACCGGCGGGCCGCGGACGTCACCGGCAAGCCGCTGGCGCTGGCCGGCGCGCTCCGGACGGTCGACGACTCGGTCCCCGAGGAGTTCCGGCTGGAGGGCGCCCTCCCGTTCGACGACGAGTACGCGCCGGACGTCCTCTACCGACTGCTGTCGACGCACCCCGACGTCGAGAAGCGCGTCGCCCGTCTGCAGCGCCTCGCGACGCCGTGAACGGGTTCACGAGGTGTCCCATCCGAAAGGCTTGTTAGCGTTCGTCAAAGTCGTGGCAAGGTTATCCTCTTATAAGCAAGGTATATATGGGGGACCCCATAACCCGAGGTGAAGGCCAGAGCGGCCCTCTACACACAATGCAAGGACAATCACAGCAGCAGGCGTACGACCGGGGGATCACGATCTTCTCCCCCGACGGGCGCCTCTACCAGGTCGAGTACGCCCGCGAGGCCGTCGCACGAGGCACCGCGAGCGTCGGTGTCCGGACCCCCGACGGCGTCGTCCTCGGCGCCCACCGGCGGATCCGGTCGCCGCTGATGGAACGCGACTCCGTCGAGAAGCTCCACAAGATCGACGACCACGTCGGCGTCGCGAGCGCCGGCCACGTGGCCGACGCGCGCAAACTCATCGACTTCGCCCGACGGCGGGCCCAGACCGAGCGGCTCCGCTACGGCGAGGCCATCCCGGTCGAGACGCTGACGAAGGCCGTCACCGACCACATCCAGGAGTACACCCAAACCGGCGGCGCACGCCCGTTCGGCGTGGCGCTGCTGGTCGGCGGCGTCGACGAGAACGGCGAGCCCCGACTCTTCGAGACGGACCCCTCGGGGACGCCCTACGAGTGGCAGGCGACGGCGGTCGGCGGCGACCGCGACGAGATCCAGTCGGTCCTCGAGGACGGCTACCGCGAGGACCTCGACCTCGACGCCGGTATCGACCTCGCCCTGCAGGGTCTCGCCACCACCGACGAGGAGCTCGAGGCGAAGGCCGTCGAACTCGCGGTCATCGACGCCGAGTCGCGGTCGTTCCGCACCATCGAGACCGAGGAAGTCGAATCGCACCTCGCGGAGATCGAGACGGGTGAGTCCGATGAATAACCCCGCCCTCGACCGCGAGGACCTCTCGCCGTACGAGCCCGAACTGGGCGCCTTCGAGTCGTCCGACAACGACGAGGCGTCGGTCAACAAGACGGGGACGACCACGATCGGCATCGCGACCGACGACGGCGTCGTCATCGCCACCGACATGCGCGCCTCGCTGGGCGGCCGGTTCGTCTCCAACAAGGACGTCCAGAAGGTCGAACAGATCCACCCCACCGCCGCCCTGACGCTGGTCGGCAGCGTCGGCGGCGCCCAGTCGTTCATCCGCACGCTCCGCGCGGAGGCGTCCCTCTACGAGACGCGCCGCGGCGAGCCGATGGACATCGACGCGCTCGCGACGCTGGCAGGGAACTTCGCCCGCGGCGGCCCGTTCCGCGCCATCCACCCGATCCTCGGCGGCGTCGACGAGGAGGGCAGCCACGTCTACTCGATCGACCCCGCCGGCGGCGTCGTCAAGGACGACTACACCGTCACCGGCAGCGGCATGCAGGTCGCCTACGGGACCCTCGAGAGCGAGTACGAGGAGGGCCTCTCCATCGAGGAGGCGTCCTCGCTGGCCGCCCGCGCCGTCGAATCCGCCGTCGAGCGCGACACCGGCTCCGGGAACGGCGTCTACCTCGCGACGATCACCGGCGACGGCGTCGACATCCGCGGTCACAAGGACTTCGACGAAGTCCGGTAAGCGCCCCGGGACCAGCCGCTCCGACCGGCCACGATTCTTTTCGTCGGTTTCGCTGCCCGCTACTCGCGAGTACGCGCGGCCGGTGAGTATTCTGTTGTAGGCACCACGTGAGCTCAGTTTCGGCCGGCTGACGTCACGTAAGCTGGGCGAACGCCGGCGGTCGGCCCCAGACGAGGTGGTGTCGGGACGACCTGCACGGGGATTTCCGAACCCATCCGGCGGTCCGACCCGGCCGGAATCCGCCAGATCTGCCTAACCGACGGCTAACAATCCCCCGTCGGGGCGTCGGTTCACACGTGGCAGTAATCGACTCCCTCATCGTGTTCGTGGTCGGCTTGCTCGTCGGGGCCTTCGGCATCTACGTCGGTGCCAGGCTCATCGTCGACGTCGAGGACTACACCTACGCGATCGTGACGGCGCTGATCGCGTCGGTGCTGTGGGCCATCGTCGGCCTGTTCCTCGGCTGGATCCCCCTGATCGGCCCCGTGATCGCGCTGCTCGTCTACATCGGCGTGCTCAACTGGCGGTACCCGGGCGGCTGGCTGCGCGCGACCGGCATCGCGCTCATCGCGTGGGCCGCCTCGCTCGTGGTGCTGTACGTCCTCGCCGCTGTCGGAATCACGACGTTCGACGCCATCGGCGTCCCCGGCGTCTGAAAGAACGAACTCGGTTCTCCGCCTAGATGTCCGGGAACTGCGCCCGGACCGTCTCGGCGACCGTGTGGAGGTTGTCCTCGAGGAACAGGAGCACGTCGTCCAGCGTGACGATCCCCTTCAGTTCGCCGTCCTCGTCGACGATGGGGATGCGACGGACGCCGGTCTCGCTCATCCGGTCGAGCACCTCGAAGGCGTCCGACTCGAGGTCGGCCGTCGTGAGGTCCTCGGCCATCAGCTCCTCGGCCGTCTGCTCGACGACGTCGGGAGTCTCGCGAAGCGCGAGCGTGATCGTCCGGTCGGTGACGATACCCACCGGTCGGTCCTCCTCGACCACGACGACGCTCCCGACGTTGTTCTCGGCCATGTCCTCGACGATGGACTCGACGGTGTCATCGCGCTCGGCCGTGACGACCTCCGTCCTGGCGATGTCCTCGATGCTCACCGGCTCCAGCGGGGCCGGCCCGAACTGGGTCGCTCCGGGCCGCCCGCTCGATTGACCGCCGGGGCCGCCCGGACCCTGCTGGGTCGTCGGCGGCGCCGACGGCGGCTGACCCCACGAGGACTGCTGGGACTGCCCCTGCTGCATCCCCTGGGGCTGGCCGCCCCGTGGCACCTGACTCTGGCCGCCCTGCGACGGGCCGGGGGAGAACTGCTGGGTGGGCTGCTGTCCCATCGGTGGCTGGCTCTGCTGGCCCATCGGCGGCTGACTCTGCTGTCCCGTTCCCTGCCGACCCATCCCCTGCTGGCTCGTGGGCGGCTGCTGTGACTGCTGGGGCGGCTGCTGGGACTGTTGCTGGTGGGGCTGTCCGCCCTGACCCTGGTGGGACTGCCCCTGCGAGTGCTGCCCTCGCTGGCCCATTCCGGGCTGGCCCTGCCCTTGCTGGCCCTGCCGGGGTTGCTGGTGGGACTGTTGGGGCGGCTGCTGTGGTGGCTGCTGGCGCGGCGGCTGGTTCTGTGGCTGGCGATCCTGCTGGTTCGGCTGGTTGTCTCCTGGGTTCCGTGTCATGGTTGAAGCTGTCGCCGGTAGCGCACCCACCGGTTCGACGAGTGGAGATTCTCCGGACGCGGTGATAAAATGGGCGGGCGATACAGGCAGTTACCAGATGTTCGTCCAGTTATTCCACACAACAACGGACATTTTACCGCGTTCGTTACGCCCGTCGTACGAGAGGCAGGCATGCCACCGCGTCTCGTAACGCGGGCTTACTAGAGGCCGGGGCGGCGGGTACGGAGAGCGAACTCGCGCCCCCCGTCTGGGGGATTGAACTACGCCGCGCCGCAACCCCCGGACATGGAGAGCGTCAATCCAGCGACCGGCGAGCGCCTCGAGTCGTACGACGAGGCCGGGGAATCGGAGGTCGACGACGCGCTCGGACGCGCCGCCGACGCCTTCGAGGAGTGGCGCGACCGGCCGATCCGCGAACGCGAGGAGCTGCTCGAGTCGGCCGGCGAGGTCCTGCGGGACCGGAAGCGGGAGTTCGCGGAACTGATGACCCGCGAGATGGGCAAGCCGATCGAGCAGGCCGAGTCGGAGATCGAGAAGTGCGCGTGGGTCTGCGAGCACTACGCAGAACACGCCGACGCGTACCTCGACGACGAGCCCCACTCCAGTCCCGCGGGCGCGACCGTGAAGACGACCTACCAGCCGCTCGGCCCCGTGCTTGCGGTGATGCCCTGGAACTTCCCGTTCTGGCAGGTGTTCCGGTTCGCGGCGCCGAACCTCGCGGCCGGCAACGTCGGGCTGCTGAAACACGCCTCGAACGTCCCGGGGTGTGCCGTCGCCATCGAGGAGGTCTTCGAGGAGGCCGGCTTCCCGGAGGGGGTCTTCCAGTCGCTGCTGATCCCCTCGGACCTCGTCGACGACATGCTCGAGGACGACCGCGTGACGGCGGCGACGGTGACCGGCAGCGGCGGGGCGGGCCGGGCCGTCGCCGCCGCGGCCGGCGAGAACCTCAAGAAGACCGTCCTGGAACTCGGCGGCAGCGACCCGTTCGTCGTCCTCGAGGACGCCGACCTCGACGAAGCCGCGGAGACCGGCGCGTGGGCGCGGAACCTCAACGCCGGGCAGTCCTGCATCGCCGCCAAGCGGTTCGTCGTCCACGAGTCCGTCTACGACGAGTTCGTCGACCGCTTCGTCGAGGCGGTCGAGGACCTCTCCGTCGGCGACCCGATGGACGAGGACACCGAGGTCGGGCCGCTCGTCGGCGACGACCAGCTGGAGGAGCTCACCGAGCAGGTCGATGAGAGCGTCGACGCCGGCGCGACGGTGCTCACCGGCGGCGAGCGGCTGGACCGCGACGGGGCGTTCTACCGGCCGACCGTCCTCGAGGACATCCCCGAGGGGTGCCCGATCGACGACGAGGAGGTGTTCGGCCCCGTGGCAGCCGTCACCGAGGTCGCCGACGAGACCGAGGCCGTGGAGGTGGCCAACGACACCCGCTTCGGGTTGGGCGCGAGCGTCTGGACCGAGGACCGCGACCGCGGGGAGCGCGTCGCCCGGGAGATCGACGCCGGGATGACGTTCGTCAACCAGCTGACGAAGTCCGACCCGCGGGTCCCCTTCGGCGGCGTCAAGGAGTCGGGGTACGGCCGCGAACTCTCCGAACCCGGGATCAAGGAGTTCGTCAACCGGAAGACGGTCTGGGTCGAATGACCGCGGCCGACCTGCTCGCCGCCTGCCTCGAGCGCGAGGGCGTCGAGTACGTCTTCGGCGTCCCAGGCGAGGAGAACGAGGACCTGCTGTTCTCGCTGCGGGACTCCGAGGTGGAGTTCGTCCAGGTGCGCCACGAGCAGGGCGGCGCGTTCATGGCCGACGTCTGGGGCCGGGTGACCGGCGAGGCGGGGGTCTGCCTCTCGACGCTCGGCCCGGGGGCGACGAACCTCCTGACCGGCGTCGCCGACGCCCACCTCGACAAGAGCCCGCTGGTCGCCGTCACCGGCCAGGGCGGCCTCGAGCGGCTCCACCACGAGAGCCACCAGGCCATCGACGTCGTCGACACCTTCGAGTCGGTGACGAAGTGGAACGTCCAGCTCAACGACCCGGACATCGTCCACGAGGCCGTCCGGAAGGCGTTCAAGCTGTCCCAGCGCGAGAAGCCCGGCGCCACACACCTCGAGTTGCCCGAGGACGTCGCCGCCGAGGAGACGGACCGCGAACCGCTCGACGACGCCGAGCGCACGCCGGGGTCCAGACCCAGTCCCGAGGCGCTGGCGACCTGCGAGTCGCTGCTCGCGGAGGCCGAACGGCCGCTGGTCCTCGTCGGCAACGGCGCCGTCCGGACCGAGGCCTACGCCGAACTCCGCCGGCTGGTCGAGGCGACCGACCTCCCGGTGGTCTCCACCTACATGGGGAAGGGCGCCGTCGACGACAGCGACCCGCGGTCGTTGATGACCGTGAAGTCCGGCGACGACGGCCAGGCCAGGACCGCGGTCGAGCGGGCGGACCTCGTCGTGGCGGTCGGCTACGACATCGCCGAGCACGACCCCGACGAGTGGCTCGCCGACCCGGAGACGCCGATCGTCCACGTCGACAGCGAGGGCGCGGAGGTGTACGAGGACTACCAGCCGGAGGTGGAGATCGTCGCGGACGTCGAGCGGACGACGCGGGAGTTGACCGACCGCGTCGAGGACTTCTCCTTCGACGACGGGTGGTACGCCGACCTCAGGGCGGAGATCCAGGCGTCCGTGGACGTCGACGCCGCGGCGGAGGCGCCCTTCTCGGTCGAGGGCGTCCTCCCGCTGCTCCGGGAGGCGATGGCCCCCGAGGACGTCCTCGTCTCCGACGTCGGCAGCCACAAGATGACCATCGCGGAGAACTTCCCGACCCACGAGCCGAACACCTGCATCGTCTCGAACGGCTTCGCGAGCATGGGAATCGCCGTCCCGGGCGGCATCGCCGCCGACCTCGCCGTCGACGGGAACGTCGTCGCCGCGACGGGCGACTGCGGGTTCCTGATGAACGCCGCCGAACTCGAGACCGCCACCCGGCTGGACTGCGGCTACAGCGTCGTGGTCTTCACCGACGACGACTACGGCCTCATCTCCGAGAAGCAGGAGGCGAGCCGCGGCGAGCACTTCGGGACGGAGCTGACGAACCCCGACTTCGAGGCGTTCGCGCGGAGCTTCGGCATCGAAGCGTACCGCCCGAGGACCCGGGCGGAACTCCGCGAGGCGCTCGCGACGGTCGACGACGACGAGATCACCCTCGTCGAGGTCCCCGTCTCGTGACGCCGGCGGCGTGACGACCCGGCGAACTACTTTACGGGTGCGCGCCGAATTCCGTCCCATGAGCGACAACAGAGACCGGGGGATCGAGTTCGGCGACCTGACCGACGACCTGGAGTCCGAGAGCTACCCCCTGTCGAAGGCCGAGATCCTCGAGGAGTACGGCGACCGGGAACTGGAGCACTCCAGCGGCAGCGTCAGGCTGGCGGAACTCCTCGAGGATCTGGGCGACCGACAGTTCGAGAACGCCGACGAGGTCCACGAGACGATGCTGAACATGGTCGGCGTCGAGGCCGTCGGCCGCCAGGGCTACAGCGACCGCGGCGCCGGGACCGCCGAGCAGAACGGCGACGAGGACGAGTCCTTCTAACCGGTACCGCCGCTCGTCGGATACTGCGTCGTCTCGACTCGGCCGTACTGAAAGTTCCGACCACGACGACCGCGTCGGACTTCCTCCAGGAAAGAAGTGCTCCCGACGTTCGCGCAGTCGCGCCGATTACTGGGTCTCCTGGGTGGACGGCTCTGTCTCGTCCGTCGGTTCTTCTGGCATCTCACCGCTCGTCTCGTCCGATGGAACACTCTCGGAGCGCCCCTCGCTTGGCTGCTGCTCCGGGCCAGATTCGTCACCGAAGTCCTGCGACCGTCCGGTCTGCCGTTGCTGCTGGCTCTCCTGTGGCTGCTGCTGACCCTGCTGGGACGCATACTGCGGTATCTGTGATTGCCGCGAGTATTGCTGGCCCTGCGGCTGCTGGTACTGTTGCTGCTGGGGCTGTTGATACTGCTGGCCCTGTGGCTGCTGGTACCGTTGCTGCTGGGGCTGCTGGTGTTGCTGACCCTGCGGCTGCTGGAACTGCTGGGACTGCGGCTGGCGTTGCTGCGACTGATCGTGCTGCTGAGACTGCTGTGTCTGTTGTCGATGCTGTTGCGGCTGTTGCTGGTACTGTTGAGACTGAGGCTGTTGATACTGCTGGGACTGCGAACTCTGCGGCTGCTGGTGTTGCTGGCCCTGTGGCTGCTGGTACTGCTGCCCTCGTGATTGCTGGTACTGTTGCTGCTGGGGCTGCTGGAACGCCTGCTGGGCCTGCTGCTGTGTCTCTCCCGCTGGAGCTCGAATCCCTGGTGGATCCCCTGTTCGGCCATCTGTTCGGTGCTCCGGACCGCGTCGTCGACGGTGTCGATGTAATTCTGGAGGAAGTCCCGCGTCATGTCGATCCCCTGGTTCTGGGCCTGATAGCCCATCTCCAGGCCGTTCATGAACGACTCCGCGACGCTCTTCTGGATCTGGAGGGACTGCTCCAGGGGCGCCTTGATAGCCTGCTGGAGTGCCTGCTGACTGTCCTGGGTCGGTTGCTGTTGATTCGTCTGCTGTTGATTCGGGTTCTGCTGATTCGGGTTCATGGTTGGTCACCTGCTGGCTGGCGCCGGCGACTCCGTTCGACTGGTCGCGCCGCTGTTCGGTCGGAGACGCCGGTCCCCCGCCAACGTGTGCACCGACGCGGAATCCGTAGATAAACCGACGATACCGTTCAGCAGAGTAAGATGAGGCCGTTCGGCTAGTAAGTTCTTACACCGAGAACCGACGAATCGAACCCCTCAGACCCCTTCCAGAGCATGTGTGATACTGACACGCCTACGCAGGCTGGGTGTTCGCGGGCGGCGTGATCGCGATCTGGCCGTTGTGGTAGACCGTGACCTGGTGGTCCCAGATGGTGAAGCTGACGTGGCCGTTGGGCCGCTGGGTGCCGTCCGGTGCCGGTTCGAACAGCCGGTCGAGCGACGCGGGGTCGACGTAGTTGCACAGGCTACTCTCGGCCTGGGTGACGTCCGCGCCCGTGACGTCGGAGAGCGCGTGGACGAGCGTCGTCGTCAGGTCGCTGGGACCGCCGAAGTCGTGCTGGACGAAGTACGGCTGCGGGGGCTGCGGCTGGTTCTGAGGGGCGGCGGGGGCGGTGTTCTGTCGGTTGCCGTGCATCGCTACCCGGAACCTGCCGGTAGGTGACCATTAATCTTGTGTTGAGGTGACATCCGTGACCCGGGCGGGAGTCGGCCGTCGTATTCCGGTTACGGACTTAATCGAGCGGCTTCCGCTTTTGTTCCACCCGACACTATAGCCCAGCGAAAGTTGGATTCTCACGTGGACACTCGGGCAACAGCAATAGGACGACGCCGTGAGTAGGACAGTTCTACCGCCGGAGATGGGGTTCAGGAATCGGCCGAGAGCGACCAGGAGGCGATATCGTCCCCAGTATCGGCGTCCCGTTCCGCCACCGTCGCCAGGACCTCGCGGACGTGGTCCTCCAGCCCGCTTGGCTCGTCGTCGAACGTCTCCGACTCGAGGATTCCGAGCGCGACCTGCGTCCCAGAC
Organism: Natronomonas salina; assembly: GCF_013391105.1. Classification (NCBI taxonomy): domain Archaea; kingdom Methanobacteriati; phylum Methanobacteriota; class Halobacteria; order Halobacteriales; family Natronomonadaceae; genus Natronomonas; species Natronomonas salina. The sequence continues at coordinate 833,952 of NZ_CP058335.1, forward strand.
CCGAACGCCGCGACGGTGTCGTCGAGGACGGCGCCGTGTGAATCGACGGAGCGGAGGGCGGCCGCTCCGTCGTCGTCGTCGCGGGCGGCGACGATCGCCTCGACGTTCTCCTCCGAGGCGATGTCGGCGGCCATCCGTACCAGTCGACCGACGTCGACGTCGCGTTCGAGGCGTTCGCGGTCGAGCTCCGCCTCCAGTCGGCGTCCGAAGGAGTCGACGCTCCCCTGGTCGCCGACCGCGACGGCGGCCGCGGTGCCGAACTCGAACAGTCGGTCGACCGATCCGGTCTTCGTTCCGTCCGTCACGTTCCCGCGGTCGGCAGCCAGGGCGACGGCGCCGTCGGACTCGACGCCGACTATCGTGCTCATAGTCCCCCTTCGTCGATTACGGCAAAAGCGGTTGTGTCCAGGTGGACGACGAGCGAGGGGCGGTGGCCGGCCCCCGACCCCGGGGTCAGCGCTCCAGTTCCCGCGTCGGGTAGCCGTAGTGGGCGTCGTAGACCTCGATGGACTCCTTGAGCGCGGCGACGATTATCGGCCCGACGAACAGGCCCATGAAGCCGAGCACCGAGAGCCCCCCGAGGACGCCGATGATGATGACGCTCGGGCTGACGTGCGCGTAGCGGTCGACGATGACCGGTCGGAGGTAGTCGTCGGAGATGGCGACGACTGTCGACCCGTAGACGAACAGCGCGACGGCGGAGACGGTCTCGCCCATCACGAAGAGGTAGACGCAGGCCGGCGCCCAGATGGCGAAGGAGCCGATGATCGGGATCAGCCCGAGGATGATCATCACCAGCGTCCAGAAGACGAAGTTCGGGACGCCGAACACCGCGAGCCCGACGCCGGCCAGGACGCCCTGGACGATGGCGACGAGGACGTGGCCGGCGAGGACGGCGTTGGTGATGCTGACCGTCCGGTCGATGAGCTCGTCGGTAACCGTCGCTGGCAGCGGCGACATCGCCTGCAACCACTCGACGAAGCGGTCGGCGTCGCGGACGAAGAAGAACAGCAGGAACAGGAGCAACCCGAGCCCGATGAGGACGTGCGTCAGCGTCCCGAACACCGAGAGGGCGCTGTCGAAGCTGCCGAATCCGGAGAGCGACGACCGCACCGCCGAACCCACGTCGACCTCGACGCCGGTGTAGTTCTGGATGGGCCGTTCGATCATCCCGAAGTTCAGGTCCTGCTCCTCGAGGCCGCTCACGAACGCCATGACGTCGCTGGCGACGAACACCGTGACGAGGAAGAACGGCAGGATGAGAGCGACGAGGCTGAGCACGAGCAGGAGCCCGGCCGACGCCGACCGCCCGAGATGCGGCTCGAGTTCGACCTGCAGCGGCCGGAGCACGAAGGCGAGGACGACGGCCGCGAGCAGGAACTGCAGGTAGGGGAGGACCAGCGCGACAGACAGGGCGAAGAGGACTGCGACGAGTGCGATCAGCAGTCCTTCGTCGGTGTCCATGCCGGGTTACCCGCGGTGACTGCAGTTCGGTCGGGGACGCGAACGTCCGTCGGAGACGGAGGCGATCACGAGGAGGTGTACTCGAAGCGTTCCACCGCGACGGTGACGGCCCGGGCGCCGGCTCGTCCCGCGGCTTCGCGCGCGACGGTCCCCGCGAGCCCGTCGCCGGCGGCGTCGCCGACCATCCGGCGGGCGAGCAGGTGCCCGGCCGGTCGGCCGATCGCGGCGCCGAGTCGCTCGGCGTCGACGGCCTCTTCGAGCGAGGCGCCCGCGCGGAGCGCCTCGATGTCGATCGCCTCGAGGGCCTCGCCGAGGACCTCCGCGGCCATCACGAGTTCGAGCCCCGTGTCCAGTCGGTCGAGCGACGACTCCGCACCGCCATCTGGCGACACGTCGAAGGGAGATCGGTCTTCCATCACCCACAGGTTCGGCTTCCCGGCGGATAAACGGCGAGCCCGCAAGTGCACGCTCGACGACGGACGGCGAGAAAATCGGGCCGGACGGGCGTCAGATCGACTGCGGCTCCCGGTCGACGGTCGCGGTCCGTGCGACCGGCGTCAGCGACTCGACGTCCTCGCGGAGCCGGCGCGCGTACTCGAGTCTGAGCTCGCACGCAGTCGGCTCCGAGAGCGACTGCGGGCCGTAGATCTTCCGGGTGATCGGCCGGTAGGCGTCGGGGTCCAGCCCGAACGACCGGAGGTAGCTCCGGACGCGCCCTGAGTCGAGCCCGTCCTCGATGGCGGTCCGGCTGAGCTCCCAGAGGTCCGAGAACTCGGGGACGTCGATGCGGTCAGTCGACACGCCCCGGCCGCCGATCTCGACTGGCGTCGAGTCGACCTGGGCGACCAACTCCCGGACGTCGCCGGCCAGCCGGAGGATCTGGCTCGGCAGCGCGGCGTCGGGCGCGCGCCACTCGACGGTCGGCTGACAGCGGCGGAGCCGCACCGGGTTCAACACGGTGTTCTCGGCGTCGAACTCCTCTTCGACCAGGTCGGGATCGACGCCCCGATCGGCCGCGATGGCCACGAAGTCGTCGTAGGCGCCCTCGACGCGGGACTGCCACTCGTCGACGCTGTCGACGTAGCTCCAGAGGTCGCAGAACTGGCGGAACGCCGGCCCGCACTCGGTCCGGTAGCCGTCCGCGCGCGAGGAACTGTATCGCTTCTCGCCGCGGTAGTAGGGAGAGGAGCTGACGAGCGCGAGCGCGGGGTCGAGCGCCGTCAGCAGGTTGAGCTGTCGGACCACGTCGGTCTTCTCGAAGTGGACGTGCGTCCCGGCGCAGTTCTTGGCGCTCGCGACGCCGTCGCCGTAGATCCGCTCGTAGAGCCGCCCGCGGTCGCAGTTGACCGGCGCGTCGGCGTCGGTCAGCGGCGTTCCCAGCGGGACGAGCTGCTTGTCGTCGGCCTCGGCGGCGTCGATGGCCGCCGTGAGAACCTCCTGCAGGTCGCGACGCAGACCGGCCACGCTGTCGTGGGGTTCGGTCTGCACTTCCAGCAACGGGTCGATGAACTCCGGTTTGATTCGGTCGTGGGCGTCGGCGAGCCCCTCGCCGTCGCAGAGCTGACCGTGCTCGTCCACGACCCACAACTCCATCTCTACGCCCGTTGTGATGTCTGCGTTCATGTTAGCCGGGATGCACGGTCGCAACCCGTACTAAGGGTAGCCGGCCTGTCCATCTAAACTGAAGACTTGCAGGTGCCTGCCCGGGATAAAAGAACGGCGTCTCCGGCAAGGAACGTCTGGGCGCCGTCTCTCGATTCAGTCGTCCTGGTCGAGGAGCTCGACGAGCGGGTCGAGGTGGTCGATGCCGACCACGGCGACCACGTCGCCGTCCCGCCGGAGCCGCGACAATCGGGCAGCCATGTGCTCCTCGCGGGTGGCGTCCCTGAGGTTGCCGACCCTCGAGGACCCGAAGGCCTGGAGGATGAACTGGGCTTTCCGGACCTGCCGCCGCTCGTTCTCGGCCTGCGATTCGGGGGCGTCGCCCCACTCGGTCCCGTAGGCGGCCTCCGAGGCGTCGACCTCGATCTGCACGGACAGCGTCCGGGAGAGCGCCGCCGCCGCCCGGCAGACCGCGGCGTGTTTCGTGACGGACGCCAGCGCACGCGCGGACGAGCAGATCGTCGGGAGCCCGGCGCGCTCCTGGAGGAGCGTCCGCGCCAGTCGCCCGGTGAAGCCGAGCGTCGGTCCGTCGATGCCCACCGTCCGGTCGGCGGCGTCGACCTGGATGGCCGCGCTCATCTCGCCGCCGTAGCTCGGCGGGGTCGTCGCCTCCGTCGCGTACTCCTCGAACAGCGGCAGCGCCAGCGGCGGCAGTTCGAGCGCCAGCGTCTCCGGCGCGACCGCCTCGACGATCCGCTGGGCGCGGTACTCGCTGGCCGGGTGGTCGTGGACGACGCCGACGAGGAAGACGTCGGCGGCCCCGTTCCCGCCGGAACAGACGCGGATGTAGGCGTCGTTCATCCGGGGGTCGGCCACGTCGATTCCGTGCTCGGTAAGACTGTCCATCGGGCGGTAAGAACTCCTTACCCGCCACGATTGGCTACCGTGGCATAAGTTTTCCCGGTCGGTCAGGTCCTGAAGCACCGTCCGACGCGGCCGCGTTCGAGAAGGAAAGAGCGAGCTACTGGTCAGTATAGACCGATCTGGCGATCCCCTACGTCGGCGGACGGATAGCTAGATGACTTCTGTTGCGAGCCCGCAACAGCATCCCTCCTCACGACATCACTGGTAATCGATGGGAATCGCCGACCCGGAGGCCACGAAGCCGGCGTCCGGCCGGAACTCGTACTCGAACCACAGCGGGTCGACGGGCGCGTCGTCCATCTTGCGGACCGAGAGGCGCTTCCGTCGGGTACCGTCGTCGTCCTCGTCCAGTTCCAGGTCGACGATGCCGTCGAAGAGGTACTCGTGGTCGTGCGGGAAGTCCGTCGGATAGAGATCGTCGAAGCGGCCGACGCTGGCGCCCGCGACCATCGGGACGTACCGGCTCTTGCAGACCAGCGCGCGGAGCTCCCGCAGGAGGTTCGTCGCGCGCGCCTCCTGGGCGAAGGCGGCCAGTTCGGTGAGGTAGTCGACGGCGACGAGCCCCGACTCGGTCAGGCCCGCGTCGGCCACCGCGCCGTCGACCTCGTTGGCGATCTCGAGGACGTCGCTGGGTTCGTCGACGACCGCGACCGCATCCTGGAGGACCCCCTGGAGGTGGCGGTTCCAGCGGTTCGCCCGGCGGGTCACCGCCGACTCGTCGTGCAGTCGCTTCGTGAAGAGGTCCACGACGACGAGGCTCCCGTCGTCGAGGTACGGCAGGACGTTCCAGTCGTGTGTGAGGAAACTGTCGACCAGTGAGGACGGCGGCCGGTCCATCGAGACGACGACCGCAGGCTGGCCGCGCTGGAGCGTCCGCCAGACGCACTCCTGCAGCAACCCCTGGAGGCGGGTCCCCTCCTCGCCGGCGAGCAGCACCGCGGCGTTACCGGGGATGCCGCTCGGCAGCCCCGCCGACAGCGCGTCGACACCGAGGGCGGTCCGCTTGTAGTCCACCGCGCCGGCGAAGGGAGCCTCCCCGCGCTCGGCGCCGGCCGCACAGGACGCCGAACAGAACAGCCGCCCGTCGGACTCGACGGGGGTCACGCCAGCCGGAACGTCGTATCCACAGAACGAACACGCCGGCGGAGTGGAACGGGCCGGCGGCGGGTGGTCGTTCATCGGTCGACGACGCCTGCCGTCCCCGTCACGACTGGATCTTGTCGACGATCTCCTTCGCCTGCTCCTCGGCCTTGTCCTCGCCGACGTGCTTGTCGATCAGCACGCTCTGGACCTCCCAGTCGTCGCTGCCCTCCTGTTGGCCCGTCCGGACCTCGGCGCCCTCGGAGACCGACTGGGCCGGCTCTTCGGCCCAGTCCGGCGTCCGGATCTCGTCGTACTGGTCGGGGTCGTTGAACCGTACGTGGACGTAATCGTCCTCGGTCTCGACCTCGTTGACGTCGGGCATGCTCGCCACTACGTCGCACAGGGGGAAAGAGGCGGTGAAAGTTCAGCTAGCCGACAACAAGCGGGCAAGGGGCTCAGTCCCCGGACGATTCATCGGACTCGTCGGCCGGTCGTGTACCGTCCCCGTCGGTCGACGTCTCACCCTCTGTCGCCGCGTCGTCGACTTCCGCCTCCACCTCGGGCGGTGCCGGCCAGGTCACCCCCTCTTCGAAGGGCACGCCCATCCGCTCGGCCGAGCGGGCGATCATGTGGGCGCCGGTCGGCACCGTCAGGAAGAGGAAGGCGATGCCGAGCAGCGACGGCAGCCCGTCGCCGCCGGGGCCGAACCGGACGAACGCGGCCGTGAAGATGGCGGCCGTTCCCAGGGTCGTCGGCTTGCTCGTCGCGTGCATCCGGTTGTAGACGTTCGGGAACCGGAGCAGCCCGATCGTCCCGATGGCCAGGAACAGCACGCCGACGGCTATCAGTGCGGTCATCACGGCCGCCTCGACGGTTCCGATAGCTTCGACCATTATTCGATGATGTCCCCCTCGATGACGAACTTCGCGACCGTGACGGTCGCGATGAACCCGATGATCGCTAGCACGAGCCCGACGTTGACGAACAGTCCGCGGCCGGTCAACAGCGCGAACAGCACGGCGATGGCGACGACGTTCGTCGCTATGGCGTCGACGGCGACCACCCTGTCGGGGATGGTCGGGCCGGCGACGACGCGGTACGTACAGAGCACGCAGAGCCCGGCGACGAGCAGCAGCGCCGCCTCGACGGCCACCTCGAAGAACGCCGGCGTCGCCTCAGCGGCCACCGCGATCACCTCCCGTGATGGTGACCCGCTGCGGCCGGTCGCCCGGGTCGAGCTCCTCGTCGAAGATGACGAGGGCGTAGTCCTCCCAGGTCCGGATGGGCTCGACGACCTCCTCGACGTTCCGGCCGTCGATGACGTGGACGTACAGCCCGTTGAACTCCTCGTCGTAGTCGAGCGTCACCGTCCCCGGCGTGATGGTGATGCTGTTGGCGATGGTGGTGACCCCGAGGTCGGTCTCCACCCGCAGCGGGACGTAGATGACCTCCGGCTCGATCGGCGGGCCGGGCGCCACGGCGCGGTAGGCGACGTCGAGGTTGGCGACCACAACCTCCTGGAGGAACACGAGCACGTAGAGGACCGCGTACGGGACCGCGCGGATTCCCCGGTCCAGGTGGTAGGTGTCGGCGTAGAACCGCCGGAAGAGGAACGCGACGGGGAAGCCGATCAGGACGCCGAACAGCAGTTCGCCCACGACGGCGTCGAGGGTCGGGTCGGGGCCGCGGACGAACAGCCACAGCGCCACGAGCACGAGCCCGAAGACGGGCCAGGTCCGGGTCTTCACGACGAACCACCTCCGTCCGGCAGGACGACCTCGACGTAGGCGTCGGTGTCGGTCGCGGCCGTCGCCGCCGCGTCGGCGAACCGGTAGACGCCCTCGAAGCCGACGCCGACGCCGACGACGGCCAGCGCCAGCACGACGAGGATCGCGACCTGGACGCTGTCGCGACCGCCGTGGTGGACGGCCGTCGACCGGTCGCCCCAGAAGGCGACCGTCCACGCTCGCGTCGCGTACGCGATCGTCAGCACGGAGCCGACCAGGAGCGCGACGCCGCCGGCGAGCGCCTCGCCGCGCAGCGCCGTGTCGAAGACCAGGAACTTGCCGACGAAGCCCGAGAGCGGCGGAATGCCGACCAGCGACAGCGCGCCGACGAAGAACGTCCCCGAGACGACTGGATACCGCCCCGCCAGCCCGCCGAGGTCGGCCAGCCGGCTGGTGCCCGTCGCGCTGCGGACGGTGCCGGCCACCAGGAACAGCATCCCCTTGGTCAGCGTGTGGTGCAAGGCGAACACGAGGGCCGCCAGCAGCGCGAGGTTCCGGGCGGCGGCGTCGGGCGCCACGGCGGCGACCGCGACGGCGACCCCGATGAATCCGACCTGGCCGATGCTGGAGTAGGCGAACACCCCCTCGAGGGAGCCGGCCTGTATCGCCCCGGCGCCGCCGACGGCGATGCTGGCGATGGCCATCACCAGGAGGACGGGCCCGAGGAACGCCAGCGGCGAGTCCCCGCTTGCGCCCGGGAGGCTCACCGGGACGGTCGCCTCCGAGAAGACCGTGAAGTACAGCCGGACGATGGCGTAGACGCCGACCTTCTTGGAGCCGCCGGCCAGCAGTGCGGTCGCGGGCATCGGCGCCGCGGTGTAGGCGCTCGGCACCCAGAAGTGGAAGGGGACGAGTCCGGCCTTGAGGGCGAAGACCGCGAAGAGCAGTCCCGAGAGGCCGACGACCGGCGCGACCGGGACGCCGGAAGCCGCCGGGTCCGCGAGCTGCTGGGCCATGTCGGCCATGTTCAGCGTCCCCGTCGTCGCGTACAGCCCGCCGATGGCCACCAGCATGACGGCGCTGCCGACGATGTTGAGCACGAGGAACCACAGCGTCGCGCGGGTGTGCTTCGGCCCGCCGTAGAAGGAGATGAGGACGTAGCTGGCCATCAGCATGACCTCGAACCAGACGAAGAGGTTGAACAGGTCGCCGGTGAGGAACGAGCCGGTGATCCCGAGCAGCAGGAAGTGATAGAGGGGGTAGTAGAAGACGTCCTGGTCCTCCCGCCTGAGGTACCGCTGGGAGAAGACGAGCGCGGGAACGGCGATGGCCGCGGTCAGGACGAGCATGAACGCGGAGAGAGCGTCGACGACGAGCGTGATGCCGAACGGTGCGGCGTGGCCGCCGAGCTGGTAGGCGACGGCGCCGGGCGCGTCGGGTGCGAGGACGACGCTCCAGACGACGGCGGCGACCGTGGCGGCGTAGACGACGCCGCCGAAGAGCGCGGTTCCGGTGCGGACCGCGGGCCAGCGACGCGTCAGCAGCGCGACGGTCGCCGTGACGAGCGGGACGAGTAGCGGCGCGATGACGAGGTGGTCTGCGACCATCAGCGGTCACCCCCGAGTTCGAAGACGTCCAGGGTGTTGTGCTCCTCGTACACCCGGTAGGTCATCACGAGCGCGAAGGCGGTCATACCGAAGCTGATGACGATCGCCGTGAGGACGAGCGCCTGGACGACCGGGTCGGTCGTCTGGGGCGCCTCGCCGCCGTGGGTCGCGAGGACGGGGACGGCGTCGAAGCTGGCCTCGACGAACCCGCCCATCGTCAGGAGGTAGAGGTTCGCCCCCTGGCTGACGATGGCGGTCCCCCAGATGACGGCGACGAGGTCCCGACGGAGCAGCAGGAACGTCCCGAAGGCGAACAGCGAGCCGAGCAGCGCCGCGAGGACGACCGTCATTCCGATCCCACCACCGAGAGCACCGTGAGGAGACCGCCGACGACCACGCAGTAGATGCCGAGGTCGAAGGCGAGCGCGCTGGCGAACTCCAGTTCGTGGTAGATCGGGACATCGTGGAGGATGACGTAGTCCTGGGTCAGGAACGGGTAGCCGAGGGCTATCGCCGCCAGGCCGCTGGTGACGGCCAGCGCCAGCCCGAAGACGAACAGGCGGCGGTAGGCGTCGACGATGCGGTCCTCGAAGGGGTTCCCGCCCGTCGTGGCCACCTCGCCGAGGAGGACGCGCTCCAGGTCGTCGAGGCCGAAGGTGATGTAGATGAGGACGAACCCGACGGTCGTGAGGACGCCGCCGATGAAGCCGCCCCCGGGGAGGTTGTGCCCCTGGACGAACAGCGAGATGGAGACCATGACGATGAACGGGACGACGACGCGGGTCGTCGTGCGCATGATGACCGTGCTCACGGCGACTCACCCCGGGTTCGCATCAGGACGACGGTCAGCACCGCGACGGCGGCGATGACGATGACGACGCTCTCGCCGAGCGTGTCGAAGCCCCGGAAGTCGGTGAGGATGACGTTGACGACGTTCGTGCCGCCGCCCTCTTCGACGGCGTTCTCGGTGAAGAACCGCGCAAGTTCCGACTCCGGGCCGTTCGACGTGACGAGGACCGTCACGAAGACCGCAGCACCGACTGCCAGCGAGAGGATGGCGTCCCTGGCGGCCGTCCAGCCCTCTATCTCACCGTAGAACGCCGGCAGCTCCTCGATGACGAGCAGGAAGATGACGAGCGTGAGCGTCTCGACGACCAGCTGGGTCAGCGCGAGGTCGGGCGCGCTCGCGAGGATGTAGACGATAGCGATCATGAACCCGACCACGGACAGCAGGAGGACGCCGAGGACCTGCGAGGGGTCGGTCGTCATGAAGCCCGCGGCGACGACGCCGACGAGCAGTACCAGCAGGATGACCCCAGAGGTTCCCAGGAGGTCGACCGGCGGGACGTCGACGCCGGCCGCGAGGTAGCCGCCGAGGGCAAGGGCGGCCGCCGTACCGACGAGCCAGGCGACGTAGGTCCGGAGCAGTCCGTTCTGGACGCGCGGGACGAGCGCGACGCTGGCGCGGTCGAGGCCGTCGAGCGAGAGGTCGTACCACCAGTTCGCCCGGACCGCCGGAGCCCGCGCCAGGCCGGACCGGATGCCGTCGTGCAGTCGGTCGTAGAACGGATAGAGGAGGGCGCCGCCGCCGAGCGCGACCGCGGTCATCCCCAGCGCCGGCGAGACGTGCGTCGGCAGCCCGAAGTGGACGTTCTCGGGGTTGCCGCCCGTCGCCGTCACCGCGGAGCCGACGATGACCTCCTCGGCGAGGGACGGCGCGACGCCGACGGCGCCCGCGACGACCGCGAGGACGGCCGGCGGCGCGAGCAACGTCAGCGGCGGCCGATCCACCTCGCCGAGGGCGGCCGGCTTCTCGCCGAAGAACATCGACAAGAAGCGGATTGAATAGAGGAACGTGAACACGCTAGCGAGGGTCGCCGCGGCGGGGAAGAGCCAGCCGAGCCCGCCCAGTTCGTGGCCGGCCTCGTAGGCGGCCTCGAAGAGCATCTCCTTGGAGTAGAAGCCGTTGAACGGTGGGACGCCCGCCATCCCGAGTGCCGCGACGGCGGTGACGAGCGCGGTGATCGGGAGATCGCCGCGGAGCCCGCCGAGGTCGGCGATGCGGCGGGTGCCGGCTTGGTGGGCGACGATGCCGGCGACGAGGAACAGCGCCGCCTTGAACGTCGCGTGGTTCAGCAGGTGGAAGACGCCGGCGCCGGCGCCGTAGTAGGAGGTGAAGCCGAAGCCCGCGACCATCAGCCCGAGGTGGCTGGCCGTCGAGTACGCGAGCAGCTCCTTGACGTCGGTCGCCGCGACCGCCAGGACGGCCGTGACGGTCATCGTCAGGATACCGACCGACGCGAAGAGGACGAGCCACTCGGGACTCGCCAGGATCGGGCGGAACCGGCCGACGAGGTAGACGCCGACCTTCACCATCGTCGCGGAGTGGAGGAACGCCGAGACGGGCGTCGGCGCGGCCATCGCGTTCGGCAGCCAGAAGTGCAGCGGCACCTGCGCCGACTTCGCGCCGGCGCCGACCGCGACGAACAGCAACACCGGAACGAAGAGGCCGGTCTCCCGGAGGGCAGTCTGCATCGCCTCGGGGTTCTCCAGCATCGCGACGAGGTCGAACGTGGCCGTGCCGAGGGCCGTCGCCGAGGCGTACCGCATCGCGAGGACGCCGAGCAGCAGGAACAGCCCGCCGCCCACGGTGACGAACATCGCCATCCGGGCGGCGTACTTCGACTCGGGGTCGGCGTCGTGGTGGCCGATGAGCACGAACGAGCAGACGCTCGTCAGCTCCCAGAACAGGAACAGGACGACGAGGTCGCCGGCGAGCGCGATGCCGAGGATCGACCCCATGAACGCGAGCAGCGCGGCGTAGTACCGCGGAAGGGAGGACTCCCCGTGCATGTAGCCCGCGGAGTAGACGAAGACGAGGACGCCGATGCCGCTTGCCAGCAGCGCGAACAGGAGGCCCCAGGCGTCGACGTGGAACCGGAAGGCGGCGTCGAGTTGCGGCACCCAGGGGACGCCGACGGTGCCGCTCGTGCCGTGCTGGGTGGCGAGGAGGCCGAAACAGGCGAGGGCGACCGCGGCGCCGACGTAGCCGGTACGCTCGCCGAGAGCCCGGTAGCAGAGCGGGACGAACAGCGTGGCAGCGAACGGGAGCAGCACCGCGAGGAGGACGACCGGGAGGTCCGGCGCTCCGGTCATCGGTCCCCTGCGGCGGTCGGCGCGTGGCTATCGGCTCCAGCGACCATCGAAGTGACCTGAATCTGCGTCGCACGCCGACAAAACTCTAATGGAGTGGCGACGAGTCGACGAGTGGTCGGTGACTTCGAGGACCGGCCGTGTTGTGGCCCGTCCGACGGAATCGGCCGGTAGCCCCTCGCTAGAAGCCCGATAACTGCCATAGCCTGTGAATACTTATCGGGTTCTCCCCGCTCGCCGAGAACGGGACGAGGTCCGGCCCGGGTGGACCGGTCGACGACCGTCCGCGACTCGTCGGCGTCGCGCTCGGGCGGACATCGTCGTGAAATACGATGACACGTTCAGTATACTTCCGACACGCCCTCCTCATCGTCGGGCTCTGCCTTCTCGTGGCTGGAGCGGCGATCGCCTTCGGCGGTGGGGGATCAGGGTCGAGCATCGCGAGTGCCCACGAGGGCCACAACGATTCGGAGCACGGCAGTTCGGTCAACTCCTCGGCCGTCTCCGAACAGCGGTACGTCGAGGAGGCCCCCGAAGAGGGCGACGAGTACTTCGAGGCAAAGGCCGAAGACGGCAGCTGGATCAGCTACGACAACCCCCGGGACCGCTACCGCGACCCGATGATCGGGAACGCCTCCGGGAAGATCTGCGTGACGCTGCGCAACGAAGCGGGCGAGGTCGTGGTCGGCGAAAGCGTCCCCGACACGTCCGTCACCATCCCGACGCCGTCGCTGCCGTGGCACTCCTACGCGGACCCGATGGTCGTCGAGTTCCCCATGACCGACCACTACGACCGGCCGCTGGACTCCGACCAGTTCGGCACCAGCGACGACCTCCCGCAGGGCGACGGCTACATGGACGCCCACTGCATCGAGTACCACGGCCCGCCGGACAACAAGACCATCGAGTACGGCGAGGCCATCGTCGACGGCGAGCACGCCGACCGGGTCGAGGTCGTCGGCTACATCCAGCAGGCCCACGAGGCCTGGGACAGCGACGTCGACGCCATCGAGGACGCCGTCTCCTACGAGGAGGCCGGCGGCGAGTGGACGATGGAGACGGGGCAGTCCCACGGGCAGGTGACCGTCGTGCTGCAGCTGGACGGCATCGGCCAACAGTCCGAGACCGGCGGTGACGAACAGAACCAGACGAACGCGACCGACACATCGCCGACCGAGACGAACGGGACCGAGACATCCGACGACCGGGCGACAGACGACGACGGATCGTCGGGACCGATGGACCAGACGGCGCCCGGTGCCGGTGCAGTGCTCGTCGCGCTGATCGCGTCGCTCGCTGCGCTCTACCGAGAGCGAGGCGCGTAACCGCTACAGCCCGGATTTTCTGGTCATCGTTCGCCGGACTGGGATTCGGCGTCGTACTCGGGTTGTTCCTCGTCGAGAGCTAGCCAGATCCCGACGATACCGAAGCTCAGGCCGAGCAGGACCAGCATCCCGGTCGGACTGCCGATCCCCCTGGAGGACACCCGCGAATCGTTATTCGTCCATCGATCATTCACGGATTCCGCTCGGGGCACAGTTCAATGCATCAGTCGTCCGACTGGCCCCGGCTACTGGGGCCCTGTCCGTTCCCGTTGTTGCGGCCGCGATTTCGGGACGCATCCGGGGACACATCGATATCGGTAGTCGTAGGGATGGCTGGGTCGTCGGCGACGTTGTTCACGGCGTCGGTCACGCGGCTGTCGCCAACGCGCAGACCCGTCTCGAGAGTCGCGGCCAGCTCGTTGAGATATCCCGTCGCCGCCGACGGGGCCGACCCGGACCCGAGGAGGACGACGGCCCCGCCGTCGTCACGGAACGAACGGACGGCCGCCGCCTCTTCGGCGGTGAACTCGCTAACCGGCGTCGTAACGATCAGGGCTCGGGCCCCGGAGAGCCGATCGAGCGTGACGTCGTTGATCTGCTCGAAGGTCGTGCCGCGCCCTTCGAGGTGCCGCTGGTAGTACGCGGCGTCCTCGTTGGAGAGTGCGTACTCGACGCCGGCCTGTCCGTGGCCGCCGTCGATGAAGACGATGTCCTCACGGTCATCGTCAGCTAGGTCCTCGATCACATCGCTCAGGAAGGGGAAGTTAGCGAACCCGGACGTGTCGGCCTCGAATCCTTCGAGCCGTTCGTAGGACTCGTCGATGAGTAGCGACCCGCCGACGGCGACGCCCGCCTCCGAGTCCACACCGAACAACGGGAGCTGCTTCCGTGACGACCGCCCGTCACGGGCCGCCTCGGGCTCGGAGTACACAGCGACCGTCTGGGGGCGTGGGCGACCCTGGGCATGGTCGAGGACGGCCGCGTCCGGGAAGAACACCTCATCCAGCGCCCCCTCACGGTACGGCGAGGCCGCACTGATATCGCTCTCTGTCCAGATCCCCGTCCCGTCCTGCCGGGCCGCCCACTCCACAGCCCAGAACTCGTCGTGTCTGGCCAACGTCGAGCCGTAGACGCGACCGTACCCCGATTCGATTAACTCACGATTGTACAGTGTCTCGCGCTGCCCGTCGCCGTCGACGTCGTACTCGGCGTAGGCGAGAAGCCGCGTCGGATCACGGAGCGGCTCGTTCTCGTCGAAGTACACCGTGACACGCTCACCCTCGAGGCGGTTACGGGCGAACTCCGTTCCGCGGTCGGCCCACTCGACGAGATAGTCCGTCGTGCGAGCGTCCGGGTCGTCGTCGATTCCATCGCGCATCTCGAACAGCGAATCCGGACCGGCGAAGTTCGCCGTCGTGGGAACGAAGTCGCTGCCGGCGTTGTTCTCCTCGTCCTCGACTTGATCGTCGTTGAACCGGAACCCGAGGTCGAGGCCGTCGGCGACCGCGTTCAGGTTCGCCGTCTCGTCGTAATTGCTGAAGTCCGCCTGGTCGTGCAGGATGACGGCGCCGCCGTCGGCGACGAAGCCGTCGAGCGCGTCAAGTTCGTCAGTCGTGAACGTGTCGGTTGGCGAGGTGATGACCACCGCGTCCGCCGACGAGAGATCGCCAGCCAGGTTGGTCGTAGGCTCGAGCGTGTAGCCGTTGTCCTCAGCGTACGTCTCGAAGGTACTGAACTCGTCGAGCGTGTAATACTGCCCGTGGCCCTCGTCCCACAGGACCGTGTCGCCGTCGACGAGGTGATCGTAGAGGTTCAGCAGGAACTCCTCGTTGTCCGCGGTCGTGTCGAAATCGGCGTCGACGAACGGCGCGCCGATCCCGGCGACTGTCCCGTCGATCGCCACCAGCGGGATATCGGTGTCGTCAGGGTAGGTGACCGCGTCATCGCCATCGTCCGTATCGGTGTTGGTCGCGGTCGGTTCGGCGTAGACGGCGACGAGCGAGTCATCCGTCAGCGGGTCCATCTCAGCGCTGAGTAGGCTGGCGGTCGAGTCGAACACCAACTCGTCCACCGCGTCCGGCTCGCCGATATCGTAGGCCAGGCCCTCCCACTCTTCGGGACGCTCCGCCGAGGCGGCGACGCTCGCACTCTCCGGTGTGTCGACTCCGAGGACCCGAACGGTCGCCGTGTAGTCCGTCTCCAGCCCGACATCCGCAGCGTCGAACACCACGTCGAACGTGTCCCCGTCGGCCACGCTGTCGATCGCAACGTCGTACTCCCGGCCGCGCCGCAGATCGATCGTGATTCCCGGCCGGTCCTCGAACAGCGGGAAGTCGTCGTTGAAGTTCGACGTCAGCGGGAGATAATCGATACCGACGTTGTTCTCCGTGTCCCCGACTTCGCCGTCATTGAACCGGAATCCGAGTCCCAGACCGTCAGCGACCGCGTTCAGGTTCGCCGTCTCGTCGTAATTGCTGAAGTCCGACTGGTCGTGCAGGACCACGAGCCCGCCGTCGGCGACGAAGCTGTCGAGCGCGTCGAGTTCGTCGGTCGTGAACGCATCGCCCGGAGCGGTGATCACGACCGCATCTGCCGCAGACAGCTCCGTCGTCAGGTCAGATGTCGACTCGACTGTGTAGCCGTTGTCCTCGGCGTACGCCTCGAAGTTCCGGAAGCTGTCGAGCGTGTAGAACTGCCCGTGGCCCTCATCCCACAGGACGGTTCCGCCAGCCGTGTACTCGTCGTACAGGTTCAGGAGGAATTCCTCGTTGCCGAGGTCACCGAGGGGGTCCTCGCCCTCGAGCTCCGGGACGAGATCGCCATCGTTGACCAGCATCGCTCCGACGCCGACGACGGCGCCGTCCCCGCGTTCCTCCACGCCGACGAGCGGTACGTCAACGTCGTCGGGGTAGTTCACCGCGTCGCCGTCATCGTCACGGTCCCTGACCGTCGCGGTCGGTTCGGCGTAGACGGCGACGAGCGAGCTATCCGTCAGCGGTTCGCCATCCGCCGCCAGTAACCCGCTCGTCGACGAGAACAACATCTGCCCGATCTGTCCCTCCTGGGTAGCCGCGACCCTCGTCGCCAGTCCCGCTGGAAGTGACTCTGTGCTCGCTGTTCCAACGGTTCCGGCAGCCGCTACACCCGCCACTGTACTCATGAATCGACGTCGACGCATCACAGGGTGCCACGGAAGTCCCAGAATGAAAAATCCTAATTTCCAGATACCTTCATCGGTACAAATACGTAGAGAGAGAGAGATCGAGATGGGTCTTGCAGGCCACGACGGATCGACGACATGTGTGAGGGTAGCCTGATCGCCACTGAATCAGAAGGGCAGTTGGCAGGATTCGATACCACCTCAGGAGGACCGATCGTCGGTTTAGAAGATACGATCCGTATCGGCCTGGGTTGCCGAGAGTGCTGGCGTCCTGACGGCTCTGCTCGATCTGTCCGGGATACCGATTGAACAGAGACCGGGGGGTAGAAGATTCCTCGCCGAGTAGCTGTGGTCGACGTCACGGACCCCGTCTCACGCAGGAACGGATTTTGAGGCGATTGAATTCGGACCGTGACACCTCGATAGTGCCGCCACCTTCATCGCCCGGGATATCGTTACAGTCATGACTCTCGTAGCGAACGAGATAGTACGGTTCATCGGCTCCGTATTCCTGCTGGAGGTCTTCGTGGAGCGATTTTGGAGCCTCTGCTTCGGGTCCGAACGCACCTTCGTAGTCAGGGTGGACCGTCCGAGTGTCCTCGCCATCGTTCTCGATGGATTCGGTCATGACGATTAACGATCCCTGCACCTCAGTCGTATCAACTGCTATCTGCCGCCAGAACACCCGTCCCTCTCGGCTGTTCACGTGGGACCGGACGAACCAGGCACCAATCCCTGTCCCGAGGACACTGACCGCACCAACCCCCTTCAACACCGACCGTCGTTTCACGTAGGTGGAATGCTTCGTGTCCGAAGATAAGCATTCCGCCTTTTCGGAATCTGTGAGCGTCAGAGACCAGGGCAGTCCCTGGGTCCAGGCCACATCCGGTCGATACAGACGATGTATCGACCAGTCACTCGTTGTGGGAAATCGGAGAACGGGAGATGGTGATAGCGGCTGACTTAAGCGTCGCTGTTACGTCTGGTGTCGCTGAGAGAGTTGTAACAAGATGGGCGCTGCAGGAGCGGACAAGAAGGATTGAGGCCCAGGAAATTTGAACCTGAACCCTTAAGTATTTGTAGAAGAGAGCGTCGGGTAAGCGATAGAACTTCGTGAAGATCGTCTTCCAGATGTTCCTCGCTGTACTCCACCTCCTCGAGATACTCTCTCTCGTCGTCTTCTCGACGAAAGCAAATCAGTGATATAGAGGATAAATGAAAGAGGACGGCTCAAAGTTTCTTGGTTCTTGATCTAACCGAGAAATATACGAGAATTCACGGGCGGAGGTATCCGCCCGGTTGCGATGCTAATGGACAGTAGTGCGCTTTTCCCTATGACTGATCAGCTTCAACGTTGCCGTTGACTTCACCGCCGGTAGTGGCGGTCGCCTCCCGGTTGTTCACGGTGACCTCGAACCGCGCGGTGTCTTCGGCCTCGATGAGCTGAGTGCCGCTGCCGGGTTCGCCATCGTAGACACGACAGACCTTCCGGACATCGACCTTCGTCCGGTTCGTACCGCCGTCCTCGTCTGCGGTGAACGGGTCGGTACTATATGGACTCGATACCGGGTGTGCATCATTAGTACCGTCACCGTCCGTATCGAGGTCACTTGAGTCATCGTAGGCGATGGCGTAGTCCTTCTGGCTGTAGGGGCTGCCGAACTTGAACTGGAAGAACCCGTCCGTTCCGGAACCAGAGTTCGAATCATTATCGCCACCCCAGCCGCCAGTTTCACCTTCCTCGTACTCACCGCCGCTGCCGTCGCCAAGCTGCCCATATCGGCTACCTTGGTCGGCCCAGCTCGTCCACGAGTTATCGCCTCGCTGGTGTCGGGTGTAGACTTGGTATTCGCCGTACGTCGCGTCCGAATCGAGACCATCCCATTCGAAGCGGAGGCGCCCACCGTAGGACACGTACGTGATTTCACCGTCGTCAGTAGTGACCGCACTTGGACTGATTCCATCAAGGTTTGCGTTGGCTGCCGTGGCGTTACCGGTTAGCGCGATGACGCCGAGACCGCCAACGGCGGTGCCAGCTCCGATTCCACCTGCCGTCTTGAGTACATCTCTACGTTCCATAGTCTGACCATCCCCACATTTCTCTCATCACGCCGGAGAGGCGCTCTAATGCCCTCTTCCGAGGACGTGAATGCGAAAGTGAGTAGTTTGTATAAACAATGGGGGTAGTTTCTACCGGAATGAATTATCTAACCCGATTATCTAATTGAGTTAGTCACCGAACTAACAAGAATGATGAACTTATATTGTTGAAGAGTTAGTGAACCTACATATTAAGGCTATTTCCTATTTTCGATTTATAGAGAATAGTTAAAGTGGCATATTACTATAGACATTTTGTTCCCGTCATTCTATCATTAGGAGGAAACTCCTCTGAGGAGTCGGGGGCTCGGGAGCAGTCGAACCCACCCCGCCATCGAGACGTTCGCCGAAAGTCAGCCGCGATAGAGTCGATGGGGACGTCCTCCACCGGCACCTCATCTTCGAGGTCATCTATAATCATTCGAAGCTGTGTAATTTCCATTTGGTAAGTATTGGTAGGTGATGGTAAAAACCTACTCTGCGTGTGCAGGGACTACTCTAGCTTACAAGGGCGGGTGTGGTCGTTCCCTCAGCGACGAGTTCGGTCTCGGATTCCTTAATCAGGTGGATGAGTCGCTACCGGGGGACACCAATTACCTGCCCCAGAGAAGACCTGAAGAACACATTTATGCTATTTCAGTGAATCGTTAGCACTGACGAATCACGTGACGGAGGCGACCCGCATGATGCAGCATAATGAACTCGCACATGCCAATGAGGCAGGGTTTATACACACTCCTACGCCGTCTGTTGACTCCTAATCGTTATGCGGCGTGATGGGCGCTGCAGGATTTGAACCCGCGACAGCTTGGTCCGAAGCCAAGTACTCTGTCCAGACTGAGCTAAGCGCCCTCGGGCGTACCTAACTCGATTCGCGGTTTTAACATTGTCCATTCGCCGACGGTTCCGGAGGGTTCAAGCGCGCGGCGCGGAAGCCGGCAGGTATGGAGCAGGTGCGCGGGCTACTCGAGCTGCTGCGGCCGGGCAACGCGGTGGCGGCGGGCGGACTGACGTTCATCGGGGCGTTCGTCGCCGGCGGACTCGGGGCGCCGCTGCCGACCGCCTTCGCCGTCCTGGCGACGGTGCTGGCGACCGGCGGCGGCAACGCGATCAACGACTACTTCGACCGAGAGATCGACGCCATCAACCAGCCCGACCGGCCGATCCCCCGCGGCGCCGTCTCGCCCCGAGGCGCACTCGTCTACAGTATCACCCTGTTCGCCGTCGCCGTTGCGCTGACGCTGCTGTTGCCGTGGCTTGCCATCGCCATCGCTGTGGTCAATCTCGTCGCACTCGTCGCCTACACGGAGGTGTTCAAGGGCCTGCCGGGCGTCGGCAACGCACTGGTCGCGTACCTGACCGGGAGCACGTTCCTCTTCGGCGGCGCGGCCGTCGACGGACAGCTGGGTCCGGTGCTGACCCTGTTCGGCCTCGCCGCCGCCGCGACGATGGCCCGCGAGATCGTCAAGGACGTCGAGGACGTCGCCGGCGACCGCGAGGAGGGGCTGCGGACCCTCCCTATCGCCATCGGCGAGCGCCAGTCGCTCCTCGTCGCCGCGGCGTTCGTCGTCGCCGCAGTTCTCGCCAGTCCCGCGCCGTACCTGCTCGGGACCTTCGGCCTCCCGTACCTCGTCGCGCTCGCACCCGCGCTCGTCGTGATGCTGGTCGCGACCTACCGATCCTTCGAGAGCCCGACGACGGGGCAGTCGTGGCTCAAGGCGTCGATGTTCGCCGCCGCGATCGCGTTCGTCGTCGGGCGGGCGGCGGTCGTGCTGTGAACCGCACGCTGGCCCAGACGTTTTCCCCCGCGGCCACCCACGTTCGGGTATGCCAGTCGAGAGCGACGACGAGCTCCGCGAGGTACTCGAGGCCGATCCCATCGCCGTCGTCGGCTGTTCGGCGACGCCGGCGAAGGAGGCCCACCAGATCCCGAAGTACATGCGCAAGCGCGGCTACGAGATCATCCCGGTCAACCCCTACGCCGACGAGATCTTCGGCGAGGAACCCTACGACTCGCTGGCCGAGGTCGACGAGGAGATCGAGATGGTGGACGTCTTCCGGCCGAGCGACGAGGTCGCGGGTATCGTCGACGAGGTCCTGGAGCGCGACGACGTGGACGTGGTCTGGACGCAGCTCGGCATCCGCGACCGCGAGGCCAGCGAGCGCGTCGAGGAATCGGGTCGGCAGTACGTCGAGGACCGCTGTCTCAAGGTCGAGTACCAGCGACTGATGTGAGCCGGCCGACGAAGGCTGCAGTAACCCGAATTACGCCCTGTCTTCTGCGTCCCCTATCGTATCGTCAGCTTGTCCGTCGGTCTCGGTGGTCTCGTCGGGGCCACCCACCTCGCTGGCGCCGCCGTCGCCTTCGGCCTCGGTGACCGCCGATTCGGCCTCCTCGATGGCGACCTGGGTGTGAATCGTATCGACGTCGATACCCTCCTGCTCGGCGAGCGCTTCGATGACGGCACCCTGCTGGTCGACCTTGTTCTCGAGGGTCTGGACCCGCTCGTGAGTGTGCTGGACCGTCGCGCGCATCTCGAGTACCTGGTCGCGCAGCTCGTTGATCTTGCTGTACAGCTCGTCGCCCATGTCGGCGACCTTCTGAAGTTTCTTGGTCGCGCCTCCGAGTCCCATGCCGCCGCCTTGGACGGCGGCTGCCGAGTGCCTTGCGGTCGACCGGAATCCAGTCGGGTTAAGACGCGGGGCGCCGCAGCACCGGTATGGACAGCCGTCGCGCCGCCCCGTCGCTCGGCATCGTCGCCTCGCTGCTGCTCGTCGTCCTGGTGGCCGTCCCGTACTTCGTCGTCGAGGAGACACGGCTGGTCGGCTCCTACTACGGCGCCGGCGCACTGACCCCGTGGGCCAGCGCGCTGATGGCGCTCGTGGCGGTCATCGTCTTCGCCGCGGGACGCAAGGGGCGTACCGACCCGGACACCGCAGCAGGCGCCGCGGTCGGGCTCGGCGTCGTCACCGCCCTAGTGGCCGTGGTCTGGGCCGTCACCGTCCCAGCCGACGTCCCGCTACAGTTGACGACCGACCGACCGATCCTCGGCCCGCTGACGTCCGCGACGGTGCTCGAGTACCATCGCTGGGCGCTGGCCGTGGTCTCGGTGCTCCCCGCCGCGGCCGCCGCCTGGTACGCGAAGGCGCTGCGGCTCTTCTGAACGTTCTTCTATAGGGATTCGAGTCGCGTGGAATCGACGAGCTGTCCGCTCGTCGGGTGAAAATCGAGATGATTGGGTGGACGCCGGGGTTTGCCTGGCCCGCCCAGTACGGGGAGTCCCGCGTGCCTCCTCCACCCCGCGACCCTGCGGGCGACAGCTGTCCGCGGGTCCGCTGCTCACTTCCGTGCCTGACGGATTACCCACGGTTAACCGCGACCGAACGTCCCTGCAGACGCCGGCCGGCGGACCGCTGCCCTCGCAGGACGAGGCTTCGACGTTGGCTTGCGGGGCCCGTACTGGTTGGGCCAGACGCACCCCGGATTCGGTCCCCCCTGAAGACCATAGTGGGGGTATCGAGCGGGGCCTAACCGCCCGACCTGAGTCCATCTCACCGTAGACGGCAGGCACGTAAGAACCTTTCGTCACCGAGGAGATCCGCCGTTGGGGGGTTCTCGCTCAGTCCTCGGCGACCTGCTCTTCGGCGACGGGGCCGTCGGCGAACTCGATGCCGCCGGTGAGCTGCCGGTGCGGGTACGGGATGTCGATGCCAGCCTCGTCGAAGCGCTCCTTGACGCGCCGGACGTACTCGCCGCGGACCTTCACGAAGTCCGAGCGCGACGGGTTGGCGATCCAGATGCGGGACTGCAGCGCGACGTCGGAGTCGCCGAGTTCCGTCAGCCGGACCGACGGCTCGGGGTCGTCCATGATGCCGTCGTGGCGCTCGGCCTCCTCGAGGATTATGTCGGTCGCCTGCTGGATGTCGTCGTCGTAGCCGATGCCGAAGTCGAACTTCAGGCGGAGCTTGTCGGCGTCGACGGGGTTCTTGACGACGTTGTCGGTCAAGTGGGAGTTCGGCACCGTCAGCAGTTCGTTGTCGAACGTGCGCACGCGCGTCACCCGGAGGCTGATGTCCTCGACGACGCCGGAGAAGTCGCCCGTGTCCCACTCGATCCAGTCGCCGATGCGGAACGGCCGCTCGACGAAGATGAAGACGCCGGCGACGAAGTTCTTCAGGACGTCCTGCATCGCGAACCCGATGGCGAGCGTCGCGGCCGCGGCGATGGTCGCCAGCGACGTGAGGACGTTCCCGCGGCCCGAGGCCGCGAAGGCCGCGCCGAACGCGACGAAGAGGACCACGAAGAACAGTACCTTCCGCAGCGGCATCTTGGCGTGTCGGTCGAGACCACGCCGGTCCATCGCCCGGTCTGCCAGCGGCATCACGACCGCCCGACCGATCAGGTAGACGACGACGAAGGCGACGATACCGAGGACGGCGTAGCCCACCGGGTCGCCGTACGCCGCTGGCACCCCGAACGTCCGATCGAGGAACTCGCCGATGAAGTTGCTCTGCGCCGGAATCATCGATGGAACACTGCCGTGTGGCCGCGCGTGTCCACGAGGTCGGCAGAGACGCGGTCTGCCAGCTCCTCGGCCAGCTCGTCGGTCGTCGTGCCGCCGCGGGCCGCCCGCAGGAACTTCACCTTCACGAGGTCCCGGTCGGTCAGCTGGTCGCCGAGCTCGTCGACCACCGGGTCGAGGCCCGACTTGCCAACCCACACCGTCACGTCGAGGTCGTGGGCGCGCGCCTTGAGGTCGTCGTCAGTCATAGAGCCGCGTTCGAATCCCGGACGTATAAGAGTGGCAGAAGCGGACGCCAGCGTCAGTACGGGTACCGCGCCTGTGTGCCGCAATCGCAGGTGACGACGACGTGGCCGTCGCGCGTCCGGACCCGGGCGTTCCGTCCCGGGATGAGGTAGGCGTCGCAGTCGTCGCAGGTGAACCGCTTGAAGCGCCGGGGCAGCGGTAGGCGGTTCCGCTCGGCGACCCGTCGGGCCCGGCGGACGTAGCGCCTCGCGAGGTGCTGCTCGCCCTCGCGGGCCGCCTCCCGCGCGAGCTCGTGCAGGCGCTCGATTCGCTCCTCGGCGACGCTCACGGGGTCGAATTTTCCCGGGGCGTGTATAGGCGTTCTGTAATCGGGGGCGGGATGGGAGAAGGCGTGGGAACCGGTCAGCGGAACGCAGTCAGACACGGTCGAGCCGGCGATCGCCGAGTAGAAACGGTTTAGTGTCCGAGTCGTCCAGACACAGACGGGAACCGCACGACCGCAAATCTGACTCGCCGGCCACTTGGTCGGCTCGGGATTGCGGTAGTGCTGGCGCAACGCCACGGCAACGGCCACCCTGGCCACTGTCGCGCAACCGCGCCACTAGCTACGAGCGGTCCGTGCAGTTCCAATACAGGACAATGGCACGAATGCACTCACGCCGCCGAGGGTCGTCCGGTTCGGACCGCCCCGCGGCAGACGAACCGCCGGAGTGGAGCGACGTAGACGAGGACGCAATCGAGGAGCGCGTCGTCGAGCTGGCCGAGGAGGGACACGACCCCAGCCAGATCGGCCTGAAGCTCCGCGACGAGGGCGTCCAGGGCACGCCGGTGCCGGACGTGAAGCTGGCGACCGGCAAGAAGGTCACCGAGATCCTCGAGGACAACGACGCCGGCCTCGACCTCCCCGAGGACCTCCGGAACCTGATGGAGCGGGCCGTCCGCCTCCGCGCCCACATGGAGGAGAACCCGGGCGACGCCCAGAACAAGCGGGCGCTCCAGAACACGGAGTCGAAGATTCGCCGACTCGTCGACTACTACCGCGGCGACGAACTCGACGAGTCGTTCACCTACGAGTACGACGAAGCGAAGGAACTGCTGGAGTAAGTCACGATGTCCGCCGCCGGAACCCCCGAGGACGCCCCCGACCGCGCCGCCGCGGCGCTCCGCGACGCCGAGTTCGTTCGGCTCGTCGCGACCGCCGACGGCGACGCGCTCGCAGCCACGGGCCTGCTCGCCCGGGCGCTCGACGCCGTCGAGACGCCCTACCAGGCGAGCCTCGCGACCGTCCCCAGGGAGCCGGCTACGGACGCGGACTGCACGGTCGCCGTCGGCCACTCGTTCGGTGCCAGCGGACAAGCAGAAGACGTGACGCTCGAGTCGACGCCGCTGGCTGTCGCCGCCGCCGACGTGGCGCGCGACCTCGCGCCCGACGCCGTCGACCCCGTGCTCGCACTCGCAGGCGCGGTGGCGGCCGGCGCGGAACCCTCGGGGTCGCTGCTGGAGGCGGCCGGTCTCGACCGGCGGCCCGGCGTGGCGATTCCGACGGAGGACCGCGTCGACGGCCTCGCCGGTTCGACGCTCGTCCACGCGGGCTTCTCCGGCGACGGCCAGGCGGTCGAGTCGCTGCTCGCGGACCTCGGCGACGACGCCGACGGCCGCACGCTCGCCTCCTACGTGGCGCTGTCGGCGGTGGAAGACGGGCCGCCGCGGGCCGCCGAGGCGGTCGAGCGCGCGCTGCACCCCCACGAGTGCGACCGCTTCGAGACGCTCGGCGGCTACGCCGACGTCCTCGACGCCGTCGCCCGGGACCGCCCCGGCACGGGCATCGCGCTCGCGCTCGGCCACGGGGTCGAGTCGGCGGCCCTGGAGACGTGGCGCGCGCACGGCCAGCGTGCGCACACCGCGATCCGGGAGACCGAGACGAGTCGGTACGACGGCGTCCTCGCGGCGCGCGTCGGCGCCGACGCGTCGCTCGGCACCGTCGCACGCCTGCTGTTCGAGTACCGCTCGCCGGAGCCGATCGCCCTCGCCGTCTCGGACGGCGAGGCGGCGGCCCTCGGGGCGTCGTCCGTCGAGGACGCGCTCCGCGACGCGGCGACGGCGCTGGACGGCCGGGCGACCGCCCGCGACGGCCGCGGCGCGGCCACGTTCGACGGCACCGACGACGAGTACGTCGACGCGTTCCGGAGGGCGCTATGAAGCGAGCGACCATCCGCACCGAGCACGACCGCCCCGAGCTGGTGGCGGCCGCCCTCGAGCCGGACAACACCGACGAGATGACGACGCGCGTCGAGTCGACGGCCGACGACGACGGCGACGAACGTGCCAGCGGGCGCGCGGTCGTGACGACCATCGAGCGCGAGACGACCGGCAGCCTGCGGACGACGGCGGACGACTACGTGACGAACCTCGCGGTAGCACAGCACCTGATCGACACCACAACCCAATCATGAGCGAACGATCCGTATCCCGACAGAAACAGGAGAAGCGGTGGTACACCATCATGGCCCCCGAGATGTTCGACCGGGCCGAACTCGGTGAGACCCCCGCAGACGAGCCCGAGCAGGTCTACGACCGGACGATCGAGACCACGCTCGGCGAACTGAACGACGACCCCAGCGAGAACAACACGAAGCTGACCTTCCAGGTCAACGACGTCGGCAGCGACGCCGCCTACACCGAGTTCATCCAGCATGAACTCACCCGCGACTACCTGCGCAGCCTCACGCGCCGCGGCACCTCGAAGGTCGACGCCTTCGTCACCATCCTGACGACGGACGACTTCCGCGTGCAGGTCCAGCCCGTCGCCTACACGACGAAGAGCGCCGACCACAGCCAGGAGCACGCGATCCGCAAGACGATGGTCGACATCGTCGAGGATGCCGCCGACGACCGTACCTTCGAAGGACTCGTCGACAGCATCGTCGAGGGACGGCTCTCCTCGGCCATCTACAACGAGGCGAAGACCATCTACCCGCTCCGCCGCGTCGAGATCCAGAAGACGCGCCTGGAGGCCCACCCCGAAGAGGTCGCCGCCGAGGAGGAGGCCAGCGTCGACGTCGACGAAGAGGACGTCGAAGTCGAAGAGGCCGACTGAACCGACCGACTTTCTCGTTTCTTCACGCCGCAGAGCGGAAGCGCCGGCAGTCGCAGCGGCAGCAGTTGTAGCACCAGCAGCCGTCTACCTCGAGGGGTCACTCGGTGACGACGACGACGCCGGCCATCCCCTTGCGCTCGTGGGGGATGCAGAAGTAGCGGTGTTCGCCCGGCGTCTCGAAGGTGTGGGTGAACGTCTCGCCGGGTGCGATGTTCCCCTCTCGACCGCCGGACCAGGCCTCCCGGGCGGCGTCCGTGCTCTCGAAGTCGCCGCTCGCGAAGAACGTGGCGCCGTCGGGGAGGCCGGACTCGTAGGCGGTGACGGTGTGGCCGCGGGTACCGTTGTTCCCCCAGACCACCTCGTCGCCGACCGAGACCTCGATGCGTTCGGGGACGAAGGCGTTCGCTGACATGCCGACGTCGTAGTCGTCGTCGGCCAGGCCGCCGTCGCCGAGGCCGACGTCGACGCATCCGGCAGTGGCTCCCGCGAACGCGCCGCCGGCGGTCGCCAGGAACGCCCGTCGGTCCATACCGGCCGTTCCGGCCGGATCGCCATAGGCGCCCCGGTTTGACCCCGAAGCGAACGTACTAAGGCCGCACTCCCCGACCGCCACCATACAGCCATGCAGCCGCGCTTCCTCGGGGAACTGGGCCTGGCGGACGCGGTGACGGTCGCCAACGCGGCGCTGGGCTTCGTCGCGGCGGCCGTCGCCCCGGCCGACCCCGCCCTGGGGGCGCGACTCATCCTCCTGGCCGCCATCGCCGACGGTCTCGACGGCGTCGTCGCCCGCGCCCGCGGCGGCACCCCGGTCGGGGAGCACCTCGACTCGCTGGCCGACGTCGCCTCCTTCGGCGTCGCCCCCGCTGTGTTCGTCCACGCCGTCGCCACGGACGGCGGAGCGATCCCGCTGGACTCCTCGCTGGGCATCGCAGCCGCGGTCATCCCGGCGGGGTTCGTCGCGATGGCCGTCGTCCGCCTCGGCTTCTACATGCTGTACGACCGTGAGGCGCCGGAGACCGACGGCGTCCAGACGACGCTCGCCGGCACCATCCTCGCGGTCGCGTACCTCGCCGGCGTCGCGGAGCCGACCGTACTCCTCGCCGCGACGGCGCTGCTGACCTACCTGATGGTCGCCTCGATCACCTACCCGGAGCTGTACGCCCGCGACGCCATCGTCCTCGGCGGGCTGCAGGCCCTCGCCGTCGCGCTCCCGGCCGCGCTCAGGCGCGTGTTCCCCCGGGCGCTGCTGCTGTTCGCCGTCGCCTACCTCGTGCTCGCACCGTTCATCTACTGGCGCGACACCTGACCGACCCCGAAGGGAAACGCCTTTGCCCCGTTCTTCCGGATACCCGTACATGAGCAACGGGGACGACGAGAACGCCGAAACCCCCGAGGACGCCGCCGAGGATGCGTCCGAGGACGCCGCAGAGCCCGCACCCGAGGAGGGGGAGATGGAGACGAAGGTGACCGCCGAGTCGCTCGAGGCCCGCCTCGACGAGGCCGAAGCCGACCTCGAGGAAGCGGAGACCGAGGCCGACCTCGACGCGGTCGAGAGCGAACTGGACGCCGTCGAGGCCGACCTCGAGGACGCTGACCTCCCCGAACCCGAAGACGAGGACGAGGAGGACCCCGCGGAAGCCATCCAGTCGCGGGTCGACGACCTCCGGAGCGACGTCGAGGAGCAGCGCGGCCCCTACGCCGACGACGTCCAGGAGTCCGTGGACGACTCCGCGGCGACGGTCCGGGACACCCGCTGGACCGAGAACGGCGAGCCCGACGTCCGCGCCGCGACAGAGGACTTCCTCGCGACGGCGAGCGACGAACTGGGTCGGACCTTCGGCCCCGAGAGCGATGACCTCGACGCCCACGCAGCCGCGCTCGAGGAAGCCGGCGCGACGATCGCCGAAGCAGGACTCGACGCCGACGAGGACGCCGACACCATCGCGACCCTCCTCGAAGCTGCCGAGGAACTCGAGGCCGCACTCGAAGCAGCCGAGGAGTGGAGCGACCTGACGGTCGTCCAGCAGCTCCGGAAGCAGGGCTTCTACGACCGGCTGAACCCGGCGAACCACAGGGACTTCCCGCCGGAGCGGAACGTCGTCCGCATCGCCGAGCACGAGAACGACCCCGAGCGCATCGTGATGGCGCTGGAGAAGTTCGAGTCCGACTTCATGGAGGAGGTCACCCTCGAGGCGCTCGAGCGGCTCGGCGCCGCGGAGGCCTTCGACGTCGTCCACGAGCGAGCGAAGAAGCGCGGCCGCCAGGAGATCCGCGTCCTCGGGAAGATCGGCGACGAGCGCGCCGTCGACACGCTCCTTGACTTCGTCAACAGCGACAACCCGCCGCTGCAGAAGGTGACCATCCGCGCACTCGGCGAGATCGGCAGCACCGAGGCGACCCAGGAGGTCGCCGACGCCCTCGAGGACGACGAGCCGACGGTCCGCTACCAGGCCGCCCGGTCGCTCGGCCTCCTCGGCGACACCCGCGCCATCGACCCGCTCCGGGACCGCCTCGAG
Organism: Natronomonas salina; assembly: GCF_013391105.1. NCBI lineage: Archaea > Methanobacteriati > Methanobacteriota > Halobacteria > Halobacteriales > Natronomonadaceae > Natronomonas > Natronomonas salina. Next base: position 862,479 of record NZ_CP058335.1, read on the forward strand.
AACGCCGATGACGACCAGCTCCGCGCCGCCTGCGCGTGGGCGCTCGTCCAGATCGGCACCGAGGACGCCCTCGAGGCCGCCGCCGAGCACGACGACGACCGCGCCTACACGGTCCAGGCCGAGGCCGAGAAGGCCCGCGACGCCACCGGCGCCTGAACCTTCTTGTACGAAGCCGGGACCAACCCGGCGCGTGACGCTCCGCCGCGCCGTCCTCGTACTCGCACTCCTGCTGGCCTGTAGCGGCTGCGCCGCCGCGACCGCACAGGCCCCCACCGCCACCGAGACCGTGCCGAACGCGACGCTCGTCGAGGCGTACCCGAACCCGGTCGCCGACGGCGACCCCGGCGAGTTCGTCGCCGTCCGGTTCCGCGAGCCGACGAACGCGACTGGCTGGACGATCACCGACGGCAACACCGTCGCGCACCTCCCGAACCGGACGGTCGAGGGGACGGTCGCCTTCTCGACGGCACCGGAGGAGGCGAGACGCCACACCGACCGCCGCGTCGCCGGTCTCGACGGACGTCTCCTGCTCGCCGACGGCGGCGACGAACTGGAGCTCCGACGGAACGGCGAGGCAGTCCACGTCGCGCGCTACCGGAACGCCCCCGAGTCGCGCGTCCGCGAGTTCGACGCCGGGGAGTGGCGGCCGGTGGGTGCGACGGACCTCGAACCGGTCCACACCGGCAGCGGCGAGGCGACGGCGTTCGTCCTCCCCGACGCAGACGGCAGGACCGCCCAGACGCTGGCGCGCGCCGACCACCGACTGCTGCTGGCGGGCTACACGCTCACCTCGGAGGACGTGACCGACGCACTGCTGGCGGCCCGCCGGAACGGCGCCGACGTCCGCGTCCTGCTCGACGGCTCGCCGGTCGGCGGCGTCACCGAACGCCAGGCCAGGCTGCTCGACCGCCTCGCCGACGGGGGCGTCGAGGTTCGGCTCCTCGACGGCCCCCACACCCGGTACCGCCACCACCACCCCAAGTACGCCGTCGTGGACGACCGCGCGCTCGTCCTGACGGAGAACTTCAAGCCCGCCGGCACCGGCGGGATGTCGAGCCGGGGGTGGGGCGTCGCCCTCCGCGACGCCGCGGCCGCGGATGCACTCGCCGACCTCCACGCCGCCGACCGGGAGTGGCGTGCGGCGACGCCCTGGACCAGCTATCGAGCGGGCCGGGACTTCGCCGACGCCGACCCGGCGCTCGGGAACTTCGAGTCCCGGCACGCCGCGCGGAACGTCTCGTACGACGCCGCGACGGTGCTGGTCGCGCCGGACAACGCCGAGGACGCCCTGGTCGCCGACCTCGACGGCGCCGACGACCGTATACTCGTCCAGCAGGTCGAGATCGGCAGCCGCGACGGCCGGCTACTGCGCGCCGTCCTCCGGGCCGCCGACCGCGGCGTCACGGTCCGGATCCACCTCTCCGACGGCTGGTACGTCGAGGCGGACAACGCCGCCCTCGCCGAGTGGCTGAACCGCCGGGCGGGAGCCGAGGGCTGGGACCTCGAAGCGAGAGTCGACGACGCTGCCGAGACGTCCGTCGGTTACGAGAAGGTCCACACCAAGGGCGTGGTCGTCGACGACGCCGTGGTCCTCGGCAGCCTCAACTGGGCGAACTCGGCGGGCGAGGAGAACCGGGAGGTGCTGGTCAGGCTGGACGGCGGGTCGGCGGCCGACTACTACGCCGGCGTCTTCGAGTCCGATTGGGCGACGGGAGACGCGGAGGAGGAATCGCTCCCGGCGGGGCTGCTCGGCGGCGTGGCCGTCGCCGTCTGCGGGATACTGCTGGTCGCAAGGAAGGTGACGTTCGTGGGCCGCGACGGGGTGGTGACCGACTGGCAGTGGTGAGCTACTCGTCGCCGCCGTCGCGGACGAGCGTGCTCCGGAGGTCCTCGTCGAGCTCGGCGTCCTCCATCTTCTCGACGAGCGCGTCGATGACGGTCTCGCGCATGCCCGAGACGAACTTGATGGAGCCGACGACGAGGTGGCCGCCGCCGGAGACCCCGGCGCCCTCGACCTCGTCCTGCAGTTCCGTGACCATGTTCGGGATGTCCAGGCGGACGCCGTCGGAGCGCAGGACCGCGAAGTCCGGCCCGTAGCCGATGGTGATGACTGGGTCGCCCGTCTCCGTGACCTTCCGGTCGTGGAGCTCGCCGGTCGTCTTCCCGGGCGCGGGGTAGGTGAACCGGCGGGCGTGGTTCTCGACGTCGAGGCGGTAGAGGTGCGCGCCGTTGTCGAGGGACTCGTGTTCGACGTGCGGTTCGGCGTCGTCGATCTGCTCCTCGACGTCGCGGCGCGCCCGCGAGGAGAGGAACTCGACGAGCTCCTCGTGGCGCTCGTCGTCGTCGCACTCCAGGTTCAGGACGTCGTTGATGAGGTTGCGGCCGGACTGGTAGCGCAGCCAGTGGGCGGCGTAGTCCAGCGCCTCGCCGATGTCCTCGAGGTCGTCCTCGGTGTACCCGGCCTGCTCGGCCAGTTCGAGGTAGTCGTCCATCGCGTCGGCCTTCGAGCGGTCCGACAGCCCGGCGACCGCGGGGACGTGTTCGAGCTGGTCGGTGATCGAGGGGTCGATCATCCGGGCCAGTTCGACGCACATCATCCCGGTGGTGATGCGGTAGTCCTCGTCGTGGAGGTAGGGGTTGACGTGCTCCTCGACGAGCGGGCCGACGTCGTCGGGGTCGGGGTGGTGGTGGTCGACGACGAGGATGGGGATGTCGTACTGGGCCATCGCGCGGTAGGCCGGGGTGTCCTCCTCGGTCGAGCCGTTGTCGACCATGAACAGCAGCGGGAGCCGCTGGCCGTGGCGCTCCTCGTCCTCCAGCGCGAAGTTGAGGTCGCGGGTGACGTCCTCCATCTCGTAGAAGGGCGCCTTCGACGGGAGCCGCTTGAACAGGTGCCGCGGGGCGTCGGGGTCCTCGTGGACCTCGGCGACGAAGTTCTCGAGGGCGACCTGGACCGGGAGGGACGCGCACATGCCGTCGCCGTCGGCGTGGTGGCGGAGGCGGATCGGTCGGGACTCGAGGACGGACAGCCGGAGCCGGCGGGCGACGTCCGCGAGGTCGTCGCGGAGCTTCTCGAAGGCCGGCCAGTCGATGAGCGGCTCGACGTCGGCCGGTTCGGCGCGCTCCTCGAGGGCGGCGTCGACGCGCTCGCGGACCTCTTCCTGGGCCTCACCGCGGAGCTTCGAGAGCCCCTCGACCTCGATCTGGAGGGCACCCTCCCGCGTCTCGACGCGGCCCGTCACGCGGACGGTGTCGTCGAGTTCGACGTCGGGATAGGCGCGGACGCCGGCCTCCTCGAAGGCCGCACAGGGGACGACGCCGGTACCGTCGCGGATGGAGAAGATGGTCGGGCCGGCGGTCTGCTTGATCTGGACGACGTCGCCCTCCAGGTGGACGGCGTCGCCGACGCGGTCGGTCAGGTCCTCGACGCCGACGTCGTCGCCGGGGACGACGTCCTCGACGTCGACCTCGTCGGGGGCGACGTCAATCTCCTCGAAGCCGAGGTCGCCGTTCTCCCGGACCTCGACGAGCCTGACGACGAGGTCGTCGCCGACGTCGTAGTCGTTCTGCAGGTTCGACTCGTGGACGAGCCCCGAGACGTGCTCGGAGAGGTCGACGAAGACGCCGTACTCGACGGCCCCGTTGACGGTGGCCAGGTACGACGCACCCTCCTCGACGTCCTCGACGGTGCAGCCTGCCGCGAGATCGTGGACGACCCCCTCGGGGGGTCGGTTGCCGGCGTCGCCGGCAGCGGACGAAGTCATTGTGGAAAGGTCGGTTCGGCCGGGTTTAAGAGTGTTGTTAGCCGTTCGGCCCGGTGGCGACGCGGCTCCGAGTCCGGAGCGGGAGGCCGGAAGCCTTAGTTATCGGGCGACCCGACGTCCCGGCATGGGACTGCTGGGGTCGCTGACGCCGAACCTCTTCCGCTCGAGCGAGATCCTCGGGATCGCGGACGACGCCCTGGAGTTCGCCCTCAGGGCCTCCGAGGACGCCCACCCCAACGAGTACATGGGCCAGCTCCGCGGCGAGGACGCCCGCAAGCTGGGGCTGGACCGCGACGGGACGGTCATCACCGACGTACTGCTGGCGCCAGGGACGAAGACCAATCCCGTCAGCGCGGAGTTCAACCCCTCCTACATGCCGAACGACCTCAAGGGGGTCGGCTCGGTCCACTCCCACCCCAACGGGGTGCTCCGCCCCAGCGACGCCGACCTCGCGACGTTCTCGCGGGGGAAGGTCCACATCATCGTCGGCGCGCCGTACGGCCAGGACGACTGGCGCGCCTTCGACACGGAAGGCAAGGAGACGAACCTTGAGGTCCTGAACGTCGACCTGCCGGACGACCAGTTCTTCGACTTCACCCAGCGGGACATCGACCGGGAGCTGCGATGAGACGCGTCGTCGCACAGGGTACCTTCGACCTCCTGCATCCCGGCCACCTCCACTACCTCTCGGAGGCCCGGTCGATGGGCGACGAACTCCACGTCATCGTCTCCCGCAGCGAGAACGTCACGCACAAGGAGAAGCCCGTGGTCGGCGACCGGCAGCGCCGCGACATGATCGCGGCGCTCGACCCGGTCGACGAGGCCCGCCTCGGGGACACCGAGGACTTCTTCGTCCCCATCCGCGACATCGACCCGGACGTCATCGTGCTCGGCCACGACCAGCACCACGACGAGGACACCCTCGCGGCGATGCTGGCCGACGAGGGCATCGACTGCGAGGTCGCCCGCGCCTCCGCCCGCGAGCCGCGGTACGACGACGAAATCCTCTCGACCGGCCGCATCATCGACCGGGTCTGCGAGCGCCGCTGCTGACGTTCCGGGCAGTCACGACACCGATTCGTAGACACCCTGTAGTTGCTCGATAGAGTGATCGACGCCGAGCGCCTCGCGCCGCTCGAGACACTGCACCGACAGAGCGTCCGACTCGGCGAGCGCCCGGCGGAGCGCCGCCCGGAAGTCCTCGAGGTCGCCCGGCCGGTAGTGGTAGCCCGTCTCGCCGTCGTCCACCGTCTCCGAGAGGGCGCCGCTGTCGACGGCGACGACCGGCGTCCCGCAGGCGACGGCCTCCAGGGCGACGAGCCCCTGGGTCTCGACCGGGCTGGGGAAGGCGAACGCGTCGAGCGCGCTGTAGAAGGTCGGCAGTTCCGCCCGGTCGAGGAACCCGAGGAAGACGACGTCGTCGCGGGCCGCCGCCCGCCGCCGGAGTTCCGGGCTTGCGGGCCCGTCGCCGGCGAGGACGACACCCGCGTCGAGACCGACCGTCGCGGTCAGCAGGTCCTCGAGCCGCTTCTCGTAGCCGTGACGACCGGTGTAGCCGACCAGCGGTCCGTCCGGGAGGTCGTGGTGGCGGCGGAACGCGGCGACGGCCTCGTCGTCGGCCGGCCCGAAGTGCTCGGTGTCGACGCCGTTGGAGACGACGTGGACGTCCGTCCCGCCGCTGCAGACCTGCTCCGCGGCGGTCTCCGTCGGCACGACGACGGCGTCGACCGCACCGAAGAACCACCGCTCGTAGCTGTCCGCCGCGCGGCGGAGGACGCCGGCGAAGGCGTCGCTGATGTAGGTGGCGTACTCGCGGGCGGGGGTGTGGTAGGAGGCGACCAGCGGCACGTCGTGGTCGGCGGCGAGCCGCCGACCGGCCAGCCCGAGCGTGAAGGGGGTGTGCGTGTGGACGACGTCGAGGTCCGCGTCGGCGACCGCCTCGGGGACCCGCGGCCAGCCGAAGCGGAACCCCTGGTAGAACGGGAATGGGACGCTCGGTACGGGGTGCTCCTCGGCGGTCGGCGCGTACTCGCCGTCCTCCGGGTAGACGACCGGCATCCGACCGCCGCGGTCCGTCCAGGCGTCGCGCCAGGTGCTGACCGTGTAGGTCACGCCGTTGACCGTCGGGAGGTACGTATCCGTGAATACCGCGACGGTCTCCATGACCGGGGATTCGACCACAGGGGTCTAATGGGTTGTGACTTACTCGCCAGAATGAAGCCGACGAGCCGTCGCGTAGGCGTCCCTGAGTTCGTCGGCAACGCGGTCCAGGCCGTGCTCGCGAGCGGTCTCCCGGGCGTTCTCGCCGAGTCGCTCTCGGAGGTCGGGGTCGTCGGCGAGTCGCTCCAGGGCCTCGTGGAACTCCGCGACGGTCTCGCACTTCAGGCAGTCCTCGCCGTCGGTGAAGAACTCCTCGAAGACGGGGATGTCCCGCAGCAGCACCGCCTTCCCGCAGGCCATCGCCTCGAGCACAGCGATGCCCTGGTTCTCGTTCTTCGTCGGGAAGCAGTAGACGTCGCCGGCGCCGTACGCGCCGCGGACGTCCTCGATCCAGCCGGTGAAGGTCACGTTCGCCGGCGGGTCCCGCACCCACCGCCGGACCGTCGGCGAGGCGTGCGGCCCGGTGTCGTAGGGGCCGAACCACGCGAAGTCGTGGTCGGTCAGTTCGGCGAGCCGGCAGAAGTCGGTCAACCCCTTCCGCTCGAAGACGTTGCCGACCGCGAAGACGACCAGCCCGTCGAGGTCGTACCGTCCCCGGTACTCGTCGCGGAACGACTCGAACCCCTCCAGCGACGCCAGGTCGACGCCGTTCGTCACCGGCCGGATCGGCGCCTCGACCGGGTAGGACTCCAGCAGCCCCTTCGTGTACTCGCTGGGGCAGAGCACGAGGTCGGCCTGCGAGTAGAACCACCGGAGGTAGCGCCCGAGCGCCGGCGCGACCGTCGTCGACCCGCGGAAGCTCTCGGCGAAGTCCTCCCGCGTCACGTGGGCGTGCAACACGAGCGGCACGTCGTGCCGTCGGGCGTGGCGGGCGACCGCGAGGCTCCCCGGTCCCGCGAGGTTGCAGTGGGCGACGTCGCAGTCCGCGAACAGCGGGTCGCCGACCGCGCGCTTGGCGGCCGCCTTCGCCAGCGACCCGCCGTTCCACGGCGACGTGAGTAGTTCGACCTCCGTGTCCGCGAGGGCCATCCGCTGGTGGCGGGCCGAGGTGCCGATGCCACTGCGCTGCAGCTGCCCTTCGAGTTCGAGGTAGTTCAGGACGCGCACTCGACTCACGCTGGGTGCGTGCGGCACAAATAGGTGGCCGTCCCGCGGCCGGACGAGGCCGCGAGGCGGAAACGAAGCGACCAAAGCGGCGGCACCCCAAGACCGCCCCATGTCGACAGTTCGCGGGCCGCAGTTCGCGAAGGAACACCCCCGTGCCCTCACCGCCCTCCTCACCGTCGTCGGTTACGTGGTCGTGATCGGGACGCTGTACGGCGACGTCGGCCTCTACCCACAGATATCGGAGTCGACCGTCGACCTGTTCTCGGCGATCATCGCGGTCGTCAACTCCGCGACGGTCGCCTGCCTCGTCGCCGGGTGGTACTGGATCCGTAACGACGAGGTCGACCGCCACCGGCTGGCGATGACCGCCGCGTTCGCGCTCATCATGCTGTTCCTCGTCTTCTACCTCCTGAAGACTGGCGGCGGCGGCCGGAAGGAGATCGTCGAAGGGGCGCCGCTCCGGGGGCTGTACCTCGGGATGCTGGCCGTCCACATCGTCCTCTCCGTGCTGGCGGTGCCGCTGGTCCTGTACGCCATCACGCTCGGGGTGACGCACACGACGGCCGAACTCCGGGAGACCGCCCACGCCCGCGTCGGCCGCATCGCGGTCTCCGTCTGGCTGGTCAGCCTCGTCCTGGGCGTCGTCGCCTACCTGATGCTGGCGTTCTACTACGGTCCCGAACAGGTCGAGTTCGTCCGCGGGATGGCCTAGCGGTCCGGAGGTGACACACCAGAGATGACCGACAAACAGGAGATCCGCGAGCGAGTCTGGGACCACCTGGAAGCAGAAGGGTACGCCCGGTTCCCGTTCCCGCCGCACGGCCGCATCCCGAACTTCGAGGACGCCGACGCGGCGGCCGAGCGAGCGATGGCCCTCCCCGAACTCGCCGAGGCGGACGCGGTGAAGGCCAACCCCGACTCCCCGCAGCTGCCGCTCCGGCGGACACTGCTGGAGCAGGGGACGACCGTCTACATGGCCGTCCCGCGGCTCGCCGAGGAGCGGTGCTTCGTCGAACTCGACCCCGCGGAGGTCGCCGACATCGAGGCCGCGCCGACCGTCTCGCACATGGACGAGTACGGCCGACAGGTCGCCCCGGAGGCGGTGCCCGAACTCGACGCCATCGTCGTCGGTAGCGTCGCCGTGACCGACGACGGGGCACGAATCGGGAAGGGCGAGGGCTACAGCGATCTGGAGTACGCGATTCTTCGGGAACTCGGCCTGGTCGACGACGAGACCACCGTCGTCACGACCGTCCACGATTCGCAAATCGTCGACGACGAGGTGGACGTCGGGCGCCACGACGTACCGATGGACGTCGTCTGTACACCCTCCCGGACCATCCGGACCGACGCCGCCCCCGAGAAACCGGCCGGTATCTTCTGGGAGGACGTCGACGACGAGCGAATCGAGGAGATCCCGGTGCTGGACGGCCTCCGGGAGTAGTCTCTCAGTCCGTCCGGGGGAGGGCGTACGCGCCGGCGGCGAAGAAGCCGACCGCGAGGGCGGCCAGCACCGCGAGGTCGAGGTACGGCCCCGAGCCGACGAGCCCGGAGCGGGCAGGGTCCCAGCCAGGGAACGTCGCCGCGCGCACGCCGCGGGCGAAGTACGTCAGCGGCGAGAGGCTCATCAGCGGGACGAACCAGCCCGGCAGCATCGACGGCGGGACGAACGTTTCCGAGAGGAAGAGCAGCGGGAGCGCCACGCCGTTCGATGCCGCGACGACGCCGTCCTGTGAGTCCGCCAGCCGTCCGAGGACCGCGCCGAAGCCGCAGAACAGCGCGACGCCGAGGACGAGGTAGGGGACCAGCAACGCGGAGAACTCGAAGGCCGCGTCTGTGACGAGCAGGACGAGTCCTCCGATGAGCAGCGACGCGAGGCCGACGACGACGACGTTGACGAGCGTCTGGGCGAGCAGCCACTCGGGGCGGGTCAGCGGCGTGGTCGCGAGCTTCTCGAAGCGGTTGCCCTCGCGGTGGCGGGCGACCTCGTGGCCGACCCGAGACAGCGGCGTGAACAGCACGACGACCGCCAGGTAGCCGGCGACGTAGTAGCCCGGCGGCTCGGCAAAGAGGCCGCCGCCGGTCGGGTCCGTCTGCACCAGTGCCCCGAAGATGAGGATGATGATGACGGGGAAGAAGAACGTGAAGAAGACCGCCGTCCGGCGGCGGGTGAAACCGTGCCAGGCCGCCCGCGTCTCGGCGGCGATCCGTCCGAGGCGGCTCACGGCCGACCACCCTCGATGGGGTCGCCGCCTGCTGTCACGTCCGTTCCCGTCAGCGCGACATAGACGTCGTCGAGGCTCGGCTGCCGCCAGACGAGCCCGCCGTACTCGACGTCGGCGGCCTCCAGCATCTCGACGACCGCAGGGATCTCCTCGGGCCCGACAGGGACCGCGACGTGGCGCTCGTCTGGCAGGAGGTCGTAGCCCGCGGATTCGAGCGCCCGCGAGGCGGCCATCTCGTCCTCCGCTTCGACGACGAGTCGGCTGTCGCCGCCGTGCCGGGCGACGAGTTCGCCGGGCGAGCCGAGCGTGACGAGGCGGCCGTCGGCGAGCAGCCCCACCCGGTCGGCGAGTTCCTCCGCCTCCTCCATGTAGTGGGTCGTCAGCAGGACCGTCGTCCCGCCGTCGGCGAGCCGCTCGACCAGTCGCCAGAGGTCGCGGCGGCCGGTGGGGTCGATGCCGGTCGTCGGTTCGTCGAGGACGAGCAGTTCGGGGTCGTTGACCAGCGCGGTCCCGACGCAGGCGCGGCGCTTCTGGCCGCCCGAGAGGTTCTCGTACCACGTTCCGGCGCTGTCCTCGAGGCCGACGTCGGAGAGGACCGCGTCGACGTCCCGCGACTCGTCGTAGAGGCCGGCGTAGTAGGCGACGAGTTCGCGGGCGGTGAGCCGCCCGGCGGGGGAGAACTCCTGGGGCAGGAGGCCGATGCGGTGGCGGGCGACGTCGGTCGGCGGCGCGCCGAAGAGTTCGACGGTCCCCTCGGCGTCCGTCGTCCCGGTCAGCGCGCGGATGAGCGTCGTCTTCCCGGCCCCGTTGGGGCCGATGAGGGCGAACACCTCGCCGGCCTCGACGGAGAAGGAGACGCCGTCCAGCGCCACCGTCTCGCCGTAGCTGCGGCGGACGTCCTCGGCACGGATGACCATGCGTGGACGGCCGCCGGCGGGCGGGTAAAGCCTGCCGTTCTCGTCCGACTAGATGGCGTCTCTGACCTCGCGGGTGATCGCGTCGACGTCGTAGTCGTCCTCGTCCTTGTCGAAGACGACGTCGCCGTCGACGGTGACGCGGAAGACGCCGTGGTCGCCGGTCACCAGCGACACCCGGTCGAGGTCGTCGCCGAACGCCGACAGCAGCGCCTCCGCGAGGTCCGACGCGCGATTCAGGAAGCCACACGGGACGCAGTACTCTATCTCGACGTCGGTCATAGCGCGGTCGTACGGCCACGCGCGTGAAAGTCCTGACGGCAAGTTCCGTAGCGGCGAACGGCGGGCGGAACGCCGAGTCCTCTCAGACGATCGGCTCGGAGCGGTTGCCGAAGTAGTCGAGGACGGCGCCGAGACAGAACCCGTAGACGAGGTGGCCGATCAGGGTGAACAGGACGTAGACGCCCAGTTCGAGCCCGGTGTAGTCGACGTAGAACGCCAGGACGAACCCCGTCCAGAGGACGAACCCGAGGAAGAGGCCCTGCTTGGGGTTGGTGTCCCCGGGGAGGTAGTGGCCGATGGAGGCGAACAGCAGCGGCCACGTCACCATCCCGCCGGCCAGGAACAGCAGGTAGCCGATGAGCGTCGCGTACCCGGGCGCGATGGCCTGGATGCCCGTCATCTCGCCGAGCATCGCCAGCGACTCCAGTTCGAAGCCGCCCAGCGTCTGGGCGACCAGTAGCACCATCGTCATCCCGGCGACGCCGACGGCGCCGGCCACGGCGCCGATGATGCCGTCGAAGACGATGCTCATCATGGAGTCGCCGCTCCGCTCGGGGGTGCCGAACGCGTTCGCCGAGTCGTCGGATGCCATGTGTACACATAACACCCGCTCGGTATAAATAACCTCGTCGTGGCCGTCGCGACGGCCGACGAGCGGCCGAGGGGCGGGAAAGACGTATGCGCCTGTGCCCGTAGCCAGGGGTATGGAGGCGAAGACGGCGCTGCTCGTCGCCCTCGGGGTCGCCGTCGGGCTCCCCTACGTCACCGTCTTGCTGCTCAGGAGCGGTCGCTTCGGGCTCGCCGTCTTCGCCGCGCTGTTCGTCGCAGTCTGTCTCCTGGTCGTGGGCAGCGACCTCCGGGAGGGCGACGAGTCGCCGCCCGAACGGGAGTGACTCAGTCGCCGAACCCGGGGCGCCAGTAGAGGAGCGCCACGGTGGCGAGGAAGACCGCCGTCGAGAGGTCGTAAGAGAGCTGCATCGCCGACGTGGACAGGAAGCCGGCGCCGCCGACGAACGTCGATCCGACGGCGGCGACGACGGGCCACGTACATGAGACGCAGGAGAGCAATCCGAGGACGCCGCCGACGGCCGACCGCGTCGTCTCGAGCAGCGCGGCGTAGACCAGGTAGGCCAGCGCCGTGTAGCCGACCACGTAAGCCGGCATCAGCACGAACGAGACGGTCGAGCCCGCGTAGACGAGGGCCGGCCCCCATCCAGGCGTCAGCCACGCGACGCGGAGGCCGCCGGCGCTCTCGATGCCGGTCCCGACCAGCCCGCCGGTGACGGCCAGGAGCCCGAAGTACGCCGTCGCCACCGCGAGCGCCCGGCGGCGCGTCCGGAACGGGATCCCCGACGGGATGCTGCGGCCGCGGACCGCGAGCAGTCCGACGTCGATCCACAGCAGGCCGAAGAGCACGTACCGGGGCTCGGTGAGCCGGAGGCCCGAGAAGGAGTAGTACAGCACCACCGCGACGAGCTGGACGTTCAGGACGAGACCGTAGCGGAGGAGCTGGTCGGACGGCGGGAGCGGAATAGGCAGTCGGTCGAGCGAGCGTGTCCGGGGAATCATGGGTGGGCCGACGGTCGAAGGGCGCGAGGCCGTCCGGTCGTGGGTCGGCCGCGGTTCACGAGATGGAGTACGACGCCGCGACCATCAGCAGGAGGGCGAGTGCGAGCGCCTGCGCCATGAGCGCGGTCAGCGAGCGGTTCTCCCAGCGGAGGTGCTGGTAGTAGCCGACGATGAGCCCGGTCTTCAGCGCCGCGGCGGTCATCGTCGCGGCGAAGGCCTGCCAGTAGCTGAAGAACTCGAAGTGAAAGAAGACGAACTTCGACGTCGCCAGCCCCACGAGCGCGAGGTAGATGAGCGCGTAGAGCTTCACTGAGTCGCTCGCCATGTGTCGTGGGAACGATAGACACGCACCTACTAAACGTTAACCCCCGTGGCCGGACTCCGCTACGGCCCCGTCTCGTCGTCCCTGAAGTAGTTCCAGACCCAGTTGAAGAAGAGCAGCCCGGCCACCCAGATCCCGACGCCGATCAGGCCGAACAGGACCCCGCGGAGCAGCGGCACGTCGGCGAGCGGTTCCAGCACCATGGCGAGTGAGACGCCGGCGCGAACAAATACCTACCGCCGGAGCGACGTGACCCCGATCCGGGCGCCGGTCAGCCGTCCACCCGGACGAGCACCACGAGACAGACCAGCAGCACGAGTTCCGCGAGCTTCGAGACGAGGGCCAGCGGGTCGCCGAGCAGGTGTTCGACGGCGACGATCAGCGGATTACCCCCGTGGACGTTCGGCTCGAGGTGCGGCCAGAAGGCCCCGTGGTCGAGGGCGGTGTGCCAGACGACGAAGCCGACGAGGAAGCACAACGTGACGAGGATGCCGCCGAGGTACAGCCCCCGCCCGGCGAAGCCGTTGTACCCCAGGAGGACGCCGGAGATCAGCGCGAACGCGCCCAGGGTGAAGACCAGCGGTCGCGGGTCGCCGAGGTAGCCGGCGTTCGCGTAGACGAGCAGCGCGACGCCGCCCTGCGAGGGGTGCAGCAGGTGGACGACGGCGGTGAACAGGGCGAGTCCGCCGGCGAGGAGTCGCAGTCGGGCGAGGGTCGCGTCGTCCATGAGCGGGAGTTTCGGTGGTCCGACGTAGGTGTTCGGGTCGGAGTCGGAAGCGTCAGAAGAGGTAGAACAGCGGGAAGAGGAACACCCACACGATGTCGACGAAGTGCCAGTAGAGGCCGAAGTACTCCACGGGCCGCTGGTCGGTCATGTAGTGGCCCCGCCAGGTGCGGACGAAGAGGAACCCGGCGACGAGGAGGCCGAGGATGACGTGGATGCCGTGCAGCCCGGTCGTCACGTAGTAGATGGTCGCCTGGATCGGCGGGCCGTGGGGGTTCTGGGTCAGCGTGATGCCGACGTCGTAGATCTCGTGGTGCCACTCCCAGCCCTTGATGCCGAGGAACGTGAATCCGAGCAGCATCGTCGCTCCGAGGCCGCCGAGCAGTCCCTTCCGGCTCTGCCGTCGCGCGGCCACGAGCGCCAGGATGACGGTGAACGACGAGGTCAGCAGGACGAACGTGTTGATGAGTCCGGGGAAGGAGTCCGGCAGCGGGTGCCAGCTCCGCCAGCCGGCGTTGGCGCGGATGAACACCGCCGCGGAGATGAACGCGCCGAAGACGATGACGTCGGAGGCCAGGAAGAACCACATCCCGAGCTTGTTCTTCTCGACGTGGTCGAAGGGCCACCGGCTGGCCACCTCGGCGGGCGGCGCGTAGAAGTCCTCCCGCCCCCACTCGATGCCGGAGTACAGCATCCCGACCGCGCCGAGGACCAGCAGCGTCGGGTAGATGGGGTTCGCCACAGAGACGCCCGTCCCCAGCAGCGTCTCGGCGGCGTCGACCGAGACCGCCGAACGGACGCCGGAGAGCCCCAGCAGCGCAAAGAACGTCGCCAGGCTGAGCGCGAACGGCCAGATGCTCGCGTGCGAGGGGTGCTTGTCGCCGAGGACGTAGTCGCTGGCCTCGTTCCCTTCGGCGGCGTGTCCCCCATCAGCGGCTGCGTGTGCGCCGTCGTCGGAGCCGTGTCCGTGGCGGTCGACGAACTCCAGGCGGCCGGAGGCGTAGGTGGGTCGGCCGTCCCAGTTCTCCAGCGGCGGCGGCGAGGAGACGGCCCACTCGGCGGTCCGGGTGTACGCCCAGGGGTTGTCGCCGGCGTCCTCGCCGGAGACGTAGCTCTTCGCGAAGTTGTAGAACATCAGCAGGAACGAGAACCCGAGCAGGAAGCCCCCGACGGTGCCGACCTGGTGGATGGCGACGTAGTCCTGGCTGTACCGGAAGACGCGCCGCGGGGTCTCCCAGGCCATGAACATCGAGAAGTACAGCATGTTGAACGAGACGAAGAAGATCGCGAAGTGGACCTTCCCGAGGAACTCGTCGTAGAGCTTCCCGGTCATCTTGGGGAACCAGTAGTAGGCCCCGCCGATGAGCGCGGTCGCGCCGCCGAACATGACGTAGTGGAAGTGCGCGACGACCCAGTAGGTGCCGCGGAACTCGTAGTCGAGGACGATGGCGCCGAGGAAGACGCCGGTGATGCCGCCGAGGATGAACAGCAGGAGTGCGCCGAAGGCGAAGAGGAACGGCGTCTCGAAGCGGATGCGACCCTTGATGAGCGTGTAGATCATCGCGAACACGAGCAGGTCGAACGGCAGCGAGATGCCGATGGTCGTCGCCATCATCAGCGTCTTCGTCTGGAGGTTGATCGTCGTCAGGAACATGTGGTGCATCCAGACGAGGAACGACTGGATGGCGATGAGGACGATGGCGATGATGACCCACTTCCGGCCGACGAGGCGGTTCCCCGAGAACGACTGGAACAACTCGAGCATGATGCCCAGTGCCGGGAAGAACACGATGTACACCTCCGGGTGGCCGAAGAACCAGAATAGGTGGCCCCACAGCAGCGACCCGCCCTCGACGGCCTGGAAGTAGAGGCTGCCCAGCACCCGGTCGGACCCGAGGATGAGCAGCGCGGCGAGGAACGCGGCGAAGGCGAACAGCATCATCCAGACGGTCGCGAGGATCGACCAGGTGAACATCGGCATGTCCATCAGGCCCATCCCCTCGGCGCGGGAGTGGTGGATGGTCGTCAGGAAGTTGATGGTCGAGGCGGTGACCGCCACGACGAACATCGCCAGCGCGAGCACCGCGCCGGTCCCGCCGACGCTCGGGGTGTAAGCCGGGACGTTCAGCGGCGCGTAGATCGTCCACCCGGTCGCCAGCGTCTCCCCTTGGAAGAAGGAGATGCCGAGCAGAACGCCGGAGAGGAGGTACATCCAGTAGGAGAGCGCGTTCAGCCGGGGGAACGCGAGGTCGTCGGCGCCGATCTGCAGCGGCACGAGGTAGTTCGCGAACCCGAAGGCGAACGGCGAGAGGAACCAGAACACCATGATCAGCCCGTGGGCGGTGACCGTCTCGTTGTAGGCCATCCCGGTAAGGACCTGCGCGCCGGGTTCGAGCAGCTGGAGGCGGAGCAGCAGCGCCAGCACGCCACCGAACAGCAGGAAGAACAGCGACGTCACCAGATAGAGGATGCCGACGTCCTTGTGGTTCGTCGTGACCAGCCAGCGGCGGACCGACGTCGACGGCGGCAGGTCGCTCATACCGCCGCCACCTCCGCGGGCCGGACGGCCGGCTGACGTCCGGTCGTATTGGACCCGTTGCTCTCACCGCCAGGCGTCGACCCAGTCTCGGTACCCTCGGGAGTCGACTCGCCGCCGCTCGCATTGGCCGTCGAGTTATCGGACGTCGAGTTCCCCGCCTCGGAGCCGTCGGACGTGGAGTTACCTGCCCCGGAGTCGTCCGAGGAGTTCTCCGAGGCCTGCGACTCGTACCACTCGTAGAACGCCTCGTTCTCCATGACGATCACCTCGCCGACCATGTCGGAGTGGCCCTGCCCGCAGAGCTCGTAGCAGTTGGCGGTGTAGTTGCCCGTCTCATCGGCGAGGAACCAGGTCTCCTGCTCCTGGCCGGGGATGGAGTCGGCCTTCACCCGTAGCTCGGGGATCCCGAAGTTGTGCCAGACGTCGTTCGACGTCACCGTCAACCGGATCACCTCCCCCTGCGGCACGCGGAGTTCGTCGTAGGTCTGGACGCCGTTGGGATAGACGAACTGCCAGCTGAACTGGACGCCGACGACCTGGACCTCGAGTTGCTCGGCCGAGTCACCCTCGACGTCGTGGGTCGGCCCCTCCTCGACGTACAGCAGCAGGAAGTATGAGTACGCGACGAGGCTGATGACGATGACGGCGCTGATGCCGAAGGAGACGAAGAGCTTCCGGCTCTTCGCCCCGGATTGCCCCGTCGGGAGTTCGCCGAGCACCGGCGGCTCGAAGCCGTCGTCGGCCTTCGCCGCGGTGTCGCGCCCCCTGTAGGCGTGGTACAGGGTGTACCCGACCACGACGACCCCCACGAGGGTGCCGATGACGAGGAACACCCAGAAGATCTCGCTGAACACCTCGGCCTGCGCCCGCCACTCCTCCGGCACCTGGTGCGATAATATGAGGGACCCCATCATGGTGAAGGATAGCTTGACAGTCATTGTCAGCCAAGCTCACTTAGCTCTTTGGTGGGATCCGGTCGCCCCGTCCGGGGTCCCGCCCGAGGGCACCGCCCCACCGGACCGAGATACGTCAAGACGTACCAAGGATATATGAGGGTCGGCGCGGATATGCGGCCAACGACTCATGAGCACGCACCTGATCGCCAGCACGGTCCTGATGGGGCTGGTCCTGGGGACGATCTACTTCGCCATCGCCCGCCTGGACAGACAGGAGCGACGGGAGACCGCTGCGGCGCTGCCGGCCACCCGGTCGGAGGCGACGGTTGGGCGGCTCTCGAAGACGGCCGACGACCCCGCCGAGCTCGGCGCCATCTTCGTCGTGCTCGTCCTGGCGGTCGGCGCGGTGACCCTGGCGTCCGTCGGCGGCGCTCCCGACCTGCTCCCGGGTGCGTTCGGCATCGTGGTGGTGCTGCTGGGGCTGCTGGTCACCGGATTCCTCTTCCTCGGGACCTACGTGGTCGTCCGCCAGCACGGCCTCGGGCCCGCCCACGGGGTCGCGGTCGGGCTGTTCGGCGTCGGCGGCGTCGGCATCCTCGTCGTCGCGGCGAACCTGGTCTTCGGATTCGTCTGAGTTACCGCCCGTCGCGCTGGAGCAATCCGAATCCCGGCCGGTAGGAGAGCAGGAGAACCGTCACGACGAAGACGACCGTCCCTGCGCCGTAGGTCAGCGACGACGCGGCCGCGGTGAGCGCGCCCGCCCCGCCGACGAAGCCGCCGAGCACCGACGCCACGACCGGGAGCGTACAGGAGACGCAGGAGAACAGACCCAGCAGCCCGCCCGCGACCGCGCTCTTCGCCTCGATGGCCGTCGCGTAGACGAGGTACGAGAGGACCGCGTAGCCGAACGCCATGTACGGGATGAACGCGAACTGGACGGTCTCGCCGCCGTAGAGGACCGCCGGGTTCCAGCCCGGGGGGAGGTCGGTGACCTGGACCGTGAGCCCGGTGGCGATACCCTGGGAGGGGCCGAACAGGCCGCCGACGAACCCCAGCAGAAGGTAGTAGCCGACGGCGACGACCGCGGCGACGCGCCTCGTCCGGGCGTCGGTCGGCGCCGGCGACGTTCGGAGCAGCGCCCACGCGCCAACGGTGATCCAGACGACCGGGTACGCCCAGAGGCTGGTCACCGGTCGGCCGGAGTAGATGGCGTAGGCCAGGACCAGGAGGACGAGCGTGTTCGCGACGACGGCGGTGTACAGCAGCGTCCGTCGGTCGCCGTCACCGAGCGCGTCGACGCGACGCGTCGCGCGGTCGAACATCAGAACGCCAGGGCGTCGACGACGACGGCGACGAGCAACAGGCCGAGGTAGGCGTTCGAGGCGTGGAACGCCCGGAACGCCGCCGACTCGGTCTGCTCGCGGTGCAGCCTGACGACCGTCCAGAGGAAGACCGCGCCGAGGGCGACCGTCGTGACCGCGTAGAGCCACCCGAGGTCGGTCAGCGCCGTCAGGGCGCTCGCGCCCAGCAGCGTCGCCCCGAGGTACAGCACGATGTGCTTCCGGGTCTCCGTTTCGCCGCGGACGACCGGCATCATCGGGAAGCCGCCGCGCTCGTAGTCGTCCCGGTAGGCGAGCGCGAGGTTGTAGAAGTGCGCCGGCGTCCACAGGAAGATCACCAGCGCCAGGACGGCGCCTGGCAGCCCGAACGTCCCGGTGACGGCCGCGTAGCCGATGAGCGCCGGGAGCGCGCCGGCCGCGCCGCCGATGACCGTGTTCTGGACGGTGTTGGGCTTCAGCACGAGCGTGTAGACGACGCTGTAGAAGACGATGGCGGCCAGCCCGAGCGCCGCCGTCAGGAGGTTGACGCTGAGGAACGCCGCCAGCGAGGCGACCGTCAGCAGGCCGCCGAAGGCCAGCGCGTTCCGGACCGGCACCCGGTGGGTCGCGACGGGGCGGTCGGCGGTCCGCTCCATCCGCTGGTCGATGTCGCGCTCGAGGACGTGGTTGTAGGTGCCCGAGGCGCCGATGGCGAGGACGCCGCCGCCGAGCGTGGCGACGACCGTCCGGATCGTCGGCGTCCCGGCCAGCGCCATGCCGGCCCCGGCGACGAGACAGAGCAGCCACATCAGCCGTGGCTTCATGAGCTGGAAGTACGCCCACGCGGTCGCCTTCGCGCGCTCGATACCGGCGAGGTCCGGCGATTGGGCCGGCCCGACGGGTTCGTCGGCGAGGTCGGGCTCCGGGACCGCCCCGGGGGCGTCGTCGCTGCCGGTCTCGGTCTCGAGGTGCCAGGCCAGCGCCAGGACGAGCGACCCGAAGATCGCCATCCCGACGAGGAGGTGGAGGCCGGCGAAGTCGACGCCGTTGGCGACCAGGGCGCCGAACCCGGCCTGGACCGGGTAGAGGACCAGCGCCACGGCGAGTGCGGCGCGGGCCCGGGATCCGAGGTCGCTCCAGCCGAAGACGGCCAGGGCGACGATCAGGAGGCCGACGAGCGCCGCGGCGGCGCGGTGGAGGAGGACGACGAGGACGGCGGGGTCGGCGATCGGACCGGCGCACGTCGGCCAGCCCGAGCAGGCCGCGGCGGCGTCGGCCAGCGCCGCGGTCGCGCCCACGACGACGAGCGCGTACACGGAGACGACCGCCGACGCGAGCAGGGTGGTGGTCGAGGGCTGGCGAACCATGGCGGAGGATTCGTCCACGGGCACTTAGACCTCCTGTTTCCGGTCCCGTCGGCTGGAAGTCAGCAACTATTTAGTTCGGTGCATCCAACCGCCGACAATGAGAGTCACGCGCCTCGCCACGGCGGCCCTCGGCGGGTTCCTCTTGCTCGCGCTGGCCGCGGACCCCGTGCTGGCACAGTCGCGCAACGCGAACCTGATCAACGACCTCAACACGACGCTGCTGTACGCCGCCGTCCCGATCACGATCCTCGTCGAGGGGATCCTCATCTACACCGTCCTGAAGTACCGGAACAACGACGAGCCCACGCCGACCCAGGAGAACCGACGCCTGGAGATCACGTGGACCGTCGCGACGGCCATCGTCCTCCTCTTCGTCGGCTTCGCCTCCTACCAGGTGCTGGCCGTCGAGGTCGTCGGCGACCCCGTCCCCGGCGAGGACCGCATCGAGCCGACGGTCTCGGAGGACTTCGAGGGCGCGGTCGGCCCGAAGGAGACCGAGGATAACGCGGTCGAACTCGAGGTGCAGGCGTTCACCTACGGCTGGGAGACCACCTACGAGGGGACCAACGTGACGACGAACAACCAGATACGGATACCGACCGACCGGCCCGTGTACCTCCACATCACCTCCCGGGACTGGCTGCACATGCTCCACCAGCCCGACCTCGGGCTGAAGCAGCAGGCCCAGCCTGGCCAGTACAACACCATCAAGACGGTCGCCTACGAGGAGGGGAGCCACCAGTTCTACTGCACGGAGTACTGCGGCGTCGGCCACTCGCAGATGAACGGCGAGTTCATCGTCATGAGCGGCGACGACTACGACCAGTGGCTCCAGGAACAACAGCAGGCCGAGCAGCAAGAGGGCGAGGGCGGCGGCTCCGGTGGCCAGCAGAACGGGACCAACGACCAGCAGAACTCGACCGGCGGAACGCAGAACCAGACCGGCGGAACGCAGAACGAGACGGCAGGCGGCTCCGGCGGCCAGCAGAACGGGACCGCAGGCCAGCAGAACGCGACCGGCGCACAGCAGAACGAGACCGAGGCGTAACGAGTTCGTCTTCTCCGAGTTTTCCAGCGCCGAGCGACGGCGCCGTTGGCGGCGGCCTCCGTCGACTTTGGGCAGGTTTTTACTGTTCCACTCAGAACGCTGGCGTATGAGCGTCGACCACGACGACGAACATCACGGTGGCCACGAACACCACCTCCCGGCGGTCGATGACTGGCCGCACGGGTTCGGCGAGGCCTCCTGGTGGCCGTTCATCGCGGCCATCGGTGCGGGTGGCATCTACCTGGGCGCGGCGCTGTTCATCATGGGACAGCCCGACTACGGGATCGTCGGTCCCTCGGTCGGACCGGCCGTCTTCGTAGTGAGCACACTCGGGTTCCTCACCGGCCTCTACGGCTGGCTGTACCACGCCTTCATCGTCAACTTCTGGGAGGGCGAGGCCGAGGACCACGGCTTCCCCCTGAAGTTCACGATGCTGCTGTTCCTGGTGACGGAGGTCGCGACCTTCGGCGCGGGCTTCGTCTACTACTTCTTCATCCGGGCGGGCGCCTGGGAGAACCTCCCCGAGCTCGTCACCTCGGGGAACGTCCTCGGGTCGCTCGTCATCGTGAACACCCTGATACTGATCGCCAGCTCCTTCACGATGCACTTCGCCCACCACGCGCTGCTGGAGGACAACCACTCGCGGTTCCGGACGCTCCTCGGCGTCACGCTCCTGCTCGGGCTGATCTTCCTCGGCGGGCAGGTCTACGAGTACTACGAGTTCATCCTCCACGAGGGCTTCACCCTCACCGAGGGCGCCTACGGGAGCGCCTTCTACGGGCTGACCGGCCTCCACGGCCTCCACGTCAGCCTCGGCGCCGTCATGCTGGCCATCCTCTTCGTCCGCGCGCTGTTCGGCCAGTACTCCTCCGAGAAGCACACCTCCGTCAGCACGGTCTCGATGTACTGGCACTTCGTCGACGTCGTCTGGATCTTCCTCGTCGTCGTGCTGTACGCGGGCGCCATCATCAACATCTGACAGCGCGCTTTCCCCGACGTTCTCGAAATCCGGATAGCACGGGCTGGGTCGAATCGCCGCTCCCGACTGCGGTCCCGTCCCGATTCCGCAAGCTACTCCACGTCCTGCTCCGTAGCGCCGACCCATGCAACTCAGGGGGCGCCGACTGGTGCTCGTCGCCGCGGGTCTCCTCGCGCTGGCGGGCACCGCGACGGCCCACGGCGGCGGGCTCTCGAGCGCCCCGGACCGCTCCTCGTCGATCCCGACGTGGCTGTTCCTCACGACCGGCGGCGGCGTCATCGGGGCCTCGTTCATCCTGGCGTCGTTCGTCACCGACCGGGCGTTCATCCGCCGGATCCACGGGTGGCGCCGCGGGGGCGAGGTGGTCGCCGCGGACGCGCTCGCGCTCGTCGGCCGGGTCGTCGGCGTCCTCGTGCTGCTGTTCGTGCTGGCCGTCGGCTTCCTCGGGCCGCGCGACCCGACGTACAACGCCGCCGTCCTGGTCGTCTGGGCCGGGTGGTGGTCCGGCTACGCGATGACGACCTACCTCGTCGGCAACACCTGGCCGGTGCTGAACCCGTGGCGGAGCGTCGCCCGCGCCCTCCCGTCGCTGGACCGCTCGTACCCCGAGCGCCTCGGCGCGTGGCCGAGCGTGGTCGGTCTCCTGGCGCTCATCTGGCTGGAGGTCGTCAGCCCGCTGGCCGACGACCCGCGGCTGCTCGCCTGGGTCGTCGTGGGGTACTCCGTCGTCACGCTCGCCGGCGCGGTCGCCTTCGGCGAGGCGACGTGGTTCGAGACCGTCGACCCGGTCTCCCGGGTGTTCCGCTACTTCGGCCGGGTGGCGCCGCTGTACGACGACGACGGCGTCCGCCTCCGCCTCCCGGGCGCCGGCCTCGACGAGGCGAAGTTCGTCACCACCCGTGCGGAGGTCGGGTTCGTCGTCGCCGTGCTGTGGGTGACCACCTTCGACGGACTGGTCGCGACGCCGCTGTGGCGGGGCTTCGCCGTCGACGTCGTCGAGTCGGGCGTGCCCGCCCACCTGCTGTACCCCCTCGCGGAGGTCGTCGGCTACCTCGTCTTCCTCGGGATCTACTGGGCTGCCGCCCGCTACAGCAAGCGCCACGCGCGCACGTACGTGCCCGTCGAGTCGCTGGCGTACCGCTTCGCGCCGCCGCTTTTGGCCATCGCCGCGGGCTACCACCTGGCGCACTTCCTCGGGTACTTCGTCGAACTGTCCCCGACGCTGGTCGGGACCGTGCTCGCGCCGCTGTCGCCGCCCGCGCCGGTGGCCGTCGTCCTGCCCGGCTGGTTCGGCGGCCTCGAACTCGCCTTCGTCATCCTGGGACACCTGCTGGCCATCTGGGTGGCACACGCCGCCGCCTACGAGGTCTTCCCGGGGAAGCTCCAGGCCGTCCGCAGCCAGTACGCAATCGTCCTCGCGATGGTCCTCTACACCATGTTCAGCCTCTGGATCGTCTCCCAACCGTACAGCGCACCCCCCTACGTCTCATGACCGGAGAGATCACATCACAGTCCGGCGACGGCCTCGAGCGGCAGACGCCGCCTGAGGACGCCCCGGCGGAGCCGGCCGTCTGCTCGTACTGCGGGGCCAGATTCGCCGACGACGAGCTGCTCGCCCTCCACCGGGGGCTCGAGCACGAATCGGAACTCACCGAGGCGGAACGCGAGGCGTACGTGGAGGCGGTGGCGTCGGAACGCGAGGACGTCAAGCTGTTCCGGCTGAAGGCGCTGGTCGCGCTGCTGGTGCTGTACTTCGGGTTCATCTTCGTCTACGCGTTCGTGCTGTAGCGGGCGGCTCCGGCCGTCGAACTCCGTCGACCGGGAACCGACGCCCCTTTGAGGAGCCGCGCCGTCGTTCCGGTATGGAAGGCGAACCGCAGCCGGGGCTCTCCGAGGAGTACACCAAGTCGAGCCCGTGGCACATCGTCGTCGTCATGGGGCTCGTCCTCAGCGAGGTCGGCATCCTGTTCAACCTCTACCCGCTGTCGGTCGGCGGCCTCGTACTGTTCGTCGGCGGCGTCTCCGGCATCGTCGACGAGGTGGGGTACGTCGACTCGCCGTGGCGACTGGCCGGGGGGCTGAGCGTCGCGCTCGTCGTCCTCGGGTTGCTCGTCGTCTCGACGCAGGTCGACGGCGGCCTCGCGGCGTTCCGCTCGCAGGTCGCCGCGAACAACGGCGTCTCCCAGCGCGGGTTCACCGTCGCCGCGACCGGCGCCATCATGGCGGTGGCCGCCCTCGTCGTCCCTCGCGTCCGGAATCAGTAACCTCTTAGTATCGGTCACCGAACCCACGACCAATGAGCGAACGACTGTTCGACCGCGAGACGCTTTTGGACATCTCGGTCAACGTCATCCCGCTGGGGATCATCCTGTTCTTCGTCGTCGTCTACACCGTCGTCGGAGACTACCCCAGCGCGCCGATCATCACCCTCGTCCAGATGTCGATCATGGGCCTGACCGCCATCGGCCTCCTCGTCCTGACGTACTACTCCGGGAAGGCCATCGCGGGCGCCGAGGCCGCAGAGGACCGCGAGGGCGAGGTCGGCCTCGAACCGGACGCCGAGTGACGCCCGCCGCTCCGGGGGTTCTACCCGTCCGTTAGCGGCCGCGACCGGCCCCCGGAAACACGTCTCGGGCGAGCGAATACGCAACCTTTCTTAACCCGTAGTCCGTCGACTCAGGTACATGGCTGCTGAACAGCTTGCGCTAACAGTTCTCATGGGGGCCATCCTCATCGCGGTCTTCGCTATGGTCGCCCGCATGGAGAACTGGCGCACGTACACTCCGCTCGTCGGTGGGGACGGCGCCGGCGCGACGGGGCACGGACACGGACACAAACCGTCGGGTATCGCCCGCTGGCTGACGACCGTCGATCACAAGGACATCGGCATCCTCTACGGGGTCTTCGCGACCCTCTCCTTCGCCTGGGGCGGCATCGCCGTACTGGTGATGCGGTTCGAGTTGCTCACCCCCGGGGAGATGCTCATTAACCCCAACACGTACAACGCACTGTTGACCACGCACGGCATCACGATGCTGTTCCTGTTCGGGACGCCGATCATCTCGGCCTTCGCGAACTACTTCATCCCGCTGCTCATCGGCGCCGACGACATGGCGTTCCCACGGATCAACGCCATCGCGTTCTGGCTGCTCCCGCCGTCGGCGCTGCTCATCTGGTCGGGCGTCATCGCGATGCCGCTGCCGATCGACATCGCCCCGGCGGAGACGGCCTGGACGATGTACACGCCGCTGTCGGCCGAACAGGCCAACGTCGGCATCGACCTGATGCTGCTCGGCCTCCACCTCAGCGGGATCTCCGCGACGATAGGCGCCATCAACTTCATCGCGACCATCTTCACCGAACGCGGCGACGACGTCAACTGGGCCAACCTCGACATCTTCAGCTGGACGATGCTCACGCAGTCGGGGCTCATCATCTTCGCGTTCCCGCTGCTCGGCAGCGCCCTCATCATGCTGCTGCTCGACCGCAACTTCGGGACGACGTTCTTCGCCGTGGAGGGCGGCGGCCCGCTGCTGTGGCAGCACCTCTTCTGGTTCTTCGGCCACCCCGAGGTCTACATCCTCGTGCTGCCGCCCATGGGTCTGGTCTCGTGGATCCTGCCGAAGTTCTCCGGCCGGAAGCTCTTCGGCTTCAAGTTCGTCGTCTACTCGACGCTCGCCATCGGCGTCCTCTCCTTCGGCGTCTGGGCCCACCACATGTTCGCCAGCGGGATGGACCCCCGCATCCGCGCGAGCTTCATGGCGACGTCCCTGGCCATCGCCATACCGTCGGCCGTCAAGACGTTCAACTGGATCACGACGATGTGGAACGGCCGGATCCGCCTGACCGCCCCGATGCTGTTCTGCATCGGCTTCATCTCGAACTTCGTCATCGGCGGCATCACGGGCGTCTTCCTGGCGTCCATCCCGGTCGACCGCCTGCTCCACGAGACGTACTACGTGGTCGGGCACTTCCACTACATCGTCATGGGGATGATCACCTTCGCCGGCTTCGGCGCCGCCTACTACTGGTTCCCCATCGTCACCGGCCGGATGTACCAGCGCACGCTCGCGAAGTGGCACTTCTGGCTGTCGATGATCGGCGTCAACATCACGTTCTTCGCGATGCTGATCGTCGGCTACCTGGAGATGCCGCGCCGCTACGCCACCTACGAGTTCGACCCCGCGCTGGCGCCGCTGGCCTCCGTCCAGCTGCTCCACCAGGCGATGACGGTCGGCGCCCTCCTCATCGGCATCGGGACGCTCATCTGGATCTGGAACATGGCCCAGTCGTGGATCGAGGGCCCGGAGGTCACCGACCCCGACCCCTGGAACACGAAGGAGTACGGCCTCCACGGCCGCGAGTTCTCCTGGTTCGAGGAGCAGCTCGCCGACCGCGACGACGACCTCGTGGCGGCCGACGGCGGCAGCGACGACGTCGCCACCGACGGCGGGACGGCCGAAGACGAGTAACCCGTTCCGTTCTCCCTGCGCGCGCTTCTCCGTTCTCCCGCGCCCCGAGCTACAGCGCCGTGACGACGAGGATGACGCCGGTGGTGGCCATCAGGAGTGCGACGCCGGCGAGGACGAGGAGGAAGTACTCCTTCTCCTCGAAGGTGCGGCTCTGGTTGGACATGGTCGGGGGTAGGTGCGACGGCGGCAAAAGGGTTTCAGAGTCGACCGCGGCGGCCGCGTTTCAAAAGGCTATTCGAGGGGGTGGCCGTATCGCCCGGACGTGACGGACGGAGACGACGCTGCCGGCTTCGGCGGACATCGCGTCATCATCACGCTGTACGTCATCGTCGTCGCCATCGCGGGAACGATGGGCGGCGTCATCGGCAGCATCGGGCTCCGCGACGCCGAGCCGGTGACGTTCCTGGGGCTGGTGACGTTCCAGCCGACGTCGTTCGGACTGGCGATGTTCGGCATGACGACAGTCGGGACGATGCTCGGCGTCATCCTGTTGCTCGTCGTGTACGTCTCGCGGCGCTACGCCGACGAGTAAGACACTTATCGGAGTGGTCCGACCACGGGGTATGTACCACGTGGCGCTGGGCGTCGCTCCCGAGGACGACCAGCTCCGGGACAAGGTGGAGGCGATCGCGGGCCTGCCGCAGGCCTCCGAGTCGGTCCGCGTGACCGTCGTGCACTTCCACGACGGCGAGACACCGATCGAGGAGGTCCCCGTCGTCGCGGAGGCCCTCGAGTTGCTCGACGGTGCCGGTCTCTCCCGCGAGGTCCACGACACCGATCGGCGGAACGCCTCCCGCGGGCTCGTCGAGACGGCCGAGGACCTGGACGTCGACCTGCTGTGCATCGGCGGCCGGCACCGCTCGCCGGCCGGGAAGCTCCAGCTGAAGACCGGCGCCCAGGAGGTCGTCCTCCGGGCGGCGGTGCCGGTGCTCGTCGCCGGCGACGTCGAGAGCCGAGAGCCGCGGACGTGACGCCACCGGGGCGAGTTCGCACCAGCGTCTCTCGAACCGCGCTTTCAGATATCGGAAGATACACTCCGACCACGGGCGAGTGATGCCGTATGCGTCTCGACCGAGCCCGACTCGACGATCGCACGCTCCTGGTCGTCGTCGCCGTCGCGGTGGTGGGGCTCCTCGCCCGCCTCGTCTTCCTCGGCGCCCGCATCTCGCACTTCGACGAGGCGCGGGTCGCCTTCTGGGTGCTCCGCTACGCCGAGACCGGCGAGATCCACTACCGCTACGGCATCCACGGCCCCTGGGTCCGCTACGTCGCCCGGTGGACGTACGCGCTGTTCGGCGCGACCGACTTCGCCGCCCGCCTCCCGGTGGCGATCGTCGGCGGAGTGCTGCCGCTCGTCGCGCTGTGGTTCCGCCACCGGCTGTCCGACAGCGAGGTCGTCGCCCTCGCCGTCCTTCTGGCGGCGAACCCGCTGTTGCTCTACTACTCGCGGTTCATGCGGTCGACGCTGCTCGTCGCCGCGTTCTGTTTCGCCGCGTTCGCCGCGTTCCTCCGCGCCTACGACGGGTTCGGGGCCTGGTACCTCTACGTCGGCGTCGTCCTGCTGGGCTTCGGCCTCGCCGCCAAGGAGAACGCCGTCGTCTACGTCCTCTGCTGGCTGGGCGCGGCGGCGCTGCTCGTCGACACGGCCCTCTTCCGCCCCCGCAACTTCGGCAGCGGCCGCGAGCGAGCGGTCGCGCTAGCCGGTCGAGTCCGGGACCGCTATCGGGAGCACCCGCGACGGGCCCGCCGCCGCGCCGGGTGGTACGTCGGCCACCTCCTCGGCGCCGCGGGCGTGTTCGCCCTGGTCGTGTTCTTCTTCTACGCGCCGCGCGGCGGCGAGGCGGGGCTGTGGTCCGGCAACCTCGGCCTGACCGTCGACCGGACGATCGAGGACCTCCGGACGGGCTTCGAGTACTGGTTCGGCCACGGCGAGGAGAAGTCAATCGCCGAGTACCGCGACACCCTGGATCGGTTCGTCTCGACGACGCTGGGCTACGCCGGCCCGCTGTTCGTTCTGTCCATCGCGGGGTTCCTCCTCGACCGGTGGGGGCGCCTCCGGCAACGCGGACTCGTCGCCTTCTGTTCGTACTGGGGCTTCGCCAGCGTCGTCGGCTACCCCCTCGGCACGGACATCTGGGGCGCCTGGATCATCGTCAACGCGCTCGTCCCGCTGGCGGTGCCCGCCGCCGTCGCCCTCGCGGCGCTCTTCGAGGTGGGCCGCGACGCCTACGCGGACGACGACCGGATCAGCGCCGGCATCGTGGCCGCCCTGCTGGTCCTCGTCGCCGGCCAGGTCGCCGTCGTCGGCGCCACCGGCGTCTACGCCTCGCCGACCAGCCCCGACAACGAGATGGTGCAGTTCGCCCAGCCCCAACAGGAGATGCGGCCGGCCGTCGACGCGACCGTCGCCGCCGCCGATGCGAACGCCGAGGGCCCCGACGCGCTGTTCTACGGCGGCGAGGCGTTCGTGGACATGCAGGAGAACCAGATACACACCCCCTCCTGCATCGACTGGTTCAACACGCTCCCCTGGGGGTGGTATATCGAGGCCAACGACGTCTCGGTGACCTGCGCGCAACCCGCCGGCGGTCTGCCGGAATCGCCGCCGCCGGTCGTCGTCGCCGAGGCCGAGTGCACCCTCGAGCGACCCGTCGACTGCCGGGAGCAAACCGAGGCGCTCAGTGCGGTCGACAACCTCGACGCGCGGCTGGGCGACTCCTACGAGCGGTACGGCTTCCTCCACCGGACGACCGGCGGGAACGACTTCCACGGGATGGTCGTCTTCGTCGAGGAGGAGCGCTGAGGCGGGTCCCGGCGGGCTTCAGGCCAGCCCGACGGTCTCCTGGTAGGCGCCGTAGTGGTCCTCGAAGACGGCCATGATCTCGCCCATCGTGGCGTAGACCTTCACGGCGTCGACGATCGGCGGCATCACGTTCTCGTCGTTCTCGATGGCCTCGTCGATGGCCTCGAGGGCCCCCTCGACGGCCGCGTCGTCGCGCTCGGCCTTGACCGCCTCGAGGCGGTCGAGCTGCCGTCGCTCGGTCTCCTCGTCGACCTTCAGGACGTCGGGGGAGGGGTCCTCCTCGATGCTGTACTCGTTGACGCCGACGACGACCTCCTCGCCGGCGTCGACGCGCTTCTGGTACTCGTAGGAGGCGTCCTGGATCTCGCGGTGGAAGTACCCCTGCGTGATGCCGTCCAGCACCCCGTCGCGGACGGAGCCGTCGCCGATCTCCCGTATCTCCTCGATGTAGGCCATGATCTCCGCTTCGGCCTCGTTGGTGAGCTTCTCGATGGCGAAGCTACCGCCCATCGGGTCGACGATGTCGGCGGCGCCGGACTCCTCGGCGATGATCTGCTGGGTTCGCAAGGCGACCCGGACGGCTTCCTCGCTGGGCAGCGCCCAGGCCTCGTCGTAGCTGTTCGTGTGGAGGCTCTGGGTGCCGCCCATCACCGCCGCCAGGGCCTGGATGGTCGTCCGGACGACGTTGTTCAGCGGCTGCTGGGCGGTCAGCGACTGCCCCGCCGTCTGGGTGTGGAACTTCAGCCGCTTCGACTCGGGCTTCTCGGCGTCGTACCACTCCTCCATCACGCGGGCGTAGACGCGCCGGGACGCGCGGAACTTCGCGATCTCCTCGAAGATGGAGTTGTGCGAGTTGAAGAAGAAGGAGAGCAGCGGCGCGAACTCGTCGACGTCCATGCCACGGTCGAGACAGTCCTCGACGTACGCGAACCCGTCGGCCAGCGTGAACGCCGCTTCCTGGATAGCGGTGGAGCCGGCCTCGCGGATGTGGTACCCCGAGACGGAGACGGGGTGGAACTTCGGCGTCTCCTCGACGGCGAACTCGATGGTGTCCGTGACGACGTCGAGGGAGGGCTCCGGCGGGATGACCCACTCCTTCTGGGCGATGAACTCCTTGAGCATGTCGTTCTGGAGGGTCCCGCGGACCTCCTCGCGCGGAACGCCCTGCTGGTCGGCCAGGGCGACGTACATCGCGTAGATGACCGGCGCCGAGGGGTTGATGGTGAAACTCGTGGAGATCTCGCCGACGTCGATGCCGTCGAAGAGGATCTCCATGTCCCGCAGCGTGTCCACCGCGACGCCCTCCTTGCCGACCTCCCCCTCGCTCATCGGCGCGTCGGAGTCGATCCCCATCAGCGTCGGCATGTCGAAGGCCGTCGACAGCCCGGTCTGGCCCTCGTCGATGAGGTAGTGGAACCGCTCGTTGGTCTCCTCGGCGGTGCCGAAGCCGGCGAACTGCCGCATCGTCCACGTTCGCCCCCGGTACATCGTCGGGTACGGCCCGCGGGTATAGGGCTCCTCACCCGGGAATCCGAGATCCTCCTCGTAGTCCATGTCCTCGATGTCCTCGGGCGTGTACAGCCGGTCGACCTCGTGGTTCGAGACCGTCACGAACTCGTCTTTGCGTTCCCCCCGCTCGAGGAACGGCTCCAGGGTCTCCTGTTCCCAGCGTTCGCGTCCCTCCCGGATCGCCGAGAGGTCCTCCTCGTCGAACATGGTCACCCCTTGGGGAGGTGCGAGTATCAACCTTGGCGTGGGTGGGCGTGGACCAGGGACCCACTCGGACGCCGGGTGCCCCTCCCTTACGCGGTTCTCGCTCCCCAGTCGTCGATCGAGACGCGTGCTTCGGTCGGGTCTCGCCCCCGTTCCGAACCGCGCTACTCACGGACAGCGAAGTTGTCCGTTCGTTCGTGGGACCTTCGGTCCCACGCTACTCCCCTTCCTGGAGTCGCTTCGTCGTCTCGACGAGGGGGTGGTGTGCGTAGTCGACCTCCTCGATGTCGGCGATGGTCTCGAGGTCGCTCTTCCGGGCGGTCTCGGCCATCCCGAGTTCGACCCGTTCGTCGAGGACGATGACGTAGGCGTCCATCTCGTCGACGTCGAGGCGGTCGGCGGCCTTCACGCGGTGGTGGCCGTCGGCCAGGAGGAGCTCGCCGGCGTTGTCGATGACGACGAGCGGCTCGGCCAGCCCGTTCTCCAGTTCGTAAGCGCGGCCCTCCAGTTCGTCGGTGTACACCTTCGTCTGCGTCGGCGTCAGGTCCGCGAGTTTCACCTCGCGGCGCTCCTCGGTCGCGCCGACGCCGTGGATGCTCTCGAGGGTCTGCTGCAGTTTGCCGACCTTCTCGGGGGTCGCCCGCTCGATCTGGCTGCGGATGACGTCGGCGTTCGAGATGATGCCGACGAGGTTGCCCGCGTCGTCGACGACCGGCAGCCGCTGGATGCCCGACCGCAGGATGACGCGCGCGGCGTCGCTGAGCTTCATGTCCGGGTGGGCGACGATGATGTCCTTGGTCATCACCTTGAATATCGGGTCGCCCTCGTCGGCCAGCAGCAGATCGCGGGCGCTGATGAACCCGTCGACGCGGCGGCCGTCACAGACCGGGAAGCCGCTGTGGGCGTCGCTGTCGGCGACGCGCTCGGCGACGGAGCCGACGGTGTCGTCCGGCGACACCGTCTCGACGTCGCGGGTCATGTAGTCCTTCACCGTCGCGCGCCGCAGGTTGAGCGGATCGTCGTCGTCTCCCATGCGTTACCACCGCTCGAACGTCGTCATGTGTTCATCCCCCGCGGTCCGTTCCGAGCGAGCGCCTCCTCCGGGTCCTCGACCATTGTGATACGGGACGGGGCCGAGCGACAAAAAGGGTTCAGTCGAGCGCGCCGTCCGTCCCGAGGAAGTCGCCGTAGACCATCGCGGCGGCGCGGTCGAGTTCGATGCCGAGCGTCTCGAAGAACCGCTCGGTGACGATCTCCTCGATGACCGACTCCCGGTCGGCCTCGTCGGTCTCCTCGACGAGGATGCCGACCGGGATCTGGGCGCCGGCCATGTCCGCGTGCCCGCCCGCGCTGCCGATCTGGCCGAAGGCGTCCCTGAGGGCCTCCCCCAAATCGAGCTCCGTCCCCCGCGAGCGCGCGGATACGTAGACGACGTCGTCGGTGTAGCCGAACACGAGGGTCGTGTCGACCCCCTCCATCTCGAGGAGGCGGTCGGCCGCCTGCGCGAGCGCGTCGCGGTCCGAGATGGCGCCGACGCCTGTCGTCAGCACGTCGTCCTCGATGCGGCGGTTCCCGATGGCGCCGGCGACGATGTCGAGGGTCTCCGCGGTGACGCTGGGCGACTCGATGCGCTCTATGGCGCCGCTGTCGACGTGCTCGACGAGCCTCGCCGCCGCCTCGAAGTCCGGTCGCGAGACCTCGCGGCTGAACCCCTGGGTGTCGGTCAGGATGCCGTACAGCAGGCCGGTCGCGAGGTCGGCGGCCGGCTCGACGCCCAGCTGGTCGAGGTAGCCGGTGACGAGCGTGCTCGTCGCGCCGACGTCGCTCCGGAGGTCGACGAACCGCGCTTCCACCGGCGCCCGCGGCGGGTGGTGGTCGATGACGACGTCGATCGGCGTCTCTCGCGGCAGGCCGTCGTTGATGCCCGGCCGCGAGTGGTCGACGAGCGCGAACCCGGCGAACGACGAGAGGTCCTCGCCCGGCGACAGGTTCCGGAGGTCGTACTCCAGGAGGTTCACGAGCGCGCGGTTCTCCTGGTGGCTGATCTCGCCGTAGTAGCAGACCTCGGCCTCGGTGCCGGCGGCCTCGGCGACCCGCTGGAGGCCGACCGCCGAGGCGATGGCGTCCGGGTCGGGGTTGTCGTGGGCGACGACCGCCAGCGTCCCCTCGAGGTTCCGGAGGACGCTCTGGAGCTTCCGGGTGCGGATCCCCCTGTCGCCGGCCCGCTCGTCGAGGTACGCCGCCGACTCGCCCGCGACGTCGACAGTCCGGTCGGCGTACTCGGCGACCGCCGTGCGGTGGGCCTCGGTCGCGTCGTAGCCGAGGCACGCGAGGACGAACGCGCCGGGGTAGGTCTCCCGGGCGACGCGGGCGAGTTCCCGCGCCCGGTCGCTGCCGTCCGGCGCCACGACGACGCTGTCGGCGTCACCGGCGACGGCGCGGATCGCCGCCCCGTCGGTGACGTCGACGTCCCTGGCGTCGACGCCCTCCTCACGGAGCGACGCCACCCGGTGCTCGTCGTCGACGAGCACGAGGAGCGACCCCGGCCGCCCGGCCAGCCGCTCGACGAGCGACAGCCCGATCGTCCCACAGCCCAGCACCAGCCGGTCCATACACGCGGATGAGAGACGGACCGTCTAAAGCGTGCTGGGAGCGCGGCGGAAGTAGCGTCGCGGAGAAGGGAATCGGCGGGTTCGAGTGCCGCTTACAGCAGCGCGGCGGCGGCGTCGAAGGCCGCGTTGTCGAAGACGACGAGGCCCGGCAGCAGGACGACCGTCACGACGGCCGCCGCCAGCACCGCGGCGTACAGCGCCGTCGGGTAGCTCTCGATCTCGACGGCCCCCTCGGCGGGGTCCTCGATCCACATCGCCTTGACGACGCGGCTGTAGTAGAACAGGCTCAGCGCGCTGTTGACCGCGCCGACGAGCGCGAGCCACCAGACGCCGGCGCCGACCGCGCCCGCGAAGAGGTAGTACTTCGAGATGAAGCCGCCGCCGACCGGGAGGCCGGCCAGCGAGAACAGGAAGACGGTCATCGCGACGCAGGCCAGCGGCGCCTGCGTGGCGAGGCCGTTGTAGTCCTCGAAGGTGCGGCCGACGTCCCAGTACTCGGCCAGGGCGATGAACAGGAACGCGCCCGTGTTCATGAAGCCGTAGACGAGCAGGTGGAGCATGCCGGCGCCGAGCACCGTCGAACCGGCGTCGGCCGATCCCGCGCCGCCGAGGGCGGCCAGCCCGATGAGGACGTAGCCGGCGTGGCCGATTGAGGAGTACGCCAGCATGCGCTTGACGTTCTCCTGGGTCGCCGCCGCGAAGTTGCCGACCGTCATCGTGACGACGGCGAGCACCTGGAAGGCGAGCACCCAGTCGACGCTCGTGGCGACGTCCGCGATGGGGAAGGCGACCGTGAACACGCGGAAGGCCACGACGAACCCGGCGGCCTTCGAGGCCGACGACAGGAACGCCGCGACCGGCGCGGGCGCGCCCTCGTAGGCGTCCGGCGCCCAGAAGTGGAACGGCACCGAGGCGGTCTTGAACGCGACGCCGGCGAGCACCATCAGGATGCCGACGCCGAGGACGCCGGGGTAGGTGTTGGCCGCCTCGCCGGCCGCCGACGCGACGTCGGGCAGCAGCAGGCTGCCCGTCGCGGCGTACACCAGCGAGATGCCGTAGACGAGGATGCTCGAGGACAGCGCCCCGATGAGGAAGTACTTCAGGCCCGCCTCGACGGAGCCGCGGTTCTGCTTGAGGTACGCGACCAGCGCGTACGAGGGCAGCGACGACAGCTCCAGGGCGATGAACACGACGGCCAGGCTGTTGGCGGAGGCCATCAGCGCCATCCCGGTCGCCGCCAGCAGCGCCAGCAGGTAGTACTCGGACTTGTGGGGCAGCCCCTTCAGGTAGTCCGCGGAGGCGACGGCGACCAGCGCCGTCACGCTGCCGAAGATGAACGTGAACAGCAGGCTCATGCCGTCGACGACCAGCTGGCCGTCGAACAGCTCGACGCCGCCCTCGGCGACGCCGGCGAGCAGCAGGACGCCGGACAGCGCCATCGCGACGACCGAGCCGGCGGTCGCGATGGCCGACAGCACGGTACCGCTCGCGTCCTCCGGACTGATCGAGTCGACCACGAACAGCAGCAGCGCCGCGACGACGAACGCGCCGGTCGGCGCCAGCAGCAGCCAGTTACTCGCGCTCACCATCAGAGGTCACCTCCGAAGTCGACGACGTCGATTGTAGCCTCTTCGATCATCCCGAAGAAGATGTCGGGGGCGGTTCCCAGCGCGACGATGAGCAGCACCAGCGTCACGATGGGGACGATGTCGTGGACGGGCGCCCGCCCGAGTTCGTAGTCGGTCTCGAGGCGGTACGGGCCGAACAGCGAGCGCTGCATCGCCCACAGCAGGTAGCCGGCGACGATGACGATGCCGAACATCGCGATCGCCGTGAACACCGGCGCGGCGGTCAGCACCGTCGACTGGAAGGCGCCGATGAAGATGAACAGCTCCGCGGCGAAGCCGGCCATCAGCGGCAGCCCCATGTAGGCGAAGGCGCCGGCGACGAAGACGCCCGCGGTGACGGGCATCCGGTCGGCCAGCCCCGCCATGTCGCCGACCATCCGGGTGTGCGTCGCGTTGTAGAAGACGCCCACCGTCATGAACAGCAGCCCCGAGATGAGGCCGTGGGCGACCATCTGGAACGTCGCGCCGCCGACGCCGTAGACGGTGTAGGCGACGAGGCCGAGGATGACGTAGCCCATCGACGACACCGAGGAGTACGCGACGATGCGCTTGAGGTCCTGCTGGGCCAGCGCGAGCAGCGCGCCGTAGATGACCGACAGGACCGCGATGGCCGCGATGGGGACCGCGAGCGTCGCCGCGACCTCCGGCAGCATCGTGAAGTTGAACCGCAGCAGCGCGTAGGTCCCCATCTTCAGGAGGACGCCCGCGAGCATCACCGACGCCGGCGTCGGCGCCTCGACGTGGGCGTCCGGCAGCCACGTGTGGAACGGGACGATGGGCACCTTCACCGCGAAGCCGATGAACATCGCGAGGAACGCCAGCAGCGCCAGCATGTCGGGACCGACGATTCCGAGGCCGCCGAGCTGGCCGGCGCGCAGCGCCTGCGCGATCTCCGGCAGGCCCGTCGACGTGACGGCGTCGCCGAGCCCGAACACCAGCGCGAAGAAGCCGACGAACATCAGCAGCGACGCGATGTTCGTGTAGACGAAGAACTTGATCGCGGCGTACTTCCGGCGCGGGCCGCCCCAGACGCCGATGAGGAAGTACATCGGGACGAGGACGGCCTCCCAGAAGACGAACCACAGCAGGAAGTCCAGCGCCGCGAAGACGCCGATCAGGGCGGCCTCCATGAACAGCATGAGGCCGTAGAACTGGCTCTGGCGGGTGTCGACGGGCGTCCACGCGCTGAGGATGGCCAGCGACGTCAGCACCGTCGAGAGGACGACCAGCGGCAGCGAGATGCCGTCCAGCCCCATGTGGTAGTTCACCGAGTAGACGCCGAGGGTGAGCCACTCGGCGAACGTCTCGAAGGCGATGTCTCCGCCGAGCAGAGCGTTGCCGCTGCCGTCGAAGACCGCGTACATGTACAGCGAGACGACGACGGGCAGCAGCGAGACCGCGAAGGCGGCCTTGTGGGCGAAGCGGTTCGGCACCAGCCAGACGGCCAGCGCGCCGACGAGACAGATGGCGATGAGGGCCTCGACTAACATCTAGAACCACCCCCCGAGCAGCGCGAAGCCGACGAGCAGCGCCAGCAGGCTCAGCGCGATCGCGGCGGCGTAGTTCGTGACTGTGCCGGTCTGGATGCGACGCAGGCGGTCGCCGGAGAACAGGCTCACGCTGGAGACCGCGTTGACCCCACCGTCGATGACGCCCTGGTCGAACGTGTCGGCTGCGCGGGAGACGCGGACGGTGAGCCCCTCGGCGAGCCAGACCTGGTACTCGTCCTGGTAGTAGTTGTGCATGAGAAGCGTGTGTAGACCGCCAAGTTTCTCCGTGTGCCGGGCCGGAGCGGCACCGCGGTAGAGCGCGAACGCGGCGAGCGCGCCGGCGACCGCCAGCCCGAGGCTGAGCCCGGCGCTGACCAGCAGGGTGACGGTCTCGCCGCCACCGACGTAGCCGCTCGAGTAGCCGGCGAACTCGCCGGTGAGGTCGCCGTAGTGGTGGGCGCTCGTCAGCAGCTCCTCGGCGCCCTCGCTGTCGAGGAAGTCGTGCAGGAACTCGGTGTGGACGCCGGTGAGCTTCTGGATCGGCACCGGGTTGATGAAGCCGGCGACGACCGCGAGGACCCCGAGGACGCTCAGCGGGAACTTGACGTTCCAGCGGACGGCGTGGGGGTTCTCGGCGGTGTCGGTCCGTGGGTCGCCGTGGAACGTGAGCAGGACCATCCGGATGGTGTAGAACCCGGTGACGAAGACGGCGAGCAGGCCCATCGCCCACGCACCGAGCAGCAGCGGGCTCCCGCCCAGGCCGTGGACGAGCGACTCGTAGAGCACCTCGTCCTTCGACCAGAAGCCGGCGAACGGGAAGATGCCGGCGAGCGCGAGCGAGCCGGCGAGGAACGTGAGGTACGTCACGCGCATCTCGTCCTTCAACCCGCCCATGTTCCACATGTCCTCGTCGTGGTGCATCGCGATGATGACCGAGCCGGCAC
This sequence comes from Natronomonas salina, assembly GCF_013391105.1. Lineage (NCBI taxonomy): Archaea > Methanobacteriati > Methanobacteriota > Halobacteria > Halobacteriales > Natronomonadaceae > Natronomonas > Natronomonas salina. Next base: position 899,356 of record NZ_CP058335.1, read on the forward strand.
CGAGGAACAGCAGCGCCTTGAAGATGGCGTGGGTGGTGAGGTGGAAGAACGCGGCGACGTAGCCGCCCGACCCGAGCGCGAGCATCATGTAGCCGTACTGGCTGATCGTCGAGTACGCCAGCACCTGCTTGATCTCGTTCTTCACGATGCCCATCGTCGCGGCGAACAGCGCGGTGAAGCCGCCGACGAAGGCGATGATCGCCAGTACCGTCGGCAGCAGCGCGTAGAAGCCGTACATCCGCGCGACGAGGAAGACGCCGGCGGCGACCATCGTCGCGGCGTGGATGAGCGCGGAGACGGGGGTCGGACCCTCCATGGCGTCCGGCAGCCACGTGTGGAACGGGAACTGCGCGGACTTGCCCATCACCCCGCCCAGCACTAGCAGCCCGAGGACCGAGAACCACGTCTGGGCGTCGAGGCCGAAGAAGGACTCACCGCCGCCAAGGGCCTCCTCGGCGAGCGCCGGGAAGCCCTCCGGCCCCGCGAACTGCGCGGTGCCGAAGGTCACGAGGACGCCGACGACGCCGATGAGGAAGAAGTAGTCACCGAACCGGGTGACCAGGAACGCCTTCTTCGCGGCCGACGGCGGCGCGTCCTCGCGGAACCAGAAGCCGATGAGGAGGAACGAGCACAGCCCCACCAGCTCGAAGAACATGAACGCCATCAGGAGGTTGTCCGAGAAGACGAAGGCGAGCATGCTCGCGGTGAACAGCCCGAGGCCGGCGTAGTAGCGGGGCAGCCCCGTCTCGCCCTCGTCGTTCATGTAGCCCAGCGAGAAGATGTGGACGAGGAACGCGATGAGCGAGACGATGACCAGCATCGCGGCCGACAGCGGGTCGATCAGCAGGCCGAACGTCAGGTCGAACGCCTCGCTGGCGTCCACGAACGTGTACAGCGTCTCGTTGTACGTCTCCCCGGTCAGGACGACGGTGCCGAGGACGACCAAGGAGAGCCCCAGCGACATCGCCGTCGCGATGATCCCCGAGAGGGCCCCCCGCTTCGGCAGCCACTTGCCCGCGAGCAGTGCGACCAGGAACGACGCGAACGGCAGCGCGGCGATCGCCGGCGCGTATGCGAATACTCCTGCCATCTTACCACCTCAGTGTAGTCGCTTCGGTCACGTCGACGTTATCGAAGTTGCGGTGCAGCACCAGGATGATACCGATGCCGATGGCGACCTCGGCGGCGGCCAGCGCCATCGTGAACAGGGCGAACACCTGCCCGGTGATGTTCTCCCAGTAGAAGGCGAACGCGACGAGGTTGATGTTCGCCGCGTTCAGCATGAGCTCGACGCTCATCAGGAACATCAGGGCGTTCCGGCGGGTCAGCACGCCGAAGAGCCCGGTGCAGAAGACGGCCGCCGACAGCACGAGGTAGTACTCGGCCGGGACGGTTCCGAGCACCATCAGGAATCACCCTCCTCGTCCCGCGTGGCGAGCATGACGGCGCCGTCGAGGGCCGCGTCCAGCACGACGGCGATGGTGATGAACGCCACCAGGAAGCCCTCGCTCGCGATGTCGGCGCCCGGGAGGTTGAACATCGCGTAGCCGATCGAGCGCGTGATCGACCCGTCGGCGAACCCCTCGGCGGTCCCGAAGCCGCTCGTGAGGAACACCGCCGCGAGGAAGCCGAACAGGCCGAGCGCCAGGACGCCGACGACCTTGTTCCCCCCGTAGAGTCGCGGTCGCGTCGTCATGGTAGTGCCTCCTGCTCGGGTGCTTGATCCCGGCGGACGAACATGACGGCGAAGGTGATCAGGACGAGCACCCCACCGACGTACACGAGCACCTGCATCGCCGCCAGGAACTCGGCTTGCAACATCACGTAGTGGACCGCGACGGAGAGCAGCGCGACGCCCAGCAGGAGCGCCGAGTGCCACACGTCCCGGACCAACACGACGCCCAGCGCCGCCCCGACCGTCACCAGAGCGAACAGCAGGAACGCCAGTGTCTCGTACGGTACTACAGCCATTGTTTACCCCTGCAGTCGGGTTCCCTTTGAAGATTTCCTTATGCTCTCGAGTTCCGGGGGCTTTCAGGGTGTCCGTGCGCGCGTGGCGCGGTGCTGAACAGGTCGTAAGTTCGTCTCGGTGACACTTACCGCGAAGTAGTCACGCGCATCCGCACCGAGCGGTAGCGAGGCGCGGGTTCCGGCGGCGAACGAAGTGAGTCGCCGTAGCGCGCGCGGACTGGAGCGGCGCGACCGAAGGGAGCGCCGTAGAAGGAGCACGCGCGCATATTTTCCCCAAGTTTTTGCCGGCCCCCGAGCGCAGCGAGGGGGCCGTGTAAAAAGTGGGTTGCTACTGGTAGTCGACTTCGCCCTCGCCCTCGCCGATCCAGGCGCCGCGGTCGGGTTCGCGGGAGGCGAGAGGGTCGATGTCCTTGTACCACGGGACGTTCTTCAGCTGCTCCTTGTTGTACGCCATCTCGTGTTTCGTGTCCGCGGTGAACTCGAAGTTCTGGGTGAGCAGGATGGCGTCGACGGGGCAGACCTCCTCGCAGAGCCGGCAGTAGATGCACTGGCCGACGTGGAGGTTGTACTGCTCGCCGTTGCGCTGCTCGTCGGTGACGATCTGGATGGTGTCGTTCGGGCAGACGTTCTCGCACTGGCGACACCAGATGCAGCGCTCCTGGGAGAACTTGTGGACGCCGCGGAACCGCGGGGAGACGTCCGGCGTGTCCTCGGGGTACTGGACGGTGAACTTCTCGCCGTCAAGGGCGTGTTTCATGGTCGTTGCCATCGATTTGAGCATTCCGATCATTATGCGATCACTCCGACGATGACGGCAGTCAGCAGGAGGTTCGCGAACGCGAGCACGAGCATCCCCTTCCAGCCGATCTCGATCGCCTGGTCGACGCGGACGCGCGGCAGCGCCGAGCGGGCCCACTGCGTGAACAGGAACACCGCCCAGATCTTGATAATGAACCACAGGATGCCCGGCAGGACGGGCCCGGCGGGGCCGCCGAGGAACAGCGTCGCGATGATGGCGCCCCCGAGGAAGATGTGGATGAACTCCCCGAGGTACACCAGCACGAAGTAGACGCTGGAGTACTCCGTCTGGTATCCGGCGACGATCTCGGTCGGCGCCTCCGGCGTGTCGAAGGGGTTCCGGCCGATCTCCATGAGGTTCGCGACCAGGAACAGCACGAACGCGAAGGGGTTGACGAAGGCGAACCACGCCGGGATGGCGACGCCGCCGACGGTGAACAGGGTCTCCGCCTGCGCCGCGACGATCTCGCTCATCTGCAGCGACCCGGCGAACAGGACGACCGAGGCGGCGATGAGGACCAGCGGGATCTCGTAGGCGAGGTTCTGCGCGACGGCGCGGAGCCCGCCCAGCAGCGAGTACTTGTTGTTCGACGCGTACCCGGCCATCACGAGGCCGAGCGATGCCATCGAGGCGACGGCGAAGACGTAGACGAGGCCGATCTCGGGGTCGGCCAGATGGATGCCGTTGCCCATCGGGATGACGGCGAAGCCGAGCAGCGCCGTGCTGGCGATGACGACCGGCGCGAGGTCCCAGGCTGGGCGGTCGACGTCCTCCGGGACGATGAGCTCCTTCGAGAGCATCCGGAGGGCGTCGGCGACGATGATGAGTAACCCGGCGGGGCCGAGCCGATTGACCGCGTAGCGGTCGGTGAAGGCAGCGGTGATCTTCCGCTTGGCCCACGGCCCGGCCACCGCGGTCATCGCGAGCATCAGGGTGCCGACGAGGGCGGCGCCGAGCAGCGAGGTCAGTATCTCCTGGCCGGTCGTCATCTCGGTCCCGAACCCGAGCAGGTCGCCGATGGCGTCGGGCAGCGGCGTTCGCGTCTGCGCCGGGATCATCGATCCACCTCCCCGAGGACGATGTCGAGGCTACCGAGCGAGGCGACGAGGTCGGGGATGAACTCGCCCTCGACCATGTCCCGCAGCGTGTGGAGGTTGTGGTAGCAGGGGCTCCGGATCTTGAACCGCGCCGGCTGGTCCGTGCCGTCCGAGCGGATGTAGACGCCGAGTTCACCCTTTGCGTTCTCGACGGCCTTGTAGACCTCCTTGTCGGCCTCCGGCTTCAGCGTCCGCGGGACGTTCGACTGGATGTTGCGCTCCTCCTCGGGCCACTCCTCGAGGAGGTCGATACACTGCGAGACGATCTTCGCGGACTCCTCGACCTCGCGCATCCGCACGAGGACGCGGCTGTAGTTGTCGGCACCGTCCTCGGTGACGACGTCCCAGTCGAGTTCGGGGTAGTAGCCGTAGGGGTCGTCGCGACGGACGTCGTAGTCGACGCCGGAGCCGCGTGCCACCGGGCCGGTGGCGCCGTACTGCTTGGCGACCTCCGGCGGCAGCTCGCCGGTGCCGACACAGCGCAGCTGGAAGATCTCGTTGGACGTCAGGAGGTTGTGGTACTCCTTGACCTTCTCCGGCAGGTCGTCGAGGAAGTCCCGCGTCTTCTCGAAGAACTCCTCGCGGGGCTCCGGGATGTCCCAGGCGACCCCGCCGAGCCGGAAGTAGTTGTACATCATCCGCTGGCCCGTCAGGTCCTCGAGGATGTCCTGGGCGATCTCGCGGTCGCGGAACGAGTACTGGAACGTCGCGGTGAAGTCGCCGAAGACGTCCAGGGCGAACGTCCCGAGCGCCAAGAAGTGTCCGGTCATCCGGCTGAGCTCACAGCCCAGCGTCCGGAGGATCTTGGCGTACTCCGGGACCTCGATGTCGGCGAGCTCCTCGGCGGCGCGGGCGTACGCCCACTCGTTGGGCATGTTCGCCGTGTAGTCCCACCGGTCAGGGTACGGCATGATCTGGTGCCGGTAGGTGTTCTGCTCGCACATCTGCTCCTCGCAGCGGTGGAGGTAGCCGATGTCCGGCTCGACGTCGACGATCTGCTCGCCGTCGAGGACGGCCTCGATGTGGAGGACGCCGTGGGTGGCGGGGTGGTGCGGGCCGATGTTGATGAACATCGTGTCGGACTCCGCCTCGACCTCGCCGCCGGTCTGATCGGACTTCGCCTCGCCGGCGCGCTGGTCCGGTTCGATCGGGTTGGCGTGCTCGCGGTAGGCGACGACCTGCGGCTGCTCGGGGTTGTAGTCCTGGGCGAGCGGGTGGCCCTGCCAGGTCTCCGGCAGGAGGATGCGCTCCATCTGCGGGTGGCCCTCGTAGTCGATGCCGACGAGGTCGTAGGCCTCGCGCTCGTGCCAGTCGGCCGTCCGGTAGACCGGCTCGGCCGTCTGGGAGACTGGGTCGTCCTTCGACGCGGGGACCACGACGCCGACCTCCTGGGTCCGGTCGTCGTACTTCGTCAGGTGGTAGATGGACTCGTAGCGGTCGTCGTACTCCTGGGCCGTCAGACAGGAGAGGTGGTCGAAGCCGGCCTCGTCCCGGAGCGCGTACAGCGCGTCCTGGACCTCGTCGGGTCGGACGACGAACGCCTCGGCGTTGACGTGCGTCTCGCGGCCGATGACGGTATCGCCCAGCAGGTCCGCGAGCTCCTCGTAGTCGACCTGTCCCTCCTCGGTCTCGCCGACGTCCGTGGGACGGGGTTTCTCCAGGCTCATGGCGAGTCGACCCAGTTGTACCGCATGACGAGGTCGTCCTCGTCGATCTGGTCTGCGAGGTGCTGTACCAGTTCGTCGCGGTCGAGGTCGCCGAACTGCTCGAGCTCGTAGGACTTCACCACGACCGGCGAGGACTCGCCGTTGGCGATGCGCTCCTGGAGCTTCGCGATGCCGTAGATCAGCGCCTCCGGCCGGGGCGGACAGCCCGGGACCTGGATGTCGACCGGGATGATCTGTTCGGCGCCCTTGACGACGTTGTACCCCTCGTGGAAGGGGCCGCCGGACGCCGTGCAGTTGCCCATCCCGACGACGAACTTGGGTTCGGGCATCTGGTCGTACACGCGCTTCATCCGCGGGCCGAACTTCGAGACGATCGTCCCGGGGACGATCATCACGTCGGCCTGCCGCGGCGACGCCCGGGGGACGCCGGCACCGAAGCGATCGAGGTCGTGTTTGATCGCGTAGGTGTGCATCATCTCGATGCTGCAGCAGGCGATCCCGAACTGCATCATGAACATCGACGAGCTCCGCACCCAGTTCATGAACTTGTCGAACTTCGTGAGGATGAACGGCGTCGAGCCGAACGCCTCACGCAGCTTCGAGTTGAACCGGTTGTCGACACCCTTCCCCATCCGGGATTCCTGCGTCGATACTGTGTCGTGGAGTTCCTGTTCGCTGCTCATAGTTCACTCTTGATTTCCGCCCGCTCGCTCCTGACCCAGCGAACGGCACCGTTCCGCCACGCCCACACGAGCCCGACCAGCAGGATGACGAGGAAGACGAGCATCGGACCCAGCACCCGCGTCAGTCCGAACTCGGCAACCGCGTCGCTGTAAATCAGCGCCCACGGGAAGATGAGCACCGTCTCGATGTCGAAGACGAGGAACAGCAGCGCGATCATGTAGTACTGGATGTTGAACCTGATGCGCGTCGTCCCCGTCGGTATCTCACCGGACTCGTAGGTGGCGCGTTTCCCTTGCTCGGCGACGCTTGGGCGGAGGAGACTCGACACCGCGATCATCGAGAGCGGGATCGCGACTCCCACCACCGCCAGCGCGCCGACAGCGATCCATGGATTGCTCATCGCGTCTATATCGTCCGAGGGTTAGAGGCACCGGTACATAAGAGTTGATTTGTGTCCCCGACGGCCGTTACGGATAGGCTTCTCCGTGGTCGGTGTTACGGCCGAATTACGTGTCGACCCAGGGGAGTTGCGTGAACTTACTTGAACCCGAGCCGGACCGACGCCATCACTCCATCTCGTCGTGGTAGCGTTCGGTCCCCTTCGTGTGCAGCCCCATCGAATCGGCGCCGACGCCGTCCTGCAGGTCGTCGTGGTACTCGTCCAGTCGAGTCTCCAGTTCCGGATGCGCACGCGAGAGAATCTGTACGGCGGAGAGCGCGGCGTTGAACGACTTGCCCGCGTCGACGGCGACGATCGGTGCGCCGGTCGGCATCCCGATGACGCTGTCGACGGACTTCTCCTGGACGGGGACGCCGACGACCGGGATCGGGTAGGCGATGGAGGCGGTCATGTTCGGCAGGTCCGCGGACTTGCCGCCGGCGCCCGCGATAATCACGTCGAGCCCGCGGTCGCGGGCGGTCTCGCCGTAGACGTACATCAGTTCGGGGGTGCGGTGGGCCGAGACGACGAAGGTCTCGAAGGTGAACCCCGCCTCCGGGGGGTCGTCGTAGTCGGTGACCTCCTCGAAGCCGAGTTCGGTGAGCGCCTCGTAGGCGCCGTACATCGTCTCGAGGTCCGAGTCCGAACCCATCACGATGCCGACGTCGGGAGTGGCTTCGGGGGCGCGGTCCGCCTCGGCCTCGGCCTCCAGCAGGTCGATGACGTCCTGGACTGCCTGCGAGCGGGTCATGTAGGGGTTCCCGGACGGTGGCGGCTTCGTCCTTGCGGTGTCCGGGAGCCGCGAACGGCCTCGCCGCGGGTCAGCCCTCCGCGTCGGTCACTGGAAGGACAGCCCGTCGCGTAGTTCTCGCGCGTGCGCAAGTAGCTCTTCGCCGTCCTCGGCCGACCCGTCGACCAGCGTCACGTGCCCCATCTTCCGGAGCGGCCGGACCTCCCGCTTGCCGTACCAGTGCAGCGACGCCCGGGACGACTGCAGGACCGCCTCGGTGCCGGCCAGCGACGCGGGCTCGGGCTCGTCGACGTCGCCGAGGATGTTCGTCGTCACCGAAGGGGCCCGCCGGTCGGTGCTGCCGAGGGGCCACCCCAGGACCGCGCGGACGTGCTGCTCGAACTGCGACGTTCGCGCACCCTCGATGGTCCAGTGCCCGGAGTTGTGCGGCCGTGGGGCGATCTCGTTGACGAGGATCTCCCCGTCGCTCGTCTCGAAGAGCTCGATGCCGTAGACGCCGCGCCCGTCGAGCATCTCCTCGAGGACGTCGAAGGCCACCTCGCGCGCGCGTTCGCGCACCTCGGGGGCGGTCCGCGCCGGCGTGACCAGCTCCCGGAGGATCTCCTCCTCGTGGATCGTCTCTGTGACGGGGAACGCGCGGGTCTCGTCAACACCCTTCACGCCCATGACGGCGAGTTCGCGCTCGAAGTCGACCATCTCCTCGGCGAGCGCCGGACCTCCGAGCTGCTCGAGGACCGACTCGGCCTCTCCGGGGCCCTCGCAGGGCATGTTCCCGCGGCCGTCGTAGCCGCCCTCGCGGGCCTTGCACATCAGCGGCCAGCCGAGCTCCTCGCCGGCGGCCCGGAGGTCGTCGGTGTCGTCGACCCGCCGGAACTCCGGGACCGGGACGCCGGCGTCGGCGAGCGCGCGGTTCTGGACGAGCTTGTCCTGGATGGTCCGGAGGGTGTCGGGGTCGGGGTGGACCGGCGTGTCCGTCTCCTCGCCGACCCGTTCCATCTCGTCGGGGTCCGCGAGCTCGATCTCGAAGGTCAGGACGTCCACCTGTTCGGCGAGTTCGCGGACGGCCTCGTAGTCGTCGAAGTCGCCGACGACCTGGTCGCGGACGACCGGCGCAGCGGGACAGTCGGGCGTCGGGTCGGAGACGACGAGCTCGACGCCGAGGGGGCCGGCGGCCTCGCCCATCATCCGGCCGAGCTGGCCGCCCCCGACGACGCCGAGCGTCGCGGCTGGCGTGGCGTGATTCATGGTGGAGGGTGGTTCGCCGGGGGCCGAGAAGGTTACCATTCGCGGCGGACCGCCGCTCGGCCGACCGGCCCTCGGGACTGTGGATTGTTAGTCTGTCCCCGATGTCACTCGGTCGAGGATTCGCCGTCCTCGCCGCCCGACTGGATCGCCTCGAGGGCCGACCACTCCACGCACCCTTTGTCGACGATAGCGTCCGGTTCCAGCGCCGGGTCGGTCAACACCCGTCGGGCGAACCCGACCGGTCCCGCCCTGGGTTGCGGCAGTTGGTCGGCGTCCGAGGTCTCGAACGCCGCGTCGGTCTCGTCGCCGACGACGACACGCATCGCCATCCCGTAGGCCTCGTGGGGCGCGCACTCGAGGTCGTACACCCCCGGCGTCTCGAAGGCGTACAGCCACGTGCTCGGGACGGGACCGCCCCCGTCGTCGCCATTGTCGGCTCCGTCACCTTCGTCGCCCTCCTCGGCCCCGGGGCCGCCGGAACCGGGCTCTGCCGGTGGTTCGGTGACATCGTCCGGAAGTGAGTCCGGGTCCCAGCCCATGATCGGCGACGAGAACGGCCGGACGCCCGCCGGAATCCGCCGCTGCATCCCGAATGCGGGGTGGTAGGAGGTCACGTTGTGGTCCGGCGTCTCGAAGACGAACCTGACCACGTCGCCCGGCTCGACGTGGAGCCCGGTCGGCTGGTAGAAGAAGTCCGCCGGCCGGTCCGGGCTGGTCGACTCCCCGATGAGCGTCCGAACCGTGTGGACCGTCGACGTCGCCGGCTCCGCCGGAGCCCCGTCGTCGGTCATCCCTCCCGGGGTCCCGTCGTCGTGTTCGTTCGCCGTCGCCGTACCGCCGAGGGCACCCAGCGCACCCCCGGCCCCCACGACTTTCATCACGTCACGCCGCAGCGTCCCGATCCCACTCCGCCCGTCCCGCTGGTCGCCATCTGACATGCGGTGGTCGATGAATCGGGGGAGATATTGTTATTGACTACCACAGGGAAGGGTACGCCGGGATTTCGGGGAGCGCGCCGCCGAATGGGCGAGCGTACTGCTGAGTAACGTTTGCGTGACTCCGAGTTCGGAAACCGTACCTGACAACCGAGTAACCAGCCCGGTGGCCCTCCTCTCCGCCGGTAGCGCTCTGCGGCCTCACTCCAGGCGCGCCACGTCGACGTAGTAGACGAACGGCTCGGCCGTCGTCCGCATCCTGAACTCCCGGCGTTCGTAGCGGTCGTCGATCCGCTCGTCGACGGCGCTGGCGTTCTTCCGGTGGGCGATCACCACCGGCGGGTCGGCGGCGAGCGCGTCCTCGAGGGCGGTCTCCTCGGGCGCGCAGTCGACGTCCATCTCGCCCGATTCGAAGTACCAGGGCAGCGGGAGCGCGTTGAACCAGTCCGCACAGGTCGGGCGCCGCTCCAGTTCCTCGTCGCCGGTCGGGTCGTGGAGGTGGCCGCCGTAGAGGACGACGTCGGTGCCGTCGTTGCGGTCGGCGAGGGTGCGCATCTCCGCGAGCGTCGGCTCGACGTCGCCGGAGGGCTGTGCGTACTGGACGAGCGAGTTGTCGTCGGACTTCGGGTCGGCGAAGCTGGTCGCGTAACCGGTCCAGGCCATCGACCCGACCACGAGGACGGCGAGGGCCACCGCCAGCGCGACGCTGACCGTGTCCCCGTCGACCCGCGCGTCCCCGCCCCAACGGTAGAGGACGCCGATGCCGAACGCCGCCGGAACCGCCAGCGGCAGGACGATGTGGACGACCAGCCACGCCGCCCCGCCGATGTCGGTGATGACGGGGTAGCCGACCATCGACGCGGCGCCCCAGTAGAAGCAGAACGCCACCAGGTCGTCGGGGCGGTCGTACGGGAACTCCGAGGCGTACATCGTCGCCAGGAAGCCGACGACGGCGAGGGCGACGAGCGCCGCGGAGGCCTCCGCCGTGATGAGCGACATCTCGCCGAGGAACTCCAGGTACGGGTTGGGGTCCTCCTGGCGCGGGGTGATCCACTGGCAGGCGTACAGCTCCCCGGTCGACCCGAGCGTGAAGTAGACCAGCCGCGGGAGCTGCAGCGGATTCGCGAGCGCCTCCCCGAGCGTCGGCTGGGCCGCAACGTCGAAGTGGCCCTCGTAGTCCAGACAGGAGAAGTAGTACAGCCGCTTCGAGGGCAGCGACCCCCGCGGCGCGTAGAGGTAGGTGAACGTCGCGAGGAACAGTACCGCGCTGCCGACGATCGAGCGCCCGTGCCGGACGACCCCGCCGAGGGTCCGGGCGGCGTAGCTCTTGAACGCCTCCGCGGGCGAGCCGTCGGTGACCCAGGAGACGACGATGCGGTGGCCCAGCAGCAGGCCGGTCGCGCCGACGAACGCCAGGAGGTACGCCAGGGCGTTCTCCTTGGCGCCGAAGCCGACCGCGAGGGCGAACGACGCGGGGTAGAGGTAGCGGCCGTCGTCGAAGTCGACGGCGCGGACGAGGCAGGCGAACGCGACGAAGCAGGCGGCGGCGACAGGGACGTCGCTCCGCATGAACCGCGAGTAGTAGAGGAGGACGGGGTCCAGCGCCAGGAACAGCGCGAGGCCGACGACCGAGGCGTCGCGGAGCCGGTGGCGGAACAGCAGCGCCGTCAGCGGAAGCAGGCCGCCCAGCAGCGCCGGGACGAGCCGCATCACGGTGTCCGTCGCCCCGAGGACCTTGAACAGCGGCGCGTTGACGAGGTGGAGCAACGGCCCGTGGATGATGGGCCGGTAGAACAGGACGCCGGTCGCCGCGTAGTCGGCGATCCAGTAGGCGACGCGCCCCTCGTCCCAGTGGGCGACCCGGGAGCCGAGGAAGGCGAGTCGGAGCGCGAGCGCGACGGCGGCGAGTCCGACGACGGCGAGGAGCGTCCGGTCCCGACGATCGTTCATCGCCGTGAACCTGTCACGGAGGGATTAGAACAGTTCTGGTCCGCGGTCGGGGAGGCGGACGGCGAGGTCACGACGGAAGTTGGGACGGGACGGTCGAACGCGGCCATCGTGGGCCCGTTCCGGCACTTCTTTTACCGCCCGTCGCCGACCCGCTCGTATGGTAGCGCTCGGACTGGTGGTCGCGCAGTTCAACAAGGAGCGGCCGATCACCCACGAGATGGCCGAACGGGGGCGGGAGGCGGCCGCCGAGGCGGGCGCGGAGATCGTCGAGACCCTGGAGGTTCCGGGCTCGTACGACACGCCGCTGGCCGCCGACCGCCTGGCCCGGCGAGAGGACGTCGACGCCGTCGCGGTGCTCGGCGCCATCGTCACCGGCGACACCGACCACGACGAGGTCATCGCCGACGCCGCCGCCCAGGGGCTCACCGACGTCTCCCTGGAGCGCGACACGCCGGTCACCTTCGGCGTCATCGGCCCCGGGATGAGCCAGGCCGAGGCCGAAGAGCGGATCGACTACGGCGCGACCGCCGTCGAGAGCGCTATTTCACTCGCCGAGGAACTCGAATCATGACCATGGACTTCGCGGACCGCGTCGAACGGGTCGAACCGAGCGCGACGCTGGCGATCAGCAACCTCGCGTCGCAACTGGAAGCCGACGGCGTCGACGTCGTCGACCTCTCCGTCGGGGAGCCGGACTTCCCCACGCCGGAGAACGTCGTCGAGGCCGGCAAGCAGGCGATGGACGACGGCCACACGGGCTACGCGCCCTCCAACGGCATCCCGCCGCTGAAGGAGGCTATCGTCGAGAAACTCGACGGCGACGGCCTCGACTACGGCACCGACGAGATCATCGTCACGCCGGGCGCCAAGCAGGCCCTCTACGAGACGTTCCAGGCGCTCGTCGAGGACGGCGACGAGGTCGTGCTGCTCGACCCCGCCTGGGTGAGCTACGAGGCGATGGCGAAGATGGCCGGCGCCGACCTCTCGCGGGTCGACCTCTCGGCCCACGACTTCCAGCTGGCGCCCGCCCTCGACGAGCTCGAGGCGACCGTCTCCGACGAGACGGAACTGCTCGTCGTCAACTCGCCGTCGAACCCCTCCGGGGCGGTGTTCACCGACGAGGCCCTCGAGGGCGTCCGCGACCTCGCCGTCGAGCACGACGTGACCGTCATCGCCGACGAGATCTACGACGCCATCACCTACGACACCGAGCAGACGTCGCTCGGCTCCCTGGACGGGATGGGCGACCGCACCGTCACCATCAACGGCTTCTCGAAGGCCTACTCGATGACGGGCTGGCGGCTCGGCTACCTCGCCGCGCCGCAGGCCCTCGTCGACCAGGCCGGGAAGCTCCACTCACACTCCGTCTCCTGTGCGACCCACTTCGTCCAGTACGCGGGCATCGAGGCGCTGCAGAACACCGACGAGGCCGTCACGGAGATGCGCGAGGCCTTCGAGGAGCGCCGCGACATGCTCGTGGACCTCTTCGCCGACCACGGCAAGGACGTCCCCGTCCCGACCGGCGCCTTCTACATGATGCTCCCGGTCGATGACGACGATCAGGCGTGGTGCGAGGGCGCCATCGAGGAGGCCCACGTGGCGACGGTTCCGGGCAGCGCCTTCGGCACGCCGGGCTACGCGCGGCTCTCCTACGCGGCCAGCGAGGAACGGCTGCGAGAGGGCGTCGAGCGGCTCGCCGACGCTGGCTTCCTGTAACGGCGGCTAGCCGTCGTTCGGTCGGCAGGCGCCGGCGAACCGACGCTCGCCGCGGCGCGTCGTCCCGACGCGCCGACGGGTGGCAGGTGCATCCCCACACCAGCGGTACGGACGTCGCGACCGGCCCCCGGCCGTCGAGGGGCTTTCGCGACGGCCTCGGGGGCCGACGACGTCAGCGGGTGAAGCCGCGGTCGATGGCGGGCACCGAGTGACGGCAGCGCCGTTCCGGTCGGACCGACCGACGGCGGTACCGCCTGATCCATCGACGGGCTTCCGGTCGAATCTGATGCCGCGGTGAGTATCAACGGTCCCTCTAGTCGTCTAGATGCTCGAGGAACGCGTCGACCAGGGCCCGCTGGGCGTGCCGGAGGTGGTAGTGGAACGTCGGGGAACTGACGTCCATCCGGTCGGCGACCTCCTCGGCGGTCGCGTCCCGGGGCCACGAGAAGTAGCCGCCGAAGTAGGCGTGCCGCAGCGCCGCCAGCTGCTGGTCAGAGAGGCGGTCGGCGACGGCGTCGAAGAACTCGTCGGTCGTCCTGACCGGACGCTCCAGCTCGCGCTTCGAGACGAGTTCGACGTCGTACAGCTCGTTGGCCGCCTCGACGACCCGCCGGGCGTCCGCATCGCCGGCGAGCTCCGCGACGATGACGGTCTCGCCGTCGCGGGCGACCATCGACGTCGGGCTCGCGCCGACGTCCAGCAACCGCCGGGTGAACGAGTCGCTCGTGACCACGTCGAAGACGTGCTCGTCGCCGTTGTCGCCGATGTGCTCGATGGACTCGACGGTCGAACGCTCCGCGGCCATCTCGCGGACCCGCTCGGGGTCGATCCCTTTCACGGTGACGTAGTGGCGGTAGTTGCCGTCGCCGCCCTCGACGGCGGTCGACCACTCCTTGCGACAGGGGCCGTCGGCCTCCGACGAGACCGACGCGAGCAGTGCCTCGGGTCCGGAGACCCGGAACGTCAGTTCCGTCGCCGTATCCGAGAGCAGGAGCCGCTCGGTCCGGACGGCGTTGGTGGCGAAACCGAGCACCTCGCCCAGCCGTTCGAAGGCGGCCTGCTCCCGCGGGCTGAAGGCGTCCGGCCGCGAGGAGTAGACGCTCAGCACGCCCTCGACGGTCCCGCGGTGGACGATGGGCACGGACGCCCCCGCGTGGACGTCCAGGGACTCCGCGACCTCCTTCGCGCGGTCCGGGATGCTTGAGTCCGCGAACCCCTGGATGACCTGTACTTCGCCGGTCTCGACGGCGATCTCGGCGGGTCGCTTCCAGTCGAGGCCGTTCAGTTCGGCGATCGTCTCCACGAAGTCGTCGGTGGCCGCCACGCCGGCCACGGGGTCGACGGTGCCGCCCGGGTCGTTGCGCGCGATCCAGACGGCCTGGTAGAGCTCCGAGGCGGCCAGGCGGTCGCAGACGGCCTGCTCGATCTCCTCGCGGGTCGCCGCGTCGATCACGGACTGGATCACCTCGTAGACCGTCTCGCTGAGTCGGTGCAAGGTCTCCAGTTCGTCCCGCTGCCGGCGGATCTCCCGGTCTCGCTCGCGTCTGGCGGTTACGTCGCGGGCGACCGACGTGACCAGGGTCCGACCGTCGACTTCGATGACGGAGCCGTTGAACTCGTGGGGGATGCGGTCGCCATCGCTCGTGAGGACGTCGAACTCCATCGTGGTCTCCGGGTCGTAGGTCCCGACCTGCGAGAACGCCGCGACGGCGGCCTCACGCTGATCGTCCGGGATCAGTTCGAAGGGGTCCAGTTCGGCGATGGTGTCGTCGTCGTAGCCGGCCACCTCGTTCAGGCGGTCGTTCCACCAGACGAGTCGCCCGTCCGCGTCGACGATGTAGACGAGATCGGGGAGCGACTGCAGCAGGCTCGTAGCTATCTCTCCGGGGTCGAATTCCGACATGACCGGCTCTTGGGATGAGAACGGTCGCCCGGGTGAAAAATCAACAGGTCGCCGACGCGGACCGAACTCAGTCCTCGAGGGCGTCGCCGATGCGCTCGAGTTCGCGGCGGATGTCGTGGAGTTCGTCGCGGACCTTCCGCACCTCGCGGGTCAGTTCCTCGTTGTCGCTGCCGCCCTCGCCGCGGCCGCCGGGGGAGCCGCCCATGGCGCCGCCGGGACCGCCGCCGCCCATCATGCCGCCCATCATCTGCGCGAAGGGGCTGCCGCCCATGCCGCCGCCACCGGGACCGCCGCCGGGGCCGCCGGGACCGCCGCCGCCCATCATCTCCTCCATCTTCTCCTCGCGACTCAGGCCCTCGCCCTCCTCGCCCTCGCGGTCCTCCGCGCGCTGTTGGCGGATCTCCTCGACCCGCTCGCGGAACGACTTCTCCTCGCCGCTGTCGTCGCCCTCCTCGGGCGCGTCTTCTTCGTCCGTCATACCCCCCCATTTCGGCTCCCCGCAGAAAAGTCCCAAGGTCTCACGGGCGTCAGCCGAACGCGCCGAGGCTCGACTGCAGTTCCCGGGAGGACGTCCCCTCCCGGAGTTCGTAGCCGACCAGGTCGCGCATGTCGACGGCGTAGACCCCGCCGTCGCGCTCGAGGACGAGCACCCGGCCCTTCGTGCCGCGGACCGTCCCCGAGGCGAGCGTCTCGGCGACCGGCGCGGCATCGAGGTCGAACCCGTAGTCGAACGCGTAGGTGTCCTTCACGTCGAACTCGGCGAGGAGGTCCTCCCAGGCGGCCTCGTCGACCGTCCGGGCCATGCCGTCGACCTTGGTCGGCACCCGGACGGCGTCCGGCAGCGGCGTCTCCGCGGCGATCTCGGCCTCGATCTCCCGGGCGATCCGGCCGTCGGCGACCGTGTAGATGTGGGCGCCGCGGTCGGCGCCCTGCTCGCGGAACCGCGTCTCCAGCCGCCGGCGCTTCGTCACGCCCACCTTGAACGTGTCCGGCGCGAACGCCGCGAGGTAGACCGCGTGCTCCTGGTGGCAGTCCATCTCGGCCTTCAGGCACGTCCCGGTACAGCGGGCGCAGATCCACGTCGAGTCGTGGGCCTCGCAGTAGGGGGCGCGGGCGGCCTCGCAGGCGACGTGGTCGGCGCCGTCGAACGTGCCGGCACAGCGGCGCTCCCCGAGGGTGTAGGAGAGTTCCCGACCGACCGCAAGGGGCTCCCGATCGACGGCTCCGTCCACGGCGACCAGCAGCGCCGCTGGGTCGTCCGTCCCGGCGCCCGTCTCGTAGCCGACGACCTGCACGGACCCGGGTAGGGGAGCCCCCGGTATAGACCTCTCGCCGTCGGACTCGTCAGATTACCAACCCGTCTTCAACCCCGGGGAATATCCGGGGGAAGTGACATCCCGCAGACCACAGATTTCGCACCATGGAAGACGGGAGCAAGGTAACGCGTCGCACTGCGCTCAGACTGGCCGGCGGCTCCGTCGCCGCCGGCGGCCTCGTCGGCGTCGTCGGCGCCGACGACGGCCTGGTCGGCGGGGACGACGAGCGCGTCCGGGTGAACGTCGGCTACCGGACCGCCGGCGGCCGCAGCGTGGCCGAGGACGCCGCCGGGACGGTCATCCACGACCACCCGACCGGCATCCTGACCCTCGAGGTCGACCGGAAGGTCCTCTCACCGCTCCGCCGGAGCCCCGGAATCCGGTTCGTCGAGCGGGACGTCGAACTCGAGACCGTCCAGACCGTCCCTTACGGCATCGAACGGGTGAACGCGCCCGACGCCCACGCCGCCGGCGAGACCGGCGACGGCGCCGACGTCGCGGTCATCGACACCGGCATCCAGGGCGACCACCCCGACCTCCAGGCCAACGTCGGCGAGGGCCGCGCCTTCCTGCTCGGCCTGAGCCACGGCCACTGGGAGGACTCGAACGGCCACGGCACCCACTGTGCCGGCACCATCGGCGCCGTCGACGACGACCAGGGCGTCGTCGGCGTCGCCCCGGAGGTCACCCTCCACGCGGTGAAGGTGATGAACTCCATCGGCACCGGCTTCACCTCCGACATCGCCGCCGGCATCGAGTGGGCGGCCGACCAGGGCCACGACATCGCGAACCTCTCGCTGGGCGGCAGCGGGTCGAACACCCTCCGGGAGTCCTGCCAGTACGCCGCCGACCGGGGGATGCTGCTCGTCGCCGCCGCCGGCAACGACGGCCCCTGCACCGACTGCGTCTCCGCGCCGGCGACCTACCCGGAGTGCTTCGCCGTCGCGGCGACCGACGAGAACGACGACGCCGCGTCGTTCTCCTCGACCGGCGCCGAGATCGAGATCGCCGCCCCCGGCGCGAACGTCGAGTCGACGTACACGGGCGGCGGCTACCAGACCCTCTCGGGGACGTCGATGGCCGCCCCGCACGTCGCCGGCGGCGCCGCCCAGCTGGTCGCGAACGGCTACAGCGCCGACGAGGCCCGACAGCGTCTCAAAGACACCGCCGAGGACGTCGGGCTCCCGGAGACCGACCAGGGCGAGGGCCGCATGGACGTCGCCGCCGCGCTCGGGGTCTGACGGGGTAGTTCTATGCGTGTGGGGGCCGAAGGCGGGGTATGCTCGACTCGGCGCTGGAGGTGACCGTCGGCGACGGCGTGCAGTTCCAGTTCACCGTCGTCAACGGGAGCGACAGGCCCGTCGAACTCACGTTCCGGGACGCCTGCAAGGTCGACTACGCGGTCTACGAGGGCGACGACGAGGTGGGTGCGGAGGTGTGGCGCTACAGCGACGACCGGATGTTCGCACAGGTCCTCACGAACGCCGACCTCCAGCCCGGCGAGACGGCCACCTTCGAGGAGACCTGGCCGAATCCCGATCCAGGCGACTACACCGCGGAGGCGACCCTCCGCGTCGTGGAGCACGACGTCTCGGCGCGGACGCCGTTTTCGGTCTGAGGTACGAGACGGTCCGCACGACCGTCTCGGTCGGAGGTACGAGACGGTCCGCACGACCGCCTCGGTATAGGTTACGAGAAGTCCTGTTCCAGCAGTTCCCGGACCGCCCGCCGGACCGCGTCGTCCGACGACCCGTCCGGCTCCCAGCCCAGCCCGGCCAGCTTCTCGACGGAGAGCCGCATCCGCGGGACGTCGCCCACCCAGCCGCGGTCGCCGCCCGTGAACTCGTAGGCGGGGTCGACGCCCATCTCGTCGGCGACGATGTCCGCGATGGTCCGCACCGAGGTCGTCGTCCGCGTCCCCAGGTTGTACGTGTTCATCGCGTCGTCGGCGTGCTCGACGGCGTAGGCCATCGCGTCGAGGCAGTCCTCGATGTGCATGTAGGACTTCTCCTGGCGGCCGTCGCCGAGGATCTCCAGGGTCGAGGGGTCCGCCCGGAGCTTCTGGATGAAGTCCGGGACCACCGCGCCCAGCTGGAGCCGCGGGCCGACGATGTTCGCGAACCGGAAGTTCCAGACCCGGAAGCCGTGGCTGTGGGCGTACACCGACAGCAGCGACTCCTCGGCGAGCTTCGCCGCGCCGTACATGCTGATCGGCTCCAGCGGCGCGTAGTCCTCCGGCGTCGGCCGCGGCGCCTCGCCGTAGACGGTCGACGACGAGGTGAAGGCGATGCGGTCGCAGCCGACCGCCTGCATCCGCTCGGCGACGTTCGCCGTCAGGTCCGTGTTCAGGCGGAACTGCTCGTTCGGGTCGTCGCTGTTGACCGCCTTGTCCGCCGCGAAGTGGAAGACCGCGTCGGTCGACCCGTCGATCGCCTCGGCGACGACGGCGGGGTCCTGCAGGTCTCCCTCGACGACCTCTGCTTCGTCCGGGACCCACTCCCGTCGCCCGTTGTCGAACCGGTCGGCGACGACGACCTCGTTGTCCTCGACCAGCCGATCCGCGAGGTGCGACCCCACGAACCCGCCGCCGCCCGTCACGCAGATCCGCTTGCCGGAGAGCTTCATTGGTGGCGGTGCGGACGGCGCTCGTAAGTCCGTTTCGACGCCCGGCGAGCGGCCCCGGACGCGTTTAGACGTCCTCGCAGCGCGGCCGCCAAGCGAAACCCCCTAACCCGCACGGCCAGAACGCCACGCCATGCAGGACGAACACGAGGTGTGCGTCCTCCGGCTGGGCCACCGCCCGGGACGGGACCACCGGATGACGACGCACGTCGGGCTCACGGCGCGGGCGCTCGGCGCCGACCGGGTCGTCATCGCGGGCGACGCCTCGAAGTCGCGGTCGACGATCGAGGACATCACGGATCGCTTCGGCGGTCCCTTCGACGTCGAACTCACCGACAGCCACCGCCAGCTGCTCCGGGAGTGGGAGGGCGCGGTCGTCCACCTGACAATGTACGGGCTGCCGATCCAGGAGGTCGAAGGCGACGTCCGCGCCGATCACGCGGATGGTCCGCTGCTCGTCGTCGTCGGCGCGGAGAAGGTGCCGTTCGACGTCTACGAGCACGCCGACTACAACGTCGGCGTGACGAACCAGCCGCACTCGGAGGTGGCGGGACTGGCGGTGTTCCTCGACCGGCTGTTCGAGGGCCGGGAACTGGACCGGGAGTGGGAGGCGGCGACCCACGAGGTGGTCCCGAAGGAGACGGGCAAGCAGGTCGAACCCCGCGAGCCCGACGACCAGGCGGAGGGGTAGCGGCCGCGGTCGGCGTGGCGCCGAGTGACCGAGACGGCCCTTTCGGAGCTTTTAAACGCGTTGCAGGTGCAAAATGACACAATGGCTTTTGAGGAACTGCTGAACGACCCGGTGATTCAGAAGTACCTCCACGAGCTGGTCGGTCCGACGGGGATGCCCGTCGCCGCCGCGCCGCCGGACGGCGAGGTCACCGACGAGGAGCTCGCGGAGGAACTGGGGCTGGAGCTCAACGACGTCCGCCGGGCGCTGTTCATCCTCTACGAGAACGACCTCGCCTCCTACCGGCGGCTCCGGGACGAGGACTCGGGGTGGCTGACGTACCTGTGGACCTTCCAGTACGAGAACATCCCGGAGCAACTCGAGGAGGAGATGCACCGGCTGCTCGACGCCCTGGAGTCCCGCCGCGACTACGAGCGGGACAACGAGTTCTACCTCTGCGGCAACTGCCAGCTCCGCTTCGAGTTCGGCGAGGCCATGGAGTTCGGCTTCGAGTGTCCGGACTGCGGCGGCCCGCTCGAGACGATGGACAACCAGCGGCTCATCAACGCGATGGACAGCCGCATCGAGGAACTGCGCGACGAACTGAACGTGGACGAGGAGCCCGCGGAAGCCTGATGGTCGTCCTGGCAACCAAGGTCTACGTCAGAGGCGAGACCCGCCGCCGCGCGATGGACTCCCTCGAATCGCTCGTCGCCAACGACCTCGCGGACCTGGAGGTCGAGTTCACCCTCGGCCTCCGCGACGACGGCTTCCCGTCGGTGACGATCACCGGCGAGGACGCGCCGGTCGCACGCAACCTCCTGGAGGAGGAGTGGGGCGCTATCACGCCGCACCGAGAGGCCGGCGAGGTCCACGTCGGGACGCTGGAGTCCTGGGACGACGACGGCGTCACCCTCGACGCAGGCGAGGACGTCCGGGTTCCCGCCGACGAACTCGGCCTCGGCCAGGGGACGCCGAGCCAGGTCCGCCGCCGGTTCGGCCTCGTCCAGCACATGCCGCTGCGGTTCGTCGAGGGCGGCGAGGGCGAGGAGAACCGGCTGGCCGACGCCGAGCGCGACCGCCTCTACGACTGGACGCGCGGCACCGGGCGAGTGAACGCCAACAGCGTCACCCGGGCGCAACTCCGCGCCACCGTCAACCGGGCGGGCCACGCCGACGACATCGTCACCGTCGAGCGGCTCGGACTGCTCGAACAGAGCGTCGTCTGCAAGGAGGACACCGACGCGCCGGGGCTGCTCTCGGACGTCGGCCCCCACCTGGAGTCGGAACTGCTCGCCGTCGTCCCCTGACCAGCCATGAACCGCCGACTGCTCGCCGCCCTCGCCCTCGTCCTCCTGGTCGGCCTGGCCGGCTGCTCAACCATCTTCGGGAGCGGCGGCCCCGACCGCGAGGCGCTCTCCGAGGACGCGAACTACGAGTTCGACACCGACCGCGACGCCTACATCGAGGTCAACTCGGACAACTACACCGCCGTCTACAACATCTCCGCGCGGGACGGCGACGACGAGAACCCGACCATCCAGCTGTACACGACCGACGCGCTGACACTGGAACAGCCGCTGGAGGTGCGGGCGGTCCAGTTCCGCCACCCGAACGGCACGGTCGACCGGTTCGTCGACGGCAACGCCACCCGGGTCCACGACGACGGGACGACAGAACAGATCGACTCGCTGTCCGTGGAGACGAGCCGCGAACGGACCACCGTCAGTCTGCCGTCCGACGAGGGGCAACTGGCGTTCACCACCCCGAAGAGCGGCAAGGAGGTCCGGATCCGTGCGCCCGTCTCGGGCAGCTACGAGCTGGTTCTGCCGCCGAACACGGACGCGTCGCTGCCGCTGCTCTCGCAGGTCCAGCCCGCCAACGACGACCGCAGCGTCGAGGGCGACCGGGTCCACCTCACCTGGGAGGACCTCGACACCGAGGTGCTGATCGTCCGGTGGTACCTCGACCGCGACCTCTGGCTGTTCGGCGGCCTCGCCGCGGTCGCGATCGCCATCGGCACCGTCGGCGGCGTCTACTACTACCTGCAGATCCAGCAGGCGAAGCGCCGCCGCGAGGACGAGGGCATCGACGTCGAGTACGACGACCGCGACGACCCGCCGCCGGGCATGCGTTAAGCGTTTTCCGCGGTCGGCACGTACGTCGGGTATGGACGTCGCCTTGGTGTCCGTCGGCGACGAGATCCTCGCCGGCGACACCGTCAACACGAACGCCGCCTGGCTGGGCGGGCGACTGGCCGACCGCGGCGCGTCCGTCGAGCGCGTCTCGGTCGTCCCAGACCGCGTCGCCGACATCGCCCGCGTCGTCAACGAGCACGCCGCCGAGTTCGACGCCGTGGTCGTGACCGGCGGCCTCGGCCCGACCCACGACGACGTGACCATGGAGGGCGTCGCCGCCGCCGTCGGCCGGACCGTCACCACCAGCGAGACCGCCCTCGAGTGGCTGACCGGCGAGGGCGGCTACGCCCGCGACGACCTCGCGACCGGGACGGCCGACATCCCCGAGGGTGCCCGGCCGCTGCACAACGAGGAGGGCGTCGCGCCGGGGTGCGTCGTCGAGAACGTCTACGTCCTGCCGGGCGTCCCCGACGAGATGGAAGCGATGTTCGAGCAGATAGAACAGGAGTTCGACGGCGAGCGCCAGCACGTCGGCTTCGTGACTGTCGACGAGCCGGAGAGCGCGCTCGTCGACCGGTTCGAGGAGCTCCAGGAACGCTTCGACGTCAAGGTGGGGAGCTACCCCGGCGACGGCGTCCGGGTGAAGCTCCAGAGCGCCGACGAAGAGGCGGTCGACGCCGCCGCGGCGTGGCTCCGGGCCAACGCCGACGCGGTCTAGCTGTAGAGGTGCCAGAGCCAGCCGACCGTGACGAGGAGGCTGGCGACCAGCACGATCCACCCCGAGGTGCCGACGGCGAGTTCGTTGACGGACTCCTGCAGTGGGACGTACATGGGCGAGCGTTGCTCCGGCCGTCTCTTAATGGATTCCCTTTCCGGCGCCGCGGCGGAGGTCGGGCCACGACCCTCCACGGGACGACCCGACTGCAGAGCCGCGGTACCGCGCCGTTTTTGGGACCGGCGGTCCCCTAGTCGGTATGCGACACGTTGGGCTGGTCGTCAACCCCATCGCGGGGATGGGCGGCCGCGTCGGGCTGAAGGGCACCGACAACAAGGTCGAGGAGGCCCGACGCCGCGGCGCCGAACCCCGCGCGCCGGACCGCGCCAGGCAGGCCCTCGAGCACCTCCGCGAACAGCCCGTCGAGGTCGAACTCTACACCTACGGCGGCGTGATGGGGGAGGACGAGGCCGTCGCCGCCGGGTTCTCCCCGGTCGTCGTCGGCCACGCCGAGGGGGAGGACACCTCCCGGGAGGACACCCGCGAGGCGGTCCGCAGGTTCGTCCGCGTTCCGCCGGAGGCGGAACGGAACGGTCGAGCGGTCGGACCGCGAGACGAGGGCGTCGACCTCATCCTCTTCGTCGGCGGCGACGGGACCGCCGTCGACGTCGCCGAGACGCTCGACGAACTCGACGCCGAGGTCCCCATCCTCGGCGTCCCCGGCGGCGTGAAGGTCTACTCGTCGGTCTTCGCCGTCACGCCGCGGGCCGCCGGCCGCATCGCGACCACCTTCGACCGCACCGAGACCCGCGAGGTCAACGACATCGACGAGGACGCCTACCGCGGCGGCGACGTCAACACCGAACTCAAGGCGCTCGCGGAGGTCCCCGTCGGCGACGAGATCCAGACCTCAAAGCAGATCGGCGGCGGCACCGTCGAGGCGCTGGCCGACGCCGTCGCCGGCGACATCGCCGAGGACGACGCGACGTACGTCCTGGGTCCCGGCTCGACCGTCGACGCCGTCAAGACCGAACTCGGGTTCAACGGCTCGCCGCTCGGCGTCGATGTCTGGCGCGACGGCGACCTCCTGGCGCGGGACGCCGGCGAGTCCGACATCCTCGAGAACCTGAGCGAGCGGAACGTCATCGTGGTCTCGCCGATCGGCGGCCAGGGGTTCATCTTCGGCCGCGGCAACGACCAGATCTCCCCGGCGGTCATCCGCCAGTCGGAGATCGAGGTCATCGCGTCGAAGCAGAAGCTCGACGACATCGGCGTGCTGCGCGTCGACACGGGCGACCCCGACCTGGACGAGGAGCTCAGAGGCTGGCAGCGGGTTCGGGTCGGGAAGTTCGAGCGGCGGCTGCTGAAGGTCGTCTGAACCCGCGTTTTGCACGCGAACGCTGGTCGCGGGCCGTCCGGCGCGCGTCAGTCGCTCGTCGCTACCGGCGGCGAAGCCGGCACGTCATTCGCTCGTGGGCCGACGGCCCGCAACCCACCGGGCCTACCCCGATTGTCGTTCTACTTTTCGCGGCGAGGGAAACCCGAACGGTCGACTGTGTGTACCGTTCGAGCATCTTTCGCCGGGTACTGAGAAGGCGATAACTTCGGCATCCACGAGCTCTGGGTAGCTCTGCGAAAAAAGATGATTCGGGGAACCGCGAGGGGCCCGATTACTACGGATCGAGCAACCCAGCGACGGCACACAGCAAGTTCCCGAGCAGGTTGCCCGGGCCTGCCACAGCGGTAATATCGATCGCGATCGTTTCGGTCTCGATCTGGAGTCCGAGCAGATCCAGGAAGATCGGTTGGATGACGAGTTCGAGGATCGGACATTCTCCCGAGGAGTTCGGGCTGAGGAGGCCAAGAACATCCTCTAATAGTCCGAGCACCGTCTCGAAAGCCTGGTTTATCTGTTGGGTCGGGTTCTGGGTGAGTCTCCCCTGCAGTCGCCCGGCTGCAACCAATTCGCCGGCTTCGTTCACGTCAAGTTCGTCAATGACGAGTTTCCCGTCGAAAGTAGCTTCTTCGCCGGTCTCGAAGGCGTTATTGTCGACAACGTCGGTCTCTTCGGCTAGTGTACCGCTCCACTCGTCTTCGAAGACCAGCCTGTTGACGTTGGAGCCGTTGCCCTTTGCCGCGGCCGCGCCCGTGGTGGCAAACCCTCCGCCACCAATCGCACCTGCTGCGACGATTGTTTTGAGGAGTGTACGTCGACGACCGTCCGGTGACCCGCTTTCTTCATTTCTGTCCATTGTGTCGTGCCGCCTGGTGGCGACATCGGTCGTTGATTCGGGGTGGGTATTGTTAGCAGGTGACCCTTCTAACGTTTATTGCGTCGGCTGGGTATCAGACTCTAAGCAGTACCGAGTAAGGGCCGACGGGAGTGATCTGTTCGAGAGATATCGAGGATGTACTTCGAGCGACGCCAACCTACTCCTACGGTCGTATCCGGACTGCGTACCGCCGCTGCGTGAGGATACGTTTGCTTATCGGCCTTTTGCGTCCCCTTTCCAGCAGGGGTCTCGCTCAGATTGGAGAAATGCTAGTCCTGATTTGACTGGTACGAATACTGACTAGTAGCTGGGTGATCCGCTTCTACGTATCCGGTTAGAAGGTTGGCTGTCGGTGACAATTTACTGGCCATCTTCTCCCTGTTCAGCACTGGATTCCTGACGAGATGGGGCGTTATTCAGCGCGCTTTGTTGAACCCCCGGATCAACCGGATTGGTAGCGGAGCGATTCCAGTGCGACGAGACGGAACGGTTCGGGAGTCGAAGTCTGCCAACAGACCGGTTCGAACACGGTGGCCCCTGCTCCTGTTCTTTTCTCTCGTTCTCCTCACCTACCTGTACGGCACGGTGTCGTAGATGGTCCCCCCACGACGACCGATAGCTGGACCCCTGTACGGACAGGTTCGACAGGAGAAGCCCGGGTTTCTAGAGCCCCAGTTCCCGCCCGAGTACGAGGTGCTGGATCTCGCTGGTCCCCTCGCCGATCTCCATCAGCTTCGCGTCGCGGTAGAACCGCTGCGGCGCGAAGTCGGTGGTGTAGCCGTAGCCGCCGAGCACCTGGACGGCGTCCTCGGCGACCTCCCGGCAGATCTCGGAGGCGTCCAGTTTGGCGAGCGAGGAGATGCGGGTGACGTCCTCGCCGTCGTCGTACTTGACGGCGGCCTTGTGGGTGAGCAGGCGGGCCCGCTCGATCTTGCGGTCCATCGAGACGATCATGTCCCGGACGGCGTCGAACTTCGAGATCGGACTGCCGAACTGCTCGCGCTCGGTGGCGTACTCGCGGGCGGCCTCGAAGGCGCCCTGACCGAGGCCGGTCGAGAGCGCGGCGATGGAGATGCGGCCGCCGTCGAGGGTCTTCTTGGTCTGCTCCCAGCCCTCGCCCTCCTCGCCGAGGAGGCGGTCCTCGGGGATGCGGACGTCGTTCAGCTGGAGCTCGCAGGTCGGGGAGGCGTTGAGGCCCATCTTGTCCCAGATGGTCGAGACCTCGAAGCCGTCGTCGTCCTCCGGGTCGACGATGAACGTCGAGATGCCGTCGTAGCCCGCGCCCGGTTCGGTGACGGCCTTCACGAGGACGCTGTTGGCCTCGCTGGCGTTCGTGATGAACTGCTTGGTGCCGTTCAGGACGTACTCGTCGCCGTCCTTCTCGGCCATCGTGTCCATGTCGGAGGCGTCGGAACCGGAGCCGGGTTCGGTGAGCGCCCACGCGCCGATGCCCTCGCCTTCCGCGAGCGGGCGGGCCCACTCCTCCTTCTGTTCCTCGGTACCGAACTTGATGATCGGCATCAGTCCCAGCGAGGTGTGGGCGACGTACGAGAGGCCCACCGAGCCGGAGACGCGGCCGAGTTCCTCGGCGACGAGGGCGTACATGAGGTAGTCGCCGCCGGCGCCGCCGTACT
Organism: Natronomonas salina; assembly: GCF_013391105.1. Classification (NCBI taxonomy): domain Archaea; kingdom Methanobacteriati; phylum Methanobacteriota; class Halobacteria; order Halobacteriales; family Natronomonadaceae; genus Natronomonas; species Natronomonas salina. The sequence continues at coordinate 925,881 of NZ_CP058335.1, forward strand.
CCTCCGGGACGGGGACACCCATCAGGTCGAGGTCCGCGAGCTCCTCGAAGATCTCCTCGGGGAACCGGTGCTCCTCCTCGATCTCCTGGGCGATGGGTTCGACCTCCGCCTCGCAGAAGTCCCGGACGACGTTCCGGGTCATCTCGTGTTCACCGGGGAGCGCGAAGTCCATGCGACCGTCTTTGACGAGTCGCCAGATAAACGTGCCGCTACGAACGACAACGAGTTTATCGTTTTCCGACAGCCGAGTGGCCGACACCTTTTAAGAATCCAGACGGCCTACCTCCAGAGGATGGCATTCCGACGGTTCCTCCGGGCGAGCGTCCCCCAGTCGCGACTGGAGGCGGTCGCCGAGGAGGTCGCCCGCCGCTACGGCGGCTCGTCGGCGAGCCTGGAGTGTCTCGACGCCGACAACTGGCTGTCGGTCCCCTGCGTGGTCGACGACCGCTGGTTCGTGAAGATCATCGCCGACCAGCACACCCTCGTCCACGGCCTGCTGACGACCGGCCGGAACATCGGCGCCTTCTCGTCGGGCACCGAGGGGTTCTTCGAGCGGTTCTCGACTCCCGTCGAGATGGCCGAACACGAGCTGGCGGCGACCCGCCGGATGCGCGAACTCGGCGTCAGCGCGCCGGAGCCCGTCGAGGCGTTCGAGCACGACGGGCTGGGCGTGCTCGTCCTGGAGTACCTCCCTGACTTCCGGGCGCTCGACGAACTGCCGCCCGCCGACGTCGAGCGGTTCGCCCCCGACCTCTTCGAGAACCTCTCGCGGATGCACGACGCGGGCATCGCCCACGGGGACCTCCGCGCGGAGAACGTCCTCGTCGCGCCGAACCGGGCCGGCGAGCAGACGCTGTTCTTCATCGACGCGACGCGGGTCCGCGACGGGGCCATCGAGGACGCGACGGCGTACGACCTCGCGTGTGCGCTCGCGTCGCTGGCCCCGCACATCGGGGCCGCCGCGGCCGTCGCGGCCGCCCTGGAGCACTACTCGCTGGAGGAACTCCTGGCGGCGCGCAGATTCCTCGACTTCGTCAACATGCGTCCCGACCACGACTTCGACAACGCGCGGGTGAAAGGCGAGATCGAGAAGGTCGCGACCTGAGCGGGTGGTAGTCGCCCACCTCGAATCGAGCCGCAGCTATCCGGGTCCCCGGGTGGCGAGGCCGTCGGGTCGACTGTCACTCCTCTTCGTCGTCCTCGTCGTCCTCCAGTTTCTCGTCGATGAAGACGTGGGCCTCCTCGAGGATGTCCCGGGGGCCGTCCTGGGTGATGGTGTTGATCGCCTGCTCGTAGTCGCGCCACTGCAGGTCGCGGTGCTCCGACGAGAGCTCGGCGGACGCCTCGTAGGACCGGGCGATGAACAGGTGGACCGTCTTGTGGATGGTGTTGCCGTTCGCCTCGAACACGTAGTCGTAGTCTTCTCGGAAGCCGTCCAACAGCCGGAAGTCCTCGATCCCGGCCTCCTCTTTCACTTCGCGGATGGCGGTCTGCTGCAGTTCCTCCTCGCCCTCGACGCCGCCCTTGGGGAACTCCCAGTCGCCGGGGCGGGACTTCAACAGCAGGTACTCCCGCCGGCCACGCGTATCGCGAAAGAGGATGGCTCCCGCGCTCGTGGCCTCTATCATTACCCCGTTGTAAACAGCCGGGTGGTAAATGGGTATCGGACGGCGGTGAGCGTCCGGGACCGTCGGACGGCGGCCGCCCGCGGGACCGCCCCGCGCCGCTCGACCGACGGATAGGTGCGTTTTTGCCCGTCCAGCCGCCAGGGACGTACATGCCCTTCGTCACCACCATGACGCTCCAGAGCGGGGACCGGGACGTCCTCGAGCGCGTCGTCGGGGACATCAAGACCCGCGCGGAGCGCAAAGGCGTCGAGTTACGGGGGCCCCACGCGGAGTCGCCGAAGGACCGGTCGGTGCCGCAGTCCAGGCGGCTCGCCGCCGACGGCGGCCGGTACGCGCCCTGGCGCTACACCGTCTACGAGCGCCGGATGGAGATCGTCGGCCACGACGAGTTCGCCCGCGACGTCGCCGGCCAGTCGTTCCCGCCGGGCGTCCACGTCGACGTCGACGTCGAGCGCGTCTCGGCTCCCGGGAGTCGCTGACGGGGTCGCGTCCACTCCGGTACCACTCGGCTCGGAACGACCCCGACCGCGCCACCCCCGCTCCATTCTCTCCCCCTCCTCGTCTGATCGCGCCCGGTCCCGCCGGTATGAAGACCCGGTCATTCGAGCGCGTACGTTCATGCAGGTCCCCGCTCGTGTTAGTGATGGACTCGCACAGTCCGGAACCCGACCATGAGCGCGACACAGCACACCCTGGCGGAGTACTTCCCGACGGAACCGTGGCTCGAGAAGTACCGGACGGCACTCGAGGAGAACGACGACCTCGCCGAGAGCGGGGACGGGTGGGGCGTCGGCTGGGAGGGCGCGATGGTCTTCGAGATCACCGACGTCCCGGTGGACGACCGCACGGTGGCCGACCTCCCGGAGGAACTCCGCGAGCAGGTCACGGAGCCGATCCGGTCGCTCCCCGAAGAGAAGGTCGAGTCGGTCCTGGAGGCCGCGCCGCCGGACGTCAGGGAGGCTGTGGAGGCCCGCGACGGGTCGCTGCGGGAACGGGCCATCGCGGAGCTCGATGAGACGGTGCTCGAGGAGGCACCCGACCGGCTCTGGCCGGAGCTGACCGCGGAGCTCCCCGAGATACTCGTCGAACTGCTCGACCAGCTCGACGAGAGCGTCACCGCGGACCGGTCGGTGTACGCCTGGCTCGACGTCCACGACGGCGGCTGCCGGGAGGTGGCCGTCCTCGAGGAGCGGTCCGAGCGCGACCGCGGCTTCGTCATCGTCGGCGACTACGAGCAGTGGAAGCGGCTCGTCGCCGGCGAGGGCGAGGTCATCAACATGATCATGAGCGGCGAGCTGGAGCTGGAGGGCGACATGCAGAAGCTCCTCGAGTACACCCAGGCGGCGACCGACCTCGTCGACACCGCCGTCGAACTGGACTCGAAGTTCATCCTGTGACCCCCGTCGCGGTCTCTTGAAGCTTATACCCGTCCGGCGCCAGCAGAGGGTATGAGCACGGACCGCCGCGACCGGCTGGTCGCGCTGCGTCGCGACCTCCACCGCCACCCCGAACCCGCCTGGACGGAGTTCCGGACCACCGCCCGCATCGTCGAGGAACTCGAGGCCGTCGGCGTCGACGACCGCTACGTCGGCCGCGAGGCCCTGGCCGACGAGCGGCTCTCGGTCCCCGAGGAGAGCGAACTCGACGCGGAGCTGGAGCGCGCTCGCGAGGCCGGCGCCGACCCGGACCTGCTGGAGCAGATGTCTGGCGGCTGGACCGGTGCCGTCGCCGTCCTCGAGTGCGGCGAGGGCCCCACCGTCGGCCTCCGGGTCGACATCGACGGGTTGCCGATCGAGGAGTCGACCGACGACGACCACCACCCCGCACGCGAGGGGTTCCGCTCCGAGACCGGGGCGATGCACGCCTGCGGGCACGATGCCCACGCGACCATCGGCATCGGCGTCCTCGAAGCGATAAAGGACAGCGACTTCTCGGGGACGCTGAAGGTGTTCTTCCAGCCCGCCGAGGAGGTCATCGGCGGCGGCAAACCGATGGCCGAGTCCGGCCACCTCGACGACGTCGACTACCTCCTTGCGCTCCACGTCGGCCTCGACTTCCCGACCGGCGAGGTCGTCGCGGGCATCGAGGGCATCCTCGCGGTGACGCAGTTCTACGCCACCTTCACCGGCTACCCGGGTCACGCGGGCGCACGCCCCGAGGAGGGTCGCAACGCCGTCCAGGCGATGGCGACCGCCGTCCAGAACCTCTACGGCATCCCGCGGCACAGCGAGGGCGCCTCGCGTGTCAACGCCGGCCGCGTCGGCGGCGGCACCGCGACGAACATCATCCCCGAGGAGGCGTTCGTCCACGGCGAGGTGCGCGGTCGGACCACCGAGGTCCGCGACTACACGTGGGACCGCGCCGTGAAGGCCCTGGAGGGGGCCGCCCTCTCCCACGACTGCGAGGTCGACGTCGAGGTGGAGGGCGAAGCGCCCTCCGCGAGGAGCGACGAGGAACTGGTGAGCGTCGTCCACGACGTCGCCTCGGCCCACCCCGACGTCGACCGCCCGACCCGACGGGGCGAACTCGGCGGCAGCGAGGACGCCACGTTCCTCATGCAGTACGTCCAGGACAACGGCGGCCTCGCGACCTACGTCAGCGTCGGCACCGACCACCCCGGCGGCCACCACACCGCCACCTTCGACGTCGACGAGGACTCCCTCGAGATCGGTGTCGACGTCCTGCGCGACGCCATCGTCTCGATCAGCAGAAACGAACCCTGAGCGTCGGTGCCCTGCCTGACTTATACGAGTCGGGCCCGGGCGAGACGTTGCCCGTCGAGGGCGACGATCGCGAGAAGGACGAGAACGGTCAGATCGAGCGTTCCTGCGATCCCGGCCAGCGGTTTCGGGTCGCGCGTGGAGAACTCACGGTTCTGCGGGCTCCTCGATCAGGGTGAAGGACGCGTCGCCGCACTTCCCGTCTTTCTCGGTGCCGATGGGGACGATACTCCCGTCGGGCCAGACGCTCACGACGATGATCGCGCCGCAGTTCTCGCACTCGGCGACACCGCGGTTCTTGGCTGTTGCCTGGGACATGGGTGGGCTCCCGACAGCGACTGTCGGCTACTGTACTAGTGCGGTCCCTCCGGGGAAAGGCTCCCGTCTAAATAATTTGGTCCGCCTAATCCTCACACCCTCTTGCCCCGAGCAGTTCGGACTGATTCCGGGCCTCGGACAAGTCTTTTTACTGATATATTACTCGCCAAGTCGTCAGAGATGCGTGTTTGTGCCTGTTAACGTAGATATAGAATAACCTGAGCTCCGATATGTATAAGCTATCTGCGGCCGTACGTATCTCCATGTCCTCGATAGAAGACTCGTTGACGTACCCCATGGAGAGCGACGACTGGCTCGTGACCGTCCTCATCGGCGGGGTCCTCACGTTCCTGAGCTTCCTCGTCGTCCCGATGTTCCTCGTGTCCGGCTACCTCGTCCGCGCGATCCGCGCGAACCTCGACGGCGAACCGGAGCCGCCCGCCTTCGGCGACTGGGGCGAACTGCTCGTCGACGGCCTCAAGGCCACCGTCATAGGATTCGTCTACATGCTCGTCCCGCTGATCGTGATGTCCGTCACGGTCGGCGGCGCGGTGCTGGCGATGGCTACCGGCAGCGAGGCCGGAGCAGTGGCCGGGATCGGCGGGATGATGATCGGCCTGCTGCTCTCGTTCGTCCTGGTGCTGCTGTTCGGCTACCTGTCGGCGGTCGGCATCGTCAACTTCGCCCGCGAGGAGCGCTTCGGCGCCGCCTTCGACGTCGCGGTCCTCCGCGACGTCGGCTTCGATATGAAGTTCGCGGTCCCGTACCTCGTCTCGGTCGGCGTCCTCGTCGTCGCCGGAATCGTCGCCTCAATCCCCGTGGTCGGGTTCGTCCTCGGCGTGTTCGTCAGCTTCTACGCGCTGATCGTCGCGGCCCGGCTGTGGACCGACGGCTTCACGCAGGCGCGCGACCCCGCCGGCTCGAACCGCCGGCGCGAACTCGACGAGACCGTCGCCTAGGGCGACGTCCCGTCTCGAAACCACGTTCTGACGACCTCAGAGGAGATACTGTTCTTCGTTCTCGTCCATGTCGACGAAGGAGTCCGCGGCCTCGATCAACTCCTCGGCCGTCGAGGAGCCGAAGCCGAACACCTCCGTCCGGACGCCCTCGTGGCGGAGGTGCGTACAGAGGCGGGCGAAGTCGCCGTCGCCGCTGAACAGGACGAACGTGTCGATCTTCGGGGCGAGCGTCACCGCGTCGAGGCACATCCCGAGGTCCCAGTTGGCCTTCTTCGAGCCGTCGGCGAACGTCTTGATGTCCTTGATCTTCGTCTCGAAGCCGATGTCGCGGAGCGCCTCGAAGAAGTCCTCCTCGGAGGGCGAGTCCGCGCGGATGACGTAGGCGATCGCCCGGACGAGTTCGCGGTCGGCGACCGCCGCGTCGAGCAGCGCCGTGTAGTCGATGTTCCGGGAGTAGGTGCTGTGGGCCGTGTGATAGAGGTTCTGCGAATCGGCGATGACCGCGACCCGCTGGGTCTCGTGAATCGGCGGCATAGTCGGAGTGGTTCTCCCTGCCGGATATGTTTTCGTATCGACCCCGAACCGGTCACTGGAAGCCGCGGATGGGCTTCGCGCGGGTGCTCTGGTTCTGGTCGGTGTCCTGGAGTTGCTTGGCGAGTTGCTCGCGGGCCTCCTGGATCTCGCCGGCCTGCTCGACCAGCGCGTCGGTGTCGACGTCGATGCCCGCGATGGGGGCGACGCCGTGCTCGAGGATGGCGCGGGCGGCCTCGGGGTCCGGGAACTGCCCCTCGGTCTGGACGATGAGCCCGACGGCGTCCAGCCCGATCTCGCCGGCGCGGTGCAGCAAGGCGCCGGTCGGCCCCGTGATCATCCCGCCCTCCCGCGGCGGGACGAGCCCGGCGTCGTCGATGCGGTGTTCGGCGTCGCCGGTGGCCACGCCGTACAGCTCCGGGGAGTTGCCCTTCTCCTCGACCAGCCCGCTGAGGTAGATCGGGAAGACGTCGTGCTCCTGGATCCACTCGGTGACGCAGTCGGCGAAGCCGGTCGCCTGCGAGGCCGAGACCGGGACGTCGCTCTGCAGCACCACCAGGTCGTTCTCCGCGTCGGTGTAGAGCCGGACGGGCGGGTAGAGGTCCGAGCTGTTCGAGCGGTAGACCGACACCTCCGGGATGCCGTCGCAGTGGACGGCCCCGTAGTAGTCCATCTCGTGTTCCTCGACGAGGTGGTCGGCGGCGATCTTCCCCACGAGGCCTGCGCCGGGCAGTCCCTCCACCAGCACCGGGTCGTCGAAGTCGACGTCCTCGCCCTGGACCTGGACGTGTGCCATGGTCTAGCTCAGGGGCGGTGCGAACTTAAGCGTGGGCGCCCGAATGCCCGAACCGACACCGACAAACCCGGGGCCGCCGGAGGCCGGGTATGGACCCGCTCGCCAGATACGACCCGCTGGTCGACGACCCGGCGGCCTTCCACGCGGCCTGCGAGCGACCGCTGCCCTCCGTCGTCAGGGTGAACGACATCAAGGCGACGCCCGAGCGCGTCCGGCGAGCCTTCGACGACGCCGGGGTCGACTACGAGCCCGTCGACTGGCACGACGGTCTGTTCCGGCTCGGCGACGGCGAGAAGCCCGGCAACACCTGGCCGTTCGTCCACGGCTGGGTGTACGGCCAGGAGGAGGTCTCCGCCGTGCCGGCGCTGGCGCTCGACCCGGACCCCGGCGAGCGCGTGTTCGACTGCTGTGCCGCCCCGGGGAGCAAGACGACCCAGCTGGCCGCACTGATGGACGACCGCGGGCTGCTCGTCGGCAACGACAACAACCTCGGCCGGCTCTCCGCACTCCGGTCGAACGCCGAGCGCTGCGGGGTGACGAACCTCGTCGTCACCCGCCAGGACGCCCGGAACTTCTCGCTGAAGCCGCTCTCAGGCGAGCCGTTCGACCGCTCTCTCGTCGACGTCCCCTGCTCCTGCGAGGGGACCGTCCGGAAGAACCCCGACGCGCTCGAGGGGTGGTCGATGGACCACGTCGAGGGCGTCTCGGGCGTCCAGAAGGGCATCCTGGGCCGGGCAATCGAGGTGACCCGCGACGGCGGCACCGTCGTCTACTCGACCTGCACGTTCGCGCCCGAGGAGAACGAGGCCGTCCTCCAGCACGCCCTCGAGGAGTACGACTGCCAGCTCGTCGACTACGACCTCGACCTCGAGCACGTCCCCGGCGTCACGGAGTGGGAGGGCGAGCAGTACGACGACTCGATGGAGCGCGCCAAGCGCATCTACCCGCACCACAACGACACGGGCGGGTTCTTCTGCGCCAGACTGGAGGTGGGCGCGTGACCGACAACGACGGCCAGCGGTTCGACCGCCTCCCGGCGACGGCCGACGATCGAGAGGTCGAAGGCCGCGCCACCCGCCGCGAGGTCGTCGACTGGTGGGTCGAGCGGTTCGGCCTCGACCGCGAGACGTTCGCCGACTACACCTTCTGGGAGAAGGGCGCCGGGAAGATCTGGGCGTTCGCCGACGACCTGGACTCCCCCGCCGACGTCGAGGGACTGGGCATGACGTTCCTCCGGACCCGCCAGGAGCACTGGAAGCCGACCACGGACGCGGTCCAGCGGTTCGGCCCCGAGGCGACGAAGAACGTGGTCGTCCTCGACGAGGCCGACGCCCGGGCGTTCCTCCGCGGCGAGGACACCGACCCAGAGTGGGACGGCGACTGGGGCTATCTGATCGCCGCCCACGGGATCGCCGGCGACGTCGAACCCATCGGCGTCGGCCTGTACCTCTACGACGAACTGCGCTCGCAGATGCCGAAGGGCCGCCAGCGAGACCTGTAGCGTCGGCCGCGGAGGCGGGATACGTTCGTCGAGCCGACCTCGACGAGTCGAGAGGTCCTCCGACGGACCCGCAGATTCCGGAGAGTTCCGCCCCCGATTTCTGGACGTTCGGATACCTTAAAGAGACAATATCCGATTGAGGAGTGGTAGACCGTCCAGGGGCGGCCACCATTGCTGGACTCACGTCCACAGACACCACTATTACCGATTGTTCGTACAACTAATACGTCGAGATGTACGCAACCAACAGCAAAAGTCCCGAATCGTTGGTCATAGTTCCAGTATCGACGGCACCAGACGACCCTCGCGCCGCCCGCCTGGGGGTGAGAGGATGGGCCTGATCAGGATGACCAAGTGGCGGACGCTCGTGCTCGCCACCGCGGGGTTCAACTTCTCCTTCCTCATCTGGTTCTCCTTCGCCCCGTTCACCGGGCCGATGGCCGAGGAGTTCGGCCTGTCGCTGGCCGAGATCGGCATCCTCGCGAGCGCGGCCATCTGGCTGGCGCCGTTCGGCCGCATCCTCACCGGCTGGCTCTCCGACAAGTACGGCGCGCCGACGGTGTTCGCCATCGTGCTCACCTACGTCGGCGTGTTCTCGATGGCGAGCGCGTTCGCGCAGTCCTACGCCGTCTTCTTCGTCGAGCGGCTCATCGTCGCCACGGCGGGAATCACGTTCGTCATCGGCATCCAGCACGTCTCCGAGTGGTTCGAGGAGGCGCAACTCGGCACCGCCGAGGGCATCTACGCGGGCGTCGGAAACGCCGGCGCCGCGGGCGGCGCGCTGATCCTCCCGCGTGTGTTCGGCGCCGACTGGAGCGGGCCGCTGTTCGAGACGAACTGGCGGGCGGCGTTCTTCTACACGGGCGTCGTCTCCATCCTGCTGGCCGTCGTCTACTACTCGCTCGGCGAGGCCGCGAAGACCGAGGCGAAGCGCCAGGCGACAAAGGAGAGCGCGAGTTTCAAGGGCTGGCTCTACACGGCGACCCGCTACGGGACCGTCGTCCTCGCGCTCGCGTACGTGATGAGCTTCGGGCTGGAGCTGTCGATGAACGGCTGGCTGGCCACCTACTACCGCGAGGGCTTCGCCACCGACGACCTCGTGCTCGCGAGCACCTTCACCGCGACGTTCTCCGTGGCCGCCGGTCTGTTGCGACCCATCGGCGGCTACGTCAGCGACCTGCTCGCGCGCAAGGAGAAGGACATCCTGCCGTTCTTCACCGGCCGGTACCGCGAGCAGTGGACGTTCGTCTCGCTGTGCTTCATCGTCGTCTCGATGTTCGGGATGACGCTGGCCGGCCTCTCCGGCCGGGTGATGGTCGCCGTCGGCGCCGGCTTCGTCGTCGGGATGGCCTGCGCGTTCACCGAGGGCGCCATCTTCGCGCAGGTCCCCGCGATGTTCCCGAACAGTTCCGGCGCGGTCGCGGGCGTCGTCGGCGGCGTCGGCACGGTCGGCGGTATCGTCTACCCGCTCGTGTACTCCGCGCCGTTCCTGGCGAGTCTGCACACCGGCTACTCCATCGTCGCCGCATCGATGATCCCCATCGTCCTGCTGGCCGCCTGGGTGTTCCAGCCCGACGTCGCCGAGCGGGCGACCACGGACGGCCTCGTCGGCAGCAGTTCCGGCGGCAGTGGCGGGACGACGCCCAGCGTCGACGACTGATTGCTGCTCCGGGCTCACTCCTTCTCCCGGACCGTCCCGCCGGACAGCCCCTCCCACTCGACCCGGTAGCCGAGCCGGGAGAGCGCCGCCGAGGCGTCGTCGATGCCCCGCTCGTCGAGCACCGCTTCGGCCGCCGCGAGGTCCACCCCGGCTTCGATCTCCTCCGCGACGGCGTCGAGGACCGACGGGCGGACCAGCGTCCGGCCGATCCGCTCGTGCTCGGGGAACGCGACGTCCTCGACGGCCGACTCCGGGACGCCGTACTCGTCTGCGAGCGCCTCGATGGTCGTGACGTCGGCCTCCGGCGCGAGTTCCGCCGGCAGCGACGCCGCGCTCTCGGCTCGTAGCTCCGTCTCGTACGGCCGGAGCGCGTCGCGGACGTCCTTCAGCCGGACCGTCCCCGAGTAGGGGATGGCGCGGTGTCCCTCGGCCTCGATGGCCTCGCCGACGCCCAGCGACTCGTCGTAGGCGACGACGAACGCCACGTCCTCGAGGTCCGCGAACCGCGAGAGCTTCTTCTCGACGTACTCGGGCGTCCAGAACCCCATCACCTCGAAGAACACCCTGTAGTCGCCGTGCTTCCAGTCGAAGGCGAAGTCGGGGATGACGACGTGCTCGCCGGCCGCCAGCGGCTCCGGCTCGCGGACGATCGCCCAGTCGAGGTCAAGCGAGTCGAAGCGCGCGTAGAAGTCCGACTCGACGCCGCTGTCGAAGGTCGGCTCCGCGACCGGCTCGGTCCCCGGCACCGAGACGTCGCCGTCGTCGAGGGTCAGCAGCCGCTCGGTCCCCCGGTCGTCGATGTCGGCTTCGAGGTGCCACTCGTGGGCCTTCGCGACCGTCCGCAACAGCCGCGCGAACCGCGTCCCGTAGCGACGCGAGCGCCGGAACAGCGCGTCGGGGCCGGTGACGACCACCTCCCGTCCCTCGTCGGTCCGGCGGATCTCGTACATCAGCCGCAGGCGCTTGACCGCCGAGACGAGCGCCTTCGGGTCCGAGGAGCGGACGCGGACCTCGACGGCGTCGAAGAGGGCGGTTTGAGCCAGCGAGAGGTCGTACTGGCGTCGCAGCGATTCCGGGTCGTAGCTCGCGTCCACGTCGACCAGCACCTGCTCGACCTCGCGGTCGGCGAACAGCGACGCCTCGACGGCTCCCGGGTCGGCGTCCAGCCGGTCGGCGGCCGCGGCGAGGGCCTGCTCTCGCTCGGACTCCGTCACCACGCCGACGTCCTCGGCCGCCTCGAACGCGGCCGTCCGGGCGCGACGCGGGTCGACCGCGGCCCGCGTCTCGAAGGTCGCCTCCCGCTCCAGGAGCTTGGCGAACCCCCGGACGAGTTTGAAGTCGTCGGCCTCCCGCTCCAGGTCCGTCAATGCCGCCTGGAGGGTCTCGCGGCGCTCGCCGACGTGCTCCCGGTAGACGTCGAGGACCGTACCGGCGAGCGCCTCGTCTCCGGGGTCGGAGAAGCGAGGCTGGTAGCCGCCGCCGGCCCGCGAGACGCGCAGGAGGTCCTTCGTCAGCACTGGGTGGGAGTCGGCAGGCGACCGCCAAAAGTGCCCCGGCGTGGCGGTGCCGGAACCGCAAAGCACTACTCCGATATCCGTCTACCCCTTCGCCGTGTATCGATTCTCCCGGACGCTCGGCTACCTCGCGTTGCTCGCTACCCCGGGTGCCCTGCTGGCGGCAGCGTTCCTCGGCGGCGACGCGACGCCGACGGTCGGCGTCACCGGCGCCACGGTGCTCGCCGGGAGCGTCGGCGCGCTCGTCGAGGGCGAACGCCTCTTCGGCGCGGTCGACGACCCGGGGTTCGGGATCGCCGACGCCGCCGACGGGCTCGCCGTTCCGGCCGCCGCGGTCGTCACCTACGTCCTGAACGTCGAGGCCGGTCTCGGGCCGGTCGTCGCCTCGGCGCTCGTCGGCCTCGTCGCGGGCGTCGCGCTCCCCGAGGTCGACGCGTCGGCCTACTGCGGGACCTTCGTCGGGATGGCCTCCGCGCAGGTGTTCCCCGCCCTCGAGTACGTCGCCCTGGCCGGCGTGCTCTCGGGTGCGGCCTACGTGGCGACCGACGACCTCTTCGCCGGCTTCGGCGGCAAACTCGGCACGATCGCCCTCTTCGGCTGCGCGAGCGTCGTCGCACTCACCGGCGCCGGCTTCGGATCGGGCGACCCGCTCCCCCTCTCGAACGCCTGGCCGATCGTCCCCGTAGCCGCGGCGGGGGCCGTCGCGGCGGTCGTCGCGAGCCTGCGGCTGGAGTGGGGCGCTGTCGTCGGGTCGGCCGTCGTCGGCCTCGTCGCAGGCGTCGCGCTCCCGGCCGTCTCCCGGACCGGCGAGACGCTCGCCGCGGTCGCGTTCTGCGCCTCCTTCGTCGGGATGTCCTCGACGGATCGCCTCCGGAGCGAGGCCCACGTCGCCGTCGCCGGCGGCCTCTGCGGGCTCGTCTTCGTCGCTGTCGCGACGGTCTTCGCCGGCGCCGGCGGCAAGCTTGGGACCATCGCCTTCGTCTCCTGTCTCTCGGTCGCCGGCGCCGAACGGCTCCTCCTGGACTAGTCGCCGGTCGATTCGGCGGCCTCCGGCGCCTCCGCCGGGTCGACGACCTCGCCGGTCTCCGGGTAGACCCCGACCTGGTCGCAGAGGTCGGCCATCGGACAGGCCTCGGGGTCCTCGAGGCAGGCCGGCTTGCGCGCGGTGCAGTACTCGCGGCCGAACTGGATCATGGCGGTGTGACCGAAGCCGCACTTCTCGGCGGGGACGTCGCGCTCGAGGTGTTCGCGGACGGCCTCGTGGTCGGCGTCGGCGGGCGCGACGCCCAGCCGGCGCGCGATGCGGTGGACGTGGGTGTCCACGGGGAAGACGCCGCCGCGACCGCCCGCGAACAGCAGGACGCAGTCGGCCGTCTTCGGCCCGACGCCCTTCATGTCGAGCAGCGTCTCGCGGACGGCCGCGGGTTCGGCGACGGTGACGAACTCGTCGAAGCCGTCCTCGCCGCCGTACTCGTCGACGATCCGCTCGGCGAGGCGGATCAGGGTCTTCGACTTCTGGTTGTAGAGGCCCGCCGAGGAGATGGTCTCGGCGAGGTCGTCCTGGGAGGCGTCGGCCAGCGCCGCCGCGAGGTCCACGTCGTCTCGCGGCTCGCTCCGTTCACCGCTCGACCGTTCCGAGGCGCGTGGCGCCTCGCTCCCCCCGTATCGCTCCATCAGCGCGTCGTGGGCCGGCTGGCTCGCCTTGTCGGAGGTGTTCTGGCTCAGTATCGTCCGGACGAGACACTCGAAGGCGTCGCGGCCGCCGTAGGTCTTCTGCCAGTACAGCTCCCCCAAGCGGTCGACGACGCGCTCGGCGCGCGATCCCGCGTCGTTCGGGTCGAACTCGTCGAACGCGCCGCCGCCGGCGGTCCCCCCGGAGATGTTCTCGGCGGGTTCGTCGTTCATACCCACGCGTTAGGACCCCCACCTCAAATGCGTGTCCGACGCCGCTCGTCGCCGTCGGGTCAGCAGCTCTCCCGGGCGGGTCCGAACGCGACCTTGTAGTTGCCGTTGGCCTTGCACTCCTGGATCGACCGGATGACGTACGTCTCGTCCTGGACGAGTTCCGCCTCGTTCGGGATGACGTACATCGACGCGTCGGACTCGTCGTCGTCGGAGTCGCAGTACTGTATGTCGTACAGGAGGTACGTCTGGTCGGCCGACTCCCCCGACATACAGCTCGCCGCTCGCGTGGCCGATTCGGGCATGGACGACAGCGTGAAGGGACGGTTCCGGTCGGGCTCCTCGTCCACCTGCGCGCGGCCGCCGCGCTTGTTCGAGGTCGCGGCGCTGCTCGAGAGGCCGCCCGAGACGCTCCCGGTGACCGCACCGCCGGCTGCGAGCGCGCCGGTCGCCACCGCGCCGTTTCGAAGGATGCTACGTCGACTCAGGGTAGGTTCGTCGTCGGTCATGGGGTCTCCGGCTCCGGTGAGCCGGGCGGACGTACACGCAACCGGTTGGAAAGCCTTGTACCTGCAGTGCCCGGGGGATTAAGTCGTCTAGAACCCGACAAGATTGAGGCGGCGGTGGGATTCCGCGGTCAGCGCCAGCCGTCGACCCGGTCGAGGACGGTCTCGATTGGCGCCGCCGTCGTCTTCCCGACCTGGGGCAGCCGGGTGAACACCTCGTCGGAGCGGGTGTGCGGCGAGTTCTCGGGGGCGGTCGTTCCGCTGACGAGGCCGACGACGGTGCCGTCGGCCGTCAGCAGCGGACCGCCGCTGTTGCCCTGCGAACTCGGGACCGTCGAGAGCAGCCAGTCGATGCGCTCGAGGTGCTGGTCGTACCGCCCCGCCGAGATGATCCACTTGCCCGTCCGCGAGGGGTGGCCGATGGTCAGCAGCGGGTCGCCGCTGGAGAGGTCGTCGCTGCTGCCGGTCGGCAGCGCCTCGAGGCCGGAGATGTCGGTCCGGAGGAGGCCGACGTCCGGGTCGAGGTCGGCCTCGTAGTCGACCGTCTCGGCCTCGCCGGTCTCGCCGCCGAACGTCTCGACGGTGAACGTGTCGCCGAGTTCGGCGACGTGGGCGTTCGTCACGACGTAGCCGGCATCCGCGTCGAGCACCCAGCCCGTCCCGCTCCCTCGGCCGTACTCGAGGTGGAGGACCGACTCGCGCGCCTCGACGGCCGTCTCGCGCAGGCGCTCGCGGGTGGCGTCGTCGAACTCCGGTTCGCCCTCCGAGACGAGGTCCGGTCCGGACTGCTGTCTGACCCGGTCGACCTCCGTCCGGACCTGTTCGAGCCCCTCCCGGGCCGAGCAGCCCGCGAGGGCGCCGGCGACACCCGCGGCGCCGACCGAGAGGAGTCTCCGTCGCGTGAGATCGGACATACCAGTCGTACTCGGCGCGGAGGCAAGTAGATTCTCCCATCCAACGGTCGAAATCGGGCGTCCGGCACGCTCCGCGACGGCTCGTCACTCCACCCGGAGGACGCACTCCAGGTCGGCGCCGCCGGCGAGGGCGTCGACGAGCGCCCGGTCGACGTCGGCCGCGGCGGCGTCGGCCGCCACCATCACGGTCCGGTCGTCGACGTAGTCGCTGGTCCGGCCGACCAGGCTCCGGTCGCTCTCGAAGGTCAGTTCGGGGTGGCCGCGGCCCCGGATCACCTGCTCGTGGCCGTCCGCGCGGAGCGTCGCGGTGATGGTCGCCTCGCTGGACCGGCACGCCTCGACGAACGCCTCGTCGAAGTCGGCCGGGACCGCGTCGGCCTCGACGGCGAGGATGCAGTCGCCCGCGGGCGTGAGCCAGTCGTCGCTCGTCAGCTCGAAGGTGCTCGCGTGCTCGGCGCCGACGTTCTCGTGGCCCGTGGCCCGGACGAGTTCTTCCATGCCGGGTGGGACTGCGGGCGGCCACTTCAGCCGTCCGCTCTGGGCCGCCCGGCCGCTCGAGAGCGGGTTTTTATACTGCGCCGCGGCGTGTGGTAACCCCTATCGTTTGATTTCGCGGTGCTTGGTAGCTCCTTTCATGGGTGTGGACCTCCGGAATTTTTAAATACGGCAACCCAGTAGTAACGAGTACCAGAACGCGTCCGGCGTTCGGCAGCATCGTCAGCCGACCAGAATGACAGGTCAAACCTTCCTTGTACGGCGACCGAACCGCTCGGTAGCCCTTGCTGTCCGCGGCCGGAGCGGTAATGGAGTAGAACGATAACCATGGCTGAGTCAATAGACGAATCCAAGAACGTAGAACTGACAGACGACGACCTCGAGAACAAGTCCAAGGGGCAGCTCATCAAGCTCGCCGGGCAACTCCGCGACCGGCGGAACGAGCTGAACCAGATGGCCTCCGAGCGGGCCTCGAAGCGCGACGAGCTCAACGCCAAGACCCGCGAGAAGGTCGACGAGGCCCAGGAGCACCGCGAGAAGCGCGACGAGCTCAACGAGCAGGTCCAGGAGCACAAAGAGAAGCGCAACGAGCTCAACGCCGAGGCCAACGAGCTGTTCGACAAGGTCGACGACCTCAAGGACGACCTCGAGCTCAACGAGGGCAAGAGCGTCGACAAGCTCAAAGAGGAGATCGAGGAACTCGAGTTCAAGCAGCAGACCGAGGTCCTCTCGACCGAGGACGAGCGCGAACTCATCGAGAAGATCGAGGACAAGCGCGAGAAGCTCTCCGACCGGAAAGAGAAGCTCGACCAGGGCGGCGACCTCGAGGAGATCAAGGAGGAGGCCCAGGAGGTCCGTGCGGAAGCCTCCAAGCACCACCAGAAGGTCACCGAACTCGCCGACAAGGCCCAGGAGCACCACAACCAGATGATCGAGGCCTACCGCGAGGCCGACGACATCCGCGACGAGGCCGACGAGTGGCACGAGAAGTTCGTCGACGCCCAGGAGGCGGCCGACCGCCACCACGAGGACTTCGTCCGCGTCCAGAAGCGCCTGCGCGAACTGGACAAGGAGGAGGAGGAAGAGCGCAAGGGCGACCGCGCAGAGGAGCGCGAGGCCGCCAAGGAAGAGGCCGAGGAGATCTACCAGAAGTTCAAGGAAGGCGAGACCCTCGACACCGAGGACCTGATGAAGCTGCAGAAGGCCGGCAAGCTGTAACCCCGGACGCTACTTTCGGCTCGCGTTTTCGACCGTGCTGATTCCCGGATAGTGCCCACTTCGTGATCGCCGAGCATCCGCGAGCGAAGCGAGCGGTTCACCGCGCCCGAACGTAGTGAGGGCGCGGCCTTTTTCATCGACGTTCGTCAGAGCGAAGCTCTGACGCAGCCCATCAGAAATCGAAGATTTCTGAGGACGTTTTTCGAGGAGTGGGTCGCGCGGAGCGCGACCCCGACGAAGAAAAAGGTCGGTTAGAAGGAGTTCTTCAGCTTCTCGAAGAACCCCTGCTCGACGTCGATCTCCTCGCCGCCGGCTTCGGCGAAGGCCTCGAGTGCCTCCCGCTGCTCCTCGTTCAGCGACTCGGGTGTAACGACCCGGACCTGGACGTAGAGGTCGCCGTGACCGCGGCGCTGGAGCCGGGGCATGCCCTTGCCCTTGAGGCGGAAGGTCTCGCCGCTCTGGGTGCCCTTCGGGATGTCCATCTCGACGGCGCCGTCGAGCGTGGGCACCTCGACGGTGTCGCCGAAGACGGCCTGCGGGAACGAGATCGGGTGGCGGTACTGCAGGTCGTCGCCGTCGCGGTCGAACTCGGGGTGGTCCTCGACCTGGACCTCGACGAGGAGGTCGCCGTTCCGGGCGCCGCGCTCGCCGGGCGCGCCCTCGCCGTCCATCCGGAGGGTCTGGCCGCTCCGGATGCCGGCCGGGACCTCGACCTGCAGGGTGGCCTCGTTGCGGACCTGGCCGTCGCCGCGGCAGGTCGAACAGGTCTCCGAGTAGATGGTGCCCTGGCCCTCGCACTCCCGGCAGGTCTGGGTCTGCTGGACGCGGCCGAGCGGGGTCTGGCGGACGGTGGTCTGCTGACCGCGACCGTTACAGGCCGGGCAGGTCCGGGAGTCGGCCTCCGGCGGGTGGCCGGCGCCGTCGCAGTCGGGGCACTGCTCGGGTCGGGTGACGGTCAGCTGCTTCGTGACGCCCTCGTAGGCGTCCTCGAGGTCGACGGCGAGGCGGGTCTTGAGGTCGGCGCCCTGCTGGGGGCCGGAGCGGGAGCCGCCGCCACCGCGCCGAAGAACTGCTCGAAGATGTCGTTCATCCCGCCGCCGCCGAAGGGGTCCTGGCCGCCCATCCCGCCCATGCCGCCGGCGCCCCGGCCGCCGGAGTCGGTCGCGCCGCGCTTGTCGGCCTGCTCGAAGCGCTCGTGGCCGAGCTGGTCGTACATCTGGCGCTTCTCGTCGTCGGTCAGCACCTCCTTGGCCTTCTGGACCTTCTTGAACTTCTCCTCGGCGTCCGGTTCGTCGGAGACGTCGGGGTGGTACTCCGAGGCCTTCTCGCGGTACGCCTTCTTGATCTCGTCCTCGCTCGCGTCCCGGGAGACGCCCAGCACCGAGTAGAAGTCCTCGCTCATTCGTTGTGGGTGCTAGACGATTGAGGTACTTGAAAAGAACGGGTCTGGGTCACGAACTGACGCCGCAGCGACACGAGCCGGGCTGCGCGAATCGTTAACACGATGTGACCCGTTGGGGACGGTATGGCCGCCGAGAACTACGTTCCAGTCTGCGACCTGGGGGAACTGGAGGCCGAGGGCCGCACCGTCGTCTCGGAGGACGGACAGGCCATCGCGCTGTTCTTCCACGAGGGCGAGGTCCACGCCGTCGACAACCGCTGTCCGCACATGGGGTTCCCGCTGGTCCGGGGCACCGTCGAGGAGGGCGTCCTGACCTGCCACTGGCACCACGCCAGGTTCGAACTCGAGGCGGGCGACACCTTCGACCCCTGGGCCGACGACGTCCAGACGTTCCCGGTCGAGGTCCGCGACGACCGGGTGTACCTCGACCCGGACCCGGAGCCGACCGTCCCGCCGGCGACCCGCTGGCGCAACCGGCTGGCCGACGGCCTCCAGGAGAACATCTCGCTGGTGCAGGCGAAGGCCATCCTGGGGATCGACGACGCGGCGCGGAGCACAATGGACGAACCAGACAGCGATGGGAGCGAGCCGAATGACGACCGCGGCGACGGCTTCCGGACGCCGCTGGAGACGGCCGTGGACTTCGGGACGAAGTACCGCGCTTCCGGCTGGGGCAGCGGGTTGACGACCCTCTCATACATGGCCGAACTCTACCCACAGGTCGGCAGCCGGGACCGACGCCGGGCGATGTTCGCCGGGGTCCGCGCCGTCGCCGACGACGTGGCGGGGGAGGCGCCGCGGTTTCAGCAGTACGCCTTCGAGAACCGCGACCTCTCGAAGGGGCGCCTGAAGTCCTGGTTCCGCGAGAACTGCGAGGTCCGCGACGAGGACGGCGCCGAGCGGACGCTCCTCACCGCCGTCGAGACGCTGCCGCGAGAAGACGTCGTCGAGATCCTCGTCGCCGCCGCGACCGACCACCTCTACGTGAACGCCAGCCACACGCTGGACTTCGTCAACAGCGCGCTCGCGACCCTCGAGCACCTGGACTGGGACGAGCACGCCGCGCCGGTGCTCGCCTCGACCGTGCCGCTGTTCACCGACGCGACCCGCTCCGAGGAGCTCTCGTCGTGGCGCCAGCCCGTCGACGTGGCCGAACTCTGCTTCGACGCCCACGACCGCCTCGAGGACCTCGTCGCCGCCGGTCGCGGCGAGCGCTGGACGGAACCTGAGGGGTTCGTCGAGACCCTCCTGTCGGACGACCCCGAGGCGATCGTCGACGCGCTCTGCGGCGCCATCGCCGACGGCGCCACCCAGCGGGAACTCACCGACGCCGTCGCCCGCGCGGCCACCCGTCGCGTCGCCCACTTCGCGACCAACAACGAGTTCAACGACTGGGACACCGTCCACCACACGCTGATGTACGCCAACGCCGCCCACGAAATGGCCGGCCGAACCGACGCCGTCGAGGTCTACCGCGCCTGCTTCGACGGCGCGATCAGCGTCTACCTCGACCGGTTCCTCAACAGCCCCCGCGCGCCGGTTCCCGAGGCCGGCGGCGACCGCGACCCGGAGGCCGTCCGCGCCGAGTTGCTCGAGGCCTTCGACGAGCAGGGCCAGGTCGAGCGCGCCGCCCGCCTGGTCGTCGAGCACTTCGAGTGCGGCGGCGACCCGGCGGCCCTCCGGCGCGTCCTGGGGCGCGGGCTGCTGCGGGAGGACGCCGGGTTCCACACCCTCCAGAACGTCTCGGCTGCGTTCCGGCGCTTCGACGGCCTCGACGACGAGGCCGAACGACGGCTCGCGCTCGTCGCCGGCGCCCGCTACCTCGCGGCCCACACCCCCACGCGCCGGGAGCACGAGCAGACCTTCTCCATCGCGACCCGGCTCCACCGCGGCGAGCGCCTCCACGAGTCCGAGTGAGCGGCGGCCCCGGCGTTTATGGGTTCCCCAGCCGAACAGCCGACCATGCCAGAGGTGCACCTCGACCAGGAGACCGTCGACCGGCTGGACACGCTCCGGGTGGAAGACGAGTCCTACGACGAGATCGTGACGGAACTCATCAACATCTACGAAGCGGAGGAGATGACCCTCTTCCACGGCGGCGACCAGGTCGGTCCGGACTGACCGGGCCGAAGCGGCGGCTTCTTCGGTAGTCTCGCTCGATAGCGCGGAGAAAATCGAACTCGGTCGGTAGCTACAGCGAGCGGGGGAGTTACTCGTCCCCGTCTTCGTCCTCGTCCTCGACGTCCTCGAAGTCGGCGTCGACGTACTCCTCGTCCTCGCCGCCCTCGGCGCCGCCACCGCGGGGGCCCGGGCCGGGACCGCCCATGTTACCCGCGCCGGCCGCGCCGCCCGGACCGGCGCCGCCCGGACCGGCACCGCCCGGCCCTGCGCCTGCGGCACCGCCCGCGCCGCCGGCGCCGGCGGCCTGCTGCTGGTACATCTGCTTGCCGATCTCCTGGAGCTCCTCGGAGAGGCTCTCGGTGGCCGACTCGAGGGCCTCGGTGGCCTCGTCGAGCTCGTCGCCGCTCGCGTCGGCGTACTCCTCGAGGGCCTCCTGGACGCGGTCGATCTCGGCCTCGATGTCCGCCTGGAGGTCGTCGTCGACCTCCGCCTCGTTCTCGTCGAGGAGCTTCTCGGCCCGCTGGACCGAGGACTCGGCCTCGTTGCGCGCCTCGACGAACTCGCGGCGCTTCTCGTCCTCCTCGGCGTGCTGTTCGGCCTCCTCCTGCATCTGCTCGATCTCCTCGTCGGAGAGGCCGACGCCGCCCTCGATGGTGATGTCCTCCTTGTTGCCTGAGCCCTGGTCCTCGGCGGTGACGTTGACGATGCCGTTCTCGTCGATGTTGAACGACACCTCGATCTGGGGGGTGCCCGCGGGCGCCGGCGGGATGCCGGTCAGCTGGAAGGCGCCGAGCAGTTCGTTCTCCTCGGCGATCTCGCGTTCGCCCTGGAAGACGCGGACGTTCACCGACGTCTGGTTGTCGGCGGCGGTCGTGAAGACCTTCGACTCCTCGGTCGGGATGGTCGTGTTCTTGTCGATGAGCCGCTCGAAGAGACCGCCCTTCACCTCGATGCCGAGCGAGAGCGGCGTGACGTCCAGCAGGACGATGTCGTCGACGTCCCCGGAGAGGACGCCGCCCTGGATGGCCGCGCCGAGGCCGACCGCCTCGTCGGGGTTGACGTTCTTCTTCGGCTGCTGGCCGGTCATGTCGGCGACCTTCGCCTGGACCTGCGGCATCCGGGTGGAGCCGCCGACGAGGATGACCTCGTCGATGTCGGACTTGTCGTAGCCGGCGTCCTGGAGGGCCTGCTCGGTCGGCTCGACGGTCCGGTCGACGAGGTCCTCGGTGAGGGACTCGAACTTCGCGCGCGTCAGTTTCTCCTCGAGGTTGAGCGGCCCCTCGTCGGTCGCCGCGATGAACGGGAGGTTGATGGTGGTCTCCTTCCGCGAGGAGAGCTCGATCTTCGCCTCCTCGGCGGCGTCCTTCAGCCGCTGGAGGGCCTGCCGGTCGTCGCGGAGGTCGATGCCGTGTTCGTCCTCGAAGCTGTCGGCGAGGTACTCGATGATCGCCTCGTCCCAGTCGTCGCCCCCGAGGTCGTTGTCCCCGTTGGTCGCGACGACCTCGTAGACGCCGCCGCCGAGGTCGAGGATGGAGACGTCGAAGGTGCCGCCCCCGAGGTCGTAGACGAGGACGGTCTGGTCGGACTCGTCGTCCAGCCCGTAGGCCATCGCGGCCGCCGTCGGCTCGTTGACGATGCGCTCGACCTCGAAGCCGGCGATCTCGCCGGCGTCCTTCGTGGCCTGCCGCTGCTTGTCGTTGAAGTACGCCGGGACCGTGATGACGGCCTTCTCGACGTCGTCGCCCAGGTACTCCTCGGCGTCGCGCTTGATCTTCTGGAGGATCATCGCCGAGATCTGCTCGGGCGTGTACTCCTCGTCCTCCACCTCGACGGTGTAGTCGTCCTCGCCCATGTGGCGCTTGATGGACTGGATCGTGTCCTCCGGGTTCTGGACGGCCTGGTTCTTCGCGGGCTTGCCGACCAGGCGCTCGCCGTCGTCGGTGAACGCGACGACGGACGGGGTCGTCCGCTCGCCCTCGCCGTTCACGATGATCTCGGGGTCGCCACCCTCCATCACCGCGAAGGCGGAGTTGGTGGTACCGAGGTCGATACCGAGAATCTTGTTGCTCGCCATGTTACCCGTCACTACCGGACAGAATCGGTTAAAAGTTGCTAGATACTGCGACCCACGACCGCGCGCTACGTGGTCCCTTCTGTCGGTTTTCGACGCTCCCGATCCCGACGACCGGGAACTATAAACAGAACCGCTATTCGCCGTCTTCCGCGACGGTCACCTGCGCCGCCCGCAGCACCTTTCCGGCCATCTCGTAGCCGGGGCGGTGGACCTCGGCGACCGTCCCCCCGGGCTGGTCGCTCTCGACGCGCAGGAGCACCTCGTGGCGCTGCGGGTCGACCTCGGTGCCCGGCTCGGGCTCGATCGGGTCGACGTTCTCGTCGGTCAGGACGTCGTCGAGCAGCCGGAACGTCGCTTCGACGCCCTCGCGGATGTCGGCGTCGTCGTCCTGCTCGAGGGCGCGCTTGAGGTTGTCCCGGACCTCAAGCAGCCGCTCGACGAGGTCCTCGGTCGCGCGCTCGCGCTCCTGCTGCTGGCGCTTCTTCTGTCGCTTCTTGTAGTTCTGGAACTCGGCCTGCTTGCGCTTCAGGCGCGACTCGAGGTCCTCGACCTCCAGTTCGAGCTCGTCGTTTCGCGCCCGGAGGTCGGCGATCTCGCCGGCGACCTCCTCCGGCTCCTTGTCAGCCACCCGCTCGGCAATCGCGTCCTCGTCGATCTCGGAGGCCGGGTCCGCCGACGTCTCGCCCGACTCGTCCGCCGCGTCGGACCCCTCACCCTCGACCGACTCGTCGACGGGTTCCTCGTCGCCCTCGCGCTCGGCGTCCGCCGACTCCTCGCGCTCCGTGTCGCTCATACACGGACCGTGCCCGCCTGCGGCAATAAGGGTTGAGAAAACGGACGGGGCGAGGGCGTCGGAGTTAAGCCCGCCCGCCGACGACCCCCGGTGTGGTCACGCTCCGGTTCGACGAGGGCACGGTCCGCATCGACGGCGACGGGGCGTCGGCCCTCGACGGCCTGTCGTTCGTCGAGGTCGACGCCCGCTCGGAGAGCCGCCGCGCCCCCGCCTACCGCTACCCGTTCCTGGTGTCGACCTGCCACAACCGGAGCCTCCCAGTCGAGGACGCCGTCCTGGACCTCCCCGAGGTCGGCGACCTGACGACCGACTACGAGCTCCGCGGCTACCAGGAGGACGCCCTCGAGGCCTGGCACGGCGCGAACGACCGCGGCGTCGTCGAACTCCCGACCGGCAGCGGCAAGACCGTCCTGGCCATCGGGGCGATGACCGACCTCGACACCCCGACGCTGGTCGTCGTCCCCACCATCGACCTCCTGGAGCAGTGGCGCCGCGAACTCGAGGCCGAATTCGGGGACAGCGTCGCCGTCGGACAGCTCGGCGGCGGCGAGCAGCGCGTCGAGCCGATTACCGTCGCCACCTACGACTCCGCGTACCTCCGCGCCGACGAACTCGGCGACCGCTTCGGCCTGCTCGTCTTCGACGAGGTCCACCACCTCGGCGGCGAGGGCTACCGGGATATCGCCCGCCTGATGGCCGCACCCGCCCGGATGGGCCTCACCGCCACGTTCGAGCGCCCCGACGGCGCCCACGAGGCGGTCGAGGAGCTCGTCGGCAGCGTCGTCTACCGCCGCTCGGCCGACGACCTCGCGGGCGAGCACCTCGCCGACTACGACATCAAGCGAATCGAGGTCGACCTCACCCCCGAGGAGCGCGAGCGCTACGAGGCCCACCAGGGCACCTTCACCGACTACCTCGCGTCCTCGAACATCGACATGCGGAGCGGCAGCGACTACCAGGAACTCGTCAAGCGCTCCGGCTCCGACCCCCGGGCCCGGGAGGCGCTCCTCGCGAAGCAGCGCGCCCGCGAGGTGATGATGAACGCCGACCGGAAAGTCGAGGCCCTCGCGGAGATCCTCGAGCGCCACAGCGACGACCGCATCATCGTCTTCACCGCGTTCACCGACCTCGTCTACGACCTCGCCGAGCGGTTCCTCCTCCCGCCGATCACCAGCGAGACCGGCGCCGACGAACGTCGCGAGATCCTCGAGCGGTTCCGCCGCGGCGACTACTCCCGCGTCGTCGCCGCCAACGTCCTCGACGAGGGCGTCGACGTCCCCGACGCCAACGTCGCCGTCGTCCTCTCGGGTTCGGGCAGCGAGCGAGAGTTCACCCAGCGCCTCGGGCGCGTCCTCCGCCCGAAGGACGACGAGGGCACCGGATCAGGGGGCGCCGAATCCCGGAGTTCCGAACCCCGAGGGTCGGAGCCAGCCGAGTCCCCAGCGCGGCCCGGCCCCGGGCGCGCGCTGCTCTACGAGGTCGTCACCAGCGAGACCGCCGAGGAGCGCGTCGCGCGGCGGCGGCGGTAGTGCTATGCCCCGAGCGGCTGACGGACCACCGTGTCGCTCGACCGCTCCCACCTCGTGAACCGCCGACTGACCGTCGCCTTCGTCCTTCAGGTCGTCGGGTACGCCGCGCTGCTCGCCGTCTACCCCCACAGCGAGCCATCCGCCGTCGCCGAGGCGCTCCAGGTGCTGCCGACCCCACTTCTGGTCGTGGTCGCGCTGCCAGCGCTCCCGGCGCTGGCCCTTACCCTGGCCGTCGGCGCGGTCCTGTCGGCCGTCGGCGCGGCTCCCGAGTCCGTCCCCGCGCTCCTGCTCGCCCGCGGCGACGTGCTGTTCTTCGTCTGCGCCTACGTCGTCGCCGTCGCGAGCGCGCCCCTGAGTCGGCGGGCGGCGGAACTGACCGACTGAAACCGCCGACGCGTCGTAATCCCCATCAGTGACCCCGCCGAGGCTGGCCCATGGGCGAACTGGTCACCGCGCTCGGCAGCCTCGAGGGCTGGCGGAGCGAGGGGTACGCCGCACGGGTCCACTACGAGGGCGCCGCCGACCGCTACAGCGTCGAGTTCTACGAGCCGACCGAACGGGTGATCTACTGGGCGGTGCGCGACGACGACGAGGCGGTGCCGGTGGGCCGCGACGACGTCCCCGGACCGCTCCGGCAGCGCGTCCGCGAGGACCTCACCGAGGCCGGGGTCGACCCGGACGTCGAGAGCCGGACGCTGTAAGGTCACCCGGCGACCGACGCGCGGACGCCGCTCTCTGGACGCCGTCGGCGGTCATCGGCTTGCCCTCTGCCGGTTTTGGCTCCGTTTTCCGGCGGCGTAAAACGTCGACGGGGGCGTAAAACGACGCGAATCGGACGCAAAGTATCTCGCTAACACCTTACGTCCCAGGAGAAACGACGCTAAATCGACCGAAGTCGACCCAAAGCTCTGGCCCTTACTTTATCCTATAGGCCACAGGACACGACGAGGCATCATGTCCAACTCCGACCACCGCGAACCGGGAACCGAACCGACCCCCGAAGGCCCCGAGATCGACCTCCTCCACTACGACGACGAGGGGACCGTGAAGTTCTTCGAGCCGGAGGCTTTCGGCGCGTACATCGTCGTCGACGAGTTCAACGTGGTCGAGCTCTGCGAGGCCGTCTGAGCGGTCGGGCCAGGAGAGCGCAGCTCGGTCCGTCGACCCGACGGCCGTACGTTCGCCGGCTCGACTACTTGAACCGGAACGTCTCGAGGTTCTTCGGCGCGAACGTCCGCATGTTGAACTCGTGGTACAGCGCCGAGGAGAGGTCCTGGACCGACGACTCGTCGCCGTGGACGCAGAGGACCTTCTCCGGCCGGGGGTTCATCGTGCGGACGAAGTTCATCAGCCCCTGGCGGTCGGCGTGGCCCGAGAAGCCGTCGACGGTCTCGACGTCCATGTTCAGCGTCAGGGTGGAGCCGCCGCGACTGCCGCCGCGGTCGTTCATCGGAATCTCGTCCCAGCCGTTCTGGATGCGGCGGCCGAGCGTCCCCTGTGCCTGGTAGCCGACGAAGGTGAGCGTCGAGTCCTCCTCCGCGCCGACGTGCTCGAGCCAGGACATGATGGGGCCGCCGGTGACCATCCCGGACGTCGAGAGGATGATGCAGGGGCCGCCGTCGGCGACCTCCTGGCGCTCGTCCTCGCCGCCGTCGATGTGGTTGAACTGCTCGGCGAGGAACGGGTTCTCGTCGTCGTGGAAGATGCGGTCCCGGAGGTCGTCGCGGAGGTACTCGGGGTAGGTCGTGTGGATGGCCGTCGCCTCCCAGATCATCCCGTCGAGGTGGACGGGCATCTCGGGGATCTTGCCGCTGCGCATCGCCTCCTCGAGGACGAGCATGATCTCCTGGGAGCGGCCGACCGCGAAGGCGGGGATGAGGACCTTCCCGCCCTGGTCGTGGGTCCGGTTGATGACCTCGGCGAGTTTCGCCTCTGAGTCCTCCTGGTCCGTCTGGTAGTCGTTTCGGCCGCCGTAGGTCGACTCCATGACGAGCGTCTCGACGCGCGGGAAGTCGTTGACGGCGCCGTTGAACAGGCGGGTGTCGTCGTAGTGGATGTCGCCGGAGAAGGCGACGTTGTAGAGGCCGTCGCCGACGTGGAAGTGCGAGACCGCCGAGCCCAGGATGTGCCCGGCGTTGTGGAACGTGAGCTTCAGGTCCGGCGCGATGTCGGTGACGTCGCCGTACTCCAGCGGGATGCAGTGCTTGATGGCCTCCCGGACCTGCTCGGACTCGTACGGGGGCGCGCGTCCCTCCTTGGCCGCGACGTCGAGGTAGTCCAGCGTCAGCAGGCCCATCAGGTCGCGGGTCGGCTCCGTGCAGTAGATGGGACCGTCGTAGCCGTACTTGAACAGCAGCGGGATGAGCGCCGAGTGGTCGAGGTGGGCGTGGGTCAGGACGACGGCGTCGATGTTCTGGGCGCCGGCGCCCAGGGCCTCGGGGATCTGGAGGTACGGCACCTCGCCCTCCGCGCCCGGCTTGTCGCCGCAGTCGACGAGGACGCGCGTCTCCGGGGTGTTGAGGATGAAGCCCGCGCGGCCGACCTCGCGGCAGCAGCCCAGCGTCGTGATGCGGACCCACTCGTCGTCGGACATCTCCTCGCGGTGGATCTGCCGGCCCACGCGCTCGAGGATGTCGCGGCGCTCGTCGCGCTCCTGCTTCAGGAAGTTCCGGACGTTCGAGACCGTCGAGGACTCGATGGGCGGCGTCCGGACGACCTCCGGGGTCCAGCCGACCTGCTGGGTGATCTCCCGGAGCGTCGAGCCGTGCCTGCCGATGACCATCCCTGGCTTCTCGGCCTCGATGACGACCTCGCCGGTGTCGGCGTGGAAGTCCAGGTCCGTCACGCCCGCCTCGTCGGGGATGACCTTCCGGATCTCCTCGCGGGCCGTCTCCGGCCGGGAGAGGACGTCGGGGTCCGGGCGGACGGTGATCCGCTTCCGGAGCTTCGAGGCGAGGCGCCGCACGAGGTCGCCGTCGCCCGCGAACTTCTTCGGGTCGCGGGTGTAGACGACGAGCTCCGGGCCCTCGTACTTCACGTCCGAGATGGAGATGTCGCTCGGTACTTCGCTGACGATCGTTTCCTTGATATCTTCGAGTTGCCGCTCTACTGCGCTCATGAGTTAGAAATCCTCGGTCTGGGGGTCCCGGGCCCGCGGCGCACCGCTGTCGACGCGGACCGGCGGTCCGTCGGACTGGATGCGTGACAACAGGTCATGGATTCGTATCTGCGGTTGACTGTCGTCGTCGGTCGACGACCGCGGGAGGGTCCGGAAAACCCGCTCGTACTCGGACCTAACCGACTACTCATATAAAACCCTTCGCAAACGTTAGTTATGCGAGTCACGACAGACGCAGTCGTCGACGAGTACGAGTGGATCCGCGGCCGCGCGGCCGTCCCCGAACTGATCAACGACGTCAGAGACCGCCTCGGCCCCCTGTTCGACACCGAGGTCGATCACGTGACGACCGATCGGTATCGGGAGGAGGTCGACGAGGTCTTCGCGGACGGCGATCGCGCGGTCAACGTCGCGGCGCTCTCGGCCATCCTCCGGGACCTCGACTGCGAGGGCGACTACCCCGGGTTCGTCGTCGACGAGTTCCTGGGCCGGAAGCTCGCGGCGACGGTCGCCGGCGGCGAACCGCGGGCGCTGCTGGCCGAGGCGACGTTCCACTTCGCGGACGTGCACACGCACGGACCCGACGACGAAGCTGCGGGCGCGGACGACCTCGACGCCGCGCTGGCGGCGGGCTTCCAGTCCCGGCTGCCCGGCTGGGCGTGGACCGAGTCGGAGAGTCCCTTCGCGGTGGAGTAGCCTTATCCCGGCGCCGACCCCGGTACCGCCATGGAACGCGTCTCCATCGACGACGTCGAGGCGGAACCGCACCCGATGGGCGTCAACCGCGAGCGCCGCGTCCTCACGGACGCCCTCGGGGCCGAGGAGATGACCGCCGTCCACTACGAACTGGAGCCGGGCGAGCAGTTCTCCGGCGGCCTCCACACCCACCACGACCAGGAGGAGGTCTTCTACGTGCTGGAGGGGACCGCGACGTTCGAACACGGGACCGACGGCGAGAAGACGGACGTGGAGGCGGGCGAGGTGATCCGATTCGAGCCCGGCGAGTTCCAGTGCGGCCGCAACGAGAGCGAGGACATCGTGGTCGGCCTGGCGCTGGCGGCGCCCGGCAGCCAGCACGACTGGGAGCAACTGGAGTCGTTCGCGCCCTGCGGCGAGTGCGGCGAGGTCACCGCCCACGGCGTCCGCGAACCCGACCGGGACTTCGTCATCTACTGCAAGGAGTGCGGCAACGAGATGCAGATCGCCTGAACGCGACGGCCGTCAACCTTTTCTGGTTACGTTCTGGACGGATGTTCCCCAAAGAAGTTACGTGGCTCCGCGGAGATGAGTCTGTATGGAATCGCTGCGCCGGCGGCCCCACCAGCGACTCTCCCGGGCGGTCGTCAAGACGCTCGGCTACCGGCTGTTCATGGTGTGTATCACTGTCGCCGTCGCCTTCCTGGTCGTCGACGACGTCGGCGCGGCGCTGAGCATCGGCCTCGTGACGAACCTCCTGAAGACCGGGACGTACTTCGTCTACGAGCGCGCGTGGGACCACGTCGACTGGGGCGTCTGAGGACGGCCCGCCGGCCCTCGCGGCGTCCGACCGCCCGGACGATACGCCGGACTTAATACCGCGCTGGAGGAGGGTCCGTGTATGAGCGGCGAGCAGGAACTCGGCATCACCGAGTCCAAAGAACACAGTCCCGGAGAATGGTACGCCGAGGTCGTCCAGAAGGCGGGTCTCGCGGACTACGCGCCGATGGGCGGGTTCATCGTCACCCGGCCCCGCGGCTACGCCCTGTGGGAGCGCCTCCAGGACCACCTCGACGGCTGGTTCAAGGAGACCGGCGTCCAGAACACGTACTTCCCTCTCTTCATCCCCGAATCCTACCTGGAGCGGGAGAAGGACATCGTCGAGGGGTTCGACCCCGAGGTCGCGTGGGTGACCCACGGCGGCCACGACGAACTCGAGGAACGGCTGGCGGTCCGGCCTACCTCCGAGTCGATCATCACGCCCTTCATCGCCGAGTGGGTCCGCAGCTACCGCGACCTCCCGATGCGGCTGAACCAGTGGTGCTCCGTGGTCCGGTGGGAGGCCACCGAGACGAAGCCGTTCTTCCGCACCAAGGAGTTCCTCTGGCAGGAGGGCCACACCGCCCACGCCGACGGCGAGGACGCCTGGAACGAGACGATGACCCGCCTCGACCAGTACGGTCGGCTCTACGAGGAGGTCATGGGCATCCCCGGGATGAAGGGCCGCAAGCCCGACCACGACAAGTTCCCGGGCGCCGAGACGACGACGACCATCGAGGCGCTGATGCCCGACGGCAAGTCCGTCCAGGCCGGCACCTCCCACCACCTCGGGACCTCCTTCGCGGAGGCCTTCGACATCACGTTCACCGACGAGGACGAGGAGGAGCGGCTGGCACACACCACCTCCTGGGGGCTGTCGTGGCGCGCGCTCGGCGCGCTCATCATGACCCACTCCGACGGCCAGGGGCTCGTCGTCCCGCCCGCCCTCGCGCCCACGCAGGTCGTCGTCGTCCCCATCTGGCAGGAGGACACCGAGGAGGAGGTCAAGGAGTACGCCGCCGACCTCGCGGCCGAACTCGACGAGGCGTTCCGCGTCGAACTCGACGACCGCGACGAGCGCAACCCCGGCTTCAAGTTCAACGAACACGAGCTGAACGGCGTCCCGCTCCGCATCGAGATCGGCCCCCACGAGGTCGAGGACGACGAGGCCACGCTCGTCCACCGCCCCGACGGCGAGAACGAGGTCGCCGACCGCGAGACCATCGTCGACGGCGTCGACGAGGCCCTCGACACCATCTACGCGAAGCTCTACGCCGCCGCCGAGGAGAACCTCGAGGAGAACGTCCGCGAGGCCCACGGCCGCGGCGAGATCCTCGGCACCATCGGCAAGCACGGCGGCTACGTCAAGACCGGCTGGTGCGGCGACGAGGCCTGCGACGACGAGATCAAAGAGGAGATCTCCGCCGAGATCGTGATGCTCCCGCTGGACGAGGACGAGGAGCCCGTCCACGACACCTGCGGGGTCTGCGGCGAGGAGGCGGTCGAGACCGCCTACTTCGCGAAGAGTTACTAACACCCACTTTTTGCACCTCCCTCGGGTCGCGGAGCGACCCTCGGTCGGGCAAAAACTTGGGGAAAATATGCGCGCGTGCTCCTTCCGCGGCGCTCCCTCCGGTCGCGCCGCGATTCAGTCCGCGCGCGCTACGGCGACTCGCTCCCTACGGTCGCTCGTCGCCGGGAACCGCGCTCCCTTCGGTCGCGCGGATACTCTGTTCTACCAAACGCCAGTCGTGGCGACGCACCAGAACCAGGAGCAACGCTACTCCGGGACCACGTCCACGTCGTCCATGATGACCAGGTCGTCGTGTTCCCGCAGCCACTCGACGCCCCACTTGACCGTCGGCGGGACCAGGACGGTCGTGAAGATGGCCGTGAACACGAGGATAGAGAAGAGGTTCTCGCCGATGATGCCGGCCTGGAGCGCGATGAGGACGATGATGATCTCGACGGTGCCGCGGCCGTTCATCCCGAGGCCGATGACCAGCCCCTCGCGGGAGGACAGCTTCGTCGGCAGCGCGAACAACCAGCTGCCGACGATCTTGCCGGCGAACGCGGCGGTCACGATGAGGGCCAGGAGCGGGAGGTTCTCGGTGAACACTCCCAGCGTGAGCTCGAAGGCGACGGAGACGAAGAAGATGGGGGCGAAGAAACCCATCGAGAGGTCGTAGATGACGTCGTACATGTGCTGGTAGATGTCGGGTTCCAGCTGGGCCTGCCGCAGGAAGAGCCCGGCCACGAACCCGCCGATGATCGAGTGAAGGTCGACGAGCGCCGCGAAGTACGCGAACGCGAGCGCCACGACGAGTGCGACCGTGAACGCGGAGGTCTTGTCGACGAACTCGTGGCGGCCCATCCAGTCTTCGAGGTACTCCCAGAGGTACGGGAGGACCCGGTCGCCGAAGGCGAGCGCCACGACGAAGAACAGCAGTGCCCTGCCTGCGACCAGCGCGAGGCCGACCAGCGTCACCTCCCCGGTCTCGACGAAGCCCATGATGCCGGTGAAGACGACCATCACGCCGACGTCCGACAGCAGGGCACCGCCGAGCAGGACGCCGGCGATACGGGTATCGAGGATGTCGAGGTCGACGAGGATCCGCGACTTCGTCGCCAGGGAGGTGGCGGCCATCGCGATGCCGACGAACAGCGACTGTTCGACGTTCATCCCGGCGACGACGCCGACCCCGTAGCCGAGCCCGAACGGGACGAGGAACCCCCCGAGCGCGATCATCAGCGACTGCGGACCGAGGGCGAAGAGGTCGTTGATGTCGACCTCCATCCCGACGTAGAGCATCAGGAGGAAGACGCCGAGCTCCGCCAGGATCTCGATCGTCCCGCTCGGTTCCAGCAGCCCGAGCAACGCCGGGCCGAACACGATCCCCGCCAGGATCTCGCCCATCAGCGCCGGGTACCCCGCCCGCTCGGCGAGCAGTCCGAACACCCACGCCACGGTGAGAATCAACAGCAGGTTCAACAGATCGATCCCCGCAGCTTCCACCATGGTCGATTAGTCCGCTTCGACCGTTAGGAAACCCGGGGGCACCGGCAATCCGAATCGACGCTCAACTGTGAGAAGACCACATATTCCGCCCCTTATATCTCCTTGTATGGGGTAAATCCACCATTAGTCTTTGAGGGGAAGCCTCTTATTGTGCTACTCGTGTAGAGACGGTAATGTCCGAGCGAACCAACTCCGCCGCGAGCACGGCAGGGCTCGCGGATCCAAACGACTACCGCGCCAACTGCGGGGTAGGCGTCGTCATGGACCTCGACGGCGACGTCACCCACCGGCCGGTCGCGGACGGCCTCGAACTGCTCGAGAACCTCGAACATCGGGGGACGACCGGAGCCGAAGAGAACACCGGCGACGGCGCCGGCATCCTACTGCAGACGCCGCACGACTTCTTCGCCGACGAGATCGACGATCTGCCCGAACCGGGCGAGTACGCCGTCGGCTCGATCTTCATGCCGCAGGACCCCGACGCCACCGCCCACCTCCAGGACGTCGTCGAGGAGGTCCTCGCCGACCACGGCCTCGACGTCTTCGCGTGGCGGGAGGTCCCCACAGACAACTCGTCGCTGGGCCAGACCGCCGTCGACTCCGAGCCGGTCGTCGTGCAGTGTTTCGTCCGCTCCGACCTCGCCGGCGACGACTTCGACCGCGCGCTCTACGTCGGCCGCCGCGACCTCGAGAACACGGTCGAGGAGCGCAACCCCGAGGGGGCCGCTCGCTTCTACGTCTGCTCGCTCGACCGCGAGACCGTGGTCTACAAGGGCCTCCTGACCGCCGAGCAACTTCCCGAGTACTACCCCGAACTCACCGACGAGCGGATGACCTCCACCTTCGCGATGGTCCACGCCCGCTTCTCGACGAACACCCTCGGCGCGTGGCACCTCGCCCACCCCTACCGCAACATCATCCACAACGGCGAGTTCAACACCATCCAGGGGAACATCAACTGGATGCGGGCCCGCGAGGACGACCTCGAGCACCCCGAGTTCGGCGACGACATCGAGACCCTCCACCCGATCATCAACGACCCCGAGCAGTCCGACACCGCCTCCGTCGACAACGCCCTCGAACTGCTGATGCAGGGCGGCCGCGACATGCCCCACGCCCTCCGGATGCTCATCCCCGAAGCGTGGCGCGGCGAGGCCAACCGTGTCCCCGAGGACCGACGCGAGTGGTACGACTACCACGCCTCGCTCGTCGAGCCGTGGGACGGCCCCGCCCTCGTGGCGGCCACCGACGGCGAGCGCGTCGGCGCGGTACTGGACCGCAACGGGCTCCGCCCCTGCCGGTACGACGTCACGAGCGACAACCGGGTCATCATGGCCAGCGAGGCCGGCGCCCTCGAACCCGACTTCGGCGAGATCGAGCGCCGCGACCGCCTCCAGCCCGGCCAGCTCTTCGTCGCCGACCCCGAGGAGGGCCGGGTCGTCCCCGACGAGGAGATCTTCGACGAGCTCGTCGACGGGAAGTACGGCGAGTGGGTCGACGACGAGCAGGTCTCGATCGACGACGTCGCCGACGGCGACGACGCGCTCCCGCGCGGCGAGGTCGACGGGCTCCGCGCCCACCAGGCGCTGTACGGCTACACGAACGACGAGATGAACCACCTCATCGAGCCGATGGCTAAGGAGGGGAAGGACCCCGTCGGGTCGATGGGCGACGACACGCCGCTGTCTGTCCTCTCGCAGTTCAACCGCCCGCTGTTCACCTACTTCAAGCAACTGTTCGCGCAGGTCACCAACCCGCCGCTCGACTACATCCGCGAGGAGCTGGTCACCTCCCTGGAGTCCCGGCTCGGCTACCAGCGCAACCTCCTCGACGAGTCGCCCGAGCACGCCCGCCAGCTCGTCCTCGACTCGCCGATCCTTCGGGACGCCCAGACCGAGTCGATCAAGTCCCTCGACGGCGGCGACGGCGAGCTCTCCTCGTACGTCCTCGACATCACCTTCGATCCGGACTCTGACCTCGAGACCGCCGTCGAGGAGGTCCGCGCGGAGGCGACCGAGGCCGCTCGCGAGCACGACATCGTCGTGCTCTCCGACCGTGAGGCCGGCGAGGACGCCATCCCGATCCCGGCGCTGCTCGCGATGGGCGGCGTCCACCACCACCTCGTCCGGAACGGACTCCGGAACCACGTCGGCATCGTCCTGGAGTCCGGCGACCCCCGGGCCGTCCACCACGTCGCCACCTGCATCGGCTACGGCGCCGGCGCGGTCAACCCCTACCTCGCCTACCAGTCCATCACCGACCTCGTCGCCGGCCCCGACGGCGCCGACGAGGAGAAGGCCATCGAGGCGTACGTCAAGGCCGTCGAGGACGGCCTGCTGAAGACGATGGCGAAGATGGGCATCTCGACGGTCGAGTCCTACCAGGGCGCCCAGATCTTCGAGGCGGTCGGCCTCGACTCCGACTTCGTCGCCGAGTACTTCGAGGGGACGACGGCCCGCACCGAGGGCATCGACATCGACGACGTCGAGGCCGACCTCCGGAAGCGCTACGAGGTCGCCTTCGGCGACGACCCCGAACTCGAGACCCAGGGCGAGTACGAGCACCGCTCGTCGGGCATGTTCCACGAGTGGAACCCCGAGTCGGTCGGCACCCTCCAGAAGGCCGTCCGGCAGGGTGACTACGAGCAGTACCAGGAGTTCGCCGAGCAGATGAACGACCAGCGGGAGAACCTCCAGACGCTCCGCGGCCTCATGGAGTTCGACTCCGACCGCGACTCGGTCCCGCTCGAGGAGGTCGAGCCCGTCGAGGACATCGTCCAGCGGTTCTCCACCGCCGCGATGAGCCTCGGGAGCCTCTCGCCGGAGGCCCACGAGAACAACTCCATCGCGATGAACCGCCTCGGCGGCAAGTCCAACACCGGCGAGGGCGGCGAACCGCCGGAGCGCTTCGACACCGAGAAGGAGTGCAACGTCAAGCAGGTCGCCTCCGGCCGCTTCGGCGTCACCTCCGCGTACCTCTCGAACGCCGAGGAGATCCAGATCAAGATGGCCCAGGGGTCGAAGCCCGGCGAGGGCGGCCACCTCCCGGGCCGGAAGGTCAACGAGATGATCGCTCACGTCCGGTACTCGACGCCGGGGGTCGGCCTCATCTCGCCGCCACCGCTGCACGACATCTACTCGATCGAGGACCTCAAGCAGCTCATCCACGACCTCAAGGCCGCCAACCCGGAAGCCGACATCAACGTGAAGCTGGTCTCCGAGGCCGGCATCGGCACCATCGCCGCGGGCGTCGCGAAGGCCAACGCCGACGTCGTCCACATCTCCGGCCACTCCGGCGGCACGGGCGCCTCCCCGAAGACCTCCATCAAGAACGCCGGGCTGCCGTGGGAACTCGGCCTCGCGGAGGCCAACCAGATGCTCTGCTCGACGGACCTCCGCTCCCGGATCAAGGTGACCGTCGACGGCGGGATGAAGACCGGCTACGACGTCGCCGTCGGCGCGCTGCTCGGCGCCGAGGAGTACGTCTTCGGCACCGCCTCGCTGGTCACCTCGGGCTGTGTGATGGCCCGGCAGTGCCACGAGAACACCTGCCCGGTCGGCGTCGCCACCCAGCGCGAGGAGCTCCGGAACCGCTTCCCCGGCGAGCCCGAGCACGTCATCAACTACATGACGTTCATCGCCCAGGAGCTCCGCGAGATCATGGCCGAACTCGGCTTCCGCTCCGTCGAGGAGATGATCGGCCGCGTCGACGCCCTCGCACAGCGGGACGACGTCGAGCAGGAGAAGGCGCGGAAGCTCGACCTCTCGGCTATCCTCGCGGAGCCCGCCAGCGACGCGCGGACGAAGACCGAGCCGCAGACCCACGAGATCGACGAGTCCCTCGACTGGGGCATCATCGAGGACGCCGCGGCCGCCCTCGAGAACGGCGAGCCGGTCCACCTCGACCGCGACATCTCGAACAACCACCGGGCGGTCGGCGCGACGCTGTCGAACCGCATCTCCCGGGAGTACGGCGTCGACGGCCTGCCGGACGACACACTCACCGTCGACTTCGGCGGCACCGCCGGCCAGAGCTTCGGCGCCTTCCTCCAGGACGGCGTGACGATGCAGCTGACCGGCACCGCCAACGACTACGTCGGCAAGGGCCTCTCCGGCGGGAAGCTCGTCGTCAACACGCCGAACGACGCGCCCTACGAGCCCGAGAAGAACATCCTCGTCGGGAACGTCGCCCTTTACGGCGCGACCCAGGGCGAGGCCTACATCAACGGCAAGGCCGGCGAGCGCTTCGCCGTCCGGAACTCCGGCGTGAAGGCGGTCGTCGAGTCCGTCGGCGACCACGGCTGCGAGTACATGACCGGCGGCGTCGTCGCCTGTCTCGGCGACACCGGCAAGAACTTCGCCGCGGGGATGTCCGGCGGCGTCGCCTACGTCCTCGACCGCGAGGGCGACTTCGAGGAGAAGGTCAACTACGGCATGGTCTCGACCAGCCAGGAACTGGACGCGAAGGACCGCGAGATGCTCCGCCGCCTCGTCGAGAACCACCACGCCCACACCGACTCCGACCGCGCCGAGTACGTCCTCGAGCACTGGGAGGAGGAGGTCGAGAAGTTCGTGAAGGTGCTGCCGGACGCCTACGCGGAGATCATCGCCGAGCGGGAGGACGCCGACGTCCGCGACGAGCTCCCCGAGTCGGCCACCCCCGAGGCCGCCGCCGACGCGACCGGCCACGTCGCCTCGGACGACTAGAACCCACTCGTTCCTCCCTCGGAAAGACGCTCGGTCGGTCCGAACTGCGCTGCGATTGTCGCCGTATCCTGGCTACGACATTCCGTCCCCGGAGCGATAGTACCACACAGAACGAGCGTATTCTCTTCGGACGCTGCGGTCACGGAGTAGCTCTCCCGGATCAGCTGATTCGGAACATCGGTCACTAGACAAACTTAGTGGGACCAGTCGAGGGGATTTCCTGTCGGGATGGACGGCATTCAGATCTGGGTCAGATTACTACGAGCAACAAGGTCCCACAAAAGCTATCCTCGGCCGAGTTAAGTTCCAGAGGCCCCCGATGACAATTACCCCCTCCAGTCCCTCCGTCAGCGGCCGGCTGCTGCTAGCAACGGTCCTGCTTATCGGCTTGCTCACCGTCGCCGGCTGTAGTACGACCGACGACTACGCGACGGAGGCCGACGAACCCACGACCGGCGCGGTGATCGAGACACTCTCGTTCGTCGATATCAACGAGATGGACGGCGCCCGGTACGAACTCCGGTACAGCCTGAACGCGAGCGATACTGCCGCGTACAACGTCGAGGTCTACGAACTCACGGACGACGAAGCCGAGTTCGTCTCGATCTCCGACCTGAACTCCGGTGAGTCACAGTACCGAAACGACGTCCCGCCGCCGTGGGACGCCGGTGAGACCCGCCGGTACGAACTCCGGATCGTCGACGAAGCCGACAGCACGGTCGTCGACACGATTAGCTTCCGTATCACCAAAGAGGGCGCCTGACCACGTCGATCGACCACTTTGGCGCTGCCCGAAGACGTTCGGTCGCCGCAGTAGAATCCCTTCGACGGCCGCTAGATTTCGACAGTCGACCTCACGTAGTCCGGCGTACCGCTCGCGTTCGAGTGCGACGGGGGACGATTGGACGGTTTTGCCAGAACGTATGGTACTGATGGGGTCGCCGTGTGCGCTACACCCTATGTCAGACGAAGACCGGTTCTCCGACGCACCAGTCTCGCGGCGGCGGTTCGTCCAGCTGTCGGCCGCCACCGGCGCCGCGCTGTCGCTGCCCGGCAACGCGACGGCCGACGCCGACGCCGAGGCGTTCGATCCGGCGTACCAGTACGTCCTGAACCACACACCCGAGGACTACCGCGTCCCCACGCTGATCACGTTCTCCGGGGCCGCGGGCCTGGATGCCTTCGACGCCCTGGGGGTAGGCGAGTCAGTCCGCACCACTACGACCCCGACGCCGGCGGCGTACGCCCGGTTGACGACCGCCGAGGCCCAGCAGACGGCCGAACTGCCCGCGGCCGACGAGTTCCAGTTCTCGCCCGGGTCGAACCCGTTCTGGCGGATCGGCTACTACCCGGCGGGGATCTTCCCGGAGCCGCGGCGGTCGATCGACTACATCGGCTTCGAGCAACTGAAGGACGGCCTCGCGGAGCTCGAGCGCCGCGCGACGAGTACCGAGTACGACACATACCGCGACCGGATCCGCGTCAAGAACGTGGGGCGCTCGCCCGGCCACACCAACAACATCACCGACCGGCCGGACCCGAAGGGGATGTACGTCGCGGAACTCACGAACTTCGACTCCGACGTCCCCTTCGAGGAGAAGGAGAAGGTCTTCTTCTCCTGCTCGCTGCACGGCCTCGAGATGGCCGGGCGGGAGACCGGCGCCCGCGTGCTCGAGAACGTGGTCCGGGGGTCGGAACCCGACGTCGACGGCAGCGACGCCAAGCTCGAACCGCTGCTCGACGAAGTCGTCGTCATCGTCGGGTTCGTCAACCCCGACGGCTGGGCGGTCCGGAACCCGCAGTACGACTCCGGGTGGCAGCTCGGCGGTCCCGGGACGGACTTGCCACGCGTCCCCGCGGCGCCGCTGTACGAGCGCGGGAACGCCGAGGTCTACGACACGAACCGGCAGTACCCAGCAGTCGGGTACATCTCCCCGGCCCACTACCCGGCCGCGCCGGCGAACTACGAGGGCGAGGAGCCGTCGTACGTCCGCGAGAAGGTCCCCGACGCGAAGTCGCTCGTCGACTACTTCCAGGACTACGAGAACCTCAACTACGGCGCCGACCTCCACGGGATGCCCATCGGCAACGAGTTCGTGCTGGGGCTCATCAGCCAGGACCAGTTCAACACCCGCGAGCTCCACGAGGTCTACGAGATGTGCCGCAGCATCGACGAGACCCTGGAGACGGCGCTGGGCCGCTGGGCGACCGTCGGCGACGTCCGGACCCAGCTCGTCGGCGACGACCAGTACGACCCGGTGCTGTTCGGGGTCCTCCCGACAGAGGCGTTCGACTACGCCACCATCTACGACACCATCGGCTACACCGTCACGGGCGCGTTCCTCGACTGGATGGCCCACCCCGAGCCCGTCGGCCTCGACATGACGACGCTGGACTTCGAGATGTCGTTCAACCACATGCTCGGCGGGAACGTCTACAACCCCGAGCTGTTCGAGATGGAGGTCACCGGCTACCGGGCGGCCATCCGGACGATCACCGACTTCGCCGTCAACAACTCCGACACGCCGACCACAGACGAGGAGTTCGCCACGGAGACCGAGACCGGCGGCGACCAGGTCGCCTACGTCACGACCGGCGAGCCGGGAGCAGAGGACGACGCGCTCCGGCGGACCGACGACCAGCTCGTCTTCGACACCGAGGGGACCACCGCCGAGACGACCGCCGAGGAGACCGACCTGTCCGCGACCCTGACCGAACTCACCTTCGACGTCGAGGAGGCCGACCTCCACAGCATGGGTGTCCACCTCCACGGCGAGGGCGTCCTCGCCGACCTGGAGCTCGTCTCGCCCGCCGGCGAGACTGTGTACAGCCACAGCGGCGTCACCTCCGAGCGCGCCGGCGGGAAGTGCTGCGGCCTGCCGGAGTTCACCGTCGGCGACCCCGAGCCGGGGACCTGGACGCTCCGGGTCGAGAACCACCGCGACGCCGCCCAGACCGTCGAGTTCCAGCGGTGGACGCTGGCAGCCCAGTCCACCCCCGACCCGACCGCCGCCTGGGACGGCGAGGGCTACGAGCAGGCGCCCTACGACGTGACGCCCTTCGCGTTCTTCGAGGACTACCAGGCCGCCGAGAAGCGGGGCGTCCTGCGGGAGTTCATCCAGGACGGCGGCGCCCTGGAGCCGGTCACCGTCGACGAGGTGAAGGCCGGCGCGCTGTCGGGGTACGACCACGCCGTCCTCATCCACGACTACGTCTCGCCGACCGAGCGCATCTCCGAGGGCGTCACCGAGAACCGGAAGGCGGACGTCGACGGGGGCGTCGTCGACGAGGACTACCTCGCCGAACTCGACGAGTTCGTGGACGGCGGCGGCAACCTCGTCGTCACCGACACGGGGGCGTACGTCCTGCCCCACCTGGACAACGACCTCGTCGACGGGTCCGCCATCGGCGCCGACGCCGTCCAGCGGCAGTACCTCG
The DNA here is from genome assembly GCF_013391105.1 of Natronomonas salina. Taxonomy (NCBI): domain Archaea; kingdom Methanobacteriati; phylum Methanobacteriota; class Halobacteria; order Halobacteriales; family Natronomonadaceae; genus Natronomonas; species Natronomonas salina. Next base: position 966,258 of record NZ_CP058335.1, read on the forward strand.
ACGTCGCCCGCTTCACGGACAAGGACCTCTCGCACCCGCTGTTCGACGAGAGCGTCCGGCCGATCCAGAACCAGCTCTGGAAGGTCCAGCCGTTGGGCTACCAGGTCACCGGCGACGCGCCGATGGACCTCGTCGACGAGGCGGCGTTCACCGAGGCGGCCGCCGACGGCGTCGCCTCCGTCGCCGGCTGGACGAACGGCCTGGTCGCCGCCGGGTCGATCACCGAGAGCGCGGACTCGGGCCGCGGCGTCCACTTCGTCTCCTCGCTGCTCCCGCCGGCGACGCAGGCGAACCTGCACCCCTTCGGCCTGCAGAACTACACCGTGACGTTCCTCGGCAACGTCCTGTTCACGTCGGCGCTCGGATTCACGCAGGTCCGAGAGACCGGCGACGAGACCCGCGAGTACGGCCGCACCCGCGACTGGGGCGTCGAGGGCGGCAGCGGCGGCGGCCTCTCGGCGACCGGCAGCCGCGAGTCGGACGGCAACGCCGCGACCGCCGGCGACGCCCACCGCGTCCGGCTGCAGCTGGACGGCATCACCGGCGCCGACGGCGAGGTCGAGGTCCGCGACAGCTTCCCGTCGGAGTGGCGCTTCCTCGGGAGCTTCAGCGACGGCGAAGCGGTCGAGGACGGCGTCGTCTCCTTCGGGACGGTCGACCCGAACGCAGACGACTTCGACGGTGCGTCCTACACCTACTTCGTCGAGGCGCCGGAGGGCGTCGAGAACACCGACCAGTACACGCTCGGTCCCGCGGAGGTCGTCGCCGCGGACGGCGAAGAGGCCACCGAGTTCGCCGGCACCCAGGACGTCCTGCTGGTCGGCGCCTCCGTCTGACCGGTATCGCGCAGGCAAGCGACCAGCTGACTCCGGCCGGAGCGTCCCCACCTTTTTCGCGCCGCGGCGTCCAGGCTGGTACATGACAGCCCACGCGCTCGTCGTCGGCGGCACGCGCTTCATCGGTCGCCACACCGTCGAGGAGTTCCTCGAGGCCGGCTACGACGTGACCGTCTTCAACCGCGGGAACCACGAGAACCCCTTCGCCGACCGCCAGGGCGTCGACCGCGTCGAGGGCGACCGCACCAACGACGCCGACCTCCGGCGGGCCGCCCTCGACGTCGACCCGGACGTCGTGGTCGACTGCGTCGCCTACTACCCGCGGGACGTCCACACCGCGACGGATATCTTCGAGGACGTCGACGCCTACGTCTACATCTCCTCGGGGGCCGCCTACGGCGCCGAGACCATCCCCAAGCGGGAGGACGAGACCGCCCTCGAGGAGTGCTCCGCCGACGAGGCCATCGACGACTCCTACGAGACCTACGGCAAGCGGAAGGCCGAGGGGGACCGCGCCGTCTTCGAGGCCGCTGGCCGCGGCGTGAACGCGATGGCCGTCCGGCCGCCGGTCGTCTACGGCCCCCACGACTACACCGAGCGGTTCGACTACTGGATCGACCGCGTCGACACCCACGACCGCATCGTCGTCCCCGGCGACGGGACGAACCTCTGGCACCTCGTCTACGTGAAGGACGTCGCCAGCGCCCTCCGGACCGTCGCCGAGGAGGGGACGCCGGGCGAGGCCTACAACGTCGGCGACGACCACGCGCCCGTCCTCGACGAGTGGGTGGACCTGCTGGCCGACGCCTGCGACACCGACGTGGAGACGGTCCACGCGAGCGCCCGCGAACTGGGCGCCGTCGACGTCGAACCCGGCGACTTCCCCATCTACCGCCACTACCCGCACCTGCTCGACACGACGAAGCTCCGATCGCTCGGCTGGGAGTCGACGCCACACGAGGAGGCGCTGGCCGTGACCGTCGCCGACCACCGCGACTCCGACCGGACGGGTCGCGAGGAGGGACCGGACCGCGAGACCGAGGAGCGGCTGATGAGCGTCCTGGAGACCGTCGAGTAACGGCGGCGGCCGGCGGGGCGGCGAAGAGGCCAAACGGTTTTATCGCCCCCTCGCACACTCCAGGTATGTTCGAGAAGTCCACGTGGATCCGCCTGCCGCGGAGCGTCGTGGTCGGCCACGGCGTCCTGGACCGGACGGTCGAGGCCGTCGAGGAGCTCTACCTCGACGGGCGACCGCTGATCGTCACCAGTCCCACGCCGAAGGACCTGGCGGCCGACCGCCTCGTCGCCACCTTCGAGGACGCCGGCTTCGACCCCGCGGTCACCGTCGTCGAGGAGGCCTCCTTCGCGGCGGTCGAGGGGGTCCTGGAGACCGCCCGGGAGGCGGACACGGGCTTCCTGATTGGCCTGGGCGGGGGCAAGCCCATCGACATCGCGAAGATGGCGGCCGACGAGCTGGGGGTCGGGTTCGTCTCCGTGCCGACGGCGGCGAGCCACGACGGCATCGTCTCCGGGCGGGGGTCGGTCCCCGACGGCGACTCACGGCACTCCGTGGCGGCGGACCCGCCGCTGGCCGTCGTCGCCGACACCGAGCTCATCGCGAACTCGCCGTGGCGGCTCACGACGGCGGGCTGTGCCGACATCATCTCCAACTACACCGCGGTGAAGGACTGGCAGCTCGCCAACCGGCTGAAGAACGTCGAGTACAGCGAGTACGCCGGGGCGCTCTCCCAGATGACCGCCGAACTGCTCGTCGAGCAGTCCGACGCCATCAAGCGGGGCCTCGAGGAGTCCGCCTGGGTCGTCGTGAAGGCGCTCGTCTCCTCGGGCGTCGCCATGTCCATCGCCGGCTCCTCGCGGCCAGCCTCCGGCGCCGAGCACCTCATCTCCCACCAGCTGGACCGCATCGCGCCCGACGCGGCGCTGCACGGCCACCAGGTCGGCGTCGCCGCCATCGTCACGGAGTACCTCCACAGCGGCGAGGGCGGCGACTGGCGGCGCGTCCGCGACGCGCTGGCCGGCATCGACGCGCCGACGACCGCCGCGGAGCTGGACGTCTCCGACGAGCAGTTCCTCCAGGCGACGACGACCGCCCACGAGATCCGGGACCGCTACACCATCCTCGGGGACGGCATCGAGGAGGCCGCCGCCGTCGAGGCGGCGACGAAGACCGGCGTCCTGTAGCGCGCGGGAGCCGGGATTAACCGGCCATATTTATACCAGCTGCGGGGAGGATGCGTCGGATTTATTCGTGTGGTTTCCCTCGCCGGGGACATGACCGCACGCCAGCCGTCCGAGGGGGTGTCCTCGTACCTCGATTCGCTGTACGACGCGTACGACGGGTTCGACGTGACCCAGACGACCGTGAGCGTCGACCCCGAGGAGTTCGAGGCCGTCGCCGAGCGGGGCGACGTCGCCGAGGTCCGCGTCCAGGTCGAGGGCGCGGAGGGGCTGCTGGCCGTCCCCGGCGACGACGAGTGGGCGCGCCCGGGCGGCCTCGTCACCGGCGACCGACCCCTGGACGCGACCGCCGAGGAACTGGTCCGGCGGCAGACCGGCGTCGACTGCACGGTCGAGGACCTGCGGAAGGTGACGCTGCTCTGCCTGCAGTGCGAGGCGACCGGCGACCAGGTCTGGGAGCTGGTCGCCCTGTTCGAGGCCACCGCGCTGGCGGGGACGCCGACGGCCGAGGCCGCCTGGCGTGACCGACTCCCGGGCTCTTCGGCGGCCTTCTAGCGCTCGTCGGCGAGCAGTCCGTACCGGACGACATCGGCGCGCTCGCCGTCGACGTAGGCGTGCTCGCGGAACCGTCCCTCTTCGACGAAGCCGTTCTTCTCGAGGACCCGCTGGCTTCCCTCGTTCGGCGCCAGGGCGTTGGCGTAGAGCTTCTCCAGCCGGCGCTGGTCGAAGGCGTAGTCGACGACCAGCTCGACCGCCTCCGTCGCGTAGCCGTGGCCGTGGGAGTCCGGCTCGACGTAGTAACCGAGTTCGGCGACTCCCCAGTCGGGGTCGATGTCGTTCAGCCCGACGATGCCGACCGGGGTCCGGTCGTGGCAGACGAGCAGGTGCGTCTCCCCGTCGTCGGCGACGACGTGCTCGTAGAACTCCCGCTCGTCGGTCATGGTCTGGGGCTCCGCCAGGAACAGCGACCGCCAGACGCGGGGGTCGTTCATGACGCCGTAGAGGAACTCGAGGTCGTCCTCCTCGAGGACGTGGAGGTCGACGCGGTCGCCGCGGAGGAATCTGGGACCGGGCATACCCCTCAGGTGCGCTCCGGTGGGTTCAAACTATCGGCGTCATCGGCTCGCAAACCGGTACTTCAGTTCGCGGTAGGCGCCGACGAGGAGCCGGTCGACGCCGACGGCGACGAGGACGACGCCGACGACGACCACGACTCCCCACGCGACGTTGACGGGGTCGACGGGCGGGAGGGGCTCCTCGGCGGCCACCCGCTCGAGGATCAGCAGCGCGCCCTCCTGTCGGGAGAGCGCCGGGCCGAACCCGCGCCACACCGCGGCGACGCCGAGGACGGCGACGACGAGGTGGACGAGGTGCGCCCGCGGCGTCGGGCGACGCTGCTCGTAGTACCGCGCCGCCACGTCGCGGGCGGCGAACTCGTGGGGGTTCGGTTCCAGCTGGCGGCGCCCCTCGTAGAGCAGCGCCGCGAGGAAGACCACGGCGGCGACGCCGTAGAGGGCGGATTCCGCGGGCGCGAAGCCGATGGCGGTGGCGACGGTCTCCGCCGCAGCCGCCGTCACCGCCGCGAGCGCGCCGACGAGAAGCAGCGTCCGGACGGTCCCGTGTTCGGGGTCGTACGTCCTGACGCCGCGTCGCTGGGCCATACCGGCCGGAACACCCCGGGCGACTTAAGCGTCCGGTCGAACCCGACAGGGAAAAGAGGGCCCCGTTCCGTCCTCGCGTATGGGCACGCCGCTGGAGTCACGCGAACGGCAGGTCGTCGAGGTCCTCGAGCGCCTCTACGAGGAGTACCCCGAACCCGACATCTCCCTGGAGTTCTCGAACCGCCTGGAGCTGCTCGTCGCGGTCGTCCTCTCGGCGCAGTGCACCGACGAGCGCGTCAACGAGGTCACCGAGGAGCTCTTCGAGAAGTACCGGACGGCGGCCGACTACGCCGAGGCCGACGAGGAGGAACTGGCGGAGGACATCTACGGCATCACCTACCACAACAGCAAGGCCGGCTACCTGAAGTCCGCCGGCGAGGCGATCGTCGAAGAGCACGACGGCGAGGTCCCCGACACCATGTCGGCGCTGACGGAGCTGTCGGGCGTCGGCCGGAAGACCGCAAACGTCGTCCTCCAGCACGGCCACGAGGTCGTCGAGGGCATCGTCGTCGACACGCACGTCCAGCGGCTCTCCCGCCGGCTCGGGCTGACCGAGGAGACCGCCCCCGAGAAGATGGAGCGGGACCTCATGGAGATCGTCCCGGAGGACGACTGGAAGGAGTACACCCACCTGCTCATCAGCCACGGCCGGGAGACCTGCACGGCGCGGAACCCCGACTGCGAGGACTGCGTCCTGGAGGACGTCTGTCCGTCCTCGCGGCTCGACAGCGAGGTCGACCTCGCGGACGGCTCGGAGTGGTAGCGCTCAGAAGTGGACGTACAGCGAGACGTACCGGGCGACGCCCGTGAGGAACGCGACGATCCAGCAGGCGGTGTAGCCGAAGACGCCGATCCGGATTCGGCGCCGCCAGAAGCGCATGTTCTCGTCGCCGATCTCGTCGAGCAGGACGTCCTCGTCGTAGTCGCTGTAGAGGCCGTGCTCGTACTTCGCGCGGAACACGCGGACGATGCCGGTGAGCCCGAACGCGAGGAAGGCGTAGGCCTGCAGCCCGAAGAAGGCGTGGGCGGCGGCGAACCCGCCGAGCTGTTCGAGGAGCCGCGGGAGCATCCAGGCGAGCAGCGGCACCGTCGTCAGCGTCAGCCCGACGAGGATGAACTTCAGGTGGTAGATCAGGACGCTCCAGGTGACCGCCTCGGCGTCGAGCATGATCCAGGCCCCGTAGACGAGACAGGGGAAGCTGGCCGCGACCGAGAGGAGGACGACGGTCGCCACCAGGGCGTCGGAGGCCATCGGCGGCGGTACGCCCGGGGGCCGTTTCAACGTGCCGAGTCGTCCCCGTCGCGGCCCACCTGCCCCTCTCGCGTCCCTCTCGCGCCCCGGTCGCGGGTCGCAAGGCGTAAGCCACCGACGGTCCTACGGGCGGCTGATGGCCGATCCCCGGCAGTCCTCCGACGAGGGCGACGACGAGGACCAGCGTGGCGGCGGCCACGAGCAGCGAGACGGCGATGGCCGCGGCGACGGCAGCCGCGCCGGCGCCGGGTCGAGCGGGGACGACGCCGTAAACGAGGAGCTCTCGACCGAGGAGCTCCGCGAGCGGGTCGAGGCCGAGTACGACTTCGAGAACTTCGGCGCACGGGAGATGGAGGAGATGTCGGTCGAGGAGTGGGAGGCGGTCTTCGACCCCGACGCCTGGATCACCGGCGAGGCGCTCCTCGACCGCGTCGAGCGGGAGCTGCGGGCGAACGTCCACCGCAGGGAGGTCTTCGCCGTCGTCGAGCGCGTCGGCGACGGCGACGACGACCGGGTGGTGGCGTACTCCGACGAGGGGTACGTCATCGTCCGCCCCGACGGCTCCATCCAGGGCACCGGGACGATCCTCCGGGACGTCGAGCCGATGGTCGCGCTCTGCTCGATGGAGGACTACGACGTGCCGGACGTCGACGACGACGCCGGCCTCCCCGACCCCGACGCGGTCGCCGAGGGCAGCGGCGACCTCGGCAACAAGATGCTGCAGGTCGTCGCCGGCGCGACGGCGCTGTCCGGCGTCGGGTTCGTCCTGGCGTGGGTGGCGAGCGTCGTCGGCGTCCTCGACCTCGGGTTCGCCGGCGCCATCGTCCTCACGCTCGGGCTCGTCTTCCTCGTCGTGGGGACGCTCCTCTTCGTGACCGTCGCCAACGCCCGGCTCTCCGACCGGATGCGCTCCGAGCAGTACCGCGACCGGCTGCGGGCGGTCGGCGCCGGCGCCGAGGAGCGCCCCGAGTTCCTGCCGGACGACGCCTTCGAGGCCGGCGGGACCGAACTGGAGCGGGCGATGGCGGAGATCCACCGCGAGGCCCTCGAGGCCGCCGACGAGTCGAGCGGTCGGTCACCGGACGAAGAGTCCCGCTGAGACCGGCCGTCGCCCGCTGAGACGACGGCACGAGGGGCTCCCTCGACGGCCCCGATCGCTCGTTTTCGAGAACCCCACTGACAGCCGTTCAGGCGGCCGTAGAACGGCGCTTCACGCGACCGCCATCGGTGGGTTTAAGCACGAACAGTCCACATCCTCGGGTGTATGAAAAGGCGGGACTTCATGCGTACCGCTGGCGGTGCGACCATCGCCGCGGGCGCGACAGCAGGTGCGGCCCAGCCGGCCGTCGCATCCTCCTCCGGAGGTGGCGAAGAGGGCGGCGGAGGTGGCGATCAGGTACCCGACTTCGGATCGTACCTCGAGGACGCCAACGGCTTCAGCACGGACAGCATCCAGGACGCCCGAGGCGAGGACTCGGTGACCGTCGAGGTCGGCGCGGGCGACGGCCTGGCGTTCGACTCCGCCGGAATCTGGGTCTCCCCCGGCACGACCATCACCTGGGAGTGGACCGGCGAAGGCGGCAACCACAACGTCCTGCCCAACGAGGGCCCCGCCGGCTTCGAACACGAGGAAACCATCGGTGAATCCGGCTACACCTTCGAGTACGAGGTGACCGAGGAGGACGCCGGCATCACGACGTACTACTGCCAGCCCCACGAGGGCCAGGGCATGAAGGGCGGCGTCGCCGTGGGCGACGACGTCGAGACGACCTCGGCGGGCAACGAGATGAAGGAGCCCCGGGAGTTCGGCGTCGACATCCACGAGCACTGGGTCGGCGTCACCGTCGTCCTGATGATGTCCGTCTCGATGGTGTTCACGTTCTTCACGCTGAAGTACGGCGAGTCGCCGCACACGAGCGGGGGTGACTGACCGTGGCGGACAACAGCTACGGCGCGATCCACCGCTACGAGCCGGCCCGCGAGAGCACCGTCGCCGCCATCACCATCGTCGTCCTGGCGGTCCTCCAGATCGTCCTGGTCGGCGTGTTCACCTACGGCCTGACCGCCGGCTGGGCGGTCGGGACCTCCACGGGGACCGAAGCGGGGAACGTCCTGCTCGGCCTCCTGCTGGCGGCGATCTTCATCAACCTCGCGTTCATCCTCCTGCTGTACCGCAAGGAGTTCCTCCCGGACGTGATGGTCGTCAAGAAGCGCCGCCGGAAGTGGGAGGACCTTTACGTGCGCGAGGAGGATATGCACGGCGAGGAGCTTACCGACGGCATGGGTGACAAACTGAAACGTGCTATCTATCCCTACTACAAGCGATAACCATGAGTGAAGACAAGTACCCGAGCGAGTCCGGACGACGGCGGTTCGTGAAGGGGGTCGTGGGCAGCGCGGCCCTCTCCGGCGTCGGCGTGGGCGGCGCGGCGACGGTCGACATCGCGACCCAGCCGTCCGGCGGCGGCGGGGGACCGACCCCCTACGTCGGCATCGAACTGGTGGGCGGCCCCGCCCCGCGCGGGATGCCGTACATCCCCGTGGAGATCGCCGACAACGGCGATATCCGCGGCGTGTGGCCCGAGGTCGAGGAGGTCACCGAGGCCGGGACGACCTACGAGGTCGCCCAGACGCAGATCGGTGGCCAGACGTACTCCTCGGAGTGGTTCCAGTACTGCGGCCGACAGAACGCCCAGGGCGTCGTACCGAGCGCCGACCAGGACAACACCTTCGTCTCCATCGACAGCCCGCCCTACGAGTGGCAGTCAAGCGAGCTGAGCGGCGGGGACCCGCTCAACATCGAGCACTTCTCCGACTACGACTCGTGGGGCAACGAGATCGGCGACGAGGGCGTCGGCAAGCCCGCCCGCGCGAGGTGGCGCTCGGAAGGGACCGACAGCGTCCTCCCGGTCACGGTCATCCGGAGCCCGCTCATCGAAGAGAAGGCCCAGCAGGACGGTGAGGTCGGGGAGTGGTACTCCGCGGCGTCGGCCCAGGGCGTCATCGCCTACATGAACGTCTGTACCCACTTCTGCTGTGTGCCTGGGTACAAGGTGTCGGGCGACGCCGCGACGTACGACATCGCCAACGGCGTGTACTGCCAGTGCCACCAGTCGCGATACGACCCGTTCTCCCCCGAGTTCGGGACGTTCGTCGCCCTCCCGAGACCCGAGTGACAATGAGCCTGGAACCAAAAGACGAACACGACCACGAAGCGTGGATGGAGACGAAGGACCTCTCGCCGATCGAGGAGGTCTACCTCACCGCGCTCATCTGGATGGACAAGCGCCTCCGCATCGTCGACTACCTCGAGATGCTGGAGGACATGTACTACAAGACGAACCTCCAGATGCCGAAGAGCCACACCGAACAGTACAACCTCGACAACAAGTTCTGGTACTGGTACCCGCTGTACGCCCTCGGGTCGTTCAGTACCATCGCCTACGTCGTCGCGGCGATAACCGGGGCGCTGCTGGGCTTCTACTACGCCCCGTCGACCGCGACGGTCGGCGAGGGGGCCCAGACGGTCGCCTACTCGAACGTCCTGTTCATCATGGGCGACCTGAACTTCGGACTGTTCCTCCGGAGCCTCCACCGCTGGTCCGCACAGGTGATGACGGCGGCCGTGTTCCTGCACATGCTCCGCGTGTACTTCACGGGAGCGTACAAGGAACCCCGCGAGCTGAACTGGATCATCGGCATCATCCTCATCTCGCTGACGATGGTCTTCGGCTACACGGGCTACCTGCTGCCGTGGAGCCAGCTGTCGTACTGGGCGGGACAGATCGGCGTCGAGATGGCGCTGTCCATCCCCCTGATAGGCGAGTGGGCCGCACAGCTCATCTTCGGGGGGTTCACGCTCGGTGAGGCGACGCTCCAGCGGATGTACATCCTGCACGTGTTCATCCTGCCGTTCGTGGTGACGGCGATCATCGCCGTCCACATCGGCATCGTCTGGATGCAGGGCATCGCGGAACCCCACTGATCATGACCGACGAAGAACCCACAACCGACGGCGGCGAACCGAAGACGGACGGAGGCGGCATCGTGCCGCAGGACGACCAGGCGCCGACCTGGTCGGAGCGCAAGGAGCGCTCGCAGGGCCTCTCGCGGCTCACCTACGAGTACTTCGAACGGTCGCGCCGCGAGGACGAGGACCTCCGGCGGGCCTCCGACTACGTCGAGCGCGACGTGCTCGCGTTCCCGACCTGGCCCCACGAGATGATCCGCAACCTCGCGCTCACGTCGTTCTTCATGGGCCTGCTGCTGTTCATCTCGGCGGCCATCCCGCCGCACCTGCCGGGGCCGGCCGACCCGAACTCCACGCCGGCGGTCATCCTGCCGGACTGGTACCTCTACTGGTCGTTCGGCCTGCTCAAGCTGACGCCGATCAACCCCGAGCTCTCGCTGCTCGGCGGCGAGAAGCTCATGGCCGACCGGACGTACGGGGTCCTGGCGAACCTCGTCGTCGTCGGCATCATCGCGGTCGTCCCGTTCCTGAACAAGGGGAGCGCCCGCCGTCCCGTCGAGGAGCCCTTCTGGGCCGCCGTCGGCGTCGGCGGCGTCGTCTTCGCGTTCACCATCGCGGTGCTCGCGGTCCAGAACCTCATCCTGGAGACGTTCCCCATCACGAAGAACGAGCTGTTCGACCTGACGTTCATGCTCCCGGTCGTCGTGGGCTTCGTCGCCTACTCGGTGCTGAAGACGATGCGCGAGGGGTACATGTTCGAGCTGAACCGCCGGTACTACCGGCTGCGACCGCCGAAGTAGACCGGCCCCCGTTCCGGCACTTTTACTCGTACCCGCGACGTTGCTACGTTCGATGACCGACGACGAGCCTCGGCAGTCCGGAGCGCCGCCGGAGGAGTCCGGCCCCGAACCCGGCGGCCGCGAGGTCGTCGTCCCGATGCGCCTCTACAAGACCGTCACCGTCTTCTCGACGCTGGTCGCCGTCGTCGCCATCCTCGGAGGGTTCGTCCTGCTCGACCGCGGCACACAGCGGGCGACGGCGAGTCCCGACGAGGTGAGCCTGCCGGTCGTGGCCCTCGGGCTGGCGCTCATCGTCGGCGGCAGCGCCGTCTACGCCTTCTCCACGCGGTTCCGGACCGAGGGAATGGGAAAACCTAAAGACGACACCGACGAACCAACGAACAATGGCTGACGAATTCGCCAAGGGACTCGGTATCCTCACCGGCGGGGGACTCGTGTGGATGGCCATCTCCGCGTGGCTCACGACGGCGGGCTTCGAAGGGAGACAGCTCCTCGCGGCCCCGCCGAGCGACGTCGGGACCTACGGCGAGCTCGCGCTCGTGATCCGCGACGTGACCGGCTGGTTCATCATCTTCGGCGTGCTGGCCTTCTGGGTGCTCATCCCGAGCATCCGGCAGGTCCAGCAGTACCGCAGGTCCCGCGCCGACCAGTCGTAGTCCGCAGAACCGACTCCCTTCTCCCGCGACCTCGCCGTCGTTCCTGCTTCGCGTCTCTCCCTCCCTGGCCATCGGCTCGCCGTTCTGGACCTCGAGGTGACGGGACGCCTGCGCCTCCCGCTGGGGACGCCTCAATTGTCTCTCTCGTTCTCTCGCCGGTTCTCCGGACAGGACACTGCTCGCGTCTCCGGTTGGCCAAAAGACGTAGATACGAATCGACGACGGGGTATCGCACTCTGCCGTCGCGTGCGGGGCTCACGAGATACTATCCACGAGGAGTGGCTCGGACGAGGAATGGACCGAATGACGCCGAACGCGCGGTGGGCGTCGGCGAGAAGCAGGCGAGTGGAACGCGGCGGCGATCAGATGATGGCGTTCCAGAAGGGGAAGAAGTTCGCGAGGATCTGGTAGACGGCGTACGCGAGGATGAGCATCGAGCCACCGATGGAGCCCCACGGCCGCTCGATGGCCCAGCCCTGGCGGGCCTCGACCCGGCGGGCCTCGAACTCGAAGAAGTCCGAGAGGAACAGCCCGACCGCGAACAGCGAGAAGATCATCCCGGTGTGGCGGTCGACGGTCATGAAGTAGAAGGACGCGATGACGAGCAGGAAGCTCGTCCCCACCCGGATCGGGTTCCGGCTGACCCGCTCGTCGTCCTCGCCCTCCTCGACCTGGTTGGTGATCTGTCGGTACTCGAAGGCCCGGCTGGCGATGTTGACGACCACGAGCACCAGGAGCACGTAGATCAACACCGGCTCCAGGAGGGTGTCCACCGGGCCGAACAGCGTCACCGATGAGTCCATACCTGTAGCGTCTGTCCGGGGCCCATTAATGTGTTTCCAAATCGGGGCTCCCGCGGCGGAGACCGGGGCGACCCCGTCGATTTCCCGACGACGGGGCGCGAGAAACGGGTTCGCCGGCGGCGCCGGACAGTCCCGATACCGTCGTGGGGACACCGGAGAACCGGGGGTCACCTTCGGCGGGACGAGACGCCGGCTCGCTCGGTCAGACCTGCCGATCGACGACGAACTCCGAGAACCCGACGAGCTTCTCTTCGGGGCCGGGTTCGAGCTCCATGGACTCGAGGTGCGTCTTCGAGCGTTCGGAGAGGTCTTCGGCCACGCCGCGGGCGTACTCGACGCTGCCGGCGTCCTCGAGGATCTCGATTGCCTCGACGACCTCCTCGTCGGTGTTCTCCTCGGTCCAGAGCAGGTCCTCGAGTCGGGCCGCCCGCTCCGGGGGCGCGTGCTCGGCCGCGTGGATGGCCATCAGCGTCTTCTTCCCCTCGCGGACGTCGTTGCCGACGCCCTTCCCGAAATCGCCGCCCTCCTCGAGGGCGTACTCGACGTCGAGGACGTCGTCGGCGATCTGGAAGGCGACGGCCATGTCCTCGGCGTAGTCGGCCGCCGGCGTCTCGTACTCGCGGGTCTCCGTGACGATGGCGGCCAGCCGGGCGACGATGCGGCCGAGACAGCCGGTCTTGCAGGCGCACATCTCCAGGTACTCGTCCTCGGAGATGGTGATCTCCTTCTCGTTGTGCCAGCAGATGTCCATCCCCTGGCCGAGGTGCGTCCGGTTCAGCTCGTGCATCAGCATCTCGTAGGCGTCGAGTCTGACGTCCGCCGGGAGGTCGCCGGGGTCGCGGGTGATGATCTTCAGCGGCAGGAAGTACATCGCGTTGCCGGCGTTGAGCGCGACGTCGGTGCCGTGGACGTGGTGGAGTGCGGGGCCGCCGCGGCGGTGGGTCGCGCCGTCCTCGACGTCGTCGACGATGATGGTGCCGTTGTGGAGGACCTCGGGGATGACGGCGTACTCCAGGTACTCCTCGGGGTCCTCGCCGAAGGCGTCGACGAACAGCAGGAACAGCACGGCCCGCCAGCGCTTGCCGCCGCGGTCCAGCAGCTCCCAGATGGGGTCGGCCAGCGCCCGCTGGATGGCGGTGGGGTCGTACGCGTAGCTCGCCTCGCCGAAGTAGTCGGTGAGGTACGCGTCGTCGACCGCCCGCGGCAGCATCGATTCGATGGTCTCGTCGACCACCGGCCGCCACTCGTCGAGTACGCTGCGCATATCATGTGGCTCGCCGCGGGAAGGTAAAAACCCTCCCGTGGCGGGGCGGTCGGCCGAGTCCGGCGAGGCGGTTCGCCGACCCCACCGGCCCGCGATGGGCGCCTTTTTGACCTCCCGGTCCCTTGCCTCGGCCAGATGAGCGGACAGCGCGTGGGCGTCGTCGGGGACGCGGAGCTGGCGGCCGCCGTCGAGGCCGGCGGCGGGACCGCGGTGGACGGGGCGTTCGACGAGGTGGCGCTGGTCGTCGCCGGCGGGGAGGCGTCGCTGGTGGACGTCGCCCGCCGCGGGGTCGACGCGCCGGTCCTCCCGGTCGGCGGCGCCGACGGCGTCGGTTCGGTCGCCCGCGACGACGCCGAAGCGGCCGTGCGGCGCGTCCTCGACGGCGAGTTCGACACGACCCGCCACCCCGTCGTGACCGTCGAGGAGGCGGCCGACGGGTCGGCGGTCGCCGGCGCGGGGGCGCTGTTCGACGTCGCCCTCGTGGCCGCGGAGCCGGCCCGCATCTCCGAGTTCGCGGTCCGCTCTGGCGGGGAGGCGGTCGCCCGGTTCCGCGCCGACGGCGTCGTCGCCTCGACGCCGGCCGGCAGCGCCGGGTACAACCGCGCGGCCGACGGCCCGTTGGTCGCCCCGGAGACCGACGTGGTCGCGGTCGTGCCCATCGCACCCTTCGCGACCCACGCAGACCGCTGGGTGCTCCCGCTCGACGACGTGACGCTCTCCGTGGAGCGCGACGAGACGCCCGTCGAACTCCTCGCCGACGGCCGCACCGAGGCGACGGTCGCCGCCGACGACCCGGTCTCCCTCTCGGAGGGCGCCGACCTCCGGACGGTCGTCGTCCCCGAGAGCGAGCCATTCTTCTGAACGAGGAAATCTTGCCGTTTATCCCGCTCGACCACCCACAGCGTGTATGCCACCGTTCGACCACGACCTGCTCGTCTCCCTCACCGAAGCCCGCGGCGTCCCCGGCTACGAGGACCGGGTCCGCGAACTCGTCCGCGAGGAACTCGAACCCCACGTCGACCGCGTCCGCTCGGACGCGATGGGCAACCTCGTGGGCACCATCGAGGGGAGCGAGACCCCCGACTTCGAGGTCGCCGTCCCGGCGCACATGGACGAGATCGGCTTCATGGTCCGGAACGTGACCGACGAGGGCTTCCTCGAACTCGACGCCCTCGGCGGGTGGGACCCGCGCATCCTCCGCGCCCAGCGCGTCACCGTCCACACCGACGACGGCGACGTCCCCGGGCTCATCGGCTCCGTCCCGCCGCACACGCTCTCCGAGGAGGAACGGGAGAAACAGCAGCAGGTCGAGGACGTCCACGTCGACCTCGGGCTGGACGGCGAAGACGCCGCCGAGCGAGTCGCCGTCGGCGACCTCGTCACGATGGACCAGACCACCGAGCGCGTCGGCGAGTTCGTCACCGGCAAGTCGCTGGACAACCGCGTGTCGGTCTTCGCGATGCTGGAGGCCGCCCGTCGGCTCGAGGACCCGGCCGCGACGGTCCACCTCGCCGCGACCACCCAGGAGGAGGTCGGGCTCCGCGGAGCCGAGGCCCTCGGCGTCGACCTCGACCCGGACCTCGTCCTCGCCCTCGACACCACCGTCGCCAACGACGTCCCCGGCTTCGACGCCGGCGAGCGCGTGACGGAACTCGGCGAGGGCGCCGGCATCAAGCTGAAGGACTCCAGCGTCATCACGAACCACAAGGTCCACCGGCGGCTGCGGTCGCTCGCCGAGGACCGCGAGATCGCCCACCAGCTGGAGGTCCTGCCGGCCGGCGGCACCGACACCGGCGGCCTGCAGCGCACCTCCGGGGCGACCCCCGCGGGGGCAATCTCCGTGCCGACACGCTACCTCCACACGCCGACCGAGAGCGTCCACGAGGCGGACGTCGCCGCCGTGATCGACCTGCTCGTCGGCTTCCTCGAGACCGAGGACGGCGAACACGATTACACACTCTAGGCTGGCGGCCGTTCGCGCATCTTCTCCGCACGGTCGCCTTCGTGCGCTCTGACCCGCTTCGGTTCACTTTGATCGAACTCCGTAGTTTCCAGGTAGTTCGAGAAACCGGCCGTCTCGATTCCTATCGGATGGGTTTACGAACCACCTACTGACCACGTCCCTTCGCCACCTCCGACTCTCGCCTTACCCCGAATCCCGGGCTTACCACCCGCCCGTTTCGTGAACCGTCTCCCTCCATTAATTGATGTCTCGTGTATCACGGACCAGGGAGCCACACCAACCATGACCGCCTCAGTGACAGGACCCACGACAGCGCAGCCCTCCAGAGCGTATCTCCGACCAGGGAGGCGCCCATGAATCGCTTACTGGTGACCCTGGTCGCCGTCGGCGCCTGTAGCCTCGTCGCGTTCGGCGCGTTCGCGTCGACCGCGGCCGCCCAGGCGGAGTCGCCGACCGAGATAGACGACTGTACGGTCGTCGACGAGTCCGGCGAGTACGAACTCACCGAGGACGTCGAGACCGATCAGACGGACAGCTGTATCGAGATCCGGGCCGACGACGTCACCATCGACGGGAACGGCCACGTCCTGCAGGGCCCCGGCGCCGACCAGAACGGTACCGGCATCGACCTCCACTCGGACGGCGACAACAGCGGCCTGGTCGTCCGGAACGTCGAGATCGCCGGCTGGAGTACCGGCCTCTACGCCGGCGGCGACTACGAACTGGAGGATGCCGTCGTCCGCGACAACGGCGACGGACTCCACCACCACCAGGGCGGCGCCGAACGACTGGAGAACGTCACCGTCGAGAACAACGACCGCGGGATGTACTCGATGATGGCCGGGACGAGCGGGACTGACGTGACGGTCCGCGAGAACGGCGTCGGGATCGTCGGCGAAGACGGGGGTAACTACGGACTCGAGTCCTCCCGCCTCGTCGACAACGACGAGGCGGGAGCCAAGATCCTGCACAGCAGCCAACTGAACCTCAGCGACTCGACGGTCAGCGGCAACGGCGGCCACGGACTGTACTTCCCGCCGTACGGGTTCCCCGTCTGGGG
Source organism: Natronomonas salina (assembly GCF_013391105.1). Classification (NCBI taxonomy): domain Archaea; kingdom Methanobacteriati; phylum Methanobacteriota; class Halobacteria; order Halobacteriales; family Natronomonadaceae; genus Natronomonas; species Natronomonas salina. The sequence goes on from NZ_CP058335.1 coordinate 982,722, forward strand.
CTACGTCGAGAACACGACCGTCACCGACAACGGCGGCGACGGGATCCACGTCGCGAACGACGTCCACGACCCCGTCCGGCTCGTCGACGTCACGGTCCGGAACAACGACGGCCACGAGGTGAACGCGAACCCCGAAGAGAGCAAGTCCCCGCTGGTCACCGCCACCGGCCTCCAGGTGGGCCAGTCAGCCACGACCGCTTTCGACGAGGAGTCGGTCCGTCTCGAACCGGTCGACCGCGACGACCTGCCGCCGCGCGAGGACGCGACCGCGACGGGCGACGGTCTGAACGTCTCTGGCCCCGTCGACGGCCCGGTCCAACTCGAACTCGGCGTCGACGCCGACGACGAGACGGTCGACCTCTGGCGGCACGACGGCACCGGGTGGGAGACCGTCGAAGAGGACCTCGCGGTCTCCGACGGGACCGTCGAGACGTCCGTCGACCGTAACGGCACTTACGCGACGGGAACCGAGACCGACGACTCCGGCGGAACCGGGGACGATTCGGACGATTCCGACGGCTCCGAGGACGATTCCCAGGACGGCACGGACGATACCGGCGACGACTCCGACGGTACGGACGATACCGGCGACTCGGGGGAGGACTCCGATCCATCCGACGACAACGGCGACAAGTCGACGCCGACGCAGACCCCGTCCGACGACGACGGCGAGAAGGACGGGAAGACGGACACGCCGACCGACTCGAAGGATTCGTCGGACTGCGGGTGTTCCGCCGCTGACGGTGACGACGGCGAATCCGACGAGAATTCGACGTCCACTGACGAGCCGACCGACTCTGCCGATGACCAGCAACAGACCGACGAGACCGAAGACGAGACGACCGCCGACGCCGATACACAGGACACCGACGACGACGACGGTTCGCAAGCCGACGCGCCCGGCTTCGAGCCGGTGGTCGCCCTGGTCGCGCTGCTCGCCGGTGCGCTCCTGGCGCGGCGTCGAGAATAGTCAGTTCACTCACTTCTCTTCGATCGACCGCCTGCGCTCGCGGAGCCCCGTCGGCCTCGAGAACCGACCGCGCTGCTCGACGTGGAATACGAACTCGAGTCGCGCATCTACGCCCGGAACGTCACCTCAGTCCGCCGCTTCGACGGACTCCTCGGCCCCGCCCGCCGCGCGAGGGCGGACCGCGTCGGCCAGCGTGACCACGAGGCCGAGGAACCAGCCCAGCGGGGTGGCGATGCCGACCCACATGAGGACGACCGCGATGCCCTCGAGACTGAAGTTCGAGCGGAGGTACGCCTCGATGCCGTACACGGACAGGACGTTGTCGAGCAGGAAGATCGCGAGCGTCTCGCTGCGCTCGAGGACGCCGCTCAGCGAGGGGTCGTACAGCGCCGCGACGACCGGCGGCAGGAAGACGGCGTTCATCGCGAACGGGTAGGCGAACAGGACCGTCGTTCCGCGGCCGCCGACCCGGGAGAACAGCGCCGCCAGTCCCGCCGAGAGGACGGCGACCGCGCTGGCCGCGCCGACGGCGAGGAAGCCGTCGAACTCCAGGCGGACGTGCGCCAGGGCGGTGAGGCCCCCCCACAGCAGCGTCGTCAGCAGGAGGACGCCGACGACGCCGAGCCGCGTCGAGGCGCTGTCGAAGCGCTTCGCGTTGAACCGGACGGCGAAGCCGACGAGCAACAGCGGGTACAGCAGGGCGACGATCGGAGCGCCGAGCGCCGCCCACGCCCGGTACTTGATTCGGTCGCCGCTGGTCCGGGGTTTCCACTTCCCGAGTACCTGGTGGACCGCGGTCCGCTGTCGCGGGAAGACGAGTTCCATCCACGTCTCGTGGAGCCGCACGACGTCTATCCTGACCCCTTCGACGATCCCGCCCTCGGACATACCCTGACCCATCCGTCGGGTCCAAAAATAGGTTCCGGCGACCTCACGATGCGTACCCGCCGACACCGGGTCCCCTACCAGGCGTCGGGGGCGAAGTCGGGGTGGACCTGCCGCTCGGTCCGGTCGATGTCGTCGATGCGCTCGACCTCCTCGTCGGACAGCGAGGCCCCCAGCGACTCCCAGTTGTCCCGGATGTGGTCCTCGCCGGTCGCCTTCGGGATGGCGGTGACGCCCTTCTCGCGGAGCCACGCGAGGCTGACCTGCGCCGCGCTGGCGTCGTGGGCGTCGGCGATCTCGGAGATGACGTCCACGTCGAAGACGTCCCCCCGCGCGAGCGGCGAGTAGGCGACGAGTTCGATATCGGTGTCCGCGCAGTACTCGCGGAGCTCGCGCTGCTGGAGCAGCGGGTGCATCTCCACCTGGTTCGCGAAGATGGGTGCGTCGATGGCGTCCTGGGCCGTCTCGAGGTGCTCCGGCTCGAAGTTCGAGACGCCGATCCGGTCGATCTTGCCGTCCTCCTTCAGCTCCTCGAGGGCGCCGAGGGTCTCCTCGGCCTCGTACTCGCGGGCCGGCCAGTGGACGTACAGGAGGTCGAGATAGTCGGTGCCGAGGCGGTCGAGGCTCTCCTCGGTCGACTCGATCACGTCGTCGTGGGAGAGCTCGTCGATCCAGACCTTCGTCGCGAGGAAGACGTCCTCGCGGTCGACGTCCGCCGCGGCGATGCCGTCGCCGACGGCGTCCTCGTTGCCGTAGATCTGGGCGGTGTCGACGTGCCGGTAGCCCGCCTCGAGGGCCGTCCGGACCGACTCCGCGCACTGCTCGGCGTCGTCGTTCTCCCACGTTCCCAGTCCCAGTACAGGCATCCCGTTCCGCTCCGGCGCGCTGCGGCGCTCCTGGTTCGACATGCCCGGAGGTTGTCCCGTGGGCTCGAAAACGGTTGGGGCGGCGGCGAGGGCCGCCGCGACCGTTCCGGGCTCTCGTGGCGGTTCCGCGACACGGGCGTGCCGCTACCCAAAGGATGTTGCCGGCGGCTCGGGTACGCTCGCGTGCTTGCAGTACCGCTACGTCGTCCTGACGCTGTGTACGCTCGCGTTCGCCGCGACGATGGTCGCCAGACTGGCTATCAGTCCGGTGGTCCCGGCCATCACCGCGGACTTCGGCGTCTCCAAGGGCGCCGTCGGGCTGGCGCTGTCAGGGATGTGGGCCGCCTACGCGCTCTCGCAGTTCCCCTCCGGCGTCCTGGCGGACCGCGTCGGCGAGCGGCGCGTCGTCCTCGCGGCCGTCGGCGTGACGGCCGTCGCCAGCCTCCTGCTGACGGTGTCGCCGAACTTCCCCGTCTTCGCGCTCACGGTCGTCCTGCTGGGCTCCGGTGCCGGCCTCCACTACAGCGTCGCCACGTCGTTCATCGCGAAGCACTTCGAGCAGGTCGGCCGCGCCATCGGCGTCCACGTCGCCGGCGGTCCCGTCGCCGGCCTGCTCGCGCCGGTCGCGGCCGCGGCCGTCGGCGCGCGGTACGGCTGGCGGGCCGCGATGCTGCTCGGCGCCGCCGTCGCCGTCCCGACGTTCCTCCTCTTCCGGTGGCAGATCGGCGCGACCCGGCCGTCGCGGCCCGACGTCTCGATGCGCTCGCGGTTCGAACTCGAACCGCTCCGCGAGCTGCTCTCCCGGCCGCAAATCCGCTACACGACCCTGATGGCCGTCGGCGGGGCGTTCTGCTGGCAGGCGACTGCGTCGTTCCTGCCGGCGTTCCTCATCGAGCACCACGGCCACTCGGCCGCGCGGGCGAGCGCGCTGTTCTCGGCGTACTTCGTCGTCCACGGCGCCACCCAGCCGGTCCTCGGCGGCATCTCCGACCGGCTGGGGCGGGACGCCACCGCGGCGACGGCGTTCGGCGCCGGCGTCGTCGGGTTCGGCGCGCTGGTCGTCGGGTCGGGGCTGGTCGTCCTCGCCGCCATCCCGCTGGTCGGCGTCGCCATGTCGTGGGGCGCGCCCGTCCAGTCGCGGTTCATCGACCACCTGGGGGAGGGCGAGCGCGCCGCGGGGTTCGGCCTGGTCCGGACCGTCTACATGCTGCTGGGGGCGACCGGCAGCGTCGTCGTCGGCGCGCTGGCCGACGTCTCCGGCTGGACGGCCGCGTTCGGCCTGCTCGTGGCCCTGCTGGCCGCCGAGTTCCTGCTGGCCGTCGGTCCCGCCGTCCGGTCGCGATACCGGCGGGCGTAGACGCAAGTGAGGGTTATTTATGCTACACCGTGTATACGCCCGAACATGACCGCGGAAACGTACGACATCGTCGTCGTCGGGGGCGGAACGGCGGGCTGTTTCGCCGCGGCGAGGGCCGCCAAGGAGGGCCTGGACGTGGCCGTCCTCGAGCGCAAGACCGAGGAAGAGGGGGGCCGCATCGCCTGCGGCGACGCCATCAAGGGGACGAGCACGTTCCCCGACGTCATCGATCTGGACTATCTCAAGGAGGAGTCCTTCACCAACCAGGGGATCACGCTCGCGCGCTTCGAGAACCCGAAGACGGGCAACGACCTCGACATCGGCTTCCGGGGCGGCAACGGCGCCATCGTCGACCGAAAGCGCTACGGCGAGGTGCTGCTCGAGGAGGCCGACCGCCTCGGCGCCGAGATCCACTACGACACCGTCGTCCGCGACGTCGTCCAGAACGGGGCGGTGACCGGCGTGACGGCCACCTCGAAGGGCTCCGTCCGGGAGTACGAGGCCGACGTCGTCATCGACGCCGCCGGCGCACTGTCGCTGCTGCAGGACAAGGGCGACTTCGGCGACGCGACCTTCGACACGAACGTCAACTACCAGCAGTTCTGCTCGGCCTACCGCGAGGTCATCGAGGTCGAGGAGCCCGTCGACTGGCACAACGCGATCGTCTTCAAACCGACCGCCGAACTCGGCTACCTGTGGTACTTCCCGCGGACGCCGACGGAGATCAACGTCGGCCTCGGCTTCCAGATGAACAAGCCGCCGATGAAGCTCGTCGAGGAGCTGAAGAAGGACCTCCGGAACCGCGAGGAGTTCCAGGGCGCGACGGTCAAGGACAAGCTCGGCGCCGCGCTGCCGACCCGCCGGCCCTACGACTCCGCGGTCGCCCCCGGCTACATGGCCGTCGGCGACGCCGCGGGCCACGTCAACCCCTGTACCGGCGGCGGCATCCCCGGCGCCGCGAAGGCCGGCACGTGGGCGGCCGAGGCCGCCATGGACGCCATCGCGGACGGCACCGTCCAGGAGGACGCCCTCTGGGAGTACAACCGGCGCGTCCAGACGGACTTCGGGAAGCGCTTCGCCGCGATGGACCTCTACAATATCTGGGGGTCGAACTACGACGTCGACGACCTGGTCGACATCGTCTCGGCGATGCCCGGCCAGCAGCTCGCCGACGCCCTCGCCCTGGAGGGGACCGCCTCGATGAACTGGCCGCTGAAGATCAAGACCGCCGTCAAGACGTTCGGTCACTGGGGGACGCTGTTCGAGCTGAAGAAGCTCAACGAGCTCGCGACGGACCTCAAGTCGGTCTACGACGACTACCCGACGACGCCCGACGAGTTCCAGGACTGGCGGGCCCGCCGCGACGACCTGATGGACGACGTCTACGACCTGACCGGCGCGGACCCCAAGTACTGACGCCCTCGTCACCGCCCGCTGCCCGACTCTATATAGATAGCCCGCCGCTCCGGCGGCGGCTCGCTATTCAGATAGAATCCATATCCGTCAGCTGGGCCTCTACCCGGAACGATGACGGAGATTTCAGTCGCCAGCGACCCGGCGGCCACGCCGGACCGACGTCCGCGAGTTCGTCGAGATGTTCCGGACGAGGTACGACGGCGCCCGGCTGGTCGCGAAACGCGGTCGCGAGCGCCCGCTGCAGACCGTCGGCGAGTTCCGCTCTCCCAGCCGACGTTCACGACGTACCTCCGGAGCGCCGAGCGGAAGATCTACGGGGAGCTCTTCGAGGGAACACCCAGATTCGGCCGACCCGTCACAACGCTTAGTTCACCGGCGGGTGAGATACGGGTGCATGAGTCTCTACTTCCGGTCCGCGGTCGAGATCGCCGAGGACGTCCGCTCGGGAGAACTGGACCCAGTCGACGTCGTCGACGACTTCGTCGACCACATCCACGAACGGAACGAGGTGACGAACGCCTACGTCACGGTCCTCGACGAGGACGCGCGCGAACGGGCCCGCGAAGTCCGAGAGCAGGTCGAAGCGGGCGAGGACCTCCCGCTGGCCGGCGTCCCGCTGGCGATGAAGGACCTCTCGGAGACGAAGGCGGGCGTCCGGCACACGATGGGCCTGAAGCCGCTCACCGACAACGTCGCCGAGGAGACCAGCGTCACCATCCGACGCCTCGAGGACGCCGGCGCCGTCGTCGTCGGGACCACCAACACCCCCGAACTCGGTCACACGCCCGTGACGGACAACATGCTCCAGGGGCCGACCGGGACGCCGTTCGACCCCGAGCGCAACGCCGGCGGCTCCTCCGGCGGGTCGGCCGGCGCGCTCGCCGACGGCCTCTGCGCGCTGGCGACCGGCTCGGACGTCGGCGGCTCGCTGCGGAACCCCGCGTCCTGCTGCGGCGTCGCCTCGGTGAAGCCGACGATGGGCCTCGTCCCCCGGGGCAACCAGGTGAACGGCTTCCGCGGCCACACCCCCGTCGGCGTCCTGGGGCCGATGGCCCGCGACGTCGAGAGCCTCGGACTGATGCTCGACGTCCTCGCCGGCCGCCACCGCGTCGACCCCTTCAGCGTCCCGAAGCAGGCCGACTACGCCGCCGCGGCCGCCGACCCGCTGGACCCCGAGGACCTGTCGTTGGCGTACTCGCCGGACCTCGACGTCTTCGCCGTCGAGCCCGAGGTCCGCGAGGCCGTCCGGTCCACGCTCGACGACCTCGAGGCCGCCGGCGCCACCGTCGACGAGGTCACCCTCGAGACGCCGTCGAAGGGCGACCTGACCCACGCCTACAGCGTCGCGGTCACGACGTTCTTCTCGACCGCCGTCGCCGAGATCGAGCAGTCGCTGGGCGTGGACCTCCTCGACGACCACGCCGAGGAGGTGCCGACGGACCTCCAGACGCTCGTCTCGATGGGCGACAGCCACGACATCGCCGAGTACGCCCGCGCCGACTTCCCCCGGACCGACCTCTACCACGCCGTCGAAGACGCCCTCGAGGGGTACGATGCCCTCGTCTGCCCGACGCTTGCCACCCTCCCGCTCGGCCTGCAGGCGGACTTCCCCGCCGAGATCGACGGCGAGCCCACCGGCGGGATGCCGACCGCGTGGATGCTCTCGTGGCTGTTCAACATGACCGGCCACCCCGTGGTCAACGTCCCCGCCGACACCGCGGAGGGTCTGCCCGTCGGGATGCAGCTCGTCGGCGAGACGTTCTCGGAGCCGCAGCTCCTCGGCGTCGCTCGCGCCGTCGAAGAGACCTCGCCGTGGAGCTACCCCGGCGCGTAATCAGTCGTCCGCCGCCGCTGTGTCGTCGCCGCCCGACGCCTCCACGTCGGCGTCGTCCTCGATGCTCGGCGGGTACTTCCCGCGGTCGAGCTTCAGGTCGGACTGCGGGCGCGCCATGCACGTCAGCGCGTACTTCTCGGCCTCCTCTTCGGTCAGCCCGCGGGCCGCCGGCTGGGTCACCTCGCCCTCCTCGATCTTCGCCGAGCACGCCAGACACATCCCCACGCGGCAGGAGTACTCCTGGGCGATACCCTCCTCAATGCAGCGCTTGAGGATGGTATCCTTGTCGGAGACGGTGATCTCCTCACCGGTCCCGACGAACTCGACGGTGTAGTCGGTCATGCCCGGCCGTACGGGCAACCGGGTCAAAAACTCTTCCCAACGACCTTTTTCTTCGTCGGGTTTCCTCGCGCGCCGGAGGCGCGCTGCGGGAACCGCGTGGCGGCTTCGCCGCCACGTTATCGGTTGCCGGCGAAGCCGGCAACCCACTCCTCGAAAAACGTCGATGAAAAAGGCCGGACGCTCCCTTCGGTCGCGTCCGGTGAACCGCTCGGTCGCTTCGCTCCCTCGCGGATGCTGGATTACTACTTATGGTTTATACTACGAAATTTCGGCACTGATACACCCTCAGTAGCATGGATATTGTCAGCAGCATGGGATTCTCTCCAGAACCCCGGCGCCCACGCAAAAGCGCGGTCGAGTATCCGTGAGGGAGCGCAGCGACCGAGCGGTTCACCCGCGCGAACGTAGTGAGCGCGGGTAGCGACGAGTGACCGTAGGGAGCGAGGAGCTATTTTTCATCGACGTTTTTGCCGGGCGGCCGCCAGGCCGCCCGTGCAAAAAGGTCGTTGTAAAGAGTTTTGCCGCCCGGGACTGGAAGACCGGGTATGACCACGTTCGAGTACGACGTCGTGATCGTCGGCGCCGGCACCGCCGGCTGTTACGCCGGCGCGACGATCGCAGAGGCCGGATACGACGTCGTCATCGTCGACCGGAAGGACGAGGAGGAGGCGGGTCACATCGCCTGCGGCGACGCGCTCAAGGGAGCCAACAAGTTCCCCGAGTCGATCCCGAAGTCCCACATCGAGGACTCCTTCACCAACACGGACGTCGACCACGGCCAGTTCGAGATCCCCCAGGAGGACGTCGTCCTCGACATCCCGGTGCCCGGCGAACTGGCGGTCATCGACCGCTGGGACTACGGCCGGCGCATCATCGACGGCGCCGACCGTGCCGGCGCGGAGTTCCACTACGACACCATCGTCCAGGACGTCGTCCAGGAGGACGACGGGCGGGTGACCGGGCTGAAGGCCCGCAAGCAGGGCGAGTCGCTGACCTACGAGGCCGAGATTGTCCTCGACGGGGCGGGCGCGCTCTCGATCCTGCAGGACAAGGCGGACCTCGAGGACGCGACCTTCGACACGAACGTCAACTACTCGCAGTTCGCCTCGGCGTACCGCGAGGTCATCGAGGTCGAGGAGCCGGTCGAGTGGTCCGACGCCCTGGTGTTCAAGCCGACGAAGCGCGCGGCGGGCTACCTGTGGTACTTCCCGCGGACGCCGACGGAGATCAACGTCGGCCTCGGCTTCCAGATGAACGAGGAGCCGATGAAGCTCGTCCAGGACCTCCGTGAGGACATCAGCCAGCGCCCCGAACTGCAGGGCGCGACGGTCAAGGACAAGCTCGGCGCCGCGCTGCCGACCCGTCGGCCCTACGACTCGGCGGTCGCCCCCGGCTACATGGCCATCGGCGACGCCGCCGCACACGTCAACCCGATCAGCGGCGGCGGCATCGCGGGGGCCGCCTACGCCGGGCAGTACGCCGGCGAGCAGGCAGTCGAAGCCATCGAGGACGGCGACGTCGGCGAAGAGAACCTCTGGCGGTACAACGAGCGGGTGATGGACCACTACGGCGGCCGCTACGCGGCCCTCGACATCTACAACATCTTCTCGACGGCCTACGACCTCGACGACCTGCTGGCGCTGCTCGGCGCGCTCCCCGGCGACAGCATCTCCGAGGCGCTGTACTCCGGGTCGGCGAACGTCGGCCTCGGGCTGAAGCTGAAGGTGGCCTACGAGACGTTCGGCCACTGGGGGACGCTGAAGAACCTCTACGACACGAAGAAGCTCGCCGACCGGCTCCTGGAGCACTACGAGTCGTACCCCTCCAGTCCGGACGGCTTCCCGGAGTGGCGCCGCCAGCGCGACCGGATCATGGACGACATCTACGCCGAGACCGGCGCCGAGCCGAAGTACTAGTCGATCGTAAAGACCGGCTCGCCGACGTTCTCGCTCTTGCACTCGGGACAGCGCGACGGCCGGTTCGTGAGGTCGTCGAACTCGTCGAAGCCGCAGTCGCGGCACTCCGGCGGCGCCGCGAGGAGTTGCTCGTCGGTGCCCTCCAGGGACTTCGCGATGTGCTCGACGTGAGAGAGCGCCGACGCCGTGGTGATACCGAACTCCTCGGCGAGCGTGGCGGCCTCGGCTGGCTGGCCCCGGAGGAAGTCGGCGATCCGCTGCCGGGTCGTCCGGTCTGCACCCTGCATACCACCCGCTGGGAGCCCGGCGGGCAAAACGCTACTGGGGACCGCTGTTCGTCAGCTGGGTGTGCGCGCCGAGCAGCGCGCCAGCGAGGTCGACGTTCTCGATGTGGGTCCCCTCGTCGATGATGGTGTCGTGGATCTCGCAGTCCTGGACGACGGCGTCCTCGAAGACGATGGAGTGGTCGAGCGTCGAGTCGACGATCTCGGCGTCGGCCATCACGTGGACGTTGTCGCCGATGGTCGATCGCTCGACGTCGGCGGACTCGGCGATGACGCTGTCGCCGTCGAGTTCCCAGGCGATGGCCTCCAGGTACGACTCCGGCGTCCCGATGTCGTACCAGGGCTCCTCGAAGACGAAGGCGTTGACCGCCTCCCGGGACTGGAGCCACTGGAGGAACCACCCGGGCTCGTCGGGGTTGTTGTCGCCGGAGAGGTACTCCTCGAACCGGATCGACTCAGCCGGGAAGGCGTAGCAGGCGATGGAGACGAGCGTGCTGTTCGGTTCCTCGGGCTTCTCTTGGAAGTCGACGACGCGCTCGCCGTCGAGCTCCACGAGCCCGTAGGACTTGGCCTTCTCGCGGTCGCCGACGTCGTAGGCGGCCAGCGTCGCCGAACCCTTCTCGAGGAAGTAGTCGACGAAGTCCGAGAGATCGAAGCCGATGAGGTTGTCACCGGCGACGACGAGGAGGTCGTCGTCGACCCCCTCGCGCTCGACCAGCTGGCCGAGCGCGCCGACGACGCCGAACTTCTCGGACTCCTCGGTGGTCTCCTCGACGGAGATGCGGGGCTTCTCGAAGTCGCTGTCCGCGATGTGTTCCTCGAAGTCCTCGGCGAACCGCTCGTTGGTGGAGACGTACACCTCGTCGATGCGGTCGTCTTCCTCCAGCGGCTGGAAGATCCGGTCGATGACGGTGTCCTCGCCGATGGGGAGGAGCATCTTCGGGCGGTGCTTCGTGATCGGCCACAGGCGCGTCGCGTATCCCCCTGCAAGGACGACGGCTTTCATTGTCAGAACCGACAGAAGCCGCGATTATGATTCTTTTGCAACCGAGGGTCTACGGGGGATGAGGCGGCCAGCGCCGCCGTGATCTGAGCAGTGCGGCGGTCCGCCAGCGCGGGTGTGCGGCGCGACGGGCCGTCTTAGCGGAGTGCCCGCGAGAGCGGTCGCGAGCGCCGCCTGTCCGCCCTACCCGAGCCACGCGTCTTCGACGATTAGGGAACCCCGGGTGCCATCGAACTCGGTGTCGTACTCCAGTTCGATCGGCCGCTCCATGTGCGGGCCGTCGGTGACGAGGGTCTCGAACTCCCCGCCCTCGCCGAGGACGTGGACGCCGTACTCGTCGTTCAGCGCCTCGAGTTCGGCGATCGCGTCGGCGTCGAGGGTCCGCCCCAGCCACGACTCGTCCAGGCCGTAGGCCGCCACCCGGATGATCGTGATCTCGAAGCCGGCGTCGAGCATCGCGTCCGCGAGCTCGCGGGGGTCCTGCTGCCACAGCGGCGCGAACAGCTCGGCGTCCAGCCGCTCGCACATCGCCTCGATGCGGGTGGTCTGGTAGCTGCTCTCGACGGCGCCAGCGGTGACGCCGCCGATACCGCCGAGTTCCCCGGAGAGGTCGACCAGCGCGTCCTCGAGCGGTTCGAGTTCGCGGTCGCCACGGGCACTCGAGTCCTCGGTCGCGTCGGCGTCGGCCTCGAAGTCGTCCGGGCGGACGTCGACCAGCGGGATGCCGACGCTCTCTGCGGCCAGCGACGCGAGTTCGGTCGCCGGAACGTGGTACATGTAGGAGTCGCCGGCCGGGTGGACGGTGACGAGCCGTTCGACCGGCTCGCCCGCCTCCAGCGCCCGGTAGAGCGCCCAGGAGGAGTCCTTCCCGCCCGAGAACAGGCTCACCCACGGATCCATACCCGCCGTTGCTCCGGCCCGGCTATAGGGCCGTCGGTTCAGTCACTCGGGGTACTCCTCGAGCCGCGACTCCGAGTCGTTCATCCGCGAGGTGAAGGCGACCCCGACGAAGCTGACGAGGATGCCCGCCGCGACGTAGGTCGCGAGTCGTCCCCAGATCGAGAGGGTGAACCCCTCGACCGAGATCGGGCCGACCGCGATCGGCTGGATGACCAGCCGACCGAGCACGTCGGCGCGCTCGAGGAAGTAGCCGGTGAAGCCGCGGACCACGAGGCCGATGGCGACGACGCCGAAGGGGAGGTTCATCAGCGCGCCGGAGACGTCCTCCTCGGCCAGCAGTTCGTCGATGAGGCGTCCCGTCGCCGCCGCCAGCGCGGCGGCGGCGAACCAGGGGACGCTGACGTAGAGGAATCGGAGCCCGAGCAGGAGTTCGCTGACGTCGCCCATCCCCGAGACGCTGATCCCGCCGGCGAAGATGCCGATGAACGCCAGTCCGGCGCCGACGACGTAGGTCACGAGGGAGACCTGCCCGGAGTAGAAGGCGTCGCGGACCTTCCGGGGGAGCGACGAGACGAAGTCGTCGATGCCGAGGCCCTTGTAGAGGAGGAACGTGCCGATGACGGAGGCGATCGCCGACAGGGCGATCGTGACGCTGTCGGCCAGCAGCAGGAGCACCGGGAACGCCAGGAGGGCGGCGCCGATGGGGACGAGGATCGTCCCGCGAAGCTCCTCGTCGCCGAGGAACTGCTTCAGCAGGTAGTACGTCGACTGGATGTCGTGGGACTGCCGGACGACGACCCGGTCGACAGCGTCGACCCGGATCCGGCTCTCGATGATGGGGACGAGTCGCTCGTCGCTGGCGGAGTCGGTGACCACGACGGCGGAGTCCGGCGCGAACTCCTCGACGAGTCCGTCCGTCTGGCGCGCGACGGCGCGGTCGCTGTTGACGCTGTCGCCGCCGCCGGCGACGACGGCGACGATGGCTTCTTCGCCGTCGTCGCGGAGGTCGCGGGCGACGCGGAGGGTCTCCAGCAGGCAGTTGACGCGGCTGTCTTCGGGGTCGTCGATGCCGACGTCGGTGACCAGCGCCTGGACGGCCTCCCAGCCGACGACGGGACCGTCGGGACCGAGCCCGCCGTCGCGATCGACGCATACGACCAGCGTACTCACGTCGCAAGGTTGCCCACGCCGGGACAAAAGCTTTCGTGACCGTTCGTCACCCCGAGGCCCCTGCGGAACGGGCCGTTACACCCGGAATCGAAACTCGCCGTCGGCGTCGGTGAACTGACCGGCGACGCCGGCGCCCGCGGCGTAGGCGACCCGCTCGGCGCCGCCGCGGAGCCGTTCGGCGATGTGGGTCGTCGGCTCCAGTTCCGTCGTCTCGACCGGTTCCTCGAGGAGGTCCTCAAGGCGTTCCTCTACGTCGTCTCTGGTGCCAATCTCGTCGACGAGTCCGATGGCGTCGGCCTCCTCGCCGAGGTAGACCCTCGCCTCGGTCTCCCGGATGATCTCGTCGTCCATGTCCCGTCCCTCGGCGACCGTCTCGACGAACTGGTCGTAGTAGTCGTCGATGAGCCCCTGGAGGTAGGCCCGCTCGTCGTCGTCGAGGTCCTCGAACGGGACGCCGGCCTCCTTGTACTCGCCGGCGGTGAACTGCTCGTACTCGACGCCGGCCTTGTCGAGGAGGTCCGAGGCCGTCATCCGCGAGCCGCGGACGCCGATGGAGCCGACGATGCTGCCCTCGCGGGCCCACAGTTCGTCGCAGCCGCTGGCGATCCAGTAGCCGCCGCTGGCGCAGACGTCCGTGGCGTAGGCGACGGTCGGGCCGTCGAACTTCTCGGCGGCCAGCCGGATATCGTCGCTCGGGACGACCGCGCCGCCCGGCGTGTTCAGCCGCAGCAGCAGCGCCTCCGCGTTCCCGTCCGCGTCGGCCCGCTCGACGAGCTCGACGACGTCGTCGGCGCCCGGCGTCCCCGGCGCCGAGAAGGGAACGCCGCCGCCGCTGTCCCGGGTTATCGGTCCCTCGACGGCGACCTCGGCGACGTTGTATCCCGGGAAGACGCTGCGAGCGACGTTCCCGGCTACGCGGAGACCGAGGACGGCGGCCGCGAGGACCAGGAGGACGCCGACCAGTTCGACGGTGCTCGTCGGGAACGCGACGAACAGCATCCACCCGACTGCGGCCGCGAGGGCGGCGCCAAGCGTTACGATGGCGATCCGGCCGACGGTTCGGAGCATGTTCATAGACCGGACACTCGGCCGGCCGGCTGTTAAGTGTGGGCGGAAGAACCTGCGAGAACGTCTGCTGTTAGTTCGGTCGTGGTGCGGTCGTCCGTCTCTTCAGACGCCGGCGTTGTCTTCCGAGAGGCCGACCAGCAGCGAGCCGGCGGCCAGGCCGAGCGCCGCGACGGCGGCCAGCGGGCTCGGAATGGGCACCTGCATCGTGCCGGTCCCGATGATCAACAGGGCGCTGACGACCAGCAGCGCGACGCCGATTCCGAGCTTGCGAACGTTCGTTGCCATGTCTTCGAGTTGGTACGTCCGCAGCTTAAGTCTCACGAAAGGCACAGACGTGAGTGTATTTATCACCCACACATTCCTGTCAGGAACGATATGCTGTTTGGTACCGAGAGACATAGCCGTCCCGAAAGGCGTATCCACCGTCTTCCCGAGGCGTCTGGTATGAAGCGCGACGACGACGCCCTCGAGACGGTGGCCGACTACCAGTTCGGCCGCGGCGCCGGCGCGGCGCTATTCGACGGCGAGGTCGTCGTCCAGCGGACGAGCTCCGGCCGCCCCCAGCAGATCCTCGCCGACGGCGAACGGATCCTCTCGTACGGGACCGACGGCCGGTTCACGCTCGGAGCGGTCGGCGGCCGCCGGCTGCAGGCGGCCCTCGAGTTTCCCGCCTACCGGGTGGTCGTCGGCGACGACAGCGAGCCGTTCGTCCGCGACGGGAAGAACGTCTTCGCGAAGTTCGTCAGGGAGGTCGACCCGGCGGTCCGGCCGGGCGACGAGGTGCTTGTCGAGCACTACGACGGCGACCTCGTGGCCGTCGGCCGGGCCGAACTCTCAGCCGACGCCATGCTCGACTTCGAGACGGGGATGGCCGTGAAGGTCCGCGACGGCGTCCCGGCGGAGTGACGCCGCGTAACATCAGGCTTTTTGCACCGTCACCACCTGGCTACGGGTATGTTCGGAGGAGGCGGCGGACTGAACCCGCGCAAGATGAAGCAGATGATGAACCAGATGGGGATCGACCTCGAGGATATCGACGCCGAGGAGGTCATCATCCGGACCCCCGAGGAGGAACTCGTCTTCCACAACGCCGAGGTCCAGCGGATGGACGCCCAGGGCCAGCAGACCTACCAGGTCGTCGGCGAGCCCGACTCCCGACCGCGAGGCGAAGGGGGCGACACCGACGAGGCCGGCGCCATCGAGGACGCCGACGCCAGCGGCGGCGGTTCGAGCAGCGACTTCTCGGAGCAGGACGTCGAGATCGTCGCCCAGCGAGCCGGCGTGCCGGAGGAGACGGCCCGCGAGACCCTGGAGGAGACCGGCGACCTGGCGGCGGCCGTCCAGCAGCTCGAGGACGAGTGAGCGACCGCCGGGTGCTCGTCGTCCGCGGCAACCGCGAGTTCCTGCTGGCGCCGGGCGAGACCCTCGAGAGTGACCTCGGCATCCTCGAGCTCCCGGAGGACGTCGAGCCCGGAACCACCGTCGAGACGCATCTGAACGAGGCCTTCGAGGTGCGGCGGCTCCGCGGTCCGGACCTCTTCGACCACCTGGAGCGCACCGGCGCGCCGATGATGCCGCGCGACATCGGCCTCGTCGTCGGCCACACCGGCGTCGCCGCGGGCGACCGGGTGCTCGACGCCGGCACCGGAACCGGCGTCCTCTCCGCGTACCTCGGCCGCCTCGGCGTCGACGTGACCACCTACGAGAGGGACCCCGAGTTCGCCGACGTCGCCCGCGAGAACATGGACCTCGCCGGCGTAACCGACCTCGTCGACGTCCGCACCGGCGACCTCACGGATGAACTCGACGACCTCGAGGAGCGCTTCGACCTCCTGACCCTCGACACCGCCGACGCCCCGACGGTCGTCGAGCGCGCGCCGGACGTGCTCGCGCCGGGCGGCTTCGTCGCGGTCTACTCGCCGTTCGTCGAGTCGTCAGGCGAGACTGTGGCGGCGGCCCGAGAGGCCGGACTCTCCGGAATCGAGACCCTCGAGACCATCCAGCGGGAGATGGACTTCGACGACCGCGGCTCCCGCCCGTCGACGGCCGGCGTCGGCCACACGGGCTACCTCACGTTCGCCCGGTTCACGCCGGAACTGGAGTGAGTCCGGTCCCGGACCCTTCTACATCCCCCGTCCCATCAGCCGGCTCCGGACGATGTCGGCGTCCTTGTTCCCGGTGCCGGTGTTGACGAGGACGACGGTGTCGTCCGCGTCGAAGGCGTCGCGCTCCAGCAGGTCCCACGCCCCGGCCGCGGCGGCGCCGCAGGCGACGCTGACCTCGAGGCCCTCGTGCTGGGCGATGGTCGCGGCGCTGTCGAGCAGGTCCTGGTCGTCGACCGCGACCGCGTCGCCGCCGCTGGCGCGGACGGCCTCCGCCGCCGGCAGGCCGCCCTCCGGGTCGGGGATCTCCAGGCTGCCGACGACCGTGTCGGGGACCTCCCACGGCTCCGGGTCGCCACCCGACTCGACGGCCTCGACCACCGGCGCGCAGCCGTCCGGCTGGGCCGCGTACAGCCGCGGCGTCCCCTCGACCACCCCGAGGTCGGCGAACTCCCTGGCCGCCTTCCAGAGCCCCGAGACGACCGTCCCGTGGCCCACCGGCACGACGACGGCGTCCGGGACCGTCCAGTCGAGCTGCTCGACGACCTCGTAGTAGATCGGTTTCGCGCCCTCGTGGCGGAACGGCGAGTCGAAGGCGCCGGCGGGGAACCACTCCTCGTCGCCGGCCGCCGGGAGCTCCTCGCGCTCGGCCTCGTAGGCCTCCCGGGCGTCGCCGTACCGCCCCTCGACGACGCGCATGTCGCCGCCGTGGACGTTGATCATCGCCTTGTTGACGAAGTTCGTCCGGCTGGGGACGAACACCCGCGACAGCAGCCCGGCGCGGGCGGCGTAGGCGGCCGCCGACTGCCCGCCGTTCCCCGTCGTCGGCAGCGCAAGCGTGTCCGCGTCGCCCCGGGACGCGGCCGCCGCGACGAGCGCCTGCCCGCGGTCCGTGACCGTCCCGGTCGGGTTGTGCGCCTCGTTCTTGACGAGGACGCGCGCGACGCCGAGTTCGTCGGCCAGCCGCGGGGCCTTCACCAGCGGCGTCGCTCCCTCGCCCATGCCGTCGGGGACGAGCGGCAGCAGTTCGCGGTGCTTCCAGCCGCCAGCGCGGTCGGCGAGCGTCTCACGGTCGAGGTCGACCTCGTTGTAGTCGTAGCTCGCGTCGAGCGTCCCGCCGCAGTCCGGGCACCGCGTCGGGTCATCGTCGGCGACCGTCGCCCCGCAGTCCGTACACTCGAACGTGGTCATTGGCGGCCGTTCGGAACCGCCCGGCAAAGCCCTGTCCTTCCTGCTCGGGCCGGGGGACGATTCCCTCCGGAGCCGGTTCGGCGATCTACCAGGGCGGATGGCGATTCATCCGCCAGGGGAGGTTCTCCCGGCCGTCGACGACCCGGAGTTCAATTTCCTAGGCGACGGAAACGGGTTTGACGGGGGGCGCCGAACGGGGTGACATGCACGTCGTCGTGGTCGGCGGGGGACTGGCGGGACTGGTGGCCGCGCGGCGCCTCGCCGAATCGGGCGCCGAGGTGGAACTGTTCGAGCGGGACGACCGGGTCGGCGGCCGGGTCCGCTCCCGGGAGGTCGAGGGGTTCACGCTGGACCGCGGGTTCCAGGTCCTCTTCACCGGGTACCCGGCGGCCCGGCGGGAACTCGACCTCGACGCCCTCGACCTCCGGGCGTTCGCGCCCGGCGCGACCGTCGCGAAGCCGAACCACCGGTCGACGCTGGCGGACCCCCGGGGCGACCCCGGCGCGGCGCTGCCGACGCTGCTGAACCGCGACGTCACGACGCGCGACAAGCTCCGGCTGTTCCGGCTGCAGGGCGACCTCCGGGACCGGTCCGTCGACGAGATACTGACCGGCGAGGAGACGACGATCCGGGAGTACCTCGACGAAAGGGGGTTCTCGTCGGCGTTCGTCGAGCACTTCGCCGAGCCGTTCTACGGCGGGATCACGCTCGACCGGTCGCTCTCGACGTCGAGCCGGGTGTTCGAGTACACATTCAAGATGCTCGCCGAGAGCGAGACGGTCGTCCCCGCGGACGGGATGGCGGCCATCCCCGAGCAGCTCCGGAGTCGCGCCGAGGCCGCCGGAGCGACCCTCCGGACTGGACGGCCGGTGACGGACCTCGAGGTCGACGGCGAGAAGGTGATCGTCGAGGCCGGCAACGAGCGGGTGTTCCCCGACGCCGTCGTGGTCGCGACGGACCCCCCGACCGCCGGCGAGCTGACGGGCGTCGAGACGCCGACCGACGCGCGCGCCTGCGTGACGGTCCACTGCTCGCTCCCGGACCGACAAGAGCTGGACACCGGCTCCCGCATCGTCCTGAACGCGGCGGACACGGAGCCGAACACGGTCGCGCCGATGTCCGCGGCGGCCCCGGAGTACGCCCCCGAGGGGCGGCAACTGCTCTTTGCGACCTTCCTCGGCGAACAGGAGGCCGACGACGAGGCGCTCGGCGCCGAGGTCCGGTCGGCGCTCGAAGCGTGGTACCCGGAGAACAGCTTCGGCGACCTGGAGGTGCTGGCCGTCGACCGGATCGACTTCGCGCAGTTCGCGCAGCCGCCGGGGTTCCGAGCGGAGCTGCCGGCGGTCGACGCCCCCGACGGGCCGGTGGTCCTCGCCGGCGACTACACGCAGTGGTCGTCCATCCAGGGCGCCCTCGAGAGCGGCAGGCAGGCGGCCGAGGCCGTTCTCGAGGAGCGGGCGTAGTCCGCCACCCTCGAGCGCCCTACAGCATCCGGCGGAACTCCCCGAGCGGCGGGAACTCGTGGGTCTCGTCGGCGGCCTCGTCCCGGACGATGGGTCTGAGCGCGTTGGCGTCGGTGATCAGCGGCGACTGGAAGTCACCGGAGTACATGTCGTTGATGGCGACGCCGGCCGGGAGCCGGCTGAAGGAGGGGAGCATCAGCACGCCCGCGCCCTCGTACTGGCCTGGACCGTACAGGTAGCAGGGTCGCCGCGTCCCCTCGATCTCGATGGTCGGGTGGTCGTGGCCGACGACGTACCACTCCGCGTCGCCGACCGGCTCGACGTGCCCGTGCGTGACGACGACGTCGGTCCCATCGAGGCGGTACTCGGGCTCCCGCCGGCGGTCCCACAGCTCCTCGAGCATCGTGTCGTGGTTGCCGGGCGTGACGATCAGCTCGCAATCGACGGCGTCGGCGGCCTGTTCGATGCCGCGGACGGTCTCCATCACGCCGGTCGGCAGCCCGCTGAACGAGTGCAGGAGGTCGCCGCCGATGACGGCCGCGGCTGGATCGTAGCGGTCCAGCAGCGCCGCGAAGCGCTCGGTGAGGTCCTCGTGTTCGCCGAGCCGCAGCTCCACGTTCGAGGCGGCGTCCCGGCCGACGTGCAGGTCGGCACAGACAAGCGCGTCGGCGGCCGGGACGTACACCGCTCGGTCACGCGGCTCGAACTCCATGGGCTGGGTTCGCCCGGCGCGCGCAAATCGCTGGCGGTCCAGTGGGCAATCCGGGGAGTCGCCTGGATTTTTAAATACCCGCCTCCAGAAGCCGGTATGGTCGACGTCCTCGACAACAAGCGGTCCGCGACGAAGTTCCGCGTGCTCGTCGAGATCGCGGACCGCCAGCCGGCGGTCAACCAGGGGGAGATCGCGGAGGCGGTGGGTGTCACGAGCCAGGCGGTCTCGGAGTACATCCGCGAGCTCGTCGACGAGGGCTTCGTCGAGAAGGAGGCCCGCTCGCGGTACCGCGTCACGAAGCAGGGCGTCGACTGGCTGTTCCAGCAGGCCTCCGACGTCCGGCGGTTCGCCGACCACGTCACCGACGACGTCCTCGGGAGCATGCAGGAGGACGCCGCCTTCGCCACCGCCGACGTCGAGGCCGGCGACACCGTCTCGCTGTCCATCGTCGACGGCCTCCTCCACGCCGCTCCCGGCGACGAGGGGCCGGCGACCGGCGTCGCGACCACGGACGCCGAGTCCGGCGAGGTCGTCGGCGTCACGGGCTTCGCCGGCATCATCGACCTCGAACCCGGCGAGGTGACCGTCTTCCAGGTCTCTCCGATCCGCTCCCAGTACCCCGACGAGTCCGACGCGCTCGGCGACGCCGCCGCCGACGCGGACCTCGTCGCCGCCGCGGGCGTCGAGGCCGTCGCCGCGCTCCGTGCGTCCGGCCACGAGGCCGACGTCACCTTCGCCGCCGGCGAGGTCGCCGCCGACGCCGCCAACCGCGGCCTCGACGTGGTCGTCGTCTCGACGACCGACCTCGCCGGCCGGGTGACCGACGCGCTCCGCGACGCCGGTCTGGCCTACGAGGTCGACGACACCTGAGGACCAGACGGACACCGTAACGAGGCGCCTCTCACGCGATTCGCCATCGCCCGGTCGAGAAAGACCCTTTCGGCTCCGGTTCGAACCTTCGAGTCATGACTGCGCCAGTCGCCGAACGAAGCGAGGATTCGCGGTGGCCGGTGGCGTGACGGATCCAGTTGTCCCGTCCGACGACGGCTTCCTCGACTTCTTCCGCCGGTACGCGAAGACCTGGGTCCACGCGGTCGCAGCCGCCGGACTGACGGCCTTCAGCACCCTGACGGTCGTCCACACCTGGTTCGCGGGGCTGGCGATCGCCGCCTACGTCGTCCCGCCGGTGGCCCTCTACCTCTCACAACGGAGGCGGGACCGTACAGCCCCGGAGCCGGGGACCGCGACGGAGGCCGTCCCGGAAGCGGACGAGAATCCGAGGCCCGACACCCGAGCCGGTACCGACGAGAAGACGAGCACCGACGAGGAACCGCGCGTCGACGACGACGCTGATGACGCTGTCGAGTGGACCACTGCCGACGCACCGGTCGACGTGGCCCTCTACGACGCCGCCGTGGGTCCGACCGCCGCCTACGCGGTGGGCGAGTCGGGCGTCGTGCTGGCCGACCGGGGCGAGGGCTGGACAGTCGCGCTCGAGGACGGGCCGGGTGCCGACGGGCAGCCGCTCCGCGGGGTCGACACGACGGCGGACGGCGGCGCCGTCTGGCTGGCCGGCGACAGCGGCTCGCTCGGCCGCATCGACGTCGAGACCGGCCGCCACGTGGACTTCTCCGCGCCCAAGGACATCACCGACAACTGGGTCGACGTCGCCGTCGACGGCGGGGACGGATCCGAGACCGTCCTGCTCGTCAACGGGTCCGGCCAGACGCTCCGCGGCCGGTACCGCGACGGCGAGGTCGCCTGGACGGGGCCGGAGAAACCCGGGAGCGGCTCCAGCTTCTCGGGCGTCGACTTCGCCGGGGAAGGTGCCGGCTACCTCTGCGACACAAACGACGGCGTCTACGGGACGACCGACGCCGGCGAGACGTTCGAGCGGGTCGGCATCGACGGAGCCGACGGGACCCTCACCGGCGTCGCGGCGCTCGCCCGAGACGACTGTCTGGTGTGCGCCGACGACGGCGTCGTCCACCGCTACGACGGGGCGAGGTGGACACCCGAATCCGTCGGCGACGCCCTGCGGGGCATCGCCGGCGAAGGGGCGTACGTCGTCGCCTGCGGCGAGGGTGCGCTCTACGAGCGTCCCGCGACGAACGGGGACTGGGAACGGCCGATGGTCCCGGCATCCGGCCCGCTACGGGGCGTCGGTACCGGAGCCGGTCGAGCGGTCGCCGTCGGGGACGGCGGGACGGTCGCGACGCGGCGGCTGACGTCTCGGTAGCACTGGGTTCGGGCTGGGGTCGAGTGGCGTCTCGCCCGGAGAATCAGTCCCCGTCGTCCAAGTCCTTCGCCCGCTGGACGGCCTCGTAGTACGTCGCGGCGTCTGCTTCGTAGACGAACTCGGCCAGTTCCTCGTGGTTCATGTCCTGGGCCGCGAACTGCGCGCCCATGTAGTTGAACTCGTCGTCCAGGACGCCGGCGTCCAGGACCTCGCGGAGCTGCTCGACGACGTCGTCGGTGATCGGGACCCGGGTCACGGTGCCTCCTGGCGGGCGGTGTCGTACGCCTCGCGGACCCGGCGGAACTCCGCCTCGTCGCCGCCGTGGTCGGGGTGGACCTCCTTGACGCGCTCGCGGTAGGCCCGACGGACGGCGGCGTCGCTGGCGCCGCTCGGAAGCCCCAGCGTCGCGTACGCAGATTCCGATTCGCCCCCCGGTGCGAAGCGCTCTCGCTCGCGGTCCGCGGCGCGCTCCTCGGTCTCGTCGGGGAAGACGTCCGGCGTCTCGAAGGGGAGGCGGTGGCCCAGCGCGACGCCGGGCATCTCGTGTTCCATCAGGATGCTGTAGGTCGGGGTCCGCTCCAGGGCGAGGAACGTCCGGGCGTCGAAGGTCACCGCGACGTCCCGGGTCGGGAGGTAGAACGCGACGGACTCGCCGGCGACGCTGGCGTCCTCGACGAACCCCTCACCGATGGCCTGGAGGTACCGCCGGATCTCGACGCGGCGGCGCTCCTCGGTCGAGCGCCGGGTTCCCCGGGTGCGGTTGCCGTCCGGGAAGAGCCGGGCCGCGACGAGGAACGCCGCGGCGACGCCAACGCTCGTCAGGAGGCCGACGGCGACGCCGACGTACAGCCAGCGCGGGAGCGCGAGGAACGTGTCGACTGCCACGGTCCCACTAGGACGGAATCGCATAAGAGCGTGTTGGGGTCGGCCGCGTTCGGCCCCAGGACGGTCGCCGATGTTCAGCCGATGTACCGGAGGTCCTCCTCGCTCGGCGCGGCGCTCTGCTCCATCTGCCGGATGCGCTTGACGACCTCCTCCATCTCCTCGGCGCGGTCCTCGAGGGCGTCGTAGCCGACGTCGAAGTCGACCGCCTGCTGGAGCACCTCGAGGACCGCCCGGGCGCTCTTCGGGTCCACGAGGTAGCCGCTGGTCTCGCCCATCAGGCAGGCGGCCTCGTAGCCGCGACGCTCGCCGAGCCCGAGGAGCAGCCCCGAGACGCCGACGATGCCGCCGGCGGGCTCGTTCTCGCGGAACTCGACGCCGACGTCCTCGAGGTCGTCGATGAAGCCGTCGGTCGTCGCGGCGCCGACGACGTCCGGTTCGTCGACCAGTTCGCCGGTCGGGACGCCGCCGAGTGCGTAGATCCGCTCGACGCCGAACTCGTCGGCGACGTCGAGGTAGGCGTCGGCGAGCCGATAGTGGCCCGGGCCGTCGCCGGCCTGGTGGTCGCCGGTCAGCACGAGCAGGTCGCGGTCGGCGTCGCGGATGGCGTGGACCTCAGCGGAGGCCAGCTCCGTCCGCCCCTCGTCGACGGTCACCTGCGGCGGGAAGTGCTCGGAGTAGACGCGGCGCACCAGCTCGCCGTCGAACTCCTCGAGCAGGTGCTCGGCCGCCAGCTTCCCGACGTGACCGACGCCCGGCAGCCCCTCGATCAGCACCGGGTCCTCGAGGTCGGGGGTCGCCGGCGTCTCGATGTC
The DNA here is from genome assembly GCF_013391105.1 of Natronomonas salina. Lineage (NCBI taxonomy): Archaea > Methanobacteriati > Methanobacteriota > Halobacteria > Halobacteriales > Natronomonadaceae > Natronomonas > Natronomonas salina. The sequence continues at coordinate 1,006,137 of NZ_CP058335.1, forward strand.
GAACTCGTCCATGGGCACAACTGGTGGTCCGGCCGCTTAAGAACACGGCGATGTGTCGGGGGACGGTAACGTTCAGTCGGCGCTGCGCCGCGCCCGCCGCCGGTACTCGCCGTAGGGGTCCTCGGGGTTGAACGGCGCCGGTGCGCTGTTCTCGGCGTCAGCACCGCACTCCGGACACGCCTCACCGAGTGTGTAGACCGGCCGGTCGTGGGCGGTCTCCCACGCCGAACACACTCGGATGTCGGACTTCACGGCGACGCTACTCCTCGTCGGTCTTCCGTTCGCGATGGAAGTCGCCAGTCCCGCCGACGGCCTCGATGGCCTGGCGGGCGCGGCCGGCGCTTTCCTCCAGTTCCGACTCGGCGGTCTTGTAGTTCGGCGCCTTCACGCGGATGCGGTACTCGGGGGCACCGACGTACGTCACGTCGAGTTCGACCTCGTCGGGGACCTCGCCGTTGCCCTCCGCGGCCTCCAGGGCCTCGCGGACGTCCTCGACGCCCTCGCCGCCGGGGGCCGTGAGGTCGACGTAGCCGGTCACCGTCACGTACGGGACCGAGACGTTCTCGCGGGCGGTGTCGACGATGGCCGACAGCTCGTCGTCCGAGAGGTCGGTGTTCTCGAGGGCCTCGGGGCCGTGGATGGCGGCCTGCTCGAAGCCGTCGTAGAGGGAGCCGTACTCGTCGATGAGCTCGTTGGCGACCCGGCGGAACGTGTCGTCGTCGACGTCCTCGCCGAAGGCCAGCTCCATCCACTTGTCGGCCTTCTGCTCGTTCTTCCACTCCTGGACCTTCTCGGATCGCTGGTGGTCGTTGACGTCCTTGATCGAGAGGTCGACCTGCTGGGCGTCCTCGTCGACCTCCAGGACCTTGCAGACGACCATCTGGTCCTCGTTGACGTGGTCGCGGACGTTCTTGATCCAGCCGGAGGCGACCTCGCTGACGTGGACCAGCCCGCGTTTCTCCTCGTACTCCTCGAGGTCGACGAAGACCCCGAAGTCCTCGATCTCGTCGACGCGTCCGACGACGAGTTCGCCAGGCGTGGGCCAGCCGCTGTATTTCATACCCACTGCTACCCGTCTGACGAGAATAAAACCACCGTTGTCGCCCGCCGGTCGACGTTACCGCGCTTCGACCGTCTCGACGACGTCGCCGAGGATGTCGGCCTCGCCGCCGGTCGGCGTCGCCAGGGTAGAACCGCAGACGGCACAGCTGACGGTGCTGGCGGCCTTGCCGAAGACCACCTGCTCGTTCTCGCAGTCCGGACACTCGACGCGGAAGAAGTTGCCCGCCATCGTTACTCCTGGAAGACCAGCTTTCCGGCGCGCCATCCCTCGCGGAGGTGGGCCTTGCCGCAGTCGCTGCAGCGGTACTTCAGGTCGGTCTTCTTGGTGGGCTTGTCCCCACCGGGCACCTTGGAGAAGCGCCCCGCGTTCCCGATGACCGCCTTCCCGCGGCGGGTGCGGCGGGCGTCCCACTTCGTCCCCGAGGACCGGCCCGTCCGGACCTTCTCGACCTCTATCTCGTTGTGCTCGTTGCAGTGCGGACAGTACGAGTTGAACCGGCGTGGCATCTCCATAGTTATCGACCGCTAACGCGTGGTGGGTTAAAACGGGTTTGGTTTCGCCCCCGGGAACCCGGTGGGGAGCGGGCGTCGACGCCTTCGAAGCGCTTAACCCCCGTTCCGCCGAACGCCCTCGCATGAGGCACCTCATCATCCACGGGGACCCCGGGATCCGGAAGGGGGCCGTCATCGACTACGACGGCGAGGAGTACGTCTGCTACTCCATCCAGCGGCAGGGCGAGTGGCACGGCCCCGAGCGCGTCCAGCTGTGGTGTACGATCGGCAAAGAGGACGAACGCGAGGCCTTCGAACGCCGCGAGTACATACCGGTCCACCTCGACACCGACGATGTCGACGCCGCAGCCGTCGACGTGATCCAGGCGAAGGCCAAGCCCGCGACGAAGTAACCCCGCGACAATCCGTCGTCCACCCGATACTTTATAACTTATAGCGCGGCCACCGCCCCCGTGACGTGACCGCTCAGCGGCGGCCATCGGAGAACCGCGGCCGGCCGCCAGCGTCGACGGCCGCCTGTCAGCCCTGTACCTCGTAGACGACGACCGAACCCTGCTCGAAGGCCACCTCGAGGTCCGGGTGGTCCTCGACGGTGAGGTCGTACGCTCGCCGTTCGACGGGGCCGACGTAGACGTACTCGACGTCGTAGCGCTCGAAGAGTTCGGTCTGCCGGTCGGCCGACCCCTCGTAGATCGTCCCGACGTCCGAGAGCCGCCGCTGGTAGGGTGCCTCGCCGCGGTACTGCGCCTCGTGGAACCACCCGAGGACGGTCGGGACGCCGGTGAGGCTCGACGGCGCCGACGCCCCCTTGTCGTAACTATCGCTGTCGACCCGGTCGTAGTCCCACCAGTACCCGCCCGGTGCCGCGGTCACGATGGTCGGCTGGCCCTCGCGGTCGTCCAGCCAGTCGATAGCGGCCGCCTCGTCGGGGTACTCCGCGTCGGTGTACGCCGTCCCGTCGAGCGTCGGTCCGTCGGCGCCGACGGGGTCGTGCTCGAAGTGCGCTGGAACGGCGAAGCCGGCGTACAGGCCCGTCGCCAGGAGCACCGCCACGCCGAGGGCGGTGCCCGCGGTCCGCCACTGGGGCGTGTCGACCGACGGCAGCGCGCCGGCGGGGTCGAACAGCCGCGCGAGCGCGACGCCGGCCGCCGGCGCCCAGAGCACCCACACCTGCATGTACACCTTGAAGACGGTGTTCAGCCGCTCGGGGGCGCCCGGGTCGACGACGTAGACGAACTCGACGAGGAGGACGAGACCGAAGCCGGCGAGCATCAGCAGCGCCTCGAACCCGGCGTCGGCGCGCTCCCGGAGCAGCAGCCACGCCGCCGCGACGAGCGGGCCGAACAGCACCAGCGCCGCGAACCCGGCCAGCCAGACCCCGAGGCAGAAGACCCCGGCGTTGACGATCCAGGCGATCGCTCGCGGCGGCCGTTCGACGGTGACGAGCCCGGCGACCCGACCCGCGAGATACGGGACGAAGACCAGCAGGAAGCCGCCGTGGACGATCAGCAACTGTCCCATGCCGGTGCGCGAGGGGAACAGTCCGACGCTCCGGGTCGACGCGCTGCCGAGCCAGAACGGCAATACGACCAGCGCGCCCGCGACGACGAGCGCGACGGCCGCGACCAGCGCCAGCCCGTCGCGGCGGAACTCCTCGGCCAGCCCCTCGCGTTCGGGGAGGCGCTCGGCGGCCGACGTCGGCAACAGCGTCGCGGGATCGCTCGGTGCGAAGGCGACCGTGAGCGCGACCAGCCCGCCGGCCGTCGGGACGTCCCACGTGTTGACGACCGCCAGCAGCCCGACGACCGGCGCGACCGCGACCAGGAGGAGTCGCCGGCGCGTCCGCTCCGTCGCCGGCGTCAGCCAGTAGCTGAAACACAGCGCCGCGACGAGCAGCAGGAACGGCGTACCCATCATGTGGGCGTGGAGGTCGCCGTTGAGCCACGCGAACAGCGGGAACTCGTTTATCGCGCCGTCGACGACCCGGCTCGCCGGCCAGTAGGAGAACTCCGCCGGCGACCACGACAGCGCCTCCGACTCGCCGCTCACCCCCGGGATAGCGGTAACGAGCGAGTTCGGGAGCAGCCACGCGAGGGTCTGCCCCGCGGTGTGGAGGTTCCCGGCGACGCCGACGAAGAACGCGCCGAGGCCCGCGGCGACCCGGACCGGGGCGTCGCGGTTCGCGGCGACCGCGCCGGCCAGCCCGTAGGCCGTCGTGACGAGGGACGCGTAGAATCCCGCCAGCGCGAGGTTGTAGGCGAACCGCGGGGCGGTGCCGGTGAAGATCGTGAGGAGTGCCGTGAGCATCTGGCCGCCGTAGTAGTACCTGACGCTCTCGCCGGCGAACCACATGTCCTCAGGCGGGAGCGAGCCGGCCCGGAGCGTCGACCGGACCAGCCCGTAGTCGAGGAACTTCTCGCCGGTGGCCAGCGGGAGCGGCGCGATGGCGGGCGAGACCGAACGGACGGCGACGAGAAAGCAGAAGGCGACGGCGAAGACGGCGGCGGCCTCGGCGTAGGCGCGCTCGTCGACGGCCTCGCGGTCGCCGACGGTCGCGCTCGCGAGGACGATGGCGGCGAGAGAGACCAGCAGAGCCGGCCAGCCGAAGGCGACGTGGCCGACGAGGTACCCGACGACGCCGACGGTCGTAAGTCCGACCGGGATCGCGAAGGCGGCCCCGGCGTCGCGGAACCGGGGGAACAGCGCGGCCGCCAGCGGGAGCGTAGCGAGACCGACGACGAGATACATGGCGAGCCACAGCGCGACGAGCCCGAACTCCATACCGCGTAGGGCCGGATGCGACCCGTATACCTCTTGCGGACCTGTCACTGTCGAGAGTCGAACCGTTTTTGCTCGACGCCCCGCGATGGGGGGACATGACGAGTCTCGGGGTCGTCGTCCCCGCCTTCCACCCCGACGTCGACCGGCTGAACACGTACCTCGAAGCCCTCCATTCGAAGCTCTCCCCCCACGTCCTCCGCGTCGAGCTGGACGCCGCCGACGCGGAGACCCAGGAAGCCGTCGCCTCGTTCGACCTCCCCGTCGAGGTGCACTCGGTCCCCTACCGCCGCGGCAAGGGCGCCGCGATCACCGAGGGGTTCGAGTCGCTGGACACAGACCGGCTCGCGTTCGTCGACGCCGACGGGAGCACGCCCGCGGCCGAACTCGCGCGCATCGTGGCCAAACTCGGAGCCGCCGACGTCGCCGTCGGGTCGCGACGCCACCCCGACGCGCGGGTCGTCGGCCACCAGACGTTCGCCCGGCGGTTCCTCGGCGACGGCTTCGCCTGGCTCGCCCGGCGTCTGCTCGACGCGGAGCTGTACGACTACCAGTGCGGTGCGAAGGCGCTGTCCGCGGACGCGTGGAGCAGGGTGCGCAGCCACCTCTACGAGTCGGGGTTCGCCTGGGACATCGAACTCGTCGCGATGGCTGCCGCCATCGGCCTTGAGATCGAGGAGGTACCGATCGAGTGGGAGGACATGCCCGGGTCCACCGTCGACCCGATCTCGACGTCGCTCTCGCTGGGCGCCGCGCTGTTAGCCGCCCGCCACCGGGCCAAACGCCTGCAGGACAGTCGCATCCACGGCGCGATCGCTGCGACCCGCGAGGGGTCCCTTCCTCTGGTCGAGCGCGAACGCGCCGACGACGGGGGGCGGTGAGGTGGGAGTCGTCGAGGTGGTCCGGGCGCGGCTCCAGGCGCTCGCGGCGGCGGACCGGATCGGCCAGTTCGTCTCCGTCGGCGTCGCCGGCGCCACGCTGGAGACCGTCGTCGTCGCCGTCCTCACCGCGGGACTGGCGGTCCAGCCCCTCCCGGCGAAGTTCGTCGGCGCGGAGGCCTCGATCACCCTCATGTTCCTGCTGAACGACCGCTGGACGTTCGCCGGCGAGGGCGGCGCGGGGATCGTCTCGCGGCTCCGCCGGTACGTGAAGTCCCACACGGTCCGGCTGGGCGGGCTGGCAGTCGCCTTCGGCACGCTGTACCTGCTCACGTCGTGGACGGACGTCGAACTGCTGCTGCTCGGCCGCGACTTCTGGCCGACGGTCGCGAACGTGATCGCCATCGGTGCCGGAATGTCGCTCAACTACGTCGCCGAGAGCCTGATCACCTGGCGGGTCCACGACTCGCGGTAAGATTCCACAGACGGCAGGTCAATCACAACCCTTAATGGGCGGACCGGATTACGAGAAGACAGCGGGATGGGATAGCCAGGAGATTCCGCCGGGCTCATAACCCGGAGATCGGTAGTTCAAATCTACCTCCCGCTACTTTCTGTCGCGAATCAGACGAGGAGCGAAAGCGACGAGTCCGGTGAGCGACGAACGAGTCCGTCGCCGGTGAAATCCGTACGAATGAGACAGAAGAAGCGTCCGTGGGGATAGCCGGTCGGTCAGTCGTCGCCGTGTTCGTCGACGATGACGACCTCGCCGTCGACGACGTCGACGTTGATGAGCGTCTTCGCGGTGTACGGCGACTCCTCCAGTTTGTTCTCGCCGCCGACCTTCTTGATGACGGCGACGACGTCGACCAGGTCGGCGCCGATGTCCTCGAGGGCGTCGCAGATGGCCGACAGCGTGCCGCCGGTCGAGAGGACGTCGTCGAGGACGAGCACGCGGTCGCCCTCCTCGACATCGTTGATGTACATCTGGTTCTCCGAGTAGCCGGTCTGCTGGAACAGCGGCGTCTCGCCGTCGAGGCCGTACTCGCGCTTCCGGATGACGACCAGCGGGATGTCGGTCATCAGCGAGACCGCCGTGGAGATGTGGATGCCCATCGCGGCGGGCGTGACGATCTTGTCGACGTCCTCGAGCTGGGCCTTGCGGATGATCTTGATGACGATCTCCCGCAAGAGGCTCGGCTCGAGCATCGGCACGCCGTCGCTGATCGGGTGGACGAAGTAGTGGTAGCCCTCCTTCTCGATGATCGGCGCGTCAAGCAGCGACTGCCGGAGCTGGTCCATGCCCAGGGTATCGAGAGCCGGGGGTAAAAGTTGACGATAGCGCTCGCCGCGTCGACCGGCGACCCCCGGCCGCTCCTATCCCCCGTCAGTCAGCACTCCCAGCGGCCGATAACGTACGAGCGGTCCTCGGAGCCGCGGTCCCAGACGATCAGCACCGTCGAATCCGGAGTCACCCCGGCGAGGATGATGGCGTCGCCGGCGTGGATTCGTCCGTCGTCGCCCCACCGGCGGGTCTCGGTGTCGCCGCCGCTCCGGCGGACCACGTACACCTCGTCGCCCGGGGGCGAGTCGCCACTCCGGTGGGTGATCGTCAGCCGGTCGTCGCCGGCGTCGTACGCGAAGTCGAAGGCGACGTAGGGCACGTCCTCGCCCGGGCTGGTGTAGTTCTGGAAGACGACGAACCCGAAGAACATCGAGAGGATGACCGTCGTCCCCACGATGACGACCACCGCCGTCGCCTCGTTCTGCCCGCGTTCGTCGTCCAGCACGGCCCCCAGTTCGGGGAGCCGGGAGAAAAGCGCTCGTGCGGATGCCACTCGCTGAGTCGGGTGCAGGCCGTTGCGGCGTCCCGGAGGTCAGTCGCCGTCGTCGTCGCCGTTGCCGCGGAGTTCCGCGGCCAGTTCGTCGGCGAGCAGGCCGCCGATCTTCGACTTGCTGCCCCGGTGCTTCTGGACCGTTTCGGGGCGGACGACCAGCACGCGGGTGGTGTCCTCGCCCATCACGCTGGCGTCGTTGGCGACGACGAACGCCAGACCGGCCCGCTCGAGGGTCTCCCGGGCCTGCGCGACCATCGCGTCGTCGTCGCCGCTGGACTCGACCTTGAAGCCGACGATGGCGAGGTCCAGGTGCTCCGAGCGGACCTCGTCGATGAGCTTCGGCGTCGGCTCGAGGTCGAGCGTCAGGTCCTGCCCGGAGCGGATCTTCTCGGGGGCGGCGTCGACCGTGTAGTCGCCGATGGCGGCGGCGGAGACGAGCGCGTCGGCGTCGTCGGCGACCGACTGGACGGCCTCCAGCATCTCCGCGGCGCTCTCGACGGGCCGGACGTCTGCGTAGGGGACCTCCGGGCCGTCGTGGACCAGGGTGACGTCGGCGCCGCGGGCGTAGCAGGCCCTCGCGACCGCCCGGCCGGTCCGGCCCGACGCGCGGTTCGAGATGACCCGGACGGGGTCGATGGACTCGCTGGTCGCGCCGCTGGTGACGACGACATGGTCGCCGTCGAGCGGCCGGTCGCCGGCGGCCCGCGCCACGTCGACGACGATGGCCTCCTCGGTCGCGATCTTCGCCTTCCCCTCCTCGAGCCGCGGGTCGACGAAGTCGACGCCCCACGACTCCAGGGTCTCGATGGCCTCAAGCACCCCCGGGTGGTCGTACATCGGCGCGTGCATCGCGGGCGCGACGACGACCGGGACGTCGGCGCCGAGGGCCGTCGTCGCGCAGGTCGTCACCGGGGTGTCGTCGACCGCGCTCGCGACCTTGCCGATGGTGTTGGCCGTCGACGGCGCCAGCAGCAGAACGTCGGCCCAGCCGTCGTAGCCGCAGAGCTCGACGTGCTCGACCGATCCCGTGATCTCGGTCACGGCGGGCCGGTCGGTCGCGAACTCCAGCGACCAGGGGTGGACGATCCCCCGGGCCGCGCCGGTCATCACCGCGCGGACCTCGGCTCCCTGCCGCCGGAGTTCGTGGGCCAGTTCCACCGTCTTCACCGCCGCGATGGACCCCGAGACCCCCAGCGCGACGTTGACGCCATCGAGCATCGCCGGACGTTCACCCCCGGCGGATAAAAACCATCGTGACTCTTCGCGGGTCGCGGCGAGCGGCGACGACCGCTGCGGTCGGGCGACGTGTCGCCAGCGACCCGACAGCGACGCCGTCCCGTCCGGTCTACTCCTCCTCGCGCTCCTCGGCCACGCTGGGGTGCATCGTCGGGTCGTCGGGGTGGTGCTCGTCGAAGGCCTCCTGCATGAGCTGCATCGACTCGCGCTCGCGCCGCAGGCGCTCCTGCTCGTCGATCTCCTCGCAGCCTGGCGGCACCTCCCGGCCCCGTTCGGTGAAGTAGCCTTCCGGGGCGACCCAGTCGTGGTAGAACGGAACTTCGGACTCGTCGATGAGGGTCAGCGCAACCTCGGCGCCGTGACCGGCTGCGACGACCGTCTGGTGGGGTTTCTCGGCGAGCCGGCCGGCCGCGTAGAGCCCGTCGACGCCGGCGTGGCCGTAGTCGTCGATGTCCACGTAGGTCTTCGACCCGCGGTCGGTCAGACCGACGCCCTCGATGCCCTCCAGGTAGCTCGTGTCGGCCCACGAGGCGGCGACGACGTAGTCGGCGCGGAGTTCGAAGGACTCGGCGTCGCGTGCGTCGTCGGTCCGCGTCTGCACCGCCAGGACGAACCCCTCGCCGGTGGGCTCGAGGTCGGTCACCGCGCCCGCCTCGAAGAGGCAGCCGTTGCGGCCGGCCTGCTCCTCCAGCAGGTCGAGGAACATCCGGGAGTTCACGCCGGCGGGGAACGCCGGGACGTTCTCGAGGTGGGCGTTCCGCCGGAGGATCGGTTCGCCGGTGTTGACGACGACGGTGTCGAGGCCGGCCCGGGCGGTGAAGGTCCCGGCCATCAGTCCGGCGGGGCCGCCGCCGACGATGACGACTCGCGGCGTCTCGGTGTCGCTCATGCGCGCCGCTTCGACGGCGGCCCGTACAAACGCCTCGGTTTCGCGGCCGATACTTTTTGTCGTGGGCGCTGGACGTCCGCACGTGACGCAGTACGTACTCTACGGCGGCAAGGGCGGCGTCGGCAAGACCACCTGCGCGGCGGCGACGGCCCTGCAGTACGCCCGCGACGGCCACTCGACGCTGGTGGTCTCGACGGACCCGGCCCACTCGCTGTCGGACGTTTTCGACTCGCGGGTCGAACCGGAGCCGACGCGCATCCGGGAGGACGTCGACCTCTGGGCCGTCGAGGTCGACCCCTCGGACCGCATCGGCCAGTACCGCGGGCAGGTCAGCGCCGCGCTCGACGAACTGGAAGACCTCGGCATCTCGCTGGACGAGGACGACATCGACGAGGTCATCGAGGCCGGCATCGCGCCGGGCACCGACGAGGCCGCCGCGATGGACCTCTTCGTCGACTACATGGACGACCCGCGGTTCGACTACATCGTCTTCGACACCGCGCCGACGGGCCACACCCTGCGCCTGCTGAAGCTCCCCGACGTGATGAGTTCGGCGATGGGCAAGATGATCACCGTCCGCTCGCAGGTCTCGAACCTCGCGGACTCCGTGAAGAGCTTCATGGGCTCCGGCGACGACGAGGAGGCCGACGGCCAGGAGCCGGAGGTCGAGGTCGACCTGGAGGAGCTACAGGACCGGATGGAGCGGGTCGGCGCTGCGCTGCGGGACCCCGAACGGACCGAGTTCCGGCCGGTCCTCATCCCCGAGACGATGGCCGTCCTCGAGACCGAGCGGCTGCTCGCGGAGCTGGACACCTACGACATCCCGGCCGGCCGGGCGATCATCAACAAGGTCATCGAGGACCCGACGCCGGGCTGTGACCTCTGTCAGTCCCAGGCCGAGAGCCAGCAGAAGCGCATCGCGGAGGCCCGCAAGAAGTTCGACCTCCCGATCACGCTCGTCCCGCAGCTCCACGGCGAGGTCCACGGGCTGGAGGCCGTCGAGACCGTCGCCGACCGCCTCGAGGCCAACGCTTAGGGACGCCGCGCCCGAAATACGCGCGTGGACAGCGTAGAGGTCACCACCGACGTCTTCCTGCCGCCGGCGGAGGTCTACGACTTCCTCCTCGAGTTCGAGGGGTACGCGAAGTACTCCGAGCACCTCGCCGCCGTCAGGCAGCACGGCGACGGCTCGCCGGGGACCGAGTACGAACTGGACTTCGCGTGGTGGAAGCTCACCTACACCGCCCGCTCGGAGGTGACCGACGTCGACCGCCCGCGACGCATCGACTGGCGGGTCGTCAAGGACGTCGACGCCGTCGGCCACTGGCTCGTCGAGCAGGTCGACGACGACCCCGCGAGGACCCGGGTGACGCTCTGCGTCAAGTACAGCCCGGAGTCCGCGGACGACAGCATGCTCGACCTCCCGGGATTCGTCTCGCTGGACTGGGTCGTCGACAAGGTCGAACCCAAGGTCCGCGCCGAGGCCGAACGCGTCGTCCGCCGCATCGTCGCAGACCTGGAGGGCGAACCGCGGGACGTGGACCTCGACATCGAGACGACGTGAGGCTGACTCGGATCGAACGCGGGTGAGAAACGGGCGGAACTGCCGACCGGTTACTGCTCGTAGTCGCCGCCGAACTTCATCAGGAAGTAGCCGAGCCCGAGCGTCGAGCCCATCGCGATGAAGGTCGCCGTGGTGAGCGACAGCGCCTGGCCGGGAATGGTGATGGCGGGCCCCTCGGAGCCGCTCTCGAGCTGGACGGTCTCGACGTCGTCGCCGATGGCGACCCCGCCCTTCATGCCCTGGCCTTCGTGGGGGTTGCACTTGTAGGTCGTGATGCCGGCGGCTTCCTCGGTCGCCTCGAACTCGTAGGTCTCGCCCTCGCCGTCGACCGGACTGCCGCTGTCCAGTTCTGCGGGCCCCTCGTTGGCGATCACGTTGTGGCCGCCGCCCTCGCCGGTCCACTCCCAGGTGATCGTCGTGCCGGGGGAGACCCAGACCCCCGCCGGGTCGAACGCCAGGCCGTCGCCCGCGCCGACCGAGATGGTCACGGAGTCCTCACCGCGCGCGTCCTGGACGCTGTCATTGCTGAACCCGTTGGCGTCGCTGAGGTACGAGCCGAAGTCCGGAACCTCGTTGCCGCCACCGCCGCCACCGCCGCCGTCGGACTCGTTGCCGCCGCCTCCCGTCTCGTTCCCGCCGCCCGTCTCGTTGCCACCGCCGCCACCGGTTTCGTTGCCACCGCCACCGGTCTCGTTCCCGCCCGTCTCGTTGCCGCCGCCGCCCGTCTCGTTGCCCTCCTGGGCGGCAGCCGCCTGGCTACCCGCGGCCAGCGTCGCACCGCCAGCGGCCAACAGGAACCGCCGCCGACTCACGTCGTTCGTACTCATACCTGCCCCTTGCGCCCACCCCGTACTCAATCCATCGAACTTTTCGCACCGACCTTTTTGCACGGGCGGCCTGCGGCCGCCCGGCAAAAACGTCGATGAAAAAGCGGCGGCGGGTTCCCTCCGGTCACCCGCCTTGCCTCCGCGCTCCCTGAGGTCGCGCGGAGTGAACCGCTTCGGGGGCGACCTCCGGACGCCCCCTCGCGGATGCTCAACCCGATAGACATCTCCGTAGCTGCAGCAGTCGGTGAGTATATCGAGAAGCATCCGCGCGCGAGCGGAGCGAGCGCGCGGTTCACGGCGGCGAACGAAGTGAGCCGCCGTAGCGCCCGACGACTACCGCGCGCCTGAGCGGAGCGAAGGTGCGCGACAGGAGGAGGGCGCGCATATTTTCCCCAAGTTTTTGCCCGACCGAGCGCGGCGCGCAGCGCCGCGCGAGGGAGGTGCAAAAAGTGGGGTTCCTACATGTAGCCCAGGTCGCGGAGGCGCTCCATGAGGTCCTCCTTGTCCTGGGCGCGGCCGGCGCGTTCGGTGGTGTTCTCGAGGTCCTGCAGCCACGCGGGCTCCTCGTCGCTCTTCTCGGTGGAGATCTCGCTGCCGAGCGAGCGGAAGCCGGCGAAGTACTTCGGCGAGACCGGGATGTCCTCGTGGGTGAGGTCGTTCGGCAGGTCGTCGTAGTCCTGCGGGACGTAGCCGTCGTCCGGGAAGTCCTCGACGGTCTCGGGGACGACGTAGAACCAGAAGGCGTCCCAGACGTCGCCCTCGTCGAACTGCAGGATGGGCTGGACGCGGTCGTGCGGCGGGTAGATGTCGGGGTCGTGCCGCGGGCTGAAGAACGTCTCGTCGGCGCGGGCCTCCTGCTCGTCCCAGCGGATGCCGGAGATGATGCCGTCGATGTCGTGCTCCTCCAGGGTGTTGTTGAGCGCGACGGTCTTCAGGAGGTGGTTGCCGACGTAGGTGTCCAGCAGGAACGGGAACTCGTCTTCCTCGTACTCGAGGATGTCGCGGACGTGGTGCTGGTTGTGCTCGGAGAGCGCGTCGATGGGGATGTCGTCGCCGGGGTCGAGGTCGTTCTCCTCGACGTACTGGCCGACGTCGTCGTTGCGCGCGAAGAGGACCTCCATGTCCCACTCCTCGGCCCAGCGGTCCACGAAGTCGAGCAGTTCGTCGAAGTGCTGGTAGTGGTCGATGAAGACCGCCGGCGGCAGGTCGTAGCCGTACTGCTCGGCGACCTCCTTGACGAAGTAGAGGGTGAGCGTCGAGTCCTTCCCCCCGGTCCACATGATGGCGGGGTTCTCGTACTCCTCGAGACCGGTGCGGACGACCTCGATGGCCTTCTCGATCTTGTCCTCGAGGTTCGGGTAGTCCTCGGGGTCCTCGCCTTCGCCGTCGCTGTAGTCGACGTCGACGTAGTCGGGGAATTCGTTCATAGCGTGTAATTACATCTAATTACCAGGGTTATGGGCTTTTTGGGTCCGGCGAAGCTGTCGTCGACTGGTGACGCGCGGGCGCCGCCCGCTCGCCGTCGCGGGGTTAGTTCCCGTCCGGGCGGCGATACAGCGTCGCGGCGCCGGCCACCAGCACCGCGCCGGCAGTGTCGGCCAGCAGGTCGGACATCGTGTCCTGTAGCCCGTGCTGGGCGAGGACGAGCCCGCCCGTCCCGAGCGCGCCGGCGATGCCGTCCAGCGTGAACTCGACGATCTCCCAGAACACCCCCATCGAGAAGACGAACAGCACGACGACGAGGAAGGTGAACTTCGGCGGGAACGACAGCGAGTCCGTGTGGGCCTCCAGTGCCCGCACGGTCGTGTATCCGATGGCGGCGATGACCGTCCCGGTCACCACGTGCGCGACGTTGTGCCAGCCGTACAGCCTCTGGTAGAGGTACAGCGTCCCCATGGAGTGGAAGGTGACCGAGACGGCGATCCACAGGGCCAGCCCGGCGTCGAGGTCGACGTCGGGGTCCCGCTCGAGGACCGTCGGGAGGAACGTCGCCGCCAGCCCGATGCTCGCGTTGACGACCACGTTCAGGTTCAGCGTGACGACGCCCACGAGGACGAAGACCGCGAGCGTCGCCTGCGCGAACCGGACGAGCCGGCGCTGCCAGGCCGCGGAGAGCCCGATCGACTCGAGGGTCTCGGTGACGCTCTCGCCGACGGCGTCCACCTGCTCGCCGGCGTCCTCGGGGGAGAACTCCTCGGGGACGAACTCGCCGTCGCCGAAGCGGCGGAGGTACAGGTCGAAGACCACCGCTGCGATCAGCCCGGCGGCCGTCGCGGCGATCAGCTGCCACATGACGGCGTCGTTGCTCGCCACGAGCGCCGTCCCGGCGATCCAGTCGTAGATCCACTTCGCCAGCTCCCAGGCGCCGGCCGTCGTCATCGTCGTCATCACCACGAGCACGACCGCGAACCCCCGGTTCGTCCGGACCGGGGTGAACGCGTCTATCTCGGCGACGACCACCAGCGCGACGGCGGCGATAGCGGCGTAGGCGGCCAGTTCGGCGACGGTCCCTTCGGGGGCGATCGCGCCGACGACGAACGCGGCGGCGGCCAGCAGCGCCAGGGGTCCGGGCGGCGTCGCGCGTAGCGAACGGAAACCGACCGGGGGCACGAGGAGCGCGGCGGCCAATCCGACGCCGAACAGCGACCAGGCGATCCGACCGTCGACGACGCTGTAGACGACGGCGACGAGGACGGTGACGATACCGACCCAGGAGACGGCGGGGTGGACCGATCGTTCGCGGAGTACTCGTCTCATATCCCGACGATCACGCGTATCTGACCGGAGATTCGACCGGCCGGGGGAAAGGGCTGGTTGCCCGTTGGCTACCGCTGCCCGCCCCGGCGCTCTTCACCCTGGGCCGCCTACGTCGGAACGAACCCTCCCGATGCCCACCGCACCCCAGTTCGCGACGGCCGGCCGACGCATCGCCGCCTACCTCGTCGACTTCGCGGTCCTGGGGCCGCCGCTCCTCGCCGGGATCGCGAGCATGGACCAGGAAGGTGAGCGCCTCCGCCGGGGTGGTGCACTCGCTCTCCTGGTCGCCAACCTCTACCACGTCCTCTTCGAGGGGACCACCGGCCGGACGCCGGGGAAGCGAGCCCTCGGGATCCGGGTCGTCGGTGCCGACGGCGGCCCCTGTTCGTACCGCGCGGCGACGCTCCGGACGCTCGGCCGGTTCGTCGACTTCCTGCCGGTCGCCTACCTGGCCGCGTTCGGGTCGATGGCGCTCACGGAGCGCCGCCAGCGGCTCGGCGACCTGCTCGGCGGGACCGTCGTGGTCTGCGGAGGTGACGGCGAGTGAGCGTCCCGCTGGCCTTCGAGTGGCGGCAGATGCTGTTCGCCAACTGGGCGGTCGACCCCGCGGCCGTAGCGGAGCGGATCCCCGACGCCCTCTCGGTGCAGACCTACGACGACGACGCCTGGCTGTCGGTCCTCCCGTTCGTCAACGGCGACACCCGCCTTCGGGGACTGCCGTCCTCGGTGGGCGTCGACCTGCCGGAGCTGAACCTCCGGACGTACGTCACCTGCGACGGCGAGCCGGGGATCTACTTCTTCAGCCTCGACATGCAGTCGGTTCCGGGGCTCCTCGGCGCCCGGCTGACCCACCGCCTCCCGTACTTCTACGCGCGCATGGACGTCGAGGAACGGGACGGCCGGGTGTCGTTCGCCAGCCACCGGCTCCACCCCGGCGACCGGCCCGCGCGCTTCGAGGCGACCTACGGGCCCGTCGGCGACCGCTTCGAGGCCGAGCCGGGGTCGCTCGTCGAGTTCCTTACCGAGCGCCGCCGCCTGTTCACCCAGGGTCAGGACGGCGCCGTCCGGTACACGGAGGTCGACCACGAGCGGTGGCCGCTGTACGAGGCCGAGTGCGAGGTGACCGAGAACACGCTCTTCGAGGCCGGCGGCTTCGACCACCCCGGGACGGAGCCGACGCTGTACTACAGTCCGGGCGTCTCGGTGACGACGACGCGGAGCAAGCGCTGGGACCGGCGGTGACGGGCTCGGGCGGGGCGGCCGGACCCCCGGTGCGGCTCAGAACTCCTTCGTGGGGAGGTCCTCCAGCGCCGGGCCGGAGATGACCTCGCCGTCGTAGTCGAACCGCGATCCGTGACAGGGGCAGTCCCAGGTCCGTTCGGCGTCGTTCCACTTGACCAGGCACTTCATGTGCGGACAGACCGCGGAGACGGCGTGGACCCCGCCGTCGTCGTCGCGGTAGACGCCGTAGGGGCGGCCGTCCTCGCGGGTGATCTTCCCCTCGCCCGGCGACGGCAGGTCGTCGGAGGCCAGCAGCGACTCCACGCGGTCGCCGAAGAAGTGGCCGGCGACCTCCGTGTTCTCCTCGACGAAGCTCTTCGCGGAGGCGCGCGGCTTCACCCGCAGCGGGTCGAAGACGTCGGCCCAGGGGTTCCCGCCGGTGAGGATCAGATCCGAGAGGATCATCCCCGCGGCGGTGCCGCCGGTCATCCCCCAGCCCTTGAACCCGGTGCCAACGTAGACGTGCTCGATCGTCGGTCCGACCCGGCCGACGAACGGCACCCGGTCGACGGGGTAGTAGTCGTGGGTCGACCAGCGGTACTCGACGGACTCGACGTCGAAGTGCTCGCGGGCGAACGCCTCGCAGCGGCGGTACCGTTCGCTCGGTGGCGGGTCGGCGGCGCCGACCTTGTGTCCCTGTCCGCCGACGAGCAGCAGGTCCTCGCCCTCGACGGGGTGCGGCCGGAGCGTCGAGGCGGGCGAACCGGTGCTGTAGTACATCCCCTCCGGCGGCTCGCCATCGATCTCGACGGCCAGCAGGTAGGCCTGCTTGGGGTGCATCCGCGCGAAGTAGCCGTTCCGGTCGAAGAAGGGGAAGTGCGAGGCGACGACGACGTCGTCGGCGGTGACGTCGCCCCGCTCCGTCTCGACCTCGCAGGGCTCGCCGGGGTCGACGTCGAGCGCCTTGGTCTCCTCGAAGACGTAGCTCCCGTCCCCGTGGACGGCCTCGGCCACCGCGAGCAGGTACTTCCGGGGGTGGAACTGCGCCTGGTCGTCGAACCGGACGGCCCCGGGGACGTCGAACGGGAGGTCGGTCGACTCGACGAACGACGCCGGCAGCCCGGCGTCCTTCGCGGCCTCGACCTCCTCGCGGAGTTCGTCGACGTCGTCGGGTGACTCCGCGTAGGTGTAGGCCGGGACGCGCTCGAAGTCGCAGTCGATCCCCTCGTCGTCGACGCGGGACTCGACGGCGTCGATGGCCGCCTCGTTCGCCCGGGCGTACTTCCGGGCCGCCTCGCGGTCGAACTTGGTCCGCAGGAAGTCGTAGACGAGGCCGTGCTGAGAGGTGAGCTTCGCCGTCGTGTAGCCGGTGACCCCCTCGACGACGCGGTCGGCCTCGACGACCGCGACGTCGCGGCCGGCCTCCTTCAGCCGGATCGCCGCCGTGAGCCCGGTGATGCCGCCGCCGACCACCGCGACGTCGACGTCCAGACCGTCCGCCAGCGGCCCGTAGTCGGTCGTCGGCGTCGTCGCCAGCCACAGCGATTCCGGCGGACGCTCCTCGCGCTGGGATGGAGAGTTCACGCTTCGCGGTAACGACGCTCCGACGGATAACCACCGAGGATACTACACCCGAAGAATGGAGTCGTTATCGGCGGCTGGTCCGCCGTACGGCCCGATTACTCGACGGTCGCAGGAGCCGTCGACCGACCGTCTACCGCCGGTCGCGCTCGTCGTCCTCGTCGGCGATGTTCTCCCGGTGGTCGAGTCGGATCTCGTCGTCGTCGACGCGGTCGACGTGGGCGGCGTCCAGCCGGTGGTCGTCATCGTCGGCGCCGCCCCACCCGAGCGCGGACTTGATGCGCTCGGTCAGTCCGGGGTTGGCGTCGACGTACATCGCGTTCGCGTCCTCGTCGACCCCGGTGACGGTCCCGATCTCGTCGCCGGTCGGGTCGACGACGGTCTTGCCGACCTCGTCGTCGGTCAGCGTCGCGCCGCCGACCGTCGAGCCCGCGCCGGCCCCGGTACCTGTCCCGGCCGCGCCGGTGGTCCCCGTGGCGTCATCCGTGCCGGTGACGTCGGTCGTCCCGGTCGATCCGCCGGCGTCGGCCATCCCGGTCGTCCCGGCGCCGCGGCCGTGGTCGCCCGCGACGGTGTCGTCGGACCGGACGAGCTCCATGTCGCGGACCTCGCCGCCGGTGAGGTCGCCGCGGACCTCCATGCGGTCGAGCACCTCGTCCTCGACGGTCCGCTCGCGGGTGAAGCTGGTGGTGACGCGGTCGTCCTCAGTGAGTTCGCTCTCGAGGTCGTGTTCGGTCAGGAACTCCTCCGTCGAGAGGTCCGCCTCGATGATGCCGCTCTCGGCGATGGTGCGGTGGAGGCCCTGGACGTCGAGGTCGTAGTCCTCGAGCGTGTCGGCCTCGGTGACCTCCGCGCCGATGATCTCGCTCTCGACGACGAAGCGCTCGGTGAGTTCGCGGGTGACCTTCCAGCGCTCCTCGACGTCGAGTTCGGCGTCGTACGGGAGCGCCCGCCCCTCGAACGTGGTGGCGTCGTCGCCCGGCGCGCTCGCGGTCGTCCCGCCGACCGCGTCGAGGTAGCGGTCCGTGTCGAAGGCCTCGTCCGAGCCGGAGGCCTCGCTCGAGCCGGAGAACTCGTCCGAGCCGGCGGTCCCCTCGTCGACGAGCCGACAGCCCGTCGTCTCCCGCGAGAGGAGCTCGGAGTCGACCACCCGCTGGTCTTCGGTCTGGCGGTCGATGAGTTCGCTCTCGACGGTGAGCTCCTCGGTGACGACGCTCTCGACGACGGCCGTCTCGGTGACGGTGCTCCGGACGGTCTCGCCGTCGAGGAGGCGCTCCTCGAGGTCGTCGTCGTCCAGTTCAGTCGCGATGTCGCCGTGGCCCGAGACCTCGAAGGGGTCGTCGGACTCCTCGCCGTGGTAGACGACGACCCGGTCGCCGTCCTCGAAGTCGTCGAAGAAGCGGTTCCACTCCACGCGGTCGTGGGTGTCCTCGACGCTCCGCTCCGGGACCATCCGGTAGCGGTCCTCGCCGCCGCTGCCCGCCTCCCGGACCGGAACGACGTCGTGTCTGTCCGCCCAGTTCCGGATCGTCTCCCTGTCCCTCGAGATCTGCCGCTCTCGTTCGCGGTCTTGGTCTACCATGGCATCGAACCTACCGCCGGCGCGCGAATAAACCGGTCAGATAGTTTCCGGTGTAAGGCCGCGTTTCGCGATCTCCCGGCAACGCCGACCGCTTCGGCTACGGGCGGAAATCCGGTGTGAGGGCAGGGTAACGGACGGTCGGAGACGAACGTTGTGCTTACTCGCCGCGGAAACGTCGGCCCGGCGGCGGCCGGACCACGGGCTTTGGAGCCCCGGTCGGCGGGTCCCGTCGGTCACTCCAGCGGTCGGTCCCGGAGGGCGGCGAGGATCGTCCGCGCCCGCGTCTCGCCGATTCCCTCCACCGCGGTCAGCTCCTCGCGGTCGGCGGCCACCAGCTCCGCGACGGTCGGGTAGGCCTCGTAGAGCGCGTCGGCCAGCCCGGGACCGATCCCCTCGATGCAGGCGTACATCCGCTTGGCCGTCGGCGCGCTGCGGTTCGGGACCGAGCCGACGGGCAGGGGGCGACGGGAAGGGTCCTCCAGGTGCTTCCGGCCGAGGCGGACCGCGTAGTCGACCAGGCGCCGGCGGTCGGTACAGGGGACGACCGGTGCCCCGTACCGCGCGGTGATGGAGGCCATCGACCCGCGGAGGGCTTCCGGCGAGACGCCGGTGTCCAGCCGGTCGAGGTCGCCCATGTCGCCCTCCAGCAGGACGTACGCGTGGTCGTAGCGGGCGGTCATCCGCTCGACCTGGTCCTCGAGGTCGGTCCCCGAGCGGCTCATCACCCCGGAGACGTAGTCCCGGAGGGTCTTCCGCTCGACGGCCATCGACTCGACGACCACGTCGTCGGAGTCGAGTCGCTCGACGGTGACCTCGCCGACGTCGTCGTGCTTACGGACGGCGTCGATGACGGCCACCGGTTCCCGGTCGTCGACACGCACGTCGACGGTCGTTGCCATGGACGCGACTACGCGCCGGTCCCGTGTACGAGTGTCGGTCGTCCAACAGGACTGTCCGGGTGCCAGCCACCCCCACGCCTTTTGGCGGTCGGCCGAGAACCACCGGTCGATGCTCGTCCTCGGCGACTCCCACGCCACCACGCCGGACCGCCGGGAGGCCCTGCTCGAGGCCTACCGCGCCGTCGATCCGGAGGCCGCCCTGCACGTCGGCGACATCGAGTACTACGACCTCCCCCGCCCGACGTGGTTCGTCGCCGGCAACAACGAGGACTTCGACGTGATCGACGCGCTCCGCGCGGGCGAGCGACCGGACGGCGTCCGGAACGCGAACCTCCTGGCGAGCACTGCCGCCGACGTCCAGGGGCTCCGCGTCGCCGGCCTCTCGGGGAACTACGCGCCGACCCGCTTCGAGAAGCCCCGCGAGGAGCTCGTCGGCGACCGGCGGCGGCACTTCGTCCGCGACGAGATCGGACGGGCCGCCCGGCTGGAGGACGTCGACGTCTTCCTCACACACGAGGCCCCCGAGGGGCTCATCTACTACGGGTACGACGCCGGCTGCGAGTACGTCACCGACCTGCTGTCGGTCCTCGACCCCGACCTCTGTCTGGTCGGACACCACCACGTCCACCGGGAGGCCGAGATCGCCGGCGTCAGGACCGTGTCCCTCTCGCCGGTATGGCAGGGCTACTATACGCTCGACCCGGAGACCCTGGAGCTATCGTACGAGGACACGCCAGTCGACGCCGAGCCACCCGAGTAGGGGACAGGTCGGCGGGGTGGCCAGGCGTCGCTACCCGGGCGTGAAGATAAGAGAAGCTGAACTGCTCGCTCAGTCCGAGATGAACTTGTTGTCGCGCCAGTTGACGGTGTTCTCGGACTCGCGCTCGCGGGGGTCGTCGATGACCTCGATGCTGGCGGAACGCTCCTCGCCGTCGACGATGCGCGTCGCCTCCAGCTCGTCGTCGACGGCCGCGATGGCCGTCAGCGCGCCCTTGTCGGCGAACTTCGCGAGGTCGCAGAGGACCTCGAACATCGGGTACTGCAGTGCGGTGTTCTGGAGGACGGTCTCGCGGTCGCCCTTGAAGCAGGCGTACTCGACGAGCTTCGAGTTGACCTCGACCTCCTGTTCCTGCACCTGCCCGCCCTCGCCGAAGCTGCTCCACTGCGGGCCGTCGTCGTCGTCACCGCCGCCGCCGGCGGCGCCGTCCTGGGGGTCCGGGGGCGTCTCCTGCCACCCGTCCTCGGTCTCGTAGAGGCGGTTCTCCGTGATCGACGCCTTCAGCTGCGCCGTCGGCGTGTACTTGGAGATGTTGTCCTCGGCGGCGACGGCACTCACGATGAGTGTGTTGTTCCGCCTGGTCACCTCGACGTCCTCGATCTCGACGGGTAGCTCGTACTCGTCGAAGAACTCGTGGACGTCGTCAAGTTTCAGTTCCAGCGTCGAATGAAGTCTGTAAACACGACTGGTCATGGTATCCCTGTCCCACAGAGGGCCGGTATCCCTCTGACGCGAGTGGTCCATCGAAGTGTAGGGGTTCCACCCTTAAATCACCTGCCCTTCGCCGTGGGCCTCATTACCACACGCGTAACCGACCGTTCAGACCGTTAGGGTCTCCGACAACTCGCCGGCCTCGTCGAGCTCCTCGAGGACGTCGCTGCCGCCGACGAACTCGCCGTCGACGTACGCCTGCGGGATCGTCGTCCAGCCGCTGTGCCGCTCCAGGGCGGCGCGGAACTCCTCTATCGACGCCAGCACGTCGACGCACTCCACGTCGTCGCGGTGTCGCCGGATGCGGTTCAGCGCCGCCTCGGAGTAGCCGCACTCCGGGGCCATGGCGGCCCCCTTCATGAACAGGACGACCTCGTTGTCCGCGATGGTCTCGTCGACCAGTTCGTCGACCTCGTCCTGGGGTAACCCCTCTGTATCGAACGACATACTCGGCGTAGGCTCCGCCTTCGGAAAGCCGTTGCGTCCTCGGGCCGCTCGCTGGCGCGGCGCCGACACGATGGCCCCGGAGTTAAGCCCGTGGACGGAATACGACGTTGCGATGACCGACCACTACCAGGTGACCGTCGTCGGCGGCGGCCCCGCCGGGCTGACGACGGCGCTGTACACGACGCGTCTCGGCCACGACACCGCGGTCGTCAACCGCGGCGGCGGCCGCGCGGCGATGATGCTCGACACGCACAACGTCATCGGCGTCACCGAGGACGTCTCGGGCAACGAGTTCCTCGAGACCGCCATCGAGCAGGTCCAGGCCTACGGCGCCGACTACTTCCGCGACTACGTCTCCGACGTCGAGCCGACCGACGAGGGGTTCCGCGTCGACGTCAGCGACGGCGCGTTCACGACCGACCACGTGGTCCTGGCGACCGGCTTCACCGACGAGCGTCCCGACCCGCCGCTGCCCCGCACGGGCCGCGGCCTCCACTACTGTCTCCACTGCGACGCCTACATGTTCGTCGACGAGCCGGTGTTCGTGATGGGCACCGGCGACTCCGCCGCCTACGTCGCGATGATCATGCTCAACTTCACGCCGGAGGTCGACGTCCTGACCCGCGGCGACGACCCGCAGTGGTCCGAGGAGACCGCGGTGATGCTCGAGAACCACCCCGTCGACGTGATCCACGAGGACATCTCCGCCATGGAGAACGACGACGACGGCTGGCTGCGGGCCTTCGAGTTCGAGGACGGGACGCGCCGCGAGTACCGCGGCGGCTTCCCGATGTACGGCTCCGACTACAACACCGAACTCGCCGAGTCCCTCGGCGTCGAACTCAACGACGACGGGACCATCGCCGTCGACGACCACGGCCGGACGAGCGTCGACGGCGTCTACGCCGTCGGCGACGTCACGCCGGGCCACAACCAGATCCCCGTCGCGATGGGCGAGGGCGCCCGCTGCGGCATCGGCAACCACTACGACCTCCGGGCCTTCCCCCGCTCGCTCGACGACATCGAGGAGCAGGGCTCCGTCACCGCCGACGACGTCCCCGGCATCTCCGACCGTCTCCGCGAGCGCGCCCACGCGCACGAGGGCGGGCCGGGCGGCGATCCGGCGGCGGCCACCGACGACGACTGAGAGGCGAGTCGCCGTTCCCACGAACGCGCCATCCTCGTCACTCCTACCCAACTAAGGTCGGTGGGTGTTCGTGGACCGACCTGGCACAATATTATCGCAGTTGTCCACCGACCCGGATATATAGTGAATATTAAGGCCGCGCGTCGCCTGGGGGGTGACATGGAAACACGCAAAGTGCAGCGGCTTGGGCCGTCGACGCTGGCGATGACCCTCCCCGCCGAGTGGGCCGCCGCCCAGGACGTCGAGAAAGGCGACGAGGTGTCGCTGCGGATGGGCAGCAAGGGGACGCTCACCGTCATGCCGGAGTCGGTCCAGCAGGAGGAGAGCGAGGCGGTCATCCACGCCCAGAACCTCGACGCCGACGCCGTCGAGCGCGCCATCGTCGCCCAGTACGTGCTGGGCCGCCGCATCATCCACGTCGAGGTCGAGGACGGCGGCACCCTCGACTCCGCGCAGATCAACGCGGTCTATAACGCCGAGACGCAGCTGATGGGCCTCGGCGTCATCGAGGAGACGCCCGAGCGCATCGCCATCCGCTGTTCGGTCGACCCCGAGGACTTCACCCTCGACAACCTCCTGGAGCGCCTGGAGTCCACCGGCTCGACGATGCGGAACGAGGCCATCAAGGCGCTCGCGCACGGCAACCCCGACCTCGCCCAGCGCGCGCTCAACCGCGAGCGGCAGGCCAACAAGATCTTCGTCCTGCTCCTGCGCCTCATCTTCACCGCCTACCAGAACCCCAACCTCGCCCGCGCCGTCGGCCTCGACTCCGGCTTCCCGCTCATCGGCTACCGCTCCATCGCCAAGAACCTCGAACTGACAGCCGACAACGCCGAGGACATCGCCGAGATCGTCCTCGAGACCGAGGGCCACTCACTGAACGTCGACCAGGCGACGATGCGCCGCATCCGGGAGTTCACCGACCAGGTCAACGAGATCACCGAACTCGGCGTCCGCGCCGCCGTCGAGCGCGACTACGACATGGCCATCGAGACCCGCCAGAAGTTCGCCGAGGTCCGCAACCGAGAGATCGAGATCCTCGACGACCTCGAGGAGATGTCCAACGAGGACCTCCTCCGCGTGCGAGAGGTACTCGTCAGCCTCGGCCAGACCGCCCAGTACGCCGTCCGGAACGCCGAGATCGCGACGAACCTCGCGCTCAACGAGGAGAGCGAGCACGTGACGATTCAATAGAACCGTTTTGCACGGCGGGCCTCGCTCTGCTCGGCCCGCCGGCAAAACCGTTCATGAAAAAGACACGTCGGCCCTCCCTCAGGAAGACTCCCTTCGGTCGTCTTCCAGGGCTCCCGCTCGCTTCGCTCGCGGGACCTCCGGTCGGGCCTTGGTCCCGCGCTCCCGCCGATCGCGTGGTGAACCGCCTCGGGGGTGACCTTCGGACACCCCCTCGGCGGATGCGTTCGTTTACAGATGGTTCAATCCGCAGCGGCGGTCTCCCCATCACCTGCTTTTGCGGATGTCCCGGTCTCCTTCCGTACCCGCAGCGGATTTCGCGAGACCGTCCGGCACTCGAACGACGGGTGCTCGGCGAAGTGCCGGACGACCATGTGTCGACGGGAGCCCGTGATGCCCGTCCGACCCACCGCGTCGGCATCGAAGGTCTCGGGTAACCGCTCGTAGAGCCGCTCCAGGCGGTCGAACGACTCGAAGACCTTCCGGTTACCCGCCGACTCGGCCGCCCGCCGAGAGACGACGTACGTGCCGTCGGCGCGGTACTCCCCCGCGGTGCGGAAGAACTCCTCGCGAGACTCCAGGGCGTCGCCGATGGCCTCGGCTAGCTGGTTCGCTTCCTCGCGGGATAACTCGTGTTCGGCGCCGTCGACGGTCAGGAAGACCGTGTCTGCGTCGGTATTTGCGGTAATTTCACTACTGGAGAACTCGATCCGGAGAGTGACTACTCCGTTCCATACGGGGTAGTCGGACCGGAACGATATAGTTTTGACGCCGGTCAGAGACCGATATCGTCGTCCTCGGCGGCGGTGGCGGTCGGAGTTGTCGTCGAATCGGAAGGTGTCGGCGTCTCGTCGTCCGTCGGCGTCGGTGTCGCAGAGTCACTGTCACCGTCGTCGGCGTTCGCGTCGGCCTCACCGCCGCCGTTCGTCTGGTTCTTCGTACCGAAGATGTCCGTCTCGATGGTCTCCTCGTAGGTGAGTTCGTCCAGCGGGACGCGGACGGTGTTGCCCGTCGGCAGCTCCACGAGCGCGTAGAACTCGATGCGGAGGTCCGTCACCTGGTCGTTGCGGAGGTGGGTCACCCACCAGTCGTCGAGCCGCTGGTTCTGCATCAGGGTGCGCGTCTCGAGGGTCTCCGTGCCGCCGCCGGGGATGACGTAGGAGCCCTCCGAGCGGCCCTCGCCGACCTGCACGTCGTTCATCGTGATCTCGTAGCCGACCTCGGTGATCACGTACGGCTCGACCTGCGGGTTGTACACCTCGAACTCCATGTCGATGGGCGTCTCCCGCTCGGTGGCCTGCCCCCAGGCGGCGCTGGTGCGGTTGACGTAGAGTATCGGGTTGCTCGCCGTCGGCGGCGGGTTCTCGGTCTCCACGGGCCGGGTCTCGTTGGAGTTGAACTGGCCGATGAGGTCGGTCTCGATCTCCCGCTGCTGGGTGACGTCGAACTCGCGGTTCCCGAGGACGGACGTCTCGACGGTGGCGTTGATCGAGACGACGGTCCGCTCGCCGTTGTTCACGTGGCTCTTCCACCATGGCGGGATCCGCGTGTTGTTCATCTCGGAGGTGAACGCCTGGGTGGAGTTGCCGGTGTCGACGTCGAGGCCGACGCCGCCGCCCTCGGCCATCGGCACGTCGTTCATCCGGACCGTGTAGTCGATCTCCGTGTCGCCGAGCTGGACGCCGACGGGGTTGGGGTTGTGCACGACGAGGTCGGTGTGGATCACCGTCGTCTCGTCGGTCACGTCCCCGAAGCGGTTCTCGACGCCCACCACAGACGGCGCGCCGACGGCGCCGACGGCGAACGCGCCCACCAGCGAGGCGACGAGCACGCCGACGACGGCGGCCGCGACCTTCAGTTTCGCGACCCCGAGCAATCCACGGTCGGTGGTCATCGTCCGAGCGAATGGGGTGGCCCAGCATATACTCTGTGGCTCCCAGCGGGCCGCTCGGCCGGCGAACCGCGACCGGTGGGATTTATGTTCGGCGTGCCGTACGGCCGGACATGGAGACCGTCACGATGTCGGACAAGGGTGTCGCGCTGCCGCTGGTGTTCGGGGCCATCGCCGTCATTGCGGCCGTCGGACTGACCGTGTTCGGGTTCACCGGCGACCAGGTCGCCGCCGGCTACTCGTTCGCCCTCGCGATGCTGGCCGGGTCGCTGTCAGTCGCGGCCTACCACGTCTACCCCTGAAGGAACGCCCTTATGCCGTTCCCCGCCCTACACGTACTATGAGCGACCTGAGCGACGAAGACGAGCGGATCCTCTCGCACCTGCGCGAGCGCGCCCAGGGCGGCGACCGCTACTTCCGCGCGAAGCACGTCGCCGAGGCCATCGGCCTGACGGCCAAGCAGGTCGGCGCGCGCCTGCCGCGGCTCGCCGAGCACTCCGAGGACGTCGACATCGAGAAGTGGTCGCGTGCGCGCTCGACGACCTGGCGCGTCACCCCGGAGTGACCCCGACCGCTCGTTTCTCGGACCACCCGCCAGTGCGCACACAAGAGCCGCCCTTTTACCGACGCCCCTCGATTTAGCAGTATGACCGTCCGCGTCGAGCGCGTCTTCGAGTTGCCGGCCCCGCCCGAGGAGGTCTGGGCGTTCATCGCCGACCCCGAGAAGCGCGCCCGCTCGATCAGCGTCGTGGAGGACTTCGAGACGACCGGCGACCGCAAAGCCACCTGGCAGGTCCGCCTGCCGATCCCCCGGATGAAGAAGACGATCAGCGTCGAGACCGAGGACGTCCAGCGGGACGAGCCGACCTTCGTGAAGTTCGTCGGCCGCTCGAAGGGGATGGACGTCCAGGGCGAGCACACCCTCGAGGAGACCGACGGCGGCACGCGGCTGACCAACCGCTTCGTCGTCGACGGGAAGCTCCCCGGCGTCGAGACGTACTTCAAGCGGAAGCTCGACGGCGAACTCGCGAACCTGGAGGCGGCCATCCGCGAGGACCTGGCGAGATGAGGCTCGCGCTCGCCCAGGTCGAGGTCCGGCCCGCCGACGTCGACGGCAACCTCGAGCGCGCCGTCGACGCCGTCGCCGAGGCGGCGGCCGAGGGAGCCGACTGCGTCGCCCTCCCCGAGATATTCGACGTGGGCTACTTCGCCTTCGACGCCTACGCCCGCCACGCCGAGCCGCTGGGCGGGGAGACCCACCGGACCATCGCCGAGGCGGCCGTCGAACACGACGTCGCGGTCCTCGCCGGGACCGTCGTCGAAGACCTCGAAGCCTCCGCCGCAGCCGGCGAAGCGGTCCCGGCCGACGAGGGCCTGGCCAACACCGCCGTGCTCTTCGACGCCGACGGCGAGCGGCGGCTCGTCTACCGGAAGCACCACCTCTTCGGCTACGACTCCGCGGAGGCTCAACTCCTCGTTCCGGGGGAGCGACTCCCCACCGCGGACCTCCTCGGCCACACCGTCGGCGTCACGACCTGCTACGACCTCCGGTTCCCGGAACTCTACCGGAGCCTGGTCGACCAGGGCGCGACGATGGCGCTCGTCCCCAGCGCCTGGCCGTACCCCCGTGTCGAGCACTGGAAGCTGCTGCCGCGCGCCCGCGCGCTGGAGAATCTGATGTACGTCGGAGCCGCGAACGGCTCGGCCTCCTTCGACGACGCGTCCCTCGTGGGCCGCTCGACCGTCTACGACCCCTGGGGGACGCCCGTGGCGACGTCCGACGACGACCCGACCGTCGTCTACGCGGACTGCGACCCCGACCGGGTGGCCGCGGTCCGCGAGGAGTTCCCCGCCCTCCGCGACCGGCGATAACGTCCGACGGAGGTCGGACGCCAGACGAGGGTTTATACGTCACCCCGCCATACGACTAGCTGCCTGAACGACGCTTTTCTCGTCGTGATGGCAAACAACTCCAAGCCCGCCGCACACCCGTCCACCCATCGCGCTGGGTCCGCCCGGTACCCGGCGCACCACCGCGCCTCGGCGTCCGCACCTCCTCCCGCCTTTCCGCGCTTCGAACCGCTCCGCTAGCGACGACGCTGTGAACGCCTCGACGAACGACTCCCGTTTCTAGTCCTCGGTCTTGATGTCGGCGGAGAGGCCCTGTGCCATCTCGATGTCCGAGGAGTTGTTCAGCGTCCACGCGGTGCGCTCGGTGACCGCCTCGATGGCCTCGCGGGCGTGGGGGGCGCCCTGCCCGGAGTGCTTGACGCCGCCGAAGGGCAACTGGACCTCCGCGCCGATACAGGGGAGGTTGCCGTAGGCGAGGCCGACCTCCGCGCGGTCCCGGTACCGGTTAATCTGGCGGTAGTCCTCGCTGACGACGGCGCCGGCCAGCCCGTAGGGGACGTCGTTGTGGATCTCGATGGCGCGGTCGACGTCGCCCTCGTACTCGACGAGCGCGACGTGTGGACCGAAGACCTCCTCCTTCAGACACCGGAGTTCGGGGTCGTACTCGGTCTCGTAGACGAACGGCCCGACCCAGTACCCCTCCTCGTGGCCGTCGGGGATCTCCGCGTCGTCGAGATCCGCGCGGTCGACGAGGACGTTCACGCCCTCCTTCCGGACGAGGTCGTTGTAGCGGTGGAACTTCTCGACCTGGCTCTCGTCGACGACCGGTCCCATGAAGGTGTCCTCCTCGAGGGGGTCGCCGACCGAGACCGTCTCGGCGAGTTCGACGAACCGCTCCTTGAACTCGTCGTAGACGTCCGCGTGGACGATGAGCCGCTCGCTGGAGACGCAGCGCTGCCCCGTCGTCTTGAAGCTGGACATGACTGCCGAGTGGACGGCGATGTCGAGGTCGGCCTCGTCTGTGATGACGACGGCGTTCTTCCCGCCCATCTCGGTGGAGACGTTCTTCGAGGGGTCACGGGCGACCTCCTGGGCGACGCCGTGGCCGACCTCCGCGCTGCCGGTGAACATGACGGTGTCCACGTCACCGTCGACGATGGCGGCGCCGGCGTCGCCGAAGCCCTGGACCATGTTGAACACGCCGTCCGGGATACCGGTGTCGTCGAACATCTCCGCGATGATCTGTCCGCACCACGGCGTCTGCTCGGCGGGCTTCCAGACGACGGTGTTGCCCTCGACGAGCGAGACGGCCATGTGCCAGAACGGGATGGCCACCGGGAAGTTCCACGGCGTGATACACCCCACGACACCGCGCGGTTTCCGCCGCATGTAGGCGTCCTTCGCCGCGATCTCGCTCGGGACGATGTCACCGTGGGGGTGGCGAGCGTTCCCGGCGGCCCACTCGACCATGTGCCAGGCCTCGGTCACGTCGGCCTTCCCCTCGCTGATCTCCTTGCCGCACTCCTTGGTCACGATCTCGCCGAGCTCCTCGTGGCGGTCCCGGAGCTCGTGGTAGATCTCCCAGAGGTACTCCGCGCGATCGACGTACGAGAGGTCCCGCCAGGTCTCGAAGGCCTCGTCGGCGGCCGCGACCGCGTCCTCGACGTCGGCCTCGGTCCCGCGCGGGAACGTCCCGAGGACCTCGCCGTTCGCCGGGTTCACGCTCTCGAAGTCGTCGCCGCCTCCGGCGACCCACTCGCCGTCGACGTAGTGGTCGTGCTCGGCCATGCGGCAACACTTGCGCGCCCCAGCCAAAAAGTTGCCCGACGGTCGGGGACGCCGCGCCACTGGACATCACTTTCACCGTACGGCGAACGGCTTACGTCCCGCCGCCCCCGACTGGCGGCCGTGAAGGAGTTCGGGTTCGAGTTGCGGGTGTGTTCGTGGGCGGAGCGACACTGGCCGCCGGCCGGCGAGCGCGACGGCGCGGCCGTCGTCGCCCGGCAGCTCGGAACCCAGCGGCGCCGCTGGGACACCGTAGTGATTCAGACGAGCGACGCGGCCCTCGAGCAGCGTGCGGCCTTCGGCGAGGAGCGGCTGGACTCGGACCTGCTGCACGTCGCCCGCAACGCGCCCGCCTCGTGGGCGTACTACCGCGAGGCCCTCCCCGACCCCGGCTGCCCCTGGCGGTACGTCCGCGAGGCCGTCCACCGCGCCGCCGACCGGGGGTTCGTCGAGACCCGGCGGGACGGCAACCGGATCGAGCTCCGGCGGCGCTACCGCTACCCCGACTGGGTCGACCGCATCGTCGCCGTCGAGAACAAGCCGAACCTCGACGCCTCCGCCGCGCGGGTGCTGGCCGACCAGCTCGAACACGACGTCGCGCTGTCGCTGGCCGACGAGGTGTGGCTGGCGACGCGGGCGACCGGCGAGGAGATCGAGCCGGCGCTGCTGGAGGCCATGCCCGTCGAGGTCGGCATCCTCGCCGTCTCCGAGCGGGACGGCGAGTGGCACGCGGAGCCGGTGTGGCACCCGCGGACGCTGCCCGTCGACGACCCGGGGACGCGCATCCTCGAACGGCCCTCGGGCGGCGCCCACGACGAGTCGGCCGCGCGGTTCGAGTACGCCGACTCCGAGTGGAAGCGGGGCAAGCGCCTGGAGATCGCCGAGCGGGCCTACGAGCGCGGGTGGCGCTCCTACGTCGACACGATGCGGCCGGACTGCCGGCACTTCGAACTGCGCGACCCCGCGGGGCCGTTCCGTGGTGCGCCGCGAAGGGACACGAGCAGACCGCGGCGGAGTGCTCCTCGCGCTGTGCCAGCCTGGAACCGGAGCCGCCGGCGTGGCGCTCGAAGGACTGGCCCATCGAGGGCGGCCCCGGGAAGGCGGCGAAGCGACTGCTGGCGGAGAAACGAGAGCGAAAGCGGTAGCGGGGCCCGGAGGTTACGCTTCGGCGGGGTCGTCGAGGACCTCGACGGTGAGCGTGTCGCGCTCGACGGCCAGCCGGAACGTCGGGACGGTCTTCTGGACGATCTCGACGACGCCGCGGTCCTCGAGGCTCCGCAGCGCCGACCGGACGGCGTCGGTCTCGGAGTCGAAACCAGCGTCCTCGAGGTCGTGGAGGACCGAGACGACGCTCTGGGGCTCCTCCTCGGGGCCGGCCAGGACGTCGACGATGCGGGCCTGCAGTTCCGGCACGCGGAGGACCTCCTCGTCGACGTCGATCCCCACGATCTCGGCCGCCTCCGGCGTCGCGCAGATGAGGCTGTTCTCGTCGCGGTAGTAGTAGTCCTTCAGCTCGGACTCGAGGTACTGGTGGACCTCGCTGCCGCTCTCCATGTCCCAGCGGTCCTGCAGTTCGCCGTTCTTCGTCGGCTGCAGCGCGACCAGGTCCGCGAGGCGCGATTCGGCCTCCTCCGAGAGTGTCATCGCCACCGCCTACGTCGGACTGGTAGAAAAAAGAGCCGTCTCCGGGAGCCGGCCGTCAGCCGCTGCGCCACGGCGGCCCCCACTCGAAGGTCGCCCCCTCGAGGGTCTCCTCGACCTGGGTGACCACCAGCAGGAGCGCGACCACGGCCAATGCGGCCCCGATCGCGAACGGTGTCACGAAACCGTACCCGTAGAGGACGCCCGAGGCGAGCGGGCCGATGGCGGTGCCGAACCCGAAGGCCATCGTCAGCACCGACAGCGTCGTCCCGGACTGCCCCTCCTTGGCGAGGTCCCCGGCGACGGCGAGGGCGGGGGCGAACACCATCGCCACGGAGACGCCGTGGAGGAGCCGGACCACGAGCATCGTCCACGGCGAGCGGACGAGCCCCTGGGCGAGCACCGCGGGCGCGAGGACGACCAGCCCGACGACGAGGAACGGCTTCCGGCCGACGCGGTCGGCGGCGCGGCCGATGGGCACCTGCAGCAGGACGTTGGCGATGACGACCGCGGAGAACTGGACGCCGAACCAGGTCGGTCCCTGACCGAGTCGGCTGTTGATCGGCTCCTGCAGCGTCGCGAAGAGCGCGATGCTGATGGCCATGAACAGCGTCGCGACGCCGAGGACGAACACGGGGTCGAGGGTCCGGTTCGGGGCCTCGTCGGCGAGGACGGCGACGGAGAGCTCGTCGGAGGCGTCGGCCGCCGCCATCTCCGGCTCCTCGATGAGCACCAGCACGAGCGTGAAGCTCACGAGGGCGCCGACGACGGCGACGCCGAAGGCGGCGTTGAACCCCGACAGCGTCGCGCCGGGGGCGAGCGCGTACGGGCCGCCCTGGACGACCAGACCCGCGACGATGGGGCCGAAGCCGAAGCCGATGAGCCGGAAGGTGTTGAACACGCCGAAGTTGCCGCCGCGCTCGGCGTCGCTGCGGGCGAGGTCGTTCACCAAGGCGATGGTCGTCGGGATGACGAACGCGCCGCCGACGCCCTGCAGCGCCCGGACGACGAGCAGCGCCTCGTAGCTGTCGACGAGCGCGTAGGCGACGCTCATCGCGGCGAGGACGAGCAGCCCGAAGAGGATGTACACCTTCCGCCTGGCCGTCCGGTCGGAGAGCCGTCCGGTGAACGGCTGACTGAAGCTGTTGAAGAAGCCGAACAGCGACAGCGCGACCCCGATGAGCAGCTCCTCGGTCAGCGGAATGCCGAGTACCGACGTCCCCTCGTAGCCCGGCATCGGGAGGTCACCGCTGGCGATGTACAACGGCAGGACGATGATGAGAAACGAGTTCGCGACGGCGTCTGCCATCCGCGCCAGCGCCAGCACGACGACACGGCGGTCCGTCCCGAACATCTACCGGAGCGACGGGTGGCCGGCCTTTTACGCTTCCGAAGCCGGCGCTCCGCGACGGACCTTTCCCGCTGGACGCCGTCGTGTGAGTATGGGGAACACCATCAAGCTCAGCCGGCTCGACGAGCCGCTCGGGAGGCTCTCGTATCCGGTCTCGCGGGGCGCGGCGGCCGACCGACTGGACGACGTCACGGTGCGACTGGCGAACGGCGAGGCGAACCTGGGGGAACTCGTCGGGTCGGTCTCCAGCGAGGACTTCGAGTCGGCCGACGACCTCCGCGACGAGCTCTACGAGTACCTGCCCGAGGCGGCCCTCGGCGAACCCGGCCAGTCGGAGGGCGACGCCTGAATCCCGCCGTTTAAGTACGCGGCCGGCCCCAGGTACGGACATGGAATTCTGCGACGAGTGCGGGTCGATGATGCACAGCGACGACGGGCTGTGGGTCTGTAGCTCCTGCGACCACGAGAAGGCCCGCGACGAGGCGACGGAGGCCGCGATGACGACGACACAGGGTCAGGACACCGACAGCGGCCCGGTCGACATGTCCGAGGTCGACGACTCCGAGATCGGACCGACGACGAAGGTCAAGTGCCCCGAGTGCGGACACGACCGCGCCCGCTACGAGATGAAGCAGATCCGCGCCGCCGACGAGTCCGAGACGCGCTTCTTCACCTGCGTCGAGTGCGACCACAAGTGGCGCGAGGACGACCACTGAACGCAGCCGACCGACCCTCCGTCGCGTCGCTGCCCGACTGAACGTTCAGGAACGTCGCGCTCGGTGCTGCTACACCTCCTCGTGTGCAGGAGTCATCGAACAGCCCCGGCTGTCGGATGGCCGGGATTGGTATGCCGGCGGGTCGGAGTCGTGCCATGGAGATCCGACGGCTCGAAGACGCCGACGACGTCAGAGCGGTCGCTCGCGTCAACGCGAGCGCGTGGCGGGCGGCCTACGACGGCGTCGTCGACGACGAAGTGCTGGCGGGACTTGACTTCGAACCGCCGTCCGAGCAGATCGCCGAACGGCTCGACGCCTGGCGAGGCGAGCCGGGCGTGTTCCTCGTCGCCGAATCCGACGGTACCGTCGTCGGGTACGCCGACTTCCGCTGGGGCGAGCAGACGAAGGCCTTCGTCGGGGACGATGATGCTGGCCTCAAGGCCATCTACGTCCACCCGGAGCGGTGGGGTGAGGGCGTCGGCACCGCGCTGCTCGAGCGGGGCCTGGATGAACTCCCGGACGACATCCGCTGGCTCAGACTCGAGACGCTCGCCGAGAACGAGGCCGCGAAGCGGTTCTACGAGGCCCGCGGGTTCGAACGGACCGGCGCGGCCGAGGCAAAGATCGGCAACGAGTCGTACCCGACCACCGTCTACACGCTCGAACGGTGAACGCTGCTCGAGCGGTCGGCGCCCGTCAGTCGTAGTCCTGCAGGGTCGCGGACCCGATCTCGATCTCCAGCAGCGCGTAGTCGACGCCGGGTTCGCCGGGGTCGGTATCGGCGTCGACCGCGTCGCCGCCGTCGGTCTCGTAGTCGTCGTAGGCCGCGTACACCCAGCGGTTGGCCGCGGCGATCCGGTCGACGTCGTCGACGACGGTCGCGTGCCCGAGCATCGTGACGCCCCAGTCGACCCCGCTCTGGGGGTCGGCCTTCTCGATGGACACCGAGACCCGCGGGTTCTGACGGACGTTCTCCAGTTTCTTCCCCCCGGTCAGCGTGTAGAGCGTGCCGTCCCGGTAGCCGTACCAGACAGGGGCGACGTGGGGTCGGTCGTCGACCGACGTCGCCAGGTGGGCCGACAGCGGCGCCCCCTTGATCCGGCGTTCGATCGCTGCGTCGACTGGCATAGCATTACTTCGGCCCTCGGTCAAATATATCCGCGGGCCGGTGCAGGCCGTCGCGAGCGCTCCGGGGCGTGTCACGGACGCTCATCACGCCACGCTTTTGCCCGCCCGACCGGAACCGACTGTCGATGACGCTCGTGACGACGTTCCTCGCGGGGGTGGTCTTCGGGCTGGCGCTGGCGGCGCCGCCGGGCCCGATGAACGCCATCATCGCCGAGGAGTCGGTGCTCCGCGGCTGGCGGTCGGGGTTCAGGGCTGGGCTGGGGGCGATGACGGCCGACCTCGTCTTCCTGGGGCTGGCGCTCGTCGGCGCCGTCGCCGTCGTCGAGCGCGCGCCGATCCTCCGGAACGCGATGGTCGCCGCCGGCGGCGTCCTGATGCTGTACTTCGCCTACGGCGCCGCCCGCGGCGCCGAAGAGAGCTTCCGGACCGACGCGGCGCCGGACAGCCGCGGCTTCACGAAGGCGTTCGTCCTCGCGCTGACGAACCCCTACCAGATCCTCTTCTGGCTGACCGTCGGCGTCGGACTGCTGGCGCCGGGCCGGATCGACGTGCTCTCGTACGCCAGCGAGGCGCTCGCGGGGCTGGTCGTCGTCGAGACCGGTCACCCCACGCTGCTCGTCGGGTTCTTCGGCGGCATCGTGGTCTGGATCACGGGGTTCCCGGCGGCCCTCACGGCCGCCGAGAGGCGGACGGAGCGGCTGGCGCCGGCGGTCGCCCTCGGCAGCGCCGCGCTGCTGGCGCTGTTCGGCGTCTACTTCCTCTACGACGCGGCCTCGGGGTTCGCCGCCTGACCAGTACGGACCGTATCAGGCGTCGAACTCCACGGCCGAGTCCGCCTCCATGTCGGAGACCTCGCCCTCGAGCCACTCCTTGAACCACCGGACGCGCTTGATCCGCTGGTGGGCGATGCTCTCGGCGGTCTCGGAGCGGACCCGCGAGATGGCGTCCTCGCCGCGCTCGAGGACGCGGCCGACCATCTCGTTGGCGTCCATGTGCGTGCGGGCCTCGTAGCCCATCCGCAGGAGCATCAGCGCCGTCCCGTTGGCGCCGACCTTGTCGAGTAGGTCGGCCTCCATGAGGCACTGCGTCTCCAGCGGGACGTCCCCGAGGTCGCCCTCGAAGGAGTGGTCGGCGACGGCGTCGCAGACCTGCTGGACGAACGACTCCGGATAGTCGGTCCGGGACTCCAGGTACTCGCGGGCGACGCGGGCGCCCGCCTCCGCGTGGACGTCCTGGTCGGCCTCCAGTTTCGCGATGTCGTGGAACAGCGCCGCGACGCGGGTCACGTCGACGTTGGCGCCCTCCTGCTTTGCGATCTCGGTCGCCAGTTCGGTCACGTTGAGGATGTGGTTGTACCGGTACTCCGCGGAGTGCCACGGGTACCAGCGCATCCGGCCCCCCTCCTCCTCGCTCTCGACGCTCGCGGCGAGGTAGTCGTGGACGAACCCCTTCATCTCCTCGAACTCGTCGTCGGAGACGGGCGATTCCCTGATCTCAACACCCATGTATCCACCTCCAGGCGAAGGAGTCGAACGAATCGAATGCGTCGGTCATCTTACCCGAAAAAAGGTAGGTTCCACTCTTTAGGTTTACGACAACCGTGTTCGGCCTCGCGCCGGGCGCTATACGGCCGATATCGGCCAGAACACGGAGACTGCGCGCCGACGAGGGTGTTCTGTGACAACTCGTTACACGCTACTTGTTACCGATAGTCGTTACTTACGGCCGCTACTACCCCCGTACGAACCGCAGGTCCATACAGAGGAACGATCCAGCGGCGGGTCTCAATTCTTCTCCGCATTCCTAGACTGGTAGACACGAAAGATCGTCTTACCGGCGCCCTACCCCCGCGTAGCACGGTCTTGCGGTCACTCGACGGCGTCCTGCAGTCGGCGACGGCCTTATGCCGCCCAGTAGCCTGGGTAGGGTACATGATGCTGCCGACGCACGCGCTGGTCGGGCTGGCCCTCGCCACCCCGCTGGCGCTGTACGCGCCGGAGTTCGCCCCAGCGGCGCTGCTCGGCGCCCTCGTCGGGGGGATCCTCCCCGACCTCGACATGTACGCCGGCCACCGGAAGACGCTCCACTTCCCGACCGGCTACCCCGTCGCCGCCGTCCCGGCGGCGCTGCTGGCGGTCGCCTGGCCGACCGCGGCGACGGTCGCGCTCGCCCTCGGCCTGCTGGCGGCCGCCGTCCACTGCCGGATGGACGTCTACGGCGGGGGCCTGGAGCTCCGCCCCTGGGAGGGCACCTCCGACCGGGCGGTCTACGACCACGCGCGCGGGGAGTGGCTGCCGCCGCGGCGGTTCATCGCCTACGACGGCTCCCCCGGCGACCTCGCGCTCGCCGCCCTCGTCGGCGTCCCGCTGTTCGTCGTCCTCGACGGCGCCTTCGCGGTCGTCGTCGCCGTCGCCCTCACCGTCGCGACGGTGTACGTGGCGCTGCGCCGCGTCCTCGCGGAACTCGCGCCGACGGTCTTCCGGCGGGTGCCCGAGCCGCTCTCCGAGTACGTGCCCGAGCGGTACGACGGCAGTTGAGCCCTCCCGGCGCGTCCAGGCCGGGCCGGTCCCGTTCGACGTTCATACAACATTCGCTGCGGAGGTTCGGTTTTATGACACCGCGGGCTGTAACTCACTACCATGGAAGCAACACAGGCGACCGACGGCTCGCTGACCGTCCGCGAGGCGACCGAGGACGACGGCCCCGCGGTGCGCTCGATCGCGCTGCGGTCGATGGAGGCCTCCTACTCGCTGAGCCCCAGCACCATCGAGAGCGCGATCCAGCAGTGGTACGGCGTCGACAGCTTCTCGGAGAAGCTGGACGACGAGGAGGTCCTGCTGCTCGTCGCCGAACGGGACGGCGAGCCGGTCGCCTTCTCGGAGAGCGTCATCGTCGAGGACCGCGGCGACATCCACTGGCTCCACGTCGCCGCCATGTACCGCGGCGAGGGTATCGGCCAAGAGCTCTACGAGGAGACCCGCGAACGCCTGGAGAACGCCGGCGCCGAGACCATCCGCGGGCTGGTCCTCTCGATGAACACCGAGGGCAACCGGTTCTGGGAGCGCCGCGGCCTGATGAAGATCGGCGAGGGGAGCGTCGAGATCGACGGCACCGCCTTCGTCGAGAACGTCTACGTCGACCAGGACCACGTCGACCTCCAGCCGATCACCGTCGACGGGCGTGAGCTGTACATCGACCGGACGGACTCCGACCGCGGCTCCGACGGCCCGTTCTACACGGTGTACACCGACGACGACCGGGAGAACCGCTATAGCTACTACTGCGGCGCCTGCGAGTCGCTCGTCACCTCGATGGACTCCATGGGCCGGCTCTCCTGCGAGGAGTGCGGCAATCAGATGAAGCCCACCCGGTGGGACGCCGCGTACATGTAACCGGACCGCGTCCGCGGGCAGGTTGCCGGTTGGCTGGGAGCACGCGAACCATTTTCCCGTCGCCCTTCGTAGGTCAGGTATGAGCAACCAGGAGAACCCGACCACCGACGAGCTCGCCGACGACATCGAGGAACTCGAGATCGAGTTCGGCGACAGCCTCTACACCGACGACGGCGACGAGGTCGGCATCGTCCAGGGCCTGGACGATGGACGGGTCATCGTCAGCGTCCGGGAGGGCGCCCAGGTGCTCGGGCTCGAGCGCCACCAGAAGTCCGGACAGAGCTTCGGCGAGGCCGAGCTAATGTGGCGCTGCATGGAGTGCGGCGAGATGGGCGAGATCGAGGACGGCCTCCCCGATAACTGCCCGAACTGCGGGGTCGAGAAGGAAGACCTGATGTACTGGACGGAGGACTGAGGGCTACTCCCAGTCCGGCTCGTACTCGCCGTCGACCGGGGGCCGCGTGTCCACCCACTCGGCCCGCGCAGCGTCGCTCGTGATGGTCCGCGGCTCCCCGCCGTCGACGCTGTAGGTCAACGTTAGCTCCGAGATCGAACAGTGCGCGTTGTAGCGAACCGACCCGTCGGGGACCAGGTAGGCGACCCGCTGCCAGTGTTCGGGGTCCGCCTCGACGGTCGCCTGTAGCTCCACGCCCTCGCCGGAACCGCTGAACCGCCAGTGGCCGACCTCGTCGTGGTCGATCCGGTTCGCCGACGGGCTGGCCGGCAGGACGTGCTTCAGGCGGTTCAGTGGGTAGACCTTCCCGCCGACCCGGAGACACAGTGAGAGCTTGTCGTCGAGCCGCAGGGCCTCCAGCACGGCCGACTCCTCCTCGTCGAAGTCGTTGCACTGCACCCAGGTCCACTCCTCGGGCGGGCTCGCACCCGAGACGGTGTGGCCCTGGTGGCCGGGCGCGTCCTCGAGTTCGACCGTCCGGTCGCCGACCGTGATCTCGCCGGACATGAACACCGACTCGTTGCGGCTCCAGTGCTTGCCGGTGCCGATCGTCCTCGACAGCAGGTCCGTCAGCCGCTCGCTCCGAAGCGGGGTGAACGCGTAGGTGTCGGGGTCGTACTCCAGGTCCCAGGCCACGTTACCGACCTCGCCGGTCGCCGACGCGGAGGTGAGGACCGCGTCGCCGACGGTCAACTCGAACGGGTCGGCGTCGGGCCAGACGTCCTCGAAGGCGAACGACTCCGTGACGAACGTCGAGTCCTCCGGGTTTCGGCGGTCGGTCAGCGCCGCCCACAGCCGACCCTCCTGTCGGCCGTCCGTCGTCGACAGCAGCGTGTAGCGGTACCAGAACGCCACGGAGCCGTCGCGGGGACCGACGAGGGAGTACCACACCTCGCGGCCCGGCTCGCCCGCCTCGAGCGGCCAGTCCATCACGGGGTCGTTGGGGTCGGGCTGCATGTACCGCGAGGTAACCCGCCACCGAATTATAGCTTGGTGCTGGGGTCGGGACAGAGCAACGACGATAGACGGGATGTTCCGGTGATGGAGCTCGCTTACCGGTCGAACCGACCGACGCCCAGGGCCCTCGCGCACTCGACCCCTCGCTCGCTCAGCGAGACCGCCTCGGCGTCCCGGTCGTACTCGATGACGCCGGCGTCGGCCAGCTTCGGGAGGTGGCAGTGATGCAGCGAGATCGCGACCTCGGAGCTGGAGTCGGAGGGGGAGCCGGACCGACCCACGCGTTCGAAGGCGGTGACGGCGACGGCGAGGTCGTCGAACGACGAGTCCCGGTCGGCGCCGGAGGCCAGCGCGGTGAGGACGTGGTGGCGGCGCCGGTCCGCGAGGATCATCGAGATCGGGTCGGCCAGGTCGGTCGTCGGTCGGGTCGTCGGTCGGGAGGGGTCGGAGCGCATCATTGCCACACCTCGACCGATGCCGTGGGTATAAAAAGCGGTTCTGACGAAACCGTCCAACAAGGAGAATTCGGGGGATAGCGGCGATATAGCGACGGTGGGGGGTCGGTCGGCAGAGATCAGTCGTCGGCCTGCGCGTGCCGCTGGACGCTCGAGCCGACCTCGACGTCCGACAGTGCCGCGCGGACGTCCGCGGACAGCGAGTTCCGCAGCGCCGGGCCGTCCTGCTCGCGTTCGACGAGCCCGGCCTCCGAGAGCCGCGAGAGGTGGTGGGACACCGTGCTCGGGTCGCGGTCGAGGGCCTCCGCCAGCGTCGTCCCGGTCGCGGGCTCGTGCTCGAACAATGCGTCGATGACGTCCCGGGTGGCCTCCTCCTCGAAGGCCGCGACGAGCTCGACGTCCGCGTCCGTCCGCGGGACGAACCGGCGCCGCCCCCGCACCTTCGCGCTCTCGAGGAGGCCCTCGTGCTCCAGCACCCGGAGGTGGTACCTGACCGTCGACTCCGCGAGGTCGGTCGTCTCGACGAGCGACGTGAGGTTGATCCCGGGCGTGTCCTCAACGGTCTCGAGGACGGCCGCCCGGTTGTCGTTCTCCAGGGGGTCCGAGAAGTCGTAGCGGCTGTAGCCCGCCAGGACCGCCAGCCGGAGGGCCAGCTCCTTGAGCGTCGCGAACAGCAGTTGTGGGAGCGTCGCCGCGCCCGCCCCCATCGACGAGGCGGTCATCCCGGCGCGCGTCGCCAGGACCGACCCGGAGACGAGCGCCGCGCCGACGACCGCGCCGCCCGTGGCCGGGTCGACCTCTTCGAGCGGCGGGAGCACGCCCTCGCCGGACGAGGAGGCGTTACCGTCGGTCCCTGAATCGTCGGCCTCCGAGTCTCCGGACCCCGTGGTCGCGTTGTCCGCCTCCGAGTCCGTCGCCCCCGACGACGCGGAGGTCGCCGACTCCTCGGAGCCGTCAGCCGAGACGCTCGTCGTAGCGGACTGGGCCAATCCGCCGGATTCTCCGGCGCCCGACTGTGAACGCTCGGTCGTCGGGTCGTACGCCTCGGTATCTCCGATAAGCCGGTCGCCGGGGTCGAACACCGGTCCCGTGACGCCCGGCGCGACGCTGTCGACGAATCGGCCGGTCCCCTCGCCGGTGTCGTCGACGCCGTCGGTCAGCCCGTCGGTCGTCCGCTGGACCGTCCGGGTGGTGTCGTCGACGACGGCCGTCAACCCGCCGGTGGCCGTATCGAGTGTGTCGGTCACGTTCCCGGCCAACTGCGCCACGGTGCCGTTCCCGTCGTCGAGCAGTCCCGTCGTCGTGGAGACCGTCTCGTCGACGGTCGTGGTCGCCGTGGACGTGCCGTCGGCCGTCCCCGCCACCGTCGCGTCGACCGTCCGGGTCACCCCGCCGACGGTGGTCCCGACGAATTCGCCGGGACTGCCCGTCGACGTTCCGGCCTCGCCGGTCGCGTTCGCGACCTCGTCGGTCGTGTTCTCGACGGTGCGGACGGTCCCGTCCACGGTCCGGGTGGTCGTCCCGACCGTGTCGTTCGTGAGGTCGGTGACGCCGTCGACCGTCTCGGTAGTTCGCGACTCACCGCCGGTCGCCGTGCTCACTGTCCGGTCGACCGCGCCTCCGGTTGCGTTCGTGGTGTTCTCGACGGTCTCCCCGGTGGCGTTCGTCGTCTCCCCGACGACGTCGGTGGTGCCGGTCACCGTCTCCTCGACCGTCTTCGTCGTTCCCGACCCGACCTCGTCGACGACGGTCATCGTAGTGCCGAGCAAGTCTCCGGAGGCACTCTTGTTCTCGGAGTCGACGGTTTCGTTCCCGGAGTCGTCAGCCTCGCTCTCGGAGTCGATGCTCTCCGCTTCCTGATCGAGAATCTCGTCCGCGGAGCTCTCGGTGGCAGTCGGGGTCCGCTCGGGCGTGGACTGCCCCGTGACGGTCTCGACGGTCTCGCCGACCAGATCGCCGACGCCGCTGCTGACCGATTCCTGCTGCGGGGTCCGGTCGGGTGATAGTTCCGGGGTGGGTGTCGACGCCGGAGTCGACGTCTGGGAGGGAGTCGGCGTAGGTGTGGCTGTCTCGGGGGATTTCGGCGTCGGCGTTTCGGTTGGTTCCGGTGTCGGCGACTCGGTCGATGCAGGAACTTCGGTCGCTTCCGGCGTCGACGTCTCGACCGGTTTCGGCGTCGGTGTCTCGGTGGGTGCGGGCGTCTCGGTCGGCTCCGGCGTCCTGACCACGTCGTCGACCGTCTCCTCGAGGCCGCTGGTGGTCTCGTCGACGGCATCCGTGAGCGACCCGTCGGGCGTCTCCTCGGGGGCGGATTCGTTCGTCAAGTTTCCGTCGGTCGACTCGCTGCTCTCGGTGGACCCATCAGCGTCCCCGGTCACGGTGTCGACGGTATCGCCGACGGTTCCGCCGATGTCGAAGGGATGCTGGACGGCAGTGCCGTCCCCCGACGGCGAGCTGTCGGCGGTGACAGCGGGCGTCGCGGCGCCGACGACGACCGAACAGGTCAGTACGAGTACGATGGCGACCAGGAATCCGCGGTTCTTCGGCTGCGTCACTGGCCCCTCTCCACCGGCTGGCGGGTCGGCTGGAACGCGATACTGTCGGCTGTCGGTACGGTGTACTGCATGTGTGGGCGGTCTGGTGGACGCCGTTCCCGGCTCCCCGGGGGCGTCCGATTACTTCCCCCTTACGCCAGTAGCGGCCCGTTCGCCGCTCTGGCCGTCGGGCTGGTCCCCGCTTAGCGATACGTACTTATATCCTACTGCGAACGTTCACGGGGGCTACGAGGTCGTAGGTTGATACTAAAATTCCAGCCCGGTCTGCTCGTCACCTCTAAAGTTTATCTTATGATTTCTACTAATCTAGATGTGGGTGAGATTGGATGTGGTTAGACGGTGTGTCGTTATTCTTCCGTAGGACTGTAGAGGATCGCCGCTGAGTCGAGGCGAGTTCCCGGACGGCAGTAGGAGTAGCCCCGAGCGGATTCGAACCGCTGTCAGAGGCTCCAAAGGCCTCTATGATTGGCCACTACACCACGGGGCTCCGCCTCGTCGTACTCCCCGGCGACACAATAGCGTTACTTTTCCGCGGACGGGTCGCGGGTGGCGACCCGGTATCGGTAGCGTTCGGCGAGAACTGTCGGGTGTCAGTCCGCGGGTTCGGACTCGAGTTCGACGTCCAGCAGTTCGCAGGCGTCCATCTCGGCGTCGAAGCAGTCCGGACAGCAGTCCTTTCGGTCGATGATGGTGTCGAGGCGCTCGGCGACAGTCTC
Organism: Natronomonas salina; assembly: GCF_013391105.1. Taxonomy (NCBI): domain Archaea; kingdom Methanobacteriati; phylum Methanobacteriota; class Halobacteria; order Halobacteriales; family Natronomonadaceae; genus Natronomonas; species Natronomonas salina. The sequence goes on from NZ_CP058335.1 coordinate 1,048,928, forward strand.
GTCGATGACGCTCTCGAGCTGGCGGGCCTCCGTTCGGAACTCCTCGACCTCGAGGACCTCCCAGAGGAACCGCTCGATGATGCAGTAGGTCTGGAGGGCGTCGCGGGCCTGGACGATGCCGTCGTCGGTCAGCGAGACCCCCTTGTACTTCTCGTGGTCGGCGAGACCCCGCTCCTCGAGCTTGCCGATCATCTCGTTGGCGCTCGCCGGGCTGACCTCCAGGTGGTCCGCGATGTCGCCGGTCGAGGCCGGGCCGTCTTCCTGTTCCTGCACGAGATAGATCGCCTTCAGGTACTGGTCCTGTGTGTTCATGTACGCGCCTCCATCAGTTCGGTCACTTCCTCGACGCCCTCCTTCTCCTCCTCGCGGATCCCCTCCAGTACGGAGAGGAGCCGATCGCGGTCCACGCTGAACGTCACGTCGGAGCTCTCGACGGCCGCGATCAAATCGTCGTAGAACTTGTAGGCCGTCTCCTCGTTGCAGAGCTGGTCGTAGAGCACGCCGTCGAAGTCCGTGTCGGACTCGTAGCGCGCCGCCACCAGCTGCTCGATCTCCTCGTAGGCCACCGGGTCGGCGTCCAGCTCGTCGACGAGGTCCTCCAGGCGCTTGCGGTGGTCCTCGGACTCCTCGGCGGCCTCCTGGAGCAGCTCGACGATCTCGTCGCCGAGCGCCTCGTCGTCGAGGGTCTCGTAGTGCTTGTAGGCCCGCGCCTCCACGACCTCCTCAAGGACCATGCCGATCTGGAGGAGCCGCGCGAGCTGGTGGTCCGACGCGACCGGGTACGTGAGGCTCACGTCGACCACCTCGAGTCCATCATACCAGCGGTTCGGTGGTCGGGAACCATAAGCGGTTCCCTCCGCCGCGTCGCCGCCCGGAGAGCTACAGACCGCGCGACCGAAAGAGCCACTGTGAGACGGTACCAATGCACAGTATGGAGTTCAGACCCGCCACGACCGACGACCTCGAGGCGATTCGCGCCATCGCCCGCGACTCCTGGGAGACCGACTACCCGGACATCGTGAGCCGGGAGACCATCGACGAGGGGTTCGAGGACTGGTACGCCTCCGACGAGCTGGCGCGGGAGCTACGGGAAGGCGACGCGACGATGCTGCTCGCGGTCGAGGACGACCAGCCGGTCGGCTTCGCCCACGGCATCGTCAGCGAGGGGGTCGGCAACGTCCTCCGGCTGTACGTCCGGCCCGAAGCTCGGGGCCGGGGCGTCGGCAGCGACCTCCTCGAACGGACCGCCGAGCGGCTCGGCGACGAGGGCGCCGACCACCTCCGCGCGATGGTGCTCGAGGACAACGAGACGGGCCGCGCGTTCTACCGGTCCGCCGGTTTCGAGGCGGTCGACGACGCGGAGACGAAGATCGGCTCCGAGACACAGACCGAGTTGACCCTCGAGCGGCCGCTCAGGACGCCCGCCGAGTCCGCCTGAGCCGCCGCTGGGTGGACGGTAGTTCGAAGAGAAGCGCGCGAAACAGCGGACCGCCGCGTTACTCCCGGGACTGCAGGCGGTCGCGGATGCGGCCGCGCAGGTCCTCGCGGAGCTCCTCGACCTCGATCTCCTCGAGGACGGGGACGTAGAAGCCCTCGACGAGCATGTTCTTCGCGAGGCGCTCGGGGAGCGCGCGGGAGGTCATGTAGAACATGTCCTCCTCGGAGACCTGCCCGACGGTGGCGCTGTGGGAGGCCTCGGTGTCGTGGTTGTTGATGATGAGCTTCGGGGAGGCGTCGGCCTCGCTCTCGTCGCTCAGCATCAGCGTGTTCTCGCGCTGGTAGGAGTTCGTGTCCCAGGCGTCGCGGCCGACGTGCTGGACGCCCTCGTAGACCGAGCGGGCCTCGTCGTCGATGACGCCGCGGGTGACGAGGTCGGCGGTCGTGTGCTCGCCGTTGTGCCAGACGCGGGCGTCGAGGTCGAAGTGCTGGTCCTCGTGGCCGTAGAAGGCGCCGACGATCTTCGACTCCGAGGAGTCGCCGTCGAGGTGGCTCTCGACGGTGGACTTCGTGAGGTGCGAGCCGATGTTGCAGTCGATCCAGCTGGCCGTCGCGTACGTGTCGACGTTCGCCTCCTTCAGCGAGTAGGTGTACGTCGTCTCGTCGAGGTCCTGGAGGTTCCCGCACTGGACGTAGCTGTTCTCGCCGGCGGCGATCTCCGTGATGCCGCTGTAGTAGCGGTTGCCGTCGACGTCATCGCCGCTCTCCTGGCGCTCGAGGATCGTGACCGAGGAGGACTCCTCGGCGACGACGAGCGTGTAGTTGAACAGCGACCGGGAGTTCATCGTCGTCCGGATCGTCACGTCCTCGGCGTCGACGCCCTCGGGGACGTGGACGACCGTGCCGGTCGTGAACAGCGCCGTCGACAGCGCCGTCAGGAAGTTGGTCTGGGGGTCGGCGACGTGGCCGAAGTGCTCCTCGAGGAGCTCCTCGTGCTCGTCGACGGCCTCCGCGAACGGGAGGACGTCGATCTCGTCGGGGCCGACCTGGTCCTTCTCCTCGGCGGCCGACAGCGGGTCGACGAGGGTCTCGTAGTCGAGGTCCTCGAGGTTCGTCCACTTGCGGCCGGGCGTCTGGATGACGTCCGGGAACGGGAGCTCCTCGAGGGCCTCGAGGGCCTCGAGGCGGATGTCGAGGAGCCACTCCGGCTCGTCGAGCTCCTCGCTGATCTGCCGGACGGTCGCTTCGTCGATAGATGCGTGTAGCTGCGTGCTCATGTTAGCCGAGCGAACCCTCCATCTCCAGTTCGATGAGGCGGTTGAGTTCGACCGCGTACTCGATGGGCAGTTCCTCCGTGATCGGCTCGATGAAGCCGGCGACGATCATCTGCTTGGCGTCGTCGTCGTCCAGGCCGCGCGACTGGAGGTAGAAGACGTCCTCGTCGCCGATCTTGCCGACGGTCGCCTCGTGGGCGACGTCGACCTTCGACTCCTCGATCTCCATGTACGGCATCGTGTCGGAGGTCGACTCGTTGTCGAACATCAGCGCGTCGCACTCGACCGCGGTGCTCGAGTTCTCGGCGCCGTCGGCGATGTGGACGAGGCCGCGGTAGTTGGTGCGGCCGCCGTCCTTGGAGATGGACTTCGACTCGATGGTCGAGGACGTGTTCGGCGCGTTGTGGTAGACCTTCGCACCGGTGTCGATGTTCTGGCCCTCGCCGGCGAAGGCGATGGTGATGTGGTTGTCGGTGGCGCCGGGGCCCTTGAGGATGGTCGACGGGTACAGCATCGTCGCCTTCGAGCCCATGGAGCCGGAGACCCACTCCATCGTGCCGTCCTTCTCGCAGATGGCGCGCTTGGTGTTGAGGTTGTACGTGTTCTTCGACCAGTTCTGGACGGTCGAGTACTGGACGTGGGCGCCCTCCTTGACGAACACCTCGACGCCGCCGGAGTGGAGGTTGAACGCCGAGTACTTCGGGGCCGAACAGCCCTCGATGTAGTGGACCTCGGAGTTCTCCTCGGCGATGATGAGGGTGTGCTCGAACTGGCCCATCCCCTCGCTGTTCATCCGGAAGTACGCCTGGACCGGCATGTTGACCGTGGTGTCCTCCGGGATGTAGACGAAGGAGCCGCCGGACCAGATGGCGCCGTGCAGCGCGGCGAACTTGTTGTCGCTCGGGGGGACGCACTTCGTCATGAAGTACTCCCGGACGATCTCCTCGTGCTCCTGGACGGCCTTGTCCATGTCGCAGAAGATGACGCCCTTCTCCTCCCACTGCTCCTGCATGTTCTGGTAGACGATCTCCGACTCGTACTGGGCGCCGACGCCCGAGAGGGCGTTCTTCTCGGCCTCCGGGATGCCCAGCTTGTCGAAGGTGTCCTGGATCTCCTCGGGGAGGTCCTCCCAGTTCTCGGCGCCGCCGCGGGCCTCGATGTCCGGTCGGATGTACGGGACGATCTCGTCGATGTCGACCTCGCTGAGGTCCGGCTGGCCGGGCCAGTCGGTCGGCATCGGCATCTCCTGGAACTGCTCGAGGGCGCGGAGGCGCCGTTCGAGCATCCACTCCGGTTCGTCCTTGTCCTCCGAGATGACCCTGACGGTCTCCTCGGTGAGACCCTTCTCTGTCTGGAAGGCGGAACTCTCCTCCTTCTTGAACTCGAATCGGGCCTCGGTGTCGGTGTCTTTGATGTGGTCTTCGGAACTCATTGTCTTGGTTCAGTTTACGTCCGTGTGCTTATGAGCCTGTGCGTAACGACGGACGGTTACGCGGCCTCGTAGACTTCCTCGCGGACCCAGTCGTACCCCTTGTCCTCGAGCTCCTCGGCGAGCGACGCGTCGCCGCTCTTGGCGATCTCGCCGTCGATCATCACGTGGACGTGGTCGGGTTCGACGTAGTCGAGGATGCGCTGGTAGTGGGTGATCTGGAGGATGCCGGTGCCCTGCTCGTCGCGGAGGGCGTTGATGCCGTCGGAGACGTCCTGCAGGCGGTCGATGTCGAGCCCGGAGTCGATCTCGTCGAGCACGGCGATCGACGGCTCGAGGATGGCGGCCTGCAGCACCTCGTTTTGCTTCTTCTCGCCGCCGGAGAAGCCGGCGTTGAGGTAGCGGTGGGCGAACTTCTCGTCCATGTCCAGCAGCTCCATCTTCTCCTGGAGGATCTCCTGGAACTCGGCGACGCCGATCTCTCCTTCCTCGACGTCCCCCTCCATCGGCGAGGTGTCGTAGCCGGAGTCGTCGTCCTCGTCGGCTTCGGCCTCCTCCTCGTCCTCGAAGAGCTCCTCGCGCTCCTCGAGCTTGGCGTTGAGCGCCGTCCGGAGGAAGTTCACCATCGTGACCCCCTCGATCTCGGCGGGGTACTGGAAGCCGAGGAAGATGCCGAGCGCTGCGCGCTCGTTCGGCTCCAGGTCCAGCAGGTCCCAGGTCAGCTGGTCGTCGTCGATGTCGACGCCCTCGAACTCGTCCTCCTCGATGTGGAGCAGCACCTCGCCCTCGGTGACCTCGTAGGCCGGGTGGCCGGCGATGATCTTCGCCGTCGTCGACTTCCCGGAGCCGTTCGGCCCCATGAGCGCGTGGATCTCCCCCGATTTGACCTCGAGGTCGACGCCCCTGAGGATGGTCTCGCCGCCCTCCTCGGCGACCGCTGCGTGCAGGTTCTTGATTTCGAGTGTAGCCATGGTCGGTCTGGGTGGACGTCGGGTCGTGACGCTGATAATGGTTTCGGGTTCGGGGTGATTTGGGTTGGTGTTCCGCAAAAATATTTTCCTCTGTGGGAACATAGCACGCCGGAACCGGAGGATGGCGGCGGTGACACCGCGGTGGATGCGGACAGGCATCGTGCAGTCACTTATACGTTCCGTGCAATCAGGACGGGAAGTAGCGCGAGTCTTTTTTAAGTAAACGCCGCCATTGCGAGCCATCCATGGAGTACCAGCTCTCCGTCTACCTCGTCCCGCTGGTACTCGCCGCGGCCATCTCGGCGGTCCTGGCCGGGTTCGTCTTCGCCAACCGCCGGAAGCGGACCGCGATGGGCATCCTCGGCATCCTCGTCGCCGCCGTCGTCTGGTCGGCCACCGACGCGATGCGGCTCGCGAGCGTCGACCTCTCGGCAAAACTGCTGTGGCACAACCTCCGGTTCGTCGGCTCCACGCTCGTCGTCTTCTCGGTCTTCTTCCACGCGCTCGCGTACACGAACCGCGAGAAGTGGATCACCGCCCGGACGATGGCGCTGGTCGGCTCGGTCTTCGCGGTGACCATCGCGCTCGCCTGGACCGAGAGCCTGCTCGGTCACGGCCTGATCCGCGCCGACCGGGAACTCGTCGAGGTCGGGACGCTCGTCCTCGTGGAGTTCGAGTACGGTCCCTGGTTCTACGTCAACGCCGCCTACTCCTACCTCCTGCTGGTCGTCACCGCGGGGCTCTACCTCGTCGAGTTCGTCCGCCGCACCGGGACCTACCGGCTGCAGGCCGGCGGTCTCCTGCTCGGGACCCTGGTCCCCTGGGGGATGAACGGCGTCTACCTCGCCGGCTTCTCGCCGGTCGACCTCACGGGCTTCGGCTTCACCGTCACGGGCGTCGTCTTCGTCGCCCAGCTCTACCGGTTCGAGCTCCTCGACGTCGTCCCCATCGCGCGGAGCACGGTCGTCAACCACATCGAGAACGGCTACCTCGTCGTCGACACCGAGGACCGCGTCCTCGACGTCAACGAGGCGGGCAGCGAGCTGCTCGACCGGCCGCGCGAGGAGATCATCGGCGCGACGATCGACTCGCTGTTCGTCGAGTACCCGAAGGTCACCGAGAAGTTCGGCGGCGAGACCGACGTCCGCGACGACGTCACGCTCTACCAGGACGGCGAACGCCGCGACTACGACGTCGAGATCTCGCCGGTCTACGACGACCACGACCGCCACATCGGCCGCGTCGTCCTCATCCGCGACGTCACAGAGCAGCGCCGCCGACAGCGAACCCTCCAGAAGCGGACCGCGGCCCTCGAGCGCCAGAACGAGCGGCTCGACCAGTTCGCCGGCGTCGTCTCCCACGACCTCCGGAACCCCGTCGCCGTCGCGAAGGGCCACCTCGAGATCGCCCGGACCGACGGCGACCCGAACAGCTTCGACCGGGTCGAGGAGGCGCTGGACCGCGTCGAGGAGATCACGAACGACGTCCTCGCGCTCGCGCGGCAGGACCAGGAGGCCGTCGAGTGCGAGCGGGTCGAACTCGCCGTCGTCGCCGAGCAGGCCTGGAAGACCGTCGACACCGGCGACGCGTCTCTGACGGTCGAGGCGTCGCGGTCCCTCTCCGCCGACCCCGGGCGGCTCCGCCGCGCCCTGGAGAACCTCTTCCGGAACAGCATCGAGCACGGCCCCGCCGACGTCTCGGTCCGCGTCGGCGGCGCCGACGGCGGCTTCTACGTCGCGGACGACGGCCCCGGCATCCCCGCGGCCGACCGCGACGACGTCTTCGACCCCGGCTACACGACGGACGACCGCGGCACCGGCTTCGGCCTCGCCATCGTCGAGGGGACCGCGGAGGCCCACGGCTGGTCGGTGGTGGCTACCGAGGGGAGCGACGGCGGCGCGCGATTCGAGTTCACCGGGGTCGAAGATGCAGCCGACGGCGACCCGGCGACCGACGGCGCGTTACCCTGAGACCTACATGAAGGAGCCCAGGCCAGTCTGCTCTTGCCCACTCTTTACTTCGTCCCAGGAGATGTCCATGGCCTCCAGGATGCGCGCGATGGGGCCCTTCAGCGTCTTGTCGAGCATCTTCTCGTAGTCGACCTCGAAGGCGTCGGGCACCTGGTCGTCGAACTCGAAGCAGATGACGTCCGGATCGCGCTTGAACTCGCCGTACAGGGGGTCCTCGGAGGGGTCCAGCCCCATCTCCGACTCGACCCCCCGGAAGAACTCGGGGTGGACCTTCTTCAGGTAGAGCCGCTTGGGCTTCGACCCGCTGGCGAAGTTCGTCCCGAGCAGGAGGTTCGCGTACTTCGCGCCGCGGACCTGCGCCGTGTCGGTGTCGTAGTTGTCGAGCTTCTTGCCGATGCCGCCGGGGATGCCGATCTCGTCGAGGCTCACCTCGCCGGCCTGGACCCGCTGGATGACCTCGTGGACGTAGTCCTTGATGCCCTCGGGGTCCTCGCCGGTGACGATCATCTCGAGGACCCGCTTCTGGACCTCCTTGGTGATCGGCGCGATGTCCGAGCGCTTGTACTCGAAGCCCGTGATGTCGATGTCGTCGACGTCCTTGCCCTCCTTCCAGACGATGTGGCCGGCGTAGCGCTTCTTCTTGCCGGCCTGGAAGAACCGCCGGTAGAGCTTCTCGAACTCGATCTCGAAGCGGTGGTCCTCGGCGTTCAGTTCGGCGGCGAACTCGTCGTAGGCCGCGTTGATGTGCTCCTCGATCTCGAAGGACTGCTCGATGGCGTCCTCCTTCGAGACGTCACTGCCGAGCTCCAGCATGACCGAGTCTGTGTCGCCGTAGATGACCTCCTTGTCGAGCTCTGCTGCGGCCGACTCCGTGAACTCGATGACGTCCCGGCCCGTGGCGGTCACGGCCGCGCCCATCTCCTTGTCGTACAGCCGGAACCGGTCCCAGCCCAGCACGCCGTACAGTGAGTTCATGATGACCTTCACCGCCGCCTGCTGGCGGTCGTAGGTCTCGTAGGCGTCGGAGCCGGGGTCGTTCTCGTTGCGGAGGGACTTCTTCTGCTCGCGCTCCTCCAGCAGCTCGTCGACCATCGCCCGGATCATGCCGTCCGGCTCCTTGCGGAAGTGGGTGCCGTTGGGCGCGACGTAGGTCTCCCCGTCGTAGCGCTCGGGGTCGACCTTCGTCTCCGGCGAGGCGTTGATGGTGACCATGCACATCGGGTAGAGGGACTTCAGGTCCAACACCGAGACCATCTCCTTGACGCCGGAGATGGGGTCGAAGACGGCGCCGCCCTCGTAGTCCTCGCTCTCCTGCTGGCCCTTCGACGGGAGTGCGTACTCGCCGTGGATCTTGTGGAGGACGTACATGTCGACGGCGTCGCCGGGCGTCGTCGCGTCCTCGAGCTTGCAGCCGACGAAGGAGGCGACCTCGACCCAGAACGGGACGATGTTCTGCTTGCGGTCGAGCTCGACGCAGAGCTCGACGTCCCGGAGGTTGTACTCCAGGAGGCGCTCGGGGTCCTCCTCCCAGAGGTCGCCGATGTCGCCGGTGTAGCGCTCCTTGCCGACGCCGAGTTCCTCCTCGCCGACGGCGTCCAGCCGGTAGGAGTCGAGTTCGGAGAACTGCGTCCGCTGGTAGGCGTAGAGGAGGTCGAAGACGACCCGGCCCTTCACGTCCGGACCGCCCCAGCCGGAGTCCCACACCTCGTCGACACGCGAGAGCCGGTCGGAGTTAAGCCGGTCGTGTCGTCCCTGCAGGCGGTCGATGCGGTCGATTAGATAGGGTGCGTCGAAGTCGTCGAAGTTCCAGCCCGTCAGGACGTCGGGGTCCGTCTCGTCGACGTAGTCGAGGTAGTCGACGAGCATGTCGGCCTCCTCGGAGAACGCCCGGACGTCGACGTCGACCTCGCCGTCGCCGATCGGTTCGTAGCCAGCGACTGCCTCGGGGCCGGGGACGCCCTCGGGGGACTCGTAGAGCCAGACGACGTACTCGTCGCGGCCGGAGTCGTGAGACGTCAGGCAGATGATGGTCTGTTCGCCGTCCTCCGGGAAGCCGTGGCGGTCGTCGACCTCGATGTCGAGGGTGTGGACCCGTGGGGAGACCGTCAGGTCGGTCGTCTCGATCTCGGTGTGGTGGATCTTGAGGCTCCCGTCGTCGAGTTCCCGGACCGGCACCCGGACGCCGCTCGTGATGTCCTTGTCGATGAGCAGGCGGTTCGGGAAGAGGATGTCAGCCTCGTAGTGGTCGAAGCGGTCCCGCAGTTGCCCGACGTCGCGGGGCGTCTGGCCGAAGACCTTCGCGAGTTCCTCGCCGCGGATGGACTCGTAGACCACGAGCTCGTCGTCCGCGCGGTCGCCGACGTCCTCGCCCTCCTCCTCGAGGTCGCCGTAGGTCTCGACGCCGGTGAGGCGGTCCTCGTCCAGCCGCGAGTCGACGACGTCCGACACCGAGAGCGGCTCCTCGGCGTCGACCGCGAGGTCGAGGTCCGAGACCGGCGTGTAGAAGTACGGGCGGAAGCCGTAGACGCGCGCGTGGACGGTGTCGTGGTCCTCGGTCCGACCGAAGACGTGGAGGACCGGGTGCTCGTCGTTCCCGCTCCCCTCGATGGTGTAGTCGACCTGCGTGACGGAGAAGGCCACCTCCCCGTCGGCGTCGGGGAAGCGGTGGTCGGAGACGTCGACGACGCTGGCGTCCCCGCCGCCGTCCGCGCCGGCGATGGCGGCCGCCTCCTCGGCGGGCCGGTCGCCGGCGCCGAAGTCGGACAGCTTTCCTTGGCCCTGTTCCATGGTTTCCACTCCTTGGCCCTCCCCGGTAAAAACCCCGGTGGTCCGCCGGAGCCACTTGAGTGGACGCACCCGAATCGGCGGACGAATCACGAAGTGACACGGGCACAAGGGATTTACATTGACACCCGGTACCACAGGATGGAGAAACACCATGCCTGACCCTGACACGAAGGCCGAGCAGGACAGCGCGGACGAGCGTACGGAACCCGTGGTGGCCGACGCCGTCGAGACGACGGAGTCCTACGAGACGGAGGAGGGTGTGGTGTTCTACGACGCGGAGAACCCCCTCGCGTGGCTGCAGGCGGAGACCGTCGTCGACCTCGACGAGGCCGCGTAATCTCGGTTCCCTCGCACTCGTCTTCCTGGCACTTCGTACAGCCCCACTCAGTGGGTCGTGCTATTGCTCTTGGCTAGTTCAGTTGCGTCCCCGCTCTGCGGGGCCCTGGTTCTGCCGAACGGTCGGTCGTCTGTCCCGCTGACGATGGTCGCTACAGATGTGCGCTCATCCTGATCACGAATATTCGCCCTCGTTTTCGGTTTTGGTGATCCCGGGGGAGAGACTTCCCGACGCCCCTATCGATACCTCGAGGAAACACCGTTCGTCATCGCTCGGAGCTGGACTGAACGGAATCGGTTCTCCCCTCTCTGGAACGGACCCATCCAAGCTGAACTCGACCGCATAATAGAGCGCATCACTCGCTCGTTTGGAGAAGGCACCGGGGTAGAGCGACGTTTCGTCGGGAGCGATCGAGACCGAGGTGGACAGGTCCTTCTTGTGGATCGGAAGTGAGAGCCGCGTGTCGCCGGTCACCACCGAATCGTCCGACGAGTGGTCGATCTCGGTCCCGATGTTCGTAATCGTGAATCCGACCACGTGTGGAAGGTCGTGGCGATTGCTGAAACGGACACTCCCGGCGGGCGGTTGCTCTTCCTCTTCTTCTGACGACGAACACCCGGAAAGGCCCGAGACAGTGAGCGCACCGAGCGACGAGAGGAGGGCACGGCGATTCATACGAAGAAATCAGAGGCTATATTTATATCCTTTCGGTCGAAACTCGGGGGGCGTCTGTTCGGAGCGGTGGCCTGGACGATGCCGCGTAACTTTTCGTCCCGCGGGCCCCACCTCCCGCCGTGGACCCCTTTGGAGAGAGCGGCCCCGACGAACCCGAGGAGTTCGACCCCGACAGCCTCGGCCCCGACGTCCCGGAGGCGCCGGACGTCGAACCCGACCTCGAGGAGTCCTTCGCGAACATCGACGAGGTGGACGACGAACTCGTGACGGCGTTCTGGGGGGCCGCCGTCTTCCTCAACGTCGCGCTCGCGGCGCTGGCCATCGGCGCGATGCTCGTCTACTTCCGCGGCGACTGGACCAACGGCGGCGGCGCGCTCCTCGTCGGGACCGTCGCCGCCGTCTTCGCCGCACGGTTCTACTTCGGCTACCAGCGGAGCGACGACGAATCCGCCGACTCGGAAGAGGAAGGAAAGCAAGAGGAGGGCGAGCCATGAGGACCGTCGAGCACGACGGCGACCGGTACCTGCTCGTCAAGCAGTCAGGCGAGTCCAGCCGCGTCCGCGACCCCGAGACCGGCGAGGAGCGGTACCTCCCGAACGACGAACTCACCGCGACCGGCGACTCGCCGCTGGCCGTCGCCGCCCGCGCGGTCCCCGAGCCCACCCGACGCGTCCTCACCGCCGTCCACTCCGAGCGGACCCTCGGCGCCCTCCTGGAACTGGACGAGCGTGGACCGCTCTCGGTCCGGGAGATCCTCGGCAGCTACGACCTCTGTGAGTCCGACGTCCACGGCACGTTCGCCGAACTCCGTGCGGCCGGCCTGGTCGAGGAGGCCGACGTCGCCGGCGAGCGCGGCTACGCGACGACCGACCTGGCCAGCGAGGGCCTCGACGCCCTGCGCGGCGACGGCAGCGACGACTGACGGCTACGTCAGCGCCTCGACGGTCGCCGACCGCTCCACCGTCGAGCGGTTCGTCGTCGGGTCCTTGTGCACCGCGACGAGGTCGTCGGCCGCGCCGACCAGCTCCTCGTCGTGGCTGACGACGATGATCTGGTCGACACCGTGGTCGGTCATCGACTCCACGAGTTCGACCAGCTTCGAGACGTGCCCGGAGTCGAGGAACACCGTCGGCTCGTCGAGGATGAGCGGCGGCGTCGGCGCCTGCCCCTCGATGCCCTCCGAGAGCAACCGGTAGATGGCACAGCGCAGCGAGAGGTTGAACAGCGCGCGCTCGCCGCCCGAGAGCTGCTCGGGGTCCAGCGGCGTCCCGTCCTTCTGGTAGACCGTCAGCTCGTAGTCGCCGTCCAGCTCGATTCGCGCGTAGGAGTCGTTCTGGTAGACCAGCCGGAACGTCTCGTTGAGCATCGCCTCCAGCTTCTGGACGTTCCGCTGGCGGAGCTCCGACCGGAGGTCCGCGTAGGTCTGCTGGAGCTCGTAGGCCTCGTCGTACAGCGAGTCCAGCCGGTCGACGGTCGCGCGGAGCTCCTCGCGGCGGTCCCGGAGCTCCTCGAGTTCCTCGAGCTCGTTCTCGACGGCCCCGATGGCGTTCTGGAGCTCGTCGCGGCGCTCCCGCTTGTTCTCCAGGTACGGCTCGACGTCGTCGAGGTAGCTCTTCGCCTTCTTGCGGTCCTGCTTCGCCTGCTGCAGCGCCGACTCGTCGAAGGCCGCCTCGAGTTCGGTCTTCCGCTCGCGCTTCTCGGCGAGGCGCTCGCGGCGCTCGTCGTTCAGCTCCGCCCGGTTGTCGCGGCGCTCCCGCAGCGTCTCGATCTCCGACTCGTTCTCCGCGACGTCGTCCAGCAGGTCCGCGACCCGCTGCAGCCGCTCGCGGCGCTCGTCGAGTGACGCCTTCGTCCCGTTCAGCTCGCCGATGGTCTCCCGGGCCTCGGTGGCGGCTTCCTCGGCGGATTCGGCCGCCTCTATCGCCGACTCCGCGGCCGACTCGTACTCCTCGGCCTCCTCGCGGAGCTCCGCGGCGCGGTCGACCTTCTCCTCGAGGGTCTCCTCGCGCTGCTCGACGAGCGACCGGACGTTCCCGCGCTGTTCCTCCAGCCGCGACAGCTCCGAGGCGGTCTCGACCAGCGCGACCGCGCGCTCGCGTTTCGCCTCCAGCTCCTCGACGCGCTCCTCGGCGGCCGCCAGGTCGGACTCGAGTTCCTCGACGCGTTCGCGGTCCTCGTCGATGGTCTCGACGTGCGGCGACCCGTCGACCGGCTGGCCGCACTCGGGGCACTTGCCCTCCGCCAGCAGCGCCTCGGCCTCCTCGACGGTCGCGCGGGCGTTCTTCAGCTCCGCGCGGAGCTCCGCAACCTCCTCCTTCGACTCGGTCAGCGCCTCGCCGACGGACTCGCGGTGGGCGTCGACCTCGTCGCGGTCGACCGGCGCCTCGGCCAGTTCCTCGTCCAGTGCCTCGATCTCTTCGCCGAGGTCGTCGAGCTGCTCGCGGCGTTCGTCGAGCTTCTCCCGGGCCGCCTCCACCTCGGACTCGAGGTCGTCCGCCTCGTCGCGCGCGTCGGCCGCCTGCTCGCGGAGCTCCTCGGCCCGCTCGCGCTTCGTCTCGGCCTCGCTGGCGTGCTCCTGGGCCTCGAGCCGCCGCTCCTCGATGGCGTCGCGGATCTCCTCGGCCTCCCCCTCGAGTTCGTCGAGCCGGGCCTCTACGGCCCCCTCCTCGGGCGACTCCAGTTCCGTCTCGTCGACGGTCTCATCGAGCTCTTCCCGGAGGGTCTCGGTGGTCTCCCGGAGCGAACGGATCCGCTCGGCGAGGGCCTCCCGCTCGCCCTCGGCCTCGGAGATGGTCGAGGCCAGCTCCTCGATCTCCTCTTCGAGGTCCGATATCTCCTGACGGCGCTCATCGAACTCCTCGAGAACGTCCTCGGCCTCCTCGAGGGTCTTCCGGGCCTCGTCGCGGTTGGCCTCTTTCTCCTCGATATCGGCCTGCACCGACTCGAGGTCCGACTGCAGGCCGTTGAGCCGCTCGTGGAGGTCCTTCTCCTCCTTCTGCTTGATCTGCGAGGCGACCTCCGAGAGCGACCCCTGCTTGTCGTCGCGCACGCGGCCGACGCCCACCCGGGCGTCGCTGGCCCGCTCGCGGTACTCCTCAAGCTTCCCGAGCTGCAGGAGGTCGTCGATCATGTCCTGGCGCTCGTCGGGCGAGGCGTTGATGAGCTTGTTCACCTCGCCCTGCCGGACGTACGCGCAGTTGACGAACGCCTCGGCGTCCATCCGCAGCAGGCCCTCGATGTGCGCCTCGACGTCGGTGACCTGCTCGATGGTCCCCTCCGGCGTCTCCAGGACGCAGGTCGTCGTCTGGGCGGTGTCGCCGCGGAGCTTGACCTCGCGCTCGACGTGGTACGCCGCGCCGGCGTGGGTGAACCACAGTTCGACGCCCATCTCCTCTGCGTCGTTTGAGATGACGTCGTCCAGCGTGCCGTCGATGGCGTCGGCGCCGTACAGCGCGAAGAAGCACGCCTCCAGCAGCGAGGACTTCCCGCTGCCGTTGACGCCGTGGATGACGGTGACGCCGGAGCGGAGCTCCAGTTCGCTGTCGGCGTAGCACTTGAAGTTCCGGATGCGGACGCGCTCGAACCTCACAGGTAGTCCTCCATCGACGCCTGTCCGTCGCCGTCGCCGGCCTGGGCGGGGCGTGCGGGTTCGCTCGCGTCGGCCGAGTCGGACGAATCGGACGAGTCGGTCCCGTCGGACGGCTGGTCCTCGGTCGATCCATCTTCCTCGTCGCCAGCGTCGGGATCGGCCCCACTCTCGATGTCTTCGCCAGCGTCGGATTCACCGGCGTCCGGAGCGGCCTCGGTGTCGGTGTCGCCGCCGTTCGCCCCGATTTTCGTCCCTTCTGTGGCTGTCCCGGTCTCGGTGTCGGCGGACTGCGAGCCCGCGTCGGCGACGGCCTCCGCTGCGTCCGAATCGGATTCGTCGTCGGTCTCCGCGCCCATCCGGTCGGCGGCCGTTTCGGGCTCCTCGGCGGGCCCCGACTCGAAGGCTTCCGGCTCGTCCAGCAGGTCCGCGACCCGGCGTTCCACCTCGTCGGCGACGTTCGAGTCGGCGACCTTGCTCGCCCGGATGGTCTCGTCGAGGTCGCGGGCCGCGTCGCTGAGACCGAGTTCCCGGACGCGCTCGCGGACCGCCTCGTCGGGGTCGGCGAAGGCCACCTCGAGGTCGGCCTCCTCGCTGATCTCGCGGTGGTCGTTCACCCGCGCGACGAGCGCCCCTTCGTCGCTGGCGAAGGCCTCTACGCGCGCCGCGGATACGTCCTCGCCGTCGCCGTCCAGCGTGACGTGGACGACGGCGCCTTCGAGGTCGTGCTCGCGGAGTCGCTCGCGGACGCGGTCGAACCCCTCGCCCTCCGCGAGTTCGAGGTCGACGAAGACGAACTCGCGGGTCTCGAGGCCGCGGCGGGTGATCCGGGCGTCCCCGTCGAACTCGACGAGGTTGTAGCCGCGGTCCTCGCGCTCGCCGGCGCTCGCGCGTTCGGTGGACCCGCAGTAGGTGACCCACGTGTCCTCGACCTCCTGGGTCGTCGGCGCGTGCTCGTCGCCGAGCAGCATCGCGTCGAAGTCGACGGTCGACTCCGAGAGGACCGCCGCGGCGTCCCACTCGACGTTGCCGTAGTCGGGGACGAGCGGCTGGAAGAGCCCGTGGGAGACCAGCGCCGCGTGGTCGGCGTCGTGCGGTTCGAAGTCGTACTCGAGGTCCTCGCGCTGGGCGCGCGGGACGAAGTCCAGCCCGTAGAAGGCGGTGTCGCCCACGACGAGCGGTTCGTCGCCCAAGCGGGTCGCCAGTCCCATCGCCTCGAAGAGGTCGAGCCACTGGGCGTCGCGCTTGGTCTCGTGGTTGCCGACGACGGCGAGGAACGGGACTCCCGCGTCGTCGAGCGTCTCCAGGACGTCGAGCGTCCCGAGCAGGTCCGGCAGCCCCGGCCGCCGGTCGTGGAAGAGGTCCCCCGCGTGGACGACAGCGTCGACGTCCAGTTCGATCGCGTCCTCGGCCACCCGCCGGAACGCGTCGAGGAAGTCCGACCGGCGCTCAGGCAGGTGGTACTGCCGGTAACCGAGGTGGGTGTCGCCGGTGTGAAGCACCCGTGTCATTGCCTCGACCCTTCGACAGCGTCTCTTAAATCGGTGTCGTGACCGCGGTGGAAGTGGTCGACGGGCGAGTCGCCGGCGGCGGCGACGCGGAACAGTCGGAACGCCGACAGCGCGCGCTCGCCGCGTGCTCGGAGTTCGGAGTCCTCGGTCGCCTCAACAGCCCGCCGGAGTTCGCCGAGGCCGACTTCCTCGACGAACACCGCGGCCGCCTCGAGGTCGTCGACGGCCGCCGCGGCCCGTTCGATGACCGTTCGGCCGTCGGAGCCCGCGAGGTGACCGAGAGCCGCTTTCAGCCGCTCGACGTCGGGTTCGGATGCAGCGTCGTCGGCGCCGGGGGACACGCCGCTATCTGGCCTCGGCATCCCGGATAAACCGCGGGGTGGCTTCGGCGCGACGTGGGGCCCAGTATCGGTCGGTGGTCGGACGGGGAATAGCGAACCGGCGAACGAACTTAGAGAGTGTCTACGATTCGAGCGCGAGCGCGTAGACGCGCTTGCGGGCGTCGGTGAAGGAGAAGCGGGAGTCGACGGCGTCGACCTCCTCGAGGCGGGTGAGCGCGTAGCGGACCGTCCGCGGCGGCAGCATCGTCTCCTCGGCCAGCTGGCTCTGGGTGAGCCGGTCGTTGTACTCCAGGACCTTCGCGACCAGCTTCGCGCTCGGCGGCAGGTCGGCGACGGACTCCCAGTCCGCCGCGTCGTCCGCCTGGACGTCGGTGGCACTCATTGTACCCCACCGTTTCGGATGACAGTGGATAATACTTGCTGTTTCGAATCATACGCAGTAGTAATTCCATGGTCCGGCAGCCGACACGCCGTACCGGTGATTTTCGGCGCCGTCAGGCGGTCGAGCCTACCCGAAGCCTCTTATGACTACGGGCGCTACGCACCGGTGATGACTGACACTGTTGACGACGTCGACCTCCCCTACGAGGACGACGCGTCACAGCAGGAGAAAGTGGAGGCGCTGGAGGAGCGTCTCGAGATCCTCGAACAACAGAACGAGGAGATGCGGGACAAACTCCTCGACGCCAACGCCGAGAACAACAAGTACCAGCAGAAGCTCGAGCGGCTCACCCACGAGAACAAGAAGCTCAAGCAGTCGCCGCTGTTCGTCGCCACCGTCCAGGAACTCACGGACGAGGGCGTCATCATCAAGCAGCACGGCAACAACCAGGAGGCCCTCACCGAGGTCACCGAGGAGATGCGCGAGGACCTCGACCCCGACGACCGCGTGGCCGTCAACAACTCGCTGTCCGTCGTCAAGAAGCTCGACGACGAGACCGACGTCCGCGCTCGTGTGATGCAGGTCGAGCACTCCCCGGAGGTCTCCTACGAGGACATCGGCGGCATCGACGAGCAGATGGAGGAGGTACGAGAGACCGTCGAGATGCCCATCGAGAGTCCCGAGATGTTCGACGAGGTCGGCATCGACCCGCCGTCGGGCGTCCTCCTCTACGGGCCGCCGGGGACCGGCAAGACGATGCTGGCGAAGGCCGTCGCCAACCAGACCGACGCGACCTTCATCAAGATGGCCGGCTCCGAGCTGGTCCACAAGTTCATCGGCGAGGGCGCAAAGCTCGTCCGCGACCTCTTCGAGCTCGCCCGACAGCAGGAACCCGCCGTCGTCTTCATCGACGAGATCGACGCCATCGCGGCCAAGCGAACCGAGTCGAAGACCTCCGGCGACGCCGAGGTCCAGCGGACGATGATGCAGCTGCTCTCCGAGATGGACGGCTTCGAGGACCGCGGCCAGATCTCCATCATCGCGCCACCAACCGCTTCGACATGCTCGACCGCGCCATCCTCCGGCCCGGTCGCTTCGACCGCCTCATCGAGGTGCCCAAGCCCGACCAGGAGGGACGGGAGATCATCTTCGAGATCCACACCCGCGACATGAACGTCGCAGACACCGTGGACTTCGCGGCGCTCGCCGAGATGGCCGACGAGGCCTCCGGCGCCGACGTCAAGGCGATCTGCACCGAGGCCGGGATGTACGCCATCCGCGACGACCGCCTCGAGGTCCAGATGGAGGACTTCGAGCACGCCTGGGAGAAGATCCAGCAGACCGACGACGAGGCCGACGAGGTCTCCCGGACGTTCGCCTAGCCACGTTCTGCACCTCCTTCGCGAGCGCCTGCGGCGCTCGTTCAGTCAGCGTGCCGGCTTCGCCGCCCACGTTAGAAGTTTGCGGACGGAGGCCGCGACCCAGGGCAAACTGGGGAAAAGCGACCACCACGACAGAGGCTGCGTAACAGACACCTGTCAAACACCCAACGTGTGTAGCCCTTCCTAAACACCCGGGTTGTTACGTGTTGTCCTCCTATGGTATATCAGGGCGGGTGGGTATCCGTTAGACATTCAAGAGGCGGCAGGCAATACAATCCTCCTCCCTCATCCCCTCGCCCCCCCTGTCTTCGGACTATTCATTGCCTATACCGACCGGTACAACGATCGATGTCCAGCATTCGCCGGGCGGGGCGTTCGAAGAACGCCCCCGAGGCAGTTCGCGGCGACGAGGCCGGAGGTCGAGTCGCCGTAGCGCGAGCGGACTGGAGGCGGCCTGTGGGCCGCCAACCGGGTGCGGGCCGGAGGCCCGCAACCGAGCGACGTGGTCGTTCGAAAGCCGCCTGCGGCGACTTTCGTGATGACGAGAGAGCTTCGCTCTCTCGAACCACGGCGAAGCCGCTACGCGTGGGGCGTGTTCGGCGGCTCCGCTGCCAAACCGCCGGAGCGTTCAAAAAGTGGTTTACAGCAGCGAGAAGATGAGCCACGGCAGTCCGAACAGCACGAGCGTCATCGCGACGAGGACGACGCCGTAGGCGGCGAACGTCCCGGCGGCGGTGAACCAGGACGGGTGATCGTGTTCCTCCTTGATGTCGGCGACGTTCATATCGGCAGCACCGGGCGCTGACCCTTAGGTGTACCGCTACCGACCGATACTACGCCTCCGGTACCACGACCGCCCGCCCGTCGACATCGCCGGCCTCGAGTCGCTCGAGGGTCGCCGGCACCTCGTCGATGCCGACCCGCTCGGTCCGGGTCTCCAGGCGGTCCTGTCGGGCGAGGTCCAGCACCGACCGGAGCTCCGCCGGTGTGCCCCACTGGACGGTCCGGTAGGTCACCTCGCTGCCGACCAGTGGGTTCCACGAGAAGTCGACCGACCCGCCGCCGATGCCGGCCAGCACGAGCCGGCCGTCGGCGCCGAGGACGTTGACGCCCCACTGGAGGGTCGCGTCGACGCCGACGAAGTCGACGACCGCGTCGACCGGGCCGCTGGCGGCGTCCCGTATCTCGCCCGGCACCGACCCCGAAGTGTCGACGGTCGCGTCCGCGCCGATGGACTCGGCGCGCCGGAGCTTCGCCGGGTCGCGGTCGACGGCGACGGTGTAGCAGCCGCGGAGCCGTGACAGCTGGACGCCGAACTCCCCCAGCCCCCCGATACCGACGAGGGCGACGCAGTCGCCGGGTCCGACGTCGGCCTTCTCGATGGCCCGGTACGGGGTGAGGGCGGCGTCGGTCAGCGGCGCCGCCTCGACGGGGTCCAGGCCGTCCAGCGGGAGGCAGTAGTCGGCCGTCGGCACGCGGACGTACTCCGCGTAGCCGCCGTCGTGACCGATGCCGAGCCAGTTCGTTAAGTTGCAGAGCTGGTCGTCGCCGCGGGCGCAGACCTCGCAGTTCCGGCAGCCCCAGCCGCCGAAGACGGCCACGTCGGTGCCGACGTCGAGACCGACCCCCTCGCCGGTCTCGGCGACGGTGCCGGCGACCTCGTGGCCGAGCGTCCGCGGTTCGGTCAGCGGGAGGTCGCCGTCCAGCACGTGCAGGTCGGAGTGACAGACCCCGCAGGCGGCCACCTCGACGAGCACCTCGCCGGGACCGACCTCGGGTCTCGGGACGTCCTCGATACGGAGCCCCTCTCCTGGGTAGAAGCGCGCGGCTCGCATGGGGTGGGACGCGGTGGCACGGGAAAAGAGCGTTCCGGTGGCGGCGAACGCCTAGTCGAGGATGTCCTGAATCCGGCGGGGTTCGTCGGAGAGCGAGGGGCTCTCCTCGACGATCTGCAGCACCTCGTGGTCGGTCACGTCCGGGTAGTCCTTGCGGGTCGCCTCCTCGATGAGGTCCTTCTCGAGGCGGAACTCTGTGCCCTCGTAGATGACGTCGACGCCCTGCTCGTCGAACGAGAGAACGGTCATACCGGGGGTTCGACGGTGCCGGACATAAGCGCCACGACGACCGTCCGCCGGTCCGCCGTCGCGTCCGCCGGGCGAAGCGGAGACGAGACGGATGCGACGGGAGTTTCCCCTCCCCGTCGCCGGGGCGCGCCCGCTGGCGCATCGACGGCCCCGTCGGCGTTACTCGCGTGACCGACATATGTCTGCCGGACGTCTGACGCGCGAGGAGGATTTATTAGCGGTGACCGGCAGGGTTACACCGTGTTCGGCTCGGACCCGCTGGAGGAGCTGTCCATCCCCGACGGCACGCACGTCCAGGAGCACGACCTCGTCACCGACGGGGACGTGCTCGTCGGCGGGCAGAGCGTCGTCGAGCTGGGCGTCCGCGGCGGCAACGTGGTGGCCGGCGAGCGGGTCCGCTTCGGCGGCGACATCGAGGCCGATGGCGACTGCCGGCTCGACATGTGGTGCGACGTCGACGGCAACGTCCTCGTCGGCCAGGACGCCTACCTCGGCGAGCGGGTCCACATCACCGGCCAGCTCATCGTCTCCGGCGACCTCGACATCGGCGACGACGTCGACATCGAGCGCGGCTTCGAGGCCAACGGCTGGATCGTCATCCGCAACCCGATGCCGACGATCGTCTTCCTGTTCGTCTACCTCTCGCAGTTGCTCCGCATCGGGGAGGAGGAGGCCGCCGAGGAGGTCGCCGAGGAGTTCCTCGCGGCCGACCGCGAGGCCGATCCCCTGATGATCCCACGCGGCGCCCGCGTCTCGGACGACGCCTGGCGGGTCTCGACACCCGCCACCATCGGCGACGACTGCCGCGTCCACGGCAACATCCGCGCCACCGAGATCGAGGTCGGCCGAGAGACCGAGGTCTTCGGGAGCCTCCGGGCGAAAACCGACATCCACGTCGGCCCCGGGACCATCGTCCACGGCGACGTGACGACGAAGGGCGGCGACGTCGTCGTCAGCCCGGGCGCGCACGTCCGCGGCGACATCTCCTGTGAGGACTGCCGGCTCTCGGAGGTCGCCGAGGTCGACGGCACAATCCGCGCGCACGGCCGGCTCGTCTTCGAGGACGCACCGGAACCGGAACCCGAGGCGGAATCCGAGAGCGATGACGAACTCGCGGGTGCGGACGACGAGGCAGCATTAGAAGACATCGCTCCCGCCGTGGTTCCCCTCGGCGAGGGGGAACTCCCCGAGCCGGACCCGGAACCGGCTTTCGTCCGACTCGGCGACGGGCGGCTCGACGTCGAGGCCACGCCGGCCGTCCGCCCGGTCGCGGAGAGCGAGTTCGAGTGGGGGCCGACCGACGAGACCGTCCCCTCGACGAACGGCTCTGGCGACGACGTCGAGAAGATCATCGCCGACGCCGAAGACGGCTGACCCGGTCCGTACTGTTCCTTCCGACGAATCCACAGCCGCCCGCACCTACCGGTCCGTCCTCGACCGCC
This sequence comes from Natronomonas salina, assembly GCF_013391105.1. NCBI lineage: Archaea > Methanobacteriati > Methanobacteriota > Halobacteria > Halobacteriales > Natronomonadaceae > Natronomonas > Natronomonas salina. The sequence continues at coordinate 1,070,536 of NZ_CP058335.1, forward strand.
ACCAGTCCTCGAGGACCTCCCAGACCGCCCACCGGTCGACCACGAGCCGCGAGAACACGACGCTGACGGACGCGAGGACGAGTCCGGCCAGCACGTCGATGCCCCAGTGGATACCGAGGTACATCGTCGAGACGACGACGCTGGCGGCCAGCAGGACGGCGACGGGGAACCAGGCGCGGAGGTCGTCGCGGGAGATGGCGGCGAACGCGGCGACGGTCGCCGACAGCGAGGTGTGCAGCGACGGGAAGACGTTGGTGTTGCGGTTGACCTCCTGGGTGAGGTACTGGTACTCCGGCCGGGCGTCGTAGAGGACCGTGTCGAGGCCCTCGACCATCAGGTTCCGGGGGCCGTACGCCACGACGAACACGTAGAGTACGACGCCGACGGCGTAGTTGAACGTGTAGGCCGAGAGCAGCCGCCGGAACAGCACGGTGTCGGACAGCGTGAAGTAGGCGACGACCGGGAAGATGAGGAGGAACGCGTAGCCGTAGACGTAGACGAACGAGAAGTACGAGGTGACCGACTCCGAGGCGATCGACTGGAACACCAGGATGAAGTCGCCCTCCAGCCGGTAGAACGTCGCCGTCGCGTAGATGCCGTACTCCCGAGAGAACGCCGGCGCTGACTGCCGGACCCACCGGTTGACGAGCAGCGAGGCGACGAGTATGACCACGAGCGGGCCGGCGGTCCGGATCCGGGAGCGCCACTCCGAGCGGGTCCGCGCCAGCCGGTCGCGGCCCACGAAGGCGAGCAGCGAGACGGGCAGGGCGACGGCGAGGGCGGCGGCGACCCGCGTCACCACCTCGACGAACATCAGTACCCCTCGAGCAGCCGTCCCTCGTCGTCGTACCGGTAGTCGGCCTCCTCGAACAGCGTCCTCGCGGCGTCGACGTCGAGTTCGCCGTCGGCGCCGGGGAACGGCGTCACGGGGTCCGCCCCGTCCCACGCCAGTTCGTCGGGGACCCACTCGTCCGCCAGCGGCGTGACGGCCGGCGTCGCGTGGCCCTCGAACACCGTCTCGGCGATCCAGGCCTTGTCCAGCAGGCTCGTGACCGCCCGCCGGAAGTGGGTGTTGCTGCACGGCGAGGACCGGACGTTGAACCCGAGGTGGTAGAACCGCCGGGGCGACGACTCGAAGCGCTCGAGGTCCGGGTCGTCGGCGACGTCGCCGATCGCGCCGGGCGACAGGTGAGAGGCCGTGACGTCGGCGCTCCCGCCCCGGACGCGGTCGGCGGAGGTGACGCTGCCGGGGTCGACCTCGAACCGGATCGTCTCGACCGACGGGGCCGGCCCGTCGACGGCGGGCCGCAGCGAGAAGTGCTCGTCGTTGCGCGTCAGGGCGATGAAGTCGCGCTCCGAGTGGTCGTCGTAGCGGTACGGCCCGCTGCCGACCGGTGGGAGGTTGTCGATGTCGGCGGGGCTCCACCCGTCGACGGGCGCCGTGGCGTCCGGCGGGCCGACCTGCTCCTCGACCAGCGCGCTCCAGCGGTGTTCGGGGAGGACCGGGACAACGAACGCTCGTTCGGCGACCGACCGCGCGGCCGTCGTCGATATCTCAAGGCGGTACTCGTCGACCACCTCGACCGAGTCGATGGCCGAGACCCGGCCGCGGTACCGCGGCGCCGGGACCGGCACGCGCCGCCGGCCGAGCAGCGTGTCCGCCAGGAACCGGTAGGTGAACGCGACGTCGGCCGCGGTGAGCGGCTCGCCGTCGTGGAACCGACAGTTCTCCCGGATGTCGACGGTCGCCGTCTGCAGTTCCGTGCCGGCCTCGTCGGCGTCGTCGGCCCACTCCCAGTTCGAGGCGAGCCAGGGCGCCAGTTCGCCGTCCCGCTCGGTCGCCAGCGAGTCGTACACGAGCTCTACCACCCGGTCCTCGCCGTGGAGCGTCGGGGACAGCGGGTTGGCCGAGCGGGTCGAGCGGCTGTCGGTGACGAGCGCGGTGAGTTCGGTGACGCCCTCGGCCGGCTCGACCTCGAGGTAGCCGCCGCGCCCGTCGAGGTGGCCGCCGTCCCACCCCTCGTAGCGGTCGGGGTCGGCGACCCGGTACTCGTCGGGGACGCAGATCGGTTCGAACGGCTTCTCCTGGACCACCGTCGAGAGGATCCGGTCGACGATGGCGGCGCGCTCGTCGCCGGCGGCCAGCCGCTGGTCCTCCAGGTACGCGTCGAAGGGGATGTTGGTGTAGCCGAAGGGGTTCTGCCAGCCCGGCTCGTGGGTGAACGTTGAGTGGAGCGCCTCGTAGAGGTACTCGGGGTCGGTCTCCAGCGGGTGGGTCCCGACGTAGACGTCGTACTCGTGGTCGACGAGCACGCGCCCCAGGAACTCCTGGGGGGACCGGACGTCGCGGGAGACGTCCACGCCGGCGGCCCGGAGGTTCGACTCGAGGTGCTCGACGATCCGGACGGACGCCCGGTCGCTGTCCGCGGGGACGGTCGCGATCGACAGCGAGACCTGCGAGTCGCCGTCGGGGTCCGCGGCGCTGCGGACCATGTCGATACAGCCGCTCGTCGCGCCGGCGGCGCCGATCAGGCCGGCCGCGAGGAACGACCGCCTGCTGACGCCGTCACCGGTGTGTTCGCGGGGTTTCGTCATGGCGTCACGCCGCCCGGTCTCTCGGGTCGTGGCTGTCGGGGCGGCGCGGCGGGCGGGGACGGTCGGCAGGGTCGTGTGGAGGGGCTTCCATACATCGACGCGTACGCAGAAGACCAAATACTTTCTCACTTAGTAGTCCGCTAATTATGCCCTCAGGCACCGGTTACCGTCGCCGGGTCGACTATCGGGACGCATTTACGGGGTCCGGCAGTACGTCGGGTATGCTCTCGGTCGCCCTCGCCGGCAAGCCCAACGCCGGCAAGTCGACGTTCTACAAGGCCGCCACGCTGGCGGACGTCGACGTCGGCAACTACCCGTTCACCACCATCGACGCCAACCGGGGGGTCAGCCAGGTCCGGACCCGCTGTCCCTGCCTCGACCGCGAGGAGCGCTGCGGCAACGAGAACTGCCACGGCGGCAAGCGCTACGTCCCGGTCGAACTGCTCGACGTCGCGGGGCTGGTCCCCGGCGCCCACGAGGGGAAGGGCCTCGGCAACCAGTTCCTGGACGCCCTGTCGAACGCCGACGTCATCCTGAACGTCGTCGACGCCTCCGGCGGCACGAACGCCGAGGGGGAGCCGGTCGAGGTCGGCAGCTACGACCCCGTCGAGGACGTTCACTTCGTCGAGGAGGAGATGGACCTCTGGCTGGCCGGGATCGTCGCCGACAACTGGGAGACCATCGAGCGGCAGTCTCGCTCGCCGGAGTTCGACTTCGACGAGGCGCTGACCGACACCCTCACCGGCGTCGGCGCGACCGAGTACGACATGATGGCCGTCCTCCGGGAGATGGAGTACTCCGACGACCCGATGGCCTGGGACGACGCGGACCGCGAGGAGCTGGCCCGGCGGCTCCGCGAGCGGACCAAGCCCATCGTCGTGGTCGCCAACAAGGCGGACGTGGCCCCGGAGGGCAACGTCGAGCGCCTGGAGGAGGTCGCCGGCCACGTGATCCCCTGCACCGCGGAGGGCGAACTCGCGCTCCGGCAGGCCGTCGAGGCCGGCGTCGTGGACTACGACCCCGGCGACGACGACTTCGAGATCACCGGCGACCTCTCGGACGCGCAGGCGGAGGGCCTCGAGCGCATCCGCGACGTCATGCAGCAGTGGGGCGGCACCGGCGTCCAGCAGTCGCTGAACGAGGCGGTCTACGACCTGCTCGACCGCATCACCGTCTACCCGGTGCAGAACGAGACCCGGTGGACCGACGGCCAGGGGAACGTCCTCCCGGACGCCTTCCTCCTGGAGCGCGACGCGACCCCGAAGGACCTCGCCTACGCGGTCCACTCCGACATCGGCGAGGGGTACCTCCACGCGGTCGACGCCCGCGCGAGCCGCCGCGTCGGCGAGGACCACGAACTCGACGAGGGCGACGTCGTCAAGATCGTCTCGACGGCGAACTAGGGGAGCGTCACCGCGATCTCCGGCGAGGCGTCGTCACCCGGCTGTCACTCGGTTGTTCAGAACGACCGTCCTCCGTGAAAATATCGCACATTGATATCGATCGCCGTCCATCACTCCCAGTATGAACGGGAACGGGGGAGACCACGCAGACGACGTCTTCGAGGCGTTGTCGGACGTCCAGCGGCGGAAGCTGCTGGTGGACCTGCTGGAGCACAATCCGCAGACGGTCGAGACGATCTCGGAGGCGTCGAGGGAGGTGGGCGGGATGAGCGAGGGACTCAAGGAAGAGTACCTGGCCAGCGACGCCGAGATCAGTGGGGCGGACAAGAGCCACGTTCGACTCTACCACGTCCACCTCCCGATGCTCGTCGAGTACGGCTTCGTCGAGTGGGATCGCGAGTCGAACACCGTGGTGAAGGGCGCCCGGTTCGACGCGATCCGGCCGGTGCTGGAACTGCTCGAGGAGAACCACGAAACCCTCCCGGCGGGCTGGCTGTAGTTCGGGTCCCGTCTCCGAAGTTCACCCGATCCACACTGCGGCCACGAGTACCGCGAGGAAGAGGTACGACCCGCGGATGAGGAGCTTCGTCGCGAGCCCGGCGTCCTCGCCGGCGCGCCACGCGAAGGCGGCGACGACGCCGAAGACCAGCGGCGCGGCGACGCTGGCCGGCGGGAACACGCCGACGGCCGCGAGGACGAGGACGACGGCCATCCCGGCGGCCATCAGCCCGTAGGCGAACCGGCGGGCCGCGTCCGGGCCGAGGACGACGGCGACGGTCCGCTTGCCGATCGAGCGGTCGTACTCGTAGTCGGTCGCGTCGTCGACGACCTTGATGCCGCAGAGGACGACGAAGAAGACGAGGGCGAAGGCGACGACGTCGGCCCCGAGGGCGGTTGCCTGGACGTAGTGGCCGCCGAGCAGCGCGAAGGCGATGCCCGCCGGGTAGCCGGCCGTGGCGCCGACGGCGTTGAGGTCCAGTTGCGGGGCGTGGAGGTAGCCGATGATCCACCCCGGGAGCGTGAGCAGCGCGGCCCAGACGTCGACCAGGAGGCCGATGGCGGCGAGGCAGGCGAAGAAGAGCGCACTCGCGCCGGCGAGGGCCAGCCGGCAGCCGTCGGCGGTCAGCGGGTGGTCGTCGTCCTCGCCGCGGCCGTAGAAGTCGACGTAGCCGTCCTTGACGTGGGCGGTGTAGAGGCCGGCGAAGGCGGCGACGAGGTGGAGGACGAGCAGCGTCGGGTCGACCCGGCCGGCCAGCACCGCCCCGAAGGCCGACGCGGCCAGCGGCGGCAGCATGAACACCGGGTGGACCTGCGAGACCAGTGCACCCGCGTCCGCCCGGATCCCCGAACCGTGGCGTGCGATCCCCATGGGTGGACTTGGAGAGCCTCCATCATTATTGTGGGGACGGGGGCAACGGAATGGAGCGGTGGGTCACGCCGGCGCGGCGCTGTCGCCGTCCCAGCGGACCCGACCCTCGTGGTCGAGTTTCTCGAGGTGGGCGCGGACCGTCGCGCGGGCGAGGTCCTCGACGCCGGCGAGGTCCTTGTCGTAGGCGGCAGCGAGGATCGCGTCGACGGTCTCGCTGCCCGACTCGACGGCGTGGAGGACGCGACGTTCGCGGTCGAGGCGGTGGTCGATGAGGCGCTCGCAGGTCTCGCGGACGTCCTCGACGACGGGGCCGTGACCGGGATAGAGCCGCTCGGGGGCCAGCCCGCGGACCCGGCGGAGGGAGGTGACGTACGCGCGCATGTCCCCCTCCGGTGCACCCACGACGACGCTGCCCGCGGCGACGGCGAGGTCACCGGAGACGAGCCCCTCGCCGGTCTCGAAGGCGACGTGTTCGGGCGCGTGGCCGGGCGTGTCCCGGACGGTGACCGGGCCGTCGCCGGTCTCGACGACGGTCCCCTCCCGGAACGTCCGGTCGGGTTCGGCGTCGGTCGCGGCGGCGAAGGCGTCCTCGCGGCCGTACCGACACCAGACCGTGGCGTCGGCCTGGCGGGCGTACTCCGCGACCCTGCCGACGTGGTCTGGGTGGTGGTGCGTGACGGCGACGTGGGCGACGTCGTCGAGGCGGGCCTCGACGCGCTCGTCGGTCGCCGCCGGGTCGACCAGGAGGGCGTCGTCGCCCCCGACGACGTAGCAGGCGGTCTTCCCCGTGGGGGCCCGGGTGGGAACCTCGACGGGGAGGCGCTCGACGTGCATACCCGGAGGTGGCGCGGCGAGGGCTTAGTAGTGGGCGTCGACGGCCGCGGCTGTCGGGCGGGCGGGAGACGGGAAGGTCGGAAGCGGTGGTCCGGGGTTCGGGCGGGGCCCCGGTTGCGGAGCAGATTACTCGACGAGGTAGTAGACCTGCTTGCGGGCGTCGTGGAAGGAGTAGCGGGAGTCGACGAGGTCCTCGTCCTCGAGGCGGTTGAGCGCGTAGCGGACGGTCCGATCGGGGAGCAGCGACTCCTCGGCGAGCTGGCCCTGCGAGAGCGGGGAGGCGTCCTCCAGCACCTTCGCGACGAGCTTCGCGCTCGGGGGGAGTTCGCGCAGCGTCTCGCGGAACTCGGGGTCAGACAGCGGCGATTCGGCCTGGCGTGAGCGTTCCTCCGTGGTCGTGCTCATACCAAGGCGTGAGTGGAACCTCCTGGTAAAACTTCGCTATATGGGTGTCCAAACAATACGTACACTCAAGTGTGTATAATGCCCCCTTATACACAGCCGGCTTACATAGTACGCGCTGGCAATTTTGGCGGCAAAGTTTGGGCCGAAATCGGATAAATCACCTCGAAAGGAAACCCTCCCGGATTAAGGGGCCGTGCTATGACGGGCGGGGGTTCCGGACGACCGTGCGGGTCCGGCCGTCTATATATCCACATGCCGACACCTTTCACCCAGTCGCCAGTTCGGACGGGTGCGGACGAGCGGGGTCTCGGGGCGACCCGCGGTCGCCCGGCACTTTCAGCATCCTTTTATGGTCGGCGGAGGTCGATTCGGGTAGTGTGAAGGGTCAGGAGTGGTACCAGGAGGACGACATCGCGGAGGCGTACGACGACAAGCGCTTCTCGCAGGGCGGCCGCGTCATCGACCGCCGGGAGAAACGGGCGGTCATCGACGCCCTCGAGCCGCTGGAGGGCAAGCGCGTCCTCGAGGTCGCCTGCGGGACCGGTCGGTTCACCGTCATGCTCGCCGACCGCGGCGCCGACGTCGTCGGGATGGACATCTCCGAGGCGATGCTCGAGCAGGGCCGCCGGAAGGCCCACGCGGCGGGCGTCGAGGACTCCCTCGATTTCATGCAGGGCGACGCCGGCCGGCTCCCCTTCCCGGACGACCACTTCGACGCCGTCTTCGCGATGCGGTTCTTCCACCTGGCGCCCGACCCGGAGGCCTACATCCGCGAGATGCGCCGCGTCTCGAAGGAACAGATCTTCTTCGACACGTTCAAGCGCTACTCGTTCCGGTCGATCTACAACTGGGCGCTGCCGATGGGCTCGCGGCTCTACTCCGACCGGGAGGTCCGCGAACTCGTCGTCGGCGCCGACCTCGAACTCGTCGACGCCGCCCACGACTTCGTCGTCCCCTTCGGCTTCTACCGGGCGGTGCCCGGCTGGGTCGCCCGCCCGTTCCGGTCGCTCGACGAGACGGTCGGTCGGACGCCGCTCGGTGACAACCTCGCGTCGGTCTCCTACTGGGACGTCCGCGTCCCCGAGTAGCAGGGCCGGCCAGCACCCGCGGAACTTTTGGTGGTCCGACACGCTATCGGGGGTATGGACGTGTCGGTGGTGGTGCCAACGCTGAACGACCGCGACGAGCTCCGCGGCTGTCTCGACGCGTTGAGCGCCGAGGCCCCCTTCGAGCTCGTCGTCGTCAACGGGCCCTCCACCGACGGGACGAGCGGGATGGTCCGCGACCACGAGGGCGTCGACGTCCTCGTCGAGGTCGACGACCGGAACGTCAGCGTCGCGCGGAACGCCGGCCTCGACCGGGCCCGCGGCGAGGCCGTCGCCTTCGTCAACCCCACGATGGCCGTCGAGGACGGCTGGCTCGACGCCGTCGTGACGACCCTCGCCGACGCAGACGCCGTCACGGGCCCGACCCACGAGCAGCTCCGGGCCGGCGTCGCCACCGACAGCGTCGAGACCCGGACCATCCGCGGGCGGGCGGTCACCTACTTCAACGGCGGCAACGCCGCGTTCACCCGGGAGGTCGTCGAGGCCATCGACGGCTTCGACGAGTACCTCGAGGTCGGCGGCGCCCGCGACGCCGCCCACCGGCTGGCCGGCCTCGACTATGGCGTCGCCTGGAACGCCGAGATGTGCGTCGCCCGCGAGGCTGCCACCGACGGCGGCCGCAAGGAGCGCGACTGGCGGGACCGCTACCGCTCGCTGGCCTACCGGCTGGCGAAGAACTACGGCGCCCACCCGACGGTCGCCTTCCGGACGGCCCGCCACGGCGTCGCGGACGCCACCTCAGCGCTCCGAGACGTCGTCGACGGCGAGGCGAAGCCGACGAGCTGGTTCGGCAACGGCCGCGACGTGCTCGTCGGCGGCGTCCTCGGGTATAAAGACGGCCTCCGGGCGCGGCTCTCCGACCGGACTCCGCGGCGGAACCCCAACGGCTGGTCGGCCCGCACCGACCGCGCCGTCGCGGTGTACGACCGCCGATGAGGGGCCGGCAGCCGAGGCGCCGACTCCGCGTCAGCGGGGCGCGGACAGAAACCCTTATATAGAACCGCTGACGACATATCGAACGAATATGTCACAGCAGATGCGCCAGCGGCGCGGACAGCCGCTTTTCATTCTCAACGAGGACTCCGAGCGGACCCGCGGGAAGGACGCCCAGTCGTCGAACATCACCGCGGGCAAGGCCGTCAGCGAGTCCGTACGGACGACGCTCGGCCCCCGCGGCATGGACAAGATGCTCGTCTCCGACTCCGGCGACGTCGTCATCACGAACGACGGCGCGACCATCCTCCAGGAGATGGACATCGAGCACCCGGCGGCCCAGATGATCGTCGAGGTCGCCGAGACCCAGGAGGAGGAGGTCGGCGACGGCACGACGACCGCCTCCGTCCTCGCCGGGCAGCTCCTCGCGCAGGCCGAGGACCTGCTCGACGACGACGTCCACCCGACGACCATCGTCGAGGGGTACCAGGAGGCCTCCCGGCTGGCGCTCGAGGCCGTCGAGGACGTCACGCTCACCGACGAACTCGACGACGACGTGCTCGCGTCGGTCGCCGAGTCCTCGATGACCGGCAAGGGCACCGGCGACATCGACGCCGCCTCCCTCGCCGAGACCATCGTCGCGGCCATCCGGCAGGTCCAGACCGACGACGGCGTCGACCGCGACGCCATCACCCTCCGCACGCAGACCGGCGCGGGTGCCTCCGCGACCGAGCTGGTCCAGGGCGTCATCAGCGAGGAGGAGCCCCTCCACGACGACATGCCCCGCAGCGTCGAGGACGCGACCATCGCCGTCCTCGACCTGGACCTGGAGGTCCGCGAGGCCGAGATCGACGCCGAGTACGACATCTCCAGCGTCGACCAGCTCAACCAGGCCCTCGAGGCCGAGGAGGGCGAACTCCGCGGCTACGCCGAGACCGTCGCCGACGCCGGCGTCGACGTCGCCTTCGTCACCGGTGACGTCGACGACCTCGTCGCCTCCTACCTCGCGAAGGAGGGCGTCCTCGCGTTCGACTCCGTCGACGACGACGAGGCCCGCTCGATCGCGCGCGCGACCGGCGCTCGCACCGTCGGCACCCTGAACGACCTCGAGGACGCCGACCTCGGCGCCGCCGACAGCGTCAGCGTCCAGCGGTTCGGCTCCGACGAGCTCGCCTTCATCGAGGGCGGCGCCGCCGCCGAGACGGTCACCGTGTTCGCGCGCGGCGGCACCGAGCACGTCGCCGACGAGCTCGAGCGCGCCCTGATGGACGCCCTCGACGTCGTCACCGCGTCCCTCGACGCCGGCGGCGTCGTCCCCGGCGCCGGCGCGACCGAGATCGCCATCGCCGACCACATCCGCTCGAGCGTCGCCAGCGTCCAGGGCCGCAAGCAGCTCGCCATCGAGGCCTTCGCCGACGCCGTCGACGTCCTGCCCCGGACGCTCGCGGAGAACTCCGGCATGGACCCCATCGACGCGCTCGTCGACCTCCGCTCGACCCACGACGCCGAGGGTCGAGCCGGCCTCATCGCCGAGGGCCAGTCCGGCGACGTCGGCGACCCCGTCGAGCACGGCATCCTCGACCCCGCCGCCGTCAAGCGGGAGGCCGTCGAGTCCGCCACCGAGGCGGCGACGATGATCGCCCGCATCGACGACGTCATCTCCGCGAAGTAACGGTCCTACCCTCGCCTTTCTCTCGCGTAGCCCCTCCGTAGCCGCCGGACGGTCGTCGCCGTCGACCGGAACGGCGATAGCGGACCGACAACCGCCGGTCCCGACCCGTCGTCGCCCTCACGTTCGAATCCCGAACCCGAGTTCTATCGCCTGGGGATGGAGTCCGGGACGAGTAGTCTGTCCAACAGGTAGTCGGGTCACGAGTTAGCGCTGGCTTTCACCTGACGGCGGTCGAACACGGACGTGGCGTTTTTTAGACGTCGCTGGCGTCCATCCAAACGTGACGAACAGCTCCTCTCCGACCCTGGCCGTCCTCGAAGCCGTCGCAGACGCCGACGATACGGACCCGCTGGACCTCCCGCCGCTGTACGACGCCGTGGACACGGACGCGCTCGAGGCGCTCTTCGAGCCGCTGCCCCACGGCGGCACCCGCACCGGACGGATCGAGTTCACCTACCACGGCTACGACGTCAGCGTGGCCTGCGCGGCCGACGGGTCGGTGACCGTCGAGGCGCACCACCGCTCCGCCAGGACACGGTCAGGACAGGCTGAAGCCCAGCTCAGCTTCGACTGAGTCCCGGTCGAGGCGACGAGAACCCACCCCAGACGAACGGCTCATCGACCGACTGGAGACCGGCGCGGACACCGGTCGCCGCTGGAGCTGTTACCTCACCGTCCGACCCGCTCGTTTTTCACCCTCCGAAGCGTCGGCTCAGCCATGGGACGACTCGACGACGAGACCGTCATCGTCACGGGCGCGAGCCGCGGCCTCGGCGCGGCGATGGCCCGCCGGTTCGCCGCGGAGGGCGCGAACACGGTACTGACCGCCAGGAGCGAGGACGACCTCCGGGAGGTCGCCGACGCGGCCGACGGAGAGACGCTCCTCGTCCCGGCGGACGTCACCGACGAACCCGCCGTGGAGGCGCTCATCGAGGCGACCGTCGACGGGTACGGCGAGCTTACGGGCCTCGTGAACAACGCCGCGGTCGGGATGCTGAGCCTCCACGACGAGCTCCGGGAGGTCCGGAACGTCGACGTCGACGACTGGCGGCTCGTCATGGAGGTGAACGTCACCGGGAGCTTCCTCTGTGCGAAGCACGCCGTCCCCGAACTGAACGAGGGGAACGTGATCAACATCTCCTCCGGCCTCGGCCGGCGGGGCTCGGCGGGCTGGGGCCCCTACGTCGCCTCGAAGTGGGCCCTCGAGGGGTTCTCCCGGACGCTCGCCGAGGAGCTCGCCCCCGACGTCAACGTCAACTGCCTGGACCCCGGCGGCCGCGTCGAGACCGGCTTCTGGGACCACCTCGACGACGAGGAGCGCGACTCCATCCTCGACCCGGACGTGATGAACGAGGCCGCCGTGCTGCTGCTGGAGCAGGACCCCGACGGCGTCACCGGCGAATCAACGACGGCGAGCGACTGGGAGGACCGGCTCGGGTAGCCAGCACTATCGACGGGAGAGAACCGCCCGACTACTCGCTTCTTGATCGACTGGAAATCGGGCTCTCTGAAACCGGACGGAGAGAACAGAATCGCGGACCCTAGGCGGGTTCGCTCTCGTCGCGCTCGCGCTCCGGGTCCCGTTCCTCCTCGGCGCGTCGCTGCCGCTCCCGGGCGAGTTCGCGGTCGATGTCGTCCTCGAGGCCCTCGGTCGACTCGACGGTGATGACGTTGCCGCCGCCGGGGTCGACGACCATGATCTCGGCGCCCTCCTCGATCTCGCCGTCGAGGGCGCGGGCCTGGTAGTAGGGGTTGAAGCCGCCGGAGTCCAGCTTCACCTCGCCGTCGCTCCGGGTGACCCGCTGGGTGACGCGGCCGGTCTTCCCCTGCAGCGACCGCGAGTCGCTGGTCTGTCGCGTCCCCTTCCCGCCGTAGAAGTCGAACTGCCGGTAGGCGTACAGCGCGAGGCCGCCGGCGCCGAGGACGACCGCCGCCAGCACGATGGGCAGCGCTACCGTCGGGAGGAGGGGGCCGAGGGCGAGCCCGGCGAGGCCGGCGGCCAGGAGGGCGATGCCGACGACGACGAAGTGGGCCCCGGGGGCGAACGCCTCGAGGATCATCAGCGCCGTCCCGAGCAGGACGAGGAGGAACGGCACCGAGTAGCCGAACAGTTCAGCCATGGCCCGGGGTACGGACTCCCGGACGTTAACGCTTCGGCCGTCTCAGAGCAGGAACATCCGGGAGATGATGAACAGCGCGAGGAGTACTCCGAGGATTACGAAGAGGACGTTCTCCAGGGAGGGGTCGCCGGGCTCCAGCGGTCGTCGGCGCTCGCGCTCGGCGGCCGCGGCCGCCTCGGCGTCGGCCTCCCGCTGCTCGAGGTCCTGCAGGGAGAACTCCCACTCCGAGTCCTCGTCGGCGTCGGGGCCGGCGGTCCCGTCCGCCTCGTCGGACCGCCGCTCGCCCGCGTCGCCGGGGTCGCTCATGGAACGCGGTAACGGAGGGAGGGGCAAATGGCTGTCGGGACGGGCCGGCGGCGCGTGGGGGTCACTGGATCTTCGTCCCCGGCTCGGCGTCCCCGTGGGTGGTCAGCAGGTCCGCCTGGTCGCCGGCCGCCAGCAGCATCCCGTCGGACTCGACGCCGAACAGCTCGCTCTTCTCGAGGTTGGCGACGACGACGATGCGGGTGCCCGGCAGCGCCTCGAGGTCGTGGAGCTGCTTGATGCCGGCGACGATCTGGCGGGTCTCGACCCCGATGTCGACCTCGAGCTTCGCGAGCTTGTCGGCGCCCTCGATCGGCTCGGCGGCGAGCACCTCGCCGACGCGGAGGTCGAGGTCCTGAAACTCCTCGAAGCCGATCCGCTCCTCGCGGACGGGTTCGAGGTCCGCGGCAGCGCCGCCGGTCTCGTCGTCCGATTCGGCGGCCTCGTCGGCTTCGTCCTCCTCGCCGTCCCCGGCGGCCTCGACGCGCGCCTGGAGCTGCTCGTTGAGCTCCTCGACGCGGTCGTCCTCGATCTTCTCGAACAGCTCGGAGGGCTCGTCGAACTCGGCGACCGGATCGGCTAGGGCGTCGCCGAGTTCGGCGTCGTGGACGCTGCCGTCCTCGCCGAGCTGGCTCCAGAGTTCCTCGGCCTTCCCCGGCAGGACCGGCTCCATGAGCACCGCGACGGCCTTCGAGAGCTGGACGCAGTCGCGGATGACCTGTGCGGCCTGCTCGGGGTCGTCGTCGGTGAGCTTCCAGGGCTCGTGGCGCTGGATGTACTCGTTGCCGAACTTCGCGAGTTCGACGGGCGCCCGCCCCAGCCCGCGGACCCGGTAGTCGTTGATGGCCTCGCGGAAGTCCGCCATCGCGGACTCGATTTCGTCGCGAACCTCGTCGCTCACGTCGGCGTCAGGGGTCCCGCCGTAGTTGCGCTCGGCGAACAGCAGCGACCGGTAGCAGAAGTTCCCGAGGTTCCCGACGAGTTCGCTGTTGACTCGCTCCTGGAGCCCGTCCCACGAGAAGTTCACGTCGGCGACGAACTCGCTGCCGGTGACGATGTGGTAGCGGTAGAGGTCCGGGTGCAGGCCCGACTCGACGTAGTCGTCGGCCCAGACGGCGCGGTTCCGGGAGGTGGAGAAGGCCTCGCCGGCGAGGTTGACGAACCCGCAGGCCATCACGGCCCGCGGTTCGTTGTAGTCGGCCCCGCGGAGCATCGACGGCCAGAAGACGGTGTGGTGCTGGATGATGTCGTGGCCGATGACGTGGACGATCTCCCCGCCGTCGGGGTGCTCGTCGGTCCCCTGGTTCTTCCAGACGGCCTCCCAGTCGTAGGTCTCGGTGCCGACGCGCTCGGAGTACTGCTTCGTCGAGGCGACGTACTCGATGGGGGCGTCGACCCACACGTAGAGGACGAGGTCCTCGCCGTCGCCTCCCCCGTCGCCCTCGGCGTCGCCGGGGTAGTCGATCCCCCAGTCCATGTCGCGGGTGATACAGAGGTCCTGCAGTTCGCCCTCGATCCACTCCCGCGGCTGGTTCTGGGCGTTCTCGGTGCCCTCTAGGCGGTCGATGAACCCCTTCAGGTACTCCTGGAAGTCCGACAGCCGCAGGAACCTGTGGGGGCGGGTGCGGTACTCCGCGGGGTTGCCGGTGATCGTCGAGACCGGGTCCTCGATCTCGCCGGGCTCGAGGTGCCGCTGGCAGCCCTCGTCGCACTCGTCGCCGCGGGCCTTCTCCCCGCAGTACGGGCAGGTCCCCTCGACGAAGCGGTCGGGCAGCGGCTGGTCGGTCTCGCTGTCCCAGGCGACCTCGATCTCCTTCTCGAAGACGTGGTCGCCGTCGATCCACGACCGGACGAACTCGCGGGTGAGTTCGGTGTTCGTCTCGTCGTGGGTGTGCCCGTAGTTGTCGAACTCGACGTTGAACTGCGGGAACGTCTCCTCGTACTGCTCGTGGTACTCCAGGGCGAAGGACTCGGGGTCGACGCCCTCCTCGGCGGCGTTGACCGCGATGGGCGTGCCGTGCATGTCCGACCCGCTGACGAACGCGACGTCCTGGCCGACCCGCTCCAGGGCCCGCGAGTAGGCGTCGCCGCTGACGTACGTCCGCAGGTGGCCGACGTGGAGGTCGCCGTTGGCGTACGGCAACCCGCAGGTGACCACCGCGGGCGTCTCCGTCGGGAACTCCTCGTGCATACTCGGTATGCGTAGCGTCGGGGGTAAAACAGTCTCGTTACTGGACGGCCGTTCCGCCGCCCGGGACCGCCCGGATCAGGTCAGGCGGTCGACGTCGTCGAGGAACTCCTGGAGCATGGGCCGGGTGACGTGCGGCATGCACACCACCCGTCCCTCGCCGTTCTCGGTGCGGGAGAGCCGCCAGCCCTGCTCGCGGAGTTCGGCGATCAGGTCGTGCGGGAAGTCGATGGCGACGATGGGGAGGACGGGGTCGACGGCGTCGAAGCCGCGGGCCTCGATCTCGGCGGCGAGCCAGTCGGCGTTCGACTGGGAGGTGCGGTACTGGGCCTCGTAGCCCTCGGGCCACAGCTCCTCCATCGCGGCGACGGCGCTGGCGACGCCGGCGCCGCTT
This sequence comes from Natronomonas salina, assembly GCF_013391105.1. NCBI lineage: Archaea > Methanobacteriati > Methanobacteriota > Halobacteria > Halobacteriales > Natronomonadaceae > Natronomonas > Natronomonas salina. The sequence goes on from NZ_CP058335.1 coordinate 1,085,858, forward strand.
CGGGTGCCGGTCAGCGTCACCTGCGACGTCGACTCGAGGTACGGCGTGTCGATGGCGAGTTCGTCGAGGAGCTCCGGGCCGCGGGCCAGCAGGCCGCCGGCGGGGACGGCCGCCTGCCCCATCTTGTGCGGGTCGATGGTCATCGTGTCGATATCCGCGTCGGAGAAGTCCCACGAGTGGGCCGTGAACGGGAGGACGAACCCGCCCCAGGCCGCGTCGACGTGGCAGAGCGCGCCGGCGTCGTCGGCCATGTCGGCGAGCGCCGGGATCGGGTCGACGCGGCCGTACTCCGTGGTGCCGGCGACGCCGACGACGAGCACGGTGTCCTCGTCGATCAGTTCGGCGACGCCGTCGAGGTTGGCCCGGAAGTCCTCCAGCGGCGCGGTCCGGAGTTCGACGCCGAGGATGTCCGCGGCCTTGCGGAACGAGAAGTGCGCGGAGGCGGGCGCGACGAAGTTCGGCGTCCGGGTGTCCCCGCGGTTGCGGGCGATGCGGACCGCCTGGATGTTCGCCTCCGTCCCGCCGGAGGAGACGTACCCCGCGGCGTCCTCGAGGCCCGCAACCTGCCCCAGCAGGTCGATGGCCTCGCGTTCGAGCTTCGCCACCGTCTCGTAGGTCCCCGGGTCGCCGGGGTTGGTGGCGAGGAAGCGCTCCGCCGCGTCGCGGGCCGCCGGGTGCGGCCGGGTGCACATCGACGAGAGGACGCGACTGAAATCCTGCGGTTCGGCCCGCTGCATACGTGTAGCCATGAGAGTGTCCGTACGTTTAGCCGTTGTGTTGTGGTCGGTTTCGTGCCTATTCGTCCAGCCGGTCGACCCAGGCGGGTCGCTCGACGCCGGGGTCCTCGGCCGACGTGAGCTCGTAGGTGAACTCGAAGGAGCCGGTCTCGCCGCCGGCGGCGTACTCCCCCGAGGCGTTCAGCCGGTGGATGCGGCCCTCGCCGTCGACGACCAACCGGGCGTCGTAGCGCTCGACGGAGGAGACGTTCCCCGGGATGGCCCGGTCGTCGGCGGGGTCGCCGGTCGACTCCAGGGTCACGAGCGTCCGCCCGTCGGTCTCCTCCGTGTCGACGACCTCGTAGGGGGCGGTCAGGTGCGACTCCAGCAGGTTCGCGCCGGTCAGCGCCGTGGGCGACGGTGAATCCGAGCGGCTGTACTCGGTGCTGCCGCCCTGCTCGACGCGGCGGTACTCGACGCTGTCGTTGCCCCAGGCGACGACGCGCGTCTGGCCGCCGTAGATCACCTGGTGGACGTACTGCTCCGCGCCCGGCGCGACCGCCATCCGCTGGCGCTCGGAGATGTCGAAGGACTGCCCCTCGCGGGCGCTCGAGAGGTTGATCGAGACGTCGTAGCCGTAGCCGCTCTCCGTGAGCGCCGACTCGTGGGCGTCCAGCAGCGTGGCGGAGTCCGCCAGTTCGCCGTCCTCGACGCCGGGTGCGGTCGACTCGTCGCCCGACCCGCCCGGGAGGAACGAGCAGCCCGAGAGGGTCAACAGCAGACAGAGGCCGACGATCGCAAGCGCACGTCGCATAGCTGTCATCTCCTGCGTGGGCATCCGATAAAAAAGGCCTGATGCGGGCCGAGCGGAGCCGTACCGACCGAACGAGTGACCGCGCAGTCCTAGCGGACCGAGTCGAGCAGGAGCTTCTGCTCGACGCGCTTGACCTCGTGCTGGACGTCGCGGACGGCGTCGATGTTCGCCGAGATCGAGGAGATGCCCTCGTTGACGAGGAACTGGACCATCTGGGGCTTCGAGCCGGCCTGCCCGCAGATGCTGGTGTCGACGCCCTCCTCGCGGCAGGTCTCGATGGTCGTCTCGATGAGCTTCAGCACCGCGGGGTGGAGCTCGTCGAAGCGGTCGGCGACGTTCTCGTTGTTCCGGTCGACCGCGAGGGTGTACTGCGTGAGGTCGTTCGTGCCGAAGGAGGCGAAGTCGATGCCCTGGTCGGCCATCTCCTCGATGCCGAGCGCCGAGGCGGGCGTCTCGATCATCACGCCCCACGTCCGGCGCTCGGGGTCGATGCCGGCGTCCTCCATCAGGTTCCGCGCGCGGACGACGTCCTCGGCGTCGTTGACCAGCGGGAACATGATCTCGACGTTGTCGTAGCCCATCTCGAACAGCTGGCTGAACGCCTCCAGCTCGTGGGCGAAGACGTCCGGCCGGTCGATGCTGCGACGGATGCCGCGGTAGCCGAGCATCGGGTTGTGCTCGTTCGGCTCGTTCTCGCCGCCCTCGAGCTGCCGGAACTCGTCGGTCGGGGCGTCGAGCGTCCGGACGCGGACCGGCCGGGGGTAGAACTCGTCGGCGACGCCGCGGACGCCCTCGACGATCTCCTCGACGTAGGCCTCCTCGCCGTGGTCCTCGATGTAGCGCTCGGGCGTCTTGTTCGTCGAGAGGATCATGTGCTCCATGCGGAGCAGGCCGACGCCGTCGGCGCCGGTCGCGGCGGCGCGCTCGGCGGCCTCCGGGATGGAGACGTTGACCTTGACCTCCGTGGCGGTCATCGGCTTGACGGGGTTCTGCGGGCGGACGTCGTCGACCGCGTCGGTCTCCTCGTCGGGGTCCGCGGAGCCCTCGGTCACCGAGCCCTTGTCGCCGTCGAGGGTGACGACCTGGCCGTCCTCGAGCAGCTCCGAGGCGTTGCCGGCGCCGACGACGGCCGGGGCGCCGAGCTCGCGGGCGACGATGGCGGCGTGGCTGGTCATGCCGCCCTCGTCGGTGATGATGCCGCTGGCGCGCTTCATCGCCGGCACCATGTCAGGCGTCGTCATCTCGGTGACGATGATGTCGCCCTCGCTGACCTTGTCGAGCTGGTCGAGCTTGCGGACGATGCGGACCGGCCCGGAGGCGATCCCCGGCGAGGCGCCGAGGCCCTTCACGAGGACCTCGCCGTCGCCGTTGCCGTCGGCGGCGGCCTGTTCGGCGCCGTCCTCGTCGATGGTCGTGATGGGGCGGGACTGCAGCATGTAGACCTCGCCCTCGTAGATCGCCCACTCGACGTCCTGCGGCTCGTCGTAGTGATCCTCGGCGCGTTTTCCGATGTCGATGAGCGCCTCGATCTCCGCCTCGTCGAGGACCTGCGCGTCGCGGCGCTCCTCTTCGACCTCGCGCTCGACGGTCTTGCCGGTCTCCTCGTCCTTGACCATCTCGATCTTCTTGTCGGCGACCGTCACGTCGAGGATATCGCCGTTCTCGCGGTCGACGACGTAGTTGTCCGGGGAGACTGAGCCGCTGACGACGGCCTCGCCGAGCCCCCAGGCGGCCTCGATGATGATCTTGGGCTCGCCCGTCGAGGGGTGGGAGGTGAACATGACGCCGGACTTCTCGGCGGCGACCATCCGCTGGACGACGACCGCGATGTCGACGACGTCGTGGTCGAAGCCCTGCTCGTTGCGGTAGTAGATCGCCCGCTGGGTGAACAGCGACGCCCAGCAGTGCTTGACGCGCTCGACGAGGTCCTCGCGCGTGATGTTGAGGAACGTCTCCTGCTGCCCGGCGAAGGAGGCGTCGGGGAGGTCCTCGGCGGTCGCCGACGACCGCACGGCCACGAAGGCCTCGCCGTCGTCGAGGTCGTCGTAGGCCGCGAGGATGCCGTCCCTGATGTGCTCGGGCATCTCGGTCTCGAGGATGAGCTCCTTGGCGGTGGCCTCGGCCTCGGCCAGCGCCGCGGAGTCGTCGGAGTCGACGTCGACGGCTTCGAACAGCTCCTCGTCGATGCCGGTGTCCTCGATGAACTCGCGGTAGGTCTGCGCGGTGACTACGAAACCGGGAGGGACGGGCAGTCCCGCCTCGGTCATCTCGCCGAGGGAGGCGCCCTTGCCGCCGACCGCCCCGAGGTCGTCGGACCCGATCTCGTCCAGCCAGAGTACAGCCATCTTGTAGTCGAGTAGCCGACCAGAGCGATAAAGAAGGTTCCGAAGCGTTGGCCGGCCGACAAACCTTGTCAGAATCGATATCGGGTTGCTAGCACACCACAATAGCCGTAACGGCCCGCCGTCCGGCGTCTTTAGCAGCCTGCTTACGCCTCGATTATCTCGTCGTCGTCGGGTTCGGGGATCACTACCGACCCGTCGAGCGCCGTCACCGCCCGGCCGCCGACCGACACCGGTTCGGACTGCGCCCGCACCAGCACTCGTCCCGGTCGGTCAACGAAGTGCCCCTGCTCGAAGACCATCTCCTCCGGCAGTTCGCCGTCGAAGGCCCGGACCTCCCGCAGGTACGCCCCGACCGCACCCGAGGCCGTCCCCGTCACGGGGTCCTCGTCGACGCCCGCGGCGGGCGCGAACATCCGCCCGTGCAGCGTCGAATCGCCCTCCAGCGCGTCGAAGGAGAACGCGTAGACGCCGGTCACGCCGAGCTCCTCGGTCAGTTCGGCGATGGCCCCCAGGTCCGGGTCCAGCCCCGAGATGGCCTCGAGGAAGTTGACCGGCACCACGAGGAACCCGAGGCCGGTCGACGCCGTCGCCAGCGGCATGTCGGCGCCGACGTCCTCCAGCGTCGCGTGGTCGGCGCCCAGCGCCGCTGCCACCCGCTCGTAGTCGAGGTCCACCTCCTCGACCGTCGCGTCGTCCTGGGTCATCCAGACCGTCCCGTCGTCGACCTCGACGTCCAGCACGCCCACGTTCGTCTCGAGGGTGTGCGTCCCGTCGTCGATGGCGCCCTCCTCTGCCAGCCAGGCGTGACTCGCCACGGTCGCGTGCCCGCAGAGCTCCACCTCCTGTGTCGGCGTGAAGTAGCGGATCCGGCGGTCGGCGTCGTCGCTCTCGCGGAGGAACGCCGTCTCCGAGGCGTTCAGCTCCCTGGCGATCGCCTGCATCTGGTCGTCGGCCAGGCCGTCCGCGTCGGGGACGAGGCCGGCGGGGTTCCCGGTGAGCGGCTCGCTCGTGAACGCGTCGACCAGCAGCGCGCGTCGCGTCTCCATACCGTCCCGTGTGTGGGGACCGCCTTAATACGTCGTCTCCGCGCGCCAGGAGATCCCGGGCCGGCGGCGGCCCCTACCAGAACGTCTCGTGGACGGCGCGGCCGGCGTCGTTGGCGACGGGCCCGACGACCTCGCAGTCGAGGATCTCGGCGGCCCGGGTCGCCGGCTCGCCGCCGGCGAACTCGACGACCTCGTCGGCGCCGACGCTGTAGACGACCCGGCCGAACCCGGCGTATCGCATCCCGCCGCTGCACATCGGACACGGCTCGGTGCTGGTGTACATGACCGTCTCGGACCGGGCCGCCGGGGACAGCTCCCGGATGGCCCGGTAGGCGAGGTGCAATTCAGGGTGCCGGCGAACGTCCTTCTCCGTCACCACGCGGTTGGACTCCCGCATGATCACCTCGTCGTCGCGGACCAGCACCGACCCGAACGGCCGGTCGCCGCGCTCGATCGCCTCGTACGCCAGGTCGATGGCTTCGGCGACGTGGGCCTCGTGGTCGAACGAATCGAAGTCGGCCATAGGGAGGCTATCGCCACCGGCTACATAGCCGTTCGGGCGGACGGACAGATTAACGGCGGTGCCCCGCTTTGCCCCGAGCATGTCCGACCTCCCCGACGAGTTCAAGTGCACCATCACGAACTGGGAGTACATCTACGGGCTCTGCCGCGGGGTCTCCGACCAGGTGAAGGCCGCCGACTTCGAGCCCGACGTCGTGGTGGCGCTGGCCCGCGGCGGCTGGTTCGCCGGCCGCTGCATCTGCGACTTCCTGGGGCTCGACGACCTGACGAGCCTGAAGATGGAGCACTACGTCGGCACCGGCGAGAAGGCCGACGAGCCGCAGATCCGCTACCCGATGCCGGAGGGCAGCGTCGAGGGCAAGGACGTCCTCGTCATCGACGACATCGCCGACACCGGCGGCTCCATCCGGCGGGCCCACGAGTACGTCACCGACCGGGACTGCGGGGCGGTCCGGACGGCGACGCTGCAGCTGCTGCAGACCAGCGAGTTCGAACCGGAGTTCGTCGGCGAGCGCCTCGAGGAGTGGACCTGGGTCGTCTACCCCTGGAACTTCATCGAGGACATGATCGACCTCGTCGGCGGCGTGATGGAGAAGGCCGACCAGGACGCCTTCACGCGCGCGGACGTCCGCCACTACCTCTCCTCGTACCACCGGATCGAGCGCATCGAGATGGAGATCGCCCAGCCGGACCGCCTGGACGAGGTGCTCTCGGAGATGGAGCGCCGCGGCGTCGCCGAACGGGCGGGCGACGACGCCTGGCGGCTCGCCTGACGCGGGCCGGTGGACCTCCTCGGCATCTTCGCGTCGGCCATCCTCCCGGTCGTCGCCATCGCGGCGGTGGGGTTCGTCCTCGGGCGGCTGAAGGACGTCGACCCCCAGCCACTGAACACCGTCACCGTCTACGTGCTGGCGCCGGCGCTCGTCTTCCACAGCCTCGCGGTCAGCGACCTCTCCGGCGGCGCGGTCGCCCGCCTCGTCGTCGGCGTCGTCGTCTTCACCGGCCTCATGGCGCTCGTCGGCGAGGGCGTCGGACGGGTCGCCGGCGGCCCCGACCCGCTGGTGGGCGCGCTCGTTTTGGTCGCCGCCTTCGGCAACGCCGGCAACCTCGGCATCCCCGTCTCGGACTTCGCCTTCGGCGAGGTGGGCCGGCAGACCGCCGTCCTCTGGATGTCGGTGCAGTCCGTGCTGCTGTACACCCTGGGCGTCTACGTCTCCTCGCGGGCCGGCGGTTCGGGCGGACTGGCGGGCGTCGAGAAGGTGTTCCGCATCCCGCTGGTCTACGCCGTCGCGGGGGCGCTGCTCGTCCGCGCGCTCGGCGTCGTCCCGCCGGTCGACAGCGCCGGAATGGAGGCGCTGGGCCTGGTCGGCGACTCGGCCATCCCGGTGATGCTGCTCATCCTCGGGCTCCAGCTGGCCCGGACGAACTACGGGCCCGCGCTCTCGCAGGCCGGCACCGCGACCGCCCTCAGGCTCGGTGTCTCGCCGTTCGTCGGCCTGGCGGTCGCCCTGGCGCTGGGGTTCGACGATCCCACCGTCGCCCGAGTGTTCGTCGTCGAGTGCGCGATGCCCGCGGCGGTGACACCGGTCATCCTCACGGTGGAGTTCGCCGCCGACAGCCGCGCCGGCGGCGTCAGCGTCCCCGAGTACGTCAGCACCTGCGTCCTCGTGACGACGCTGCTGAGCGTGCCGCTGCTGACGGGACTCATCGCGCTGCTGCAGTCAGGGCTCCTGCTGTAGGTCAGATGTCGCGGCTGCTGTCGATGGCGACGTGGTCGGTGAGGCGGAGCTTCAGCGGCTCTGTCAGCGCCGACCCGTGGCGGTTCTTCGTCACCGCGAGCCGCGTCTCCACCGCCAGGGGGTTGACCACGAGCGACAGCCGCCAGGTGACGTCGGCGCGGGCGAGCGTGAGCCACCGCTCCGGCGGTTCGGGCGCCGTCTCGTGGGCGTGCAGCAGCACCACGCCGTCGGCCTCTCGAGCCTGGCGCGAGGCAGCCTCGAGGAACTCCCGGTACGTCTCGGTCTCCCGTTCGAGCCGCGTCACCGCGTCGACGACGAGGCAGCCGCCCTGGGGGACGTCGAGGTAGCTCGCCGGGTCGGACAGCAGGGCCTCGGACGTCGCCCGCAGCACCGTCGCATCGGGGAGCCGCTCGGCGACCGTCGCCTCGTCGCGGAGCGTCGTCACGTACGTCGAGTCGTTCGCGCGCGCGACCTGCTCGGGGAGGAGCTCCGACTGGGTGTCCGGCGGTGCCGTGAGGGCGACGAGCGAGCCAGGCGGGACGCCCCCGCGGAGCTTGCGGTCGAGCTCTGTCAGCCCGGTCGGGAGCATACCCGACGGAGGGCCGCCCCGCAAATAAAGGACTCCCCCGCCGTACGGCCACCATGCTCGGCATCATCGGCGGCAGCGGGATCTACGAGGCGCTCGGCTTCGAGAACGCCCACGAGGAGCGCGTCCAGACGCCCTTCGGCGACCCCAGCGCGCCGCTGGAGGTCGGCGAACTCGCGGGCACCGAGGTGGCGTTCCTCCCGCGGCACGGCCGCGACCACCAGTACGATCCCACCAACGTCCCCTACCGGGCGAACCTCCACGCGCTCAAGCAGGTCGGCGTCGAGCACGTCGTCGCGACGAACGCCGTCGGCAGCCTCCGGGAGGACCTCCCGCCGCGGACGCTCGTCGTCCCCGACCAGCTGTTCGACCGCACCCGCGACCGGCCGCGGTCGTACTTCGGCGACGGCCTCGTCGTCCACGTCTCGATGGCCGACCCCTACTGCCCGCACCTCTCGGAGCGGCTGCTCGACTGCACCGGGGCGACCGACGCCGATGTCGTCGACGGCGGCACCTACGTCTGCATCGAGGGCCCGCAGTTCTCGACGACGGCCGAGAGCGAGTTCTACCGCGACCGGGGCTTCGACGTGATCGGCATGACCACCGTCCCGGAGGCCCAACTCGCCAGGGAGGCAGAACTGTGCTACACCGCGCTGACCGGCGTCACCGACTACGACGTCTGGCACGACGAGGAGGAGGTCTCACTGGAGACGGTGCTCGGCCACGCCGCCGCCAACGAGGACTCGATGTCGTCGATCCTCGATTCGTTCCTCCGCTCATTCGACGGGTACGACTGCGAGTGCCACGACGCGCTCGAGGACGCGATCAACACGCCGCCGGAGGCCATCGACCGCGAGACCCGCGAGAAGGTGTCGCTGTTGCTCGGCGACTACTGATCGTCGAGCAGCGTTCCGGCGCGGGACTCAGCGCTGGCGGCCGTCCTCGCGGACGTACGTCAGCGCCATGACGACGTCGTCGGGGTCCACGCGGTCTCTCGTCTCAGCGAGCCGCTCCCTGAACCGTGTCGGTGTCATGGTATGCCATAACGTAACAACCCACTCGAGATAAATCTACCGGCAAACGCGTCCGGAGTTTCGGTGGCGGGTCAGACGTCGGCCGCGGCTGCCTCTTCGGCCGGCATCGCCGCCGGGTCCTGGATCCAGAGGTCGCCGAAGAGGTCGTCCTGCTGGAGGCGCACCTGCCCGCGGTGGGCGAGGAACAGCACCCCGAGGAAGGAGTTCACGACGGAGCCGCCGGCCTCCCGAATCTCGGCGAACAGCACCTCGTCGCGGCCCTGGTCGTAGTGGGACTGGAGCTCGACGTAGACGTCGTTGATGATGTCCTCCATGTGCTCGTCGTGGGCCGTCCCCGTGACGTCGTCGGCCGTCGGCTCGTCGTCCATCCGGAAGTCGTCGTGGCCGTGGTAGTCCAGGGTCTGTGTCCCCCGGGAGAACCCCGACGGCGACTCCGAGGTGTCGTAGGTCCGGGACTCCTTCCACCAGGTGTCCCGCTCCCGCTCGCGGAGGTCCCGGACGAGTTCGTCCAGCGTCTCCGGCATCCCGCGGGCGGTCTTCCGCTCGATGCGGCGGTCCATCTCCCGCTCGAGCTTCTGGAACGGGTCGACCGCCGGTCCGCCCCCCTCCGGCCGCTCGCCCTCCGGCATCTCCCAGGGCTCGTCGGCCCACTCCTCCTCGTCCTGCTCGTCCTCGTCGACCCACATGACGTCGCTCTTCATGCGCAGCAGCACCGACGCGTAGAACAGCGCCCGTCCGCCGGTCCGGAGGTCCGAGCCGTCGAGCCGCGCGAGGAACTTGTCGGTGACCGTCACCACGTCGATGTCCCACGGGTCGATCTCGCCGTCCTCCGCAAGCTGGACCAGCAGTTCGACGGGCTCGACCTCGTCGTCGTCCGACCGGGGCTCGGAGATGTCGAACTCCGAGAGGACGTCGTCCTGGTCGGACGCCTCGTCATCGACTTCCTCTTGCTCTTCGCCGCCTGCCTCTGATTCGGTCGACCCGGTCAGCGCGTCCATCCCGTCGTCCGCCGCCTCCCGCTGCCGGCGTTCCTTCTCCGCGTCGTGGCTGGCGATGTTCAGCGGGATGTCGTCTGCGTCCTCGGAACCGTCGTCCTCGCTATCTCGCGGTTCACTCCGTTCGCCGCTCGATTCCTTCGGGGACTCCCTGCGGTCGTCCCCGCTTGGCTCACGGGTCGCTTCGCTCCCCGTTCGCGTTTCCCGAGGATCTCCCCCCGGTCGATCCTCGCTATCTCGCGGCTCACTTCGTTCACCGCTCGTTTTCTCCGAGGACTCCCTGCGGTCGTCCTCGCTAGTCATCGGCCGGCACCCCCTCGGCCGACAGGTCGATGCCAGTCACCGCCGAGACGTTGTTGTCCTGCATCGTCACGCCGATGGCGCGCTCGGAGCGCTCCAGCAGCGCCGAGCGGTGAGAGACGACGACGAACTGGGCGTCGCCGGCCAGCTCCTCGACCATCTCGCCGACCATCTCGGCGTTGGCGGCGTCGAGGAACGCGTCGACCTCGTCGAGCGCGTAGAACGGCGCCGGGTTGAACCGCTGGATGGCGAAGACGAACGCCAGTGCGGTCAGCGACTTCTCGCCGCCGGACATCGCGTCGAGCCGCTGGACGGGCTTGTCGCCCGGCTGTGCCTTCATCGTCAGCCCGCCCTCGAAGGGGTCCTCGGGGTCGTCGAGGACCAGCTCGCCGGTGCCGCCGGAGAGCCGCGAGAAGATGTCCTGGAACTGCTCGTTGATGCCCTCGTAGGCCTCCATGAACGTCTCCTTCTTCCGGGCCTCGTACTGCTCGATGCGGTCGCGGATCTCGTCGGCCTCCTCGACAAGCGTGTCCCGCTTCTCCTCGAGGTCCGCGAGCTCGTCGGCCACCTCGTCGTACTCGTCGATGGCGAGCATGTTCACCGGCTCCAGGGCCGACATCTCGGCCTCGAGCCGCTGGATCTCGGACTTGACGGTCTCGTGGTCGGGGATCTCCTCGGGGTCGTACTCCTCGACCTGCGAGGACAGCTCGTCGATCTCCCACTCCAGGCGGTTCTCGGCGTCCTCGAGGTCCTCAAGCTTCGACTGCACGCGGGAGACCTTCTCCTTCTGCTCGTCGCGGGTCTCCTTGGCGTCGGCGAGCTCGTCTTTCAGCTCCTCGCGGTCGCCCTTGAGGTCGGCCAGCTCGTCCTCGAGCTCCTCGACGGCGGCTTCCTTCTCCTCGAGTCTGTCCTCCTGCTCCTCGATCTCGTCCTCGAGGTCGGCGACGGCCTCCTCGGCCTTGGCCTTCTTGTTCTGGGCGGCCTCGATGTCGTCGTGGAGCTCCTCGATGGCCTCCTCGGCGTACTGCTTCTCCAGCTGTAGCTCGTTGAGTGCGCCGTCGAGGTCGTCCATCCGCTCCTCGAGGTCCGCGATCTCCTCGCGGATCGCCTCGGCCTCGCTGGTCAGCTCCGGGATGGCGGAGTCCTGCAGCTCCTGTTCGAGGTCGTCGATCTCCTCCTGGACCGCGGCGATCTCGTCGTCCTTGGCCGCGATGTCGGCCTCGATGGCCTCCATCTCCTCGGCGACCTCCTCGCGCTGGGCCTCGATCTCCTCGAGTTCGTCCTCGAGGCGCTCGATGCGGTCTTCGACCTCCTCGCGGTCCTTCTCGACGGAGGCGACGTCGGTCTCGATGTCGCGGACCTGCTCGGCGGCGTCGGACTGCCGGTCTCGGGCGTCGTCCAGGCGCTCCTCGACGTCCCGGACGTCCGACCGCAGGGACTGCTTCTCGTCCTCCAGCTCCGTGATCTGTTCGGCGACCCGCTCGAGCTGGCCCTTCCCGCTCTTCGTGAACGAGTAGCGGCTGCCGGACTGGGAGCCGCCGGTCATCGCGCCGGACTTCTCGACGAGGTCGCCGTCCAGCGTGACCAGCCGGAAGTCGCCCATCAGGTCCCGGGCGGTCTCCATGTCCTCGACGACGAGGGTGTCGCCGACGACGTAGGAGAAGACGCTCTCGTACTGGGAGTCGAAGTCGATGAGGTTGTACGCGAAGTCGACGACGCCCGGCAGGTCCGGCGCCGACGGCAGCGACCGGTTCTGCATCTTCGTCATCGGCAGGAACGTCGCCCGGCCGGCGTTCCGCGACTTCAGGTGCTCGATGCAGCGCTGGCCGACGCCGTCGTCGTCGACGACGACGTTCGCCAGGCGACCGCCCGCCGCGGTCTCGCAGGCCGTGGCGTACTGGGAGTCCACGCCGCCGAGCTGTCCGACCGTCCCGTGGACGCCGTTCATGTCCGCGTTCAGGATGGTCGTCACCGCCCGGCCGTAGGAGGTGTCGCCGCTCTCGCCGGCGCGGGCCTCGAGCTCGGCGTACTCCTGCTGCTTCGCCGAGAGCTCGTCGTCGACGTCGTCGAGGTCCTGCTGGAGTTCGCGTTTCTCCTCGCGGAGGTCCTCGACGACGCTCGTGATGCTGTCGCGGTTCTGCTCGGCCTTCCGCAGCTCCTTCTGGAGGTCCTCGAGTTCGGCGTCGAGCTCCGGCAGCTTCGACTCGGCCTCCTCGATCTCCTCCTGCTTCTCGCGCTCCTCGCGGGAGCGCCGCCGCGACTCGTCGAGCAGGCGGTCCTGCTCGCGCTGGAGCTCGTTCTTCTCGTCCTTCAGCTCCTGGATGGCCTCGCGGTTCTCCTCGAGGGCGTCCCGGACCTCCTCGTACTCCGTGTCGACGGCCTCGATCTCGGCTTCGACCTCCGCGAGTTCGTCCTCCTTCTCCTCGACGTCGGCCTTCAGCGAGGACTTCTCGACCTTCTTGTTGCGGATGTCGGCCTCGAGCTCCTCGACGGTCTCCTGCTTGCGGTCGACCTGGACGAAGGCCTGCCGGCGCTTGTTCTCGGCCTCCTCGATGCGCTCCTCCTCGGACTCGATCCTGTCCTCGAGGCGGGCGATCTCGCCTTTGATCTCCTCGATCTCGCGCTTGATGGCGAGCTGTTCGTCCTCGCCCTTCCGCTCGATCTCGGCGTTGAGGTCCGCGAGGTCCTCCTCGAGGCGGGTGACCTTCCCCTGCCGCTCGTCGAGCTCGCGCTGGAGGTCCTGCAGCTTCTCGCGTTTGACCTCGAGCTTCTCGCGGGTCTCCTCGAGTTCCTCGCGCTTGTCCTCGAGTTCCGCGGCCTTCAGGTAGCCCTCGTACTCCTCCTTCTGCTCCTTGAGGTCCTTGTACTGGAGGGCGGTCTCCCGCTCGTCCTCGAGCTGTTCGAGGCGCTCTTCCTTCTCCTCGATGCGGAGCTCCGCCTCGTCGACGCGCTCCTGGACGACCTCCAGCTCCTCGAAGGCGTCCTCCTTCTTGGCGTCGAACTGCGCGACGCCGGCGATCTCGTCGATGATCGCCCGGCGGGAGCCGGGCGTCATCGTGATGATCTCGGTGACGTCGCCCTGCATCACGACGTTGTACCCCTCGGGCGTGACGCCGGCCTGCGAGAGCAGATCTCGGATGTCCGAGAGGTTCACCGAGCGACCGTTGAGGTAGTAGTAGGAGTAGTAGGTGTCCTCGTCGGTCTGCTTGACCCGCCGACGGATGGAAATCTCGTCGACGTCGCCGACCTTCTCGGAGCCGGCGGCGGAGACGACCTGCTCGCGGGCGAGCGTGCCGTCGGCGTTGTCGAGGATGACCTCGACGGACGCCTCGCGCTCGCCGGCGAAGTCGTCGGCCTCGTCGTCGTCGCTCGGGTTGTAGATGAGGTCCGTCAGCTTGTCCGCGCGGATGCCCGACGTGCGGGCCAATCCGAGCGCGAACAGGATGGAGTCGATGATGTTCGATTTGCCCGATCCGTTCGGTCCGCTGATCGTGGTGAAATCCTCGTAGAAGGGGATTCGCGTCTTGCGGCCGAAGCTCTTGAAGTTGTCCAGGACGAGCTCTTTGATGTGCATGGGGTTGCTCGTGGTGGGACCCCGACTCAGGCGACGATGATGTCGTCGCCGGACCCGGTGTCCGCGTTATCCTCCCCCTCGTTCTCGTCGGAGTTAACGTCGTCGGCCGACTCGGTCCCTGCGTCGTCTGCGGGTTCTTCGTCGGACGCTACCTCGTCGCGCTGCCGGTCGCGGGCGGGGGTCGACCGCCGCTCGATGACGTCCGCCTGGACGCCGGTCTCGTCCTCGATCGCCTGCAACCGCTCTTTCGTCTCCACGAGTTCGTCGGTCAGTCCGTCGATCGTCGCTTCGAGTTCGCGCACCTTGGCCTCAAGTTCCTCCACTCGGTTCCCAGCCATGTGGAGTAAGCGCGTCCCCGCACGTATAAAGGTGCGTCAGACATTCACTCGTGTTCTGATACGTTCACTACTTGGTCTTCCGACCGACGAGTCGCTCGGCCGGGCCGCCAGACGGGCGCTACCCGTCAGTATCTGGAACCGGTCGAAGCAGCCCGTCGTCGCGGACCGGGTTCCTCTCAGGAGGCGGTCGTGTCCAGCGCCTGTCACCCGGCGGCGTCGCTCCCGGCGCTGCCGCCGTCGCCTCGGCGGCCGTCCGGCCCGACCCGTTCGTTAGGCTAAAGCGTCCGGGCGAAAATCACACACCAATGACCGCACAGACCGCCGAGCAGCGAGACCTCGCGGCCGTCATCGGGCTGGAGGTCCACGTCCAGCTCGAGACGGCGACGAAGATCTTCTGCGGCTGTTCGACGGACGCCGAGGAGGACGAGGCCCCGAACACCCGGACCTGCCCGGTCTGTCTTGGCCTGCCGGGCGCCCTCCCCGTCCTCAACGAGGGCGCCGTCGAGGCCGCCGTGAAGGTCGGCAAGGCGCTGGACTCCGACATCCCCGAGGAGACCCGCTTCCACCGGAAGAACTACTACTACCCCGACCTCCCGAAGAACTTCCAGATCACCCAGTACGACGCGCCCATCTGCGACGGCGGCGAACTCGAGTTCTCCGTCGGCGGCGAGCGCCGGACCGTCCGCATCGAGCGGGCCCACCTCGAGGAGGACCCCGGCAGCCTCCAGCACGCCGGCGGCTCCATCGACACCGCCGAGTACACGATGGTCAACTACAACCGGGCCGGCACGCCGCTGCTGGAGATCGTCACCGCGCCGGACTTCCGCGGCGCCGACGAGGCCCGCGCCTTCCTCGCGAAGCTCGAGGAGGTCCTCGAGTACCTCGGCGTCTTCGACGCCACCCGCGACGGCAGCCTCCGGGTCGACGCCAACCTCTCCATCGTCGACGCCGACGAGATCGACGACGCGGGCGCCGTCAGCGAGGCGACCCTCGAGGGTGCCAACCGCACCGAGGTCAAGAACATCTCCAGCCACAAGGGCGCCGAGAAGGCGCTGGCCTACGAGGAGACCCGCCAGAAGAACGCCATCCAGCGCGGCCGCGAGGTCGAACAGGAGACCCGCCACTGGGACGAGTCCCGCGGCATCACCGTCTCGATGCGCTCGAAGGAGGAGGAGAAGGACTACCGCTACTTCCGGGAGGCCGACCTGCCGCCGCTCCGGGTCAGCGACTGGAAGGCGGAGATCGACATCCCCGAACTGCCGGACGCCCGCCGCGAGCGCTTCCGCGAGGAGTACGGCCTCGACGCCGAGTCGGCCTCGAAGCTCACCTCGACGAAGCAGGTCGCGGACTTCTACGAGCGGATCGCCGAGGCGTTCGACCCCGACCTCGCGGCGACGTGGGTCGCCGACAACCTCCTCGGCGAACTGAACTACCGCGACATGGCGATCACGGACGTCGACGACCGCCTCGACGAGTTCGCCCGCCTCGTCGAACTCGTCGACGAGGACGAGATCACCGTCAAGAACGCCGAGGAAACGGTCCTCCGGCGGATGCTCGACGACGGCCTCGACCCCGAGACCGTCGTCGAGGAGGAGGACCTCGGCAAGACCGGCGAGGACGTCGTCGCCGACGCCGTCACCGAGGCGATCGAGGAGAACCCCGACGCCGTCGAGGACTACCACGAAGGCGAGGACGGCGCGCTGAACTTCCTCGTCGGACAGGTGATGCAGAAGACCCAGGGCAGCGCCGACCCCGGGACGGTCAACGAACTCCTGCGCGAAGAGCTGGAGTAGTCGGGCCCCTCGGTTCGACGGCGCTCAGTTCTCCTCCGTCTCGCCGCCCATCGCCACCACCGGGTTCTCCGGGTCCTCGACGCGGGGGTCCAGGAGGTACAGCGCGAGGAGCACCGCGGCGGCGACCGTCTCGAGGGTCTTCGAGATCACGGCGAGGGTGACCTGCCCGGGCTGGTCGGCGCCGGTGAAGATTCCGACCATCGGTTCGACGTAGTGGGTCGCCAGAATCTCGACGAGCCCGGCGTGGCTGTGGTCCTCGGCCGCCTGCTCGCCGCCGCCGAACAGCCCGTGGTCGAGGAAGGAGTGCCAGGCCAGCCAGCTCAGCAGGTAGACGGCCATCATCGCGATCCCGAGCGCGTAGGCCTTCCGGTAGTCGAGGTAGCCGAGGCCGACCGCGAGGACGCCCGCCAGGATAGCCAGCGCGGAGACGGTGAACAGCAGCGGTTCGGGCTGGCTCAGCAACTGGTCGCCCGTGAGGTAGGTGACCAGCAGCCCCGCGTTGGCGAAGCGGGCCAGCTCCGCGGCGCCGGCCACGAGGTGGATGACGGCGACGGCGCCGACCACCTGCAGGGCGACGAACCGGAGCTTCCGGGCGGCGGCCTCGTCCATACCGGACGTCGTCGCCGACGTGCCAAGAGCGTGCCGGAACCCCGCCGGCGACCCGGAGCGCAGCCGGGAGCCGTCCGCAGGCCGGGGGATAGCTCACCGTGCGTCCGCGCACGCGAGCGCCCGTCGCACGCCCTCACACGCACGCAGGCGTGCTGTACCGCGGTCTGAAGACTCTTGCGACGAAAGGTTGAAACCCGGAGTCGGCGTACTCGACGGCAACGTGGAACTCATCGTCACCGAGAAGGACAACGCCGCCCGCCGGATCGCGGAGATCCTCTCCGACGGCGGCGCGTCGGCCGAACGGCGCAACGGCGTCAACGTGTACCGCTGGGGCGACAAGCGCTGCGTCGGCCTCTCCGGCCACGTCGTCGGCGTGGACTTCCCGCCCGAGTACTCCGACTGGCGGGACGTCCAGCCCGTCGAGCTGGTCGACGCCCAGGTCGTGAAGACGCCGACCCAGGAGAACATCGTCCGGACCCTCCAGCAGCTCGCGGCGGACGCCGACGAGGCCGTCATCGCGACCGACTACGACCGCGAGGGCGAGCTCATCGGCAAGGAGGCCTACGAACTCATCGACGAGGTCGCGGACGTCCCGATCAAGCGCGTCCGCTTCTCCTCCATCACGGAGAACGAGGTGAAGAACGCGTTCGCGAACCCCGACGACCTCGACTTCGACCTGGCGGCGGCCGGCGAGGCCCGCCAGATCATCGACCTGCTGTGGGGCGCGGCGCTGACGCGCTTCCTGTCGCTGTCGGCCAAGCAGCTCGGCGACGACTTCATCTCCGTCGGCCGGGTGCAGTCGCCGACGCTGAAGCTCATCGTCGACCGCGAACGGGAGATCCAGGCGTTCGACCCCGACGACTACTGGGAGCTGTTCGCCGATCTGCAGAAGGACGACGAGGAGTTCGAGTCCCAGTACTTCTACCGCGAGGACGGCACGGAGAACGAGCGCCTCTGGGACGAGGAGCGCGCCTCGGAGACCTTCGAGCAACTGCAGGGCGCCCGCGAAGCCATCGTCGAGTCGGTCAACCGCCGGCGCCGCACCGACGACCCGCCGGAGCCGTTCAACACCACCCAGTACATCCGCGCGGCCGGGTCGCTCGGGCTGTCGGCCCAGAAGGCCATGAGCGTCGCCGAGGAGCTGTACACCGCCGGCTACATCACCTACCCGCGGACCGACAACACGGTCTACCCCGACGACCTCGACCCCGAGGAGCTGCTCGAGGACTTCGTCGGCCACCACCCCTTCGGCGACGACGCCGAGGCGCTGCTCGAGGCCGACGAGGTCGACCCGACCTCGGGCGACGAGGAGACGACCGACCACCCGCCGATCCACCCGACCGGCGAGATCCCCGGCAAGCAGGACCTCTCCGACGACGAGTGGAAGGTCTACGAACTCGTCGTCCGGCGGTTCTTCGCGACGGTCGCCGACGCGGCCGAGTGGGAGCACCTGAAGGTCGTCGCCGACGCCAACGGCTGCCTGCTGAAGTCCAACGGCAAGCGGCTCGTCGAGGCCGGCTACCACGACGTCTACCCGTACTTCTCGACCTCCGAGAACTACGTCCCCGCCGTCGAGGAGGGCGAGGTGCTCGACGTCACCGAGGCCCGCATCGAGGAGAAGCAGACCCAACCGCCCCGCCGGCGCGGCCAGTCGCGGCTCATCGAGACGATGGAGGATCTCGGCCTCGGGACGAAGGCGACCCGGCACAACACCCTCCAGAAGCTCTACGACCGCGGCTACATCGAGAGCGACCCGCCGCGGCCGACGAAGCTGGCGATGGCGGTCGTCGAGGCCGCCGAGGAGTTCGCCGACCGCATCGTCGACGAAGACATGACCGCCCAGCTCGAGGCCGACATGCGCGCCATCGCCGAGGGCGAGAAGGGCCTCGAGGACGTCACCGAGGAGTCCCGCGAGATGCTCTCGGTCATCTTCGACGAGCTCCACGACTCCCGCGAGGAGATCGGCGAGCACCTCCGCGAGTCGATGAAGGCCGACAAGACCCTCGGTCCCTGCCCCGAGTGCGGCGAGGACCTCCTCGTCCGGCGCTCGCGCCGCGGGTCGTACTTCGTCGGCTGCGACGGCTTCCCCGAGTGCGAGAACACCCTCCCGCTGCCGAGCCAGGGCGAGCCGACCGTCCTCGACGAGCGCTGCGAGGAGCACGACCTCCGGCACGTCAAGATGCTCGCCGGCCGGAGCACCTACGTCCACGGCTGCCCGCGCTGCAAGGCCGAGGAGGCCGACGAGGCCGACGACGAGGTCATCGGCGCCTGCCCCGAGTGTGGTGACGAACACGACGGCGAACTCGCCATCAAGCAGCTCCGCTCGGGCTCCCGGCTCGTCGGCTGCACCCGCTACCCCGACTGCGAGTACTCGCTGCCGCTGCCCCGCCGCGGCGACATCGTGGTGACAGAGGAGACCTGCGACGAGCACGGCCTCCCGCACCTCCACGTCCGCGACGGCGAGGACGACGACGACCCCTGGGAGCTGGGCTGTCCCATCTGCAACTACGCGGAGTACCAGGAGCGACAGGCCGCCTCGGAGATCGAGGACCTCGACGGCGTCGGCGCCAAGACCGCCGAGAAGCTCGCCGCCGCCGGCATCGAGTCCCTCGAGGACCTCCAGGGCGCCGACGCCGCCTCGGTCGCCAGCGAGGTCCAGGGCGTCTCCGAGGACCGCATCCGCGAGTGGCAGACCCAGGCCAGCGCGGGCGCGGCCGCGGACTGATATCCGGTTTTCCCCTTTCTAGAGCGTTTCAGCACCGGAATCTAGCCTGTTATTACCAGTTGTTTAAGTATCTGTGACCCATTGACGTGAGAAGAGGTAACGAGGATGGGAACCTGGAACAGAGACGAGTCTGGCCAAATCATCATTATCGCCGCTCTGTTGCTCGCCGTCATTTTCGTCGGACTGGCGCTCGTGCTCAACAGTGCCATCTACACCGAGAACATGGCCACGCGGGGCGACACGAGTACGGCCGAGGCGATGTCAGTCGATACAGTGACCGAAGATCGGCTGCAAGGGTCGATCGATAATGCGAATTACGCTATCGATGAGGACAGCAGTTACTCTGTCCGCCGTTCTCGTATCCGTCAAAACGTGAGCACGTGGAATACTCTCATGGGAGGAAGGGAAGCCCGTAACGGGAGGAGTTACATTACCGAGTTGAATAGCATTACGAACGGCACACGAGTGGTACAACGTGATACGGTCGATTTCATGCCAGCTGACGACGATCTCGATCAGTCGGTGCTTGATCTGACAATTGATCCACTGGGCATCGAGGGACGTACAACCTGGCTGGTAGTGACTGACTCGGAAGTCCGTGATTTCGAGATGACGGTTGAGAAGGACTCCTTGAAGCAAACTCGCCAGGGTCTCATCGCTGACCTCGTCGACCTGACCGATACCGCATTGACGGGTAGCGACGAATTCTGGGTGCAAACTGAAGGCGGAGACGAGATGTGGAGGATATATCTCGTCAACGACACCGTCAACAACTCCGTCGCTGCCGTCACCACCGAACTGGAACGAGATGGGGACATAGTTCAGAATGAGACGATTCGGTCGGTTTGTAGCGTGAAGGGAGATGCTGCAACAATCCGATTCACATCTGGAGAGCTAGTAAGTGAAGACGATCGAACTGATTGTCCTGCACTACAAGACGCATTCGCGCCTGATGAGTACAACCTCTATTACGTCGGAGCAGACGAAGTTGCTGGCTCTTACCAGTTCATCGTCGACAAAGAGGAAGTCGCATTCAGGGATAGCGTAAGTGAAGAATACGAAGACGACGGTATCATCGGGAGTGCGATGGGGACACTCGAATGTATCCTGACACTCGGTATGTCTTGTAATCACGACGTATTCAAGGACTCACCCAACAGTAATGAGAAACCATATACGAATACCGCTATCTACGACGTTTCTGTCGAATCCACCTACCAAGACGACCGCATCACCTACACCCGGAACGTGACCTTCCCGCCCGCGGCCCGGTGAGGCAATACGACAATATTTTAGCCGACCGCTCGCTCTCACGGGGTATGAGCGCGCCCTGGGCCGACTGGGATCACGTCGTCAAGATCGACCCCGACAAGACGCTCGTGGAGGGCGAGACGTTCGAGGACGTCTGCGCGACGGGGACGGACGCCCTCGAGATCGGCGGCACGACGGGCATGACCGAGGAGAAGATGGCTCGGTTCGTCGAGGCGACGACGAAGTACGACATCCCGGTCTACATCGAGCCGTCGAACGTCGCGGCGGTGGTCCACCGCGACGGCCTCGACGGCTACCTCGTCCCGGTGGTGCTCAACGCCGGCGACATCTTCTGGATGACCGGCGCCCACAAGGAGTGGGCCCGACTCGACGACGACATCGACTGGACGCACACATACACCGAGGCGTACATCGTGCTGAACCCCGACTCGTCGGTCGCCGACTACACCCAGGCCGACTGCGACCTCGGGGCGGACGACGTGGCCGCGTACGCGGAGATCGCCGAGCAGATGCTCGGCCAGGAGATCGTCTACGTCGAGTACTCGGGGATGCTCGGCGACCCCGAGGTGGTGCAGGCCGCCGCCGACGGCGTCGACGAGGCGACGGTCTTCTACGGCGGCGGCATCGGCGACTACGATTCTGCCTACGAGATGGGGTCGCGGGCCGACACCGTCATCGTCGGCGACCTCGTCCACGACGAGGGCGTCGACGCCGTCCGCGAGACGGTCGAGGGCGCGAAGGACGCGGCGGCGGAACTCGCCGACGGCGCCTGAACGGAGCGGCGCTCCCGGCGGCGGCACACTTTAATCTGCAGGCGTGACGTTCACCCGCGCGAGGCGGCAAGTTCCTGGTCCAATGCCCGTAGGAAATCTCGGCCCCGAGGAAGTCGTCACGGTATCGCCGGACCAGACGGTCGACGAGGTCGTCGACCAGTTCGAGTCGGAGGAGGTCGGCGCCGTGGTCGTCACGGAGGACGACGAGCCGGTGGGGCTCGTCACCGACCGCGACGTCGCGCTGGCGGTCGGCGACGGCGACGACGTCGCCCAGCAGTCCGTCGAGGACCTGATGACCGAGGACCCCGTCACGATCCAGGAGGACGCGGAGTCCATCGAGGCCGCCCGGACCATCCAGGAGGAGAACGTCCGGCGGCTCCCGGTCGTCGACGACGGCGGCCAGCTGTCGGGCATCGTGAGCACCGACGACGTGGTCGCGACCGTCGGCGAACAGCTCGACGACATCGCCGACACCATCGAGGCGCAGTCGCCCGACTACAGCCCGTAAGTCGGCTTCCGTCCTCCGTCAGCGGCTCCGTTTTCTCTCGTAGCGTCGCTCGCGAGGGTCGGGTCCCCCCGGCCGTCCGCGCCGTGTCCGAAAAGTGGGGCTTAAGGGTCGGCCCCGTGAACCCGGGGTATGGAGAACCGCACGTACACCGCGGATGCCGAGCCGGGCGATTCGGTCACCGTCGCCGGCTGGGTCCACGAAGTCCGCGACCTCGGTGGGATCGCCTTCCTCATTCTGCGCGACACCACCGGGCGGATCCAGGTGAAGTTCGAGAAGGAGGAGATGGACGACGACCTCGTGGAGACGGGACTGGAGGTCGCCCGGGAATCGGTCATCTCCGTGACCGGCCAGGTCGAGGAGGAGCCCCGCGCCCCGACCGGCGTGGAGGTCACGCCGGAGTCCGTCGAGGTCGTCTCGGAGGCCGACACGGAACTGCCGCTTGACCCCTCCGGGAAGGTCGACGCCGAACTCTCGACGCGGCTCGACAACCGGACGCTCGACCTCCGCCGCGAGGAGGGCCAGGCCATCTTCGAGATCCGCGCCGAGGTGCTCCGCGGTGTTCGGGAGGCGTTCCGCGAGGCCGACGCTACCGAGATCAACACGCCGAAGATCGTCGCCACCGGCACCGAGGGCGGGACGGAGCTGTTCCCGATCACGTACTTCGGCCGCGAAGCGTTCATGAACCAGAGCCCGCAGCTGTTCAAGCAGCTCATCGCGGGCTCGAACCTCGAGCGCGTCTTCGAGATCGGCCCCATCTTCCGCGCCGAGGAGCACAACACGCCGCGACACCTCAACGAGGCGACCTCCATCGACTTCGAGGGCGCCTTCTGCGACCACCACGACGCGATGGACGTCTGCGAGTCCGTCGTCGTCTCCGCCTACGAGGCCGTCGCCGAGAACTGCGAGACGCAGCTAGAGGCCCTCGACCTCGCCGAGGAGTTCGAGCCGCCGGAGACGCCGTTCCCCCGGCTCTCCTACGAGGAGGCCATCGAGCGCATCAACGCGACCGGCGAGCTCGACGAGCAGCTGGTCTGGGGCGACGACCTGCCGACGGAGGGCGAGAAGGCCCTCGGCGACGACGTCGGCGGCCACTACTTCATCACCGACTGGCCCGCGGAGATCAAGCCGTTCTATATCATGGACCACGACGACGACGCGGAGCTGTCGACGGGCTTCGACATGATGCACCCGCGGATGGAGCTCGTCTCGGGCGGCCAGCGCGAGCACCGCCGCGAGCAGCTCATCGAGGGCTTCGAACAGCAGGGGCTCGACCCGGACGCCTTCGAGTACTACACCAAGATGTTCCAGTACGGCATCCCGCCGCACGCCGGCTGGGGCCTCGGCGCCGAGCGCCTCCTGATGACGATGCTCGACCTGGGGAACATCCGCGAGGCGGTGCTGTTCCCGCGAGACCGGCAGCGTCTGAGCCCGTAGGGCGAAGACGTTGGGTACCAGCGAGGCGCACGGAGTGCGTCTCGCAGGACCGGCAGCGCCTGTCGCCGTAGGCGACGGCGCACCCGTCGGGCGGGGACTCAGACGATACAGTCTGCTCGCAGTCTCTCTTTCCACAGACATCGACCGAGAGCGACCGCACCATCGACCCACCGACAAAAGGACCGGCATCCGCTGTTCCGTGTCCCTCAATGTACCTCGATGGTAACGAGTGGTATTTCGGGGCAAGGTTTATACCGCTGGGAGGCCTCCTTCCAGATACAATGAGCCAGAACGACTCCCCCGTAAGCCTCGTGTTCGAAATGCAGCGCAACACCGTCGAGCAGACCTACGACGCCGTCCAGCGCGGCGTCGAGTTCCAGCAGAACGTCAACGAGACGTTCGTCGACAACCTCCAGACCACCCGGGACGTCCAAGAGCGCAGCAACGACCTCTTCCGCTCCAGCGTCGACGCGTACTTCGACGCCCTCGATGCGGCCGTCCCCGGCCAGCAGGACGTCGTCGTCGAGTTCCGCGGGACCGTCGAGGAGCAGCTCGACACCATCGAGGACAGCCAGGCCGACGCCTTCGACGCCTTCGAGGAGAATCTCCAGGAGGGCAACGAGTCCGTCGACGAGTTCCTCGAGAACTTCCTCGAGCAGCTCGACGAGCAGGTCCAGGCCATCGTCGAGGTCAACGAGGACCTCGAGGACCAGACCGTCGAGGCCGTCGAGAACCTCGAGGACCAGATCGACGAGCTCGAGACCGAACTGGAGAACCGCGGCGAGGAGTTCCAGCAGCAGCTCGAAGAGCAGATCGAGGAGATCCAGCAGCAGCTCGAGGAGCAGGCCGAGACGCTCCAGACCCAGGTCGAGGACGTCACCCGGCAGGTCGAGGACGTCACCGAGAGCGCGAACCTCTCGGCGTAATTCGACCCGGCGCGACTCGACTGCGGTCTCCACGTTCGAACGCCCACACCTTCTCGTTCTTTCACGTCACCCAGCGGTAGCCCCGGGTATGAGATACGACCGACGGTCGATGGTAGTCGACTGATTTCGAGAACAGGACGACTCGAAAGCCCCGGGTGACGCCGTCCTACAGGTACGCCAGGAGGACGGCGAGCGCGCCGAACAGCACGGCGATGGCGATGAAGACGCTCGTGCCGACGGAGGCGCGGAGCCGCAGGGAGCGGCGGTCAGCCTCGCGCGGCAGTCCCTCGACGGCGACCCCGGGGACACGCTCGGCGGCCCGGTAGGCGTAGCCGCCGGGGTCCGAGCCGACGCGCATCGACGCGCCCGCCGTCGCCATGACGACGCGGTCGACGGCCGCCCACAGCTCCGTGATCCCCCAGACGAGGCCGCAGCCGCTATAGAAGGCTGCGGGGAACAGCACCCGGTCGACGTCAGGCATCGACGCGAGCCGCCCGATGGGGCCCTTCAGCGCGAAGAACGCCGCGAAGCCGACGACGAGCAGGACCGCGCTCTCGACCAGGTGGCCCGTGCTGTAAGGGTGCAGCTCCGAGATCGCCTCCGCCGACAGCGGCAGCAGCTCGAACAGCAGGTCTGGGACGAGCCCGTAGAGCAGGCAGAAACCGCCGACGGCGAGCATCGCGACGGTCTGGCCGGGCGTCGCGTCCGCCGGTTCGACGGTGTTCTCGCCGTGGAAGAAGATGTAGTAGCCCAGCTTGACGAACGACATGAACGTCCCGACGGCGCCGACGATGAGCGCCCACCAGAGGACGTCGCCGTAGGCGGCCGTCCCCGAGAGCCCGAACTCGTAGTTGTGGACGTGGTGGGCCTCGTCGAGGACCATCCCCTTCGAGATGAAGCCGTTGGTCCCCGGGACCGCCGTGATGGAGGCCGCGCCGATCAGGTACGCCAGGAACGTCAGTGGCATCACGTTCCAGAGGCCGCCGAGGTTCTTGATGTGCTCCTCGCCGGTCCGGTAGATGACGACGCCGACGGCCATGAACAGCAGCGCTTTGAACAGGACGTTGTTGAACATGTGGGCGAGCCCGCCGGCGGTTGAGAGCTCGGTCCCCAGGCCGATGCCGACCAGCATGTACCCGACCTGCGCCTGGATGTGGTAGGTGAGGAGGCGCCGCGGGTCGTACTGCAGCAGGGCGTAGAAGACGCCGTAGACTGCCATCGCGCCGCCGATGTAGGCGAGCCACAGCTGTTCGCCTGGGAACGCCCGGTACATGACGTAGGCGGCGGTCTTCGTCGTGAAGACCGACAGGAACACCGACGACGCGACGTGCGGCCGGGGGTAGGTGTCGGGCAGCCAGGAGTGCAGGAAGATGAACCCGCAGTTGATGCCGATGCCGACCGCCGCCAGCGGGACGGCGGCCTCGGCGATACCGAAGTTGTCGGCGTAGTGGAACGACCTGACCGAGGCGTAGTGGACGACCACGGCGGCCAGCAGTATCGTCCCGCCGGTCGCGTGGAACAGCGCGTACCGGAAGCCGGCGCGGACCGCCTCGCCGCCGTAGTGCCACACCAGGAGCGTCGACGTCACCGCCATCAGCTCCCAGAAGAAGATCAGCGTCAGCCAGTCGCCCGCGAAGACGACGCCGACGGTGCTGGCGACGTACGAGAGCGCGAAGGCGGTCCGGACGCGGTCGACGTCCGTCGCGGCGGCGTAGAGAACGGCGGCGGTCGCGAGCGTGGCGACCGCCACGGCGACCAGCCGCGCCGGGTCGTCGACGTTGAGGAAGACGACGTCGAACCCGAGGAACCCCGCGTCCAGGTACGTCCCGTTCTCGAGCAGGAGCGCCTGGACGCCGACGGCGGCCGTCGCCAGGCCGCCGAGGAGGTGTCCGACGCGGGCCGGCAGCACCGCGACCAGGAAGGCGGCCGCGAGCACGTACGCGAACGGCGGGACCGACTCGATCATCGCGCCACCTCCGTCCCGGCGACCACGCTGTCGACGATGACCTCGATGAGGTCGAGGAAGACCGCCTGGTCCGGGACGACGCCGAGCAGGATGGCGCCCGTCGCGGCGGCGACGATGGGGCCGAGCATGAACCAGGTGGTCTCCCGCCCGAGGAGCGCCTCCCGGGGCGTGAGCCGCCGCCAGCCCTCGGCCGGCGGGCCTTCGTGGTGGGCGCCTCCGTGGCCGTCGTCGTGGTGCTCCGGACTCGGCGCCTCGTCGTCGGCGGGGGTGGTCGTCTCGGGCCCGTCGAACTCCTCCTCGACGACGTGGTCGCTCGGGTTCTGGTCGACGGCGTACTCGCCGTCGACGAGCGGCGCCGGCTCGCTGTAGTCCCGGCGCTCCCCCGACGCCCCCGAGAAGTCCGGCTGGAGGTCGGCGGGGTCGATCTCGACGTCCTCGTCCGCGTCGCCGTCAGCGCTCGTCCCGTCCTCCGCGTCGGCTTCGGCGTCGTCCGATTCCGCGTCGTCGATCGGGTTCCCGCCGTCGGCCTTCGGCAGCACGGACCGCCGCTCGCCGCCGGGCCGGAAGTCGACGACCGGTTTGGCGTCGTGGTCGTCCTCGGTCTCGAAGAACGCCGTGTACACCACCGGCCAGAAGTACGCGACGTTGAGGACGCCGGAGACGAGCAGCGCGCCGGCGAGGTAGAGGCCGACGCCGCCCATCTCGAGGCCGCCGATCAGCATGTAGTACTTCGAGACGAAGCCCGCGAACAGCGGCATCCCGGCCATGCCGGCGGCGGCGAGCGCGAAGCAGCCCAGGGTGACGGGCATCCGCCTGCCGATGCCGGCCATCTTCGAGATGTGGTCGGTGTGGGTCTCGACGTGGATGGCGCCGGCACAGAAGAACAGGGTGAGCTTCATGAACGCGTGGGCGGGGATGTGCAGCAACGCGCCCACGAGCCCGTGCCAGCCGAACAGCCCCAGCCCGAGGACGATGTAGCTGAGTTGGCTGACCGTCGAGTACGCGAGCCGCTGCTTGAGGTGGTCCTTGCGGATGGCGATGAACGAGGCCGCCAGCAGCGTGAACGCCGCCAGCCCCGAAACCAGGACCGCCATCCCGAGGTCGTAGGCGAGTTCGGGGCCGAAGACGTACAGCGTCACGCGCGCGACGCCGAAGGCGCCGGACTTCACGACCGCGACGGCGTGCAGTAGCCCCGAGACGGGCGTCGGCGCGACCATCGCGACCGGGAGCCACTGGTGCAGCGGCATGAGCCCGGCCTTGACGCCGAAGCCGATGGCCAGGATGGCGTATGCGAGGCGGGCGTACATCGGGTCGATCGCCGCCAGCCCCTCGATGCCGCCGGCGGTGAACGTGACGGTGCCGACCAGCCAGAAGACCAGTACCGTCCCGGCGAGGACGAGGACGCCGCCGCCGAACATCGTGTAGGCGAGGTACTTCCGGCCCGCCGAGCGGGCCTCGCCGGTCTCGTCGTGGGCGACAAGCGGGTACGTCGCCACCGACAGCAGCTCGTAGAACAGGAAGATGGTGACGAGGTTGCCGGCGAAGGCGATGCCCATCGTCGCCGACAGCGAGGCGGCGAACGACGCGAAGTACCGCGTCTGGCCGTGCTCCTCGAGGCCGCGCATGTAGCCGATGCTGTAGAACGAGGTGACGATCCACAGCAGGCTCGCGAGGAAGGCGAACAGCGTCCCCAGGGGGTCGGCCCGGAGGACGAACTCGACGCCGGCGACGAACTCGCCGGCGGAGAACTCGTAGGTCTCGCCCGCGAGGACGCCCGGGACCATCGACGCGACGATGCCGAACTTCGCGAAGGCGGCGACGATCGTGACGGCTTCGCGGACGTTGGGACGTCGGTGCGCGGCGAAGATGCCGAACATCGCGACGAGCGACACCAGCACGGCGTACAGTGGGCGTAGGTCGTCCATCAGAGGAACACCTCCATGAAGGGAGCCAGCAGCGTCTCGAAGGCCGGCCCGGCGAAGCCGAGCGCGACCGTCAGCGCGGCGACGAGGGCCGTCACCGCGACCATGCCGACGGAGACGGAGGGGTCGGCGTCCGGGTCGGCGGACGCGTCACCGCCGTCGGACCGCACTGCCCCGTCGGCGGTCGGCGAGGGACCCGCGGGTTCGGCGTCGTCCGCGGGGCGGAAGTACAGCGTCTCGAGCAGGCGGGCGGCGTACAGCAGCGTCAGCAGCGTGCTGAACAGGACGACGCCCGCCACCACGGGCGCGCCGGCCTCGACGGCGCCCCACGCGATGTACCACTTGCCGAGGAAGCCGATGGAGGGCGGGACGCCGACGAGGCCGAGCAGCAGGACGCCCAGGGCGGCGACGGTCACGGGCGACCGGTAGCCGAGGTTGGCGTACCCCCCGACGTCCCGGGTGCCGTGAGCGAGTCCGAGGACGCCGACGGCGAGGAACAGCCCGGACTTCATCAGCCCGTGGCCGACGAGGTGGATGGCGCCGCCGAGGACGGCCTGCTCGG
Organism: Natronomonas salina; assembly: GCF_013391105.1. NCBI lineage: Archaea > Methanobacteriati > Methanobacteriota > Halobacteria > Halobacteriales > Natronomonadaceae > Natronomonas > Natronomonas salina. Next base: position 1,114,357 of record NZ_CP058335.1, read on the forward strand.
TGGCGAGGCCGAAGGCGGCGACGACCAGCCCGAACTGCGCGACGGAGGAGTACGCCAGCATCCGCTTGACCTCCGACTGGGTCACCGCGAGGACGCTCCCGGCGACGACGCTGAGGGTCGCCGCGGCGACGAACGCGCGCTGGGCCAGCGGGACCGCCGCGAAGAACTCGACGGTGTACACCGAGTAGATCAGCCGCGCGAGCGCGTACGCGCCGACGGTCGACGCCAGCCCGGAGATGTAGGCGGTCACCGTGTCCGGCGACTCGGCGTAGGCGTCCGGCATCCAGGTGTGCAGCGGGAAGACGGCCGCCTTGACCGAGAGGCCGACCGCGACGAAGCCGAAGGAGGCGACGACCATCGGGTCGGTGTAGGCGACCTCCGAGCCGAGCGTCCCAGCCAGTTCGGCCATGTTCAGCGTCCCGGTCGCCAGCAGCAGGTAGCCGACGCCGACGAGGTACAGCGACGCCCCGGCGGTCCCGAGGATGAGGTACTTCAGCGCCGCGAGCGCCGCTCGACCGGAGCGGTCGGCCGCGACCAGCGCGTACGTCGCCAGTCCGGTAATCTCCAGGAAGACGAACAGGTTGAACACGTCCCCGGTGAGCGAGACGCCCATCAGCCCGGCCAGCAGCAGCAGGTAGGCGCTGTAGAAGCTGTTCCGCCGCGGGCCGGCCCGCCGGGCGAACCCGAGGACGAGCAGCGCGACGACGGCGATCAGCGCGACGACGCCCGCCGAGAGGCCGTCGGCGGCCAGCTCGATGCCGTACTGCCGGTCGTAGCCGCCGAGCTGGTGGAAGTAGCGCTCGCCGGCGTAGACCCGCCCGACGACCCGGGCGGCGAGGCCGGTCTCGACGAGCGTCGCGAGCAGCGCGACCGGCCACCCGACCTCGTCGAACTTGAGGCCGAACAGCAGCGGCAGCGTCGCCGCGACGATGGGGACGGCGACGAGCAGCGGGAGTTCGAGGTTACTCATCGGCCACCTCCCGGATGGTGTGCTCGTCGAGCGTGCCGTACTCCGAGTAGATGCGGACGATGAGCGCCAGCGCGACCGCGGTGAGGCTGACGCCGACGACGATGGCGGTCAGCACGATGACGTGCGGCAGCGGGCTGACGTACTCGCCGACCGCGCCGCCCGCCGAGGGGACGACGGGGACCTCGGCGCCGGCGACGTACGCCATCGAGATGAAGAACAGGAAGATAGCGCTCTGGAAGAGGTTCAGCCCGATGACCTTCTTCACGAGGTTGGGGCTGGCCACCATCATGTACAGCCCGGTGGCGAACAGCACGGCGAACGTCGCGTAGGCGTACCGGGTGGCCAGGAAGTCCACCTGGAGGACCGGGACCTCCATCATCGGTTCTCACCCCCGGCGTAGCCGGCGGCGGTGAGGAAGAACAGCCCCATGATGACGCCGGCGACGATGGCGGAGACGCCGCCGATCTCGATGGCCTCCATCCCGTACTTCGTGCCGTCGGCGCCGAGCAGCGGCACGAACCGGTCGTACTCGAGGAAGTTACCGCCGAGTCTGAGCGCGGCGAGGCCGACGCCGGCGAAGACGAGCACGCCGCCGGCGGCGAGGCCGGTCACGAGGCCGTTGCCGATCCACTCCCGCGTCGGCCGGGCGCCGAAGGCGAACGCCAGCAGCAGGACGACGACGCCGACGAGCGCGCCGCCCTGGAAGCCGCCGCCCGGCGAGTCGGCGCCGTGGAACGTCATGAAGAGGCCGTACGTGAGGACGAACGGCGTGACGAACCTGACGGTGGTCATGATTATCTCGCTTTCCGTGTACGGGGCGTCGGTATCCGGCTGACTCATATGAATTCCTCCCGCTGCAGGACGACGAGGACGGCGACGCCGGCGGCGAAGACCACCACGGCCTCGCCGAAGGTGTCGAAGCCGCGGTAGGCCGCCAGCACCGCCGTCACGGTGTTGTGCACGTGCGTCTCGTGGTACGATTCCGCGAGGTAGTGGCCGGTCACCTCGGGGTTGCCGGTGACCGGCGTCAGGCCGCCGGCGAAGTTCTCGACGGGCATCGCGCCGACGGTGTACAGCATCACGCCGGCCAGGCCGGCGCAGACGAACGCCGCGGGCCAGTCGACACGCTCGAGGACGCGGTCGGTCGCCGGCCGCGTCGTCTTCGCCATGGTGACCAACAGCAGGACCGTCGTGACGCCGGCGCCGATTGCCGCCTCGGTGATGGCGACGTCCGGCGCGAGCAGGAGCGTGTAGAACAGCGCCATCCCGAGGCTGTAGGCGGCGAAGACGACGATGGCCGCCAGCGTGTCCCGGAGGGCGGCGGTCGCGAGTGCGGTCGCGACGACGAACGCGGCCAGCGCGTACCCGACTGCGCTCATCGTCGCTCGTCCCCCTCCGTCCACGGTTCGACTCCCTCCGCGTACGCGGCGCGGGCGACGGCGTGGGCCGCCGTCGGGTTCGTCACGAAGATGAACACGAGGAGCAACAGCGCCTTGATGACCTCCGTCTCGAAGCCGTAGGCGACGACCACGGCAGCGACGACGAGCCCGGCGCCGAGCGTGTCCGTCTGGGAGGCCGTGTGCGCCCGGGCGTAGACGTCCGGCAGCCGCAGGACGCCGACGGCGGAGACGAACGTGAAGAAGACGCCGCCGGCCAGCAGCGCGACGACGGCCACCTCCTGGACGTTCATATGACGTCACCCCGCTTGACGGTGAACTTGGAGATGGCGACGGCCATCACGAAGTTCAACAGCGCGTAGACGAGCGCGATGTCGAGGAACGACTGGCTGTCCAGCGCGACCGCCAGCACCGCGAGGATGACGACCGTGTTCGTCCCCAGGACGTTGACGGCGATGACGCGGTCCTGCGTCGTCGGGCCCTTGACCGCGCGGTAGAGCACGAGGATGGCGAGGACCGCCAGCGCCGTCGCCGTGGCCAGGAACGCCTCCGTCAGCATCAGTCCTCACCCTCCTGGAGCACTTCGGCATCGTCCCGCTCCTCGGGCGAGGCGACCGGCAGCGAGCCGCGGCCGTAGAAGAGGAACCGCGTGGCCCGCTCCAGTCCCCCGTCGAACAGCCCCTCGCGGGCGCCCGCGAACAGCGAGTGGACGTAGAGGTCCTGGCCCTCCGTCTTGACCGTCAGCGTCCCGGGCGTCAGCGTGATGCTGTTCGCCAGCGTCGTGATCGGCGACGACCCCCACACGACGGCGCGCACCCGGGTCATCCGGGGTTCGATCGGCAGCTTCGGGTGCAGGATGATGTACGTCACCTGGAGGTTCGCGACGACGATCTCGTAGAGGAGGTACGGCACGAACAGCAGGAGCCGCGCCGCGATGCCGAACCAGCGGCGGACCCCCGGGCGGCGCGCGAGCGTGATGCGGTGGAGCGCACCGGCGACCACCGCGGCGGCGAACCCGCCGGTGATCAGTTCGTAGTAGAAGTCGTAGGCCTCGCCGGTCAGGATGGTGAAGCCGCCGAGAAGCTGGTAGAACAGAAAGGAGAGGCCGAACAGCGCGCCGAACTGCAGGGCACCCCCGGCCCGTTCCAGGCGCGGCGCGCGGACCGGCGTCTCGACGGGCGCCTCCTCGACGGCGAGGCCGCGCCGCGCGAGGTCGACCTCCATCGGCCGGAGCAGCGGGACGTTGCCGCCCGGGCTGTACTCGGGGTCGACGACGACCCGTTCGAGGCCGTGCGCGTCGGCGTACTCCGCGATGACGCGCGCGTAGTCGTCCGGGCTGAACAGGTACTCGTCGGCGCCGATGACGGCCGTCTCGACCGACAGGTCGGCGTCGCCGGCGTCCTCGCGGGCCCAGACGTCGACCCGCTCGAGCAGGTCCTCGGTCTCCTCGCGGGCCGGGTCGGAGACGCCGTCGTACTCGTCCCACGCGACCGGCGCCACGAAGTGGACGGCCGGGTCGTCGCCCTCGATGGCCGTCTCGACCGCGTAGGCGACCGTGTTCCGCAGTGAGACCGACTCCCCCACTGGGACGAGCACCGCACCGCCCGGGTCCGTCTCGGAAGCTGGGTCAGACACGGCTTGTCACTATCCCCTATTCGCCCACCACGCATCAAAACGGTTTATCTTCCGGTCCGTCGGGCCGGCCGCCGTCGGGCGGCGCCCCGCGGGATGGAGGCCGGCCGCCGGGAGCGCGCTCCAGGCAAGAACCCTTAACTCGGCGGGCGTCGCAGGCGGTCCCATGACAGAGTCGGCGCGCGCGTTCGTCCCCGGTCACGTGACCGGGTTCTTCAGCGCCCACCCCGACGACGACCCCACGAAGGCCGGCTCCCGGGGCGCCGGCGTCGCCCTGAGCGACGGCGTGACCGTCCGCGTCGAACCCGGCGACGGACTCGAACTCGACGGCGAGTCCGTAGCCGTGGAGCCGGTCGACCGCGTGCTCGAGGCCCTCCGGGTCGACGCCCGCGTCGTCGCCGAGACGGAGGTCCCCGTCGGCGCCGGCTTCGGCGTCTCGGGGGCGCTGGCCCTCGGGACGGCGCTTGCCGCCAACGAGGTCTTCGACCGCGGCCTCTCGGAGAACGAACTCGTCACCGTCGCCCATGGCGCCGAGGTCCAGTCGGGGACCGGCCTCGGCGACGTCGTCGGGCAGGCCCGCGGCGGCTTCCCGGTCCGCCTGGACCCCGGCGCGCCCGCGTACGGGACCATGGACGGCGTCCCCGCCGCCGGCCAGGTGGAGTACCTCTCCTTCGGCGAGCTCTCGACGGAGGAGGTCATCACCGGCGACACCGAGCAGCTGACCCTCGCCGGGAAGCAGTCGCTGTCGACGCTCGTCGCCGACCCGACGCTGGAGACGTTCATGCAGGCCTCCCGCCGGTTCGCCCGGGAGGCCGACCTGCTGACCCCGCGGCTCCGCGAGGCGATACAGGACGTCGCCGACGCGGGCGGCGAGGCGTCGATGGCGATGCTCGGCGAGACGGTCTTCGCGCTCGGGACCGGGCTCTCCGACGCCGGCTACGACGCCGATCGCTGCGACGTCCACCTCGCCGGCGGCCACCTCCGCTGAGGCGAGCCCGGACGAGCCTCCCATACGAGGAGTTCGACTTACCGTTTCTGCCGTTCCGATGCTCCTGCAAGGAACAGGTCGATGGCTCGAACAGTGCCCTTCACGCCGATCGACGAGGCGGTGTACAACCTCGAGCGGAAGTCGATGCCGTGGAACGTCCAGTTCGAGGTCGCGTCGACCGCGTCCATCGACGTCGGGACGCTCCGCGAGGCGGCCCGCGACGCTGCGGCGACCCACCCCCTCGCGCGGGCCAGGCGGCGGCACCACCACGGCTGGGACAGCCAGTACCGCTGGGCGATCCCGGACGAGGTCGACGACGTCCCGGTCCGGACGGTCGCCGTCGACGACGAGGCGGACCTCGCCGCGGCGCGGACCGACTTCTTCGGCGAGCCCTTCGACCTCACCGAACCGGCGCCGCCGTTCCGCCTGCTGGTCGCCCAGGGCGCCGGCGCCGACGGGGGCGACCGGTTGCTCCTGTGCCACAGTCACGTCGCGGCCGACGGCGTCGGGGGACTGCGGTTGCTGCGGTCCATCTGCAGCGCCTACCGCGGCGAGGACCTCGAGCGCGCCGTCGACCTCGAGACCGCCCACGCGGCGCTGGAGGACCGGCGGCCATCGTCGATCGCCGGCCGCCTCAACCGCGTCGGGGAGGCCGCCGGCCACCTCCGGAACGCGGTGGAACCACCCTCCCGACTCGCCCCGGTCGAGGGCGCCGACGAGTCCGGCTGGGGCTTCCTCACCCGGCGGGTCCCCAACGACCTCGCCACGCGGCTGGTCGAGGACCGCCCCGAGGGCGTCTCGGTCAACGACGTCCTGCTCGCCGCGCTGCACCTCGCCATCGGCCGCTGGAACGCCGACCGGGGCGACCCCGCCGACAAGATCAGCCTGATGATGCCGGTGAACCTCCGGCCGGCGGAGTGGCGCTACGACGCGGTGGGGATGTACGCGCTGTTCGAGAGCGTCACGACGCGCGACGACGACAGGCGGGACCCGGACGCGACCGTCGAGCGCGTCGCCGAGCAGACGGCGGAGCTGAAGGAGCCCGACCGGGCGGCCGCGTTCCTCGAATCCCTGGAACTCATCCCGACCGGAACGCCGGTCGGCCTCAAGCAGCAGCTCCCGGCGTTCCTGCGCGGTCCCGGAGAGGGGTTGCTCGACACGGCGATGCTGTCGAACCTCGGGCGCGTCCCCGAACCGCTACCGGCCCTGGAGGGGACGGAACCGGGGTCGGTGTGGTTCTCGCCGCCGGCCTGGAGACCGACCCCGCTGGGCGTCGGCGTCGTCACCGTCGGTGAGACGATCCACCTGTGCTTCCGGTACGTCCGGTCGACCTTCGACGGGGAGGCCGCGGTCGCGTTCGCGGACCTGTACCTCGACCGGCTCGCGGCGGTCGCGTGACCGTCGAATTCGACGGAACGTCCGACCGTAGAGGGTCGACGTCACGCCGAACGCGTCGCTATCGGAGCGGAGAGATCGGTAGGAATACCCGCTTCAGAGGCGCTTGGCCTCGATCCGACCGTCGCTCGTCAGGGTGACCCGGCAGTCGAAGTACTCGAACGAGAGCGCGCCGTTGACGACGCGGCCCTCGCCGACCTCGGTGCCCCACAGCGACGAGAGGCTGTCGGGGTCGACGACCTCGCTGAGCTGCTCGTCGACGTCGCGCGGCTCGATGCCGTGACAGTCGGCGACGGCGCGGACCACGTCGTAACACACGCTGTCAGTCCGTTCGGTTCGATGAGTGACTGCCATGTACCAATCATGATGTTAGAGACACGTAAATACATTCTCCTGATTTCAGCCGGTAAACCACGTACGAGTCCGCTCCCCGGAGAACGCGACGGGGCGTCCCGTTCATTTATAAGCGAAGACGGTTCTTCGCTCCCGGCCGCCAGAGCGGGAGCCTTTTAGGAACCGGTCGCACACCGACGCGTATGACCGGTCCGGACATCCCCGAGTCCCACCCCCGCTACGAGTCGCTGCTGACGCGGCACCGCATCGAGGAGGGCGTCGACCTCGGCATCACCTCCCGGCAGGGCCTCATCGCGCAGGGCCGCGGCGAGGCCTTCGACTACCTGCTCGGCGAGGAGACGCTGCCGAGCGCCGACGAGGCCGAGCGCGTCGCGGCCGCCCACCTGCTCCGCGCCGACCACGCCGTCCTCTCGATCAACGGCAACGTCGCGGCGCTGGCGCCCGGCGAGATGGTCGAACTCGCCGCGGCGACCGGCGCCGACCTCGAGGTGAACCTGTTCAACCGGACCGAAGAGCGGATGGAGAAGATCGCCGCGCACCTCCGCGAGCACGGCGCCGAGGCGGTCAAGGGACTCACTGCCGACGGCCGCATCCCGGGGCTGGACCACGAGCGCGCGAAGGTGGACGCCGACGGCATCGGCAGCGCCGACGTCGTGCTCGTCCCCCTCGAGGACGGCGACCGGGCCGAGGCCCTCGCCGAGATGGGCAAGACCGAACTCGTGATCGACCTCAACCCGCTGTCGCGGTCGGCACAGACCGCGACCGTCCCCATCGTCGACAACCTGATCCGGGCGGTGCCGAACATCACGGCGCACGCCCGCGACCTGGCCGACGCGAGCGAGGAGGAACTGGCAGAAATCGTCGAGGGGTTCGACGCCGCGGCAGCGCTGGAGGACGCGGAGCGGGCGATCCGATCGATGGAGTGACCGGACGGACCGGTCCCGACAGACGGAACGGGGACGGAGCGAAGAGGATACGGGGCGAGCGGTGTCCGACTACGCTTCCTGGGGGCCGACAGAAGATCCGACGTTGGCGGTCTCCTCGGCCGGTTCGACGTCGACCGAGACGCCGTCCTTCGCGGAGACGACCGTGACGAGGTACTCCCGGTAGGTGAACTCGACCTGGCCCTGCTTCCGCCGTTCGTCGTACTGCGGGTCGAACATCGAGTCGAGGGCGTCGGGGTCGACGACATCGCCCAGCGGGACCTCGAACTCCAGGGGGTCGACGCCTTCCTGGTCGGCGATCGCCTCGATCACGAGCTCGCTCGTCCGGTTCTCCTCGGGGGTTGGGTCCGCGTGAGTCATTGGGGAATCCCATACGCTGCGGCCACATAAGTCCCGCGGATGTGCATCCTCGAAACCCTCGAAATAACCGCCTAGCGACCGAGAGAAAGCATTATCCGGTGATAGTAGAGAGATATTATTTACCGATACCATGAATATCACGTAACCCCAGGAAATCTCTGACACATCTCTGCCGGCCCGGCGGGCGCGCGCGCGCACCGCCGAGCGGCGGCGGTCGTCTTGCGGACGTCTGACGTAGTGTTTTGTGTGTCGGGCGGTAAGCCCCCGGCATGACGAGCCTCACGGAGGTCTACGAGGGAGGCAACGGGGCCGGCCTCCGGCGGCTGTACGTCGGCGTCGCGCTGTTCGCTGTCGGCGCGGCCCTCCTCATCGCCGGTCTGCTAGTCGCGTCGACCGACGTCGGGGCCCGGTTCGGCCTCGACCTGTACGACGCCCGCGAGGTGGCGGGCGTCCTCGGCGGGGTCGGGTTCCCGACGGTCCTCGTCGGGACGATGACGGTCCTGCCGCGGGCGTCGCGTCGCGTCCAGACGGCCGGCGTCGCCGGCGCCGCGATCTGTCTCGCCGGTGTCGTGATGTTCCGGCACTGGTACCCGGTCCACTGGATGGGCGGGTCGGGCAACACCACGATGACGCTGGTCGTCGCGGGCACGTACTTCGGCGGCGCCATCGTCTCGACGTGGTGTCTGTTCACCGCCGTCGCGAACTTCAAGGCGCGCAACGACCCCGGTGGCACCGTCAAGCTCGAGATCACGAAGGGCGGGGAGACGCGCGTCGTCGAGGTCTCGAACGACAACCTCCGCGGGCGGCTCGGCGGCATCGGCCTCCTCGGCGGGACGCCGGACGACCACGTCGAGACGCAGACGAACCGCGCCGGCGGGACCGGTGGCGGGTCGACGTCGTCGACACCGCGGTCCTCCGCCTCGAGTACGACCCGGAAACGCTCGACCCAATCCTCGAACCGCTCGGCCGCTGGCGGTCTCGGGTCCCCCAGCCCCGGCGTCACCGACGGCGGCGCGGCCAGCGACGACGGCATCCGCGAGCCCACGGGCACCGACGACGGCATCCGCGAGCCCACGGGCACCGACGACGCCGAACTCCTGGACGAGAAGCCCACCTCCGTCGGCGACACCTACTGCGGCAACTGCGCGCACTTCCGGTACGTCCGCACCGACGACGGGATGGTCCCCTACTGCGGCTTCCACAGCGAGGCCATGGACGACATGGACGCCTGCCAGGAGTGGACCCCTAACAACTGACGACGCCGTCCTCTGGGCCTGCAATTGCAGGCTCCGCCTCCTTCCGACGACCGCCCGTCTAGGTTCCATGCCGATCCGACCGCCGACTGCGGACGCCCTCCAGGAACTCGGCGACGACCTCTACCTCGACCTCACCGACGAGGAACTCGCCATCTACGAGGAGCTGGCCGAAGACCGGATCGAGTCCTTCGAGACGGTCCTGTCCTACGACCCTGAGTCGCGGCTCGGCGGGACCGAGCCACGCGAGCGGAGCGCCGGCGCCCGCGTGCCGGACGAGGCCGACCCCTACAACGCCTGGGTCTCCGACTGCCACGTCGAGGGCGACCCGGGCGGCGACCTCGACGGCTGGCGCGTCGGCATGAAGGACAACGTCTGCGTCGCCGGCGTCGAGATGACCTGCGGCTCCCAGGTCGTCGAGGGGTACGTCCCCGACCGTGACGCCACCGTCGTGACCCGCGTGCTCGAGGCCGGCGCCGACGTCGTCGGGAAGACGAACATGGACGACATGGCGATGACGACGACGGGCCACAGCGCCTTCGGCCCGATCCTGAACCCTCACGACGAGGGGCACCTGGCGGGCGGCTCCAGCGGCGGCAGCGCCGTCGCCGTCGCGACCGGGGACGTCGACGCCGCCATTGGCTCCGACCAGGGCGGCAGCGTCCGCATCCCGGCCGCGTTCTGCGGCGTCGTCGGCCACAAGCCGACCTACGGGCTGGTCCCCTACACCGGCTGTATCGGCATCGAACACGTCATCGACCACCCGGGGCCAATCGGCCCCGACGTCGAGAGTGTCGCCAGGGTCCTCTCGGCGATCGCCGGCAGCAACGAGCGGGCCATCAGGGACCACGCGCCGGTCCCCGTCGAGCGGTACGAGGACGCCCTGGACGGCGACGTCGACGGCCTCACGGTCGGCGTCCTCGACGAGGGGTTCGACCGCGACGGCGCCGAAGCCCCCGTCGTGGAGCGGGCGAGCGCGGCCGTCGACGAACTCGCCGACGCCGGCGCGACCGTGGAGTCGGTCTCGGAGCCGATGCACCTCGACGCCGACGACATCCACTCGGTCGCCTCCTCCGAGGGGATGCTCGACGCGATGCTGGGCGAGGGGCTCGGCCACGGCTGGAAGGCGTGGTACAACACCTCCTGGATCGAGTCCTTCGGGAAGTTCCGCCGCGCCCAGAGCGACGACTTCCCCGCCGCCCTGAAATTGCCGCTGCTCGTCGGCGCCTACACCAACCAGCGGTACCACTCGCGGTACTACGCCCGTGCGATGAACCTCACGGTGGAGATGACCGAACGCTACGACGCGCTCCTCGACGAGGTCGACCTGCTGGCGATGCCGACGACGGTGACCCGGCCGCCGGAGCGCGACCCCGACCGCGACCAGTACGACTGGCTCCGGGCGGAGCCGGTCGTCGACAACACCACGCCCTTCAACCGCACCGGCCACCCCGCGGTCAGCGTCCCCGCCGGTCGCGTGGACGGACTGCCCGTGGGACTGATGCTCGTCGGCGAGCGGTTCGACGACGCGACGGTGCTGAACGCCGCTTCCGTGCTGGAGTCCGCTCTCGCGTCGTAGCCCTACTCGAGGACGCGTCGCATCCGGTCCCAGTGGCTGCCCCGCCAGAAGACCTGCCCGCAGTCGCGACAGCGCCAGCAGTCCGTCTCCGCGGGGCCGGGGGCGTACTCGGGTGTCGATTCCCTCCCGGGGACCGGTTCGAGTCGCCCGTTGCATCGCCCGCAGCGCACGGGCCGGTCGGCGACCTCGAGTTCGACCCCGGCCTCGCGGAGTTCGGTCAGTTGCGCTTCGACCGCCCGCTCGGTGAGCAGGACCGATCGGTCGGCCCTGCCCGCCAACTGTACGTCGCGCGTCACGAGAATCCGATCCTCCTCGCCCGCTATCTCGAACAACCGGTCGTCGGCCTCGACGCCGAGGTCGCCGGCGTAGGCCGCGTCGTACCCGCAGAGCCGGAGGTAGACCGGGAGTTTGCCGAGCATGACGTCGAGGAGGAGCCGGTGCTCGTCTGGTCGGATAGAATCGACGCCATCCTTCTCGTCGTCGTGCTCGTCCACGCCTCACTCACCCCGGAGCGGAGAGGGCGCTCGCCGTCCAGTTCCGCCGACGGGCGTCAAGGAGCCGACGGGCATCAGAGCCCGAGGAACGACCCGAGGCCGTCGGCGTCGCGGCAGTTGAGCACGTCCTCGGGCTCGGCCCAGCCGCGGCGAGCGGTGTGGACGCCGTACCGGATAAGCTCGTAGGACGCCGGGCGGTGGGCGTCGGTGTTGATGCTGATGGTCGCGCCGGCATCGACGGCGACCTTGACGTAGGAGGAGCGGAGGTCCAGGCGGTTCGGGTTCGCGTTGATCTCCAGGGCCGTCTCGTGCTCGGCGGCCGCGTCGACGACGCGCTGGATGTCGATATCGTGACCGGGACGCTGGTTCAGCATCCGGCCGGTCGGGTGGCCGACGACGTCGACCTCGGGGTGTTCGATGGCGGCGACGATGCGGTCGGTGCCGTCGCCCTCGAGGCCGCTGTGCGGCGAGGCGACGACGCAATCGAGTTCGGCGAGGACGTCGTCGCCGACGCTGATCTCGCCCTCGGTGCCGATGTTCGCCTCGACGCCCGCGAACACGTCGACCGGCGCGTCGTCGGCGACCTCGCGGACCTCGGCGATCTGCTCGCGGAGTTCCTCGTCCTCGAGACCGACGCCGCCGACCATCCCGGGACCGGTGGCGTGGTCGGCGACAGAAATGTAGTCGTGGCCGAACTCGGCGGCCGCCTCGGCCATCCGCTCGATCGTCGTCTCGCCGTCGGACCACCGCGTGTGGAGGTGGAGGTCGCCGCGGACGTCGTCGGCGGTGAGGAGGTCCGGGAGCGCGGCTTCGCCCTCGACGGCGGCCTCGACCTCCCCGCGGTTCTCCCGGAGTTCCGGCGGCGTCCAGGCCATCCCGATGGCCCCGTAGACGTCCGCCTCGGTCTCGCCGGCGATGCGCTCGCCGACCCGCTGGCCGGCATCGGGGTCCTCGACCTCGCTCACGTCGAAGACGCCGTACTCGTTGACCTTCAGACCCTGCTCGATGGCGCGGTTCCGCATCTTCACGTTGTGGTCCTTGCTGCCGGTGAAGTACTGGAGGGCGGCGCCGAACTCCGCCGGGACGACCACCCGGAGGTCGACGCGCATCCCCCGGGACCGCACGCTCGCCTTGCTCTCGCCGGCCTCGATGACATCGTCGGCGTCCGCCCAGCCCTCGAAGTGGTCGACGACGGCCTGGGCGTCGTCGCTGGCGACGAGGACGTCCACGTCGCCGATGGTCGGCCGCCAGCGACGGAGCGACCCCGCGACGTCGACGCGCTCGACGGCCGGGCTCTCCTCGAGGAACCCGACGACGCGGTCGGCGACCGGCCGCGCCTCCCCGAGCAGGCTGCGCTTCCTGGCCTCCCTGGCGAAGGGGATCTTCTCGAGGATGTTCTGCTCGGTCTTCTCGCCGAAGCCCTTGACCTCCCGGATCTCCCCGGCCTCGGCGGCGGCCTCGAGTTCGTCCAGCGTCTCGACGCCGAGGGCGTCGTAGAGGTCCTTGACGGTCCTCGGGCCGACGCCCTCGACGGCGGTGAGGGCGTCCATCTCGACCGGCAGCTCCGCTTGGAGCTCCTCGAGCTCCTCGATCGTCCCGGTCTCGAGGTACTCGACGGTCTTCGAGGCGAAGGCCTCGCCGACGTCCTCGATCTCCAGCAGGGCCTCCTCGCCGCCCTCCTCGTAGAGCTTGCCGACGCCGACCGGCTGGGCCCGAATGCTGTCGGCCGCGCGGCGGTACGTGATCGGCTTGTAGTCGACGCCGCGGGCCTCGAGGTGGTCGGCCATCTCCTCCAGCAGCGCCGCGACCTCGGCGTTCTCGCTCACGGCGTCACCGCCCCCGGACCTGCGGGCCGTCCTCGTCGCGGCCGAGCGCCTGCTTCAGGAAGTCCATCCAGCGCTTCGTGTCCATCGCTTCCTGGCGCTGCGCCTCGGCCTCGATGTCCTCGTGGCCGAGGTTCTGGAGGCCCTCCAGGGCCCGGTCGATGCCGACGATGGCGTCGGCCTCCCGGTCGCCCTCCTCGTAGGAGATCTCCCCCTCCTCGATGCGGCGCTTGCGCTCCAGCCGCTCCCGACGGAGGTTCTTCTTGGCCTCCTCGACCCGCTCTCGCTCGCCCGCCGGGACCGTCTCCCGGCGCTTGATCTCGAAGACGAACTCCCGGAGCTCGACCGTCTCGCCCTGGATGTCGATGCGCTCGGGGATGTCCACGCCGAGCGTCGCGCTCTCCCGGTCGATGCGCTCGAGGAGCTGTTTGCGTTCGTACTCCTGCACGCCCACGCCTTCGGACCGGAGGCGCAAATAACAATCGCCGGCCGGCCGGGACCGCGACATATCCCAACGACTTTGCCGGCTGACGGGCTACGAGTGGCCAATGGCGAAGTGCGACGCGTGCGGCGCCCACGAGAACATGCCGTACAACTGCCGGCACTGCGGCGGCACGTTCTGCAGCGAACACCGGCTGCCGGAGAACCACGGCTGCCCAGGGCTCGACCAGTGGAACGACCCCGACGGCGTTTTCGACAGTGGCTTCGACGACTCGGTGAGCGGTCGCGGCGGCTCCGGCAGCCTCCTCGACCGCATCCCCGGGACCGGCGCCGGCGGCCCGCTGGGCTACTTCCGCGGCAACGTCTCCTACCTCTTCCTCGGGATCATCTTCATCGTCTTCCTGCTGGAGTTCGTCGTCTACGCAGTGGCTCCCCAGTACTTCGAGGCGCTGTTCATCCTCTCCTCGGAGAACCCCGAGTACGTCTGGACGTGGGTCACGTCCGTCTTCTCCCACGACCCCGGCGGCATCTGGCACATCTTCGGGAACGGCATCGTGCTGTTCTTCTTCGGGCCCGTCGTCGAGCGCCAGATCGGCTCCCGGAAGTTCGCCGCGCTGTTCCTGATCAGCGGGATGGCCGCCGGCCTCGGCCAGATCGCCTTCGGGTTCGCCATCGGCAACCCCGTCGGCGGCGTCCTCGGCGCCTCGGGCGCCATCATGGCCATCCTCGGCGTCCTGACGATGACGAGTCCGGACATGAAGGTCCTGCTGTACTTCTTCATCCCGGTCCCCATCTGGCTGCTGACCCTCGGCTACGCGGGACTGTCGGTCGCCGGCGCGCTCTCGGTCGGCGGCATCATGGACAACGTCGCCCACGTCGCCCACCTCGTCGGCCTGCTCATCGGCCTCTGGTACGGCCAGCGCGTCAAGGACCGCATCGGACGCGGTCCCCAGCGCCTCCAGCTCGGCGGCGGCCGCGGTCCCGGCGGCCCGGGCGGCCCCGGTGGCCCCGGGCGACCCTGACGATGGAGGTCGTCCACCCGCGCTTCCTCCCCGACGGCTCGCTCTCCCGGGAGGAGATGGAGGCGATGCAGCACGAGATCGGCGACGTCGCCGTCTTCGAGGACGACCTCGACTTCGCGGCGACGGACATCCCCTTCGAGGACGTCCTCGTCGCCGGCGTCGACCAGGCGTTCCTCGACGAGCGCGCCCTCTCGGCGGTCGTCGTCCTGAAGAACGGCAACGTCGTCGAGCGCGCCCACGCCGTGACCGACCTCTCGATCCCCTACATCCCCGGGCTGCTCTCCTTCCGCGAGGGCGAGCCCATCGTCGCGGCGCTTGAGGCCCTCGAGACCGACCCCGACCTCCTGCTGCTGGACGGCAGCGGGCGCATCCACTTCCGGGAGGCCGGCATCGCGACGCACGTGGGCGTCCTCTTCGACACGCCGTCGGTCGGCGTCGCCAAGAGCCTGCTCTGCGGGACGCCCGTCGGGCCGACCGACGGCCTCTCGCAGGGCACCCGGGTCGCCGTCGAGGCCGACGACTCGATGACCGCGCCCGACGGCGAGGTCGTCGGCTACGCCTACCAGAGCCGGCAGTACCCCGACTCCCGGTCGATCAACCCGCTGTACGTCTCCCCCGGCCACCGCGTCTCCGCGGGGACCGCCGTCGACTGCGTCGAGGCCTGCGGCGGCGAGTACAAGCTGCCGCGGCCGACGCGGCTCGCCGACAAGTACGCCGACGACCTGAAGGACGACCTGTAGGACGCTGCTGCCTTCCGGTAGTGACTCCGGCGACGCGTTCCGATGACGGATAGCAACGGCCCGGTAGAAGGAGTCGAGCGGGGTCGTCTCAGAGCGAATACGTCGAACTGAGGTAGACGTGCCGCTCGCCGGTCTCCATCGAGAACTCCCCGCTGGTGTCGCCGAAGACGCCCTCGACGTCGGACTCGCTCGGGACGTCGTCGGCCGACTCGTACCCCAGCGCCACGTGCGCGACCAGCTCCGACTCGTCCGTCGGCTCGAGGCTCGAGGCGTACGCCGTCGCGTCGGAGGCGACGCGGTCGATGTCGTCGAACGCCGCGGCCATCTCCGGGTCGACGAGTTCGCTGGTACTGTCGGTTCCGTTCTCGGCCCCGGAGCCGCCGGTCGAGTCGTCGCCCGTGGAGGGGGAGACGTCGGTGGCCTCGTCCTCCGGCGTCAGGTCCTGGTCGCCGAAGGCGACGGCGCCGAAGGCCCCGTGGCCCGCCGCGCGGAACGCCCAGTCCGCGTCGCCGTCGGCTTCGGCCGCGTTCTGTTCGCCGCCCGATACCACGTCGATCATCCGGTCGATCAGCTCGTGGCCCCGCTCGGGGTCGGGCGTGGAGCCGACGTCCTCGCCGGTGTCCGGGAACGGGACGAGGACCGCCTCCGAACTCGCCGCGAAGGTTAGCCCCTCGGACAGCGAGAAGCCGTAGTCGTCGCCGTCGTCCGCGCCGGCCTCGAAGATCTCGAAGCCCTCGCGGCTGTCGACGGCGGCGAACGACTCGGCCGACTCGGACACTGCGTTGACGTCGTAGTCGCCGACGAAGGCGAAGCCGAACGAGGTGACGACGCCGACGTCGGTCTCGAGGTCGGTCGACCCGCTCCCGTCGTCGGTCGACCCGTCGAACGACGGCACGAGCGCGTCCGTGAACGGGTAACCGACGAGGCCGAACATGGAGAGGGCGTAGGCAACGAGCCCGACGGTCGGCGTGGCGAAGAACGCCGCGTCGCCCGGCTTCGTCTCGTCGATCGACTCGGTCGGGTCGAAGTCGCCGTCCCCGACGAGCCCGTCGAGGTCCGCCAGCGCCCGGAAGTCGACGAAGATCGCCGTCGACCCGAAGGCGGCCTCCTCCGAGGAGAACACCCCCTCGCCCGGGACGTACGGCGCGTACGCGGGCCGGTCGCGGTCCGGCCCCGGTCGGTCGGCTTCCTCCTCTCCGCCGACGAAGTCGGTGCAGCCGGCGAACGAGACTCCGAGCAATCCGGTCGCCGTCGCCGACGTCTGCAGGAAGCGACGGCGCGGCAGGTCTTCGGGCGGCATGCTGGCCTCCGATACCGCGCTCCGCGGGATAAATGCGGTCGCCGTTTCACGGCACGATACCGGGGTTCCGCGGGACGTGGACGGTACCAGACCGGGATTCCGTCTTCGCCGACCATCGCGGCCGCGGGAGCGCCGATACCTCAACCACTAACTGTCGGCCCGTCGATGGCACCGTATGAGCAATCGGACGGTCCTCATCACCGGCTGTTCGTCCGGCATCGGTCGCGCGACGGCGTACGCCTTCCTCGACGAGGAGTGGCAGGTCTACGCGACGGCGCGGAACCCGGCCGACATCGAGAAGCTCGGCGACGCCGGCTGCGACATCGGCACCATCGACGTCCGCGACACCGGCGACGTCGAGCGCGTCGTCGACCGGATACTCGAGGAGGAGGGGCGCATCGACGCGCTGGTGAACAACGCCGGCTACGGCCAGCACGGCCCGCTCGAGGACGTCGACGAGGACCGCTTCCAGAAGCAGTTCGACGTCAACGTCTTCGGCCCCCACCGGCTGGTCCGGGAGGTGCTCCCGCACATGCGCGAGCGCGAGGACGGCACCATCGTCAACGTCTCCTCGGTCGCCGGCCGCCTGGCCGCCCCGGGGATGGGCGCCTACGCCGCCTCCAAGCACGCCATCGAGGGATACAGCGACGCCCTGCGCCTGGAGGTCGAGCCGTTCGGCGTCGACGTCAGCGTCGTCCAGCCCGGCCCCGTCCAGTCGAGCTTCCGGGACCGCGTCGACGACGAACTCGGCCGGCTGGAGCGGACCCGCGACTACGAGGACCTCTACGAGTTCCAGGAGGACGCCTCGCTGTTCGGCGCCGACAGCCCGATCGCCGTCCACCCCGCCGAGGTCGCCGAAGCGATCGTCGAGGCATCGGTCACGCCCGACCCCGACCCCCGGTACGTCGTCGGCCGCGCCGCCCAGTGGCTCATCTACGCGAGCTACCTGCCGGACACCCTCAGCGACCACGTCTTCGAGGCCGTCCGCCGGTTCGCGACGTAGCGTGTTCGCCGACCGCGGCGCCCTCGCGGACTCGCCCGCCCACGATCTCGCGCTGGACTGCCTCGCGGCCGGCATCGAGGCCGGGCGGCCGGCCCGCGCCGTCGAGCGCAACTGCTCGGTAGACGGCGACGTTCTCCGGATCCGCGACGCGGAGTACGACCTCTCGGCGTTCGACGAGGTCGTCCTCCTTGGCGGCGGGAAGGCCGCCGACGGCCTCGCCGCGGCACTCGAGAATTTGCTCGGCGACCGCATCTCCGGAGGCGTCGTCGTCACGCACGAACCGACGGCCGACCCAGAGCGGGTGACCGTCCGCGAGGGCGAACACCCTGAGCCGGGGGAGGGGAGCGTTGCGGGGGCGTCGGCGGTCCTGGAGCGGGCGGCCGCGGCCGACGAGCGGACGCTCGTCCTCGCGGCGATCACCGGCGGCGGCAGCGCGCTCCTCTGTGCGCCGGCCGAGGGGCTGTCGGTCCGGGACCTCCGGGCGGTCACCCGGGAACTGCTCGACGCGGGGGCCGCGATCGACGAGGTCAACGCGGTCCGGCGGACGTGTTCGGGGGTCAAGGGCGGCGGCCTCGCTGCTGCCGCCGCGCCCGCCGCAATCGTCGGCCTGCTGATGAGCGACGTGGTCGACGACGACCCGGCGGTGATCGCCAGCGGTCCGACCGTCCCCACAGAAACCGACCCGGAGGTCGCACTCGCCGTTCTCGACCGCTACGGCGTCGATCTCCCCACTGTCGGGGCGTGGCTTCGGGACGCCTCGACGACGTCGGCGCCGGACGTCGACGTCGACAACCACGTCCTCGCGTCGGGCCGGGACGCCGTCGACGCGGCCCGCGACCTCGCCGCCGATCGGGGGTACGAACCCTGCGTCCTCGCGAGGCGACTCGGGGGCGAGGCGAGCGAGGCGGGCCGGTTCCACGCAGCCGTCGCGCGTGAGCTCGCCGAGAGCGGCGACCCCGTCGAACCGCCCGCCGTGCTGCTCTCCGGCGGCGAGACGACCGTCAGCGTGACGGGAGACGGCGACGGCGGCCCGAACCTGGAGTTCGCGCTCGCCGGCGCGGCGGCCCTCCCGGACGGCGCCGTCCTCGGGGCGGTCGACACGGACGGCAGCGACGGGAGCACCGACGCCGCCGGCGCCCTCGTCGACGCCGGGACGGTCGGTGACGCCGACGCGGACGCGGCGTCCCGTGCGCTCGCGGAGAACGACAGCTACGCGTTCCTCGACGAGCGCGGGGCGCTGCTCAGGACCGGCGCGACCGGAACGAACGTCGACGACCTCCGGGTTCTCGTGGTCGAACGGCCGGTACGGTTTTGACGCGACCGCAGCAACGGGGGGTGTGGAACCACGCTTCGTCGCCATCGTGGCGGTGCACCTCGTCGGCGCGCTGGCGTTCGCGGCGATGGCGGTCCGCGCAGCTCTGCTCGGCGACCCGGTCTTCGCGGTGATGCAGGGCGTGCTCGCGGCGCTGATCGTCGCGCTCGGCGTCGGTATCGTCCGCGCCGTCTGATTCCGCCCGCTAGTCGAGACACGCGGCGACGACGCCGAGCATCGCCTCGCCGTGGACCGGCTCGGCGAACAGCGGCACCCGCTTGACGTCCCGCCCCCGGAACAGCGTCTGGGCGCGCTGGAGGGCGTCGCGCTGGACCTCCCATCGGCGCTGGCAGAACTCGCAGTGCTCCGTATCCGGCGCGACGAACCAGTCCTCGTCGAACCCCGCTACCCCGGCCAGGTCCTCGCTGACCCTGTTGACGACGACCGTCCTGACGGGGATGCCGAATCCCTCCAGGCGGTCGATCAGTCGCTCGCTCTCGACGACGCTCATCTCCTCGGGGACCATCACGACCCGGAAGTCCGTCCGGCCGGGATCGCGGAGCGCCTCGCGCAACCGCTTGATCTTCTCGGAGAGTTCGCGGAGGTCGTTGACGCCCTCCTCGGGGTCGGCGTCCTCGCCGCCGAACAGCCCGCCGAGGTTCCCGAGGCTCCCCACCATCCCCGAGAGCTTCTCGCGGAACGCCATCATCTTCCCGACCATCGAGTCCATCACGTCCGGCAGTTCGAGCAGCCGCAGGGTGTGGCCGGTCGGCGCCGTGTCGACGACCACGCGGTCGAACCGCGGGTCGTCGAGGTACTCCAGCAGCAACTGCATCGCGGCGGCCTCGTCGGCGCCCGGCATCGCGCCCCCGGCCAGCGGGTGCCCGCCGCCCCCCAGCAGTTCCTCCATCCCGCCGAGGTCCATCCCGCCCATCGGCCCGGCGCCCTCGGCACCCGGTCCTTGCTGGGAACCGTCGGCAGACGGCCCCTCGGCGTCGGGACCGAAATCTCCCTCCGCGTCGGCCGCGCCCGTGCCACCGGTGAACGGTCCCTCCGGCGCGGCCTCGGGGTCGATCTCCACCGCGAACAGCGGGATCTCCTCGCGGATCCGGGTCGGCTCCGCCGGGATGTCCGTATCGAGGGTGTCCGACAGCGAGTGGGCCGGGTCCGTCGAGACGACCAACGTCGCCGTCCCGTCGCGGGCGCTGGCCAGCCCCGTCGCCGCCGCGCAGGTCGTCTTGCCGACGCCGCCCTTCCCGCCGTAGAGGACGTACTCCGGGGCGTCGACGCCCGCCGGAACCTCGACGTCGTCGACCGACTCCACCGGCTCGACGCTGAGTTCGCTCATACCGAGGCTGGGTCTTCGCGGCTTGTGTACCCGTCGATGCAGGTTCTCGACCGTCGACACGGGCGACTCGCACCGTTCGGGGACGGCCGCCAGCCGACCCCACCGTTCAAGTACGATGCCGGGACCAGACGGCGTGGACGCCGTCGGTCGGACGAGGAAGCGAGCGGTATCCGACCGACCGTGGACGATCCCCGTCCGCGAGTCCGGCTACGCTCGAGAGGGCCGCGAATTCAGCCGAAGTACTCGGCCAGCCGTGCGGCCGCCTCCTCCGCCCGGGGCGTCACGAGGGCGAAGCGGAGCCAGTCGGCCCTGGACCGACCGAAGGCGTCGCCCGGCATGCCGGCGACGCCGGCCTCGTCGATCAGCCGCTCGACGTTCTCGAGGGTGCCGGGGTAGCCGTCGAAGCGCGCCATCACGTAGAAGCTCCCCTGCGGTCGCGTGTACTCCGCGCCCGCCTCGTCGAGGGCATCGCAGAAGGCGTCGATGCGGGACTCGAGCATCCGGCGGTTCTCCTCGTAGTACTCCGCGGGCGTCTCCCGGAGCGCCTCCAGCACCGCGTACTGCGAGGGGCGGGGACCGGCGACGTTGACCAGCATGTGCCGGGTCCTGACGTCGTCGACGAGCCACTCTGGGAAGACCGCGTAGCCGACGCGGAACCCGGTGATGGCCATCGACTTCGAGAAGGCGTTCGTGACGACCGTCCGCTCGGAGTCGAACTCCAGGGCCGACGCGAAGGCGCCCTCCTCGTAGACGAAGTGGTCGTACACCTCGTCGGAGACTAGCAGGGCGTCGTGCTCCTCGGCGACGGCGACCAGCTCGCGCTTCGTCTCGCGGCCATAGACCCCGCCAGTCGGGTTGTTCGGCGAGTTGATCACGATCAAGGCGGTGTCGTCGCTGGCGACCTCCCGGACGGCGTCGGCGTCGAGGGTGCCGTCCGGCTCCGCGGCGACCAGCCGCGGCGTCGCGTCGAGCATCTCCGTCCGGTTGTAGTAGTACGGGTAGACGGGGTCTGCGAGGACCACCTCGTCGCCGTCGAGCGCCCGCAGCGCGCAGGCCATCGCGAGGTAGTTCGCCTCGCCGGCGCCGTTGGTGACGACCACGCGCTCGACGTCGACGCCGCGACGGGCGGCGATCTCCTCGCGGAGCTCCGTCAGCCCCTCGCTCGGGGGGTACTGGAACTCGTCGACTGGGGCGTCGGCGTACTCCCGCAGCCCCTCGCGGAGCGCCGCCGGGGCCTCCCAGTCGGGGTTGCCCGAGACCATGTCGACCACGTCGCGGTCCGCCGCGTCGGCGTACGCCATCAGGTGGAAGAACACCGGGCGGTCGTACTCGTTCATACCGGCCCTCCGAGCGGCGGCCACGTCGGTCTGTCGCTTCCCGCGACCGCCGTCGCCGCGCCGGGAGAACGGGGACCGGATTGAAGGTCGTCGCTGCCCTCCACCAGACATGGCAATCGAGGAACGCGTCGGCGACGTGCTCCGCGACCGCGGGGAGTACGTCGCGACCGCGGAGTCGTGTACCGGGGGGCTGATCGGCTCGCTGCTCACGGACGTCTCGGGCTCGAGCGACTACTTCGACCGGTCGTACGTCACCTACAGCTACGACGCCAAGCTCGAGGAACTCGGCGTCGCCCGCGAGACCCTCGACGCCGAGGGCGCGGTCTGCGAGCCGGTCGCCCGACAGATGGCCCGCGGCGCCCGCGACGGCGCGGGCGTGACCTGGGGCCTCGCCACCACCGGCATCGCGGGGCCGACCGGCGGCACCGACGAGAAGCCCGTCGGCACGGTGTACGTCGGAGTCGCCCGCGCCGGCGAGTGGGGCAGCGGCGACTCCCGGTGCGACGTCGAGCGGTACGTCTTCGACGGCTCCCGGACCGAGATCAAACGACAGATCGCCGAGCAGGCCCTGGAGGACCTCGCGGCCGCCGCGGAGTCGGCGCCCAGCACCGACGCGTAGCCTCAGCAGGGTTCGCGGGTTCCGTCCCGCCGCAGGCGTCGACCTAAATGATTAGCCAACCAACATACCTGCGGCGCGGTTCTACAATATGGAAATGAATCCCGACGACCTCTTCGACGTGCTGGCCGACCGCGAGCGCCGCCGCGTCCTCGAGCAGCTGGTCGAGCGGAACGCCGCCTCCCACGTGGGGCTGCTGAAGGACCGCTGTGACGTCAACGGGACGCTCCTGCGGCACGTCCACCTCCCGAAGATGGACAAGGCCGGGCTCGTCGACTACGACCCCCGGACGGGCGACGTGGCGCTGACCGACGACGGCACGGACGTGAAGCTGTTCCTCGAGGCGCTCGACGAGATGCGGACCACCGGCGACCTGCCGACGCCGACGGCGTTCTGACGGGCGTCAGTAGACGCTGACGCCGTCGAACCGACCGCCGTAGGCGATGTGGTCCGGATGGGTCGGTTCCGTCCCGGAGAGGAAGAGCCGGTCGATCTTCTCCCAGCTGTTCTCGTAGAAGAGGTGGCCGAACTCCGCCGCGCAGCGCAGCCGGTGGTCGGCCCCGTCACGGTGGTAGACCCGACGCGGGGCGCCGTCCTTCAGCGCCGCGACGAGCTCGTCGGCCGTCCGGAGGGGCTCCTCGAAGCTCGTCCACACCTCCCCGACCGTCCCCCGGAGGTGGGCATACGACGACCCGAACGCCGGCAGGTCGAACTCGCCGGCGAGCTCGCGGGCGCGCTCGTTGTGCTCCGACCAGTGCTTGGGGTTGTACACCTCGATGCCGTGGATCTGGTCCCGGTGAGCCCGCAGGTCGTGGGCCTCCAGGCTCACCGTCGCGAACTCCGGGTGCGGCGCGAGGACGGCGGCGCCCTGCCGGTCGAACTCGGCCATCGCGCCCTCCAGGGAGATGAAGTCCGGCACCGGCTCCGAGAGGCCGACCGCGAGGACGTGCTTGCGGTTCCGCCAGTCGCCGGTGAACACCTCGCGGGCGGGGACGACGAGCAGTTCGTCGTCGCTGAACCGCTCGGCCTCGGCCTCGATGTCCGGCAGCCGCGTGAAGTGCGGCGCGTACACCAGCGCGTCGATGTCGCGCGACTTCGCCCGTTCGACCACGCGCTCGTCGAGGACCTTCACGTGGGCGTCGACGCGGAACTCGTCCATATCCCGGCTTCCCCCGCGGGGCTGTTATCCGTTCTGATTCCGCGGGAACCCTTTTGTCGCGGCGTTCCGAGGGACCGACTATGTGGGAGTGTGCAATCTCGCAGTGCGACTTCGACTCGGACGACGCCGAGGAGCTGCTCGTCCACCAGGCCGAAGCCCACGAGCGACACCAGTGTTCGATCTGCGGGACCGTCATCCCGGACGGCTACTTCGCCATCCGGCACGCCTTCTCGGAGCACTCGCGGGCCGAGTACCTCCGGAACTACGAGGCAGACACCGACGACATCCGCGTCCGCGAGGAGGTCCTCAAGGAGGTCGAGGCGGAGGCGGACGTCCAGGCGGTCATCGAGCGGCTGGGCGGGAACCCGGCGCAGACGTAGCGCTCGTCGTATCGGCGTCGAAGAACCGAGTCAGCTCCTTCTCTCGAATCCGATTTCGCCTGCGGCGTAATGAGTTGTTCGCGCTGCGCCAGGAACGAGTTTTATCGCTCTTCGGAGTCGAGGACGCGGATCTGGTCGCCGCGGACGGTGACCGGGATCGGGACCGTCGCCTCGTACAGCTCGACGGTGACCTGGTCCTTCCCCTCGTCGATCCGCTGGACCTGCGCCTTCTCGCCCTTGAACGGGCCGGCGATGAGCTCGACGATGTCGCCCTCGGCGATCCCCTCGACGTCCGGTTTCGGGCTGAGGAAGTGCTCGACCTCGGCGATCGAGGACTCGCCGGGGACGAGGCTGCGGGCGTGCGGGATGTCCTCGAGGGCTCGCTCGATGGCGGCGGGGCCGTCGGCCTCCACCATCACGTAGCTGGTCAGCGAGTCCGGCGCGAGGGCGGCGTGGATGTCCTGCTCCTCGCGGGTGATGATCATGTCCGCGACGGTGCGCTCCTGGCTGGCCGTCGTCTTCACGGCGTAGACTGACATCAGGGCCCTCCGGGGATGAAGGTCATGATCGCGAAGATGATGAATCCGATGAACCCTACGAGGACGATGCCGAGCCCTGCGATGGTCGACACCTTCGAGAACTCGTCCCACGACGGCGTACTCGCCAGTTTGAGGACGCGGATGTAGGACGTGAGGTCGGTCGGCGTGTTCATACGCGCAGGTTTCCGCCTCGGGGCTTTTCTACCTGTTGGTTAGGTCGTTTCCTGCGTCGGCCGGTTAACGGCCGGTATTCGGGGTCTCCGCATGCACCTGCAAGCGTCGTCACTCTCGACTGGTAGCGATGGGAAACAGTCGCCGGACGAGAATCAGCAGCGAACGGGAAGACGAACCGAGTTCGGGCGTACCTCGATCATCGATCGGACGCCCGGACCGCGACCGCGGGTCGTTACTCGACGTAGTCGATGTCGTCGCCGCCGCCGCTCTCGGCGACGGCGCGTTCCTCCTCGACCTCGCTCTTGCCGTAGATCTGCGGGCTGTCGACGCCCGTGACGACGATCATCGTCTCCATCTTGCTCTCGAAGTCGGGGTTGACCGAGGCGCCCCAGATGATGCGGGCGTCGGGGTCGATGCGGTCGTAGATCTCCTCGACGACGCCCTCGGCCTCCTCGATGGACATGTCGGGGCCGCCGACGACGTTGACGAGGGCGCTGTTGGCGCCGTCGAACTCGACGTCGAGCAGCGGCGAGCGGAGCGCCGACCGGATGGAGTCCTGGGCCTTGTTCTCGGAGTCGGACTCGCCGAGTCCGATCATCGCGACGCCGCCGTTCTCCATGATGGTCTTGACGTCGGCGAAGTCGACGTTGACGAGGCCGGGCTTGGTGATCAGCTCCGTCATGCCCTTCACGGAGCGCATGAGGACGCGGTCGCAGATCTTGAAGGCGTCCTGCAGCGGCATGTTCGGCGCGTAGTCGAGCAGCCGGTCGTTCGGGATCACGATGACGGTGTCGGCGACGGCGCGGAGGCGCTCGAGGCCGGCGTCGGCGTTGGCGCGGCGGCGCTCGCCCTCCGCGGTGAACGGGATGGTGACGATGGCGATGGTGAGGGCGCCCTGGTCCTGGGCGGCCTGGGCGACGACGGGGGCGGAGCCGGTACCGGTGCCGCCGCCGAGGCCGGCCGTGATGAACACCATGTCGGAGTCGTCGATGGAGTTCGTGATGTCCTCGATGTTCTCCTGGGCGGCCTCCTCGCCGATCTTCGGGACGGAGCCGGCACCGCGGCCGCCGGTGCGTTGGCGGCCGATGAGGATCTTCTCGTCGGCGTCGACCTCGTCGGCGAGGTGCTGGGCGTCGGTGTTGGCGGCGACGAGCTTGGCGCCGTGGATGCCCGCCTCGGACATCCGGGTGACGGTGTTGCCGCCGGCGCCGCCGCAGCCGACGACGGTGATCTTGGTCTCGAGGTCCTTGACGACGCTCGCCAGTTCCTCGTCGGTCATGGTACCGGAGCCCTTCACGTCGGCCTGCGAGCCGCCGTCCGTCGCGCCGCTGGTTCCGTTCGTGTCGGCCGACGCCGGCTCCCCAGCCGACGCCTCCCCATCCTCTTCGGCTTCGCCGATGGCGTCATCGATGATCGAGTCCATTATAGTGGCGGCTCAGGCGTACGCGGGTAAAGTATCTTTCCCCGGCGTCAGACGCCCGGCATACGAATTGCGGCTGGCACGACGGCTGAGTCGCGTATCGAGAATAAACCCCAGACGACGATATAAAAGCGGTTCCCGGTCAGAACGGGAAGCGCCGCTCGCGCGCGCTCCGGACGTCCGCCGGTTCGACGGTCTCCTCGCCGACGCTCACGGCCTCGCCGGCGGAGAGCCGGCCGAACTCCGGCCCCTCCTCGACGCCGGCCTCGCGGGCCAGATCGGGGTCGAAGGCCTCCCGCCGGGCGACGACCTCGCCGTCGTCGACCGCGACGGAGTCGTACTTCGCCTCGAGCACCGCCGCGAGTTCCTCGACGATCCGTCGGTAGTCGCCGGCGGCCGCCAGCGCGACGGAACCGGCCGCGAGGGACCCGCCGTCGAGGGTCTCGTAGGCGAGCGCCCGGTCGGCGACCGCGGCGAGTGTGGCCGGCCGGTCGACACCGTTGGCCTCGTCGAGCAGGTCCGCCGGCAGTTCCTCGACGGCGAACTCGCCGTCGTACCCCCGGGCCGACTCCCCGAACCGGAGGCCGTCGTCGACGGGTGAGAGGGCTCGTTCCGCCCGCTGGACGAGTTCGAGCGGCACGCCGGTCGCCTCCCGGAGCCACGTCTCGGAGACCGTCTCGAACCCGAGGTCCTCGATCACCGACTCCAGGTCCGGGTAGTCGCCGTCGAGCAGCGCGAACTCGGTGCCGCTGTTGCGGAACGCCTTCGCGACGACGGCACGGGCCTCCTGTGGGTCGCCCATGTCGTCTAGCGCCCAGTCGGCCGCGACGTGGCCGACACACCAGTCCGTCTCGGTGAGGATCCGGTCGAACCGCGGGGCGTAGTGGCCGCCGCCGAAGCCGACGACGGTCCGGTACGCGGAAGGCTCGACGTCCCTGAGGTCGAGGATCGAACGAGCGACCGCCTCGGCGCCCACGGGGTCGGCCCACTCGGCCTCGCCGCTGCCGAGTTCGACGAACAGGGACGGACAGCCGACGGTGCTCGGACCGTGGTGGGTGGCCTCGATGCCGGCGTCGTACCCCTCCGGGGCGTGGTCGTCGAAGGCCCGACGGACCGCCCGGAGCGCGTTCGGCGCGGCGCGGGCGAGCGAACCCTCGCCGCCGCCGTACTCGGCGGGGCCGAAGTTGCCGGTCGCGTGGGCGGTGAGCAGCGGACCGGTGTCCCCGGAGTGGCGCGAGGCGAAGACGAGCAGGTCCGGGTCGTCGAACGCGGCCGCGGCGCCGTCGAGGTACAGGTGCAGGTCGTCGAAGGTCCGGAGTTCGACGCCGTCGCTCCGGTAGTAGGTCCCGCCGCCGTCAGCGTCGGAGCGGGACTCGTCCTGGCGTTCGGTCCAGGACTCGAGTTCGAGCAGGTGTTCGCCGATGTGTTCGGATGCCTCGTCGGCCCGGGAGACGACGACTGCGAGCATACCCCGGACTGGTCGTTCGCGGGCTAAAGGCGGTCCGGTCGGCGGTAACCTCCTCGAGGTGACGGACCCAGTTCTACTGCGATAGAGAGCGACCGGGTCGCCGTCGGGACCGCCTTCGACTCGCTCGCCTGCGTCGAAATCGCGGGTGCGTCGACCCGGTCAGCCGACCAGGTCGGACATCGTCACGACCTCGACGTCGGCCGAATTGATGTACTCCAGCAGCGCACGGAAGTCCGCCTCGGTGATGTCGGCTTCCGGGCTGTCGCCGATGGAGTGCCACATCGGGGCGACCAGCTGGTTGTACTTCTCGGCGAGGTCGATGTACCGCTGGATCGCATCGAGGTTCGTGCCGTTGACGCGGCCGACCGTGTGCGGATCGGTCACCGGGAGGCCGATGTTGCCGCCGCCGTAGCTGATCGACGCCTCGTGGTACTCCCGGAGGAGCTCCATGTTCGTGGCGTCACGCGTGTTCCCTGGGGCGATGTAGTACTGGGCACCCTCCTCGAAGCCGCGGGTCTCCAGCCAGTTCTTCGAGTTCTCGATGATCTCGCGCTGCTCGCTCTCCGACCAGTTCTCCTCGGTCAGCACCGCACTGCCGCTGCCCTGGGGATGGGGGTGGGAGACGATGTCCCAGCCGCTGGAGTTCATCTGCCGGAGCTGTCCCGTATCCAGCCGCGAGCTCGCGCCGACGGCGTGGGTGATGACCCCGTCGACGCCCGCGAACCCGAACTCCTCCATAATCTCGAAGGCACGGGCGTGGCTCTGGTGGCAGTCGTCCCACGTCAGCATGACCTTGCCCGTATCGGGGGCGTCGAGGACGCGGATTTGGTCGATGGCCATGTCGATAGTCTGTCCCTGGCTGCGCTGGCGGCCGATCAGGCGGAGCTCGTAGACCTCGCTGAGATCCGGGTCGCCGCGCTCGCCGGTCGCGCCCATATCGAGGTTCATCCAGTGTCCCAGCGGCCCCGTGTTCGTCCGGTTGAGCCGGAGGAGGTTCCCCTGGTCGGGCGCGACCGGCTGGACCTCCAGCCGGTGGTTCTGGGGGCTCATCGCCATGAACGACACCGACAGGGACTTCCCCCGGAGGTCGATCGGCTCGGAGAACGCCGTGACCGCCCCGACGTACGGCTCGTCCTCGCCGGCGGTCAGGCGGATGCCCTGCTCGCCGTTCCGGACCTCACTGATCGCCTCGAAGGAGCCGTAGGAGTCCAGATCGTACCAGTCCTCTACGCCGTTCGAGAAGTCCACGAGCACTTCACCTTCCTGACCGTCGTCGGTCGGCGTCGACTCGTCCGTTTCCTGCGTCGAGTTGTTCCCGGTTCCGTTCCCGTTGCCGTCGTCGGGGGAGTCGCTTCCCCCCAGATAGCTCTCGAGTTCCCCTACACAGCCGGTGAGTCCGACGGCGATTCCTGTTGCGCCCGCACCTTTCAGAAAGCGGCGGCGGTTCGTTCCTCGCATTACGACTCGACACCTCGGGACCCTCCTACTTTCTTATAAACTCCTTAACACTCCGTAGAGTCGTGTTACGATGGAGCAAGGGTTCGAGGGGTGACACTACCGGGTTCGCGTCGGTCGATTTCGCATCCTCGCGAGAGAACGAGCCGTTGGCGAAGGCCGGCCCCCTGGTGTTCGAACTCGTGGTCGACAGCATCATCGGATGGGGACAGCTATCTCGCGAGGACGAATCGTGGACGGTGACGAACCAGGATTTTCGAGGTCGGCAGCGGATTGGGACGCCCTCACGACCTCCTGGAGACCCCCATTTAAGTATCAGAACCGCCCCACGGTAGTCGATTGTTTATATGTCGATCGCCGGCCACACCCCGGAGATTCGCTATCGCGACATACGATTTATCGGCCGTTCGGCAACCCTTTTCACCCGCGGCGGAGTCAGGACCGCTCATGCAGGTTTTCGGGCTCATCGGCGACCCGGTCGGCCACTCGGTGTCGCCGCCGATGCACGAGGCGGCCTACGAGGCGCTCGGGATGGACGCCCGCTACGTGACGTTCGAGCCGTCGTCGGACGCGCTGGCGGCGGCGCTCGACGGCGCTGACGCCCTCGGGATCCGGGGGCTGAACGTGACGATCCCCTACAAGGAGGACGTCCTCCCGCTGGTCGACCCCGACCCCCTCGCCGAGCGCATCGGTGCCGTCAACACGATCGACTTCTCGGGGGAGCCGACCGGGCACAACACGGACGCCGCGGGCGTCACGCGCGCGCTCGGTCACCACGACGTCACCCTGTCCGGTACGGCAGTGGTCGTCGGCGCCGGCGGCGCCGGCCGGGCGGCGTCGTTCGCGCTGGCCGACGAGGGGATGGACGTCCGCATCGCCAACCGGACGGTCGCCAGGGCGGAGTCCCTCGCCGGTGACGTCCCGGCCGCGACCGCCCACGGCCTCGACGACCTCGAGACGCTGCTCGCCGACGCCGACGTCCTGGTCAACGCCACCAGCGTCGGGATGGAGGCCCCCGAGGAGTCGCCGGTGCCGCGAGAGGCGCTCCACGGTGGACTCGCGGTCCTCGACGCCGTCTACGACCCCCTGGAGACGCGACTCCTCCGGGAGGCCGAGGCCGCCGGGGCGACGACCGTCGACGGGGCGTGGATGCTGCTCTTCCAGGGCGTCGAGGCGTTCGAACTCTGGACGGGTCGCGACGCGCCGGTGGAGACGATGGACCGAGCGCTCAGATCGGCTCTCTGAAGCGTACACGCGCGTAGCGTCGGTTTGCCCGATTGGACGGGGTTTAAGTGAACTCCGGCACCTAGCGACACGTATGCCAATAGCCAAACTCATTCGATCCGTTCTGGGCCTGGGCAGTTCGGACGGCGAGTCGGCTGAATCGACCAGCGTCACGGTCGAGCGCGAACCCGACGACGAGCCCGAGACGGACGCGTCCGCGGAGGCGTCCTCGTCGGAACCGGAACCGGAACCGGAACTCGACGAGGAGGGGACGGATGCGGAGTCCGACGTGGGCGACGAACCCGATATCGAAGACGCGACAGACTCCGACGAGGCCGAGGAGGTCTCCACGGACGACGACGTCGAGGAGGCGGCCGCCGCGGGCACGTCGGCCAGCGCCTCGACCGACTCGATGACGCAGGAGCCGCCGGAGGAGGCCGACGCCGCCGAAGACGCGGAGGTCACCGGCGAGGTCACCGACCACAGCGGGACCGACACGCCCGCGACGGAAGACGCCGAGGCGGCCGGCCCCGTCGAGGAGGAACCCGACGAGGGCAGCGAGCCCGTCGACAACGTCAGCGGCATCGGCCCCGCGTACGCGGAGCGACTCAACGACGCCGGCATCGATACCGTCCAGGAACTCCTCGACGCCGACCCCGACGAACTGGCGGGCCAGATCGACGTCTCCGAGAAGCGCATCGGGCGCTGGCAGGAGAGCGCGGAAGACCTGTAACCGCAAAGCGGTTAGTTCTCGGTCGCTTCTCCACCGGTGATGCGAGTCGTCACCGACCGGTCGAGCTTCGCCGCGACGGCGGCCGACGCGCCGCCGGACGCGCGCGTGCCGGTCGAACTCCGGGTCCGCGTGGCCGACCCCTTCGAGGCCTACCGCCGGGCGCGCCGCGGCGACGGCGGCGACGTCTACCTCGAGACGACCGGCGGCCAGTCCGGGTGGGGCTACTTCGCGACCGACCCCGTCGAGCGGGTGACCGTCGGCGCCGACGCCGAACCGATCGACGAGGGCGGGTCGCCGTCGCTGTCTCACGACTCACCCAGTTCGTCGTTCGACGGTTCCGAGGGCTCCCCCCGGTCGCCCTCGCTGGCGACGCTCGATGCGATTCTGGAGAACGAGACCCTCGAGCGCGGCGACTGCGACGTCCCGTACCCCTGCGGGGCCTTCGGCTGGCTCTCCTACGACGTCGCCCGCGAACTGGAGGACATACCCGAGACGACGACTGACGACCGCGGGCTCCCCCGCCTGCAGCTCGCGACGTACGACCGCGTGGCCGCGTGGGCGGAACCCTGGACCGGCGAGGCGACCCTCCGGGTGACCGCCTGCCCGCGGCTCTCGGACCACGACGCCGTCGACGACGCCTACGAGTGTGGGGTCGGCCACGCCCGGGACCTCGTCGCCCGCGCCGTCGCCGGCGACCGGTCGGTCGGGCGCGCCCCCGCGGAGGCACGGCGCGCGACGTTCGACGCAGGTTGCACCCGCGCCGAGTTCGCCGACCGCGTCCGGCGCGTCAAGGCCGCCATCCGCGACGGCGACACCTTCCAGGCGAACGTCTCCCAGCGGCTCTCTGCGCCCGCCGCAGTCCACCCCGTCGACGCCTACGCCGCGCTCCGACGGGTGAACCCGGCGCCGTACTCGGCGCTGCTGGAGTTCCCCGGCGTCGACCTGGTGAGCGCGAGCCCGGAACTGCTGCTCGACGTCGACGGCGACCGGCTGCTGACCGAACCCATCGCGGGGACGCGCCCGCGCGGGGAGACGCGCGAGGAGGACGAGGCGCTGGCGGCCGACCTGCGCTCCGACGAGAAGGAACGGGCCGAGCACGCGATGCTGGTCGACCTCGAGCGCAACGACCTCGGGAAGGTCAGCGAGTACGGCTCCGTCGACGTCCGCGAGTACCGCCGCGTCGACCGCTACTCGGAGGTCATGCACCTCGTGAGCCTCGTCGAGGGGCGCCGCCGCGAGGGCTGCTCGGTGGCCGGCGCCGTGGCCGCGGTCTTCCCCGGCGGCACCATCACCGGCGCGCCGAAGCCGCGGACGATGGCGATAATCGACGCGGTCGAGCGGACCCGCCGGGGACCCTACACCGGCGCCGTCGGCGTCTTCGGCTTCGACGACCGGGCGACGCTGAACATCGTCATCCGGACGCTCGTCCGCACCGGCGAACGGTACGACCTGCGGGTCGGCGCCGGCATCGTCCACGACTCGGACCCGGACAGCGAGTACGACGAGACCCTGGACAAGGGCCGCGCGCTGGTCAACGCCATCGACGCCGCCCTCGACCGGGAGACGTTCGCCCTGGAGGCCGACTGATGGTCCGGATGCTCGTCGTCGACAACTACGACTCGTTCGTCTACAACCTCGTCCAGTACGTCGGCACGCACGCCGACGTCGAGGTCCGCCGGAACGACGCCGTCACCGTCGACGAGATCCGCGAACTGGACCCGGACGGCATCGTCGTCTCGCCCGGGCCGGGAACCCCGCAGGAGGCCGGCGTCTCCGTCCCCGTCTTCGAGGAACTCGACTACCCGACGCTGGGCGTCTGCCTCGGCCACCAGGCGCTGTGCGCGGCCAACGGCGCGACGGTCGGTCACGCGCCCGACGTCGTCCACGGCAAGCCTTCAGCGATAACCCACGACGGCGAGGGGGTCTTCGCGGGTCTCCCCGAGCGCTTCGAGGTCGGCCGGTACCACTCGCTGGCCGTCGACCCGGAGACGCTGCCCGAGACGCTGGAGCGGACGGCCCGCACGGACGACGACCGGGGCGTCGTGATGGGCGTCCGCCACCGCGGGAAGCCCCACGAGGGCGTCCAGTTCCACCCGGAGAGCATCCTCACCGACACCGGTGAGCGCATGATCGAGACCTTCTGTGACAGATGCAGTACCACGTAGACGGCGAGCTGGTCGACCGCGAGAATGCCACGGTGAGCGTCGACGACCGGGGGTTCCGCTACGGCGACGCCGCCTTCGAGACCTGCCGCGCCTACGGCGGCGAGGTGTTCGCGTGGGATCGGCACCTCGAGCGCCTGGAGCGAACCTGCGCGACCCTCGGGATGGAGGGCGTTGTGCCAGAGGACATCGCCGACCGCGTCGACGAGACGCTCGCGGCGAACGACCTCGAGGACGCGTACGTCCGGGTCTCCATCTCCCGGGGCGTCCAGCCCGGGAAGCTGACGCCGCAGTCCGAGGTCGACCCCACCGTCGTGGTCTACGCGAAGCCGCTGCCCCGGGGCGGCGTCGACGGGAAGGCGGTCTGGGAGGACCCCGCCGTCGTGCAGTCGGTGAAGACCCGGCGGGTGCCGGACGCGGCGCTGCCGGCGGACGCGAAGACGCACAACTACCTCAACGGGATCCTGGCGCGCCTCGAACTCCGGCGGGCGACCAACGAGGGCTACCGGCCGGACGAGGCGCTCATGCGCGACACCGACGGGAACCTCGCCGAGGGGGCGACGAGCAACCTCTTCTTCGTCGACGACGGCGTGCTGAAGACGCCCGCCGAGGGGTCGCTGCTGCCCGGCATCACCCGGGAGGTCGTGATGGAGATCGCCGAGGCGGAGGAGTTCCCGGTCGAGGAGGGCCGCTACGCGGTCGACGACCTCCGGACGGCCGACGAGGCGTTCCTGACGAACACGACCTGGGAGGTCCGGCCGGTCGAGAGCGTCGACGGCATCGCGGTCGGCGGCGGCCCGATGACGGAGCTGCTGGGACGGCTCTACTCGCGGCGGGTCGAAGAACGCTGCTACTGAGGCCGACGGAGCGCTGGTTAGTTGCCGCTGAAGCCGATCCGACCGGAAGAGAGGTCGCGGTCGGACTTCGGGCCGACGTGGTCGAACTCGTAGTCGTCGTCGGTGAGGTAGACCGCGCCGTCCTCGACGGCGACGTCGACCTCCTCCAGGTAGGCGCCCTCGCAGGGGCCGTGGGAGCACTCGCCCGTCCCGGGTTCGAAGGTCGCCGCGTGGCGCGTGCAGACGAGTTCGCCGCCCCGGAACTCCGCGCCGCTGCCCTTGTCCAGGCGGACGTCGGTCCAGTGGGGGCAGTAGTTCCGCCAGGCGGCGATGCCGTCGGCGAGACGGACGAGCAGGACCTCCTTCTCGTCGAACCCCTCGCGGACGGTGAACAGCAGCGTCGAGTCGTCGGGGACCTCCTCGACGTCGACGATTCGGCGGTCGGGATCCATCACCGGTCGCTACCGGCCGGCGCCGTTTAGCCTTGTACGTTGCGGCCCGCCTTGTGCCGGCGTCCCACGCCGGCCACAGCCACCTCGCCACTACGTTTGAAGTCCCCGTGGACCGTTACCAACAGGCGTACGGACTGGTGACATCAGATGGGTTCCACTTCTACAGCGCCGGTCGAGAGCGGCGAGACGCACCACGTCGAGATCGAGGAGCTCGGCGAGGAGGGCGACGGCATCGCGTACGTCGAGGGGTTCGTGGTCTTCGTCCCCGACACCGAGCTGACGGAGGCCGTGGACGTCGAGATCGAATCGGTCCGCGACTCGTTCGCGGTCGGCGAGGTCGTCGAGCGCCACGAGTGACCGCCGTCCGCCCGCGACGCCGACCCGCGGTTCGGCAGCTCCGTGGCCGCACAGCGGGCCTCCGAGTCCCGCCGGCCGACACCCGGCCCGGGGATTCTTCACGTCGTCGTCCGTTAGCACACGGGAGCATGAATCCCAGGAGAGGGGAGCGCGGATGACGCGGGGACCGGTCGAGTCGGTCCTGGAGACGGTCGGGAACACGCCGCTCGTCCGGGTCGAAGCCGCCCCCGAGGAGGTGCCGGTCTACGCCAAGCTCGAGTCGTTCAACCCCGGCGCGAGCGTCAAGGACCGCATCGGCGCGTACATCTGCGAGCAGCTGATCGAGCGGGGCGAGCTCGAAGAAGGCGGCACCATCGTCGAGCCGACGGCCGGGAACACCGGCATCGGGCTGGCCATCGCGGCCAACCAGCTGGACCTCGAGGCGGTCTTCGTCGTCCCGGAGCGGTTCAGCGTCGAGAAGCAGACGCTCATGCGCGCCCTCGGCGCCGAGGTGGTCAACACGCCGACAGAGGACGCGATGGGCGGCGCCATCGAGCGCGCCCGCGAGATCGCCGACGGCCGGGAGGACGCGGTCGTCCCCCAGCAGTTCGCGAACCCGCTGAACGTCGAGGCCCACGAGCGGACGACAGGCCCCGAGATCTACGACGCGCTGGACGGCGAGGTCGGCGCGGTCGTCGTCGGCTGCGGCACCTGCGGCACCCTCGTCGGCGTCGCGCGGTACGTCCTCGAGCGCGAACCGGACGTCCACGTCGTCGCCGTCGAGCCCGAGGGATCGGTGTTCGCGCGGGCGCTCGGCGCGGATGTCGACGAGGACGAGTACACCATCGAGGGCATCGGCACCCACGAACTCGAGCGGAACGAGCTGTTCGACCCCGAGGTGGTCGACGAGGTGCTCCAGGTCGGCGACCGGGCCGCTCACGACGAGCTGCAGCGGCTCGCCCGCGAGGAGGGCCACCTCGTGGCGTCGAGCTCCGGCGCGGCGAGCGTCGGCGCCCGGCGGGTGGCGGAGCGCATCCGCGACGGCGACCTCGACGTCCCCCACGACGCGGTCGCGACGGTCTTCCCGGACTCCAGCGAGCGGTACCTCTCGAAGCACATCTACGGCGACTTCGAAGATTGGCAGCCATGACACACGACGACACACCCGACGACGCGGCCGACGGACGCATCGAGACCCGAGCCATCCACGCCGGCCAGGACCCGGACGAGGAGACGGGCGCCATCATGACGCCCATCTACGCCTCCTCGACGTACGTCCAGGACGGGCCCGGCGACCACCGCGGCTACGAGTACTCCCGGACGGGCAACCCGACGCGGTCCGCCCTCGAGGCCAACCTCGCGGACCTGGAGGGCGGCGAGTACGGCCGCGCCTTCGCCAGCGGGATGGCCGGCATCAACACCGTCCTGAACCTACTGGAGTCCGGCGACCACGTGCTGGCCGGCGAGGACGTCTACGGCGGCACCCACCGACTGTTCGAGCAGGTCTACGAGGACTACGACCTCGAGTTCTCCTTCGTCGACACGACCGACCTCGAGGCGGTCGAGGCCGCCGTCCGGCCGAACACCGAGCTGGTGTGGGTCGAGACGCCGACGAACCCCCTGCTGCGGGTCAACGATATCGCGGCGCTCGCCGACCTCGCCCACGAGCACGACGCGCTCTGTGCGGTCGACAACACCTTCGCGACGCCGTACCTCCAGCAGCCGCTGGACCTCGGCGCCGACGTCGTCTCCCACTCGCTGACGAAGTACCTCGGCGGCCACTCGGACCTCGTCGCCGGCGCGCTCGTCACGGACGACCCCGACCTCGACGAGCGGTTCGGCTTCTACCAGAACTCGGTTGGGGCGACGCCCGGCCCGTTCGACTGCTTCCTGGTCCTCCGGGGGACCAAGACGCTCCCCGTCCGGATGGACCGCCACTGCGAGAACGCGCGGGCGCTCGCCCGGTGGCTCGACGACCACCCCGACGTCTCGGACGTCTACTACCCCGGCCTCGAGTCCCACCCCCAGCACGACCTCGCGGCCGAGCAGATGGCCGACTTCGGCGGCATGCTGAGCTTCGAACTCGACGCCTCCCTGGAGGAGGCCGCCGAGGTCGTCTCCTCGACGGACGTGTTCACGCTCGCGGAGAGCCTCGGGGGCGTCGAGAGCCTCATCGAACAGCCGGCGACGATGACCCACGCGGCCATCCCGGCCGAACGGCGCCGCGAGGCCGGCCTCACCGACGGCCTCGTCCGCGTCAGCGTCGGACTGGAGCACGTCGACGACCTGCGGACGGACCTCGAGTCGGCCTTCGACACCGCCCTCGAGTGAGGACGGTCGCGCCTAGCGCGACGCCAGGAACTCGGCGGCGCGGGCCCGCCCCCGGTCCATCAGGTCCTCGACGAAGGCCGGCGAGCGGTCGACCTTCGAGGAGTGTTCGAGGTTGTCACGTAGCTGGACGCGGTGGATCTCGGTCCGGCTGAACCGCTCCTCGGAGAGGTGGCCCTCGTCGATCCACCGGTTGACGCGCTCGATGAACCCCAGCTCCTGGTTCAGCGAGATGTTACCGGACAGCTCGTTGCGGCGGTCGGTGATCTCCTCGAGGGACGTCGGCTCCTCCTCGCGGGCCTGCGGCTCGATCTGGACGACCCACAGCTCGTCCGGCTGCCGCTCCTCGGGCGCGGTCACGAGGTCGTGGACGGGCGGGTTCTGGCTGAAGAGGCCGTCCCAGTGGTAGTGGCCGTCGATCTCGACGGCGCGGAACAGCGTCGGCACCGCCGCAGAGGCCAGCACCGCGTCGGCGGTCACCTCGCGGTTCGTGAACGTCTCGAACTCGCCGGCGTTGACGTCCACGGTGCCGACGACCAGTTCCGGGCGCTCGGGGTCGTCGGCCAGCGCACGGATCGCCTCGAAGTCGACGTGCCGTTCGACGAGCGCGCGGAACTCTCGCTCCCGCCACGGCGACGTCGGCCGGAAGTAGGGGCTGACCTGGGGGACCGGGAAGCCGCTAGCCTCGACCCGTCTCGTCCAGACGAACGCGGCGTTGGCCATCCGGTCTGCCGGGCCTCCGGCGGCGACGTCGTCCCAGACGTCGTCCAGCAGTTCGACGGCCCGCTCCCGGCCCTCGGTCACCAGCCCGTACCACGCGACGACGGCGTTGAGCGCGCCGCCGGAGGTGCCGGAGAGCCCGACCAGTTCGTCGTCCTCGTCCCAGTTCTCGAGGGCGTGCTGCAGGACGCCGGCGGTGAACGCGGTGTGGCTGCCGCCGCCCTGGCAGGCGATGGCGACGTTGCTCATGTCGACTCCGCGCGGAGCCGACCGCGGTTGGGCGTCACGATACCCTCGCCGCGACGTTCGCTCGACCCGCCGGACACGTACCTCGGTGGTTCCTCCAGTCATC
Source organism: Natronomonas salina (assembly GCF_013391105.1). NCBI lineage: Archaea > Methanobacteriati > Methanobacteriota > Halobacteria > Halobacteriales > Natronomonadaceae > Natronomonas > Natronomonas salina. The sequence goes on from NZ_CP058335.1 coordinate 1,152,403, forward strand.
GGGTGAGTGGACGCACTCCGGACGGGAAGCCCTTCTGTCGCCGTCCGAGATGAGCCGACAGATGCGAACACTCTACCAGCAATAAACTCCTGTTCTTTTCCGAGCGCTACCACCTCGTTCCTGTCGCCGTTAGCCGGTTTCCATCTCGAAGTCACTCACGACGGGCGAGATCTCCACGGCAACCGTGAGGCCGACTCTCTGCGCCGGATACCAGCGCTCCGCGTCGATGTGTTCCGTGTTCCGCGCCATCACCCGTCACACTTACCAGCAATCTTGACCGGTTCGTGGTAGCCTCGTCGGATATCACCGTGAAGAGCAGGTCCATGGAGACGCGTGCCTAGACTATCTATATGACTGTGTTAGTCAATCACTCGCTCAGACCAGGAGGACCGCTACACCGTCGGAGCTGCCCTGCCGGGCGGTGGTCGTCGTGAACGCCGAAGCAGCCCTGCAGCTTCGAGCAGGTGTTCGTCGAAGGAGGTGGCTCCCATGAATACGGTCGAGCGGTGGAAACAGGAGAAGCATCCCCTCGACGTCGTCGAAGACGTCCGGCGGTACGCCGACGAGGAGATGACCTTCGAGGAGATCGAGGCGGAGGCCGGCCACGGCGAGTGGGAGCGGCTCAAGTGGGCCGGGATGTACGCCCACGGCAACCACGACGACTACTTCATGGTGCGGACGAAGGTCCCCGGCGGTCGCCTGACGCCCGAGCAGGCCGAGGTCGTCGGCGAGGTGGCCGACGAGTACGCCACCGCCCCCGAGGAGTTCGGCGGCAGCGAGCAGAACCCGATCTGGGGCGACGCCTTCCTCGACGTCACCACGCGACAGGACGTCCAGATGCACTGGATCGAGGTCGAGGACGTCCCGGAGATCTGGGACCGCTACGACGAGGTCGGCCTGACCACGATCCAGGGGTGCGGCGACTCGGCGCGGAACGTCCTCGGTTGTCCCGCGGCGGGGTTGGACGACCACGAGTGCTTCGACGCCCAACCGGTCGTCGACGCCGTCTCGGAGTTCTTCACCGAGAACCGGGAGTACGCCAACCTGCCGCGGAAGTTCAAGATGACCGTCACCGGCTGCCGGCAGGACTGCGCGCAGTCCCAGATCAACGACGTCGGGCTCGTGCCGGCCCGCAAGTCGATCGGCGACGACGATTACTACGGCTTCCACGCCCGCGTCGGCGGCGGCCTCTCGGACGGGCCGCGGATGGCCTCGACGCTGGACGTCTTCGTCCGGCCGGAGGACGCCGTGGAGTTCTGCCGCGCCATCGCCCAGACGTTCAAGGAACTCGGCGACCGGCACAACCGCGGCGTCTGTCGGATGCGCTACCTCGTCGAGCAGATGGGCCCCGAGAAGTTCGAGGCGGCGGTCCGGGACCGCTGTGCCGTCGACCTCCGGGAGCGGGGCGTCGACCTCACCGAGGGGTACGCCGGCGACCACGTCGGCGTCCACGACCAGCGCGAGGACGGACTGCAGTACGTCGGGTTCAACGTCATCGGCGGCCGGATGGGCGGCGAGGAGTTCGCACAGGCGGCCCGCGCCGCTCGCGAGCACGGCACCGAGGCGTCGACGGTCCGACTCGCCACCGACCAGAACTTCCTCGTCACGCACGTCCCCGAGGAGAACGTCGACGACCTGCTCGCCGAGCCGTGGGCGCGGGACTATCAGCCCGACCCCGGACCGTTCTCCCGGGGCGCCGTCGGCTGTACCGGCTCGGAGTTCTGCAACTACGGCATCATCGAGACGAAGAACCGCGTCCGCCGGTGGGCGAAGGAACTCGACGAGCGCATCGACACGCCCGACGACCTCGAGGTCGTCCGGATGCACATGTCGGGCTGTTCGGCCTCCTGCGCGCAGCCCCAGATCGCAGATATCGGCTTCCGCGGCGAGACAGTCAAAGTCGAAACCGAGGACAACGCGGACGACGACATCGTCGAGGGGATGGACTTCGGGCTCGGCGGCTCGCTCGGCGCCGACAACGAGTTCCTCAACTGGGTCGAGGCGGCGGTCCCCGCGGAGTCGGTCATCCCCGCGATGGAGCAACTGTTCGAGGCGTACGCCGACGAGCGCGAGGACGGCGAACGGTTCTACGAGTGGTGCCGACGGGTCGACGACGCCCGACTGCGGGACGTGATGCAGCGGGCGGAAGCGAACGTCGCCGGCGGCGTCGCGGCGGAGGTGGCCAATGACGACTGAGAAAAATACCGACGTGCCGGCCGACGCCGCGCCGGAATTGCACGAGGACCTAGAGGACGACGAGGACCCGCTCCCCGGCGTCCCGGACGTCGGCAAGCACGACGGCGTCGGCGTCCCGCCGGTCAGCGGCCAGTCGCCGGGCCACGACCCGGACCCGGGCAAGCCCATCCGGTACGTCCAGCGGCCGGCCGACGGCGGCGACGAAAACGACGACTGCTGCGACGGCGGCTGCACGTGTGGAGGGGAGGGCACCGCTGCGCCGAAGCCGGCTGCTGCCGGCGGCGACGGACCACGTCCTTCAGTACGTCGGGCGTCGCCCGACGGAGGGACGACTCCCGCGAACGTCGACAGCGACGGCAGCCTCGGGGACGTGGAGTTCACGGAACCGCAAGCGGACGTCAGCCAGGACGTCGACAGCGGCGCGCCGGACGAGCGCGTCGACCCGCCGGAGGGCGTCGACCTCGACACGCCGGGGTACTCGATCCGCGAGGAGATGAACGACATCGAGACGCCGGACGAGAAGACCTGGTTCATGGAACTCGACGAGGCCGTCATCGACGACGGCCGGTGCATCCAGTGTGGGACCTGCGTCGCGTCCTGCCCGTCGGACTCCATCGGCATCGGCGACGACGGCCTGCCCGAACTGGTGAAGATGTGCACCGGCTGCTCGCTGTGCTGGGACTTCTGCCCGCGCGGCGGGCTCCGCTACGAACGGCAGTGGAAGATCACCGGCGGCGACGACAACGTGAAGGGCGCCGGCGACCCGATTACGGAGTTCTCCGCGAAGGTCGGCGAGGCCTGGCAGCGGAACGCCCAGGACGGCGGCGTCGTGACGGCGGTGCTCTCGAAGCTCCTCGAGGAGGGCGAGATCGACGGCGCCCTGATCGCCACCGAGAGCGACGAGGAGCCCTGGAAGGCGGAGTCGTTCCTCGCGACGACGCACGGGGAGCTGGTCGCCAACGCCGGGAGCTTCTACAACCAGACGATGGCGCTCGGCAACCTCGACCTCCAGCAGTGGGAGCACAAGCTCGACGGGCCAGTGGAGGAGGCCTCCCTGGCCCTGGTCGGCACGCCCTGCGAGATCGAGGGCATCCGCGCGCTGCAGGACTTCGAGTGGGAGTACGGCAGTCAGGAGGCGGGCGTCTGCGCCATCGACTACACGGTCGCGCTGATGTGCACGAAGAACTTCAACTACTACCGGCTCATCGGCGAGCAACTGGAGGCGAAGCGCGGCGTCTCGCCGGACGAGATCGGCAAGATGGACGTCCTCGACGGGCGGATGATGGTCTACGACCACGACGGCGACATGCTCGTCGACGAGAACGTCGAGAACTTCCACGACGCGGCGCTGAAGGGCTGCAACGAGTGCGCCGACTTCACGGGCTACTGTGCGGACCTGACGGTCGGCTCGGTCGGCTCCAGCGACGAGTACTCCAGCGTCATCGTCCGGACCGAGCGGGGTCTGAACGCGTGGGAACTGGTCGAACCGGAGCTCGACTACCACGACCTGGAGGACCGCAGCGCGGTCGGCAAGCTCCAGGGCTGGGACAAGAAGAACGCCTTCGAGTCGCTCGAACGGCCGTTCGACCCCGACGCACCGCGGTTCGTCGACTACACCGACCACGCGGAGAACTACGGGACGACGCTGAATCCACACGACAGCGACCACTGATCGCGCCGTCGGAGTCCGTCGAGATCAGACGAGGGCGTCGCGGCTGTAGTAGAGGTCGGCCTGGATCCACGCGTCCTCCTCGTCGACGTCGTAGACGAGCAGTTCCCCCTCGTGGGTCGTGACGTCCGCGTAGCGCTGCAGCGCGGCGTCGGCGGCGTCGGTCGGAGGGCGATCCCCCGTGGGGGCGGCGGTTTCAGTTCCCATGAGTCTCGGGGTTGTCGACGGGTGTTTATAAACTTCTTGGACGTTCGAACGGCGCGCTGACCAGTAAGTTCGCCCGCCTCCGGGTCGATCCCCGGTAAGGACTACGGCCCGGGAGGTCGTCCCGAGGTCGTCCGTGCCTACCGCCGGAACCGCTCTTGGAGCGGCCCGGTACGCGTGCGGGCGCTTAGCAGGGACATAACTACGCCGAACGACCGTGTTTCGTCTCCGATGACACCGCCACGTCCGTCCCCTGCTCGCCGCGCGATTCCGACGGGCCGAGAGACTCCGACCCGCACCGTGACGCGAACAGCCGGTCCTGAATCGGGGGGAACGTGACCGTGACGGGGGGCCACGAGACCGGCGGGGGGTTCCATCCAGAAGACGCGGATGCGTCCGATTGCGACACGTCGGCGAGCGGGGCGGATCGCGACCGCACCATCGACGGGCGGATACGGGAACTCGAACGCGAGAACGAACGGCTCTCGGAGCTCCTCGACGTCCTGGGCCACGACCTCCGGAACCACCTCGCGGTGGCGAAGGGCCGGCTCGAACTGGCGCGGGAGGGCCGGGACGACGAGGACCTCGCCAGCGTCGCCCGCTCGCACGAACGCATGGAGGAGCTCCTCGAGGACCTCCTCGGCGCCAGGGACGATGGGTTCGCCGTCCGCGACGGCGAACCGGTGTCGCTGGAAACCTGCGCTCGACGAGCCTGGGAGACCGTCGAGGACGAGAACGCCGACCTGGAAGTCGGGTCGGACCTGGAGTTCCGCGCCGACCGAGGCCGCCTCGTCCAGCTCCTCGAGAACCTGTTCCGCAACGCCGTCGAACACGGAACGATACACCCACAGTTGCCGCTGACGGTCACCGTCGGGCGGCTCGCCGACGAGACCGGGTTCTACGTCGAGGACGACGGCCGTGGCCTCCCATCGAATCGCGAACGGGTCTTCGACGAGGGGTTCACGACCGCCGAGGACGGCACCGGTCTGGGTCTCGCCATCGTCTCCGACGTCGCCGCCGGCCACGACTGGACGGTCCGGGCCACGGAGGGGTCGGCCGGCGGGGCCAGGTTCGAGATCGGCGGCGTCGACCGGACGGTGACGCCCGTCGACGCCTACCAGTTCGAGTAGGGGCTCTGTAGACGAGGCACGATTTCGACGCTACCGCTCGTTCAGGGCCTAGCTGACCCCTAGAACCGGAAACCTGTCCATACCGTTTCCTGAAATCCGGGCGACATTACCGCGAGAACGAGCGGCTTACCTCGACGCTAACATTAAAATAACAAAGCGGGGGAGGGATCAACCTCCGGCGATGCCGAAGTCACCAGAAGCGCACATCGATGGGGGAAATCGGACGGTGGAACTCTTCGTGAGGTCGCTGACGCCGCGGGCGACGCGCGGGCGCCTCGAGGAACTGATAGAGCACCTCGAGTCGCTCGAGACCCGGGGACACATCCAGGCGTTCGAGGTGCACGTGTGGGGCTCGCGCATCGACCGCACCTCGGCCGCCGCGCGGACGGATTTCGGCCAGTTCGTCACCGAGCGCGTCGAGGCCTTCTCCGAGTGGGCCTGCGAGACCGACCACTCTCTGGGCTCGTTCTTCGAGGAGGAGCCCGTCGAATCCGTCATCACCGACGAGGAGTACACCGTGACGACGCTCCCGACGGCCACCCTCGCGGAGTACGTCGACGGGGAACTCTCGTTCGTCGCGCCCTGCTCGGACGGCGAGTCGATGTTCACCATCGAGGACCGCCTCGAAGCCCTCCAGAACGACGGCCGGTCGATGGACCCCGGGGCGGCGATGCAGACGCAGACCAACTGATCGCTGCGGTCGACCGGCACTGCCCTCCACGGCCGGTCTGAGACCGTCTTCTTCGAACGTGCTCGACTGGGCGAAAAAAGATCGAACGGTAGCCGGCCGCCTGCGGGCCGATCGTCCGTCGAGACCCGACCCGGTCAGGCCGAGGACGTCTCCGTCTCGTCGCCCATCGACGACTCGTTGGTCCAGTCGTCGTCCATCGACGACTCGTTACCGGCGGTCTCGTTGCCGGTGCCGCCCGACGACGCCCCGCCGGACCCCTCCTCGGTCCCGTCGACAGCCGCGACCAGCTGCAGCGCCTCGTCGCTGGAGTCGGCGGCTCCCGCGTACCCCATCGCGTAGGCGGTGTGAGCGCGCCCCTCCTGGAAGTCGGCGTCGACGTCGGTCAGGGCCTCGTCCTCCCCGGCCGCCCGGACCTCGACGGTCTGGACGCCGGCCTCGACAGCGCCGTAATCCGAGAGTTCACCGTACGCCAGATCGGTGACGAGCGGTTCGTCGGCGTCCGCCAGGGAGACGTCCACCGCGTCCGCGTCGGGAGAGGCGTGGAACGCCCGGACCTGCGTGTCCTCGCCCGACGCGACCTCGTCGTCGAGGGAGACGACCTGCAGGCCGCCGGCCGAGGAACCGCCAGCGGGTGTCGCGGGCTCGCCCCCTCCGGAGCCGGTATCGTTCTCCTGGGTGGCCGTCGCGTTCGTCTGCGTGTTCTCGGTCGGGGTCGAATCTTCGGCCGAGGTCCCGGACCCGTATTCCCCGAAGGCGACGACGCTGTAGCTCCCCCCGTCCTCGACGTCGAGTTCGTTCTCGAAGAGCGCCCGGTCGTCGCCGGCGGCGGTGACCCGCACCTGCGCGGTCCCGGAATCGATGGGTTCGTAGCTGGTGACGTCCGTGTACGAGACCCCCTCGAAGGCGGGTTCGTCGTCGACGTAGACGTCCACGTCGGGGGCGCCGACGAGGGCGTGGACCGCCCTGACCTGCAGGGCGTTCTCGTCGACGGGCTCCTCCGTCCCCTCCTCGGTCGGGGACGTCTCCCCGCCGTCGGACTCCCCACCGTCGGTCGGCGAGCCCCCGTCGCCGTTCCCGTTCCCGCCGTTCCCGTTCCCGCCGTTCCCGTTCCCGCCGTTCCCGTTGCCACCGAGACCGCCGCAGCCGGCGAGCCCGATGCCGCCTGCGGCTGTCAGACTCCCCACGAACGTGCGTCGCGTGACGCGGTCGGATACCATGTTTCCACGACCGGCCAGCGGCCACAAACCGGTATCCACCACGTAGGTGCTACTATCTACGGTTGAGTATCATTGGTTGTCCGCTCGACGTCGGCTCGACGATGGTTCCCAGCAGGTGCCGAAAAATCCCGGAGAGCGACGAACCGGGACACGGGTTGTGTCCGCGGGTCGCCACGCCCGGACGAACGTGGTGGGTGGGGGTGTGCGCAGGCCGGAACGGCCAACGCAGGGTGGGGTGGGTGGGGGCAGGCGGAAGCCGGTTCGGCTTCCGCACGTGTCGCTATCGTCGTCGGGAGGTTAGTTATTCGTCCGTTGCGGCTGGTATACGGCGGTTATCGGATTCGGAACGCTGAAACGGTCCGCAGGCCGCCGCGAGGACTCGGGCCACCGGAGTCGTAGCGGGCCACGGCGGGTACTCTCCGTATCCAGGCTCGATCGACGAACCGTCCGGCTGACGTCCCAGACGACCGGGTTCAGACCTCCCGGTCCGGTTCGGAGGCCTCCCCGTCGAACAGCTGCTTCGAGGAGAGGCAGTCGATGCAGCCGTACACCGACCGCCCCTTGCCGAACACCCGGACGAACCGGGGCGACACCGACGCGCCGCAGCGTTCGCACTCCCAGTTCGTCCGTTGCCCCGCCGCCTTGCGACCGTCCATAGTTTGCAGGGAAGCTGCCTCGTACTTTGTAATGAGCCGCAAATGCACGGTAACGCACCCCACATCGGGAGCGATTCGATCGGGCGCGCCGCTACGACCCGATTAACCAAACAGTCGGGTCTCCGAGGTGCGGTCGTGATGTCGGCCCGCAGTCGCGTCCTCCCGCGGCCCCAGAACGACCAGCAGTTCGTCGCCATCGCGGCGCTGGTCGCCGCCCAGGGGCTCGACGTCGCGACGACCCTCTACGGGCTGCGGTCCGCTGGCTTGGTGGAGCTGAATCCCGTCGCTGCCACCGCGATGGCCAGCCTCGGCCGGCTCCCCGGACTCCTCTGTCTGGCGTCTCTCACGGTGCTCGCCGCGGTCGCGGTCACCGAGACGACCACCAGCCGCTTCGGCGGCGCGTGGCTCCCGTCGAACCGGGTCCGCTGGCTCGGCTACGCGCCGCACGTCCTCATCTCGGCCGTTGCGGCGCTGCACAACCTCATCGTCGCCGGCGCCGTCTGAGACGCGACGGCCCGTGGTCCGTCACTCGACCGTGACGCTCTTCGCGAGGTTCCGCGGCTTGTCGATCGGGCGGTCCCGGAGGTCCGCCGCGTGGTACGACAGGAGCTGCAGGACGACGTTCGAGAGCAGCCCGGACAGCTCCTCTGGCGCGTCGGGGATCTCCACGACGTCGTCGACGGCGCGGTGGACCTCCGTCGCCGACTCCGGGGCGACCGCCACGACGGGCGCGCCGCGGCTCTGGACCTCCCGGACGTTGTGGAGCGTCTTCTCGTCGTTCTCGCCGGTGAACACGGCGACGACCACGGTCTCGGTGGTGACCAGGGCGAGCGGCCCGTGTTTCAGCTCGCCGGCGGCGAACCCTTCAGCGTGCTCGTAGGTGATCTCCTTGAACTTCAGCGCCCCCTCCAGGGCGACCGGATAGCCGATGCCCCGGCCGATGAAGAAGTACGAGTCCATCCCGGCGTAGCTGTCGGCGATCCGCTCCGTACGATTGGCCTCGAGGATGCTGTCGACCGCGTCCGGGAGCCGTTCGAGCCCGCGGAGGAACGCCTCGTCCGGCGGCTCGCCGTCGCCGACGTCGCCGCGGAGGCGCTCGGCCAGGACGCCGAGCGTCGCCACCTGCGAGGAGAACGTCTTCGTCGCGGCGACGCCGATCTCGGGGCCGGCCCGGATGTAGCAGACGTCGTCGACCTCGCGGGCCGCCGTCGACCCGACGACGTTGGTGACCGCGAGCGTGCGGGCGCCGGCCCGGTCGGCCTCGCGGAGCGCGGCCAGGGTGTCGGCCGTCTCGCCGCTCTGGGTGACGGCGACGACGAGCGTCGACTCGTCGAGGGGCATCGGCTCGTTGGCGAACTCGCTGGCCAGCGACGTCGAGGCGGCCACGCCGCGGCGCTGTAACAGCGACGTCGCGTACATCGCAGCGTGGTAGGACGTCCCGCAGGCTACGAACAGGACCCGCTCGACGTCGTCGAAGGTCCCCGGCGGGAGGTCCTCGAGGTCGATCTCCCTGGCGCCGGGGTCGGTCCGCCCCTCGACCGCCTGGCGGAGTGCGACGGGCTGCTCGTTGATCTCCTTGAGCATGTAGTGGTTGTAGCCGCTCTTCTCGGCGTCGCCGGCCGCCCAGTCGACCGTCTGGGGCTCGCGGACGATCGGGCGGCCGTCGACGTCGGTGAACCGGACGTCGTCGGGGCCGACCACGGCGACCTCGTCGTCCTCGAGGTAGACGACCCGGTCGGTGAACTCCAGGAACGCCGGGATGTCGCTGGCGAGGTAGTTGGCCTCCTGGCCGATGCCGACGACGAGCGGCGACCCGTTTCGGGTCGCGTACACGACGTCGTCGTCCTCGACGGCGAGGGCGACCGCGTAGCTCCCCTCCAGGACGTCGACGACCTCGCGGAACGCCGCCTCCGGGTCCCGCCCGGCGTCCAGTCGCTCCTCGATCAGGTGCGGGACGACCTCGGTGTCGGTGTCGCTCGTGAACTCGTGGCCGCGCGACCGCAGTTCGGTCCGGAGGGACTCGTAGTTCTCGATGATGCCGTTGTGGACGACGGCCACGCGGTCGGAGCAACCCGTGTGAGGGTGGGCGTTCTCGTCGGTCGGCGGGCCGTGGGTGCTCCAGCGGGTGTGGCCCAGGCCGATCGGACCCGACGGCCGCCGCGATTCGACCGCGGCCCGGAGGTCGTCGGTCTCGCCCTCGCACTTGCAGACGTCGAGGTCGCCGTCGAGCAGCGCGACCCCCGCCGAGTCGTACCCACGGTACTCGAGGTTCGAGAGGCTGGTCAGGAGTTCCTCGAGCGCGTCGTCGGTGCCGACGCGTGCGGTGATGCCGCACATCGTCAGTGCTCCCCCCAGAGCGCCCCTGTAGCTGTCCGTCCCACGCGAATCGTGCGGCGTGTGTGGCGTCGGTTCATGGTGTCACCAACCCGCCGAGTGGTCGGCGGCTGATACCGGTGTCGACGCTTCTGACGGCTTTGTTATGCCCCGGTATTCGAGCCGAAGGTCTGACAACAGTCGAGGAGAAGACAGGTATCGGCTGGCCTAGGACCGGGTCCGGTCAGTCCTCCGACTGGACGGTGTGGACGAGCGCTAACGCCGCGAATCCGACGATAGACAGCCCGAAGAGCGCGGTCGTCAACTGCGAGACGAACAGCAGTGACGCCGCGATGGCCGCGATACTGACAGCAGAGAAGGTGAGGTAGTACGTACTCCAGGGTCGGGGGTTCGGTTCCGACTGTTCGAGGTACTCGTAGAACTGGTCGATGTTCTGTCCGGGTTCGACCGTCCCGCGGTTCTTGTCGAAGTCGATGGCGCCGCTGTCGGCCATCCGGGGGAGGTGACACTGGTAGAGGCCGACGTAGACGCGCTTGCGCTCCTGGGAGCCGAGCTCGTTCGCGGGCTTGTCGTTCTCGATCGAGGCGATGTGTTCGGCGAGATCGCTGAGCGACGTCCCCGAGTCCGTCTCCGCCATGAACTTGAGGACGAGCCGCCGTCGTTCGTTCTTCAGGATACCGAAGACGACGTCGAGGGGGACCGACTGCGGCGGCGCCTCCTCGGCCGGCGGCTCTTCGTCGGCGGCGTCGGGCGACGCCTCCGGGGTCGACTGCTGCTGTGTTGGGACTGATGTCATGTTTACTTCGTTCCTACCGAACCTGTGATTCCTGCGACGCGGTACACTCGCGAGCAGCCGCGGGATTACGGTCTCCCTGAGCGACCCACCGCTGCCCCACCGTCCACGACGTGGCCCCCGACCGCCGGGTCGCCGAAAATTCAGGCGCCACCGTGGGTTTGTTCAATCGGGTCATGGCTCGTGTTGAGTGGGGAGAACGTATCCTACCTCGTATATTAAAATCCTCGTCCGTCCATCCAGGTAAGCACCACGTATCAGCCGTCCAGATACCTCCAGCGGTCTTCTCGGCCAAGCAGAACCAGCTATCCGGACAGTCGGTTTCGGCGCGCGTATAGAACGCTGCTTAGCCCCATTATTTCGCTGTTAAGCAGGCGGGGGTCCAGGGGGTCGATTCGCTAGCCTGCTGGCGGTTTTCGGGGTCGAAGCCATCCCTTACGACGGTCGCACGAACGATTCCTCGGCCGGGGACCGATCCGTCGCGCGCGGATTCGCCAGAAGAGGGTTTATATGTGGTTCTCGGACGTCGTTCCGCCCCGCCTCCCGGGAGGGCGCGGTCGACAGCCCGTCTCAACACCGCTCGCAAGTCTCACCTAGAAGGAGCCCGCCCGCCGGGGGCTGAACGACGGACGAACGGCGACCGACGTCGGGGAATCGTAAGCGATAGAATACGCTTCCTACGCGAGTGCAGCGAGGGGTGGTACTCCGGTCACCCCTCGACTACGTTGATCCAGATCTGGAGCGTCTGGTCGGCGGTCCCCGAACTCGGGTCGTTAGGGGCGCCCCCCTTGTACAGGAGGAGCTGCAGTCGGATCCGCTCTCCGACCAGCGTCGGCGCGACCTCCCGTTCGACGGTGGTGTTCTCTCCGTGCGCCAGGTCGGCCTCGAAGCGGTCGACCTGCTGTTGCATGACCACCGACCCGTCGTCGCCGATGGCCTGCGCCTGCATTACCACCTCGTAGGACGTCGGCTCGTGCTCCCGGTTCTCGAGGCCGACGTAGAGGGTCTGTCCCTCGCCGGAGACGAACGTCTGGGGGTACTCCTGTGCGGTCAGGGTACCGTTCCCGTCCTCCGAGAGGACGTAGAACTCGGTGTAGGAGTCCCCCTGCGGGGGCGCCGCGGCCGTGACCGCGAGCGTGGCGACGAGCAGGAGCAGCGCGAAGATCGCGACGCCGTTCTGGAAGTTCGACCCGCTGGAGAGACGCCCCCAGAACCGGCTCTCGTCGCCGAACGGCATCGCCCGCTCCGCCGGGTCGGCGCGGAGCCGCCTGACGGCCGCGATCGCCACGCCGAACAGCGTGACCGCGCTGATGGCCACGACGGAGGGCCCGAGCCTGATGGCCGACCCGATGCTCAGGACGACGCCGACCAGAGCGAGCACCACCGCGCTCACCACCAGCGAGAGCGCGATCCGGACGAGGTGGTCCGGTTCGTGCCACGGCTGGGCCACCTCGGAGCGGCGGACCCGACCGGTGTCGACCGGGAACACCGCCGAGACGATGGCGTACCCCGGCAGCACCAGCAGGAACGGGACGCCTAGCAGCCAGACGACCGGCTCGGGCGCGTCCACGCCGAACAGCACCAGGTTCGTCATCGCGACGAGCGCGACGACCAGCCCGAGGTCCCGCGCCCAGCCGGCGTTGCTGGCGCGGCGACCGCGCGAGGACCGTCCCCTCATGCGTCACCACCTCCGGTCACCGGCGAGGCGGTGCATATCTTGACGTCGCTGTTCCCGTAGACGTGGTTCCGGGTCTCCGGGCAGATCTGCGACGGTCCGGAGAACGAGTTCGTCCGCCTGTTGGTCGGCGGGTCGCCCTCCTCCTGGACTACCGCGGGTGCCGTCCGCTGGTAGTCGCGGTAGACGGTCGGGGCGTCGTTGATCGGCCCCTGCTCGTTCAGCACGGCCGGCTCGGAGTTGAACCCGCCGTAGCGATCGTATATCGTCTGGTAGGGGTGGTCGGTCCGTATCTCCTCGGTCGTCCCGGGCGGGTGGATGACCGCCGCCGTCTCGACGGCCGCGATCTCGGCTTCGCTGTAGGAGAGCCGCGGGTACTCGTCGTCGAAGGCCGGACTGTCGAGCGTGGCCTTCTCGGTGATGACCATCGTCGTCGGATAGCCGAACGCCAGCAAGACGAAGACGGCCAGGATGACCTTCCGGGACGCGTTCTGGGAGATGTAGTAGAGGCCGACGGCGCCGATGATGGCCATCGGGGCGTACATGAAGGCGTTCCAGCGGCCGGGCAGCAGCGTCCGGATGCCGAACAGGGTGAGGCCGAAGACGATGACGAACATCACGCCCGCGGTGAGGATGTAGGTCATCGCGATGTCGGTCGGTTCGTCCTTCCGGAGCATCACCAGCCCGCCGAGGACGGTGATCAGCAGCAGCAGCGCGAAGCCGAACTCCTCGATGTAGGGGATGAGCTCCGCGATGAGCCCGGTCGTCTGGCCGGCCCGACCGGCCTCCGGTGTGCCCCCGGAGCCCCCGGCGAGGTTGAGGAAGCCGGCCGACTCGGTCAGCGTCATCCACAGGAAGTCGAGCATCCGCCACAGGAAGATGCTCCCGCCGGACCACGGCGTGACGGCCCACGTGACGAGCGTGACGACCACGCTGATACCGAAGGTACCCACGAGCGCGGGGGTGCTGTTCGCGGTGGCGTCGGCGGGCCGGTTGCCCGTCACGCTCAGGGACGCGGAGACGAACGCCGCGATGCCCAGCAACACGAGGACGATGGCCGTCGAGACCTGGTGGGTGAAGATCGTCGCCAGGCTGAACAGCAGCATGAGGGCGACGATCCGGCGGTCGTCGGTGAAGAACACCTTCGTGACACAGTACAGCGTCCCGAGGAAGAAGACCAGCCCGAGGCCGGTCGGGATGACGTGGATGCCCCAGCGGATGAACTGGTCGGAGAACGCGTAGAGGGCGGTCGCGAGCAGCGCCCACCGCGCGGGAATCAGCAGCTTCGCCGTCCCGTAGACGAGCATCGACGAGAGCGGGATCAGGAGTCCGACCGTCAGGTAGGTTCCGGCCCGCGGGGTCCCGAATACCGTCGCGCCGACGGCGCCGATGGCGTGGTAGAACGGGGCGAGGATGTACTTGGTTCCCTCCATCGAGGCGATGGTGCCGGACTCGGCGATACTCGCGACGAGGTTGGGGATGTGCGTCCAGCCGTCGACGCCGATGTAGCCGGGCGTCATGAACAGCACCGACATCCGGATGACGACGGCCGCGACGAGGATCTGGAACAGCACCTGCCCGGGGGCGATCCGGCCGTCCTCGGCGAGCAGTATCTGTACCAGGATGAGCGCGCCGACGAGGCCGGTCAGGAGGTAGACGACCCCCGTCCGGTGGCCCGCGATCCGAATCCCGGCGACGATCACGGCCAGGCCGAGGAAGACGAACGCTGGGAAGTACCCGATGACCCCGCCGGGTAAGGCCGGGAAGGCCAGCGCCCTCGATCGCCGACGGCGGGTGGCGACGTAGATCGTACACGCGGTCCCCGCGGCCAGGGGGATGACGAGGAGCAGTACCTGGGAGGCGAACAGGCGGAGGCCCAACAGCAGGAGACAGAAGACGATCCCGAGCTTCGCGAGCGTGAGGTCGATGTTGTCCGTACTGAGGAACCGCTGGAGGCGGCTCTGGGTGCTCATCGCGGGCGCCCCCGTCCGAGCGCGAGACGGTTCGTCGGAGGAGCGGATACAGAGCGGGCCCCGAGAGTAGCGTGGGGACGTTCGTCAGATAGCATCGTACATTCTCACCACTGTCTTTCCCCGACGTAGAGCCAAGGCGGTGATTGTTATATCCGACCTATTTCCGGCCGGGGCCGGAGTGGAAGTCCACCTGGCGACGGCAACCGACGGATTACCGAGTCAGGCGTTGACACACCCGCGAACGGGGGAGTTCCCTGTTCGGTTCCGGATCGGCCAATGCTGGACTCCGTCCGCGCGGGAGTCGGGCCCGAGCACGAGGGCGGCCAGCACTCGGGCTCAGCATGGGGTTCGGCGGCCGCGCGCGATCAGGCTGGGAAGTCATCTGGTTGACGATTCGCTCCCGATTCCGCCGGTAAGATGTTCTTACTCGGCGGTAAACGCCGGTACAGCCGTCGAAGGGGACGATAGTGCCACCCGGCAAAACGCGACAGTAACCACCACGTAACCCGACGGAAAGTGAGCTACCCGGTCGGTTTCCCTCACTATCGGCACCCATGCCGTGAAAACCGGTTTATGAGTAAGGTATAGATACCGCCCCATGCCAGTACGGCAGGATACCAGTAAGGACGTAACGGCGACCGTAAACGAAGGGGCAGCCGGCCGGTTCAGCCGGAGGCGGATGCTGCAGCTCTCGGGGACGGCCCTCGCGGCCGGCGCAGTTGCCTCCGGCACCGCCTCGGCGGACGACCACGCCGGGGACAGTGCTGAAGAGGCGACGGCGGACGGCGGGCCGCTCGGGGGCGGCGACGGCTACGACGCGGTCGTTCCCCCGGAGGCGGCCGACGTCGTGGTCGACACCCGTGAGGAACTGGACCAGGCACTGGCGTCGGCGACCAGCGGCGACGTCGTGTACGTCGATGGCGACGCGAGCATCGACCTCGCCGACCACACCTTCACGGTCCCCGACGGCGTCACCCTGGCTTCGGACCGTGGCATCGACGGCGCGGCCGGCGGCCACCTGCACACCGATTCCGAGACGGACGTCGTCGACGTCGAGGACGACGCTCGGGTGACCGGCCTCCGACTGGAGGGTCCCTTCGACGAGTTCTTCGATCCCAGCTGGTACGCACGGGGATCTGGCCTCCGCGCCCTCGGAGAGGACGTCGTGATCGACAACTGCGAGGTCTGGGGGTTCGCCTACGCGGCCATCTACGCGCGCGGCGACGCCCACGTCCACCACAATCACGTCCACCACAACGCGCGCGACGGACTCGGGTACGGCGTGGTCACCGTGGACGGCCACCCGATCATCGAGTGGAACTACTTCGAGTACAACCGTCACTCGGTGGCCTCGTCGGGCGACCACCACGGCTACACCGTCCGGTACAACCACTTCGGCAGCGGCGCCGCCGGCATCGCCATCGACGTCCACAGACCCGGCGGCGTCCGCTCGACGGTCCACAACAACATCGTCGAGGCGGTCGACGACATCCGGGGTCGTCACGGCCCGCTGCAGGCCATCCAGGTCCGCGGCGTCCCGGACGAGTCCTACGACGTCCGCGAGAACTGGTTCTTCAACCCGAACGAGCCGCACAGCAGTCCCGCCGGCTCCTGGACCGCGGAGGCGATCATCCAGCCGACCGAGACGGCGTGGCGGAACGTCTCGTTCCGGGACAACTTCTACGGCGAGGACGCCGCCGTCGAAGCCGACGACGTCATCCCGGGCTACGTTATCTGAGGGGTCGAGCGGGCTCCCTTCTCGCTTCGGTCCGACAGCCACTCTGTCGTTCTCGCCGTCACGTTCGGTCACCACACCGTCGGCACACTCCATCGTCGACCGACGGGCGCGTCCCCCCGCGCACCGGGTCAGATGACCACCTATCGAGACCACTTGCTCGCGCTATACGCCCGGTAATGAGTCCTTAACCCGGGCGAAATCGGCGATATCGCGCGGGCGGCTGCTCTCTAGCCAATCACACGTAAATGACATCAACTAGAAGTAAGTAATACACATATCAATCTTCGCCACACGTGTATCTACTAATATCTCGTTATTCCGTAAAAATCGGTTTAAAGGTAAGTCCTCGATACCGCGCCATGCCAGAACGGAATGGTAACAATAACGGGAGCGAGGAACAAGCAGCTGGTGACGGGGGGCGTCTGAGCAGGCGTCGGATGATCCAGCTTACGGGAGCAGGGATCGTCGCCGGCGCAGGTGCCGGCGCGGCCGGTGGGGCGGCCGCAACCGGGGACTACCCGAACAAGATCACCTTCGACGGGACCGTCTCGAACGGGAAGTCCACCTACGAGTTCGAGGTCTCCGGGGGCGTCGACCCCGAACAGGGAGCGGCCACGCAGGAGCGGAACGACTCGGTCACCGACGGCCGCGTCAGAGGGTCCGTCCACCGCGACGCGGACGTCTACCACTTCGCCGGCAGCCTCACCTACCTCGACGTCAAGGGCGACGCCGGGGTCTCGATCGAGTACGGCGACGAGGGCGACGTCGCGGCCGACCGCCTCGAGATCGTCTCCGCCAGCGAGGTCGAGTACTCCTTCACCGCCTCCGACCGCGTCGAGAAGGTCACCGGCGACGGCGACAACGCCGCGGAGGCGTACAACGACTCCGTCGTCGAGAACGACGACGGTAGCTGGACCGCGTCGGGCTACACGGGGAACGGCTACGGCGACGCCTACGACTTCTGGGGGGAGCCCCTGGAGTTCCAGCCCGTCGAGGGCGAGTACACGCTGTTCCTCAACGGCGAGGAGGTCACGCTGACGGAGCTGACCGGGCAGGAACCCCCACAGCAGGTCGAACCCAGCGTCTTCCAGATCGCGTCGAACGCCGACACCCCGGCGATGTACTACGAGTTCGCCGTCGAGGGTGAGGTCATCCCCCACGACAGCGTCGAAGACCACGACAACATCACCCAGGACGGCGACCTCTACCGCGTCAAAGGACAGGTCGGCCCCAAGGGGACCGACTCCTACGAGGTCCCGGGGAAGCTCGTCGAGTGGAACGCCGTCGACGCGAACGACGACTACGTCTCGGAGTCCCGCTTCGACCTCTACTGGGACGGTGAGGCGGTGGGCCTCGACGACGTGCTGATCGGCGGCAAGACGTACGTCCTCGGCGTCCACTCCACCGAGGAGACTCCGGCGATGTACTACGAGTTCGCCGTCGAGGGCGAGGTCACCCCCCACGACAGCGTCGAAGACCACGACAACATCACCCAGGACGGCGACCTCTACCGCGTCAAAGGACAGGTCGGCCCCAAGGGCGCCGACTCCTACACGGTCGCCGGCAAGCTCGTCGAGTGGAACGCCGTCGACACCGGCGACCACTACGTCCCCGAGACGGACTTCCGGCTCACCTGGAACGGCTCCGACACCGGCCTGGAGGACGTCCTCCAGGGCGAGAAGCCGACCCGACGACTCGAGATCTACGCGCCGGAGAACGCCGAGATCGACTACACCTTCAAGACGACCGACACCGTCGAGCCCGTCACCGACAACGGCGACAACTCCGCGGAACCGAACTACGACGCCATCAGCGAGAACCACGACGGTAGCTGCACCGTCGACGGGCTCACGGGCAACGACTACGGCGACGCCTTCGACTTCAAGGGCGGCGTCGAGGAGTTCTGGCCCCAGGAGGGCGAGTTCGCGCTCTACCTCGACGACGAGCAGGTCACGGCCTGGGAGCTCGTCGGCGAGGACGAACCGCAGACCCGCGACATCGTCGAGGGCGGTCCCGTCGGCGGCGGTCGAGGGTACGACTCGCTCGTCGGCCGGAGCCAGGCGGACTACGTCGTCGACACCAAGTCCGAGCTCGGCAACGCGCTGTCCTCGGCCTCCAGCGGTGACATCGTCTACGTCGCCGGCAACGCCACCATCGACATCGGAGGGTCGACGTTCACGGTGCCCAGCGGCGTGACGCTGGCCTCCAACCGCGGTATCGACGACGCGCCGGGCGGCCTCATCCGGACCGACCGGGAGACCAAGATGATCAACGTCCGCCGGGGCGGTCGGGTGACCGGCCTCCGCATCCAGGGCAAGTACTACAGCTACTTCGACCCGCGCGGCGACGACTCCTACCCCACCGGCACGGGCGTCAGGGTCACCGGCAGCGACGTCGAGGTGGACAACTGCGAGATCTGGGGCTTCGCCTACGCCGGCGTGAACGCCAGCTCGAACACCCCGCACATCCACCACAACCACATCCACCACACGCCCCGGGCCGGCCTCGGCTACGGCGTCGTGATGAGCGGCGGACACCCCGTCATCGAGTGGAACTACTTCAACTACAACCGCCACGCCATCGCCGGCTCGGGCGGCGGCGGGTACACCGCCCGCTACAACCACGTCGGACCGGACACGATCGGCCACATCTTCGACATGCACCGGCCGGGCGGCGACCGCATCCACATCTACCGGAACACGGTCGAGGCCGTCGGCCACGTCAACGGCGGGTCCAAGGAGTTCCCCGCGGTCGTGATCCGCGGCGTCCCGAGCGACGTCGCGCTCATCGAGGACAACTGGTTCTACAACCCGAACCCGCCGCGGGACGACCCCGCGAACTTCACCGACGAGGCGATCGTCCAGGCGTACGTCGACGACTGGCAGAACATGGAGTGGTCGAACAACCACCTCGGTAGCAGCGAGCCGGCCAGCGACATCGGCTGCCCCCGGTAACGCGACACCGGAGCAGTCCCGGTCACACTCGGGTATCGCCCCGAACTCTTCTTCGCAACACCTCGCGGGCAGGCGGTCATAGGACGGACATAACAATCACTGCAGGCCACCCGGTCCCGATAGATGGAGCGTACATCCGGAGCGCCGCTCACGCAGGGGGACGCGGCCACGGATCGCGATGCCGACGAGGTGTCGCTCTCGGTCGTCGTCCCGACCTACAACGAGGAAGACCACGTCGAAGCGTGCCTGGAGTCCGTCTTCCGGGCGTGCGCGTCGACGGACGCGGTCGGGACCTACGAGGTGATCCTGGTCGACTCGAACTCCACGGACGCGACGGTCGAACTGGCGGCCGACTACCCTGTCACGGTGCTGCAGATCCCCGATGAGGACCTGTGTACGCCCGCCGCTGGCCGATACGTGGGGACCCACCACGCCGACGGCGACGCGCTCCTCTTCGTCGACGGCGACATGGAGGTCGCCGCCGACTGGCTCCCGGAGGCGGTCGCCCACCTCCGCGAGGAGGACGTCGCCGCCGTCGACGGCCACCTCGACGAGGTGCCCGAGAACGCCACCCTGGTGGAGCGCGAGTCGGTCCGGGGCGTCGCCCTCTACGACGCCGACGCGCTCGCGGCCGTCGGCGGCTTCGACCCGTACCTCGAGTCCCTCGAGGACGTCCAGCTCGGTCTCGAGCTGAACGCCGCGGGCTACCGTCTGCTGCGGGTTCCGACGGTCTCCGCCCGCCACCCGGGCTCCGACGTCATCACGGAGACGCTCCGCCGCTGGCGGAACGGCTACTCCCGCGGCAACGGCCAGGCCATCAGGCGGTCGCTCTCCTCGCCGCAGCTGGTGGCCAAACACGTCTACCGGATGCGCTTCCGGCTCGTCATCGGCGGCTGGCTGGGTCTCGGCGTCCTCTCGCTGGCGACCGGCGTCGGCGTGCTGCCGTGGCTCCTCGGCTCGGCGCTCGGGTTCCGGAAGATCGCCTCGGAGCGCGACGGCGTCGTCGACGCCGCCGGCTACGTCCTCTACAAGCTCACGTTGCTGGTCGGGCTGGTCCTCGGGCTGCTGGAGCGGCCGACGTCCCCGGAACAGTTCCCTCTGGAGCGTGTCGAGCGGGTGAGGGAGGCCGGCGTCCACCAGGGGATTCCGTCGGACCTGCAGTTCTGAACCTGCGGCCGAGCCTCGCTACGACCGTCGCGCCCGGGCGACCCGGCCCACGGGGCCGGGGACCTTGGACAGCAGGTCGATCGTCTCGTCGTAGCTCAGTGCCCCGGTGGCCAGCGCGACCCCCAGGTAGGTGACCCCGCCGAGGATCGGGACCACGGCCAGCGAGACGATGTCGCCGGCGATGAGGTGATCGGCAGCGAAGATGACCGGCGCGGAGACGGCCACCGTCGCGACGATCCGCGGCGCCCGGAAGTCGGCCAGCGGGTCGTAGCCGATGCGCCAGGCCGCCCAGACGAACAGCAGGAACATCGACCCGTAGCTCGCGCTGGTCGCGGCGGCCGCCCCTCGCATGCCGAACAGCGGGATGAGCAGTCCGTTCAGGACCAGGTTCGACCCGGCCGCAACGGCGGTGGCGACGATGAGCGTCCGGAGCTGTCCGGAGCCCTGGCTGATCGCCTGGAGCGGGCGCGCGATGGCGAAGCCGACGGTACCCGGGAGCAGCAGGAGCAGGGGGACGACCGACACGGAGAACTCGTCGCCGTAGTACAGCGGGACGAACGAGTCGGCGAGCGCGGCGAGGCCGATGGCCATCACCGCCACCAGCAACAGCGTGTACCGCGTCACCCGGGTCGCGATCTCGGTGATCTGCTCGGTCCGGTCCTCGCTCCAGAGGTTCGACGTCGAGTGGAGCAGCAGCGTCTGGAGGACGATGGGGACGAACCAGACGTACTCCGCCAGCTGCAGGGCCGCCTTGTAGTAGCCGGTCGTCTCGCTGTCGACGAGCGTCCGGAGCATGATGACGTCGACGTGGAACAGCGACATCACCAGCGTCACGAGGACGATGTTGAGGCCGTTGAACGAGAGGACCTCGCGGTAGGGGAACGAGGACGGCGTCCCCTTCAGGATCGCCGACAGCGACACCTTCCGGACGACCACGATGCCGGCGGCGACGGCGACGAGCAGGCTCGAGACGATGTGGCCGAGGAGCATCCCCGTCACGCCGAAGCCGGCGGCGACGAGGCCGAGCCCGAGCCCGACGAGGACGAGCTTCTTCGTGACCTTCAGGGACTCGGAGATCGGCTCGAGGCCGAACCCGAGGACGGTGCGCATCGACATCGAACTGAACTGCGTCACCAGCACCATCGTCGCCAGCAGATTGAAGTACAGCGTGAACCCCTCGCCGAAGATCCGGCGGGGGATCCCCAGGGCGTTGACCACGAGCAGGACCCCAACTCCGACGAGTCCGATGGCGGTGGCGAACCCGAGGTAGAACCGGATGACGCCCCCTCGCCAGTTCTCCGTCTCCCGCTGCTCCGCGACGAACTTCTGGATCCCCTCCGTGACCCCGGAGCTGACGGGGATCATGTAGAGGCTGAAGATCGAGAGGAGGACCGCGTAGTTCCCGTAGTCCTCGGCGCCCAGGAACCGGACGATGAGCGGCGTGGAGACGATGGCCGTGATCGTCGTTATCACCTTCGCGCCGAAGATGGAGAAGAACCGCTGGAAGACGTTGTCCATGCCGCTCACGCCGACCACCCGCCGCGTAGTGGACGTTCGAACGCCGACGGCAGCAGAGGCTCCTGACCGGCCGATCGGTGCGGCGACCGACGTCGCCTCGCCTCGGCTGGACGCACGTCACCGAACCACGCGGCACCCCCGGCCGCATCGAACCCCGGACGGCAGGACCGTGACACGGGTGGGACGTACGCGCTGGCGGACGTAGTTAGTGGTCCCTTAGGCCCGGGGGACGGGGACGCGGTCGGCGACCATCGTCTCGAGTCCCTCCCGGAGGTCGATCCGGGGTTCGAACCCGAGGTGCCGCTTCGCGCGGTCGATCCGGGCCTCGCTGTGGCGGATGTCCCCGGGTCGGGCGGGCCCGTGCTCGATGGGCGCGTCCGCGTCGACGAGGTCGACCACCACCTCCGCCAGCTCCCGGACGCTCACGCTCCGGCCCGAGCCGACGTTGTAGGCGACGCCGGTGTGGTCGGTCGTTCCGGCCGCGAGGTTCGCACGGACGACGTCGTCGACGTGGACGAAGTCCCGCGTCTGCTCGCCGTCGCCGTGGACGACGAGCGGTTCGTCCGCCATGGCCCGGCTCAGGAAGGCGTCGACGACGCCGCTGTACTCGGGGTTCTGCCCGGAGCCGTAGACGTTGAAGTACCGGAGGGGGACCACCTGCAGGTCGTAGGCGTCGGCGTAGATCCGGGCGTAGTTGTCGGCCGCGAGCTTGTCGGCCCCGAAGGGCGACGTCGGCTCCTTCTCCGCGTCCTCCGATATCGCCTCGTCGGTCGCGTCGCCGTAGATCGCGGCGCTCGAGGCCGTGACGACCCGGACGTCGTACCGTCGGGCGGCCTCCAGGACCTGGACGGTGCCGCCGACGTTGACGTCGCTGCTCGCGCCCGGCGACCCGAGGGACCCCGGGACCCCGACGAGGCCGGCCAGGTGGTAGACGAGGTCGACGCCGTCCATCGCGTCGACGACGGTCGACCCGTCGCGGACGTTCCCCTCGAGGACGTCGGCGTCCGGCGGCACGTTGGCCCGCGAGCCGGTCGAGAAGTTGTCGAGGACGCGCACCTCGTTCCGCGAGGTGAGTGCTTCGGCGAGTCGGCTGCCGACGAATCCCGCACCGCCGGTGACGAGTACCGTCCGGTCCGTCGGCATCCGATCGGTGTCGATCTCCATACCCCAAAAGAGCGTGATTGGAGCCTTTGTAATAGCATTCCTACCACTTACCGTCTCCAAAAACCCCCGATTAATCGACCGACGGCGACGAGGCGACCGACTCGAAGTACTCGTCGACCCGCTCGTAGGCGGCCTGGCGGTAGTCGGATCGTATCTCGGATTCGCTCCGCTCGACCGGGTGCCACAGCCCGGGCCGAACCAGCAGACGGAACCGCTCCGGGACGCCCTCGCGGAACGGGTCGCGTTCCTTCCAGTCGCGATCGGTGACGCAGCGGTACTCGGAGACCCCCTCGGGCGGGGAGGCGGCGTTGACCGCCCCGTCGAGCTCGAGGGTCCGGAGCCGCTCTGTCGGCTGCTGGAAGGAGACGACCTCGACCGGCCGGTCCAGCAACCGAGACAGGACCTCCCTGCGGTCGTGGATCCGTCGGCGGATGGCCGCGTCGCCCGGGAGATCGTCCCAGTGGAGGTGCGGCTGGAACTGCAGGCCGACGTCGTGGCCGAGCTGCGAGAGCGTCCGGACAGTCTGGGCGAACGTCACCGAGGCCGTGGTGTGGACCGGCGCGTCCAGGGGGACGCAGTACGTCGCCTCGATGCGGAGCGTCGCCTCGAGCCGTGCCATCGCGAGGGCGCGATCCAGGGAGAGCACCACGTCGTGGTGGAGCGTGACCCCCTGCTCCCGGTCGTCGAAGGTGACGAACCCCCGTCCAGCGTCCCGCACCCGCCGGAGCAGCCGCTCGTAGCTCGACGTGTCGAACCGGACTGCCCTGTCTGCGTCGACCGCTGACGAAGCGTCGGACGGTGACCCCTCCATGCCGGTCTTCGAGTCCGTCGGCGGACTTCGTTATAGATTAACTATCGTCCACCGCCCGCTGGTAGATCCGGTGGAGTTCGTCGACCTGCGACTCCAGGTCGTACTGCTCGATGATGCGTCGTCCGTTGGATCGCTCGCCGCCCGAGAGCACGTCGACGAGCCCGTCCACGAGTTCCTCGTCGTGGTCGGAGACGACCGAGGGCTCGACGTCCCGGAGGTGCATCTCCGCGTTGCCCACGTCGGTGGCCACCACCGGCAGGTTGCAGGCCATGGCCTCCTGGACCGCGTTGGGGCCGCCCTCCCGCTTCGACGTCAGCAGGAGCGCGTCGGCCGCGTTCATGTACAGCGGCATCCGTTCGTGGGGCACGCCGGTGATCGTCTGGAGTTCGACCGGCCTCTCGAGGCGCTCGTCGGCCGCCTCGACGATCCGTTCGGCGCGCGGGTAGTCCTTGACGTCGCGGTCGGGCGAGTAGGGGAACAGGACCTGGTAGCGGTCCTGGTCCCAGCCTATCGCCTCGCGGGACTCCGTTCGGTCCATCGGCTCGAACCGTTCGGTGTCGATGCCGTGCGGGAGGATCGTACATGACCGGCCGAGCTTCTCGGCCATCTCCGTCGACTGGACGATCACCTCGTCGGCGCCGCGCGCACAGAGCCAGCTCAGGGGCGCGATGTGGCCCAGCATGTCGCTGCCCCACAGCGTCAGCACGACCGGGAGGTTCGGCTGGAGGACCGCCGGCGGCGCCGTCAGCCCGTAGCTGGCGTGGAGGAGGTCGTAGTCGTCGAACGACCGGCGGAACACGTCGGCGTAGAACCGGACGTAGTTCGCCGGCGAGCGCCGCTCGGGGTTGTCGGTGTGCTCCGGGCGGTTCCCGGGGATCTCCACGGAGTCGACCTCGACGCCGCGTTCGCGGAGGCCGCGGACCTGCTGCTTGTAGAACCGCGCCTCGCCGTTCGTCACGATGCTGAGTACCCGCATGGATCTCACCTTGCGACCAGTTCGTAGGCCTTCTTCGCCGCGGCCATCTTGACGCCCCCGGTCTCGACGCGGTAGTACGGCGTCAGCTCGGAGCCGAACTTGGCCTTGTACTTGCAGAGCCGCTCGGTGTTGGCGCCCAGCAGGTCGTAGGTGTCCACCGAGTCACGCGGCGGGTCCTCGGCGATGTCCTCGACGATGTTCCAGTGGACGAGGCTGTTGATGGCGACGCCCTCGTGGATGCTGCGGACGCCACCCTGCCAGAAGTAGGCGGCGTCGTTGGAGTACATGGCGGTGATGCCGGTGAGGAACCGGCCCTCGGCGTCGCGGGCGACGTAGACCCGGGCCCGGTCGTTCTCGAGCATCGCCTCGACCATGTCGCTCACGTAGTCCCAGGAGAGCGAGAGCGTGCGGCCCTGTTCGGCGTAGCGCTTCCGGGTCTCCTCGTAGACGCTGCGGGCGCCGTCGAGGTCGTCTTCCTCCCGCTGGACGGTGACGTCGAGGTCCCGGGCGTCGCCGATCTCCCGCCGCAGGCTCTTGCTGGCGTCCTTCAGCAGCGAGTCGGGCGACTGGTCGCCGACGTCGAGGCGGTAGGTCCACAGCGTCTCGACGTCGTAGTCCGCCCAGACGTAGGGCCGCGGGTCGCTGAACTCGGTGTTGCCGGTCATCCGCAGCAGCGTCGTCGAGTCCTCTGCGTCCAGTTCCTCGAGGACGAGCTCCGCGAACTCGCGGTTGAGCTTCTCGTGTTTGCTCCGCTTGGGGCTCGCCGGCATCAGGACCGGGCCGAGCCGCGAGACCGACCGCCCGGGCGGCGGCGAGACGAGCGCCCGGCCGACGGACTTCGTCTGCTCGAAGATCGGCAGGAGCGCGACCGGCCGGTCGCCCTTGAAGGCGCCCAGCAAGAGGAGATCGCCGGCGACGTGGTCGTCGAGGACGTCGAGGGCCTCCGGCGCGTGGAACGGCTCGAAACCCCGATCCGGGAGGGAATCCCCCCACTCGGAGAGCGACAGTCGTTCGAGTTGCATCTGGCGGTCGGAGTCGACCTGTCCTATTCGTTATCTCCCTCCTGCGGAACCGCACCGGCCGTTAGGGGTCGATTAGAGGACGTCGTAGGCGGTTAACCGCCAGCTCGCCGGCGATTCCGGGAGGTCGCGGTCGGCGAAGTCGGGCGGCCACATCATGTACTCGGTGCCGAGGCTGACCCAGTTCGAACCGGGGCGGCGCTCCGAGCAGGCGACGATCACGTCGGCGCCGGCCCGGCGAGCGTCGGTCTCGAGTCGTTCGAAGAGGCGTGTCGCCGCCGCCGGGTCCGACCACGTCTGCTCGACGACCCGGTACTCCGTGAAGCCGTCCTTCCGGAGGGCGCCCGCCACGAGGAAGTCCCGGAGGTCGCCGTCGGCGTCGCGGGCGACGTAGACGCTGGCGTCCGGGTAGCGCCCGGCGTGGCGGATGGTCTCGGCCGACCGCCGGAAGTGGTACGGCACGTCGATATCGTCCCGCAGGTGTGCCGCGAGCTCCTCGACGAGGTCGTCGGGGAGGCTGCGCCCGTCGACGACCGAGACTTCGAACCGTCCTTCGGACCCCGGCGTCGAGGCTCCGGCGGTACTCTCGTCACCGCCGGGTTGATCCACGTCACCGCTGCCGTACACGACGTCGGCCGCCCTCGCCATGAGCTTCGAGACGGCGTCCGACCGGGTCAACCGCCGGTCCAGCGGGGCGACGTAGTCCGCGGCCGTCCTCGCGAGGTCGCGGTCCAGCACGTAGTGGGCGAGGACGCGCGACGGCGAGAGCACCCGCGTGTGGACTGGCAGCGTCACCTTCCGCCAGCCGTTCTTCTCGTGGTGCTCCGTCGTGATCTTGCCGGCCCGGTTGAACGTGACGACGTGGTCGGCGTGCTCGCGGCTGTGGGCCATCGACCGCTCGAGCAGCTCCGAGTAGTGGCCGCGGCCGCGGTAGGGTTCGTCGACGGCGGTGCCGCCGTGGACGTGGACCGTCGCCGTCCCCGATGGCGTCCGGAGCTCCCGCTGGAAGACTCGGCGGGCGGCCACGACCTCGCCGTCGTCGTTCGTGACGACGAAGTTGTCGGTCGCCGGGTCGTACCCCGGGAAGTCGCCGTACTTCCAGTCGAAGTACGCCGCGGACCCCCAGCCGTCGAACGCGCGGTTCAGGAGGGCGAGCAGTTCGTCGTCGTCCGGGTCGGTCGTCTCGGTAGCCATGGTCGATCCCTCACCCCCGTCCGCCGTCGACCGCCCCAGCCTCGACCGTCGGATCGTCGGTCGCGGGGTGGTCGAGCGTCTCGTACAGTTCGCCGGGCGGGCCGACCCAGGCGCCCATCTCGAGGGCGCGCTCCACGAGCCGGCAGTACAGCGTCCGGTAGTTCGGGAAGTCCCGCTCGCTGAACGACCGCGGGTGCCAGTCGACGGACATCACGGCGTCGTTCTCGCGGGCCTCCTCCAGGAGGGCCTCGCAGGTCTCCCAGGCGCCCGCCAGGTCCCCCTCGCTCGGGAGCGCGACGTCCATCAGGTTCACGGGGAAGACGACGAACTCGTCGTCGAAGGGGCGCTGGACGGTGTAGCCGTGCTCGAAGCCGGGGTCGGTCGCGGTGCCGAGCGAGGCGTCGTACTCCAGGCCCGCCTCGCGCTGGAGGTACCAGGTCTCCGGGACGTCGAGGTTGAGGTAGTGCTGGCGGGTGCCGACGACCTCGCGGCCCAGGACCCCCTCGAGGCGGCGCTTCTCGGCGGCGAGTCGGTCGCCGTCCCGGTAGGACTCGTAGGAACCGTGGAGGCCAATCTCCCACCCGCCGCCGTCGAGTTCGTGGATCAGGTCGACGACGGCCGGGTCCCGCAGCGAGTACCGGCCGGCGTACAGCTGGACCGTCTCCGGGCTGAACCACTCCCGGACCGGCCGGTCGAAGAACCGCTGCTCGTCGAGGAAGTAGAAGGCCGACCGGACGCCGAGGTCGTCCTCAAGGTCCATCACGTCCTCGTAGGTCCAGTAGGGGTTCCGGCCGGGCAGCAGCGACGTGAGGTGCCAGGGGTCGCGGTCCCGGACGGCGTAGTACAGCGCCTGGTGGGTCTTGTACGGCCGGTCGACGTCGTGGGAGAGACACAGCGCGAAGCTGTGGTCGTCCAGGACGTCGGGCCGGAGGTGGGCGTCGTCACTCATGGGCGGCCTCCTCGACCACGTCGAGCATGTACTGGGTCACGTCTATCGCGTCCTCGAGATAGGCGTCGCGCTTCTCGGTCCACTCCGCTCCGGCGTCGCCGGACTCGGCGAGTTCGAGGGTGCGGTCCCGCAGTGCCGCGTCCTCGGTGGCGAGATCGACCAGCCCCCGCGACTGGACCTCGACGAGCGCGCCGAGGACGCCCTCGTTGGCCGGCGACTCGTACCTGACGGCGGGCGTTCCGAGGAGCCCGGCCTCGATGGCCATCGTCCCGGAGTCGGTCGCCAGGACGTCCGCCTCCGCAAGCAGGTGGTGGATGTCCGCCGGCGGGACCGGGATCTCGTGGCCGTCCAGTCCGGGCGGGAGGTCTCCCTCGGAGGAGACGTAGACGGTCCCGAGCTCCGAGAGGGCGTCGACGAGGTCGCGCTTCGTCCCCGCGCGCAGTCCCGCCCGCTCGCCGTCGTGGTGGGCGTCCTGGGCGACGAAGCGGAGGACGAAGTACGGCTCGTCGGGGTCGACGCCGTGGTCGCGGAGCAGGTCCCGGTCCGGCGTGAACCGGTCGGGGTGGAGGTAGGCGAGTTCCTGGACGCCCGGGTGGCGGCGGTGGACTCGCCCGTAGTCCTTCTGGTAGCTCTCCGGCGTGCAGAAGTAGTCGACGAGCGGCGTGGTGACCCGCGCGACCGTCTCGACGTTCTCGGTGTCGGCGAAGACGACGCTGGCGGCGCCGGCCGCCTTCGCGGCGTGGACGGCGGTCGGGACGAGGCGGCTCACGACGACGTCGGGGTCGAACCGCCGGGCGAACCGGATCGTCCGGACCTCCCGGGCTCCCCACTCGCCGACGGTCCCGAGCGTCCCGGTCCGGCGCGTCGAGAGGACGGTGTGTTCGATGTCGTAGGCGTCCAGCAGGTCCGTCGTCATCTCCTTCTCCCGTGAGGTGACCGCCACCGTGTGGCCGTCGGCTGCCAGCGACGTGACGGCGTTTCTGAACAGGTGGACGTGGGCCGGGTGTGCGATGTCGAACTGGACCCGCATGGTTCAGCCGACGTTCGGTTCGGCCGAGTCGTCCCCGGCGTCGTCCGCCAGGTCGATCGGCGCGTAGTGGAGACCGTACTTGAACGCGTTGATGGCGCCGTCCTTGGCCCGCTCGGCGGTGAGTTCGGCGGCCGACCCCGCCCACCGGTTCGGGTGGGTGAGCAGGCAGGCGCGGTCGATCTCGCCGTCGCGGAGGAGGCCGATGAGCTCCCAGGTGCTGTCGACCTGGATCGTCTTGTCGCCCTCCCCCATCGTGTGGTCCTTGACCTTGAGCGCGCCGTCCCGCCAGGTGCGCCCGGTGTCGGAGAAGTACGTGACGTCCTCGAAGTCCATCGAGAGGTAGGCCTCGCCCTCGAGGTCGTAGTCCTCACAGTCGGGGGCGCCCTCGACCCACATGTCGCGGTTGTCGTGGGCCGACAGGGGGTTCCCGTGCATGCAGACGGTGTCGATATCGGCGAGCCGCCGGAAGCGCTGGAGGTTCCGCTCGAAGTTCTCGTGGGCCGCCTCGACGTCGCCGTCGGCGACGTCCATCGACTCGTAGTGGTAGCCGACCTCGTGGCCGAGCGCCTCCAGTTCCGTCAGCAGGTCCGGCTTGAACGTCTTGTCGATGGCGCGGACGTAGTACGTCGACGGGACGTCCCGGACCGACTCGATCTGGGCCATCTGCAGGGCGTTCCACGGTTTCCGGTCGACGTCGTGGCGGAGCACGATGAACTGCTCGGGCAGCGACCCGCCGCCGAGGTACTCCCGGACGGTGACGAACTCGTAGCCGGCGTCGAGTGCGGCGTCGAGCAGGTCCGCGTACGCCTGGTAGGTGAAGTCGCTGCGCATGTCCAGGACGGACTCGAGGTCAATCACCGTCGGCCCTCCCGACCACGCGTCGGTCGTGGTCGAACTGGACGTCGTCCAGCGCGGCGCGGGTGTCGACGACGACGAGGTCGTCGTGGGCGTCCCAGTCGTAGTCGTCGAACGCCTCGTGGGCCGTCACGAGGACGACCGCGTCGAGGTCCCGGTCGGCGGCGGCGTCCTGGGAGACCAGCTCCGCGACGCCGTCGACGTCGTCGAGCATCGGGTCGACGGCGACCGTCTCCGCGCCCGCGTTCGAGAGCTGCTGGAGGA
Organism: Natronomonas salina; assembly: GCF_013391105.1. NCBI lineage: Archaea > Methanobacteriati > Methanobacteriota > Halobacteria > Halobacteriales > Natronomonadaceae > Natronomonas > Natronomonas salina. The sequence goes on from NZ_CP058335.1 coordinate 1,182,580, forward strand.
TGGCGACGGCGGGGCTGTTGCGGGTCTCCTCGACGCCGGCGCGGTAGGTGACCCCCAGTACGAGGACGGTCGCGTCCCGCAGCGCCGTCCCGTGCTGTTCGAGGGCGCCCTCGAGCTTGCCGACGACGTGGGTCGGCATCCCGTCGTTGACCGCCCGCGCCGCCTGGATGATGGGACTGTGGACGTCGAAGCGGTTCAGCAGGAAGTACGGGTAGACGGGGATGCAGTGGCCGCCGACGCCCGGCCCCGGCCGGAGGATGTTGCTGTGGGGGTTCGTGTTGGATGCGTCGATGGCCTCTCGGACGTCGATGTCGAGGCCGTCGGCGTAGTTCGCGAACTCGTTGGCGAGCCCGATGTTGACGTCGCGGTAGACGCCGCCGAAGACCTTCGTGGCCTCCGCCGTGGTGGCGTCCGAGACGGTGATGACGTCGTTGTCGGTCACCCGGTCGTAGATGGCGGCGGCGACGCGGCCGCTCTCCCGGTCGATGCCGCCGACGATCTTCGGGTACGCACCGCGGATGTCCTGGAGGGCCCGGCCGCTCGAGGTGCGTTCCGGACAGAAGGCGAGGCCGAACTCGTCGGCCTCGAGGCCGCTCTCCTCGGCCAGCCGCGGTTCGACGACGTCGCGGCAGGTCCCCGGCGGGACCGTCGACTCCACGACCACGAGGTCGCCGCGGTCGAGGCCGGCGGCGATGTCGTCGACGACGGCCCGGACCACCGCGAGGTCCGGGTTGTTCTCGTCGGTCAGCAGCGTCGGGACGATGATGACGTGGAGGGTCGCGTCGGCGGCCGCCGCCCGCGGGTCGGTCACCGCCTCGAAGGCACCGGATTCGACGGTCTCGGAGACGAGTTCCGGGAGTCCGGGTTCGCCCTCGACGTGGCTCTCGCCGGCGTTGACTGACTCGACGACGTCGGGGTCGATGTCCGCGCCCGTGACGTTGCCGGAGACGTCGGCGAACACCGACGCGATGGGCAGGCCCATCTTCCCGAGGCCGTAGACCGCGACTGGGACGTCCCCGCTCGCGAACCGCTCGCCGATCTCGTCGGCGTCGTCGGCCGTCCCGTAGAGCCCGCCGCTCTCGACTGTCTCGCTCATCGGATATCGTTCTCCCCGTCGAGTTGGTCGGGAAGCGGTCGCGACTCGGCCGGGACGCCGACGGCGAGGCGTCCGGGCGGGACGTCGTCGGTGACGACCGCACCGGCGGCGACGAACGAGCCCTCGCCGATCGTGACGCCCGGGTTGATCGTCGCGTTGGCGCCGACGGAGACGTGGTCCTCGATGGTGGGGCCCTCGAGGTCCTCGTCGGTCCGGACCGGGTAGGGGTCGTTCGTCAGGACGGCGTTCGGTCCGAGGAAGACGTCGCTGCCGATCTCGGTGTAGGAGGGGACGTAGACCCCGGTCTGCATGCTGACGCGGTCGCCCACGACGGTGTGGCCGTCGATGACCGTCTTGGTCCCGACGATGCAGTCGTCGCCGATCTCGGTCTGCTCGCGGACGAGCGCGTCGTGGCCCGTGGTCAGCCCCTCGCCCACGGTGACGTCCGGGTAGATGATGGTCCCGGAACGGACGGTCGCGCCGTCGCCGATCCGGGGCGGTTCGCCGGAGACCTCCGGCGGGGAGACCACCGCCCCCTCGTGGATCGTGCAGTCGTCGCCGAGGTCCGCCCGACTGCTCACGGCGACCACCCCTGGCCCCGGCCCGTGGGCGGCTGGAGTCGGTTCGAAATCTCTCTCATGTGCGGGCACTCCCGTCGGCCCGGCTTTGTTATGCAACTCTTTACTCGCGCCTTCGTCGCTCGTAGCCGTCCCGGTGTGTGACACGGAGACGAGGCTTGACCGCCCGCAAAGTCGGGTTTGGAACCCCCTACCGGTACACGCGGGGAGGACACCTCGAGGGCCGTTCGTCGGTCGTCCGGGGACTGACCGGGTACGGCCCTCGCCGACTCCGATCGGTGGGCTCACCGTACCGGTGGGGATTCGTCGGTTATCGTCCTCCTACGAATTGCATTCCCTCGCACCGCCGGTAGTATGAAACAGTAGGGCCGGCGAAAATGTTAATCATAACAAAGGGTAGAACCACCGACCGTCCGCTACATGCCCGCCACAGATTTCGAGGGGATGCGGACGCTCGTCGTCGGGATCGACGGAGCGTCGCTCGACGTGCTCGCCGACCGCGGCGAGGACGTCGTCCCCGCCATCACGGACCTCCTGCATTCGGGGGTGTCGGGGGACCTCGAGTCGCAGATCCCGCCCTGGACCCCCAGCGCCTGGCCGTCGATCTACACCGGCGTCAATCCCGGTAAGCACGGCGTCTTCGGCTTCCTCCGGTTCGAAGGCTACGACTGGGACGTCGTCAACTACACCGACGTCAGAGAGCACACCGTCTGGGAACTCCTGAGCGACCACGGCTACACGAGCGTGGTCGTCAACACGCCCGTGACCCACCCGCCCTCGGAGTTCGACGGCGCGCTGGTCCCCGGGTACGTCGCCCCCGAGGAGCCGGCCTGCCACCCCGAGGGGCTCCTCGACGAACTGGAGGCGGAGATCGGCGAGTACCGCGTCTACGACGACGCGGACGACCGGAACACCGACGAGGAGATCGCCGAGGGTTACGAGGAGCTCGTCGAGATGCGCGGCGAGGCCTTCCGCTACCTCGCCGACGAGTTCGACCCCGACTTCGGCTTCCTCCAGTTCCAGCAGACCGACACCGCCTTCCACGAGCACCCGGAGAACGACGCGGTCGTCGACGCGGTCTACGCGGCGGCCGACCGGGAGATCGCGGCGACCCTCGAGGCCTGCGACCCCGACGTCGTCCTGCTGGTCAGCGACCACGGCATCGGCCCCTACGACGGCCACGAGTTCCGCGCGAACAGCTTCCTGCGTGACCGCGGCGACGTCGCGACGACGGCCGGCGAGGGCGGCATGCCCTCGTGGTCGAGCATCGCTCGCAACCGGCTGCAGGACGGCGAGGAGGGCGGCCAGCCCGACCCGTCGGCGCTGGAGCGGACGATGTCGATGGCCGCGAAGGTCGGCGTCACGAGCCAGCGCATCGAGACGGTCGTGAAGGCCCTCGGCCTCGAGGACCTCGCGGTGCGGGTCGCGCCGACCGACGCCATCCGCGCGGCCAGCGAACAGGTCGACTTCGCGGAGTCGCGCGCGTACGTCCGCGACAGGATCGAACTGGGCGTCCGCATCAACCTCGAGGGCCGCGAGCCCGCGGGCGTCGTCCCCGAATCGGAGTACGAGTCGGTGCGCGCCGAACTCGTCGACGCGCTGTCGGCCGTCCGCACGCCCGACGGCGAGCCCGTCTTCGAGTCCGTCGTCCGTCGCGAGGACGTCTTCGACGGACCGTACCTCGAGGAAGCCCCCGACATCGTCGTCGTCCCGTCCGAGTTCGACCAGTACCTCTCGGCGTCGCTGCGCGACGAGCAGTTCGGCCCGCCGTCCGAGCCGTGGAACCACAAGCTCGACGGCGTCGTCGCGGCCGCCGGGGACGTCGACGACGACGCCAGCCTCGCGGGCGCACACATCTTCGACGTCGCACCGACCGTCCTCGCAACCTTCGGGCTTCCGGCGGCCGACCGGATGGACGGGCTGGTGTTGCCCGTCGTCGACGACGTCGGCTCCGAGCCGTACCCCGAGTACGAGGGCGACGACGTCACGACCGAGGACGAAGCCGTCGAGGACCGGCTGGAGGACCTGGGGTACCTGGAGCGATGAGTATCGACGCGTCCCTGATGCTGGATTCCGAGGAGTGGAACCGGCTGGTCGACCGCTCCGACCAGACGACGCCGTTCCATCGCTACGAGGCACTGGAGGTCATCGCCGACCACTCGGGGACGACGCTGTACCCCTACGTCGGGTACAAGGGCCAGGAACCGGTCGGTCTGTTCCCCGTGTACGCGATGGAGCGGTGGCCGCTGCGGGTCGCGTTCTCGCCGCCGCCGGACCTGGAGGTGTCGTACCTCGGGCCCGCGCAACTGAACGGGTCGAGCCCCAAGCAGCGGAAGGCCGAGCGACGCCACAGGCGGTTCGTCGAGTCGGTCGTCGAGGAGGTCGAGTCCGAGATCGAACCCCACTACTCCCACGTCCGGTCCGGCACCGGCTACGAGGACCCGCGGCCGTTCATCTGGAACGGCTTCGACCCGACGCCGCGGTACACCTACGAGGTGGACCTCTCTCCCGACCAGGACGACCTGTTCATGTCGTTCAGCAGCGACGTCCGGAAGAACGTCCGGAAGTCCGAGGACTTCGAGTACGACCTCTACGAGGGCGACGCCGCGGACGTCGAGCAGATCGTCAGCCGTGTCCAGCACCGCCACGAGGAGCAGGACGTCTCCTACAACGTGACGAAGGCCTTCGCCCGCGACCTCTACCGGTCGCTCCCGGACGGGACAGCTCGGGCGTACGTCTGCGAGCGCGACGGGCGCTTCGTCGGCGGGAAGATCACCCTGGAGGACGACGAGACGCTGTACGGCTGGCAGACGGTCGCCGACCTCGACGACGACCTGCCCGCGACCGACCTGATCGACTGGGAGGTCATCAAGCGGGCGAAGGACCGCGGCCTCGAACGGGTGGACCTCGTCGGGGCGAACGACAAGCGGCTCTGCGGCTACAAGGCGAAGTTCAATCCCCGGGTCCGGACCCACTACACACTCGAACAGGGGTCGGTGGCGACGGACACGCTGAAGCACGTCTACAAGCGCCTCCGATGAGCGGCGGCCTGCCGAGGTGGTAGCGATAACCGCCCACATCCCCCATCTGGTAAACATCTAGAATCAACTCCCCCTATCGACTAGTAGAGTACTACTACCCCGCCACAGAGCTCGTGCTATCGAGACGATACCGGTCGGAAACGTCCTTTCAGATGTATTTGCGCCGTTTTCGGCGTTTTCACTGTCGCGGCGTCTGGTAGCCGTACCTATAACAAAGTGTATCTGTCGACGTGCAACGGGTGATGCCTTCCAACCGATCCGCCCTGACGTCTCGCACCAGCGGTGACGCGAGACGGTGGTCCGCAGTGCCCTCGACAGCGCCGCCCAGGCGGGGGGCCGAGAGATGACAGTTACAACCCCTCGCCCGCGCGTGGTTGCGTGCGTGGTCGTACTGTCCCTTCTGTCCGTTGGGCTGGTGGCCTTCGCGCCGACGGCCGCGGCCCAGGAGAGTGACACGTACGTCGTCGAACAGGGCGACCAGTGCGTCGAGGTCGACCCGATCACGAACCGCGACCAGACCGTCGAGGAGTTCTACGACTACCGGAGCCCGTACACCGAACCGACCGCGAACGACTACAGCTCCCACGGCACCATCGAGTACCAGGAGCACAACACCAGCGTGCTCATGATCTACGAGGGCGCCGAGGGGACGAGCCTCGTCGTCGTCCACGAACGCCTGACGCAGGACGGCGACGAGAGGGACACCCGCGGGAGCTCCGCGACGTTCACGGTCACCGGCATCGACCCCGGCGACAGCTGGGCCGTCGAGGACGACGACTACGACGAGTACGCGGATCAGGACGACGAATACGTCCACAGCGAGAATTCCAGCGAGATCACCTGGCTGTGGGGCCAGGGCCGGACCGACGGCGGCGCCTACCGCGGCCTCGCCGACGACGCGCCAGTCCGGATAGAGCCGGCGTTCAACGACCGGGCCAACGAACGGTACGGCGGCAGCCCGGAGTACTCTGGCTGGGTCCACGACTGGAAGGTCGTCCGCTCGGCGGACCCGACCGACAAGGAAGCGCTCGGAAGCATGGAGCAACAGGTGACGATCCGCGCGGGCACCTGTGGCCCCGACGACCCCGCGAAACCCAACGCCTCTCTGAGCGCACCGGAGAACGCCACTACCGGTGACGAGATCACCTTCGACGCCAGCGACTCCGAGGGCGACGTCGACCGCTACGAGTGGGACTTCGGCGACGGCACCACGATCGAGGACGGAAGCCCCACCGAGACCCACACGTACGACACGCCCCGCAACTACGAGGTCCAGGTCACCGCCTACGATAGCTCCGGCGGGTACAGCCAGGCCACCCGGACGGTCAACGTGACCGATCCGGGGCCTGCAGGGCCGACCGCCTGGCTCAGCGCCCCGGACACCGCCGCCACGGGCGACTCGGTGACACTGGACGCCAGCGACTCGGCGTCGAACGGAAGTCCCGAGTACGGCTGGACCGTCGAAGGTTCCCACGAGGGCACCACCGAGGAGGCGACCCGCGAAATCGTCTTCGAGGAGCCGGGGACCTACGAACTCGGGGTCACGGTGACCGACGAGTACGGTCAGGACGAAGCCACGACGACCATCGAAGTGGTGGCTGACTCGGGCGGTGACGGTGACGCCCCCCTCGAGGCGTCGGTCACAGCGAGCGAGCAGACAGTCGAACCCGGGGACGAGGTCACCTTCGACGCCAGCGACTCCGAGGGCGACGTCGACAGCTACGGTTGGGACTTCGGCGACGGCACCACCGTCGAGGACGGAAGCCCCACCGAGACCCACACCTTCGACTCGCCCGGCGAATACGAGGTCACGCTCACCGTCGACGGCGCAGACGGTGGGACGGCGTCCGAGACGGTCACCGTGATCGTCGAGGAACCCGAGCAAGACCGGGGAGCGGGAGACCCCGGCGGCGGTGACTCCGGAACCTCGGACGACTCCCAGGAGTCGGACGATTCGGACGGATCCGGAAGCGACTCCGGGACGTCCGACGAGGACTCGAAGGGGAGCGACGGAGACACCGACCAGACGACCGACGAACCGGCTGTCTCGGTCGGAACTCCGGAGGGGACCGACGGCGACCCGGAGCGGTCGGCCACCGAGACCGACACCCCCTCCGAAACCGCGAACGGGACCGACACCGGCGCGAACGAGACCGATAGCGAGACGAGCGAGACCGACGACGACCCGGGCGTCGTCGGGGACGGCGCCGGGTTCGGGCCCGTGACGGCGCTGCTCGCGGCCGCGGGTGCCGTCCTGCTGGTCCGACGCCGGAGCGAGTGACGAGACCGCCAACACCGAGATAGGGCCGGCCATCCCGGTCCCTTCCGACGGTTCCGCGCGGTAGCCCGGGAATACTAATCCGTCGAGATTGAGACCACGACCTATGGACGATGCCGAGGAGCAGTCCGCACTGATACCGACGGGGTTCGACGCGGGGAGTTACACGAGCGTCCGCTCGCTGGCGGCCGAGGGGGTAAATCCGGTCGTCGCCTCGGAGTACACCGACGTACCGGCCGCCGCCTCGCGGTTCTGCGAGGAGTTCGTCCGCATCCCGTCGCCGCACGAAGACCTGGTGGCCTACCGGGACGCGTTGCTCGGGATCGCGGCGCGGCCCGACGTGAAGACCGTCCTCCCGCTGCGCCCGCAGGATCCCTACGTGTTCGCGAAGTACGCCGACGAGTTCGAGCCCTACGTCTCGCTCGTCACGCCGCCGATGGAGACGCTCCGGACGGTCCAGGACCGCCTGAAGCTCGTCGAGACCGCCGAGGCGGCGGGCGTCCCCGCCCCGGAGACGCGCCTCCTCTCGGAGGTCGACGACTGGGGCGAACAGCGGATCGTCAAGTCGCGGTACAACCTGCTCGTCGACGAGTACCTGCCGTCGCTGTCGCCGCGGGACGTCCTGACGGTCAAGTCGATCGAGCACGTCGAAGCCGGCGACCGCCCCGACGTCGAGGCCATCCAGGAGTCGATGCAGCACGACCCCATCGTCCAGGAGTTCGTCGACTCCTCAGACGAGTACCTCTTCGGGGCGCTGTACGACCACGGGGAGGCGCTCACGACGTTCCAGCACCGTCAGGTCCGCGGCGACTCCTACCGAGGCGGCGGCGGCGTCTACCGCGAGTCCATCGACGACCCGGAGCTCGAGGCGGTCGGACGCAAGCTGCTCGACCACATGGACTACCACGGGCTCGCCTGCATCGAGTACATGAAGGACGCCGAGACGGGCGAGTACGTCCTGACGGAGATCAACCCGCGGCTCTGGCAGTCGCTGCCGCTGGCGGTCGAGGCCGGCGCCGACTTCCCCCTCGACTACTGGTACCTGGCGACCGACCAGGCCGAGCTGATCGAGGACGGCTACGAGACCGGCGTCGGCTCCCACCTGCTGTACGGCGAGTTCCAGCACCTGCTGAGCGTCGTCTCCGACGACTCGCCCATCGTCGACCGGCCGTCGGTCGCGGGGACGGTCGGCACCATCGCCTCCTCCTGCCTGCAGACCCCCAACTTCGACGTCCTCAAGTTCGACGACCCCATGCCGTTCCTGCAGGGCATCGGGCACTTCGTCAGGAAGCGGACGTGAGGGCGCGACTGCGACGACGTGAGACCTCGTCGTGGCGAATGATTTTCCAGACCGTCGGCCGGTGGGATCTGCTATGGGCGAGCCAGCCCTCCACCGCCGGCTCCGCCGGATCGAGCAGCGGCAGTACCTCGTGTTGCTCCTGATAGGTATCGGGTACATCCTCGCCCTCGCGGAACTGGTCGGCGTTTGGCTGACCGGACTCCTCGGCGGGGCGGTCGGCGCAGCCTCATTCGGGGCGGGGATCTACTCTCGCAAGCAGAGTCGGAGCCGAAACCGGGACTCGACCGGACCCTAACCACCCGACCGACGTCTCGACCGGACAGAAGAAACTGGACGAGCCCGGACCTGGCGAGTGGGAGCGCAGTAGGACGACGAGCGGGAGAGCCGATCAGTGGACGAGTTCGTTGTCGAGCTCGCGTCGGACCCGCTCGGCGAGTTCGATGACACGTCGGCCGTCCTCGCCGGTGACTTCGGGCTCGGTGTCCTCCCGGACGCTCTCGACGAACGAGGAGAGCTCTTCCTTCAGCGGTTCGCCGTTGTTGACGGTGGGCTGCTCGACGAGCGTCTCGCTGCGGAAGCGGAGGCCGTCGTCGGCGGCGACGTACTCGGGTTCCGTCCGGCGGGTGATCGTCACGTCCTGGGAGGTGTAGTCGACGTCGACGCGGCAGTCGTCGGCCGTCACCGCCATGTTCCGCAGCTTCTTGGCGGTGACGCGGCTGGCGGTCATCGTCGCGACGACGTGGTCGTCGAACGTCAGCGACGCCGTGACGTAGTCGCCGCCGGCGGTGCCGGTCGCCTCGATGGCCGTGACCTCGCCGTCGAGCAGCGCGCAGGCGACGTCGATGTCGTGGACCATCAGGTCCATCACGACGTCGTCGTCGCCGTCGCGGTCCACCGGCGGGCCCTGCCGCTGGGCCTCGAGGGCGATCGGGTCGAGTTCGTCGGCGAACTCCGAGACGGCCTGGACCGCCGGGTTGAACCGCTCGATGTGGCCGACCTGTAAGGTCACGTCGGCTTCGTCGGCGGCGTCGACGATCTCGCGGGCGGCCTCCGACGTCGGGGCCAGCGGCTTCTCGATCAGGATGTCGGTCCCCGACTCGATGGCCCGCTCGGCCATCTCCTTGTGGAAGGCAGTCGGGACGACGATGGAGACCACGTCGGCGGTCTCGACGAGCCCGTCCAGCGAGAGGGGTTTCGTCCCGTGTTCCTCCGCGACCGCCATCGCCTGGTCGTGGTCGACGTCGTAGACGCCGACGAGGTCGACCCCTGGGAGTTCGCGGTAGACGCGGGCGTGGTGTTGGCCCATGCTCCCGACGCCGATGACGCCGGCGTTTATCACTGCTCGAACACCTCGAGCGCCTCGACGATCCGGTCGACCTCCGAGTCCTCGAGCTGGGGGTGGACGGGCAGGGAGAGGACCTCCTCGCTCGCGCGCTCGGCGTGGGGGTACGACCCCTCGAGGTCCGAGTACGGCGGCTGCTCGTGGACCGGCGTCGGGTAGTAGACGGCGGTGTCGACGCCGGCGTCGTCGAGGTGGGCCTCGAGGGCGCTGCGGTCCTCACAGCGGACGGTGTACTGGTGGTAGCTGTGGCGGTAGCCCTCGGGTTCGACCGGCGGGTCGATGGCGGGAACGTCCTCGACGGCCGCGGTCAGCCGTTCGGCGTTCCGGCGCCGCGCCTCGACGTAGTCGGGGAGCTTCTCGAGCTGGACCGACCCGATGGCGGCCGCGATGCTCGTCATCCGGAAGTTGTGCCCCACGCGGGCGTGCGCGTAGGAGGTGCCACCCTCCTGGGTCCGCCCGTGGTTGATGAACGACCGGACGCGGTCGGCGAGTTCCCCGTCGTTCGTCGTGACCATGCCGCCCTCCGCGGTGGTCATGTTCTTCGTCGGGTAGAAGGAGAACGTCGCCGCGTCGCCGAAGGTGCCCACGTGCCGGTCGTCGATGGTCGCCCCGTGGGCCTGGGCGGCGTCCTCGATTAGCGTGACGTCGTGGGTCTCGGCCAGGTCGGCCAGCTCCGACATCGGCGCCGGGAGCCCGTAGAGGTGAACCGCCAGGATGGCGTCGACGTCGGCGTCCGCTCTGAGTCGCTCCTCGACTGCCGCGGGGTCGAGGTTGTAGGTGACGGGGTCGATGTCGGCGAAGACCGGTTCGGCGCCGGCCAGCCGGATGGAGTTCGCGCTGGCGATGAAGGTGAACGGCGTCGTCAGGACCCGGTCCCCGGGTTCGATCCCGGCTGCGACGAGGGCCGCGTGGAGGGCGGTCGTCCCGTTGGACGTCGCGACGGCCTCGTCGGCACCGCAGTAGTCGGCGAACTCGGACTCGAAGTCCCGGACCGCCGGCCCGTCGGCGATGGGGCCCTCCTCCATCACGTCGGCCACGCGGTCGATCTCGGCGGCCCCGACGTCGGGGTCCGCGATGGAAATCCGGGTCATCGGTGGAGCCCCCCACTCACTCCGGTTCGTGCAAGTTCGTATGCTCGAGTCATAATATCGTGTGCCGTCGGCACGGCATCGTTGTCGGGTGGAGGCTGGTTTGCGGCTTTGTTATGTAGCGCTTGTGTGGAGTACCGACCGATTTCGGTCAGTAATCACCCGTTGTACGAGGGCCGCGCCGGAAGGAGCCGGGCGCGAGACCCGGGAATCCGTCGTATATCCAGACCACCAGGGCGGCGCCGAGCAGCGCCAGTTCGAAGCCGAGATAGGTCATCCCTTCCGGACTCGCGAGGAAGCGGGCGTACTCCGCGATCCAGTACTCGATCTGGGAGAACAGCCCCGCCGGCTCGGAGGCCGGCTGATCGACCAGGGGCCAGAACATGAACTCGTACTCGAAGCGGCCGGCGACCACGGCCTTGTAGAAGACGTCGCCGAGCAGGTGGGTTCCGAGGCCGACGCCGAGCGGCAGGGCGTACCGACCGCCCGCGAGCGCCCACACCAACAGTACCGCGGGCACGGCGAAGAACAGTGAGTGGCCGAGCCCGATGCTCGGCAACCAGCCGAGCCACCAGCCGAGCGGTTTGTCGATCAGGTCCGGGAGCACCGTCGCGATTCCGAGGACGATCACCGGAAGCCCCGAGGGCCGCCGTTGCCAGCCGAAGTGGACCAGCAGCGAGTACAGCAGGTACCCGACGGCCGCGTGTTCCCAGGGAAGCATCAGTCGAAGAGAAGGTCGTCCGACGCGTAAGGCTGTCGGCAGACCCCGCTGGCACCGGGCACGGACCGGCGACCACCGCCTCCACCGGAGAGTCCGCTTGGTCCGTCAGCAACCGGAGATTCCATCTCGGTACCCGTCTCGAATCTGGATGACGGCGGCGGCGATGACGATCGCATCGTGTTCTTTCTCATCCGACAATTCGTTCGTTATAACCGTCCTAAATCTCGAACGACCACCGTACTCGCCCGTGAAACAGCCAGGGGACCACTCACTAGTTACGCGCCACTACTTGAGCGTAAGCAACCCAATAGGAACCCTCCGGCTCCCGATAACGCCTTTGTAACAAAGTACAGTCATGTGGTCGATTCTGGTAGCACGGCTGTCGGAAACGAGATGACGGGACACACCGAATGTCGAACAATTCAAGCACGCTCTCGCAGGACACAGCATTCGACCTGCTAAGTAACGCCCGCCGAAGGCTCGCCCTCCAGTACCTACAGGAGGCCACCGGGCCGGTCAGCATCGGCGAACTCGCGACGCACGTCGCCGCCATGGAGAACGACATCCCGGTCGACGATGTCGACTCCCAGCAGCGCAAGCGGACGTACGTGTCGCTGTACCAGACGCACGTGCCGAAGCTCGCGAAGGCAGGTGCCGTCGACTACGACTCCGAGGAGGGCATCGTCGAGCTGAACGGCGACGCCCGGATGATCACGTCGTACCTGTCGCCGTCACAGCCGGACGAGGACTGGCCCAGGTACTACCTGGCGCTGTCCGCCGTCGGGCTGCTCGGCTACGTCGCGGCGCTGTTCGTCGACGCAGTGGACAGCCTGCTCGTCGGGATCGTCGTGATCCTGCTGTTCGTGGTCGTAAGCGTACTGCACTACTGGTCAGCACGAGGTAACGGGTCGATACCCATAGGAATCTGAATGAACCGAAATCATGCACAACCGGCAATCCGGGAGGGATTCGATGAGTGACGACTGGGACGAGATCGGATTCATAATCAGCTCGAAGTACCGCGTGGCGGTGATGCGGCGGCTCGTGGAGAGCCCCGCGACGCCGTCGAAGATATCCGAGGACGAGGACATCAGCATCGCGTCGGTGTCCCACGCCCTCAGTCAGCTCCGAGAGCGCTCGCTCGTCGAGCTGCTCGTCGACGAGGACCGTCGGAAGGGCCGCGTCTACGGGATCACCGAACGGGGCGAACAGCTCTGGAACGAGATCAGGAACCGGGAGCTCGTGGATTGAGGGGACGTCCCGTCTCGTCGGCGTCCACCTCGCTCGACAGCCGTAGCTCCGGCCGCCCGTAAGCGGGTCGTTCGGCGCACTGCTCGATACGGCCGCGGTCGCCGTCGGTCAGTCTTCGAGACGTCCATCGGCACGTTCACAGCAACTCCGGGACGTCAGTCGAGCGAGTCAGGGGGAATCACCAGAGAGCCACTATCACCGAATCGGTTCGTTCTGGATAGTATCGAACAGCATCACCCGCCGTCGGACCGAACCCTCTCGACCACCGGTAAACGCCTCTTTCCGCCGCTTGCGAGTTTATTCGACAGAGGTATAGGGGTAATAACTATCCTGGTATCTGTCCCCTGCTAACCTGGAACGATGCGTGTGACAGGCAACCACGGTGTGCGGGGGGCGACGATGCACTTGCGGGCGACCGTCGTGGAGTACGAGGACGGGCCCGACGAGTGCACGATCTATCCGAACGGCGTCTCCGGGGCGGAACGGATGACGACCTGGATCTCCGCGAAGGAGGGGTCGTTCGTCGACCTGGAGACGGTCATCTGACGGCCAAGGGTCGGAGAACCTCGATACGCACCGACTCGCCCACTTGCAACTGATTCCTACGAGCTATCTCCTCAGAGCGTCGTTACGCGCGTACGTGACCGGATACGAGACGCGATTCGTCCATCGCGAGCGCGGGTACGTCTCCGATGTAAAACGGGCTGTGTCCGCCGATAGCCCATTCTGATCACGAATCCCTGTTGGAGCCGACGAGGCGGTCCCGATAACCACCGAACGGTCGATCGAGCGTGGACTCGTCGACCGCTACCGACTGTCATTCGCGCCGGCGTCCCCGAGTTTCGCGAGGGACCACGAAGCCAGCGAATAACAATGCCCTCGAGGTGGGTGGCCTGAGCCAACGGGCCACCGTTCCGGCTCGACTGTCCACCATGTACGAAGGCAACACAATCGGTGTCGTAGTGCCCGCATACAACGAGGAGGGGTTCGTGGGGGAGGTCATCGAGACCATGCCGTCGTTCGTCGACCGCGTCTACGTCGTCGACGACTGCTCGACCGACGGCACCTGGGAGGAGATCCAGGAAGCCAAGGAGCGAACCCAGGAGGCAGCGGTCACCGACGGCGGCGCCGAAGGGGAGTTCGTCGTCCCCATCCAACACGAGGAGAACCGCGGCGTCGGCGGCGCCATCAAGACCGGCTACCTCCGGGCGCGCGACGACGGCATCGACGTCACCGCCGTGATGGGCGGCGACGGCCAGATGGACCCCGACGACCTGGATCGGATCCTCGACCCGGTCGTCGAGGGCCGAGCCGACTACTCGAAGAGCAACCGGCTCATCCGTGAGGAACACCACCAGGAGATGCCGCGGTTCCGCTACGTCGGCAACCACCTCCTCACCCTCCTGACGAAGATCGCCAGCGGGTACTGGACAGTCAGCGACCCCCAGAGCGGGTACACCGCCATCTCCCACGAGGCGCTCGAGGCCGTCGATATCGATGAGATGTACGAGTTCTACGGCTACTGCAACGACCTCATCGTCCGCCTGAGCGCCAACGACATGCGGATCCTCGACGTCCCCATGCGGCTCACCTACGGCGACGAGGAGAGCTCCATCAGCTACCCCGAGTACATCCCGCGGGTCTCCTCGATGCTGCTCAGGATGTTCGTCTGGCGGCTGGCCGTCAAGCGCGACACCGCGGGCGAGCAGCTCCGCTCGGGTCTCTTCCTGGGCGGCGCCGTCGCAACCGTCGCCGGCTTCGTGGGAGCCGCCGCGGGTCGACGGCCCGAACGGCTCCGTATCGCGCTTCTCGGCGTCGTGGGGCTCCTCGGCGGGATGGCGACCGACGCCGTGACCAACCGGGAGAAGAACGGCCGCGACGAGTGAGGGGGTACGAGAGTCGCTCGAATCCTGCCGACCTCCGATGGTCGCGATAGAAGGTGAAATTGGGCGATTATGGCGGACTTAGGTGGGTTCTTTCGGCCCTTATTCCGTTGATTTCAGCTATTACAGCCCTGCTAGCCAGGAATCAGGTTATAACCCGCTCATCACCAGTTACTCACTGGCTTCTTAACTCCCTTCCCGTCGTCGGTTAGGACACGAAACGAGGCGACGCGACGACATCAATCGAACGAATCCGCCACGGTCGATGGTCGGTCGAACCACTGGAGGGACCCAGGATGATGAACCAAACGACCAACAAAGCGCAGTCAACGGGACAGAACACTCACCTGTCGACCAGCGGGAATTACAGCCGCAGGATGAGTGCATCGCTTCCCGGTTCAGTCCCCTGGAGTGCGGCAGCTCCCCACCCCTCGAACCGACGCGACGGCTCGTTCAGGCCACGAGCGGATTCATCGACCAGCTAGCACCGATCGAGCAAACGACGCAACTCCAACCAAATCGCACTATGTCAACAGACTGGGATGCTATCGGCTACGTTATCAGCTCCAAATACCGGGTCGCGGTCCTCCGGAACCTCTCGTCGGGTCCGGCGACGCCGACGACCATCGCCGACGAATCGGGCCTCGGAATCACGCACATCTCCCGTGCACTCCGCCGCCTCGAGGATCGCGAAATCATCGAGCTCATCGTCCCCGAGGACCAGCAGAAGGGGCGACTCTACGCCCTCACCGAGAAAGGCGAGATGGTCTGGGAGGAGATCGTCTCGCAGGACCTGACGACCTGATCGCCTGCGGCGACCGTCGATCGACCTTTCTCCCACGACCTGCCGATAGCATCTCTTCCTCAGTCACGTCCTAAAATCCGCCTGTAAGGTGACCTTACCGTGACTCGGGCAGCGTTACGGCACGCTGGAACGGTCGGTTTCAGTCCCGATGAAGCACTTTCGTTTGGATATTGAGTGCTAGATTCGGTATGGCGCACCTACCGTTCCGGCACCTAGCTGGGATGCGACTCGCTACTAGGCACATCCATCCCACACCCATCCCCATCCAAATAGAATGTAAAAATATCCATTCTCACGTGAATATCTGTAATCAGCCATTACACTCTTGTGTGTAATATGTCCTTAATCCGGCTATGGCAAGACGCCATCACGATAGGCAGGCGCGGATGCGGGTCGGTCGTCGACCCAGCGGGGAAGTGGGGATGCCCGCAACAGCACAATCACTAACGACCACGACGGTCGGACGGACCGTCGACGCCGCAACCGGGGTGGTGTAGTATCATGGACAGCACCCCGCCGGAGTGGCTCGACGAACCGCACGAGGACATCGACGAGTGGGAGGTCGTGACAACGAACCGCTGCGGCGCCGAGCACGTCGTCTTCCTCTCGAACCGCGACGAGGACAAGGATCGAGCCACCTTCATCGTCTCCGAGGCCGACCTCGTCTGCGACCTCCTCGACGAACGGTGACACCGCTGTCGCACAGTCGGCGACACTCGACGCGGTAAGTAGCCCGGCCACACGAGGCAACGCGACCGGCGTCTCTCCTGCTGCACCCGACCCGATAGCCCCGCATCTAGTGCGGGAGCATTCGAGCGACCTGCCTTCGAATTCCCCTCTCCAGACGATCGCCCTGATCACGTCGAGATTTTCAGAGTCAGTGTTTCGAGGCCAGTCATCGCTGGCGCACTCCGTCTTGTCGTGTTCCAGGTATCCGATTCTCCCCTACCGTCGGTTGGCTATACTGGCCCAACATCGGTCGAGATAGTCGAAATCCGCCGGTAGGATGACCCTACCGGCGTCGTTTCGGCCGCAGATTCCGATCACGCACGCAGTAGACACTCGTCTTCGAGTGCACTTCGAGGACCGCCGACTACCAGCTCCGTATCCTCACCAGTGCCGAGTTGCACGGTACCCTTCGCGAGCAACGGGGCAACGAGGCCGGCCGCCACGGTGTCAGGGTCCGTGAACGAGCCCTCGACCGCAACTCGGGTCCCCTCCGCTAGCGACAGGAAGTCGACGGCTCCAGCCGCTGCATCGAGCACCTCGCCGTGACTGTACGTCGATTCCGCCGTCCGGAGCAACGGATCGTCGGGTGAAACGAGGTCCGGGGGCTCCGTGGGGTTCTCGCTCCAGACGTCGCGTTCGAAGTACGAGACGGACGGGTCCTCCGGCGCCTCGCCGTAGACGACTCGCTTCGTCGATGGCCCGACGTCGTGACTGTCCAGTTCGGCCTGGGGAACAACGAGAGCGCGAACGTCGTCCGCCACCGGGGACCCGGGTTCGAACCGGACGACACCGCCCAGGAGGGCGGCGCCGTAGAACGCCAGCACCGGTTCGGGGAGCGGATCGTCGGCGACGTCGACGCCCGCGCCGCCGCGGACGCCGAGGTGCCGGAGGAAGTTCCCGACCTTCCAGGCGCTCGTACAGAACCGCCGGTAGTCGTAGCACCGACCGGCCGAGAGCACGTCGAGTGCCGGCGCGTCGGAACGGCGGTCGCGGGCAATCACGTCCCCCAGTACCTCCATGGACGGCCTTTCACACGACGGACGCTTATAGGGGTGCGGCTCGCGCTGGCCGACATGGACGAACAATCGACCGTCGCGGACTTCGTGCGAACGAATGACCTGGAGGCGCCGGCAGCCTACCGACTGCTGGACGCGGTCTCCGAACTCGGCGAGGTGGCCAAGGAGGTCTGCACCTCGACAGGATACGGCGACGACCCCGGCTCGGTCGCGGTCGCCGAGGACGAACTGGGCGACGCGCTGTTCGCGCTGCTGGCGCTCTGTGAGGAACTGGACGTCGACGCCGAGGCGGCCTTGCTGACATCTCTGGCGAAGTACGAGGACCGGCTGGGTGAGACCGGCCAGGCCGGAAGCGGCGAGTAGACCGACGGTACGAGTGTCGTGGACGGCGATCGGACCTGTGGCGAACAGGCGGGGCGAACGTTCCCGGTCGGCGCTGCACCGCGCACCCGCGAGGCGCCGACCGGCGACCGGCCAGAACACGGGCCGCCTGGCCGCGTCTTCGGATAAAAGGTCTCGCCCGGCCGTCAGTGCTTGAAGGCGCGCTGTCCGGTGAACGCCATCGCGATGCCATGTTCGTCGGCGGCCTCGACGACGTCCTCGTCGTTGACCGAGCCCCCTGGTTGGATGACGGCCTCGACGCCGGCGTCGGCGGCCTCCTCGATGCCGTCGGGGAACGGGAAGAAGGCGTCGGAGGCCATGACGGCACCGTCGGCGTCCTTCCCCTCCGCGTGCTCGTCGGCCTTCATCGCGGCGAGTCTGACCGCGTCGACGCGTGAGACCTGGCCCATCCCGACGCCGACGGTCTCGGTGCCCTTCGCGAAGAGGATGGCGTTGGACTTGACGTGCTTGATGGTCTGCCAGGCGAACAGCATCGTCTCGACCTGCTCGTCGGTGGGCTCGCGCTCCGTGGGGAACTCGAGGTCGTCGGCGGTCAGCGCCTGGAGGTCCCGCTCCTGGACGAGTCGGCCGCCGACGAGGTGCGACTCGGTGAGCGGTTCGGAGGGGTCGTCGAGTTCGCCCACGTCCAGTACGCGGAGGTTGTCCTTCTCGAAGAGGACGTCGAGGGCGGCGTCGGTGTAGCCCGGCGCGACGACGACCTCCTTGAACGAGTCGGTGATGGCCTCGGCGGTGGCGGCGTCGCACTCGCGGTTGAGCGCGACGATGCCGCCGAAGGCGCTCATCGGGTCCGTCGCGAGCGCGCGGTCGTACGCGTCGACGAGGTCGTCGGCCGTCGCACACCCCGCGGGGTTGGTGTGCTTGATGACCGCCGCCGCGGGTTCGTCGAACTCCTTAATCAGGTTCAGCGCGCCGTCGGCGTCGTTGTAGTTGTTGTAGGAGAGCGCCTTCGCCCCCTCGTTCAGCTGGTCGGTGTGGACGACGCTGGCCTCCTCGCAGGCGCCGTCGAGGTAGACCGCGGCGTCCTGGTGGGGGTTCTCGCCGTAGCGGAGCTCCCGGCCGCGGTCGTCAGAGGCGAGGCGGCGGGCTGGGAACTGGCCACCGTCGTCGCCGTCGACGGCGACGTCGCCGCCCTCGACGGAGACACGGTCCTCGGCGAACCACTTCACCGCCCGCGGATAGGCCGCGAACTCGGCCTCGTAGAGGACCCGCTCCTTGAGATCCGTGGCGTCGTCGCCGTCGTAGACCGGGACCGGCTCCTGGGTGACGATGGGGCCGCCGTCGACGGTCTCGTCGACGACGTGGACGGTACAGCCCG
This sequence comes from Natronomonas salina, assembly GCF_013391105.1. NCBI lineage: Archaea > Methanobacteriati > Methanobacteriota > Halobacteria > Halobacteriales > Natronomonadaceae > Natronomonas > Natronomonas salina. The sequence continues at coordinate 1,201,425 of NZ_CP058335.1, forward strand.
TGACCGAGACCCCCGCCTCGAGGACCTGTTCGTGGGCGTCCATCCCGGGGAACGAGGGGAGGAGCGACGGGTGGACGTTGATCGTCGTCGGCGCCTCGCCCAGGAACGTCTCGGTGAGAGGATGCGCATGTACCCGTCTAGGCAGACGAGGTCGACGTCGTAGCCCTCGAGTCGCTGGAGGACGCGGCGTTCGTGTTCCTCGCGCGTCTCGTCGTCGGCCTTGGGGACGACCTCGGTCGGGATGCCGCGCTCGGCGGCGCCCTCGAGGACCGGCGCGCCCTCCTCGTTCGCGAGCACGACGGCGAACTCCGCGCCGCCCGGTTGGACGTCGGCGAGGTGCAGCAGGTTCCGGCCGCGGTTCGAGGCCATACCGGCGATGTTCATACGCGAGGTGCGCCGCCGCGCCGGCAAAGTAGTTGCGGTTGCGAGACCGTATATGTGCACGAATGTGCCTACATCCCTCAGTACAGGAATCCTAATCCGATATTCTATACACGTTTCTGTTTATTCTACGCCAGTTAACGAACCCAGGCCGTATCCGATTCCTGACGAACAATGTTAACAACTATCGGGACGAGTGGTGGCACATGACGGATATCGACGACCTCGTGGAGGAGGTCAGGGAAGCCAAGCGGTCGGTCTCCGACGAGGGCCGCTCCGAGGCGGTCGAGAAGCAGCACGAACAGGGGAAGCTCACCGCGCGCGAGCGGGTCGACCACCTCTGTACGGACTTCGACGAGATCGGACAGCTCGCGGCGCCGGCGCCGACTACCCCCGAGACGGCCGACTGGGACCGGGATGACGCACCGGCCGACGGCGTCGTGGCCGGCGTGGGAGACGTCGACGGCAGGCCGGTCGCCGTCGCGGCGACGGACTTCACCGTCAAGGGCGGCTCCATCGGTCACACCGGCGGCCAGAAGCTGAAGCGCGTCATGGAGCTGGCGCTCCAGCGCGGCTTCCCGCTCGTCCTGCTGCACGACGGCGGCGGCCACCGCATCCAGGAAGGCCTCGACGCCCGCCCGACCGCGCAGGGCGACGGCGGCATCTTCCGGACCCAGACGAAGTGCTCGGGGTGGGTGCCGATCGTCTCGGCGATGATGGGCCCCGGGTTCGCGGCGCCGACGAACTTCTCGGCGATGGCCGACTTCGTGCCGATGGTCGAGGGTTCGACGCTCGGGGTCGCCGGCCCCTCGCTCGTGGAGGCCGCCCTCGGCGTCGACCTCTCGAAGGAGGAACTCGGCGGCGCGCAGTTCCACACCGGCGAGACGGGGATGGCCGACCGCGCCTACGAGGACGACGAGGCCTGCCTGGACGGCATCCGCGAGTTCCTGTCGTACCTGCCGCGCAACGCCCGCCGCGACCCGCCGACCGTCGAGCCCGCCCCGCCAGGCGAGTCGGTTCGAGAGCGGCTGGTCGACGTGATGCCCGCGGACCCCAAGAAGGGCTACGACATCTACGCCGTCGTCGAGGGCGTCACAGACGCGGAGAGCTTCTTCGAGCTCAAACCGGCGTTCGCGCGGAACGTCGTCACCGGGTTCGCCCGGGTCGGCGGACGCCCGATCGGCGTCATCGCCAACAATCCCCGGGTGATGGCGGGCACCATCGACGCCGACGCCTCGACGGCCGCCGCCCGGTTCGCCTCCCTCTGCGACGCCTTCGGGCTGCCCGTCCTGATGCTGGAGGACGTCCCCGGCATCCTGCCAGGTCCGGACTCCGAGCGGGACGGCGTCGCCCGGGCAGCCGGCAAGCTCCCGTTCGCACTCAACCGCGCGACCGTCCCCATCGTCAACGTCGTCCTGCGGCGCGGCTACGGGTTCGGCCACGTCGCGATGGGCGGCGGCGAGTCCGTCCGGAACGTCCTCACGGCGGTGTGGCCCACCGCCGAGGTCGCCGCGATGGGCATCGAGGGCGCCGTCGACGTCGTCCACGGCCGCGAGATCGAGGCGGCCGACGACCCCCAGGCGAAGCGCCGCGAACTCGTCGAGCGCTACAAGGACCGCACCGACGCCATCCGGTCGGTCGAGGGCGTCGGCATGGACGCCGTCATCGAACCCGCCGAGACCTACGGGTGGGTGAAGCGAGCGCTCGACCGCTACGACGAACCCAGCGAGGAGTCCTGGCCGCCGAAGAAACACGCCATCGATCCGTGGTGATCCGTTGGGTATCCGCAGGCAACCGACGGCCGCGGGGAGCGTTCACCTGTCCAGCACGGCCCGGGCGACGGGGTAGACTTCCTCCATCCAGCGGCGGTGTTGTTCGGGCGCCGGATGCAGGCCGTCCGCCGCGACGAGCGACGGGTCGGCGGCGACGGCCCGCGAGACGTCCACGACGTCGACCAGCCGCGTCCCGGCGGCGTCGGCCTCCTCCCGGACGGCGCGGTCGTACGCCGCGAGTCGCTCGTCGTGGTCCTCGCAGCCCTCGGTTTCGCAGTAGGGGGTGACCGAGTAATCCGGAATCGTGACGACGACGACGTCCGCCGGGTCGCCGCCGGCGAACTCGACGGCCCGTTCGAGCATCGCGACGAAGTTCGTCCGGAACGCCTCGACGGGCCGGCCCTGGTAGGCGTCGTTGGCGCCGACCAACAGTGTCACCAGGTCGAACGGCGGCTCCAGCGACCGGCGCTCGACGGCCGCGGCGAGTCGGCCGGTCGTCCAGCCGTCGGCGGCCACGATCTGGGGGGCGTCGGCGTCGACGCCGTCGTTTCGCAGCCGCTCGACGAGGCGGTCCACCCACCGGTCCTCCGGGGGGACCCCCGTCCCGATCGTGTAGGAGTCGCCGAGCGCGAGGAGTCGCACGGCCGGGAGTCCACACCCTCGCGGCAAAAACCAATCGGCCGCCCCGTCCGGCTCGGAGGACGAAAGGCCGGAACCGGCCTTTCGACACCCTTTTTCGACGGCTCGTCCCATCACCGGGTATGACCGACCGGGGCCCCCTGTACGCCGTCTCCCCGCTCGACGGCCGCTACGCACGCTACACGGAACCGCTCGCGGAGTACGCCAGCGAGGCGGCGCTGATGCGCGCTCGCGTGCGCGTCGAGGTGGAGTACCTGCTGGCGCTCGCCGACCTCGAGGCGACGCCGCTAGAGCTGGACGGGGCGACCCGCACGGACCTCCGGGACCTCTACGAGGCGTTCGACGCCGAGGACGCCGACGTGATCAAGCGCCTCGAGACGGAGGGCTACGAGGAGTACACAGCGACCAACCACGACGTGAAGGCCGTCGAGTACTTCGTCCGGATGCACCTGCCCGACGAGGACGCCCAGGGGCCCTGGGTCCACTTCGGGCTGACCAGCGAGGACGTCAACAACCTCGCCCACCGGCTGCTGGTGAAGCCGGCCGTCGAGGACGTCCTGGCCCCCGCGATACGGGAACTCCGCGATACGCTGGCCGACGAGGCCCGCGAGCACCGCGACGTGCCGATGCTGGCGCGCACGCACGGCCAGCCGGCGACTCCCACGACCTACGGCAAGGAGCTGGCCGTCTACGCCTCGCGGCTCGGCCGGACGCTCGGCCGCGTCGAGGCGGCGGCCGACGACCTCTCCGGGAAGCTCGCCGGCGCGTCCGGGACCTACGCCGCCCACCACGCCGCCTACCCGGACGTCGACTGGCCGGCGTTCTCCGAGTCGTTCGTCGACTCGCTCGGCCTCGACCACGAGCCGCTGACGACGCAGGTGAACCCCTGCGACGACCTCGCGGCGCTGTTCGACGCGCTCCGCGGCGTCAACAACGTCCTCCGGGACCTCGACCTCGACATGTGGCTGTACGTCTCCGACCGCTACCTCGGCCAGGAGACCGTCGAGGGCGAGACCGGCTCCTCGACGATGCCGCACAAGGTCAACCCCATCGACTTCGAGAACAGCGAGGGGAACCTCACGAAGGCCAACTCGGACCTGACGTTCCTCGCCGACTACATTACGACCTCGCGGCTCCAGCGGGACCTCTCGGACTCGACGGTCAAGCGCAACATCGGCGCGGCGTTCGCCCACTGTCTCATCGGCTACCAGAAGGCCGCCGCGGGGCTCTCGAAGGTGACGCCGAACGAGGCCGTCATGCGGGAGGAGCTGGCGGCCAACCCCGAGGTCGTCGGCGAGGCCGTCCAGACCATCCTCCGGCGGGAGGGCGACACCGAGGCCTACGAGCGCATCAAGGCGCTCACCCGCGGCCAGCGCGCCACGATGGAGGACTTCCGCGAGCTGTTCGACGACCTCGACGTCGACGAGTCGGTCCGCGAGGAGCTCCACGCGCTGACCCCCGAGGGGTACACCGGGGTCGGGTCCGACCTCGTCGACGAACTGTAGGGGCTACTCCTCCGTCCGCCTGGCGTCCGCCACGAACCGCGCGATCCGCGGGGGTTCTCGCTCCCTGGCGAACTCGAGGTACGCCTCGAGCTCTTCTGCTCCGGCGGCGAAGGTGACCGCGCGGTCCCGCCGGTCGTACGTCACCAGCCCGTGCTCTGCGAGCGTCGGCACGACCACGAGGTGGAGGTAGGAGGCCACGCCCCGCTCGGACTCGGTGGGCAGCAGATTCCGGCCGGTCTCGGCGTCGTACTCGACCAGCCGGGCGGCGAGTTCGTCCACGGCGGTCGTCCCGCCGCGGGCCCGCAGCAGGTGGAGGACGAGGCGGTTCCGCTCGTCGGCGAGGACGTCGAAGACAACGCCCGGTGGCAGCTCCTCGTCGGCTCCGTCGCCGGTCGACCGTTCGCCGGCCACGTTGTCGCTTGCCATCAATGAACGCACGGTAGGTCCGGTGTTAAGCCTTCTATCCCGTTGCTCGGAGTTTCCTTCGGCCGCCGACGGCGGCGGGAGTAACGGAGGGATGTCATCTCAGGGCGAGGCGAACTCCTCGTGTTCCAGGTGGGTCTCGAGTATCGGCCGGAGCCAGACGACCAGCCCGTGACCGGCGCCGGTCCCCCACAGCCCGGTCTCCTCGCTCTCGCCGGGGACGAGCCCCTCCTGGAGCGAACTGAGGACGACCGTCTCCCGGTCGACGAGGGCCAGCCGGCCCGGCTGGCGACCCTCGACCGCCAGCGACTGGAGGGGGAGGTCGGTCACCGAGACGGCCGCGTCCGGGACGGCGTCGAGGACGGTCTCCTCCGTGTCGTCGTTCGGGACGGCCACGTAGATGGAGACGCCCCGGCCGGAAGCTTCGCGCAGCGTCTCGAGGACGGCCTCGTCAAGGAGTTGCTCCGCGGCGACCAGGAGGAATATCTCCTTGCTCGCGGCCTCGAAGTGCGTCTGGAGGCGATCGAGGATGTCCCGCTGGTCGGCGATCTCCCAGACGCCCTCCGGGCTGGTGCTTCTGGTTTCGAGGCTCTCGAGGCGGTCGGCCGCGGTCTCGAGTGCGGCGTCGTACTCCCGCTGCAGGCGCTCGAGGGCCCGCTGGACCGGCAAGACGCGATACTTCCGTGGCTCCGACTCCTGGACGTCGACGACGCCCATCTGGTGGAGTTCGTCCGCGATGTCGTAGACTCGCGACTGGGGCACGTCGGCGATCCGGCTCACTTCCTTGGCCGTCCCCTCGGAGAGCTGGGTGAGCGCCACGAAACACCGCGCCTCGTACTCCGTCATCCCCAGCTCCATCAGGGAGTCGACAGCTTCGAGTTTCGAGGCCATCTGACTCTCCCGAACTTATTTCGGCGTGTCGTATAGATATATATTGCCTAGGTGCATCAGAAAACGTTAGTTTTCATTTGTTCGAAGCTTACAAACGTTACGCTCCCGAAAACCCGTGGTTACCGGCCGGTAACCTTCCCGGAGCACCCCCGGTCGGATTCGACGGCCCCGGTACGGTGATGTTGATGGGTTGTACCGTGTCGTACTATGATATACCTCTACGTCGTAGACCGGAATCGTAACCCAATGAGCGCCCAGGACGACGTGGTGATCGACAGGGTCGTCGCTCGCATCGCCGAGGAGTTGGAGACCGACGCGCTCGACCTCGAGCCGCTCGGGAACGCCATCGATCCCGACCTGGTGTGCGGCTTCATGACCGAAGAGGGAGTGCTCCCGAGTTCCGAACTTCAGTTCACCTACGAGGGTCGCGAGGTGTGCATCGCCGGCGACGGGACCGTCTCCATCGGGCGGGGCGACTGACCTCGCCTACTCCCCACTACCGGGAGCCTCGTCTTCCAGTCTCGTCAGGTCGTCGAAGGTCTCCCGTCGCCGCGTCACGCGCTCGTCGTCGCCCTCGAGGGCGACCTCCGCCGGCCTGGGCTGGGAGTGGAACTGGCTGGCGAGGTTGATCCCGTAGGCGCCGACGTTGCCGATCGCCAGCAGGTCCTCGGCCTCCGGTCGCGGGATCGGCCGGTCCGTACAGAACACGTCCGCGCTCGTACACAGCGGCCCGCCGACGCTCGACGCGACCGGCTCGCGGTCCCCGCCCGTCACGTTCCGGATGTGGTGGTAGGAGTCGAACATCGCCGGCCGGATCATCGCCGTCAGCCCGGCGTCGACGCCGACGACGCGGGTCTCCGGGGTCTCCTTGACCGTGTTGACCCGGGTCAGCAGCGCGCCGGCGTCGGCGACGAGGTACCGCCCCGGCTCCAGGGCGATGGTCGCGTCGACGTCCGCGGTCACCTCCCGGACCATCTCCGCCGCCGCCTCGATGTCCAGCGGCGGCTCCTCCGGGCGGTAGGGGACGCCGAACCCGCCGCCGAGGTCGAGGAACTCCAGGTCGCCCACCCGCTCGGCAAGGTCGGCGACCTTCTGGAGGGCCCGCCGGTGGTCGTCGAGGTCCCCCGAGAGGACGCCGCTGCCGACGTGGGCGTGCAGCCCGACGAAGTCGAAGCGCTCTCTCGCGTCCGCGACCACGTCGGGGACCGCATCGTACGGCAGCCCGAACTTCGCGTCCTTGCCCGTCGCGACCTTCTCGTGGTGGCCGGTCCCGATGCCGGGGTTGACCCGCAGCGCCAGCCGCCCGTCGAACCCGCGGGCCTCGAGGCGGTCCAGCGTCATCTCCGCGCCCGCCGTGATCGTCAGCTCCGGGGTGTCCTCCCAGAGGTCGACCGCGTAGTCGAGGTCGCCGTCCGGCGGGTTGACCGCGGTGTACTGGAGGTCCTCGGGAGCAACGCCGGCCTCCAATGCGCGGTGGAGTTCCCCCGCCGCGGCGCACTCGACGTCCGCGCCCGCGTCGTACAGCGTCCGGACGACCGCGCGGCCGGTGTTGGCCTTCGCCGCGTACATGACGTGGGCGAAGTCGAAGGCCGCGTCGAACCGCGCGAAGTTCTCGCGGATCCGGTCGTGGTCCATCACGTACAGCGGCGTGCCGTGCTCGGCGGCGAGCCGCTCCAGGCGGTCGGCGTCCCAGTCGGCGAGCCGCTTGACGGCGGGCGAGGCGGCGAGACTCATTGCCGGTACACGGGGGCGGCCGATAACAAGGGTTCCGCTCTCGGTCGGCCGGTGGCGGCGTCCGGGCGCTAAGTTCCCCTTACCGCACCGATCGGTCCTCCGAAGAGTGGGTTCGTGGACCGCCCCGCGAGCCTCGGCGACGGCCTGACCCGGCGCGACTCGCGCGACTCAAAACGCCTAAGTCGGTTCGCGACACCTGCACAGATATGCGACGTCACGTGCTCGACGGTCGGCCGGGAACGCACACCCGCGAGCACGTCGACGGGCCCGCTTCTCCGAAAGGCAAACGTCCGTAGGCCGATCTCCGGCGGGCGTGGCGCCCCCGTCGCAGGTCGACACCGGACGCACAGCCCCCGAACGCAGCGACCCACCGAATCCCACAGCAATGACACACGACACGTTCACGGGCGTCTTCCCCGCGATGACGACGCCCTTCCACGACGACGAGAGCATCGACCACGACACCCTGCGGAACCACGCCCAGCGGCTCGAGGACGCCGGCGTCGACGGCGTCGTCCCGGTCGGCACCACCGGCGAGTCGGCGACGATGACCCACGACGAGCACATCGAGGTCGTCGAGACGGTCGTCGACGCCGTCGACGACGTCCCGGTGATCGCCGGCAGCGGCTCGAACAACACCCGCGAGGCGCTGGACCTCTCGCGGCGCTCCGCTGACGCGGGCGCCGACGGCCTGCTGCTCATCTCGCCGTACTACAACCGCCCCCAACCCGAGGGCATGGAGCACCACTTCCGGCAGATCGCCGACGAGGTCGACCTGCCGCAGATCGTCTACAACGTCCCGAGCCGGACGGGCCGGAACATCGCCGTCGAGACCGCGGTCTCGCTGGCCGAACACGACAACGTCGTCGGCTACAAGGCCGCCAGCGGCGACCTCAACCGCATCAACGAGGTCGTCGAGCGGACCCGCGAGGAGAACTTCTCGGTGCTCTCCGGCGACGACGCGCTGACACTGCCGGTCATCGCGCAGGGCGGCACCGGCTGCATCTCCGTGGCGGCGAACGTCGAGCCCGAGCGGACGGTGGCGCTCGTCGGCGCGGCCCTGGAGAACGACTTCGACCGCGCACGCGAACTGCAGTACGAGATGGGCGACCTATTCCGGACGCTGTTCGTCGAGTCCAACCCCATCCCGATCAACGAGGCCATGGAGATCCGGGGCGTCCACTCCTCGACGATGCGGTCGCCGCTCAACCCGATGACCGATGAGAACCGCGAGCGACTGCGCGAGGTCCTCGCCGACCTGGAATGAGGCTGGTCGTCATCGGCGCGACGGGCCGGACCGGCGGCGAAATCGTCGCGGAGGCGAGCGACCGCGGCCACGACGTCGTCGGCGTCGCCACCGAGGCGGCCACGATCGAGAGCGTCGACGTCCACCCCAGCGACGACCTCGCCGAGGTGCTGGAGGGGGCCGACGCCGCCATCGACTTCACGGTCCCCGACGCCAGCCGCGAGCACGCGGCGCTCGCCGCCGAGGCCGGCGTCCCCTACGTCGTCGGGACGACCGGGTTCGACGAGCAGGGGATGTCCACGCTTCGAGAAGCCAGCGAGTCGGTGCCAGTCCTGAAGGCCTCGAACTTCGCCCGCGGCGTGCAGGCGCTGCTGCAGGTCGTCGAGGCCGGCGTCGAGGCGCTGCCGGGGTACGACGTCGAGCTCACGGAGACCCACCACAACGGCAAGCGGGACGCCCCGAGCGGCACTGCGAACACCATCTTGGATGTGGTCGACGAGGCGCGGGAAGAGAGTCTCGACCGCACCCACGGCCGCGAAGGCGAGCACCTGCGCGATGAGTCCGAGGTCGGCGTCCACGTCCGCCGGGCGGGCAACGTCCGCGGCGAACACGAGGTCATGCTCGCGGGCAACGACGAGGTCGTGACGCTGACCCACCGCGCCGAGTCGCGGCGGGTGTTCGCCGCCGGCGCCGTCGACGCCGCCGAGTGGCTCGCCGGCCGCGAGGCGGGCTGGTACGACTTCGCGGACGCGCTGTAGCCGACCGCTGCGCGAGTGGTTTTATCGGGCGGACGTTCGACTGCGCGGTATGAACCGACGGCACTTCCTCGGCGTCGCCACGACCGCGTCCCTGACCGGTTGCACCGGTTTCGTGGGCAACGAGGAGAACGGCGACCTCGACCTCACCGTCCAGAACGACCGCGACGGCCCGGTGTCCGTAGACGTCGAGGTCGTCGACGACGAGGGGACGACGCACGAGGAGGCGTCCAACCGGATCGACAGCGGCGTCGCCCGGAGCGCCCAGGTGACGGTCGGGTCGGCCGGCCGACACGAGGTGACTGTCTTCGGCGAGGACTGACGCGGGCAACTCGCCTGGAACGTCGACACCTGCGCACTGTTCGACGGGACGGTCCGGGTCACCCCGGAGAGCGTCGAGGTGGCCGGCGAGTGCGCCGAGCCGAAGTGAATCGGTCGTATTCGGCTTTCGTATCGGTAGAGAGTGGTTACCGTTCGTGACTTGCGCGGTCCGAAAAGGCTACGTCACGGACCCCAGATTATTCAATGGAGTGACAGAACGGATCCACAGTATCGACGCCACGCGCATCGTCGCGATGGCGTTCGTCGTCGCGATTCACACGGACCCGTTCCGCGGCCTGGGAGCGTACGGCAACCTGGCCAACTTCGCGATCGATTCGACGGCGCGGTTCGCCGTCCCCTTCTTCTTCCTGACGTCCGGCTACCTGTTCGCCGCCAAGACGGCCGATCGGAACACGCGGCAGTTCCTCGTCGAGCAGGTGCGGACGCTCGCCTCGCTGTACGTGTTCGGCCTGCTCCTCGCCGCACCTGTCTTCCTCGCGGGAGCGCTCGCAGACAGAGGAGCGGATGCGGGGAGCGTCGTCCGAACGGGCACCCAGGAGCTCGCCGGATTCGTCTCGCCGCTCGAACTGCTCTACTTCGGCAACTCCGTCTCGGAGATCCTCTGGTTCCTCCCGGCGCTGGGGTACTCGCTGGTCCTGATCTACGGCTTCGACAGGGTCGACGGGACCCGGTATCTGCTCCCGGTCTCGCTCGGATTGCACGTCGTCGGCCTCCTGGCGTCCAGTTACGGGCTGTTCCTCGACGTCCCGATCGAGCACCGGGACGCGCTGTTCTTCGGGTTCTTCTACACGAGCCTCGGCTACCACCTCGGCGCGAGTGATTGGCGCCCGGACGCCGACCGGAGTACGCTCTACCTCGGTGCGGCGGGCGCGTTCGCCGCGCTGAACGTCGTGGAGCGGTACGTGCTGGGGTACGTGCTGACGGGCGAGACGGTCACTCAGGGCGTCTACACCGCGAGCTACACGATCGGGACCGCGCTCTTCTCGATCGCGCTGTTCCTGTTCCTCCTGGCGCGACCAGGGCTCGGCCAGCACACAGCACTGCCGTCGTGGGGGAAATCGGCTGTGGGGATCTACGTCGTCCACCCCGCGCTGCTGTACCCCCTGGAGCGCTCGGGGACGGCGCTGCGCTTGCTCGGGGTCGACGGTAGCGAGTCGGTCCTCTGGCACCTCCTCCTGACGCCCACGGTGTTCTTCGGGTCGTGGCTCGTCTACGTCGCAGTCCGGGAGTTGGGCGCCATCCAGGACGGCCAGGTCCGCCTTCCCGATGCGTGGTCGGTCCGGTCCGCCGATTCAGAGTGATTCCGTCCCGGAGCGAAGAATCCAACAGAGCCAAGGTCCGCGTTTTCGTCCCCCGAGGTAATGAGCACACTCCAGAACGACGTCGAGGAACTGCAGCAGCGCTACGACGAGGGACTGACCGCCGACGAGGTCGGCGAGGAAGAACTGGCCGTCCTTGAGGAGTTCCTGCAGGCGCTCGAGGCCGGCGACGTCCGGGCCGCCGAGAAGCGCGACGGCGAGTGGGAGGCCAACGAGTGGGTCAAGCAGGGCATCCTCCTGAACTTCGGCCTGCGCGACATCGAGACGCACAGCCACGGCGGCGTCGACTACCACGACGTCCTGCCGCTGCGCGACACCTCGGACCTCCCCGAGCGCGGCACCCGGAACACCCCGGACGGCACCGTCGTCCGTCGCGGCGCCTACGTCGGCAGCGACGCCATCATGATGAGCCCGTCGTTCGTCAACATCGGCGCGTACGTCGGCGACGGCACGCTCGTCGACTCCTGCGACACGGTCGGCTCGGCGGCCCAGATCGGCGACGACGTCAAGCTCGGCGCGAACACGCTCATCGGCGGCGTCCTCGAACCCGTCGAGGCCGCGCCGGTCGTCGTCGAGGACGGTGTCGCACTGGGCGCCGGCTGTCGCGTGACCTCCGGGTTCGTCGTCGGCGAGAACAGCGTCGTCGGCGAGAACACGCTGCTGACGCCGCGCATCCCGGTCTACGACCTCGTCGAGGAGGAGATCCTCTTCGGCCACCTGCCGCCGGAGCGGCGCGCGTTCACCCGGTTCGTGGAATCGAGCGTCGGTGATCACGACCTCTTCGAAGGCGGCGCCTACAAGCCCGCCGTCGTCGCGACGGACGTCGAGGACGAGACGCTGGAGGCGACCCAGCGCGAGGACGCGCTGCGCGGCAATTGATCACGGTCCCGCCGAAACCTTATCTGTGTACGTACACGTACACGGCTATATGGGGACGAAGACGATATCGCTCGCGGACGATGCCTACGAGAAACTCAAGGCCCACAAGCGCGAGGGCGAGAGCTTCAGCGACGTCGTCCGGCGTCTCACCGGCGGCGTCACGCTCTCGGAATACTACGGCGCTCTCGACGACGAGACGGCCGACGAACTCGAGGGGATCATCGAGGAGCGCCGAGAAGGACGCTCCGAGACACACCGCGAACGGGTCGATCGGTTCGTCAACGAGTTCGATGGGTCAGGTACCCACCTCTAAAGGGGTGGGCTTGTCAGTGGACTCCCGCTCTGACCACCCGTGTCGGTGGCAGGCGTAAACTCGCCGTTCGCGTGCAGCGTCCCTGACTTCAGGGCCACCTGACAGTCGGCCCCTCCAGGGCCAGACGTGTGCCAGCCCTGGAGCAATCGCCACCCGATATTTCGGGCGGCATTGTAGTCGGCGTGCAGTTCCTTCCCGCATTCAAGGCACTCGAACTCATCGCCGTCACGGTTGTGCTCGTGGGTGAACCCACAGGTCGAGTGACTGCAGCGCTGACTCGTGTAGGCGGGGGCGACTGTGGCCACCAGAATGCCGTGTTCTTCGGCCTTGTACTCGGTGTACTGCTGGATCGTCCGGAAGGCCCACTGCTGGAACTTCGAGGCACTCGAGATCCTCTCGCAGATGTTCGTTAAATCCTCGAATGCAATCGCAGCACAGTCGTGTTGACGGGCCTCCTGAACGATGGCTTTCGAGACCCGATGGAGATAGTCGTCGCTCCATCGCCCGAACCGATTACCGACGCGCTGGATGGTGAGGTGGGCCGACCGCGTCCCTGTCTGCTGGAGGCGCCCGCGTCGCCGTTCGTACTCGCGACGCTTGTGATTCAGTAAGTCGGCGTTGCCGAGGAACTGTCCTGTGCTGGTGACGGCCAGAGAGCCATCCACATTGAGGTCGACGCCGAGAACCACTCCGTTCTCAACAGTCGACACGTCCGTCTCCGGCTCCTTCTCGATGGCAACATGGAGGTAGTACTCACCGTTCCGCTTGTGCAGCGTCGCTTCCTTGCGCTCCCACTCCTCACGGTCCCAGTACTCTTCGAACGGCGTCCCTGTCTCGTCTGCGGGCGTGACATAGTCGGCACGAACACGCCCATCGACAGTAGCGAGTGTGCAGTGTTCGTCATTGTACGTGATGGTGCGGTGGCCGTAGACGACGACCGACCCGCGGAACGTGGGTTTACTCGTCGTGGCCCCCTCGAATAGTCGGTCCTGAGAGTTGGCAAGAGCTTCGGCAGCGAGCCGCCGCGCCGATTGGACGTGATTCGAGTGGAGGTCGGTCTGTGCGCGTACCTCATCGTAGGTTGCAGCGTTGAGGACACGTTGGTCAGTGGTGATGTCGCAAGGGTCGTCGGCCCATCCGTAATCCGCAACGTACTGAGCAGCCTCGCGAAATTGCTCGAACGTCGCATCAAGCACGCTGTGAGCGTCCGCTGGCACGTCGAGTTTCACCTGGATGTTCCGGACGACCGTCACACCGCCCGTTGGCTGCGTTATCGTACTTAAAGGTTGGAACGGGACCGAGGAGTCGGTCTTGCTAGTACCGAGGAACATTGTACTGGAGCGGACACGCTTCCTCCCACGGCTGAAGCCGTGGGTTTCCGCGCTGCGATTTTATGATACTGGATTCGACGTTCCTCATCGACGTCCTTCGCGGTCGTGAGGAGGTCACTGACCGCGTCGAAGAGTTGGATGCCAGCGGAGCTCCAGCTGTCAGTTCGGTGACCGTGATGGAGCTCTGGGAGGGGATCCAGCTGGCCGATGCGAGCGAAAGCGAACGAAGAGCGGTCGAGAATCTCCTGACCGATATCGACGAGTTCGCCTTCGACAGGGACTGTGCGATGACCGCAGGTCGAATCAACGCTGAACTGGTCCAGGCCGGTACCCCGGTCGATACGACCGACGTGATGATCGCGGCGACCGGGCTGGTGTACGACCGGCCGGTCGTGACGCGGAACGTCAGCGATTTCGAACGCGTTCCAGACCTCGAGGTCGTCTCCTACTGATTTCCCCTTGCGCCTGCGGGCTCCGCCTTTATCCCTCCACGGCACCAAGTCCGGACGCATGTCAGAACACGAGCTGGCCTCCGAGTTCGAGGACTTCCAAGGGGATCTGCCGGACAGCGTCGACCAAGCCGCGGTCGACCGGATGCGGCTGGTCGCCCGCCTCCTGGACGACGCGGTCCGCGTCCCGGGGACGGACTACCGCATCGGGCTCGACCCGATCATGGGCGCCGCGCCGATCGCCGGCGACGTCGTCACCGGGCTCGTCTCGCTGTACATCGTCGCCGAGTCCGCCCGCCTCGGAGTCTCCTACCAGACGCTGCTGAAGATGATGCTGAACGTCTCCATCGACGTCGGCGGCGGGTCCATCCCGGTCCTCGGGACGCTGTTCGACGCCGCCTGGAAGTCCAACCAGCGGAACGTCAAGCTCCTCGTCGACGAGCTCAAGGAGCAGGCGAACCGCGCCGACCAGGAGCCGAAGACGATCGACGTCGACTGAACTACTCGGAAGCGTCGCCAGCGTCCGACTCCGATCCCGACGCCGATTCGGGATTCGTGCCGCCGCTCGCGTTCTCCGCCTCGTTCTCACCTTCGTCGCCCGTGTCTTCGATCTCGATCGTCGTCGCGCCGTCGAGCCCGTCCGTCGTCTCGTCGTCGTCGTCGTCGGGACGCGAGACGCCGGGGCCGAACGCGAGGGAGAACGCGACGCGGTTCGCGCCGAAGACGCTGCGCACGGTCGCGCCGAAGGGGCCGAACGCGGCCCCGAACACCGTCTCGATCGGTTCCCTCTCCGAGCGAGGCTCCTCGTCCCGTTCGCGGCTCCGTTCCGTCATATCCGCGGGTTCTTCGCCGATCGGCTGAAGCTTTTCGGTCGGAATCGGTCGATTCTGCACGACCCCTGCTAGCACGAGCGCCAGAAGCAATTTCACCAGTACTCGCCAATCCTCTGGATACAATGAGACACGCAGGCCTGAAAGCCAGAATGGCGGTCGTGGGGAGCGTCCTGTTCGCCTTCTACGCGTTCCTCGCGCTCGTCGCCTTCGCGATGGGCGCCGGCCCCGTCCTGATCGGGATCGGGACCGTCCTGTTCGTCGGCTTCCAGTACGTCGTCGGCAAGAAGGTCGCGCTGTGGAGCGTCGGCGCCGAGGACATGCCCGAGGACCGGTATCGCGGCGTCCACGAGTCCGTCGAGCGCCTCAGCGACGAGATGGACCTCGAGAAGCCGCGGCTGATGGTCGCCGAGATGGGCGTGCCGAACGCCTTCGCGGTCGGCCGGCGCGGCGCGGGCGTCGTCGTGGTCTCGACGGAACTGATGGAGGCCCTCGGCCGCGACGAACTGGAGGCCGTCCTCGCCCACGAGCTGGCGCACATCGACAACCGCGACGTCGTGACGATGGTGCTGGGCCAGTCCATCGCGTCGATGCTCGGCCTCGCCGTCCAGTTCGCCATCCTGTTCACGAACGACCGCGGTATCGGGAACTTCCTGCTGGCGTACGTCGCCGGCATCGTCGTCCAGATGGTCGCGATGGTGTTCGTCCTCGCCATCTCGCGGTACCGCGAGTACGTCGCCGACGCCGACGCCGCCCGCCACGTGGGCGGCGACGCGATGGCCGGCGCCCTCCGGAAGATCGCGGCCGCGGGCGAGCGTACCGACAACGACGTCAGTGACAACGTCTCGGCGCTCTGCATCTTCGGCGGCGAGCGCTCGGCCCTGGAGAAGGTGTTCGCGACCCACCCGCCGATCGAGAAACGCATCGAGGCGGTCCAGGGCGTCGACCGCGAGTTCTACTGACCGGGTTCACCGACCTTCGGCGTCGACGTAGTCGACGAGTTCCGCTACCGTGGAGTCGACGACCTCGCTCTCGAGGGATCCCTGCCAGTGCTGGACGTCGTCGTGCTCGAGCGTCTCGACGCTCCAGGGGATGACGCGGCTGCGTTCCGGCGTGCCACCTCTTAGCCACGCCGCCTCCGGAATCTCGACCAGATCGTCGTGCCAAGTCCGGGTCGTCAGCGCCAGGACGATGTACTGTTCCCCGTGGTAGGGGTGTGACTCGTCACTGACGACCAGCCACGGCCAGGCGTACTCCTCGCCCTTGAACGGGTCGTCCCCGTACAGCACGTCCCCGCGGTCGAAGCTCATCCGTCGACGTTCGGGTGCGGTTCGTCCGGCGCGTGTTCGCGCCAGCTCTCAGGGTCCTCCTCCCCGAACCGGTCGTTGAGGCGACGCGTCGCTCGCTGGTAGGTGCCGAACGAGCGGATCCGCTCGGGGTCGCCGAGCGCCCAGTACTCGCCCTTGTGTCGGACCAGCCCGCGGTCCTCGAGGCGCGAGAGGACGGTCCCGATGGAGTTCCGATCGATCCCGGTCTCCTCGGCGATCTCCGCGGCCGTGAACGCCTTGTCGTCGTTCTCGATGAGGAAGAGCAGTACCGTCTCGGGGTTGCTCGGCTCCTCGAGATCCTCCGCCGAACTCGAATCGAACCGCTCGATGTCGATCGGCATGTCCGTCAGTACGTCCGGAGCGGAATAAATGTAACTAGTGTAAGTGATGTCACTCGCTCGGTTCGCGGACGGCCATCCCGGCGATGAAATCGGTGAGGTCCGTCGCCGAGATGATGCCGATGACCTCACCATCGTCGTCGACGACGGGGAAGTGGCTGATACCGCGCTCGACCATCTCGCTGGCGATCTCCGGGATCGGTCGGTCGGGGTCCGTCGTGACGATCTCGGTGGTCATGTGGTCGCCGACGGTGGTCGTGTCCTTCGGCGTCCCCTCGGCGACGATCTTCACGAAGTCCGTCGAGGTGAGGATGCCGATGGGCTGGCAGTCGTCGTCGATGGCGACGATCGAGCGGATTCCCTCCTCGAGCATGGCGTCGGCGACCTCCTCGACCGCCGTCTCGGGGTCGACCGTCAGCACTGGCGCGGTCATCAGCTGGCGGACGTCGATGTCGGACATATGGGTACCATTCACCAGGTCGGGGATTAACCTTGTCCTCGGGTCCAATCTCGCTGGAACGGGCCTCAGTACGTCCGCAGGTTCGCCCACAGTTCTTCGAGGCGCCCCCGGGTCGACGGCCGGGGAACCCCCTTCGGCTCCCGGGCCGTGGCCGTGCCGTACCGGTCGAACTCGGTGACGATGCGGTACTCGTACCGCCGCTCGGCGTCGTCGTTCGAACGGTCCTCGAACTGGAGGGCTTCGGGCGGGGGCTCCACGGCCCGGTGGTCGTCGAGTTCGAGCAACCGGCCGGTCTCACGGTCGATCGTCGCTGTGATCGAGCAGTCCTCGGTCGGCCGCACCAGGATCGGCGGCACCTTCGCGTACGCCTCACGACCGGCGATCTCGTAAGTGACCGTCTCGTCGGTCTCTTGTGCGAGCGTCCAGTTGACGTCCGGCGAGAGGACGTACTCACTGCGCGTGGAGGGGCCGATCCAGTCACCGTCGTTCGGCACGTAGCGGCTGGTTCGACCGTGCTCATCGGTCAACTCTACATGGTCGTCGGGACTCGACGGCGTCTCGGCAATCGGATCGCGAATGAGCGTCCCGGCGGAGAAGTACCATACAGAGGTCAACGGCGGGTCGGACGGTCCGACGTTCTTCGCCCGGGCGTGGTGGGATTGCGCTGTCGTGTGCGGGAACACTGCCGGCGGCATCCCGGGCGGCATTGCGTACGTGGTGTAGACTTCGAGATACCGGTGCCGGGACCGTTGCTGGTCGCGCCGGTAGCGTGCGTGGCGGTACGGGTCGGCGTTTGTGCCATCGTCGAGGACGGTCACTCTTGACACCGCCCGGTGGTCGAGGACGTGGAGGAGTCGGGCCGCCTCGTAGATACGCTCGCCGGGCGGCAACGAGTCGTCGACCGTCTCCCGGGGCGCGTATCGCCGGACGTTCGCGAGTCGCGCGCCGACGTAGCCGCCGAGGCCGGTCGTCACCGCCCCTGCCCCGGCGAGGAATCGCCGCCGTTTCACGGCGAGTCACCCTGCTTCGGGCGCCGGTTGACGACGTCGAGCGTCGCGGAGTGGGGGCCATCGGGTGCGGTCCAGACGATCCGGAGCGGCGTCTCCCGGTCCGTCCCGACGGTGATCGAGTCGCCTGGCTCCAGCGGGAACGACGCAGCCGCGGGCCCGGATCGCGACACCCAGACGAACTCCTCGCGCGAGTCCTCGTCGAGGACGTACAGCGTCTCGGTGTTCCGCTCCGTGAGCGTCGTCCCGTACTCGAAGGTCAGGCGGTGGGCCGACCCCGTCCATCGGTGGCCGACGTAGACGTTGGGCGCCGACAGGGGGCCGTCGGGAGGTTCGGGGGCTGCGGTACAGCCTGCGAACGTGGCGACCCCGAGTGCGATGACCTCTCTCCGACGCATCGGCGTGACTACTGGGCTGGCTGATAAATGTCTTCGTCCAGCATCCAGAAGCGAAACACGATTACCGCTCCCCGCACAGCCACGGATATGGAGTACCACGAGGCGGCGAACTTCCTGTTCGACCTCCGCCGGTACTCGCCGCGGACGGGCGTCGAGTCCACGCGGCGACTCCTCGCACATCTCGACGACCCGCAGTCGGAGCTCCGGTTCGTCCAGGTCGCCGGGTCGAACGGGAAGGGCAGCACCGCCCGCATGGTCGAGAGCGTCCTCCGGGAGGCCGGCCTCGACGTCGGGCTCTACACCTCGCCGCACCTCGACGACCTCCGCGAGCGCGTCCGCGTCAACGGCCGGAAGGTCTCGAAGCGGGCCGTCGTCGAGTACGTCGAGGCGATCGAGGAGTACGCCACCGACGAGGCCGCCGCCGGGGCCTCGCCGACCTTCTTCGAGGGCGTCACCGCCTTCGGCATCTGGGCGTTCGCTCGCGCCGACGTCGACGTCGCCGTCCTCGAGGTCGGGCATCGGCGGGAAGTACGACGCGACCAGCGCCGTCGCCCCCGAGGCCAGCGCCGTCACGAACGTCACCCTCGAACACGCCGACGTACTCGGCGATACCGTCCCGGAGATCGCTCGCGACATGGCCGCCGTCGCCCCGGGAGACGCGCCGCTGGTGACGGCCGCCGAGGGCGAGGCACTCGACGCCATCGACGAGGTCGTCGACGACCGGCTGCTGGTCGGGACGGGCGAAGACGCAGCTGTCACGGTAGCCGACCACGGACGGGAGGGACTCGAACAGGCCGTCAAGATCGAACGCGAGGTGGAGGACGACTGGGGCTGGCAGGTGGAGACCCGGCTGCCGGTCTTGGGCTCCTACCAGGCGCGCAACGCCGGCGTCGCGGCGACGCTGGCGCGGCAGATCGAGGACGTCTCCGAGGACGACCTCGCGCGCGGGCTCCGGAACGCCCACTGGCCGGGACGCTTCGAAGTGATGGACCGCGACCCGCTGGTCGTCCTCGACGGCGCGCACAACCCAGGGGGCTGTGCGGGACTCGAGGCGACCCTCGAGACCTTCGACTACGGCGACCTGCACGTCGTCTTCGGCGCGATGTGCGACAAGGACCACGGCGAGATGATCGCCGCGCTCCCGGACGCCGACCGGGCGTACACCTGCGAACCGGACAACGAGCGCGCCGAGTCCGCAGCGGCGCTGGCGACCGCCTTCGAGACCGCTGGTCGGGCCGACGAGGTGGTGGCGTCGGGTAACGTCGCCGACACGGTCGGCGCCGCCATCGAGGCCGCGGGGCCGGACGACGCGGTCGTCGTCACCGGGTCGCTGTTCACCGTCGCGGAGGCCCGCCGCCGCTGGACCCGGCTGAAGGTGCCCAAGCGCGTCCCGGACCTCGAGCGGGCGCGGGAGGTCCTCGCCGACGCGGACGTCGCCGAGCCGGCCGTCCGGCGGCTGCGAAACGAGGGCGTCCACCGGGTACTACAGACGCGCGTCCAGCCCCGGCAGGCGCGGGCGCTCGAGGCGGAGATGCCGCGAGTGGGCGGGGAGTGCGCCGTCTCCGCCGTCGCCGAGCAGGACGAGGAGTACGTCGACGTCGTCCTCACGGGGACGCTGGCGGCGTTCGACCGACTGACGGATGCCCTCGAGGACCGCCCGTACGGACTCGAGTCGCTGGCCGGAGAGCTCCGCGGAGCGCTGGGCATCCAGCGGGCCCCCGAGACCGACGGTTTCCCCTGGGCCGACCGCACAGCCGTCATGGGTATCCTGAACGTGACGCCCGACTCCTTCCACGACGGCGGTCGCTACGCGGCGACCGAGGACGCCATCGAGCAGGCCGAGGCGATGGTCGCCGACGGCGTCGATATCGTCGACGTCGGCGGGGAGTCGACGCGACCGGGCGCCGACCCCGTCCCGGTCGAGGAGGAGCTCGACCGCGTCGTCCCGGTCGTCGAGTCGCTCGCGGACGTCGACGCGCTGGTCTCCGTCGACACACGGAAGGCCGAGGTGGCCCGCGCCGCCATGGAGGCGGGCGCGGACATCCTCAACGACGTCTCGGGGCTCGAGGACCCCGAGATGCGGCTGGTCGCCGCCGAGTACGACGCGCCGGTCGTCGTGATGCACTCCATCAACGCGCCGGTCGACCCCGACGCGGACGTCGAGTACGACGACGTCGTCGCGGACGCCCTGGACGCCCTCGTCGAGCGCGTCCTGCTGGCCGAGAAGGCCGGCCTCGACCGCTCGCAGATCATCGTCGACCCCGGCATCGGCTTCGGGAAGACGTCGACGGAGAGCTTCGAGCTCCTGGGTCGCGTCGACGAGTTCCGGGCGCTGGGCTGTCCCGTCCTGGTCGGCCACTCCCGGAAGTCGATGTTCGACCGCGTCGGCGCCGACGGCACGGAGGACCGGCTCGCGGCGACCGTCGCAGCGAGCGCGGTGGCCGCCGAGCGCGGCGCGGACATCGTCCGCGTCCACGACGTCGCCGAGAACGTGGCCGCGGTGCGGACCGTCGCGGCAGCCGACGACCCCGAGCGGTTCCGGGACCGCGACTGAGGGCGCCCGACGGAGGCACAGGAACCTTATCCCAGGCGCGAGACGGCCCGTTCATGGTAGAATGGAAGTCGACGCTGGCCAGCGCCGTTCTGATCGCCGTGCTGTTCGGGATCTTCTATCGACTGTGGCAGTCACTCGGCGTCACCGACAGCGTCGTCGTCGACCTCCTCGTGCCGTTCGTGGTCGCCCTGGTGGTCGCCTTCGGCATCTCCGTCGCCTACTACGCGCTGCGGGCGCGGATGCGGACCAGATAGGGCGACGAGGGGACGACGGGGTCAGTCCGTCGCCGCCTGTCCGGTTCCGGCGTCGGCTCTCGGCCCGCGACCGTAGATGTCGTCGATGTCGTCCTGGAAGGCGCTGCGGATGTTCCGTCGCTTCTTCTTCATCGACGGCGTCAGCAGGTCGTTGTCCGCGGTCCACTCCTCGGCGACGAGCCGGAACTCCTTGATCTGCTCGTGGTGGCCGAGCGTCTCGTTGACGCGGTCGACCTCCTCGGCGACCCACTCGCGGACCCGGTCGTCTCGGGTCGCGGCCTCGGGGTCGCGCGGGACGTCGACGTCCTCGTCGTCGGCCCAGTCCCACAGCTCCTCGAAGTTGGGTTTGATGACCGCGCCGACGAACTTCTCGTCGTCGCCGACGACCATGATCTGGTCGACCCGCGGCGACGTCGAGAACGCGTCCTCGATGGGTTCGGGCGCGACGTTCTTGCCCGTATCGAGGACGAGGAGGTTCTTCCGGCGGTCGACGAAGCTGTAGTAGCCGTCGGCATCCCGCGAGACGATGTCGCCGGTCCGGAAGTAGCCGTCGTCGGTGAACGCGCGGTCGGTCTTCTCGGGCTTCTGCCAGTAGCCGCGGAAGACATTCGGTCCCTTCGCGAGCAGTTCGCCGACCTCGCCGTCGACCGCCTCCTTCTGGGTGGCGCTGACGACGTCGGGGTCGAGCCGGAGGTCGACGTCGCAGAGCGCGGCGCCCATCGTCCCGACGTGGATGTCCTCGGGCGGGTTGAACGTCAGCCCCGGCGCGGTCTCGGTGAGTCCGTACCCCTCGATGATGGTGACGCCCATCACGCGGTAGAGCCGGGCCAGTTCCTCCGAGAGCGAGCCGCCGCCGGAGATGAACATCTCGATGTTGCCGCCGAGGGCCTCCCGGACCGTCGAGAAGACGAGCCGGTCGGCGACCGAGAGCTTCGCCTCGAGGAACGGCCCGGGGTCGTCGGCGCGGTCGTACTCCTGGGCGACGTCGACGGACCACTCGAAGATGCGCTTCTTGAGGCCGGACTCGCTGGCCTGCTCGCGGATGCCGTTGTAGATGCGCTCGAAGACCCGCGGGACCGCCGCCGCGAAGTTCGGCTGGACCTGCTGGATGTCCTCGGCGATGGTGTCGGTGCTGCCGGCGTACGCCAGCGTGACGCCGCCGCCGAGGCTCTGGAAGTGGTTCGACCGCTCGAAGGCGTGCGCGAGCGGCAGCAGCGCCAGCGACGTCTTCCCGGCCTCCAGCGTCGGCACGTCCTCGGGCTTGTCCGGCCGCGGCCCGATGCGTTTCCGGACCTGGTTGAGGCAGGTCCGCCAGTTCTTGTGGGTCAGCTCCACGCCCTTCGGGTCGCCCGTCGTCCCGGAGGTGTAGACGAGACTGGAGAGCTCCTCCCAGTCCTGGTCGTCGACCCAGCGTTCGACGGCCTCGGGGTCGTAGTCCGCGTCGCCGAGGTCGTACACCTCGTCGAGCGTGTAGACGTCCGCCTCGAGGACGTCCGTCGCTTCGTCGTCGTCGAGCAGCACCGCGAACTCGACGTCGACCTCGTCTTCGACCGCCGCGACGTTGTCCAGGAGCTCGCGGTTCTCGACGACCACGCCGGTCGCCCCGGGGTCGTTCAGCAGGTACTGGACCTGCTCGGGCGACGACTCCGTGTAGACGGTCGTGACGACCGCGTCCGTCGTCATCAGCGCGAGGTCGGCGTGGGCCCACTCCATGCGGGTGTCCGCGTAGATGCTCACGCGGTCGTCCGGCTCGACGCCGAGGTCGCGGAACCCGGCCGCCAGCCGCCCGACGATATCGCCGACCTCGCGGTAGCTCAGTTCGGCGTAGCCGCCGTGCGGCGCCGCGGGCACGACGTCGCCAGCGACGAGTGCCCGGTCGTAGACGCCGCCCTTGTACATCTGGCAGGCGCCGTCGTCGTACCGCTCCACGGCGTCGAAGAACAGCCGCGGGATGGTCGTCTCCCCGATTACCTCGTCCGTGTACTCCCGTTCGGCCTCTTTCCAGCCCATGCCCGAGTGTTAATACCAACCACACTTGAAACTATCCGGAAAACAAGCCTCTCGATACCGATGCAGCAGACGAGGAAGAACTGCTGATTTCGTTGGATTCGTAGTGGTCGCCTACACCTCGACGCCGCACTCCCGGAAGAGCTCGAGGTACCGCCGGGTGATGGCGTCGTGGTCGAACTGCTGGAACTCCTTGTCGACGTCGCGGAACCCCCGACTCCAGGCGTCCTCGATGGCGTCGTCGAGGTTCTCCATGTCGGTGACGCGGATGCCCCGTTCGCGGCGCTCCACGAGTTCGTGGGCGCTGGAGTCGCCCTGGTACTCGACGACGCCGACGCAGCCACAGGCCAGCGCCCACAGCAGTTCCTCGGCGAAGTGAGCGCGCTTGGCGGTCTGGACGAACGTCTGGGCGCCGCGGTAGATGGCGACGCGCTCCGCGCGGTCGCACTCGCCGACGAACTCGACGCGGTCGCCGAGGTGAAGGTCCCGGGCCTGCCGCTCGTAGTCGGCGCGCTCGGGGCCGTCGCCGATGACCGTCGCCGTCCAGTCGGTCTGTCCGCGGAGCTCCGCCAGTGCCAGCAGCAGGCTCTCGAGGTTGGCGTCGGCGTCGAGGCGCCGCGCGTAGACGACGTCGCGGTAGTCGGCGGGTTCGGTCGACTCGATCACCGAGAAGTCGATGCTCTGGGGGACGACCGTCGCGGCCGCGTCGCTGGCGCCCCACTCGCGGACGCGCGTGCGGTGAAGCTCCGAGGGCGTGACGACCCTGGTCGGGAGCTTGGCGGCGAACTTGGTGACTCGCGAGTCGTCGATGCCGCGCTCGTCGCCGTACCAGTCGCAAATGACTGGCGCCCGGGCGAGCGTGCCGCCCACGGATGCGGCCACTGCAGTCCCGGGCGGCGACGGGGAGACGAGGACCACGTCCGGTCGGTCTCGGAAGAGCAGGCCCGGGACGCGAGAGACGAACAGCGCCGGCGAGTCGAAGGTGACCGCCTCGTACTGGAGGTCGTCGAACTCGAGGCGACGCCCGGACTCCTCCCACCAGGCGACGCAGTAGACGGTGACCTCGTGGCCGCGGTCGGCGAGGGCTGCGGCGAGCCGCCGGAGCCTGAGAGCCCCGGTACGCTCTGACTTCGGCGGCGGGTTCCTGACGACGACCGCGACGCGCATGGAACCCTCGACGACGGCCGGTGGCAAAAAGGGCGCGGAAGCCGAACCGCCGCGGATCGATCGACGGGTGACGTTCGATATCGGCTGTTAAGCAATTACTAATTAGATAAATATGAGCACTACCTAACTCGAATCGAATCGGTCGTATACCGAGATACCCGGTTAAAACAGCTAAACCAGTACGTTGTACTTACCAGAACGTTGCATGAGCACCGAAGGTGGTAAGAGACTCCTACCAGACACTTACGGCGTGGTTCGAGGGGCGATCGCGGAGGTCGTCGGCCTCGTCCGGGGCGCAGCGTTCTGGCTCGCGGCACTGTTGCCGCTGTCGTACCTGCCGCTGCTGCAGGCGGCGTCGCTGTCGTTCGCCGGGTTCACAAAACTCCTCGTCGTCAACATCGTCGCACTGCTGGTAGGCCACAGTTACAGGAACGAGGGAGGGGGGAACGACCGAGGTAGACCCAACTGACACGTCGCGAGCGGAAGCCCACAGGCTTCAGCCGTGGGAGGAGGTAAAGACCGGGCGAATCGCTATTAGGTCAGGCGCCACATCGAGGAGACGTGTACGACATCGAACGGTATCTGAACGTCCGGAGCGCGTTCGGGGCGTCGTTCGCGCCCGACGGCACGCTGGCGTTCCGGCTCGACGCCACCGGCACGCCGCAGGTGTGGACCCTCGAGGAACCGGGGTCGTGGCCCGACCAGCGAACCTTCTATGACGAGCGGATCACCTTCGCCTCGTGGTCGCCGGAACGACAGGAGCTCGCCTTCGGGATGGACGAGGGCGGCAACGAGCGCCAGCAGCTGTTCCGACTGGACGACGACGGCGTCGTCACGAACCTCACCCAGACCGACGCCAAGCACCGCTGGGGCGGCTGGAGCCACGACGGCGAGCGCATCGCGTTCGCCTCGAACCGCCGCGACGAGTCCGTCTTCGACGTCTACGTCCAGGGCCGCGAGGAGACTGGCGACGACGCCGAGCTGATCGTCGAGGGCGATGGCTGGCTCTCGCTGGGCGGCTGGAGTCCCGACGACTCGCGGCTGCTCGTCCACGAGGCGTACTCCAGTTTCGACCACGACGTCCACGTCCTCGACGTCGAGTCCGGCGAGCTGACGCATCTGACTGACCACTCCGAGGGCGAGATCCGCTACAGCAGCCTCTCGTGGGCGCCCGACGGCGAGGCGTTCTACTGCTGTACGGACCTCGATGCCGACACGCTGTACCTCGCCCGCGTCGACGCCGAGACCGGCGACATCGACGTCGTCGAGGAGGGCGGCGACTGGAACCTCGACGGCATCGCGCTGGACGACGAGACCGGCCGGCTGGTCTACTCGCGGAACGTCGACGGCTACACCGAACTGACCGTGGGCGAACTCGCTGGCCCGACGACCATCGAGGAGTACCCAGCCCCCGATATCCCGGCAGGTGTCTCGGGTGGCGTCGCGTTCGACGACGACGCCGAGCGGTTCGCGCTGACCGTCACCGCGGACACCGTGAACACGAACGTCTACGTCGTCGACGTCGAGACCGGCGACGCCGAGCGCTGGACGCACGCCTCGACCGCGGGCATCCCCGAAGCGTCGTTCGTCGAGAGCGACCTCGCCCACTACGACACCTTCGACGATCGCGAAATTCCGGGGTATCTCTCGTTACCCGACGACGTCCCGGAGGCCGGCGCACCCGTCGTCATCGACATCCACGGCGGCCCTGAGAGCCAGCGCCGGCCGTCGTTCTCGCCGGTCAAGCAGTACTTGCTCGCCCACGGCTACGCGGTCTTCGAGCCGAACGTCCGCGGGTCGACCGGCTACGGCCGCGAGTACACCCATCTCGACGACGTCGAGAAGCGGATGGACTCCGTCGCCGACATCGAGGCCGCCGCGGAGTGGCTCGCCGCGCGCCCGGAGATCGACGGCGACCGCATCGTCGCCAAGGGCGGCTCCTACGGCGGCTTCATGGTGCTCGCCGCGCTGACGGAGTACCCCGACATCTGGGCTGCGGGCATCGACGTCGTCGGCATCGCGAACTTCGTGACGTTCCTCGAGAACACGGGGTCGTGGCGCCGCGCGCTCCGCGAGGCCGAGTACGGCTCCCTCGAGGACGACCGCGAGTTCCTCGAGTCCATCTCGCCGATCAACAACGTTGAGCGCATCCAGGCACCACTGTTCGTCCTCCACGGCGCCAACGACCCGCGCGTCCCGGTCGGCGAGGCCGAACAGATCGCCGAAGAAGCCGATGGCCAGGGCGTCCCAGTCCGGAAGCTCATCTTCGACGACGAGGGCCACGGCCTCTCGAAGCGCGAGAACCGCATCGAGGCCTACACCGAGATCGTCGAGTTCCTCGACGAGCGCGTGTAGGGACTGGAAGGACAGCGAGCGATGGGGGGTTGTTTGGAGGGGACTGAGAACCCGTCGAGCAGCAGTCCTAATCTGATGTGCTTCGGCTGGATTCTTCCTCCACCCTCCAGGACGATTCAGCCGCCAGTGACAGTGATATCACGTTCATACCGGATATCGCCGTCGTCATATGTGAACAAGAGGGAGGTGTTGTAGACTGCACTTGTCGTGAACGGCTCCGGGGAACCATCCTCGCCAAGCAAGTCCCGGACGAACTCGGAGAGAGACAAGGTATCAAGTAAATCGTTGAAGGCACTCTCCAACAAGGAGTCGTATTCAGACCTCAGGTTATCACGAAATTCCGACTGAGAGTTGTCGGCGATGAAGTGATAGGACCCATGGACTTCGTCCCCGCCCACCCAGTACATATTGTGGGCACCAAGCTCGTCGTAGAACGACAGCGCCGGGCAATCAACGGTTGTGTCGCCGCGCAGTTCACTGTTCTCGAAATCGATGGTCGCCCAGTCTCCGGTGACGCGGCAGACACTATCAGGCTCGGTCTCATCATCAGTCGTCACGACCGTCGCGATCTCACCAGTCTCGTTTATTTCGAACAGATAGACTTTCCAGGTCGTCTCGCCGTCATCGATCTGGATCCAGAAGACGTCACTTCCGGTCAGTAACTCGTTGACCAGGTCACTCATATCCGCCAAGAAGCTCTGGTCGACCCCTTTTAGCTCGTCACGCCTGACAGTCACATTGAGGTCGCGGGTGTGAACATCCGGGGCGATGAGCCAGTTCGTCCGGTCACCCAGTCCAAGTGGATCGATTGTCGAATCGAGGAGGTACTGATCCAGGGAGTCGTCAGCCGGCATGAAGTCACCAGGCGTGTGCTGGGAGACGCGCACGCCCTCTGTCATTCCACCGACCTGGATCGAGGCTGATCGTCCCCGGACTGCACTCTCTCGACCAGCGCGGACGTCCCATCGTTCAACTGACGCGTGAACCTTGTCCTGCCGCTCCTGGTATGAGTGGTCATCCTCATTCCAGTTCGCGTTTCGGGCGGCGAGTGAGAGCCGTTCTTCCGCATTCGTCGCGAAGTCAACCGCATCTGACGTCGAGGTAGCCTCCTGTGTGGCGAGGTTTTCCGTATAGATCGCTCCATTAAGGACGATTGCCAGTCCGACGAAGAGGACAGCAATCAGCAGGGCTCCGATCACCATCACTTGGCCGCGCGCTTCGTTCCCCCCGATCATCTGGCTTCGAATCGATGCTGACGTACATAAATGAAGGCGGCCATTCACCCGACGATTACGAGGAGAAATACATGGAAAGATCGCTAATAAGCGAGATTTGAGCAGTGTTTCACTCCGGCGGTGTTCGATGTAGCCTGCTCGACCTGAGCGACTTGTTTCACGCCAGATATTCGAAGGATGGGATGTCCTTGCAGACCTTCAACTACATACTGGATTCTATGTGGCTTCCGTCCCTATGTCCGGTATGCGTGTCGCAGTCGCCGGGACGTTCGGCCCGCTCCACGACGGCCACCGCGAGATGTTTGCTGCAGCACTGGCACGCGGCGACGACGGGGTCGTCGTCGGGCTCGCAAGCGATAGATTCGCGATCGATTCGCGGCGTCCGGACCCGCGGCCGATCCCACCCTTTGAGGAGCGCAAGCAGGCCGTACCGGAACTGCTCAACGACCTCGACGAGTGGGACCGTGACTTCGAGATACGCGAGTTCGACGACGAGTACGGGTTCGCGGACGACGACCCCTCGCTGGACGGACTGGTCGTCTCGCCGGAGACCGACGACCTCGTCGACGACATCAATCGACGACGAGAAGAGCGAGGCATGGACCCGCTCGAACCGATCGTCGTCGACCACGTCCTCGCCGAGGACGGCGAACCCATCTCGTCGACGCGGATCGTCCGCGGGGAGATCGACGAGCACGGGCGGCTACTCGAGTGACGAGGAGAACCTCGAAGCTGGATTAGGAGGATTGGAACGGGTGAGCTGATGTTCGGCTTGCAAATGCGGGCAGAACCCACTTTGTTTGTCAACCTCTATCATGGTGTGTCGGAGGTGACGATGAGAGAGCCGTCACCTCCGCGCCGTATCGGCTTGGAACTCCATCAACACGCTGCCGGCGACACGCGACGCACCATTTTTCCAGAATAGGCGACACTCCAGCAGTCGTAACTCACCCGTACGGCCACAAGGTTAATGCTACGCCACACCATACCATAGTTCAAGGAGGTGACGAAACAGTCTATCGCGCATACAACGACGATGTCGACGACGAGGCAACGCCCAAGACAACAATATCCCGTCACCCTTCTGGCACCGGCAGCCCGATTTTTTCAAACCCGTAACCAGCGGCGCCTGACGTAACAGCGACCGACCGGGCCGAATTCCGTATAGTTCCCGTCGCCTAGCGCGCGTTCTCGATCTCCTCGAGTGCGTCTGGATTCTCGATGGAGGACATGTCGCCGAGGTCCTCGCCGGTGTAGGTCGCCTCGATGGCGCGCCGGATGATCTTCCCGGACTGGGTCTTCGGGAACTCGTCGACGAACAGTACCTCGCGCGGACGGAATGGCTTGCCGTGCTCCTCGCCGACCTTCTCGCGGAGCTCCTCCCGAAGAGCGTCGCTGACCTGGTAGCCCGGCTCGAGGACGACGTACGTGACGACGGCCGTCCCGGTAGTGTCGTCGGGGACGCCGACCGCCGCGGCCTGGTTGACAGCCTCGTGTTCGATGAGCGCGCCCTCGATCTCCGCGGGGCCGACCTTCCGGCCGGCGACGTTGAGCGCGTCGTCGGCGCGGCCGTGCAGGAACCAGAAGCCGTCCTCGTCCTTCTGGGCCCAGTCGCCGTGGTCCCACATCGGTGGGTCCTCGAAGCTCGACCAGTACTCGTGGAGATACCGGTCGTCGCCCTGCCACAGCGACTTCGTCATCGAGGGACAGGAATCCCGAGCGACGAGGTATCCGCGCTCGTGAGTCTCGCGGATCGACTCGCCGGTCTCGTCGACGATGTCGATGTCCATCCCGAGGCCGGGGCCGCCCAGCGTACAGGGTTTCAGCGACTGGATGGGCATCGGCATCAGGAAGCAGCCGAAGATCTCGGTACCGCCGGAGATGTTGATGATCGGCGCCTCGCCGCCGCCGACCTCCTCGTAGAACCACAGCCACGACTCGGGGTCCCACGGCTCGCCGGTCGAGCCCAGGAGGCGGAGACTGGAGAGGTCGTGACCCTCGACCCACTCGTCGCCCTGCTTGCGGAGCGCGCGGATCGCGGTCGGCGAGATGCCGAACTGCGTGACGTCGTGGCGATCGATGAGCTCCCAGAAGCGGTCCGGCTCGGGGTGGTCCGGCGCCCCCTCGTACATCACCATCGTCCCGCCGAAGGTGTGGGTGCCGATGAGCGTCCACGGCCCCATCATCCAGCCGATGTCGGAGACCCAGAAGAACCGGTCGCTCGGCTTGAGGTCGAACCCGAAGTACACCTCCTTGGCTGCCTGCAGTTGGGCGCCGGCGTGGGTGTGGACGATGCCCTTCGGCGTGCCCGTCGTCCCCGACGAATAGAGGAGCATGCACTCGTCGTCGGAGGCGAGCTCCCGCGTTGCGAAGTCGTCGGACTGCTGGTCGACCGCGTCCGTCCAGTACTCGTCGCGGCCGTCGGTCATCGCGGGGTCGGAGTCCGGGAAGCGCCGATAGACGACGACGTTCTCGACGTCGTGGTCGGCCTCCTCGATGGCCTCGTCGGCGGGCTCCTTGAGGCTCACCTCGTCGCCGCGGCGGTAGAAGCCGTCCGCCGTGAACAGGACGTCCGCTTCGGGGTCCTCGATGCGCGTCGCGGTGGCGTCGACGCCGAACCCCGAGAAGATGGGGACGGCGATGGCGCCGACCTTGAAGCAGCCGTAGAGGATCGAGATGACCTCCGGGACCATCGGCATGTACGTCGCGACGGTGTCGCCCTTGCCGACGCCCACGGCGTCGAGGTAGTTGGCGACCTGGTTGGACTGCCGCTGCAGTTCGTGGTACGTGAAGTTCCGCGTCTCGCCGTCCTCGCCCTCCCAGATGCAGGCGACCTTGTTGCGGCGCTCCTCGCCGCGGGCGGCGTGGCGGTCGACCGAGTTGTGCGCGACGTTCAGCTCGCCGCCCGGATACCAGTCGGTGAACTGCGGGCCCTCGGTGTCGTCGCGGACCGCGTCGTACTCCTCGTACCACTCGATGCCCATGTAGTCGGGAAGCTCGTCCCAGAACCAGTCGACGTCGCCCGTCGTCCGCTCGATGAGCTCGTCGTAGTCGTCGATGTCGTACTCCTGCATGAACTGCCAGACGTTGGTCGACTCGACGAACTCCCGGTCGGGCTCGTGGACGACCTCGTCGAACTCCTCCAGTGATTCCATATGCCACGTGTTCGCACCCGGCGGCAAGTAGGTTTCGTACGCGATTTAATTAAGAACAGGTTTATCGTTTCCATGCTGAGGGGGAACGGTTTTGCGTGGGCCCTCCAAAGGCCCCCGTATGTACGTCCGGGACGCACGCAACCGCGATGAGGCCTGGCTGCTGGACCACATCGAGGCGATGGGTCTGGACGAGACGGCCTTCCGCTCGCGGGACTACGTCATCGCGGTCGACGAGGAGTCGAACGCGCGTGCCGGGTTCGGCCGGATCCGCATCCACGCCGACGAGGACCAGGAGGTCTGCGAGCTCACCTCCATCGGCGTCCTCGACGGCTGGCGGGGACAGGGGGTCGGGGCGCACGTCGTCGAGCGATTGATCGACAGCGCCGAGGCGAAGGGCTTCGACCACGTCTACTCGCTGACGAGCAGCCACGAGTACCTCGCGCAGTTCGGCTTCGAGGGTGTCTCCCCCGACGAGCTCCCCGAGATGCTCCAGGACCGCCTCGAGCAGAAGAAGGAGTCGCTGGACCCCGAGGCCGTCCCGATGCGCATCGGCACCGACGAATTCAGCATGCCTGCCGACCTCCGCGAGGCGTTCAAGGTCGCCGCCGAGGACGAACCCGACACCGGCCCCGAGGAGACGCCCGAGGACTTCGGGATCGACCCCGACGAGGCGACCTACAAGTACGACACCAGCTGAGGCGGCCCGAACTGCCGCCCGCGGCTGCAGCCACGGCTGGCATCGAAGCGGTATTGCTTACAGTAGAAGCAAGGCGAAAGCCCACGGCTTTAGCCGTGGGATGAAGCCGACAAATCGGGGACAAACCACCGGCCACGACCGGTCTGATATTCCCACGGTTTATATGCGATTCCGAGCCAGATACTGTTGTTCCCGTGGTCACGAGAGCTGTCACCACGACGTTTCACAATCCATCCCGTGAGCGGCGCAGAGAGTGCCAACGCGCCACCCACTTGTACCGCGACACCAAGCAATTCTGCATCGACGGCTGGGAAGCCGGTGAGTTTGGCATGCGTGTGACCACGGCTAGCATCAACAACGACCTGTATTCCGCCATCCAGAATCAGGCCATCCGCGAAGCCAAAGCTGACTACAACAAGGACGGCACCGTCAAGTACCACGCCAGCCAACCGTTCGCGATCAACAACCAGAACTGGGAGATTGATCGCACTGAGAACGGATCGGTCGTCGTCGGGTTCCCCTGTATCTCAGGGTGGTGGTACACCCCTATCGATGTGTACGATGACATCGCCGACGACGTTGCCCGTCTCGTGGACGGCGACGCTGACAAGTCCCGATTGCAGGTGTATCGCCGTGGCGAGGACTGGTATTGTACGTTCACCGTCGAATCCGACGCCGAGTTAGGCGACGGAACAGCGATCGGCGTAGATATTGGCCACAACCATCTGCTGGCGGCAGACGCCGAGCGCGGTGAGTCGTTGCTTATGTCCGGTCGTGAGGCGAAATACGTTCGGCGCAAATATCGTTCCCTACGCGAGTCGCTCCAAGAGGCGGGTGCGCTTCGCGCACGCAACCGCGTGGGTAACAAAGAACAGCGTCGGATCCGTGACCTCAACCACACCGCCTCCCGTCGCCTCATCGACTGGGCACAACAGTTCGAGAATCCTGTTCTAAAACTCGAGGACGTAGAGGGGATTAGAGCGGGAAGCGATTGGCGCGGCGTTCACTCGTGACACTTCCACCAGCTTCAGGAGTTCATCACCTACAAAGCCCAACGGGCCGGGATTCGCGTCGAGGTAGTTGATCCGTTCGAGACGAGTCAGCGCTGTTCGGCATGTGGTGCCGACGGAACACGTGACGGTGACTATTTTTCGTGTTCCGAATGCGACCGTGGTCGTCATGCCGACCTGAACGCCGCCGAGAACATCCGTCAACGGGAGGGAGACCCATGCACGGCCTAACACTTCGGGTGAGGCGAACCGTGCGGCCTCGTGGACTGAACACTCCACCGTCTGCTTTGCAGTCGCCCGGCGTGACCGGGGAGGAAGGCCGCGTTGACCCGGCTGTATGCGCTGGAAAGCACGCTCGGGGTCGTAACCGAGCGGCGACCGCTGACGCTCCACGCGAAAGCGTCTTTGAGGGCCGAGGAAACGCGCAACCTGAATATCCCCGTCGGGGAATCCCACCCCTTTAGGGGTGAGAGGAGGTCAACCGTTGCCGCCGTCCGAGATGGCCGAGGCGTCCCCCGGGGTGTCCTGATCGAGGCCGTCCGGCGTCTGTACGGAGTCGACGATCTCGTAGACGAGTTCGGCCGTGTCGACGCCACCGATCTCGGCGTCCGCATTCAACAGGAGTCGGTGGAGCAACACCGGATGTGCGAGTGTCTTGATGTCATCGGGGATGACGTACTCGCGGCCGTGGATCGCCGCCCGTGCTTTCCCGGTCTTGAGGAACGCGAGCGAGGCTCGCGGCGACGCGCCGTGTTCGACCGACGAATGGGAGCGACTCGCCGCGACGATATCGAGGACGTACTGTTTGATCTCGGGGGCGACGTGGACGTCATTGACGGCGTCCCTCGCCGCCAGGATATCGTCCGGAGAGACGACCTGCGAGATATCGGTCGCCGCCAGCTCCGGGGTGGCGTCGAAGCGATCGAGGAGTGCGCGTTCGGTCTCCCGGTCCGGCAGCCCCATCGTCAGCTTCAGCTGGAAGCGGTCGCGTTGGGCTTCCGGCAGCGTGTAGGTCCCCTCCATCTCGATGGGGTTCTGCGTCGCTATGAGAAGGAACGGCGACGGCAACGCGTGTGTCTCGCCCTCGATGGTCACCTGGCGCTCCGCCATCGCCTCGAGTAACGCACTCTGGGCTTTCGGCGTCGCGCGGTTGATCTCGTCGGCGAGCACGACGTTCGCGAACACGGGGCCTTTCCGCGTCTCGAAGGTGCCCGTGCTCTCCCGATACACGTTCGTTCCCGTGATGTCCGCGGGCAGGATGTCCGGCGTCATCTGGATCCGGGAGTGGGTCAACCCGGTGGCCTCGGAGAACAGCACGGCGATGGTCGTCTTGGCGATCCCGGGGACGCCCTCGAGGAGGACGTGGCCGTTTGTCAGCAACGCGACGGTCAGCCCTTCGACGATGTCCTCGTTGCCGAGCAGGACCGTCTGGACCTCGTCGCGGATCGCCGAGTACAGCGCGGCCGGCTCACTCATTGTCGTCGCGTTCGTCTGGATTACGTATAACCCCCGTGGTTACTTTCTCGAGTGGGGCAGATTCGAGCGCGGGATATCGCTGTTTGAGGCCCGCTGTGAGCGCGCTGGCATCGGTAGCCGAGGGCGTTTCGGGGTCTCGTGTACGGCGATTGCGCAGTCGGCGCCCGGTCAGGGCGACCGCGGCGAGTCCGCCGAGGCCGATGCCGACCTGCAGCAGCGCGGAGTCACGGATCGTCAACACGGCAGCCACCAGTGGGGGCAGCGAGGACTGCGAGACGTCGACGAGGGTGTGATTGGCGTCGGCGACCAGCGCGCGCGTGAACGCCTCGTTGCCCGCCTGGCCCTGCATCACGTTGATGAACACGCTCGGGTCACCGACGACGATGACGCGTCCCTGGCCGACCGACTCGACGGTCGCGACAGGATACGACTGGACGGTCTCGTCGGCGCCGAGTGACGCGCTGCCATCGCGGTCGAGATAGCTGTACTCGGAGCTCGCGACGAGCACCGTCGCACCGTTGGGGGCGACCGCGGTGCCGTGGTTGAGCGTCAGCGCGGAGACGTTCTCGACCAGGGAGTGATTGCCCACGTCGTTGGCGACCGGCATGGCTGGATTGCGGTAGTTCTCGCGTTCGTCCCGGAGGGTGGGTCCGACCGGGCGGGCGGTGGCGCCGACCGAATCGAGAAGTGCCGCCCCGTGTGAGTTATTCCGATCGGCGACGACGAGCGTGCCGCCGTTCTCGACGAATCGCCGGATGCGCTGTGAATCCGCGCCACTGTAGGCCGATTCTGGCGCGAGGACGAACGCGACGTCACCGTCGCCGTAGTCGTCGTACTCGGTGGTGTTCCGGACGATGATGGGCTCGGCACCCTCGTCGTCGGCGATCGACCGGAGTTCGCTCGTCCCATCCCAGTTGGGGTTGAAGGCGTTGAAGGCAGCCGCGGAGGTCGCACCACCGAAGACGAACGTGACGGTGACCGCGACGACGAGCGCGGCGGCGATGACCGTCGGGACGTCGTAGCGCACCTAGATCACCCCCTCCGGCAGGATCTCGAGGATGCGCCGGATGACGATGTAGCCGAACACGAGGAGGCCGACGGCGATGAACCAGGGGAGGCGGCGTCGCCATTCGGGCGAAACGGCGATCGGCGACGTCAGTTCGACGATCACGAGGAAGCCGATAAGCGAGAGGACGAAGAACAGCTCCAGGGAGAGCGACCCGACGATCGTGAGGACGACCAGCGAGGCAAGCATCCACGCCACCTGCCCCTGGACGAACTGGAGTCGCCGTCTGGAGGTCATTGCAGCATGCTTCTTGGCCGACGTTTACCAAGGTACCGCCTCTGCCGCGAGGCCGACGCGCCCGGCGAGATTGGACGCGCTCTCTTCGACCGATGCCCCGTCAGGACTGGGCGTCCGCTCGCAATGGGTCACTCGTGGGTCGATGCTGCAGCTCCATCCCCAGAGTGGTTATCGAACTGGAAGGCCGACTCGCGCGGACCGTCGGCCAGCGTCTCGGGGCGACCCCAGCGACAGGTCACCCGCCATTCACCGTCGGCGTCGCTCTCGGAGACGGTGACGGTCACGGGTTCGTCGAGCTCGACCGCGAACGTCGTCGCGAACAGTGAGGCGACGGGATGGTCGAACCGGTCGAGCGGGCCGTAGACGCTGCCGTCGACGGCGAGGATGGCGCGGCCGGCGCCGGCATCTGCATTGGCATCGACGTCGACGTCGACACCGTCGACGAGTTCGAACTGCTCGACGAGGGCGTCTCCAATAGACCGGCCGAGTGCGGCCGGCTCCTCGGGAAGCGTGCCCGCGGCCTCCTGGAAGGCCTGGTACAGCTGAAGGCCCGTCGGCTGGAGGAACAGCCCGAGGCGGTCCTCGACGGCGAACGGGGCGACGTGGGCTGTCGACTCGGGGACGTCGACGGTGTCGTCGAGGGGGACGAATAGGCGCGCGGGGGCTGCACCGCCTGTGGCAGGAATGATGTGGTGGTCGCCTCGGAGATCGAGGTCGTCGATGATGGCGGCCTCGTTGTCGGCGAGCGTCGCGTACACCGCTTCGCCGACGCTGGCGGCGACGAACCGCTCGGGCGTCAGGAAGTACGTCAGGATCGCGGCGAAGACGCCGGTGCCGCCGAGGGCGACGAGGACGGTTCGGACGTCTGGGAAGACCACGGCACCGACGAGCGCGAGGACGCCGACGGCGCCCATCGTGAGGGCACTTCGGCGGTAGCGGGCGCGCGTCGCGGCGGCGACCTCCTGTCGAAGCTGTTCGTTCTGTGCTTCGAGTTCCTGGATGCGGGCGGTCAGTTCGGCGGTCTCGGGGTCGGCAGCCGACTGGCTGGTGGATCGGTCGATCGCCGGTGCTGGTTGCTGGTCGCTCATGCGTCGGCCTCCGTGATCAGGTCGAGGCGGACCAGTTCGTATCGATGGAGCGTGTAGGCGGTAAGGGCGTAGATGGCCGCAAGCAAGACAGCGCCGTGCCAGAGCGTCTCGAGAGCGTAGACGGTCGCGAGACCGGTCGCGGCGAGACCGAACATGAGCGCGGCGATGGCCGCCGTCCGTCGTGGCCACGGCTCAACGAGCGCGAACAGGAGGAACGCGCCGAGGCCGAGTTGCCCGCCCAGGAGGCGTGCATCCGGGAGGCCGCCCGCGACGGTCGTCGCGAGGACGGCGAACAGGAGCTGGCCGACGCCGAAGGCGTAGACGGCCGACGTGACCACGCCGACGATGGCGACGATGGCGGCGACGCCGAAGCCGATCACGCCGAGTGCGTACCCCAGGGCAGCCGTAACGATGGCCACCGCGAGGGCGGTATGCGTGAGTCGTCGATCAGACACGAGTGCCATCAGTTAGCCATCACGTCTCGAGGCGGCGACTAAGCTATACTGGTTCGCGCGGTCGCCGCGCCCGGGGTGGCCGGTGAGATTCCAGGGCAGCAATACGGCGGGAGCCGATGATGCAAGCCAGGATGCGGGAGATCCAGGTCGCCTGGCAGAGCGGCGCACGGCTAGCTAATTAGGTAGCAGGACTATGCTGGATACGTGTGAATAGAGTGACGAATGACCGAAGAGTTGCTCAACGCGACGGTAAGTATTCGTGGCGTCCTGCTCACGGGACGTGGCGAGACGCTCGTCGTAAAGCGGCGAAGTGACGGCGAATGGGAGCTCCCGGGCGGTCGCCTCGGTCCCGACGAGGACATCGTGCCGGGGCTGCAGCGAGAGCTGCAGGAGGAGACAGCGCTCGAAGTTGCCGTCAAGGACACGGTCCACGCCAACACCTGGCGGAACGACGATGACGCTGGGCGGATGGCGGTCTACTATCGGTGCCAGACGGCCGATCGAGACGTCGAGCTGAGCGAGGAACACGATGCGTTCCGCTGGGTCCCCTACAGTCAGGCGATGGCGCTGTTGCCGAACGCCCAGGCGACAGCCGTCCGGAACGCTCGGCCCGAACCCGACACCGAGATCTCGGTGTCCAGCGTGCGGTCCGTCACCTCCGACTGATTCTCACCAGTCAGCGACCTGTCCCCGAGCGTCGCGTTCGCGCCGCCAGCCGTCGCCACGAGCGGCAGGGATGCCTCGTCGCGATCCGAAGCGCGAGGAGCGGCCGGTCGGTGCTGGATGGCGCCACACGCAGAGCAAAGGATCTCGGTATCGTGTAGGGAACGGTTCGCGGGGCGGCCGTTCGAGGCCAGCTATCGGGCTTCGTTCTGGTAGGGGCGACAGACGCGCTCGATACCGGTCTCGAAGTCGATCTGTGGCTCCCAGCCGGTCTCCGCGCGCATCTTCGAGGCGTCCGCGCAGGTGTCGTGGACGTACACGTCCTCAGGGATGGGGTTCTCGACGAACTCCGGGTCGATGTCCGTCCCGAGTTCGTCGTTGAGCATGTCGACGACGGTCAGGAAGTCGTAGCTCTCGCCGGTGCCGAGGTTGTAGACGCCGTCGAGGTCGTGGTCGGCGGCGAGCTCGAGGCCGCGAACGATGTCGGAGACGTGCGTGAAGTCCCTGGTCTGGGTGCCATCGCCGTAGAGGACTGGGGCCTCGCCGTTGGCGATGTCGTCGGCGAACTGGGCGATGACGTTCGCGTACTCGCCCTTGTGTGCCTCGGCGCCCTCGTAGCCCTGGTAGACCGAGAAGAACCGCATCCCGGCACACGTCATCTCGTAGTGGTTCGAGAAGTATTCCGCGTAGCGCTCGCGAGCGAGCTTCGAGGCCTCATAGCCGGTGTTGACCGCGACATCCATGTCCTCGGGGGAGGGCTCGGTCCGGCTCCCGTAGATCGACGACGTGGAGGCGTAGACGACCGTCTCACAGCCGTCATCACGGGCTTGCTCGACGGTATTGACGAACCCCTCGACGTTCACGCGTGCGCCCGTCGTCGGGTCTTCCTCGTGCATTGCGTACGACGAGAGCGCAGCGAGGTGGAAGACGACGTCGACGTCGGTGGGAAGGTCGTCGTCGAGGACACTGGCCTCGACGAACTCGACGCTGTCATCGAGGTTCTCCGGCGTCCCGAGGTAGCAATCGTCCAGTGCGATGACGTCGTTGTCCGCCGCGAGTGCGTTCGCGAGATTCGAGCCGATGAATCCTGCGCCCCCCGTGACGAGGACACGCTGGTCCTGCATGGAAGGGATGTGCTCTGAATGCGGGAAAAAGATTCCGAGGGCCGATTCCGGACGGAGGCCTGGCGATCAGGTCGCCCGATGCCTGCAATCACGGACCCCCGGAGTGGGCATTGTCACCTCGTTCGAACTGAGGTGGCGCCTGCGTCTCTGGTTCTCGGTTAGTCGGCGACAGTAGAGCGTTCCTGTTCGAGAACGGTCTCGATGCGGCTCTGCGGGGCGACCTCGTAGCTGGTGACGTGATCGAGGTTGGCGAGTTCGCGTCGGAACCGCTCGAAGTCGCGGTAGCGCTCGGTCGCGGCCGTGAGGTCGGCGAGCGTATCCGGTTCGAACAGGACTGTCGGCGCCAGGAAGATCTCCAGGAAGTAATCGCTGCGCCGCACCTCCCTGACGATCTCGCGGATCCCCGAGCGGTCGGTATCGTCGGTGTACAGGACGATCCGTGCCGACTCGGGGAGGGTCTTGATTGCCGACCGGACGGCGGTCTGCAACGGGTTCGATTCCGGGTCGGTCGCTGGCCGGGCCGTCGCGTACGGATCGAGAAGTCGGCCGAATCGCGTCTCGGTGTCGTACTGGGTCGGTCGACGCTGGATGGAGGCTGTGCGGCGCGGCCGCGAGGAACCGGTCGAGGCCGTGAGACCGCGGAGTCGTCGTCTGGTGAGGTCGTACCCGCGGGCGGAGTTGGTCGGCGAGACGTATCGATGGACGCCGTGGTCGTCGATGCCGTAGCAGCCGAGCGGGTCGCCCATCCGCTGGATGGCGGTGACGTTCGATAGCGCGACCGTCCGGAGGTAATCGAGGGCGGTCTCGCCCGCCAGGCCGGTCGCGAGACTCGAGCGAGCGTCGACGACGAAGAGCGTCGTCTGGTTCGATTCCGCCTCGTACTTCCGGATGTACGGTCTCGAGAGGCGTGCGGTCGCCTTCCAGTCGATGTTGGAAGCGGGTTCGCCGGCGACGTACTCTCTGAGTTCCGTCGGCGTGAGCCCCGGCCCGGCTGCCTTGACGCTGTGCTCGCCGAAGGTGGTCGGCTGGGAGCGGCCGCCCTGGCCGACGTGGACGTTCCTGGGTCGGCGTGC
Source organism: Natronomonas salina (assembly GCF_013391105.1). Taxonomy (NCBI): domain Archaea; kingdom Methanobacteriati; phylum Methanobacteriota; class Halobacteria; order Halobacteriales; family Natronomonadaceae; genus Natronomonas; species Natronomonas salina. The sequence goes on from NZ_CP058335.1 coordinate 1,241,381, forward strand.
CTCGACGAGAAGCGATCGCTGGATGCCTCGTTCGAACCGCTCACGGAACAGCCCGAGGGGGTCACGGACCTCGATTTCGGGGACCGCGAGGTGATGGGTGCCGGCGATATCGGATTCGACCGTAAACGACGTTGACTCACCGAGAGTGATCTCGCGGTCGCCCGACGCATCGAGACCAGCGCTCGTGGCTGCCGTGACGGTGGTGCGGAGACCGGGGGCGTCACCTCTCGCGGTGAGCGTCGCCGTCACGGGGTCGCCGGTCGCGGCCGCCTCGCGGTCGAGCGTCTGGCCGATAGCCAGTGAGTCATCGAGGCGGCCGACGGCGTAGACGAAGCCGAGTTGTGCGGCGAGCAACCAGGCGGCGATCCCGGCCGGCGCCAGCAGCAACAGCGGCTGGGCGAACGCGACGGCGGCCGCACAGAGCACCCCGGCGACCGCGAGCGTCTCCCAGAACCGACGAGTCGGCTGCACTGGCCATCACTTCGGGGGTCGGGGTGTTGAAGGTTTGTTGTCCGCTCCCGCGCAGGCCGGGTCGGCGTTCGAGCTGGTGCAGAAGCGAAGCCTGCTCTAGGGAGGTGAAGAGCCGCTGTCGGGCTTGGTGGCAGCCAGCCGACACCGACCCGGTAGACGAACAGACGTCCCTGTATTCGGGTATAGCGGCTGTCTCCGGTCCGCAGAGATGGAGGACGGCCCCTGGCGAGTGGCCTGGCTAGCAACTGTTTTATGAGTCTGCGTTCCGGAAACACGGATATCGTGCGGAACCTCGACGGGATCGGACGCATCGGTGTCGTCCTTCTCGTGATGATACTGGTGCTCGGAGGGGCAGGCCTGGCAGTCGCCCAGCCGTCAGAGGGCCCCCAACACGAGAACCCCGACGAGGCCGACGACGACAGCGACCTGCAGGAGCTCGAACGCTGGTTCGGCGGGCGGATGGGGGAGATCCACGCCGACTGTACCGAGGGCATCACGGTCGGGAACTACGACGCCTGCGAGGACCTCGATTCGGAGTACGAATCGTATCTGGAACGGTACGTGACCGTCGAGCGGGAGACGACGAGCAACGAATCCGAACGGGACGCCGAGACGTTCAATCAGACCCGGAACGACCAGCAGGAACTCGCCGAACGGCTGCAGGCGTTCAACGAGACCCGCCAAGAGTACGAGGCGGCCAGAGAGGCCGGTGACGACGATCGCGCCCGGGCGCGGGCCCGAGAGATGCGTCGGCAGGCCAACCGGATCAACGAACTGAGCGAGAACGTCTCCGGTGGCCTCCGTGCCCTCGACGACGATTCGTCGGCCAACCTGACGCGCTCGGCCGAACAGATCGAGGGAACGGCCGCGGGCGTGAACGACACCGCCACGGAGGCCGAGTCCGCCTCCCTCGAGCCCGTCGAGCTCGCGGTCGATAGCGACGACGAGGCGTCCTACGCCAGTCCCGCGACCGTCTCCGGGCTGGTCCGGACGGGCGATTGGTCGGCGGTCACCGACGGTGTGGTGGTCGTCGAAGACGCGGCCGGGTTCCAGGCGAACACGTCGCTGAACGAGGACGGCCGCTGGTCGGTGTCGTATCGGCCGACAGCTATCGAGACCGGTGAGACGACGCTGTCCGTCCGGTACGTCCCCCGCAACACCTCGCGGTATATGGGGGTGAACGAGACGACGGCGCTCTCGGTCGCCGAAACGCCGACGACACTCGAGGTCGAGGACGCGACGACGCAGGCCGCATACGGCGAGAACGTCACGGCCACCGGGACACTCACGGCGGGCGGTGAACAGCCCGAAAACGTCACGGTCAACATCAGCGTCCAGGACGAGGTGGTGGGGACGACGCGGACCGATAGCGAGGGTCGGTTCGAGGTCACGGGGCCGCTCCCAGCCGCGGCCCCCGCCGGGAACGCGACACTCGGCGTCCACGGCGGCGCCCCGGGGACGGCGCTGGCCCCGTCGAACGAATCCCAGCCGCTCTCGGTGTCGGCGACGGCGACATCGATCTCGGCGCAAGTCGACTACGACGACGACCGGGCACACGTCTCGGGGCGACTGGAGACGGCCGACGGTGAGCCGGTCGCCAGACAGACGGTGCGGCTCGAGGCGGATGGCTCGAGCCGGCTCGCAACGACGGATGCCAACGGCGCCTACAGCATCACTGTCGACCGGCCCGCCTCACGCCAGGAGGCGGTGGTGGGCTATCCCAGTAACGGGGGGAACCTGAACGGCAGCCAGACCGACGTGACGATCGAGCCGCGGTCGGATGACAGCTTCGCCGGGTTCGGCGACCTCTCGGAGTCACTCGGGATGCCGACCGTCGGGCAGACCCTCCAGTCGCTGTGGGCGAGCCACCCGATTCTCATGACGTTCCTGGGCGTGTTGTTCCTGCTGAACGCCGCGTTCTGGGTGTACGCAGCCTGGCGTCGCTTCGGTGGTGGAGCGGACGAAGCAGAGGCCGGTGGCGACGGCGTCGCGGAGGTGGATCCGCCGGCCTCGGCGGTGGCCGACGAGACGGGCGGGTTGGCCGCGGCCCGCGCCCAGCTCGAGCAGGCGCCCTCGACGGCCGTCCAGTTGGCGTTCGCGACCGTCCGGTCGGCACTCGGAATGGCCGATTCACGGACCCACTGGGAGGTCTATCAGGCCGCCAGCGAGAGCCTCGACGAGGACCGCAGGGCCGCGTTGCGCACCATCACCGAGACGTTCGAGGCGGCGACGTTCTCACCCGGCGGCGTCGATAGCGAACGCGCGAGCGACGCCGTGGACGACGCCGAACGCTGCCTCTCGACGACCGATGGCGGCGAGCGGCGCGACGAGTGAAACGTCGGTTGCGGCCATCCACCACGTCTGCTGGAAGTTCTGAGGTGGACCGGGAGCATTCCTCGACGCTGGAGCAGCAAGCGCACTCGTGCCGTCTATCGCGCTACGTACACGCGTGATCGCTGCCTGGAGAAGCGGATGCCGATCGATTCGAACCCAGCCGTCAGTTGGAGGTCGTCGGGAGCTTGATCCGGAACTGTGCGCCCCCAACTGGTGACTCCTCGAGGTCTACGGAGCCGCCGTAGATCTCGGCGAGTCGCGAGACTAAGTAGAGACCGATTCCGTCGCCCTCGCTCTCGGGGCCTCGTTCGCCGAGTCCGAAGCACTCCTCTCGAACCTCGGGTGGGATGCCGCTCCCGTTGTCGCTGATCTCGACGATCGCCCAGGCTCCCTCGCGCGCGGCGCGAACGGAGACCGTGAGGTCGTCGGTGTCGTTGTGGGCGACGGCGTTGCTCAGGAGGTTCGAGAACAGCTGGCGAAGGAGCGAATCCGCCGTCACAGCGAGCCCGTTGGTGATCTCGGTGTCGAGGTCGACATCGGGATGTGTCTCCGAGAGCGAGCGCACCTCCGAGCTGAGGATGCCCGAGAGGTCGACGGGTTCGAACTCGCGGTCGTCGTCGAGGGTCTTCACGAGGGTGCTGGCGTCCTCGAGGAGTTCGATCGTATCGTCGATCCGCGTCTGGATGACCTCCATCGCGTAGAGTTCCTCGTCGACGTGTTCGGCGACGATCTCTGCGTAGCCGTCCATGATCGCCATGTCGTTGCGGATGTCGTGACTCACGAGTCGGGTCAGCAACGCGAGGGTCTCTCGCTGTTCCTCGTTCCGGTCGGCCAGGAGCTTGTTCTTCGTCGCCCGGCCGCGGTTGACGCCAGCAATGACGCCGAAGGCGCCGCCGAGGCTCGTGAAGATCACGAAGTCGCTGACGAACCCCACGGTCAACAGCCCCTCGAGGATCGCCCCGAGATGCCCCCAGGTGCTCAGCAGGAACATGAGTGTGAACCCACCGTAACACCAGACCATCACCGAGAACCGTTCCTCCGGGAGGAGTTCGCTGCGTTCGACGTGGACGCCGAGTGCGAGGATGACGCCCCCGAAGAGGACGTGCATCGTAAGCTCGTACAGCGCCTGGTGTGTCGACCCGGCGTTCGGAGCGAGCTCGGTCACCCAGAGGGCGACACCCCCGATCACGTACACCAACCCCAAGAGCGCGACGAGCGCAGACCCATTGATAACTTGCCGCCGCCACCCATCCATACCAGTGTAGGTATTTATTACTTAGTTATAATTTGTTTGGCCGTTCCGGAATCGTAGCTGGAGGGTGGGTTCAAAGGTACCGCTGTCGTGCGGACTGTCCTGACATCGACGCAGAACCATCAACAGGAGGGACATTTTATTACCTATTAGTTTCAACTCCAGTCCAATGGCAGGGTATCAGGGGGCCAGCATGCGGATAGACACGCGGCTGGGCAGCCTCACGCGGCCGATGGTCGAGGCGATCATCGTGCTGGTCGGCCTGCTGCTCGTCGGCGCCACCCTGTTCACCTGGTACTGGCTGGCGATCGACCCGGTCGACGCGTTGCTCGTCGGGTTGCCCGCCGCCCTCATCATCACCATCATGGGTGTCGTCCATCGCAGTACGTACCCGGTGCGGGTGTACTCGGAGATGCTCCGGTGGACGCTGTTCGGTCTGTTCTCGCTGGGCGGCTTCATCGGCAGCATCATCGTCGTCAAACAGACCTCCCTGACCACCGGGCTCCAGCTCCTCCTGTTCATGATGGGGTTCGGCAGCATCGCCGGCCTGCTCGTCGGCTACAGTCGCGGCCAGAGCATCGAGGCCGCCCGGAAGTCGACGCGCCTGGAGCGACAACAGGACCGCATCGAGTTCCTCAATCAACTCCTCCGCCACAACGTCCTCAACAAGATCGCGATCATCAAGGGCAACGCAGCGTTGCTCGACGAGGAGTACGACATCGACGACCCGGCACTGGAGACGATCCTCGATCAAAGCGAGGACGCCGCTGAACTCGTCGATAACGTGCGAGTCCTCGTGGCGTCGTTCTCGTCGCAGCTGTCCCAGCACCCGGTCGACCTCTCTCATGCGCTGAACTCCGAGCTCAAGTCGCTGGCCCAGTCGTTCGAGGACGCCGAGATCAGGGCGGAGGTCCCAGCCGGCCTCGTCGTCCGTGCGGACGGGTTGCTCCGATACACCTTCGAGAACGTCCTGCACAACGCCATCGAGCACAACGATGCCGAGACGCCCCGCGTCGAGGTCACCGCTGAGCGACGCTGTGACCGCGTCACCGTCACCATCGCGGACAACGGCCCTGGGATCGCCGAGCCCGTGCGGCGAGGTATCAACGAGAACGAGGTGACCGGCAACCACGGGATCGGGCTCTATCTCGTCGACTCGCTCGTCACCGAATACGGCGGGTCGATGCATATCGCCGAGACCACCTCACGCGGAAGCGAGGTCACGCTCACGTTCCAGGCGATCGACGACCCGGCGTCGTGGTGACCGCGGGATAGCGAGCGGACGCCCCGAGCCGTGAATGTAAACCCAGAAAAAGCATTATCAACCGCCGCTCGTCCGTCGTATGAATCGTACGATTCGTTCTCTAAGTTCCAGGCCTTGACAGCACCAAGAGCATCTCGCAAACTAGCCTGTATATGTGGAGTGCACTCGTCCCCAATGGCTGATTCCGTGGGAGATTACATTTCCGGTATCCTCGGGACCACAATTGCTCTAATGGCAGGATATCTTGAGCCCCGCAGGGAACGTGCCGTCGCCGAAACGATAGACGTCTCACTACTCTCGAAAGGTGGCCGCTACGAGGTACAGTCCGCGTCCGGGAACCGGTACGAAGTCGACGTCATCGACGGGTCGTGTACCTGTCTCGACTGGTAGCAGCGCTCACCCGAAGGCGGCTGCAAACACCGACGTCACGTCGATCATGAGATCAAACAGGGCCGCGTTCCCCGACTAGATGGCCGCCTTCCCTCTACGTAGGGCAGCGATTGAGCTACTCTACGGGACGGACTGTGGCGCCATCTTGACGGACCCGGTCGAATGTTGAGAGATACGCGATCCGGTCGTGAATCTCGTCGGTATCCAGCTCCAGTTCCACGGCCAGTTCGTCAACGGTCATCGGCTCGTCGAGTGACTGGAGGACTTCGATTCCCCGATAGTACTTATCCGTGAGCTCTTGGATGCGGTCTTCGATCGGCGTGGTCACCCCGTACCGTTCTTCGAGTTCGACCAGGGCCTCGTTCGCGAACGTAGCGAACTGATCGTCACCCAGGCGTTCGATCTGGGCTTCGAGTTCAGCTCGGACGACGTCGTAGTCGAGACCAGTCTGCACGAGCATATTCATGTCCTCGATGTCGTCGTCTCGGCCTGCGATCAGTTTGAACAGGAAGATATCCTCGTTGCCGACCAGCCGGACCGTCAGTCGATCCGTGTCGAGGAACGGTTCACTGCGCTCTTGCATGCCGTCGGTGAGCACGAGCTTGTTCGCGACCTGCTGGTTGAAGATGTCGAGGCGACATCCATCGTCGTTCTCGACGCAGCTCGTCGCCCCCAGCGCCCGGTAATCTGGATCCAGCGGCTGGACCTCCACATATCCGAGGTCCATCAGGACGGCCCACAGCTGACCATATGCGTCGCCATCCGGGACGACCAGGTCGATATCTTTCGTCGCCCCCTTGAGGTCGCGCAGCGACATCGCACCACCTCCGATCAAGTAGACCGTAAGTGGGGCTGAGAGGCCGTCCCCGATTCGCTGGAATTCGTTCTCGATGTACTCGCTTCCGAATGTTGGTCTCATTATTGTAGTGCCACCTCGTAGTCAGCCGCCAGCCCCTGGAACTCGTCCCACTCCGGGAGCCGGTCGTCGTCGACCTCGCCGTGGGTCTCGAGGTAGCGGAGCAAGGCGTCGATTTCGTCTTCGAGGTCATACTTCACCGCCTGCTCCCGGAGATCCTCCTCGTCGACGTCGACGTGGCTGAGCAGGAGGAGACAGTACGAGCGGTGGCGGCTGCCGTCGTCGATCAAAAGGGTGTGACAGCAGAGCTCCGCCGGCGAGACTGCGTCGAGCTCTTCGGAGTAGAAGTAGTAGCGGTGGCCGGTGAGCAAGAACTGGAGGTCGAAGGCCGCGAATCGAGCGAGGCCGGTTTCGTGGAACCCCGCCGCGTCGATCTCCGTCTCGGTCTGAGCGAGGAATTCGTCGTAGTCCTCCCAGAGGATCGTGCCCTTCGGGGTGACTGATTCGAGGCGGTGGCGATGCAGATGGTGTGCGAGTTCACGTGCGAACTCGTAGAGGCGGTTGAAGTCGGCGTTGAAGTCATAGCGACCGTCGTCTGTCCCGACGAGACCCCGGTCGCGAAACCGCTTGAGAACTCGGTTGACTGTGTTGCGGTAGTTGTCGCTCCGGTCGGCAATCTCGGAGACGGTCCGCGGCTGGTCGAGGTAGTACAGCACCTCGAGTGCTTTGCCGGTCAGCAGCTCAGGAAAGCCGATGTGGGAGTGCTGGCGAACGAGGTCCTGATAGAGTTCGACGGCGCGAGCATCCGACGGGACGACTCGTTTTCGCCGGCCATCGCGTTCCGTGTAGACGAGCCCTTTCTCGACGAGGTCGCCGACGGCACGAGAGAGGTAGCTCTCGCTGTGGTTGAG